>CAWGSB010000009.1:0-627978 GCA_963825105.1 uncultured Alphaproteobacteria bacterium
CCGGACGACCCAGATGCGATTGTCACGGGGCGAGGAAGGCGAGGTCTTCTGATCGGCCTTCTCCGCGTCCTGCTTGTTGGCCTCGTGACGGCCGATGATGCATCCGGCAACGGCGCCGACCTTGCCGTGCCCGGCCATATGCCCGGCGATCCTCCCTATGATGGCGCCTTTAATGCATCCCCTCGCCCCGGCGGCGGCGGCGGGAGCGAACGCTATGACCAGAATGACGGACAAAGATCAGCGGTTTCATGGCGGTCCTTTCGAAAAATCAGTCGCCGCAACAATCCGGGGTGCGGCTGATTGGTTCCGGCCCGGGATCGGCATCGATACAGACAATCGCTGCCGAGATTTGTAACATGACGGCCACACCGGGCATGAGACGAGGCTGCTTGAGGCCGTGACTGATCATTTGCCGGGGGCTGCCAGGGCTCCCGCCGTTCATATCGATAGCGATCGACGTGACCTGCGGCTGGATGCGTGCCGCGGGCTGGCGCTGTGGTTCATCTTCATCGACCACATCCCCGACAACGGGCTCGCCTGGCTAACGCTTCGCAATTATGGCTTCAGCGACACCACCGAAGTGTTTGTGTTCGTGTCCGGCTATACCTGCATGCTGGCCTATGGCGGTGCGCTGCGCGAGCAGGGCTGGCCGACGATCGTGGCGCGCGCCCTGCGGCGCAGCTGGGAAATCTACGCCGCCTTCCTGCTGCTGGTGGTGGTCTATGTCGTTCTGATCTGGGTCGCCGGCGGCGGCAGCCGCTATCTCGACGAGACCAACACGAGGTTCTTTTTCGGAAATCCCGGTGTGGCCATGATCCACGCCGTGATCCTGCAATACACGCCCGTCAACACCGACATATTGCCCACCTTCGTGCTGCTGCACCTGGCGTTTCCGGCCCTGCTGTGGCTGATGATCCGCAGCAGGTCGGCGGCGCTGGCCACATCGCTTCTGCTCTATCTCATGGTGCAGATGTTCAGCTGGCACTTGCCGGCGTGGCCGACCGGCGAGTTGTACTTCAATCCGATGGCCTGGCAGATCCTGTTCGTGTTCGGCGCCTGGTATGCGGATGAGGGCGCGGGTCAGCTCAAGGCCATCGTGCAGTCACGCGCCGTGCTGCTGCTGGCAGTGCTCTATCTCGCGTTCAGCCTCGTCATTACCTTGAGTTGGCAGATCGAGGCGCTCGAGGGGATCGTCCCCGATCCTGTGTCAAAGCTGATCTACCCGATCTACAAGAGCCACCTCGCGCCGGTGCGTCTGCTGCATTTTCTGGCGCTGGCCATGGTGGTCTCGCGGCTGACGCCGCCGGACTGGCACGGGTTGATGAAGCCCTGGATGACGGCGATGATCCGCTGTGGCGAAAACTCGCTGGCGATTTATTGCTTCAGCGTCCTGCTGTCGTTCATGGGTTTTGTCATGCTGACCCGGATTTCCGATAGCATCGCCATGCAGGCCGCCGTCAGCGTCGCCGGGATCGTCCTGATGATCGCGGCGGCGACGCTGTTGACCTGGGAAGCCAAGCTCGACCGCCGCGGTCCGAAGCTGTTTTAAACGGTCGCGATTTTCTCAGTACACGCCGATGCAAACTCGGCTGTGGACGTCATTCAGCGTTCGCGCCTTTGTCAATTGCGTGTCAACCGCATGTCATGAGTGGTGCACTAGCTTGCCCGTGCACTACCGTCCTCGCAACAATTCGACATTCGACATATTGAGGAGATGGCCATGCGTCAGAAACGCATTTTGGGCGCTGCAACCCCGTTGCTGCTCGGCGCCGCGCTATTGGTCGGAGGATCCGCGACTGCGCAAGCGGCTTGCGGGTTAAATTCCGCCGACAACAGGATCAAGCATGTCGTACACATCCAATTCGACAATGTGCATCTGCGGCGGGACAATCCCAATGTGCCGTCGGACCTCGAACAGATGCCCAACCTGCTCAATTTCATGCAGAATAACGGTACGGTAAGCGGCAATCATCACACGCCACTGATCTCGCACACCGCGACCGACATCCTGACCGTGCTGACCGGCGCCTACGGCGACCGCATGGGCGTGCCGGTGTCGAACAGCTACGGCTTTTTCCGCAATGACGGCTCCGTCGGCTTCTCCAGCTCGTTCCTGTACTGGACCGCGCTCGGCGGCGACGGCAAGCCGCAACTGATCAACGAGAACGGCAAGACCTTCCCGGCGCCGTGGGCGCCGTTCACCCGCGCCGGCTGCGACGTCGGCGCCTTCTCCATCGCCAATATGGAATTCGAGAGCCTGCCGGCCGATGTGCGCACGGTATTTGGCACCGGCTCGCCGGAGGATGTATCGGTCTCGGCGGCCCTGGCCTTGCCGCGTACGCCTGCGAACGCGCCGGCGCGCCAGGCGCCTAACACCGACTATCTCGGCATCGCGGTACATTGCGCGCAGGGCAGCCCGCTCTGCAACAACAGCCACGCCCGCGCCGATGCCCTGCCGGACGAGCCGGGTGGCTATACCGGCTTCAATGCCCTGTTTGGCAACGTGAACGTGGCTCCCGTGATTTGCGCGGCGGCGCCCGCCGGCTGCAACGGCAGCGGCGCCGTGAAGGATACCGACGGCGGCGTCATCGCCGACGCCTACGGCCGGCCTGGGTTCCCCAACATCTTCAGCCCGTTGGCCAAGCAGTCGCTCGGCTATGCCGCGACCATGCCCGAGGCGGGTATTCCCGTCGTTTATGTGTACTTGGCGGATGCGCATGACCGCAATCCGGTTCCGCTCGATCCCGCCACCAACCTTCCCGGTCCGAGCCACGCCTTCGGCGCGGGCGAGGCGGAATACGACGCCCAGCTCAAGGCCTATGACGTTGCCTTCGGCAAGTTCTTCGCCCGTCTTGCCGCCGACGGCATCAACAAGGACAACACTCTGTTCATCGTGACCGCGGACGAAAACGATCACTTCGTCGGCGGCGCGGCGGCCCCGGCCAATTGCGACGGCATTCACGTGCCCTGCACCTATGCCCAGATCGGCGAGATCAACACCTTCCTCGACCGGCTGCTGCTCACCCAGCGCAACAACACGACGCCGTTCGACATCCACTTCGACGACGCGCCTACCTTCTACATTCACGGCAATCCGGGGCCGCAAGACCCGCTGACACGCACCATGGAGCGCGACGTCGATGCGCTGCAGGTGACCAACCCGATCACTGGCCGCGTTGAAAAACTCAACGCGCTTCCTGGCCGACCGGGCGGAAATGACGCTCTTGCACATGATCACGTCGAGCCCGGCGCGCTCGCCGAGCTTCACGATGTTCGGCAATCCGGACTACTTCAACGACCACGTCAGGTCCCGCGACCGGACAAGGCAAGATTGCACGCACGCTCCCGCCTGCGTGAGCGAAACTCCCGGCTTCGCCTGGAACCACGGCGACGTGCAGAAGGACATCACGCGCACCTGGTTCGGGATGGTCGGGCCGGGCGTGATATCGCGCGAGGCCGCAACGACGAGGTGTTTTCGGACCACACCGACCTTCGTCCGACCATGATCGCGCTGGCCGGCCTGAAGGATGACTACGCTCATGACGGCCGGGTCCTCATCGAGTTCCTCGACGATCACGTGTTGCCGAAATGCGCTGCGGCGGAGCGAAGAAAACTTCGTCGAACTCGCCCAGGTCTACAAGCAGCTCAACGCGCCGCTCGGTTCGGTGGGGCTCGACAGCCTGCGTTTTACCAACCGGTCGATCCTCGGCGGCGATGCAGGTTACGGCAAGTTCCTTGCCACCATCGCCGACATTACGAGCCAGCGCGACGCGTTGGCCACCGAGATCAGGTCGGTGCTGGACGCGGCTGCCTTCGGCAATCAGCCGGTCAATGAGCGCCAGGAAGAACATCTCGTGCGCCGCGCCCGCGCGATCATCGACCGGGTAGCGGATCTCGCCCACGACGATCACGACCACGATCATCACTGAACGCCATGCGGCGCACAGCCAAACGACGATCGCGAACCCGCTGGCCATGCCAGCGGGTTCTTGCGTGACCGCAGAGGCGGCAGCGCCCCACCGTCACGAGCGCGGACGCGTCTGCGCCGGCTTGTTGCGGCTGCGTTGACCGCGGGCGCGCTGGTCGCGGGCGGCGGCAGCGCAGCGTATTCGCAAGTGCAAGTGGACGGGCAACCGGATGCGGTCCATGTCGAGGCCCGCGACGCGACGCTCCGAGAGGTGTTCGACGAGCTGCGCACGAAATTCAATCTGCGTTACCGTACCGACGACGCGCTTGAGACGCGCAAGACCGGAACTTTTAACGGAACGTTGCAGCGCGTCGCCGCGCGTATTCTCGACGGCTACGATTACGCGATGAAGATCACCCCGCAGGGGATCGACGTGCTGGTGCTGCGCCAGCACCCAATCGACGGCAAGTCAGTGGTTTCGGCGACTCCCGCTCCCGTGACGCCAAAGCAGACGCCTGCACCGGTCATGACAGCGGCACAAGCCAATCGATACGAACGCGGGCTTCGTTAAAACGCCCTGGCGCCGCCGCGCAACTGCGACGCCGAGCAGGAAGCCGACAATCAGGCTCGCCAGCGGCGCTTCTCGCAGATACTTTGTCCTGCGAGAGGATTCGTCGTGACGGTAGATTTGAAGCCAGATCTAATGAAGAAAATTGCGGTACTCGGCGCTCCCATCGATATCGGCGCGTCGCATCGGGGAACCCTGATGGGCCCCGCGGCGCTGAGAACGGCGGGTCTTCTGACCGTGCTCGACGGGCTGGGCTTTGCGGTGGAAGACCACGGCGATCTCTCGATCAATGATGTCGCCGAGCTCGCCGACGTACCGCCGGACAACGCCCGGCACTACCGGGAGATCCAGCGCTGGTCGCGGGCATTGAGCGCGCGCGCCTACAAGCTGGCACGTTCCGGCGTCATCCCGATCTTTCTCGGCGGCGACCACACGCTGTCGATGGGTTCGGTGAACGGCCTCGCCCGCCACTGGCGAGAAGCGGGCCGCGAGTTGTTCGTAGTGTGGCTCGATGCACATGCGGACTACAACACTCCCGCGACCACGCTGTCCGGCAACATGCACGGAATGTCGGCGGCGTTCCTGTGCGGCGAGGCCGGGCTCGATGGCCTTCTCGGCGAAGAGCCGCGTGCATCGATCGAGCCCGGCCAGCTCGAACTGTTCGGCGTGCGCTCGATCGACAGACTGGAAAGAGACCTGCTGCGCGATCGCCGCATCAGCGTCGCCGACATGCGCCAGATCGACGAGTTCGGAGTAGGCATTCTGATCCGCCGCGTCATCGACAAGGTCAAAGCGAGAGACGGCGTGCTGCATGTCAGCTTCGACGTCGACTTCCTCGACCCCAGCCTGGCGCCCGGCGTCGGCACCACGGTGCCGGGAGGGGCGACCTATCGCGAGGCGCATCTGGTGATGGAGATGCTGCATGATTCCGGGCTGGTGCGATCGGCCGATATCGTCGAACTCAACCCGTTCCTCGACGAGCGCGGCCGCACCGCGCGCACCGCGGTCGAACTGATCGGCAGCCTGTTCGGCCAGCAGATCACCGACCGGCCGACGCCAACCAACGCGATCGAACCGGGTGAGTGAAGCGGTCGCGCAAGGACGGCCCCGGTAGCCAGGTGACAACTTATCCGGGGCATTTCGGTTTCGTCGCCACCCCTGATCTTGCCCGCGCCAGCCTCGCCGGTGCATCATGAAGAATGGAATCACGCGCGGCTGTTTTTCGTGAAGTAGGCGCCCCCGTCTCGATCGAGCGCATCACGCTGGATCCGCCTGAAGCCACCGAAGTGCTGGTGCGCATTGCCGCGGTCGGCCTGTGCCGCACCGACTATCACGTCATGCGGGGCGAGCGGCGGGTCGCGATGCGGCCGATGGTGCTGGGCCATGAGGCCGCGGGCGTGGTCGAACAAGTCGGCGGCGCGGTCGGCGGCGTCAAGCCCGGCGACCACGTCATTCTCACCTTCATCCCGGCCTGCGGAAAGTGCCACTGGTGCCGGCAAGGCCTGCATCATCTGTGCGCCGAGGGCGCGCGCATTACGCAGGGGCCGCAACTCGACGGGACCTACCGCCGGCGCGACCGCGACGGCATTGCCATCGGCGCCTTCTGCATGATCGGCGCCTTTGCGGAACGCGCCGTCGTCGATCAAGCTTCCGTCGTCGTTATCGACAAGGACATTCCGTTCGATCTGGCGAGCCTCGTTGCCTGCGGCGTGCCGGCCGGCATCGGGGCGGCGCGCCAGCGGGCGCGGGTGCAGCCGGGCGAAAGTGTGCTGGTGGTGGGTTGCGGCGGCGATGGAATGAACGTCGTGCAGGGTGCGCGTCTGTGCGGCGCCGCCACGATCATCGCCGCCGACATCGTGCCGGCGAAACTCGACTGGGCGCGGGAGTTCGGCGCGACGGATGGCGTCAACGCACAAGGCGAAGCGCTGACCCGTGCGGTGCTGGAGTTGACCGGCGGCATCGGCGTCAACCACGCCTTTGTCTGCATCGACCCGCCCTCGACATTGCTGCCGGCGTTCCGCGCCACCGCCAAGGGTGGCAACGTCGTGGTCACCGCGTTGACGCCTGACACCGTGACCGAAATCAAGATTCCTCCGCTCGAATTGTTCGTCACCCAAAAGGCCATTATGGGCGCGGTCTACGGCTTCGCCAGCCCGCGCCTGCAGATCCCGGAGCTGCTTGGGCTCTATCGCAAGGGCACATTGAAGCTGCGCGAGTTGATCACGCGTACCTATCGCCTGGATGAAATAAACCGGGGCTATGCCGATCTTGAGGCTGGAAAAAATCTTCGTGGCGTCGTGCGGTTCGATGATTAGGCATGCTGGAGGAGGCGCGGTGAAACCGCCTGCGCGCTGCGCAAGCATTCCAGAGATTGCCGGATGGCAGCCGCCTTTGTGGGTGCGCAATGGTGCCTGAGACCAACGCCGCCACCTGGGGGATTGCAGCCCTCGCGACCCTGGGTGTGATCGCACGTCCCTGGAATTTGCCGGAGTTCATCTGGGCCATAACGGGCGCAGCATTGCTGGTGGTATTCAATCTGCTGCCTTGGCAGGAAGCCCTTGCCGCTGCCGGTAAAGGCACAGATGTCTATTTCTTTCTTGTCGGCATGATGCTGCTGTCCGAAGTGGCGCGCAAGGAAGGTCTGTTCGACTGGCTCGCCGCCTGGGCGGTACGGCATTCGAGAGGCTCGGCAAAGCGGTTGTTTCTGATCGTCTACGTCGTGGGGACCATTGTCACTGTTCTTCTGTCGAACGACGCCACGGCTGTGGTTCTCACGCCGGCTGTCTATGCGGCGACCCGCGCCGCGAAGGTCGAGCCGTTACCATATTTGTTCATCTGCGCCTTCATCGCCAACGCGGCGAGTTTCGTGCTGCCGATCTCCAATCCGGCCAACCTCGTCGTATTCGGCAAACTGATGCCGCCATTGTCTGACTGGCTGCGCATCTTCGCGCTGCCTTCGCTCGTATCGATCGTGGCGACCTATCTGGCGCTGCGGTGGACGCAACGCCGCGCGCTGAATTCGGAGGTCGCCGAGGTCGGCGACATTTCCCCGCTGACTACAGGTGGAGGGCTCGCGGCATTCGGAATCGCGATGACGGCGATCGTGCTGCTCGCGGCTTCGGCGTTGGGCCGGGACCTCGGGCTGCCGACCTTCATCGCCGGTGCGGTCGTCACGACGGTTATTCTGCTGATCGGACGGCGGTCGCCACTGCCGGTCATCAGGGACATTTCGTGGTCAGTGCTGCCGCTGGTGGCAGGGCTGTTCGTCCTGGTCGAAGGACTGAACCGCACCGGGGTGCTGCCGGCACTAGCGCGGGTTCTGAAGGAGGCCACGGCGGCCTCGCCACTGGCGACTTCCTGGATCGCGGGCATCGTCGTCGCCCTGGTATCGAACCTTGCAAACAATCTTCCGACGGGTTTGATCGCGGCGACAACCAGTCAAGCCGCGCAGGTTCCCGCGCATGTCACCGGCGCGATCCTGATCGGTGTCGATCTCGGGCCTAACCTGTCGGTGACAGGCTCGCTTGCCACCATTTTGTGGCTGATCGCGCTGCGGCGCGAAGGGGAGATTGTCAGCGCGATGCGATTTCTCAGGCTAGGCCTCGTAATCGTGCCGCCCGCGCTGTTGCTCTCTCTCGTCGCCCTTTCCGCGGCGGCGCAGTGAGCAAGACGGCCGTCGAGGCGGATCAAGATCGGCTTGAGCGCGCCGTCTCTGCGCGGGTGCCGCACAGAAAAAAGACCCGCCGCCAGGCGGGCCTTCCGTTTTTCGATGACAACTGCGTAGCGAACCTTCACGGTATCGCAACGCCATAGTAGTCGTTGACGGCGCGGGCGCGCGCCGGATCGTTCCAGTTCCAGGCATTGTCGTTGCCGTATTTCGGCGCGCCCTTGAGTTGCGTCTCGGTAATGCCGGTGCGGTAGCCGCCGAGCCTGGTGTCGTATTTCAGCGATTGCCACGGCAGCGGATAATGGTCGTCGCCGATGCCGAGAAAGCCGCCGAAGCTCAGGACGGCGTAGGACACCCGGCCGCTCATCTTGTCGATCATGACGCGCTCGATCGATCCGATCTTGGCATCGTTGGCGCCATAGACGGCGGTGCCTTCCACCTTGTCGCTGCCGATGAGGGAACCTGTTTCTCTTGCTTCCATAGCCATTGTTGCATCTCCCTGGTTGTAGAATGGGCAACAGGCGGGATAAGGAATTGTTCCTGCGCGCGAAGTTTGCGAGGGCGTCCTGCATTCGGGAATTGTGCGGGGCTTGCCAGTTCCGTAAACCGGGAACACGATGTGCGAAGATTTGCTGGGTGTCCGAGCTTCGAACCAGGGAAAACGATGCGATGAGTTCGCTGGTCACCGCGCTGCTTTGCTTCGGGGCATTCCTGCTCGTCGGGCTGATTGCGAAGATCGCGATCGGGATGTGGATGAAGCGCCAGTAAGGCCCAGCCGGAACTGTGCCTTTCGGCAGGAACCTTCGCTGCCGCCGGTGATTTATTTTCCTAACCGGAAACAAGCCAGGCACGTCCGATGCAGGAAAATCGCTCGAAGAATGAAAATCACTCGAAGTGGAGTCTGCGCAGCCCCGTCGTGGTCGCGATGGCGGTCGCGCTGTTCGGTGTGCTGTCCATGCTGATCGTCGATCACGGCCCGTGGAGCAGGCCTCAGGTCCGCACCGCCGAGGTCGCCAATTACCGGACCACCGGGGAGGCGGCCCGTGCCGCCGGCGCGACGGTGACAACGACCGCGCCCAAGCCGGCGCTCGAACCGGTTCCGCCCGGGCCGAAGCCGGTCCAGCCGGCAAACCCTGTCACGCCCTAGGGTCGATCACATCCTGGGATCAAGTACTGGGGGGATTACATCGTACTCCGCGCGACCGCCTCAGCGGATGCTGACGAATTTGCCCCATACCGCCGCAAGACCGGCGCCGGCCAAAACGTAGACCGGATTTTCGCAGAACGTGCTGCCGTATCGGCACACATCGGCGCCGAAGCTGCCGATCTCATGTTGGCCGGCGGCGTAGAACAGGCCGGACGAGATCATTAGCACCACGGTCACAAAATACATCGGACGCCCTCCGCATCGGGATCAAGGCGCAGGCGGGACAATTGGTCGCGATGCAATTGCCGCGCTGCCGAACCTGTACTCTTCGATTGGTCCAGTTTGGCGCAAACTTCTTCGATCCAGGTTGAAGGAGGCCGCGCAATTTTCCGATAATTTTTGCAAAAATGTCGCGCTGTTCGCGAGCCATCTGGAGCTTGTTTGGGTGCAAGCGGGCCCGGTTTGCCCGGATCATCGCTAGCCGAACTGGTCGACCAGGGCCGCCCACAAATGCCAGACCTCGTCATGGTCCTCGAGGGCAGTCTGGACCATGACAAGCTTCGAAGCCGGATCGATGCAAATGCGTTGTCCCTTGTATCCAACAAGCGCGAACTGGCGCCTCGTCCCGGGAAGCAACCACAACAGATAGCCATACCCGAGTTTCGGTGTCGCTCTCCCGGGCAGCAAGTAGGCGTCGGACGGCCGCACCGTCGTTGCCTCGATCATCCATTGCTCCGGAATGATCTGCCTGCCTTCCCACGCGCCGTCATGCGCGAGCAGGCGCCCTAACCGCGCATAGTCGCGCAGCGCGGCATTGAATCCGAAATGCGCCACTTCGAACCCTTCCGCGTCGACCAGCCATGTCGCGTCGGCTTCGGCGCCGATCGGCTCCCACACCTTTTCCTGCAGATAATCGGATGCCGACCTGTTGGTCGTGTGGTGAAGCACCACGCCCAGCACATCGGGTTCGATGCTGGCGTAATAGTACCTCGTCCCCGCCGGCGCGATCCGCCGGTTGAATTGCGCGATGCTGTTGATCGTGCCTTTGTTGGAGATCCATGAGCCCGCGATCATGTCGCTCCACAGGCGATTGAGGTCGCGCCCGCCGTCTCTCTCTTCGCCAAACTCAACGCCCGATGACATGTGGAGCAGGTCGCGGATCGGCGTCCTGCCGTATTCGGTGCCCCTGAATCCCGGTACGTAGGTCTCCGGCGTGTCGTCGACCGATTTGATGGCGCCCTCGGAAATGGCAATGCCGATCAAGATACCGGTAATCGACTTGACCATCGACTGCGAAATCAGCCGATCGTGATCGGTCCGCCCGTACTGATAGTGCTCGAAGAGAATCCGGTCGTCTCTGGCGATCAGCAGGCCAGTAACGGGGTTGCGCGACAGATATTCGGTCAGGGAGGAACGATTGCCTTTGTATGAATACCGAATGTCGGCTTGCGAGCGCTTGAACCTCCACGGCATTGCAGCGCGCGCGATCCGCCGCGTCGGATAGAGCTCATCGAAATGGCTGAAGGCGCCGACGCGAAATTTCGGTTCATACGGATTGCCCTGTTGCCGAGCCAGGCCAGGATCGGGAACAGGGAAACCCTCGGCTGCTCCGTAGAGCTCGGCATCTGGGCCTGTCGCGGAGAAGACGGGCCCGCCGCCATTTTCGGCCGCCGCAGGATCGGAAGCCGGCTCGGCGATGGCGAAGTTGCCTCTGGCAGCGCCGTATGCGGCTGCTGCCGCGACGCCCGCAAGTGCCGCGCGCCGTGTAATAAGTCCACTATTTTTCAGTCTTTTGGCCATAGTTCAGCAATCCGCCAGCGCTTTTCGGGGGATGCGCGGCAAGCGCCTCCTCGTTGGGTGCGGTGCCCCAGCCGGGGCGGTCCGGCATGATCAGATAGCCGTCCTTGATCTCCGGCACATGGGTGAACAGCTCGTGATCCCAGGCCAGCCGGTCGATATCGGTCTCCATGATCCGCAGGTTCGGCACCGCCGCGCTGAAATGAGCGTTCATCATGGTGCAGAGGTGGCCGTAGAAATTATGCGGCGCGACGTTGACCTCGTGCGCCTCGGCGCTTGCCGCGATCTTCATCGACTGCCACACGCCATTCCAGGGCGTGTCGATGATCGCGACGTCCATCGCCTGTTCGCGGAAATAGGGCAGGAATTCGCGCAGGCCCAACAGCGTCTCGCAGGACGAGATCGGATGCGGACTCTGCCGCCTTATATAGCCGAGCGCTTCCGGATTGAAACTGTCGATCTCGACCCAGAACATGTCGAGGTCGGCGATGGCGCGCAGGATTTTCAGATAGCCTTCGGTCTTGGCGTTGAAGTTGAGGTCGAGCAGGATGTCGACGTCAGGGCCGGCGCCGTCGCGGATGGCTTCCAGATGCATGCGCAGGTCGCGCAATACCTTGCGGTCGACATTGATCTCGGGCTCGAACGGCACGCCGAAACCGGGCCGCCAGCCCCGCGGCCGGCCTTCATCGTAGGTGAAGATATTGGTCTTCAGCGCGGTGAACTTCTTCTCGCGCACTTCGCGGCCGATCGCCTTGACGCCGTCGAGATCGGTGATCGCCGGCTTGTACCAGTCGGGATGGTTGATGCGCCAGGTGGCGCAATGCGACCAGTAGACGCGAACCCGATCGCGGATCTTGCCGCCGAGCAATTCGTAGCAGGGCACCCCGAGCAGTTTTGCCTTGGCGTCTAGCAGCGCGTTTTCGATTGCGCCGAGCGCCTGCGCGACGACGCCGCCGGCCGCCGGGCGGGTCGCCGAAAAAAGCTCCGCATAGATGCGCTCGTGCTGCAAGGCGTTCTGTCCCACCACCCGCGCCGCAAGGCGCAGGATCGCCGCGCCGACGCCGGGAGAGCCAAAGCCTTCGTCGAATTCGCTCCAGCCGACGACGTCGTCTTCCGTGGTGATCTTGACGAAGTGGTAGTTTCTCCAGCCGGCGTCGCAGGCGAGCAGTTCGACGCTTCGTACCTTGGACATCGTCGTCATGGCATTCCTTTTTCGCTTTTCTTTACGGCAGTCTGAGAGGACCGGCTCGCCTGTCGCCAGGGATGATTCACCGAAGGAGAAATGATTGAAGCCGCTACTCCGCCGCCAGCGATGACGGCGGGCGCATGGTGTCGACGCCGTCGGCCGCGGTCGCCGAGATGGTCGTGCGTATCATCAGGCGCGCTTCGTGCGCCGGCCACGGTCGTCCGCGATGCATGGTGGCGCGGTTGTCCCACATCACGACGTCGCCCTTTTGCCACTGATGCAGATAGCTGGTGCCAGGCACGGTCGCGAACTCCATCAGTTCGTCGATCAGCTTCTTCCCTGCCGCCGGCTCCATGCCTTCGACAGCGTAGGCGTGCGAGGCGAGGTAGATCGCGCCGCGTCCGTTGACGGGATTCTTCCACACCATGCGCCAGCATTGCGGCGGCAGCGCCGCGCGTTCCTCGGGACTGGCGAGGTCCGGCGCGATCTGACCGCGCGAATGCGCATAATCGTGCCAGGCAAAGGAATTTTCCAACCTGTTGCGCAAGGCAGCATCGAGCCGCTGGAAGGCGAGGCGCGTCGAGACGTATTCGGTCTCGCCGCCGCGCGCCGGGATAACGCGCGCCGAAAGGATCGACGCCAGCGCCGGAACGCGCTTGAACGAAGAATTGGTATGCCAGAGCTGGTTGGCCTTGCTGCGCAGCGAAAGCCGGTGATCCGGCGGGACCACCTTTCCATCAGGGCCGATGGTAGAGAGGATCACGAAATGCGAGCCGGTGCCCTGCGAGCCGACCTTGGTCACTTCCGGCGGGCCGATGCGGCGCGAAAAGGCGAGCTGCAGCTCGTCGGTCACCTCCTGGCCGCGAAACACCAGAACCGAATGTTCCTCGAAGGCCGCGCGTACCGCCGCATAGGCGGCATCGTCCGCGGCGACATCGGCAAGCGTCACGCCGCGCAGCTCGGCGCCGAATCCCGGACCCAACGGGACCACGTCCATCGGCAAGTCCTCCCTGTTTTTATGGTGTGACGTTAGGGGAAAACTGCCGGGGCGGCAACGATCCGGGGCTAAAGCCGCCGCGCGCGCGATGCCATCTGTTCGTCAACCTCAAGACCGCGAAGACGCTCGGTATCGATGTTCCGTCGGTCCTGCTGGCGGTTGCCGACGAGGTGATCGAATGAGACGGCGGGAGTTCATTGCGGCTCTGGGTGGCGCGGCGGCGACAGCGGCTTGGCCGCGCGCCGCGCCGGCGTCGCCTACCTGATGGGCCGCAACAGCGAGTATCCTGGGCTTTAGGTCGACGCAGACCAATCCTGACCGATTGGGGTCTTGCGCAAGCATCTGGCGAACTAGCGACGTCATCATCGGCGCTTTCCACCGATAGCATCGATCCCATTCCACTTCTTCGCGGTCGAACTCAGACGCTCGGTTGGCCGGTGTTCTTTGCGTACAAGTCCGGTAGAAATACGGATCGTCCTTGGCAAGAATTATTGGTACCTACGTTGCAACTTTTGACGTGCGTCAAAAGTCGCTGTTGGTGGCCACGATTGTTTCTTCGGTTCGTCCCGAAAATGCGCCAAGCTCTGACGTTTTTGGACACAATCGAAAACGACCATCGTGGCATGAAAATGCTGGCCGTTATTTCGATTCTGGCGCTGCTCACGATTTCCGGGGCGGCTTACACCGACCAGATTCTGACCACCGATCAGCAGACCACGCAAAGGGCGAATTGAACCTAGCCTTTTGCAGCCGGCCATTTGGGGGACGTGGACGATGCTTTCGGTAGACCAATTCCTGAGATTGATAAGCGTGCCGGCCGTGGTTGCGGCATTCCTGATCGCATCGCAGATCTCGGGCGGGGTGACGTCCCAGACCGCCCCGACGGCAATGGCCAGCGAGTAGCCTGTACCAACCCGCAAGTCTGAGTTGCCTGGGGTTCGGGTTCACCTACCTATCCGAAGATTTGCGAGACAAGCGCTGAGCGGTATTCCGGCGTGAGCGCGACGCCGGGCCGTCGGCCTTTCCGAGCGTCCCGCTGCTTTCCCTGCGACTTTCGTCGCGTGAGCGGCTGCGGCGCCGGCGCTCTTGGCTGCGTTTCTCCTTTCATTTCTTTCTCTTCGGCCTTGGCGCACGGCTTCATCGGGACGCATTTGCGTTGTCGCGGTCGGGCTGGCTTGCATGCATTCCCATCGGCCCGGTGCTGTCAAAAGGTGGCTGCTTTTTGGGCATGTCGATCAACGCGCGGCGTCATTTTGTTTGCAGGCGGCTGTTGATGAAGCCCCCAGGACAGTATCGACAGGCCTCGCCTCGGCGGGTAGGGTCCGCCCCAAAATAAGATCCAGGGAGGTCTCCGTTGCGGGGGAAATTTGCGCTGAAACGCGACTACTACGCCGGCGGGCTGATGCTGCTGCTCGGCGTCGGAGCCACTGTGACCGGCACGGGCTACAAATTCGGCAGCCTCGCCAGAATGGGCCCCGGATTCATGCCGGTCATGCTGGGTATCCTGCTCGCGTTTCTTGGCCTGCTGATTGCCGGCACCGCGCTGGGGTCATCCGAGCCCGACGACAAGAAGTTTCTGCCTGATAACCCGCAATGGTTCGGCTGGCTCTGCATTATCGGCGGCCCCGTGCTGTTCATCATCCTCGGCGAGTTCGGCGGCATGATCCCGGCGGTGTTCGCCTGCGTCTTCGTCTGTGCGCTTGGGGACAAGACCGCGACGTACAAATCCGCGGCCATCCTGGCGGCCGGCATCACCGTGTTCGGGGTAGTGCTGTTCCACTACCTCCTGAGCATTCCGTTCCCGCTGCTGCGGGGGTTCAATCTGTGATCTCAACGGCGATTACCGATCTCTGGTACGGCTTCGGCGTAGCGCTTGAGCCGCATAATTTGATGTACTGCTTTCTCGGCGTGCTGGTCGGCAACCTTGTCGGCGTGCTGCCGGGCATGGGTCCCGTTGCGACGATTTCGATCCTGCTGCCGCTGACCTTCGGGATGCAGCCGGTGCCGGCGATCCTGATGCTCTCCGGCGTCTATTACGGCGCCCAATATGGCGGGGCGATCTGCTCGATCCTCCTGAATTTGCCATGCCATCCGCCGCACGCAGTGACCTGTCTGGACGGGTTTCCGCTGACCAAGCAGGGCAAGGGCGGCACCGCCCTCGGCGTCACCGTCATCGCCGCCTTTGTCGGCGCATCCTTCGGCATCACCGAGATGATTTTCCTGGCGCCGTTCCTGGTCAAGGTGGCGCTCGAATTCGGACCTGCCGAAGTGTGTTCGCTGATGCTGGTGGGGTTGCTGGCGGGCTCGACGCTGGCGAAGGGATCGCCGCTCAAGGGCATTGCGATGACGGTTCTCGGTCTGCTCGTCGGCATCGTCGGATCCGACATCGAGACCGGGCAGCCCCGCTTCACCTTCGGCATCACCGAGCTGTTCGACGGCGTCGAAATCATAGCGCTGGCGCTCGGCATGTTCGGCATCGCCGAATTCATGAACAGCATCAACAATACCGAAGACGTCGATTTGAGATACGCCAAGGTCGGCATCTCCGACATGTTTCCGTCGAAAGCCGATCTCAAGCGGTCGTTCTGGCCGATGATCCGCGGCACCCTTCTCGGCAGCCTGTGTGCGCTGATTCCGGGCACCGGACCGACCATTGCCTCCTTTGTGTCCTACGCCACCGAAAAGAAGATATCGAAGACTCCGGAACGCTTTGGCCACGGCGCGATCGAGGGTGTCGCGTGCCCGGAGGCCTCGACGCATTCCTCGGTACAGGGCGACTTCATCCCGACCATGAGTTCTCGGTATTCCCGGCGATACCGTCATGGCTCTGTTGCTGGGCGCTCTCATTATTCACGGCATCGTTCCGGGCCCACAGCTCATCAGCCAGCACGCGGACATCTTCTGGGGCCTGATCGCGAGCTTCTGGATAGGCAACATCCTTTTGGTCGTCCTCAACGTGCCGATGATCGGCCTGTGGGTTAAGCTTCTGAGCATCCCCTACCGCTACCTCTATCCGAGCGCGATGTTCTTCGTCTGCATCGGGGTCTATGCCGCCAATAACGACATGTTCCAGGTCGCCGAAACCCTGTTCATCGGCGTTGTCGGCTACATCCTGCTGCGTCTCGATTTCCATCCCGCGCCGATCCTGCTCGGTTTCGTGCTGGGACCGCGTTTCGAGGAGAACTTCCGGCGCAGCCTGCTGATCTCCCGCGGCGATCTGATGACGTTCATCGAGCGTCCGATCAGCGCGTTCTTCCTTCTGATCTGCGTCGTGCTGATCGTGGCCCAGGTCTATGTCTGGCTGCGCAAGCCGAAAATCATTGCCGAGGAACAGGCGATCGAGGCCCAGGTGCCGGTAACGTCCTATTCGGAACTCGCGTAAGCGGTTGCGTTGCTGGATTATCAACGGTCTGCACAGGAATTACAGGGTTATGGATCGGCTCACCTTGATGATCATGTTTTCGGTGATGGCCGGGTCGGCGGTGCTGGCTGCTTTCCTGCTGGGATATGTGGCTCACTACGACATCGGGCTCACCCTGCCGGAAATCCGTCATTCGGCATTGATCGCTACCGCCATTATTGCGATGCTGCTCGCGGCCTAGTCCGCCGGTTCAGCCGTCCTTGAGAGCGTGCTTCACCGTTGCCGTTTCGTGAGGACAGATCGCGTGCAATGACGATTGACCGTACCGCAGCCACCATGGCGGCTGTCACTGTTGCTCCCGCCGACCTGTCGCCTTCGGTGCGGCACGGCATTTTTCTCTATCTGGGTATCCTGATCGTTCTGTTGGCCTTCGGCGGCCCGTCGGGAGGCCTGATCGATATTCCCATCAGCTTCTTTCTCAAGAACAGACTGCACCTGACGGCGCACGAGGTCGCCACTTTCCGGCTCGTGGCCGCGATCCCGCTCTATCTGTCCTTCGTGTTCGGGTTCATCCGCGACATGTGGAGCCCGTTCGGGATGAAAGATCGCGGATTCATCCTGCTGTTTGGCGGCGTCAGCGCCTTGCTCTACGTCCTGTTCGCGTTCACGCCGATGAACTATACGACGCTCCTCGTCGCCGTCGTTGTGCTCACGGCTTCGTTCCTTTTCGTCGCGAGCGCCCAGAACGGACTGACTTCGGTTATTGGCCAGCAACACGCGATGACCGGTCAGGTCAGCGCGGCGTGGAACATCTTCCTGTCGATCCCCACCGTCGGGGCGCTACTGCTCGGCGGCAAACTCAGCGGTCTGCTCGAAGACGAACACCCGGACCTGGCAGTCCGCATCCTGTTTCTTGTGGGCGCAGGGATCATGACGGCAATTGCTCTTTATGCGCTATGGAAGCCGGCGGACGTGTTCGACAATATCCGCGCCGAGAACGGAGCTGGCCGTCACCCGATCAGGAATCTGCGGCGGCTCATGCGGCACCGGCCGATCTATCCGGCCATGCTGATCTGGCTCTTATGGAATTTTGCGCCCGGCTCGACCACGCCGCTGCAGTATCACCTTCAGAACACCTTGCACGCCACGGACGCCGAATGGGGTGAGTGGAATGCCATCTTCGCCGGCTCCTTCATTCCGACTTACATCGTCTATGGACTTCTCTGCCGCAGATTTCCCCTGAAGACGCTGCTGCTGTGGGGGACGGTTCTCGCTGTTCCGCAGATGGTTCCGTTGCTTTTCATTCATACCATGACGCAAGCCTTGGTTGCGGCCGTGCCGATCGGTCTCATGGGCGGTCTTGCCACCGGCGCTTATCTGGATTTGATTATTCGGTCCTGCCCCCGGGGCCTGCAGGGGACGACGCTCATGATGTCGAGCAGTCTTTACTTCGTCGTTGTGCGGTTTGGCGATGTTCTCGGCACCAACCTATACGATCATTATGGAGGCTTTACCGTTTGCGTCATCGCGATCACGACCGTTTATGCCTTGATCCTGCCAATGCTGCTGCTGGTGCCGAAGCATCTTGTCGTCACAGCCGACGGACAGCGCCGACTGCGCGTTCGGACCGGCCCTAGCCGAGATGTTTGATGCCGCTGCTTCCCACTGCTCGCGGAAGACCTCAAAGGTCGGAGCCGCTGATGCTATTGATTGTCAAAAGCAGCGTGCCGTGGATATTCGATTTTGCGCAAGCACGGCATCATTGATAGATTAACCAGCAATGGGGACTGACGCGCGCCCGGTATTGCCAGGGACAGGCATTCCGAGGGTCCGCAACTTTCGTTGGCGTTGTGCGTGCTATGCTGAATTTTTCGCGCGGTATGAGTTCGAAGGCGCCATTTGACCCCGAGGCTTTCCTCGGCAAAACTGGTACCGGAGTAACATTGGGAAAATTTCAAAAGAATCAGTTGATTTTTGTTCAGGGCGGGCTTGCCGACACGGTCGGGTACATTCGAAAAGGACGAGTTAAGGCAACCATCTTATCCGACCATGGCAAGGAAGCCATTGTTGGGATTTTTCAAAAGGGCCATTTCGTTGGCGAAGCCTGCCTGGGCGGCGCAAAGTCGCACACCGCGACCATAGTAGCGTTGGAAGAGTGCCTGATTACCTCAATCACAAAGCAAACGATGCTTTCGACGCTCAATTCTGAGCCTGTTTTTTCTGCGTTTTTCGCGACCCAATTGTTGTCGCGGATTGCCCGACTTGAACAAGACCTGATCGACCAGCTACTTAATCCAAGCGAACGACGGCTTGCACGACTTCTGCTGCTTCTTGCAGACACTGAACAAGAAGGTGAGAAGCCGATTCCGGTGACAGTAAGCCAGGAAGTGTTGGCAGAGATGGTTGGTACAACCCGATCCCGGGTTAGCACTTTCATGAACAAGTTCCGCGAAAAGGGATTCATTAGCTACAACAGCCATAGCGGAAGAATAGAAGTCTACGCCGCGCTATTGCTTTCCGTGCTAGGAAGTTAGTTTTATGCCGGCTTTGTAGCATAGGCCGCGCACCAGCCTTGCGCGGCAGAGGTCGTTCTACGGTCTTGCAGGCCGATGAGGCTTCAAACAGCGCTCGAAGTGCTGCTGGCCCTTTGGAGCGTCACTCCAAATAACTCACGTAGGCCGCGACGGACCTGATCTGTGCCTCAGTCAGGTTATGTGCGATCGGCTCCATGATCGCCGAGTTGTCCGGCTTGGCCTTATCCTGACCTCGCTCTTTGTCCCAGTTCGTCAGTTTCCTGAAGATGTAGTTATGAAGCTGACCCGCCAAACGGGGAAACGCGTCGGCACCCTTGGCATCCGGCCCGTGACAGGAAGCGCATGGAGGCACCTCGGCGCTGGGAATTCCTTCTTCGTAGATTTTTTTCCCCGCGGCTACGAGTTCCTTTGGAGCCCCTCCCAACGGTTTGGGATTGAGATCTTTGAAATACGTCGACAATGCCGTCAGCATCGGTGGGCTCAGAACATGCACCACGTTGAACATCACCGGGTTCGTTCGCCTGCGTTCGATAAATGCCTGCAACTGATTCTTCAGGTATTCGGGTTGCTGTCCTGCCAGTCGTGGCATCGGAAAGGCTCCGCGAAACCCTTGCCCCGACACCCCGTGGCAGGTTTTGCAATAGTCCGTCTTGGCCTTGAGTTCTTGGGCCGAGACGGCGGACACTGCCTTGTTCTCCGCATGGCCCGGCGCGGAGAAGCCAACTATCAAGATTGCTGCTTGCAGTGCCCGCACCAGTTCACTGACCTTCATGACCGCTTCTCCAAAAGTTCTGCTTCTCGCCAGCCGTCGACGCGAACGTCGCGCGCAACGTTCGCTTTGTCTACGCCCATTCTTTGTTGCGGAAATACCTCACACTGATGAAATCGGATTCGCTGTTCCTTTTTGAACAGTCAGCTCCGTATCTCCGATTTAATTCGGGAGCGTAACTAGATTCATGTCCGCACGCTGCAAGGCATGCTGCGAGCAGATGGGATGGGCGCTCGATGCGAATCGTTGATTTCCTGCAATCCCGTTTAAGTTGCAGGCCCTTCTCTGCTGTTGGGCTTTTTGTCGTTCTTGCTGGTTATCTGACAATCGGCTTTGCGCCACCGGCACAAGCGCTGCCGAGTTTCGCGCGCCAGACCGGGCAGCCCTGCGGCACCTGCCACACCGATTTTCCATTCCTGACCCCATACGGCCGCCGCTTCAAGCTGCTCGGCTATACGACGGGCGGCGGCCCGTACAAGACGACTCCGTTCTCATCCAACGCCGGGAGTGACGCACGCGCGGAGTACGATAAACTGCGCAGCTACGCGCAGGAGGTCACTCCTCCGGCCTCTGCCGGGGAGAAAGGGTGGGTTCCTCCGATATCGATGATGGCGATCATCGGCAACACGCATACTCAGGTACCAAGCGTGGCGCCACCGACGGATCCCTACCAGCCGAATGATAACACCGTGCTGTCGCCGTTCAGTGTGTTCTGGGGCGGAGCGATCGCCAGCAATGTCGGCGCGTTCGTCCAGGTCACCTATAGCTCGCCAGACCCCCTGTCGTCTTTGACCGGCAATCCAGTAGACCAGTTCAAGCATACCTGGTCGTGGGACAATGCTGATATGCGTTATGCGAACACCACAAATATCGCCGGGCTCGACGTCATCTACGGCATCACCGCCAACAACAATCCGACGGTCCAGGACCTTTGGAACACGACGCCGGGTTGGTCGTTCCCGCAAGCAGCATCGACGCTTGCGAACACGCCCGGTGCTTCGACCCTGATCGAGGGCGCATTCTCCATGCGTGTCGCCGGTGTCGGCGCCTACACGATGATCAACGATATGCTCTATCTCGAACTGACGGGGTACGAGACGCTCGGATTCAGCCAGCAGAATTCGCTCGGTATGAATCCGTTTGACGGGCCCGGGCTGTTTAACGGCGTGGCGCCGTATTGGCGCGTGGCGTTGGAGCCGCACTGGGGACCCCACACCTTCATGCTCGGCACCTACGGTATGATCGCCAACGTCAATCCATGGATCGACAATACCTTCGTGCAGGGAACGACCGGGACGCTGCCGCAATCAGACAGGTTTACCGACATCGGCATCGACTCGCAGTACCAGTACCAAGGTCCGAATTACTGGCTGACATTGCGCGCCAACTATATTCGCGAGTATCAGCGCTTGGACGCGAGCTTTGCCAGTCTTGCCTCGGCCAATCCCACCAACGAACTCAACAGCCTTAAGCTGACGGGCTCCTTCGCCTTCGGCGCCAACAACCGAATCGTGTTGACCGGTCAGTATTTCGACGTTTGGGGTAGTCCCGACGCGACCTTGTTTGCCGATGCGGCCGGGTTCTCAAACATGAGTCCAAACAGCAACGGCTGGATGGCCGAGCTTGCTTACATCCCGTTCAGCGCAAGCAAGGCGCCGGGCTGGCCATGGTTCAATGCCCGCATCGGCCTGCAATATACCTATTACAACAAGTTCAACGGCACGACGGTTAATGCTCGTGACAATAACACCCTCTTCCTTCATGCCTGGTTGGCGATGTAGGCGGGCTTGCATGCAAACGGAGATTTACTCATGAACAAGCTCTCTCTTCTCGGTGTCGCAGGGTTGGCATTGACCGCCGCCGCACCGGCTCTTGCCGCCGATCTTCCGACCCAGATGCCCGCAAAGGCAACATTCCAGCAGCGCTTCACCTGGACCGGCTGCTATATGGGCGCCCACGCCGGCGGCGTCTGGACGCAAACGGATGCGACCGACCCGGTGCTGCTGGTGCAGGATAACGCAGCGTTCGGGCTTGCGGGCAATACCGTCGGAACCACCACCGCCAATATCCGCCAGAGCGGCGCAGTGATCGGTGGTCAGATCGGGTGCGATTATCAGTTCTCACCAAGTTTCGTGGTCGGCATCGAGGGGGGAGCCTCTGGCTCGACGCTGAAGGGCAGCACGGTGGTGCCGTTTCAGCCCGCGGTCGCCTTCCCTGGCGAAACCGCCCTTGTGAAAGTGACGACCGATTTCATTCCGGACTCTCACCGCGCGCGTGGGTTATGCGGTGGACAATTGGTTGCTGTATGCCAAGGGTGGCGCCGCCTGGGCCTACAACAAGTATGGCGTGATCGGAACCTTCCAGGGCACGGCTTTCGACGCCGAGGGATTGAGCATAAAGACCGGCTGGACCGTGGGCGCCGGCGTCGAATGGGCTTTCGCGGAGGATTGGTCGGCGAGGCTCGAATACGACTACTACGATTTCGGCAATCAGACGGTGACGATGAGTTTTACGGATCCTGCCGGCGTCGACAGCTTCACTGGGCCCGTGCGCTATAGGCAGACCGCTCAGATGGTCAAACTCGGGGTGAACTTCCGTGTGCCGGGCTGGCAGTAGGACGATGTCCGATCGCGCAAGCCGTCGGCTCGTTCTTCGATGGGGCAGACCACAGCCCCGAGCGCAACGATGAAGGCAGGATGATGAAGATCGCTGGCTTACATTCGGCGTTGCGAACCGCGATCCTGGCAGCGGCGCTTTCCGCTGGTCTCTCGATCGCCGGCCACGCGGATGACTTTCAGGCAAAGGTCCAATACTGCAAGACCTGCCACGGACTGTCGGGCCAAGGTTATCACGGCTACTATGCCATGCCTCGGCTCGCGGGCCAGCAACCCAAATACATCGAGAACCAGCTGCGGGCGTTCATCGAGCACAGGCGCAAAAACGAGATTATGGCCAATGTGGCGCATGCCCTGTCGCCGTCGATGCTGTCGGCGCTGGCTCATCATTTCGAGGATCTCAACCCGCCACCGCTGGTCGGCGGAGGATCACGGAGCGCAATGGCTACGGGCAAACGCATTTTCGAGGAGGGACTTCCCGAATCCAATGTCCCCGCATGCTCGGCGTGCCACGGTCAGGATGCCAAGGGGCAGGATCAGATTCCGCGCCTGGCTGGTCAGCTTCCTGACTACTTCTACAGCAAACTAGTGAACTGGACCGCGGAGCGCGGTCAGAATACCTCAATGCCGATTCATCCGCCGTCATGGGGCCGACCTCGCACAACCTAACCAAATCCCAAATCGCAGCCGTGGCTGCCTATGTCAGTAGTCTCAGGTAGTTTTCACCATTGGACGGGTCGCCGGTTTCAATGAATGCAGAAAGTGCGGAAGCTTATTTCATGAAGCGGATCTGGCTGAAACTAGCGATCCTTGCGGTTGTTTTCTCGCCCGTTTCCCCATGGGCGGGCAGTTCGATGGCGGCCAGCGTCCGCAATTGCACCTGGTGCCACGGAACCGGGGCGCAGGGTTATACGGTCGCGCCGCGATTGGCCGGACAGCGGGCCCCGTATATCGAGTTCGCAGCTTCGCGGCTATGCCGCGCACATCCGCGACAATCCGCTTTCGAAACAATACATGTGGGGTGCGGCGGCGAATCTGCGTCCCGACACGATGCGTGATCTGGCGGATTATTTTGCATCGCTGCCGGCGAAAGCGGCCCATGATGGATATCGGGTGCCCGCAGAAAGAGGACAAACGATTTACGTCCAGGGAATTCCGGAGGCCAATGTTGTGGCATGCCTCGCCTGCCATGGTCCGGGAGGCCAGGGCGTGAGAGATATCCCGCGTCTCGGAGGCTTGTCCTATTTCTACCTGAAGCGGAGGCTCAAGGAATGGGGCCAAGGATATCATTCGACTCCAGAATCTCCGATGCCCATGGTTGCCAGCACGCTTGGCCCGGACGAAATCGAGGCGCTCGCCTCATATCTCAGCTTTGTGAGGTAAACTGCTGCCCGACGGTTCAACCTTGATCGGGTGGCAAGTCCGCGCGCCGAACCGCCTATCCGCTGAAGAAAGACCAGAACAAGGCAATCACCGCCACGGCCATCAGCGCGGTGCCGATCCAGCCCAGAACGGTCAGGCGGCGGCTGGCTCTGAACCGTCCCATCAGTCTGGCATTGGCGACGATCACCATCATCATCGCCATGATCGGGACGGCGACAATGCCGTTGAGTACGGCGCTCCACACCAGCATGTGAATGGCGTCTATTCCGGTAAAGCCAAGACCGAATCCGATCACGGTCGCCGCTGCGATGATCGTGTAGAATCCGACCGCCTCCGGGGGCCCTGGCTTCGAGGGTCGCGTGCCAGCCGAACGCTTCGGCCACCCCATAGGCGGCGGAGCCGGCCAGCACCGGGATCGCCAGCAGACCTGTGCCGATAATGCCGAGCGCGAACAGCAGAAACGTAAAATCGCCCGCCAGTGGCCTTAGCGCTTCGGCGGCCTGCGTTGCCGAATTGATGTTGGTGACGCCGTGGGCATTCAAGACGGCGGCGGTGGTCAGGATGATGAAAAAGGCGATCGCATTGGAGAAGAACATTCCGACCGTCGTATCGACCTTGATGCGGTCGAGTTCGGTGAGGCCGCCTCTGGTCAGCTCCCGCAGCGGACGGCGTACCTTGCCCTGATTCATTTCCTCGACTTCCTGCGAAGCCTGCCAGAAAAACAGATAGGGACTGATGGTGGTCCCGAGCACCGCCACCACCATCAGGAAATAGTCTGCATTGATGGTGGGCCTCGGCCAGATCGCCGCCAGCAAGTGCGGTGCTCCAGGGAATCGTTCACGGTGAGTGCGGTCGCGACATAGGCAAATAGCGTCAACGTCAGAAATTTCAGCACCGGAGAGTATCGGCGATACGGCACGAAGACCTGCAGCAAGGTCGATGCCGATGCGAAAATCAGGGCATGTTCGTGGTTGAGGCCGCCAATGACGAGCGAGAGGGATTCTCCCATCGCCGCGATGTCGGCCGCGATGTTGAACGTGTTCGCAGTGACCAGAAGAAAAACCAGCGCCAGTACCACCCAGCGCGGCGCCAGCTCCATCACATTGGCGGCGAGGCCCTTGCCGGTTACCCTGCCGATCCGCGCGCTCACCAGCTGAATCGCGATCATGAACGGCGTGGTCAGAAACACCGTCCAGAGCAGGCCGTAACCGAACTGCGCCCCGGCCTGTGAATAGGTCGCGATGCCCGACGGGTCGTCGTCGGCGGCGCCGGTCACCAATCCCGGACCGAGCAACCGAAGCACCATGTTTTGGGGCTTCTTCTTGGCTTCTGAGCGAATGGTTTCGGCCATGAAATCTTTGAGGTTCGAGCGCAATTGTACCGGTAAGCCTTTCCGTGAACATTCGCGATAAAAAAATGTTCCGGTGAGGGAACCAAAAGGCGAAAACGGGCGTTTTCTGCTTTCGCCAACCTGCGCGAGGAGGCTGGGGTAGCGGCTGGGGGTAGTGAGTGTCCGAGGTGAAAATTCCGGAGTTTGAGGTCGTTCGCGGATTGGCGGAAAAGGAGCGGCTTTTCCTCGGCCGCAGTGAGCTTGCCGGCCTGATCAAGGATTTCGATTGGGCCAGCACGCCGATCGGCCCGCCGGAGCTTTGGCCACAAAGCCTGAAGACGGCGGTGCGCATCATGCTCACCTCGCAGCAGCCGATCTGGATCGGCTGGGGCGAGGAACTGACCTACCTCTACAACGATCCCTACAAGTCGATCATCGGCGGCAAGCACCCTTGGGCGCTCGGACAGCCGATTTCGGTGGTCTGGCGCGAGATCTGGGACGACATTGCGTCGCTGCTCGCCAAGGCGATGAGAGGCGACGAGGGGGTTTATGTCGAAGCCCAGCTCCTGATCATGGAGCGCAACGGATTTCCGGAAGAAACCTATTACACCTTCTCCTACAGTCCGATTCCCACCGACGACGGTGCCCCGGGCGGTATCTTCTGCGCCAACACCGACGATACCCAGCGTGTGATCAGCGAGCGCCAACTTTCACTGTTGCGCGAACTGGCAAGCAGCGCCGCGGAATCGCGCAGCGTCCAGCAGGCCTGCGAGCGCAGCGCGAAAGCGCTGCTGACCGACCCGCAGGATCTGCCGTTTGCCATGATCTATATGATCGAGCCAGGCAGCCAGGTCGCGCAGCTCGCGGCACTGTCGGGAATCGGACCGGACCATCCCGCGGTCAAGCCAACGCTGTCGATCGAGGCGAACGGAATGTGGCCGGTCGCGGAGGTGCTTCAACAGCACACGACGCGCCTTGTCGGCAATTTGCCGGAGGCTTTCGGTTTCAATTTTCCGAGCGGAGGCTGGCGCCAGCCGCCCAACCAGGCTGTCGTTCTCCCGATTTTGTCGAGCGGCGAGGCTAGCCGTTCCGGCTTCGTGATCGCAGGCCTCAATCCTTTCCGCCTCTACGACGAACGTTACGCCGGTTTCCTCGAGCTGGTCGCGGGTCAAATCGCCGCGGCGGTGAACAATGGCGACGCTTATGAGGAGCAGCGCCGCCGCGCCGAGGCACTGGCCGAGATCGACCGCGCTAAAACTACATTCTTTTCAAACATCAGCCACGAGTTTCGTACGCCGCTGACGCTGATGCTTAGTCCGCTGGAAGAAGTGCTGGGTCATTCCGAAGCGCAGATGAGTTCTGACGATCGCGCGCTGCTGATGACCGTGCATCGCAACGGCACGCGGCTGTTGAAGCTCGTCAACACGCTGCTCGACTTCTCGCGGATCGAAGCCGGCCGCGTGAGCGCCAGTTACGAGGCGGTCGAGCTTGCCGCTTTTACGGCGGAGCTCGCCTCGAACTTCCGCTCGGCGATCGACAAAGCGGGCTTGCGGCTGGTGATCGATGCGCCGCCGCTGGGGCAGGCGGTCTATGTCGATCGCGACATGTGGGAAAAGATCGTTCTCAATCTGCTGTCGAACGCCTTCAAGTTTACGTTCGAAGGCGAGATCGGTGTCGTGGTCAGGGCCGCGGCGGACGGCGACCACGCTGAAATCGGGGTTCGCGACACCGGAACGGGTGTTCCGCCGACCGAGCTGCCGCATGTGTTCGAGCGGTTCAGGCGGGTGGACGGCGCGCGCGGGCGCTCGTTCGAAGGCAGCGGCATCGGGCTCGCGCTGGTGCAGGAACTGGTGAAATTGCACGGCGGAGACATCCGGGTCGAAAGCGAAGAGGGGCGCGGCAGCGTCTTTACCGTCACCATCCCGTTCGGAAAGTCGCATCTGCCGGCGGGCCGCCTGGAGGCATCGCCCGCGCAAGTCTCGACCAATGTCCGCGCGCAAGCCTACCTCGACGAAGCCATGGGATGGCTCGAAGGCGGCGCGACGAGCGAGTTGCCCGGCGCGTCGTCATCGGAGGATCTCGGCCTCAATGTCTCCGGCGCCTCGGTACACAAGGAACGGGTTCTGCTCGCCGACGACAATCCCGACATGCGCGATTATGTGTGCCGCCTGCTCGCGGAGCAATATGAGGTGGAAACCGTCGCCGATGGGCAGGCCGCGCTTGAAGCGGCGTGGCGCCGGCGCCCGGATCTCGTGCTCAGCGACATCATGATGCCGCGGCTCGATGGCTTCAGCCTTCTGAAGGCGCTGCGCAGCGACAGCGAGCTCAGGGATGTCCCCGTGATCTTCCTGTCCGCACGCGCCGGCGAGGAAGCCAAGGTGGAAGGTCTGGAAGCCGGCGCCGACGATTATCTCAGCAAACCGTTCAGCGCGCGCGAGCTCCTGGCCCGCGTGCGCGCCAGTATCGATATGGCCGCCTTGCGCCGTGAGGCCGTTCGCATCGAGAACGAGTTGCGGCTTGAGGCGCAGATGGCGCAGGAGCGCGCCGAAGGCATTTTGGCCAGCATCAATGACGGCTTCTTCGCGCTCGATCACGATTGGCGCTTCACCTATGTCAACGCCGCCGCGGAGCGCATGCTATCCCGCTCCGCGGAGCAGTTGATCGGCAGGAGTTATTGGGAGGAATACCCCGAGACGATCGGCAGCGGGCTGGAAGCCAATTACCGGAGCGCCATGACCGAGCGGGCGAGGACGACCTTCGAGCATTACCATGCGCCATTGCGCCGCTGGTTCGACATCCGCGTTTATCCGGCAAGAAGCGAAGGCGTGTCGGTCTATTTTCAGGACATCACCGAAAGAAAGCAGGCCGAGGAGACGCTGCGTGGCCTTAATGAAAGGCTGGAGGTTCAGGTTTCCGAGCGCACGGCGGAATTGCAGGCCAAGGAAGCCCGGCTGCGAACCATCTTTGCGACCAGCTACACCTATCAGGGCTTGCTGGCGGTCGACGGCACGCTGCTGGACGCCAATGCCACCTCGCTTTCAGGCATCGACGCGACGCTCGAGCAAGTGTTCGGCAAGCCGTTCTGGCAGACGCCCTGGTTCATCGGCACGCCCGGCATGCCCGAGGCGGTCAGGGCGGCCATTTCCACGGTCGCCGGCGGCGAAGCCGTGCGTCAGGAGATTCACGTCAATCTTCCGGTCGGCGGATGGCGCTGGTTCGACTTCCAGATGCGCCCCGTGCGCGACCAGGACGGCAAAGTGGTCGCGATCGTGCCTGAGGCCGTTGAGCTCACCGAACGCCGCCAGGCCGAGGAGGCCTTCCGGCAGGCGCAGAAGATGGAAGCGATCGGCCAGCTTACCGGCGGCGTCGCTCACGATTTCAATAACCTCCTGACGGTGATTCGCTCGTCGGCTGATTTGCTGAGGCGGAGAAACCTGCCAGCGGACCGGATGCGACGATATGTGGATGCGATCTCCGACACCGCGGACCGGGCGGCAAAACTCACCGGGCAGCTGCTTACTTTTGCCCGTCGCCACGCCGTCCACCGGCAGGTCTTCGACGCCGCCGACCAGCTGGAGCGCGTCGCGGACATGCTCAAAACCGTTCTGGGATCGTCGGCCGGCTTCGAACTGGATGTTGCCGAACATCCCTTGCCGGTTGAGGCGGACGCCAACCAATTCGAAACCGCGCTGGTCAATCTTGTCGCGAATGCCCGCGACGCGATGGACGGCAGCGGATCGCTGACGATCCGGGTCGCGAAGTCGCCAGCCAGCGCGCTGGACGCAAGCCGCTACGCGGTGAACGAGTTTGTTACGGTTTCGGTCAGCGACGCCGGCTGCGGCATTCCGCCCGACCATGTCGACCGGATCTTCGAACCGTTCTTCACGACCAAGGATGTCGGCCGCGGCACCGGGCTTGGCCTTTCCCAGGTCTATGGTTTTGTCCATCAGTCCGGTGGCACGGTGCGGGTCGAGAGCGAGGTTGGCCGCGGCACCACCATCACCTTGTATTTGCCGCTGAGCTCAAAACCGGTTCAACCTCACCAGGGCAACTCCTTCAAATCTGACGACTCCGGCGAGTGCTGGAATATCCTGGTCGTTGAGGATAACGCGGAGGTGGGCGAATTCTCGACGCAGCTTTTGCACGATTTGGGGTACCGGACCGTGCTGGCCAGCAATGCCGAGGAGGCCTTGAAGCTGCTCGATGAGGATCCCCAGCGTTTCGACATCGTGCTGAGCGATGTCGTGATGCCCGGCCTTGACGGCGTCGCACTCGGCAAGGAAATCCGCAGGCGCGCGCCTGACCTGCCGTTCGTGCTGAACAGCGGATACAGCCACGTTCTGGCCGATGACGGCAACCACGGCTTTGACTTGCTGCACAAACCTTATTCCGTGGAAGAGCTTTCCAAGGTGCTGCGCCGTGCGATGGCAAATCGCAAATCACGCGGGCAAGAGCGATACTCCGATCCGGAGAACCGGCCGTAGCGCCGCGGCGCCGTTCGGGTCGGACTGCGGCAAAAGATCTTGTGCCGCCGGGGAAATCACCGGCATGGTTTCAGCATCGCCGGATTTGAGGCCCGTGCTGGGTAACCGACCGCGGGCTTTTCGGCCCTATCGCACTCCCACCGCAAGTCGTGCTAAGTGTGGGGTGAGGTAAGGGGGCCAAATATGTCATTTACGATTCTGGCGAACAATTCGGCCGGGGCAGTCTCGTTCTCCTGCGCGACTGCTTCCGAGGCCGTCGATAAGGTATTGGAGCTGGAGCAGCAGCGGTTCCAGAATATCACCGTCAAGGACGGCGCCGGGCGCACGATCGGCCTCGATGAGTTGTCATCGCTGTGCGAAGCAAGCGAAGACTGAGATCAAGGCCATTGGGGATTTGGTGGTTTGGTAGGCTTATGCGTATCCGTTCATGGCCCGGACTGGTTGGGTTCGCGTCTCGCGTGGCGCTTGCAGGGCTGTTGTCAATTTCTTTTTCCGGCCTCGCCCTCAGCAAGGACAAGGAGGACAGCGACGATTCATCGGCGAAGGCGGCCTGGAGCCCGAACATCTACCTCGATTTGCGGACGACCTACGCGACCGTTCCTGCCGACACGCTCTCGATTGGCTTGGGCAATCCTTCCTTGTCCGCCAGGTTCCCGTCGCTGGCGACGCTGTCGAAATCTTACCTCGCTTACATCCCTCCCAACGCTGCCGGCGCTGCCGACCCTGTCTTCGCCGGCAAGCCAAAGTATCTGGGTCGACGTTCCCTTCACGGTGGACCTTAGCGACCGCGTCTCGGTATGGGGCGGCTTCAGCGCCAGCACCTCGCGCACCGACATGACCGACTGGTCGAACTTTGCGGTCAGCAGCTGGATGGTCGGATTTCAGGCCGACGTCTATCAGCAGAACGGCGGATCGATCCCGACGGTCACGCTGCAATCGACGGTCACGAAGTCGGTGCCGGATTCGCCGCTTGCCACGACGTCGCTGAATACGATCCTCGAGTTCGACTATGCGCTGAACGAGGACGAAACGCGCGGGCTGCTTGCCGGCGTTCAACACACCAGGGTCGACGTTGAAACGCCGTTTGTGACGGTCAGCCCGAACATCGTCGGCTATGTCGGCGGCTACTATCAGTGGGACAACAATTGGAAGCTATCCGGCCGCTTCGGCGTTCAGTCGTTCGGAGGCGCGCAGCTTCTGAACCGGACGCCGTTTCAGCCCTTTACCCAGCCGGTCGTAAGGCTGGATCTGGACCGGATGGACGACAACGACAATCGCCTGTTCGGCGTGACGGCCGAGATCGCCTGGGTGCCGAAGCCGTCTTACCAGGTGACGATCAGAACGCCGCTCTACGCGGTGAGGAATTAGAACGCAGCGAGGGGATTTGACACGTCGGGCAAATCACCGGCATATTTTCACCATCGCAAGAGTTTTGAGAGCCCGCGCCGGAAAACCGGCCGCGGGCTTTTTCGAGGGAGCGGCGATCAGCATTCACTGAGCCTGTCAGCCGCGCATTCGACGACGAGGTGCTGCCGTGGTTCGCTCAGAGGCAGCACTAGACGCAGGCTTTTCGAATCGGACGTCTTAAATCCGAACGCTGGCTGCCGTCGCATCACCTTCCTGCCGCCGCATTTTCGGAGTGTCGTACCCTGGGGCGAATCCAGGGGAACCGCGATGAAAAAACTGGTTGTTGCGGCGGTGATCGCAGGGTCATTTTTTTCGTATGGAGCAAACGCTCAGGAGCGCGCCGGAAGCGCGGCGTTGGGCGCGGTATCGGGCGCGATCGTGCTGGGCCCGGTGGGCGCGGTGGCGGGCGCGTTCATCGGATACAGCGCGGGGCCCGCGATCGCGCATTCCTGGGGTGTCGGGCATTCGCGGGCGCGCGGCCGGCGGGTCACACAAGCCGGCCCCCGGACCCCAGAGGCTGGAACCCAGCAGCAAGCAGCGGCCAAGATGAATCCGTTGCCCGTTGCCAAGCCTGTTGAAACGGGTACGGCAAAGGCTACGCCGCCGGTTATAGCCGCAAAAACGGCGCCCCCGGTGCAGGGATTTGAGTAGAAGTGCCGGCGCGCCATCGACGGCGACTCCAAATACATTTGACACGTCGGGCAAATCACCGGCATATCTTCATCATGACAAGATTGTCTTGGGGCCCGCGCCGGGAAACTGGCCGCGGGCATTTTCATTTGGACTTCCCGAACCGGACTTCCTGAATCGGACGGCAGCCGCATTTCACGGGCGCAGCAATCTCCCGAGCAGCGCATTGTCGCAAAGACGCGTCTCGAAGCGCGCTGCCGTTCGAGCTTTCATTGAGTTTTGCCGGCGCGCGCGAACGCGCTGGCACGCGGCGTGGACAAGGTTCACGCCGCACGCGGCCCCGCCGCGACGATCCACCATGCGGATCGCGCCTTGCGGGATAGGGTTCGCGCCTGAAATGACCGTATGATTGTGGTCATGCCGCACATTTAATTCACCTCAAGAGAGATCAGCATGACCGCTTATCTGATTTCACTCGCGCTGGCGGGTCTGGTCGCGATCGCGGTGTGGGAGGGATTGTCGTGAGCGCAGAGATCATTCAATTCATCCGCGCCCCAACGCGCGATCGCGGGCCATCCGATTTCCCCACCATTGCCTTCCGGTCGGCGGCGCGGCCCGACGATCTCGTCATGGATCGTGCCGACACCGCGCCGAGCGAAGATTTCCGCCCCGAGCCCGAAGAGTCCGGCGATGCCTAAGTCGGTGACCGAAATCCGATCGCTGGCGCGCAGCCACACCAAATCCGCGCTCAACGTGCTGGTCGCGGTCATGCGTAACACCAAGGCGACGCCGCCGGCGCGGGTCGCCGCGGCCAACGCCATCCTCGATCGCGGCTGGGGCAAGGCCACGCAGGTCATCGAGAATGGCGATGACGGTGCCCTCGAATTGATCCACAGAATCGAGCGTGTCATTGTCCACCCTGAAAATTCCAACAGCTAAAGTCTTCGAGCCGCTGCTCGAACCGGCGCGCTACAAGGGCGTCTACGGCGGCCGCGGCTCGGGAAAATCGCATTTCTTCGGCGAGCTTCTGGTGGAGACCTGCCAGGCCGAGCGCGGTACGCTCGCGGTCTGCATCCGCGAAGCGCAAAGGACGCTGGCGCAGTCCTCCAAGCGCCTGATCGAAAGCAAGATCGCCGCCCTCGGTCTCGGCCACCGGTTCAAGCTCTACAGCGACAAGATCGAAACGCCCGGCGACGGTCTCATCATCTTCCGGGGCATGCAGGATCACACCGCCGGCTCCATCAAGTCGTTCGAGGGTTTGCCGGGATTGTACCGTCCACGCGCGCGGTCAATGCGGGATATTTCTGCCGGGTAGGTGTCTTGAAAAAACACTGCGGAAACGCCCTGCAATTGCGGCTGATGCGCGCCCTCGAATTCCGGGCACGGCACAATGGATGGTGCTGCATCGTGTCGGATACCACGGACAATCTCGCCTCCGCCAACAACTTCATCCGGGCCGGCTACCGGCTGTACCGGCCGGAATACCCATGGGGCTGGCCAAACACGCTGTATTGGCGCAAGTCAATCAAGTGACCCGCCGCAGGGCGCAATTCGCGCATGCTCTCATGCTATTGCCGAACATTGCCCTTCTGGAAATAGACCTTAAAGTCGGTTCGCGCGGCCGACCGTGGCGCCAATCAAAACCGGAAGGGAAGAGACCGATCATGACTGCCAGACCGCAATTGCCGGACCGCGCGCCACGAAAAAAGGGCGCGCCGACCGCGCTCGACGGTCTGCTGGTCGTGGATTTCACCCGGGTCGTCGCTGGCCCTGCCTGCACGCAAACGTTGGCCGATTTTGGCGCCGAAGTCATCAAGATCGAGAACCCGGATGGCGGCGACGATACGCGGAGCTATGAACACGCCGATCTCGCCGGCGAAAGCGCTGCCTTTCGTCAGTTTGAATCGCAACAAACGCGGTATCGCTCTCGATCTCACCAAGCCCGAGGCGCGTGAGGTCGCACTGGAATTGATCGCGCGGGCGGATGTGGTGGTGGAGAACTTCTCCTCCGGCGTGATGAAGAAGTATGGCCTCGACTATGCATCGGTCGCGCCAAGCAATCCCCGCCTGGTGTATTGCTCGATCTCGGCCTACGGCCGCCAGGGGCCGTTTGCATCCCGTCCTGGCTTCGATCCGATCACGCAGGCCGAAAGCGGGTTCATGTCGCTGAACGGCTTTCCCGATGGGCCGCCGGTGCGGACCGGTCCGCCCGCGGTCGACATGATGACGGGCATGTCAGCCTGCAACGCCATCCTGCTGGCGCTGTTTGCCCGCGATCGGCTCGGCCGCGGCCAGCATGTCGAGGTGGCGCTGTTCGACGTCGCGCTGGCGATGACCCAATTTTACGGCATGGCTTATCTGATGAGCGGTGTGAATCCGAGCCGCCAGGGCAATTCGCCGAACGGGTCTCCCTCGGTCGGCGTCTATCAGGCGTCCGACGCGCCGTTTTATATCGCCTGCGCCAATGACCGGCTGTATCGCCGTCTCGTCATCGAAGTGCTCGGCCGGCCCGATCTCGCCAGCGGCGAATTCGGCGACCGCCGTTCGCGGACGGCCAACAAGGAGAAACTGCGCGCGATCCTCACCGGCATTTTTCTACAAGATCTTCGCGAAAACTGGGTAGCGAAGATGAAGTCGGCCAATATCCCCGTCGGTTATCTTCGCACCGTCGAGGAAGCTTTCAACTCGCCGGAAGTGCGGGAGCGCCATCGCCTCAGCCAGATTCCACACCCGACCGCGGGCTCCGTCCCCAATATCGAAACGCCGCTGCATCTCGGCCTGACGCCGGTCGTCGACCCCGTGGCAGCGCCCCTGCTGGGCGAGCATACGAAAGAAGTCTTGCGCAAGAAGCTCGGCTATGACGATGCGCGTATCGCAGCGCTTGCCGAGGCGGGGGCTTTTGGGATGGTAGCAACAGTTGGAGTAAGCTGACGGTTTGAATTGTGCCCCTCGCAGGGCATCGGCAAGTGTGAACATATTTCCGAGACTACAACACCCGCCCGGTGGCCTGACGGCCGCCGGGCTTTTTTTCGTTTTTGGATGCTTGGCGTTCAGCCTCTTCGTTTAGGCTGCAACAACGGGTCGGGTCCATAGGTGTTCGAGCCGGCGGTGCCGCGCAGGCAGCCGATTTCGACAAATCCCCATACCGTCAGCGCAAAACTCGCCAGCGCCAGGATGTAATGCAGCGCCATGCCCGGGGCTCCCCCAAACCATGCCGCTTTCGCCTGTTGGCCGAGTATGCCCGGCACCAGATAAAACACCACGAGCCACCATGCGCTCTTGTCGCGGTCATGCAGTCGCTCGGTCGTGAAAGAGACCCCCCAAAGCAGCCACGGGATCAGGACCACGATGACCATGATGATGAAGAGCGGCGCAGCGATGCCGGCGGCGGTGAACAGGATCACGGCGGTCATCAGCCCCGCGACGATGAAGAGGAAAATCGAGCGCCAGTATTTCGCCCGGTTGATACGTCCGCTGGCGCCGAACAGAAATTCGAATAGCTCTTCCATAGTGCCCCTTTGCATGCCAACGCGACCGGCGGAGCCGGCACACGGCCATGTGTCGTTGCGAGGCGAATAGTGGTTCAAGCCGGACTGGACGTCGTCGGACGTCGGAATTGAGAATGAGAGCGATTGCAACTTTGGCGCGATTTCAATTGCCGCCTCAGTCTGATGTAATAAGTTAAAACATCCGACTGGGGAGGGAAACGTGGATCGCCGAAGTTTCATGGCCGGGTGCGCCGGCCTGTCATTGTCCATGATCGCGAAAGACGCGTTCGGCGAGTCCGGCCCGTTGACCAAGATGATCTTTCCCTTCGCGGCCGGCGGCGGCGGGGATACGCTTTGCCGCCTGCTGGCGCAGCAGGTCGGTCAGCTCATGGACCGCACGGTGATCGTTGAAAATCGCACCGGCGGCGACGGACTGATCGGAATCAAGACGGTGAAGAACGCCAGTCCCGACGGGGCCACCATCCTCGTGACCACGGGTCCGACGATGTATCTGTTGCCGATGGTGGAGACCGAGCCGAGCTTTGACCTGAACAAGGACTTTGTGCCGGTCTCGCTGCTTGCCCGCTTCGAATTCGGGGTCGTCGTCGGCCCGGCGGTGGATGCGAAGGATTTCAAGGGGTTTGTGGCCTGGCTCAAGGCCAACCCGAGCAAGGCGACATTCGGCGTGCCGAGCAACGGCACCATTCCGCATTTCACGGGATCGAAACTCGAGCAAGTGCTGGGCGTTCCGATGACGCGCGTCGCCTATCGCGGCAGCGCCCCCGTCATCAACGACCTGATCGGCGGCCATCTGCCGTTCGGCATTGTCACCATAGCCGACGCGATCCCGCAGCATCGTGCGGGCGGCGTCAAAATTCTGGCCGTGAGCAGCGCCGAGCGTTCGCCGTTCCTGCCTGAGGTGCCGACCCTGAAGGAAAGCGGCATCGACCTGGTCGCCGATGCCTGGTACGGCATGTGGCTTCCGGCCGGCAGTTCGCACGAATTCGCCAGCCAATTGAGCGTCGCCGTGGCCACGTCACTGGCCAAGCCGGACGTGCGCGAGAAGTTGCTGGCGATCGGCCTGATTCCGGTCGGGACGACGCCTGATGGTCTTGCCCAGGAGTTGGCTGCCAACACCGCGTTGTGGCAGCCGATCGTGAAGGCGACCGGCTACAGGATCACGTATTGAGTTCTTTCATGCCGATCTTTTTCCGGATCGCTGACAGCTCCGCCTCGTCCCAGATGCCGATCAGGATTCCGCCTTTGACCTGGAGCTGCTGGTTCGCATAGGCGGCGATCTTCTCGGTACTCGTGGTGATATGGCCTTTGGGATGCAGCGCCCATTCGAACAGGGCCGACTGCAGCCGGGCGATGACGTCGGCACAGGAGGGGTCTTCGCCGCGGTCGGTCAGTTCCTTGGGGTCTTCGAGCAGGTCATAGAGCATCGGCCGGAAGCCGGAGGCGTGAATGTATTTCCAGCGCCCGTCGAACACCATGAACAGCCGGCATTGCTCGATCGGCTGATTGAGCTTGAGCCGGACATCCTGCATGCAATAGTCGTATTCCGAGAATACGACCTTGCGCCAGTCTGCCGGCGCCTCGCCACGCACGAGCGGCATCAGCGAACGTCCCTCGAGAACATGATCTGGCGGCGTGCCGCCGAAATATTCGATGAATGTCGGCGCCAGATCGATCGCCTCGACCAGCGCATCGCAGACCGTGCCCCTCGTTCGATCGCCCGCGTCAGAGGGATCGATCACGATCAGCGGGATCTTGGCGGATTGATCGTGGAACAGATCCTTCTCGCCCATCCAGTGATCGCCGAGATAGTCGCCATGATCGGAGGTGAACACGATCATGGTGGTGTCGAGCAGGCCGCGCGTTTCCAGGAACTGCATCAACACGCCCATCTGGTCGTCGATCTGCTTGATCAGGCCCATATAGGTCGGAATGACTTTTTCCCGTGCCTCGTCGCGCGCCATGTTGCGGGAGTAGCGCATGTCCATATAGGCGGCGAAAACCGGGTGCGCATGCTGTTTTTCCTGATCGGAACGAACAGCCGGCAAGACGTCGCCGGGTCCGTACAGGCTGGCGTAGGGTTCAGGCGCGATATAGGGCCAATGCGGTTTGATGTAGGACAGATGCAGGCACCACGGCCGTCCGTCCGTTTCCGCCTCCGCGATGAAATCCATGGCGCGACACGTCATATAAGGCGTCTCGGAATCCTCTTCCGCAACACGGGCAGCCTTGTCGGCATGGACCAGCAACCAGCCGTTCTGCAAGCTGCCATCTTCGGTCGCGCCGGAATTGGCCCAATGCTCCCACGGGTTAGGGGCATCGTATCCGCGTTCGCGCAAGTACGCGTCATATTTCGGGCGCGGGCGGCCGGTCGGATGCAGGCCGTCATCGCGCTCATAGGGCTCGAAACCGCATTCCGAGACATGCACGCCGATGATCGAGTCCGGCGCAATCCCCAGCATTTTCAGGCCTTCGAGGTCCGCCGTCATATGGGTCTTGCCGACCAGTACGTTGCGCACGCCGATTTTCTTGAGGTGATCGCCGAGCGTCGGCTCGCCCACGCGCAGCGGCCAGCCGTTCCAGTGCGAGCCGTGCGAACGCATGTAGCGGCCAGTATAGAACGACATCCGCGACGGGCCGCAGATCGGCGATTGCACATAGGCGTTCGAAAAGCGCACCCCGCGCTTGGCCATGGCGTCGATATTCGGCGTCTTCAGCGTAGGATGCCCCGTGCACCCCAAATAATCAAAGCGAAGCTGGTCGCACATGATCCAGAGAACGTTCTTGGGTCGGGGCATGTCTTGCTCGGCGATTTCAGGTTTTGAATGGTGCGATATTGCAGGGCAGATAACAATCAGCTTATCTGGCTGGCAATACGGTTTCGAGATGAAGCGAATAGCAGGTATTCAAAGGGTTTTCCGATGAGCATACAGATCTACGGATTTTGGCGGTCGATTGCTTCGTTTCGGGTCCGGGTTGCCTTGCGACTCAAGAGCCTTCCGTTCGAGGAGATTCCGATCGACATCCTTTCCGGCGAGCAGTTCAAGCCCGGCTATGAAGCGGTCAACGCCGAGCGCGTGGTGCCGACGTTCATTCACGACGGCCATTCCATCTTCCAGTCGCTGGCGATAATCGAATATCTCGACGATATCCATCCTGAACCGCGGCTGTTGCCGGCCGAGGCCAGGGAGCGCGCCTATGCGCGCTCGCTGGCGCTGATGACAATCGCCGATGCGCATCCGCTGGTCACGCCCCGCGTCCGCAATTATGTCGCCAAGACCTTCGGCGCCGATGCCAGGGCGATCGAGGAATGGGGCAAGCATTGGACGACCGAGGGGCTTGCGACCTATGAACGGCTGCTCGCGCGCCGCGTGCCGGCTCCCTTCGCCCTGGGTGCCGAACCGGGGCTGGCGGATATCTGCATCGCCGGCCAAGTGGTCGGTGCGCATTTTCTCAAACTCGAACTCGGCGCCTTTCCCCTGGTAGCGCGTCTGGCCGACCGTTGCTTCGCGATGCCGGCCTTTGCAACTTCCCACCCGTTCGAGCAGCCGGGGTTCAAGACGGCAGGCGCGCACTAATACGCGCTAGACATCGAGCCCGAGCACTCGCTCGGCATTGCCACCGGCGATCTGGGCCAGCGTCGTCTCGTCCATCCCGTGCACCCCCGCGATATGTCCGATCGGATTATATTCCGCCATGTCGAAGGGATAGTCGGTGCCCATCAGGATACGGTCGGGGCCGAAGACGTCGATCAGGTAGGCTAGCTGGTGATAGGAGAAAACCACGGTGTCGAGATAGACCTGCCGCAGATAGGTCGTCGGCGGCAATGGCAGGTCGGCATGGCTATCCTGCCGCGCGCCCCAGGCGTGATCGATCCGCCCGGAATAGCCGGGCAGGTAACCGCCGCCGTGCACCGCCATCAGCTTCAGATCGGGAAAGCGCGCCAGGGTTCCCGAAAAAATCAGATTGTGAAGCGCGAGTGTCGTATCGAGGGGATTGCCGAGCACATTGTTGAAATAGAAATGGGTCAGGCGTTCGCCATGGGTGAATCCGTTCGGATGCATCATGATGAACGCGCCGAGCTGCTCGGCCCGGGCAAAGAACGGGCGGAATTTCGGATCGGACAATTCCTGGCCATCGACATTGGTCAGGATTTCGACGCCCTTCAGTTTCAGGTCCTTCATGATGTAGTCGAGCTCGCGGACCGCGATTTCCGGCTCCTGCAGGGTGACCACGCCAAGCCCGACGAAGCGGTCGGGCTTGCGCGAGCAATATTCCGCCACGCCGTCATTGGCGAGGCGGTGGGCGGCTTCCGCGATTTTCGGATCGACCGAATAGTAGCACTGGCCCGGCGCCGGCGCCACGACCTGGATGTCGATGCCCATCTTGTCGAGATCGAACAGGCGGCGATCGATCGTGGTCATGACCTCGCTGATGTCTTTCTCCTGCTGCGCATTGATCTCCCTGGTCGCAGCATCGGCAAAATACGCCAGCGGAATCCGGCTGATGTCGATATGCGGCTGCGCCAGTTTGGCGGCCTGGGGCACCACGATGTGGGCGTGAATATCGATCGTGGCGGAGGACGGCCGCCGGGCGAGGCCGTCGGCGTCGTGGATACGTGCGGCGGTGCGGCCATAGCGGTTCTTGCGATCGATCATTAAATTGCTCGTTTTTTTAAGTTGATTGTTCCGGGCGTGACGACGAGGTGAAGCGACTTACGACTTGCCCTTGCGCTGGGTCCAGCGGGTCGAAACCGCGGTTGCGTCGGCGTCGCCAAGGCCCGCCGCTTCGGCTTCCTCATAGCAGGCGAGCGCACTGGCCGTGACCGGCATCTCGGCATGAATGGACGCGCCGAATTGAACCGCGCAGGCCAGATCCTTTTTCGCGGCATTGAGGCCGAACGCGGTTTCGCCGAGCGGCGCTCCGCCCAAAACCTTGGCGATAGCGGGACCGCGCCCTTTCATGGCGGTCGGCGCGCCTGACGTGTCGGTCAGAATGTCGATCAGCCGGTCGGCCGGAAGATTGAGCGGCTTGCAGATCGTCAAGGCTTCGCCGAGCGCCTGCCAGTACACCAGCAGCGGCAGATTGACCGCAAGCTTCATCATCGAGCCCGCGCCGACGTCGCCGACATGTTCGATGCGGCGGCACATCTGTTCCATGATCGGCATCGCCCGGGCGACATCCGCCTTTGACCCACCGACAAGGCCGAGCAGCTTGCCTTCCTTGGCCGGGCCGACGGTTCCGCCGACCGGACATTCGACGAAGGCGGCGCCTTGCTGCAGCGCCGCAGAGCCGTTCGATTTCATGGTGTCCGGACGGATCGTGCTCATATCGATCACGAGCTTGCCGGCGAGCTTGGCTTTCAGGATGCCGTTCGGCGCGCGGTAGACCGCTTCGGTTGCGGCGTCATTCAGCAACATCACGATGGTGACTTCGCACCCCTCCACGAGTTCCGCGGGCGACGCGAACAGCTTTTGCGCCGGCATCAACGAGGGGCTTTGTCTTCGCCGGATTGCGATTCCAGACCCCGACCTCGTGTCCGACCGACATCAATCGCTGCGCGATCGCCGATCCCATTCGTCCAGTTCCGCATACGCCGATTTTCATAGCTTGACCTCATCTAGGGTGTGGATTGTCAGGTTAGGGAGCATGAAACACGCCGAGATTCTGCGCGATCAGCTCTTCATTGTTCAAGACGTCGCCGGCCGGCCCGGTGAACACGCAGCGTCCTGTATTGAGGATTACCGCCTGATCCGCAACATCGAGCGCCAGCTGGCGGTTTTGTTCGACCAGAACGATCGATTGTCCTTCCTCCTTCAGGCGCCGGATCGTGCGGCCGACCTCCGCGACGATCAGCGGCGCCAGGCCTTCCGACGGCTCGTCGAGCAGTAGCACCCGGGGATTGCCCATCAGCGCCCGCCCGATCGCCAGCATCTGCTGTTCGCCGCCGGACAGTGTGCCGGCAAATTGCGCGTGCCGCTCGCGCAGCCGCGGAAACATGTCGTAGATCCGCTCGACATTCCATGGTTTTTCGGTCGTGCCCTCGCGCTGCCGCGCCACAACCAGGTTTTCCCGAACCGTAAGCGACGGAAAGATTCGGCGTCCCTGCGGTACGAGGCCGATGCCGAGGTGCGAGATGCGTTCGGGGCTGAGCCCTTCGATCGGCTCTCCAAACAGCCTGATATCGCCGTCGCGCGGCCTTAGAAAGCCGATGATCGTCGAGATGCAGGTCGTCTTTCCCGCCCCGTTGCGTCCCAGGAGCGCCAGCACGCCGCCCGGCCGCAGGGAAAAGCTTACGCCATGCAGGATATGGCTGTCGCCATAGAACGTATGCACGTTGGTCAGACTGAGTGCGTCAGGTGCCAAGATACACCTCACGCGTTCGCTCGTCCGCGATCACGGCGTCGCGGTCGCCATCGACGATCACGCGGCCGTAGTTCAAGAGCGTCACGGTCTCGGCAAGGTCAAGCGCGGTATCCATGTCATGTTCGATCATGATCACGGTGGTCTCCCGCGGGATCGAGCTGATCAGCGATTTCACCTGGGATCGCTCGGTGTTGGAAAGGCCCGCCAGCGGCTCGTCCAGCAGCAGCACCCGCGGCTTTCTGCGCCAGCGCCATGGCGAGTTCGACCCGGCGCTTTTCGCCGTACGCAATATCGGATACCGGATGCTCAGCCAGATGCAGAAGCCCGACCGCATCGAGGGTCCGGCGGGCTTCGGTCGCGAGCTCGCCGTAATAGGACAGCGGCCGCCACATGTTCCAGCGCGAAGGCCGCAAGCCGAGCAGGCCGAGCGTGACATTGTGCTCGAGCGTATCGCCGGTGAACAGCGTAATGATCTGGTAGGTTCGCGACAGTCCGAAATGCGCGCGCTGGTACGGCGCCAATTGCGTAATGTCTGATCCGAACAGCCTGATCGCACCCGCATTCGGCCGCATGTCGCCGCTGATCTGGTTGAACAGCGTGGTCTTGCCGGCACCATTCGGACCGATGATCAGGCGGCGTTCGCCTGGCCGTATCGCGAGCGATATGTTTTGCGTCACGACGAGCCCGCCGAACGCCTTCTTCAGGTTTACGACTTCAAGCGCATAGTCAGACGTCAGCAGGGTCATCGCGATCCCCTGCGCAATAGTTTGCCGAGGCCAGGGACGATACCGGTCGGCATCACCAGAACGATGAACAGGAACACCAGGCCGAGCAGCATGTTCCAGCGTTCGATATAGGCCGAGGCGTAGTTCTTCAACAGAAGCACCAGCGCGGCACCGACGGCGGGGCCACCCAGCGTTCCCGAGCCGCCGGCGATAACGCCGAGCAGCGCCTCCGCCGAGCTCGTGATCGAGAGCGAAGTCGGGTGGATATATTTGTTGTAATAGACGTAAAGCAGTCCGGATACGCCGCCCCAGAAACCGGCATAGATGAAGGTGATCCAGCGGATCATCCAGGGATTGAAGCCGAGCGCCGCCATCCGGCGCGGCTGGTCGCGCACGCCCTTCAATGACGATCCGAACGACGACGACACGAAGATCGTCATCATCAGAAAGGCGAACGCGGTCACGATCAGCGCGAACCAGTAGAACGATGCCGCGCCGTCGAGCGAAATGCCGAACGGCATCGGTCGGGTCAGGCCGGCAATTCCATTGTCGCCGTTGGTCACGCCGGACATGCGATAGGCGAGCCCCCAGAGTACCTGCGACAAAGCCAGCGTGATCATCAGAAAGCCCAGGCCGGTGGCGCGCAGGGCGATGACGCCGAAGAAGGCCGCCATGGCAGTGGTGCCGCCAATCGAGATAATTGCGGCCGGCCCGTGGCCGATGCCGTACCGGCTCGTCAGCAGCGCGGACATATAGGCGGCGACGCCGAGATAGGAGGCGTGTCCAAGCGATGTCATTCCGCCATAGCCCACCAGCAGGTTCAGGCTGAGCGCGAAGATCGCCGCGATCAGGATCTGGCTCGCGAGATTGATATAGAAATCGCCTGCGAAGAACGGCAGCAGGAGAAGCAAGGCGGCCAGCGGCGCTGCGGCAATCCATTTCATGCGCCGACGCGCCCAAACAAGCCCTGCGGCCGGAACGCAATGACGAAGATCATCGGCAGGAACAGGATGATGTAGGCCAGCTCCGGAAACAGCGCCGTTCCGAACGTATAGATGAACCCGATGATGAAACTGCCGATGAACGCGCCGAGCAGGCTTCCGATGCCCCCCAAAATGACCACGATCAGCGCCAGTGGCAGCATGTCGGCGTCGAGCCCGGGATAGGCCGATAGAATTGGCCCGCCCAGCACGCCGCCGGCGCCGGCGATCCCCGCGCCGAGGCAGAACACGATCGTAAACAGGTTGGAGACGGGGATTCCCACAGCGCGCGCCATCTGCATGTCATCGACACCGGCACGGATCATCGCTCCCAAGCGCGTCCGGTCCAGCAGGAAAAACAGCACGATCGCGGCGCCGACGGCGCATCCCACCAGCACCAGCCGATAGGTCGGAAAAACGAACCCGAACACTCGGGTTGGCGATTGCAGGTTCTGCGGTGTCGGCACCGGAATGGAATCGCCGCCCCATAGCAACAGGCAGGCGTCGGAAATGATGAAGGACATGCCGAGCGTCACCAGCACCTGGCCGAGCGGATTGGTCTTCAGCCGGGTCAGCACCAGCCGCTCGAACAGACCGCCGATCGCCGCCACTGCAATTCCGGCGCCGAGCGCGGTCACCCAGATGTTCAGGCCATCTATAGGCACGCAACGCCGTCGCCCCGAAATAGGTGCCGAGCATGAAGAAGGCGCCGTGCGTCAGGTTGGCCAGCCGCATCAGGCCGAAGATCAGCGAGAAGCCCGAGGAGAGCAGGAACAGCAGACCACCAAGCGACAGGCTGTTGAGACCCTGGATGATCCAAAACTGCATCGTTTGCCGATCTTGTCCGGAAAGTTGCGCGCGTCGTTGCCCCGCAACGGAAGCCGAATTACTGCTCCAGGTTTTTTGCGGGCGGATAGTCGCGCGAATAGACCGGGTTCTTCAGGAATGCGGTCTTGTCGTAGGTCCAGAACTGGCTGACATCCGGATACGTCTTGATGACGGAATTGACCAGCCGCCCGTCTTTTCTTGTTACCTTGCGAATGTAGACGTTGCCGATCACATTTCCGAATTCATCAAATTTGACGACACCGCGCACGGTATCGGCGTTGCTGCCGCGGATCGCCGTCATCAGCGCTTTCTTGTCTTCCGCGTTTCCTTTGGTGGTCTTGAGGGCTGCTTCCAGAACTTCGCCGGCCACGTAGGTGCTGCCGGCGTAATAGCCGGGATCGTATTTGAATTCCTTGCGGAACGCCGGCGCGAACACCTTGTTTAGCGGGTTGTCCAGTTCGGCCGAATACCAGCTCGTGGTCAGAATCCCCAACGCCTCGTCGCCCATGTTGCGAAGCACGGATTCATCGAGCGCGGTCATGCCGCCGATCACGGCCATCTTGTCCTTCAGGCCGTATTCGATGAATTGACGAAGGAAACGAAATCCGTTGGAGCCGGCGGTGCCGAGAAAGATCGCATCGGCGCCCTTCACCTGGGCGACATAGCTGCCATAGTCCGGCGTCGCCAAAGGCGTGAAGATTTTCTGGATGATCTTGCCGCCATTGTCCTCGAACGCGCGCTGGAAGCCGGCACACATCTCGTGCCCGTAGGCGAAATCGTCGGCGATGGTGACGATCTTTTTGTATTTCAATTCCTTGGCGGAATATTCGGCCAGCGGGTAGGCGCACTGCGCCGACGTCGACGTCAGGCGAACGAACCACGGGCTCGGGTGCCGCTGCGTCATGTCCTCCGCCGCCGCGACGCCGAGCGTCGGGATTTCCTTTTCGGTGAGGTAGTCCGCGATCGCCAGCGCTTCGAAGGCGGCGAGCGGGCCAATGATGCAATGGACGTTGTTCTTTTCGATCAGTTCCTGCGCTTTGGTGCGCGCAGTGGCGGGCACGCCGGCCGTGTCGGCGACAATCAATTCGACCTTGCGGCCAGCGAGCGTGTTGCCGCGCTCCTTCAGGAACATGGTCAGGGCAAGTTCCATGTCGATGCCGCCGGAGGCCAGCGGGCCTGTCTTGGCCGCCAGCAGGCCGACGCGGATCGGTCCGCTATTCTGGGCAAAGACAAGATTAGAGGTCGCCATGCTGGCGATACCTGCGCCGGCAACGCTGCCGACAAATTGTCGTCGCGATATCGTCATTGGATCCTCCCCGGAACGCTACAATCGGATACTGTCTGTTGTTTTTATTGATTGAGTGATTTATCCGACGGAAGTCATAAATGATCAAGTGATAACCACGTCATCGACTTGGCGCGCTGACTATTTTCGTAGCGGGGGATGGAGGGGTGGCTCGAAACCCGCCCGCGCTTTGATGCAGTGCGGTATCGCGGATGCCTATTTTGGATCGCGCGCGGTCGCTTTGGGCGTCGTGATGTTGGTCTTCTTCAAGACTTCGAACACGGATGCCGTATCCTGCTCGCCCAGTCCCATCGCCAGGGCCTTGGCGTAGACCGGCTGCGTCAGCGTAAACAGCGGGGTCGCGCAGCCGACCTCGTCGGCGAACTCGGCGATAACGGCCATGTCCTTCTTCCAGATCGAGACCTTCATGGTCGCGGGCTCGTAAACGCCTTCGACCATCATCGGCGCGCGCATCTGAAACATCCGCGAGCCGCCGGCGCCCGGGCCGACCATGTCGACCACCATTTTGGGATCGAGCCCGGCGCGCTCCGCCAGCACCATCGCCTCGGCGGTGGCGACGTTGTGGATAGCTACCAGATGGTTGGCGATGAATTTCATCCGGCTGCCATTGCCGTACTTGCCGAGATCGGCACTTTGCTTGGCGAAGTCGGCGAACAGATCCTTGCATCGTGCAATGGCATGGCTGTCGCCGCTGGCGTAGACGATGAGATCGCGAACCTTCGCCTGTGCGCCGGTTCCGCTCAGCGGACAATCCAGCGCAATATGGCCGGCCTTCTTCAGAATGGCTTCGAAGCGAAGCTTGTCGGCGATGCCAAGCGTCGAGAGTTCGACCACGATGCGCGGTGGCTGACCGGAATCGGCGATTTGCCGGGCGACATCCTCGACGGCCGCCGGACTGGGAAGGCTGGTCATGATGATGGGCGCGTCGCGCGCCACCTGACCGACATCGCCGGCAATTTCGACGTTGGCCTTGGCAAGCTCGGCGCGTCGCGCGGCATCGGTGTCGAAACCGATCACGCGCCATCCGCGCTCGACAAGGTTGCGGGCGATCGCGCCTCCCATGATGCCAAGCCCGATAATTCCAACGGTCTTGTCCATGAGAGTTGTTTCCTCAGCTATCGAATTCGATTGACGGGCAACGCGCGCCGCGCCTTAATTAGTGATCAGGCGATAAACAATCATCAAGTAGCTTCGACCGGTCAAGCAGCTTTCGTCGCGATGCGGCAAAATGAAGAGGGCGGCTGCCTTCTATGAGACTCGATCGGTCGAATCTCGAAATCGCCTAACGGGCGGGAATAGCGAGGAACGCCAAAATGGCAGGTGCTGGCCGGAAACCAAACGCAAGCCCGCCCTCGGGGCCGGACGCGGACGCGCGCCTATGCCGCCATGATTGCGCGTGCCAAGGCGCTGATTCCGCGCTTGCGCGACCGTGCTTCCCGGACCGAGGAATTGCGGCGTCTGCCGCCGGAGACCGAGCGCGATTTGCACGAATCAGGTTTGTTCAGGATTGTGCAGCCGAAGCGGGTAGGCGGCTCCGAATTCGATTATGTCGCGCTGGTCGATTGCGCCGATGCGATCGGGCAGGCGGACGCGTCGGTGGCCTGGAATTTCGCCAATCTCGCCAGCCATCACTGGATGCTGGGCATGTTCGACAAGCGCGCTCAGGATCTGGTCTGGGACAAGGACGTCAACGCCCTGATTGCATCCTCCTTCATTTTTCCGGCCGGTCGCGCCAGGAAGGTCGATGGCGGCTATGTGCTGCGGGGCAGCTGGCCATTCTCGTCGGGGGTGGATTCCTGCGAATGGAACATGCTGGCCAGCGTTGTTTCTTCCGACGATGAGGCTGACGGGATCGAGTACCGGATCTTTCTGCTCAACAAGAGCGACTACAAGATCATCGATACCTGGAACGCGACCGGATTGCGCGGAACGGGATCGAACGATGTCGAGGTCAACGATGCCTTTGTTGCCGAGCCGATGACGCTTGCGGTGAGCGATCTCGACGGTGGCCCGACGCCGGGGAGCGCGGTCAATCCGAACGCGCTTTACGCGCTGCCGGTATTCTCGCTGTTTCCCTATGTGCTGTCCGGCGTGGCGCTCGGAAATGCGCAGGCCTGTCTCGACGATTATGTCGATATCGCGCGACATCGCGCATCGACCTACGATCGCGCCAAAATCGGCGACCTCCAGAGCACGCAGATCAAGATCGCGGAGGCTTCGGCCAAGATCGACGCGGCCCGCCTGATCATGCGCTCGACCTGCATCGAGGCGATGGCCGACGCCAGGCGCGGCTACGTGCCGGATATCGCCGCCAAGACCAAATCGCGCCGCGATGGCGCTTTTGCCGTCAATCTCTGCACGGAAGCAGTGTCGTTGTTGTTTTCGGCAAGCGGCGCGCGGGGATTGTTCACCACAGGAGTGTTGCAGCGGCAGTTTCGTGATGCCCACGCGATCAATTCGCACATCGCGTTCAATTTCGATGCGGCTGGCACCAATTACGGCCGCGTGGCGCTTGGCCTGCCATCCGAAAACCTGACGCTTTGAGGCCGGTGAAAATGACCGACGCCCCAAAGCATCCGATCGATCCTGATCCGGCTAACGAGCTGGCGAGCGACCATTCGCCGATCGATCCCAGGGATTTCCGCAATGCGCTCGGCACCTATGCCACGGGCGTCACCATCATCACGGCCGTCGCGGCCAATGGAAAGCCCTACGGGCTGACCTGCAATTCCTTCGCCTCGGTGTCGCTGAACCCGCCGCTGGTGCTCTGGAGCCTGGGGATGTTTTCTCAAGCGTTGAGCATCTTCCAGAACGCCAGCCATTTCGCGGTCAACGTGCTCGGCGCATCGCAGCAGGCGCTGGCCAACAAATTCGCGAAATCCTCGGAAGACAAGTTCGCGGGCGTCGAATGGACGCCGGGCCTCGGCGGCGCGCCGCTTCTTGCGGACAGCGTGGCAAATTTTCAATGCCGCGCCGCCGGTCGATATTATGGTGGCGACCACGTCATTTTCCTGGGCGCGGTTGAAGCCTTTGCGTACAACCGGCAGGAGCCGCTATTGTTTGCACGTGGCGGTTACGGCCGGTTTCTCCCGGACAACGGCGGCTCAGCGTCCAAGCCATGAGAAAGAAGCCGTCGCCCAAGCGCGCTCGCGCGAAGCAGAAGCGGCTATCCCCCGACGATCGCCGCAAGGAGTTCGTTGCCAAGGCGACCGAGTTTTTCTCTGAAGAAGGGTTCGGCGGCGGGACGCGCGATCTGGCGCGCCGGCTCGGCGTGACCCAGCCGCTGCTGTACCGCTACTTTCCAAGCAAGGACGATCTGATCAAGGAAGTCTATCGCACGGTCTATCTCGAGCCGCTCGATACCGGCTGGGAGAAACTGCTGACCGACCGCTCCCGGCCGATCCGCGATCGGCTGCAGGAATTCTACCAAGCCTATACGAATGTGATCTTCACCCGTAAATGGCTGCGCATCTATCTCTACTCAGGCCTGAAGGGGCTCGACATCAACCGCTGGTACGTCGGCGTGGTGCGGGACAAGATTCTGACGCGCATCATCAGGGAATGCCGCCATGAAGCGGGGCTTCCGGCCCAAAACAAGCCGACCGCGTCCGAGCTCGAGATGGCGTGGGTGTTTCACAGCGGAATCTTTTATTACGGGGTACGGAAATACATCTACGAATCGCCCGTGCTCGAGGACAAGGAACAGATGATCAGCGACGCGCTGGACGTCTTTCTGGCCGGCTTCGAGCGGGTTTTTGCCGCGCCGGCCGCCCCTAAGCGCGCGCCGGTGAAGGCGGTCGGCTGAGGCGTCTCGGATGATCTCGATCGCGCGGCTTTTTCAGCGAGCGTGATGAGGACGGTTTGTCCCCACCATCCCAGACCTAAGACAGCGGCCTTGATCACGCGCGGCCTCCGGTCCGGATTACGATCTTCGACATTTCGGCCCGGTACCAGTCGCCGATCTCGCTCGCGGTCATCAGCGCCACGCCGTCATGGCCGATGACGTAGTCGAGCAGCGCTTCCAGATATTTGATGCGATGCGGGACGCCGGTGATGTAGGGGTGAATCGAGATCGCCATGATCCGCGCATTGGTTGCGCCCTCAAGATACAGGCGGTCGAACTGGTCGGTGCAGCGCTTCAGAAATTGCTCGGAGGGCAGATGCTGCAGCGCGTGGATGACGATATCGTTGGTTTCCACCGAGTATGGAATGGTCGTGATGGTGCCGTGGGGGGTCGCGATATCCTGCGGAAGATCGTCGATCACCCAGTCCGCGACATATTCGATGCCGTTGAGGCGCAGGAGATCGAGGGTCTCACCGGTCTCGGTCAGGCCCGGGCTTTCCCACGATCGCGGCGGCCTGCCGCTGAATTTTGCGATTGTATCGACGGCCCGCTTGATCGCATCGGCCTGGTTGTCGAGTTTGTGCATCGGGCCCTGCACGAAACCATGGCCCATGAACTCAAAGCCGGCCTCCAGCGCCGCCGAGGCAACGCGGGGGTAGGAGCTGCAGACATTGGCGTTCAGCGCCAGCGTCACCGGCATGTTGCGGTCGGTCAGCGCCTTGAACTGGCGCCAGAAGCCCGCGCGCATGCCGTATTCATGCCACGACCAGTTGGGCACATCCGGCAACAGCGGCTGTCCCATCGGCGGGCTCAGCACGGTCCGCGGCATCGCGTTCTCGATCCGCCACTCCTCTACGTTGAGGATCACCCATACCGCGAGCTTCTTGCCGCCCGGCAGCCTCAGCTTCGGCCGGTCGACCTGCGCCTGATAGGGGATGCGATCGGTCAGAGCCACGGCGGGCTTCCTCAGATGGCTGCGGGCGATTGGACGGATGCCGATTGTTTCGACGCGCCAGCGTTGACCCGCGGCATGACCTTTTCCGCCATCAAGATCATGGACTGGCGTCCCAACTCGCGATCTTTCCAGTCCTTGCCGGCGTACAACAGTGTGCCGAACTTGCCGACCTCGTCCTGGAAGGCCAGCAACTGATCCGCAACGCTGTCAGGCGTTCCATAGATGATCAGTTTGTCGCAGATCAATTCCAGCGTCACCTCATCGTCGGGTTGATCGCGGCGCGTCTTGAACAGTTCGATGCGGCCGTTCTTTTTCAGTTTGGTGAACAGGGAGCGGTAATAATAGACGTAAGGCCCATCGGGATCGGTGGCGTAGGCCTTTGCGGTCGCTGCATCCTTGGCGACAAACACACTCTTGGCGACGCGCCAGTTTGCGGGATCGGCCGGACGACCGCCGCGCTCGCAGCCCTCGGCATATTTCGGCCAGTGGCTTTTCACCCAGGCCGGCATCAGGAAATTGGCCGAGATCGGATCCCAGCCGCGCGCGGCGGCCTCGGTGACGCCCTTGGAAAACGGAGCGACGGCGGTTACGACGATCGGCGGGTGTGGTCGCTGCAAAGGCCGCGCAATGAACCCCTGGCCGATATCCTTCATCAGGGTCTTTTGCGTTGAGATGTTCCAGTATTTCCCCTGAATATTATACGGCGGCTCGCCCGCCCAGATATCCAGCACCTGGTTGATCAACTCCAGAAACATGGCGTTGCGGTCGGCGTCGAGATTGCCGAACAATTCGGCGTCCGACAGCAATCCGCCGGGGCTGATTCCGAAAATCAGGCGTCCGTCGAGCATGTGATCGAGCATCGCGATAGAGGCCGCGACGGTGGCGGGATGGGTGTTCGGCATATTGACCGTGCCGGTGCCGAGCCTGATCTGCCTGGTGGCGGCGGCGATCCAGGCGAGGAACGCGATGCAGGAGGTGATGTTCTCGGCCTGGTCGGTGACGTGTTCGCCGACATAGGCTTCGGTAAACCCAAGTTCATCCGCCAGCAGGAAAGCTTCGCGGTCTTCCCGCAAGGAGAGCTTCCAGTCCTTGCCGAGTGGGTGGATCGGCATCGTAAAGAAACCCAGATTCATTGCGTGCTCCTCCCCGGCGGGCCGATTTTGACGAGCGCCGACCGACCGTGCGTCGTTCGCGATATTATGACAAGTCCAAAAGTTGAATGTTCGGAAATAATCGTTCGATAAACAAACTTGACCTTTGATGGCCGGCACCGTCTAATCTTGCAATAAACACGCTAAAAAACGGCCGGGGGAGGTCACGTCAAATGAAAGCCTCGGCTTTCAGCTACGCACGCGCAACCAGCGTCGCGAACGCATTGGAACTGCTCGCTGCCCACGGGGACAGGGCGAAGGTGCTGTCGGGCGGCCAGAGCCTGATGCCTGCGATGAATCTGCGCTTGATCTCTCCGGAACTGATCGTCGATATCGGCGAAATCAGCGAGCTGCGCGGCATTGCGGTGAGGGGCGGTGTCCTCAGCATCGGCGCGCTGACCCGCCATGTCGAGCTTCAGCGATCGCCGGAAATTTCCGCGCACGCACCGCTGCTGACGGAAGCCATTGCCCATGTCGCGCATCCCGCGATTCGCAACAGGGGGACCATTGGCGGCAGCCTTGCGCATGCCGACCCCGCTTCCGAACTGCCGGCCTGCATGGTCGCGTTGAATGCGACCATTATCGCGCGCGGTCCGAAGGGCGAGCGGCGGATTGCGGCCGGGGATTTCTTCAGGGGGATCTACGAAACGGCGCTATCGCCGCAGGAATTGCTGGTGTCAGTCGAACTGCCGGTCGCGCCAGGGAACTCAGCGCATTTCTTCCACGAATTCGCGCGGCGGCACGGCGATTACGCCATCGCGGGCTTGGCGGCGCAGGCGATCATGGAAGGTGATGTCTTCAAGGACCTTCGGCTTGTCTTCTTTGCGGTCGGTGACCGGCCCGTATTGGCCAAGGCCGCGAACAGGCTGCTCAACGTACCCGTCACGCCCGCGGTGCTGTCGGAAGCATCGGCGGCGCTCGGCGAGGAGCTCGATCCCCAGGAAGATCAGCAGGCATCCGCTTCGATGCGCCGGCACCTGGCGAAGGTGCTGATGGCGCGTTGCCTGTCCGCGCTGCTTGACCGCCCCGACCTCAATGCCGGGAGACCCGGGTGACGGCTCCCGTGCCAATCTCGCTCGATGTCAACGGCGAGCGCGTCGACGCGCATGTTCCGCCGCGTCTCAATCTGGCGGACTTCCTGCGCGAGCACCTGCAGCTGACCGGGACGCATGTCGGTTGCGAGCACGGCGTTTGCGGCGCCTGCACGGTGCGCGTGAATGGCGAGATCGTTCGTGCCTGCCTGATGCTGGCGGTGCAGGTGCATGGTGCATCCGTCCAGACCATCGAAGGATTGTCCGACAGCGGCGAGGTCGCCGACCTGCAGGCCGCGTTCAGGGATCGAAATGCGTTGCAATGCGGCTTCTGCACGCCGGGCATGCTGATGGCGGCCCAGGACTTGCTGAAACAGCAGGCCGAGCCGGACCGGGAGCGGATACGCGAGCATCTTTCCGGCAATTACTGCCGCTGCACCGGCTACCAGGCCATTATCGACGCGGTCGAGACCACCGCGCGAATCCGCTCAGGACGTCGGCCATGAGTGTGACAACAGCCAATCCCGAAATTCTCTCCGAGCTCGATCGGCCGAACTCCTATATCGGCAAAGTGGTCCCGCGCCCCAACCTCGAGCGGCTGATGCAGGGACGCGGGCTCTATGTCAGCGACATGGAGCTGCCGCGCATGGGGCATGTGGTGTTCCTGCGCTCGCCGCATGCGCATGCGAAAATCATCGGGATCGACGCCACTGAGGCACGGCAGGTACCCGGCGTCATCGCCGTCGTGACCGGCCAGGAGCTCGCGACCGTCATCACGCCCTGGGTCGGCGTGCTCTCGCATCTCAAGGGCCTCAAATCGGCGCCCCAGCATGCCATCGCGATCGACCGTGTCTGCTGGCAGGGCGAAGCCGTCGCCGCCATCGTGGCGACCAGCCGCGCCACGGCCGAGGACGCCGCGGAACTCGTGCGGGTCGAATACGAAGAGCTGGAAGCGGTGACAGACATGCGCACCGCGCTTGATCCGCAAACCCCGGTCATCCATCCTTCGCTCGGCGACAACCTCGCCTTCGAGCGCAATCTCGACGCCGGCACCGTCGATGCGGCATTCGCCGATTCGGACGAGGTGGTGGAAGCGGATTTCGTCTTTGGCCGCCACACCGGCGTGACCTTGGAGCCGCGCGCGGTGGTCGCCGACTGGAACACCGCCGAACAGAGGCTCACGATCTACCAGGGCACGCAGGCGCCGCACATGGTGCAGAACATCGCGGCCCTGCATCTCCGGCTGGAGGAACAGCAGGTTCGCGTGGTCTGCAAGGACGTCGGCGGCTCGTTCGGCATCAAGGTCCACATCTACGCCGACGAAATGGCCACCTACGCGCTGTCGAAATTGCTGCGCCGGCCGATCAAATTCGTCGCCGACCGGGTCGAAAGTTTTAACACCGACATTCACGCCCGCGACCATCGCTGCCGGGCGCGGATCGGTGTCAAGCGTGACGGCGCCATCATGGCGTTCGAGATCGACGATCTCACCGGCATCGGTCCCTATTCGATGTATCCGCGCACCAGCGCCATCGAAGCCAACCAGGTCGTCAATCTCGTCGGCGGCCCCTATGTCGACCAAGAACTATCGCGCCCGCGCCCGCGTCGTATTCCAGAACAAGAACGTAATGTGCCAGTACCGCGCGGTCGGCCATCCCATCGCCTGCTCGGTGACGGAAGGGCTGGTCGACCTGGCGGCGGCGAAAATCGGAATGGATCCGGTCGAAATCCGCCGCCGCAATCTCATTGCCGATGACGCTTACCCTTGCGCGTCGCCTTCGGGTCTGCGGTTTGAGCTGTTGTCGCACCACGCCGCGATGAACAAATTGATGAAGATGATGGACTATGACGCGCTGCGCGCCGAACAGGCGGCCTTGCGAAGCAAGAACATTCATCGCGGCATCGGCGTTGCCAGTTTCATCGAGGTCACCAATCCGAGCGCGGCGTTTTACGGCGTCGGCGGCGCCCGCATCTCGTCGCAGGATGGCGTCGCGGTGCGGCTGGACGCCCAGGGCTCGGTGATCTGCCAGACCAGCATCACCGAGCAGGGGCAGGGCTCCGAATCCCTCACCGCGCAGATCGTCGGCAGCGTGCTGGGCGTCTCGATGGAGCGCGTCCGCGTCATATCAGGCGATACCGACAACACGCCCTATGGCGGCGGCACCTGGGCGTCGCGCGGCGCCGGGATCGGCGGTGAGGCCGCGCTTCAGGCCGCAAAAATCCTGCGCAAGAACATACTCGATGTCGCAGCCGCGATCCTGCAGTCTTCACCGGCCGAACTCGACATCGCCAATAATGCGGTGGTGAACGTAAGTGACGGTTCGGCGCGCATCGAGCTGCGCGAGCTCGCCAGGATCGTCTATTTCCGCCCGGACACGCTGCCGCCGGGGATTCAGCCGGAGTTGATGGCGACGCGCCATTTCGTGCCGCGCGAATATCCGTTCGCCTTCACCAATGGCGTTCAGGCCTCCTGGCTCGAGGTCGATACCGACACCGGCTTCGATCAAACTGCTCAGGCATTGGGTGGTCGAGGATTGCGGCACCATCATCAATCCGCAACTGGTCGACGAGCAGATCCGGGGCGGGGTGGTGCAAGGTCTCGGTGCGGCGCTGTTCGAAAAATGCATCTACGACGAGCGGGGACAGCTGACCAACGCCAACATGGCCGATTATCTGGTGCCGATGTCCGGCGAAATGCCCGATATAGATGTGGGCCACGTGGTATCGCCGACGGCAGAGAGCGAATTGGGCGCAAAGGGCGCGGGCGAGGCCGGGACGGCGGGAGCGGCCGCCGCGGTGGCAAATGCCGTGAATGACGCGCTCAGGCCGTTCGGCGCCATCATCACGGAGATTCCGTTGACGCCACAGGTCATCCTGACTGCGCTGGGAAGAATTTGAGCAGGGACTGGGCCACAAGACCGAGTGCAATAAGTCCACATTGCAGCGCGGTAGGCAGATAGCGGCTGCAGCGACCAGAGGGCATCCTCCGGTCTTGATCTCGATCAACGCTTTCTGCTTCAATCGGGCGCATGTGGAAATGATTAATCAATCGGTTTTGGGGGAAATCTTATGAGCGTGCCAGTCCGGGCGAGGCCCAGCTCACCGCCTTCCGATTTGCCGCGCGGCTTGACGCTGTTGCGCGATCCGCTGCTTAACAAAGGCACGGCTTTCACGGAAGCGGAGCGCGACGCGCTGGGATTGCGTGGCTTCCTGCCCGCACACGTGCTTTCCATGAAGGATCAGGTCGAGCGGGTGCTGACCAATCTGCGCAGCCTGCCCACCGATCTGGAAAAATACATCGCGCTCAACTCGCTGCACGACCGCAACGAGGCGCTGTTCTTCCGCGTCGTGTGCGACAACATCGATGAAATCCAGCCATTGATCTACACTCCGACGGTGGGCCTCGCCTGCCAGCGCTTTGGCCTCATCTTCCAGCGGCCACGCGGCATGTTCATCAGCGCCAACGATCGCGGGCGTATCGCCGAACTACTCGGCAACTGGCCTTATCCGGCGAAGCTTATCGTCGTCACCGACGGCGAGCGCATCCTCGGCCTCGGCGATCTCGGTGCCCACGGCATGGGCATTCCGGTTGGCAAGCTCTCGCTTTATTCGGCCTGCGCCGGCATCCACCCGGAGTATTGCCTGCCTATCATGCTGGACGTCGGCACTAACAACGAGGATTTTCTGAACGATCCCTATTATATCGGCCTGCGCCAGAAACGTCTGAGCGGCGCAGCTTATGACGAACTGGTCGACGAATTCATCACCGCCGCGCGCGAGGCTTTCCCCGGTGTGCTGATCCAGTTCGAGGATTTCGCCAATCACTCGGCGTTCCGGCTTCTGCACAAATATCGCGACAAGATAAATGTCTTCAACGACGATATTCAGGGAACGGCCGCAGTGGCGCTCGCGGGCCTGTTCTCGGCGTTGCGTGTGACCGGCGGCAAGCTTGCCGACCAGAGGGTATTGTTCCTTGGCGCCGGTGAGGCTGCGACCGGCATCGCCGACCTCGTGGTCTCCGCCATGATGGCGGAGGGCGCATCCGAAGCCGAGGCGCTTCGGCGTACCTGGCTCGTGGACTCGCGCGGCCTTGTCGTCAAGAATCGGGCAGGACTCACCGAGCACAAACTTCGCTACGCGCATGATCATGCGCCGGTCGGCGATTTCCTGACTGCGATCCAGACCCTCAAACCCACCGCGATCATCGGCGTTGCGGCGGTCGGCGGCGCCTTCACGCCCGAGGTGCTGCAGACCATGGCGCGGCTCAACGACCGGCCGATCGTGTTTGCGCTCTCCAATCCGACCTCGAAGGCGGAATGCTCCGCCGAGGAAGCCTACCGCCATACCGGCGGACGCGCGCTGTTCGCATGCGGCAGCCCCTACGATCCGGTGAAACTCGACGGCAAGACCTTCGTGCCGCGCCAGGGCAACAATTCCTACATTTTCCCCGGCGTCGGACTCGGTGCGATCGCGAGCGGATCAAAACTGGTGACCGACGAGATGTTCATGGCCGCGGCGCACACGCTGGCCTATCTTGTCAACGAGGCCGACATCGCGCAGGGCAGCCTCTATCCGGCGCTGCCGCGGATCCGCGAAGTTTCCGCGCACATCGCCGTGGCGGTTGCCGAGGTTGCCTACAAGCGCGGTCTTGCGACGACCCCAGCGCCGAATGATTTGATGGCGTTCATCCAGTCGCAAATGTACGACCCCCGCTATTGACGCTCGGGCTTCGCGGCTGCGCGGCGCCTCACTCCGCCGCCACGCCGCTCAGCATGTTCACCTGCCGGTTGGTGACGACCACCTTGATGGCGTCCTCGACGCGGTCGCGTGCGTATCGGAGCGCGGTGGGCAGATCGGCGAGCGCGAAGGTATGGGTGTGGATTTTCGTGGCGTCGAAGCGCTTTTCCGCCATCAGCGCCATCGCCCGGCGCGTAGCGCTGCGGCCTTCGCCGCGAATGCCGTAGACGTAGATATTGTTCTTTACGAGATGCGCGAGATCGGTGGTGACGGGGTCGTGCGGGAATGCGGCGAGACAAATTTTCCCGCCGCGGTTGGCCATGTGAATGGCCTGATTGACGGTGGCTTCCGTGCCGGCGCACTCCACCACATAGTCCGCGCCAATGCCGCCGGTGAGCGCTTTGACGACATCGACCGCGTTCTCTTCGGCAATGTTGATGACGCGGTCCGCACCCAACTCCTTGCCGATGGCGAGGCGCTTGTTGCGCGTGCCGGTCAGGATGACGGGATCGGCGCCAAGGGCTTTGGCAACGGCGACCGCGAGCAGCCCGATCGGACCCGGGCCGATCACGACCACGCTTTCGCCGGCAACCAGGCCGCCCAGTTCGGTCAATCCGTACATCGAAGTGCCGGCGGTGACCACCAGCGTCGCTTCCGCATCGCTCATCGTATCGGGCACCCGCGCCAGCGTGTTGATGTGATTGACCGCGTATTCGGCGAAACCGCCGTCGGTGGTAAATCCGTTGGCGCGGTGACCCTTGTCGGGCTTCCCGTAGTTGAGGCAGGAGGTGTACATGCCCTGGCGGCATCGTTTGCACTGGCCGCAGCCGGCATGGATTTCCACGCTGACGCGTTCGCCGATCTTGTATTCGTCGACCCCGGGTCCGAGCGCCGCAACCGTGCCCATATATTCGTGCCCGGGCGTAAAATTCTTGTTGAAGGGCAGGCCGCCGCCGATGCTCGCCGGCGAGCCGCCGTGGATGATCTCGAGATCAGTGGCGCAGATCGCGACCGCGTCGATGCGGACCAGAACTTCCGCGCGGCCCGGAACGGGGGTTGGTTTGTCGCGCAGCAGAAGCTCGTCCGGGTCGCCCAGAACCCAGGCTTTCATCTGCGTAGGGACCGGAAATTCGGGTGATGTCCTGACATCTGACGGTTGGTACATTGGCGCGGATCCTTGTGTATCGGAACCCTACCGGAAATCGCCGATGGGTGAAATTCCCTGTTGCCGGCAGTCAGCCTGCCTCACAGGGTTTGCGAGGCCGACAGCTTGTAGATTTCGAGCGCGTCGGCATCCGCGCCGCGCGCAGCTTTCGCCAGTCTGAACAACTGCGCGGCGAGGCCGGCCATCGGCACCGGGCTCGACGTGTCGCGGGCGACGTCGATCACCGTGTCCAGGTCTTTCAGCATGGTGGCGATGTGGCCGAGCGGCGGCGAATGAATCCCCTGCGCCATGCGCGGGACGAAGAGTTGCAGCGGAATTGAATCGGCAAAGCCGCCGGCGAGCGCCTCCGGAAGCCGCTTGGCGTCGATTCCGGCGTTCACGGCCAGCCGCGTCGCTTCCGCGAGCACGGCCATGGCGCAGCCGACGATTACCTGGTTGCAGAGTTTCGTGGTCTGGCCCGCGCCGGTCGGGCCCATGTGGGTGAGCCGTCGCGCCATCGCCAGAACATAGGGCCGCACCCGTTCGATATCGGCGGCATCGCCGCCGGCCATGACAGCGAGCGTGCCTTCTTCCGCGCCCATGGTCCCGCCGGAGACCGGCGCATCGATCCATCCCATGCCGTTGGCCAGCTTCAGCCGCGCCGCGATGGCGCGCGCCGCGTCCGGGTGGATCGAGGAGAAGTCGACGATGAGCTTTCTCGAACCGGCCGCCGTCGCCAGACCATCGGGGCCGAACACCACTTCTTCCACGGCCGCGGCATCGGTGAGGCACATGAAGACGATGCTGGCGGCATCGGCCACCTCGCGCGGGTGGCCTGCGGGTTTCGCGCCGGCCTCGACCAGGGCGGCGGCCTTACCGGGAGACCGATTCCAGACCGTGACGTCGTGGCCGGCGTTCAAGAGGCGTCGCGTCATCGGAAATCCCATCATCCCGAGCCCGAGATAGCCGAGCTTTTCCGCTTCTACCCCGTCCGCCCCGCCAACTCCGGCCATTCCATTTCTCCCATGATCGCCGCCGGCCAAAGCCGGCCCGGCGTATTGGCCTTACCATACATCCCGGCCTTACCTGCACGCGCCGGTGGCTTGCCTCATCATTTGAACCATGAAAGGCTTGGGCCATCTTAGTTGCGCTGACGCCGGTCGGCATCGAAAAAAGTGGAGCGGGGATGATGCGGATATCTTCAAAATGGGTTTTGGCGGCCGGGGCTCTGGCCGCTGTCTTGGCGAGCGTAGGTTCGTCGCACGCGCAGCAGACCATCCGCGTCGGCTGGACCATTCCGGCCGAGGAATCGAAATACTGGATGATGCGCCGGCCGGCCGAATTTCCCAATCTCGGCAAGACCTATAACGTCGAATGGACGCAGTTCCAGGGCACTGCGCCGATGACGCAGGCGCTGGCCGCGGGCGCGCTCGACTGCGCGACGCAGGCGCCGCTGTCGCTGGCGAACGGCGTGGTCGGCGGAAATCTCAAGGCCTACATCGTCGCCCAGCACGTCTATGAAAAGCCGGGCGGCTTCTCGGTCTATTGGGCCGTGATGGACGATTCCCCGATCAAGAAGATCGCCGACCTCAAGGGCAAGACCATCGGCATCTCCGTGATCGGCGGCGGCACCTATGGCCCGTTCGCGATGCTCTTGAAAAAGAACGGCGTCGATCCGGCGAAAGACATCAAGCTGGTCGAGGTCGGCTTCGCCGTCTCCGAAGACGCGCTGCGTCAGGGCCGCGTCGATGCCGTCAATATGAACCAGCCCTTCGCGGCGCGCGCCGAGGCCAAGGGCGGCACGCGCAAGCTGTTTTCGCTGTCGGAGGAAATGCCGAACATCGTTCACATTCTGGAAGCCTGCCGCGCCGACTTCGTCGACAAGAATCCGGAGCTGGTTAAAGCCTATGTCCGCGACATCACCTTGGGCATGAAGAAGGCGCTGGCCAATCGCGAGGAAACGCTCAAGGTCGTCTCCGAACAGCTGAAGGCGCCGATCCCGGTTCTGGATACCTATCTGCTCAAGGACAATGATTTCGGCAGAGATCCCGGCGCCGCGCCGAATTTCCCCGCGATCCAGAAGATGCTCGACATCTACGCCGAGACGGGGATGTTGCCGAAGATGGACGTCGCCCAGTTCAAGCACCCGACCATCGTCGCGCCGCTGCAATAGGCGAGGGTTTATCCACGAGTCGTCCCGGTCCTTGCCGGGACGACCGGGAGAGAGATTTGTTCCGATGAAGAAGTGGCGATCACGCGTGACGACCGATGGCCTCGATCGTGCGCCCCACCGCGCCTTCATGCGCGCGATGGGACTCGACGACGAGGCGATCGGCAAGCCGATGATCGGGGTCGTCAGCATGAAGGGCGAGCAGACGCCCTGCAACATGACCCACGATTTCCAGGTCGATGCCGCCAAAACGGGAATTGCGGAGGCCGGCGGCACGCCGCGGGAATTCGCCACCATTTCCGTCTCCGACGGCATCAGCATGAACCACGAGGGCATGAAGTTCTCGCTGCTGTCGCGCGAGCTGATCGCGGATTCGATCGAGGCCGTGGTGCACGGCTTGGCTTACGACGCGCTGATCGGCTTCGGCGGCTGCGACAAGACGCTGCCCGGCGTGATGATGGGAATGATCCGCTGCAACGTGCCGTCGATCTTCATCTATGGCGGCAGCGCGCTTGCCCGGGCGGTTCGAGGGGAAAACCCTCACGGTGTTGGATTCCTACGAGGCCGTCGGCGGCTTCATGACCGGCGAGATCGACGAGGCGACGCTTGCAGGCATCGAGCGCACCTGCCTGCCGACGATCGGCGCCTGCGCGGGACAGTTCACCGCCAATACCATGGGTATGGTTTCCGAGGCGATGGGGCTGTCGATGCCCAATGTGTCGATGATCCCCGGCGTCTATGCCGAGCGCGCGCAGATTGCGCGCCGTGCCGGACGGTTGGTGATGCAGATGCTGCAGCGAGGCGGGCCGTTGCCGCGCGAGATCGTCACGCGAAAGGCGCTGGAAAACGGCGCGGCCATCGTCGCCGCCACCGGCGGGTCGACCAACGCCGCGCTGCACCTGCCGGCGCTTGCCAACGAGGCGGGCATATCCTTTACACTGGATGACGTCGGCGAGGTCTTTGCGCGCACGCCCCTGATCGGCAATTTGCGTCCGGGCGGCAAATATACCGCCAAGGACGTCTATGACATCGGCGGCGCCGCCGTCGTGATCCGCGCGCTGGTCGAGAGCGGCCATATCGACGGCAGTTGCCTGACGATTACCGGCCGGACGATCGCGGAAGAATACGGCAAAGCGAATGCGCCGGACGGCGAGATCGTTTTCACGACAAGCGCGCCGATCATGCCGGACGGCGGCGTCGCGGTTCTCAAGGGCAATCTTTGCCCCGACGGCGCCGTCATCAAGGTGGCCGGTCTGAAGAACCTGGTGTTCGAAGGCACCGCGCGCGTGTTCGAGGACGAAGAGCATTGCGTCGACGCCGTCCGAAACCGCAAATACTCAGCCGGCGACGTTCTCGTCATCCGCAACGAGGGTCCCGTCGGCGGCCCCGGCATGCGCGAGATGCTCGGCGTCACCGCGCTGATTTACGGCCAGGGCATGGGCGAGAAGGTCGCCCTCATCACCGACGGGCGCTTTTCCGGCGCGACGCGGGGAATGTGCATCGGCTATGTCTCGCCGGAATCCTTCATCGGCGGCCCGCTGGCGCTGGTGCGCGACGGCGACCGCATCCGGATCGATGCCGGCGCGCGCCGCATGGATCTCTTGATCGACGACAGTGAATTCGCAAAACGGCGGCAGGCCTGGAAGCCGCGGCCGCCGCGGCATCGGGCAGGCGCGCTCGCCAAATATGCGCGTCTGGTCGGCCAGGCCCCCGGCGGCGCCGTCACCCATGACGGCGCGGCGGAATGGCCGTGGTTCGATCAGCCTTGATGCAGCGGTCGGGCGAAACAGCATCGCCAGGCCTTGCAAGTTTCCGCTATGCTCGGTTTAACCTGACACAATCGAGTAGCCACCTGTGCCTGACGGACCTGTGCCGGAAAGACAAGCGGGAATGAAGCTAGTGCCATCGCGATCGGATGTTGAGGCGGAGGCCGTGCCGGCGCGCCAGCCGGCGGCTGCCATGATCGAAATCGATCGTGTCTCGCAGGTTTTTCGCACCTCCGGCCGTCAGGACCATCTGGCGTTGTCGGAGATTTCGCTGACAATCGAGGATGGCGCCTTCGTCTCCATTCTCGGCCCGTCCGGCTGCGGAAAATCGACGCTGCTCTATATCGTCGGCGGCTTTGTCAGTCCGACCGAAGGCGTCGCCAGGATGAAGGGCAGGGCGATCACGGGCCCCGGGCCCGATCGCGGGCCGGTGTTTCAGGAATTCGCGCTGTTTCCCTGGAAGAGCGTTCTCGGCAACGTAATGTACGGTCCGCGCCAGCAGGGCGTGAAATCAGCCGAGGCCGAAGCGCAAAGCCGCGCGCTGATCGAGATGGTCGGCCTCAAAGGCTTCGAGCATTTCTACCCCAAGGAATTGTCCGGCGGCATGAAGCAGCGCGTCGCGCTGGCGCGCACGCTGGCCTATCACCCAGCGGTGCTGCTGATGGACGAGCCGTTCGGCGCGCTGGATGCGCATACCCGCACGCGGCTGCAGAACGATCTGCTCAATATCTGGGAGCGCGACCGCAAGACCGTGCTGTTCGTCACCCACTCGGTCGAGGAGGCGGTGTATCTGTCGGACAAGGTCGTGGTGATGACGCGTTCGCCCGGCCGCATCAAGGAAGTTATCGACATCGATCTGCCGCGGCCGCGCCGCCGGACGGAACTGCTGCTCGATCCGCATTACCAGAAATACGTGGTCGATATCGAGCGCATGTTCGACGACACCGGCGAAGACGAGTTGCGGCCATGATCTCGGTCCGCGCGCTTCTCTCGCGCTCGGCGCCGCTGCTCGCCTGCCTCGGCCTGCTCGGCATCTGGCAGATCGCGGCGCTGATCCTGAACACCGACAGCTTTCCCGACCGCGTGGGAAGCGATCCGCGCCATTCCTTCGATCCTCGGCGACAAGGAATCCCTGATCAATATTCTTGCATCGGTCCGTCGCATGGCGATCGGCTTCAGCGTGGCGGTTATCGTATCTATTCCGCTCGGATTGATGATGGGCCGCTCGCGCGCCGTGGCGTCGTTTTTCAATCCGCTGCTGATGGTCACCTATCCGGTGCCGAAGGCGGCGCTGATGCCGATCATCATGCTCTGGCTCGGCGTCGGTGACATCGCCAAGATGCTGGTGATCTTTCTCGGCGTCAGCCTGCCCGTGATCTATCACAGCTTCCAGGGCGCGAAGGCGGTCGAGGAAAAGATGCTGTGGTCGGGCGCCGCGATGGGCCTGTCGGCGGCGCAGCGCATGATCCGGATCGTGCTGCCGGCGGCGTTGCCGGAAATCCTCACCGGCTGCCGCACCGGGCTTGTGCTGGCGCTGATCACCATGGTCACCTCCGAGATGATCGCGCGGCAGTCCGGCGCCGGAAATATCCTGTTCAACGCACTCGACATGGGACAATACGACACCGTCTACGCGATGATCATCATCGTCGGCGCGATGGGCATCGGCCTCGACGCCGCGTTCGAAAACCTGCGCGGCAGGCTGGTGAAATGGTCCGAGCCGGGCTTCGAAATTCCCTTGAGCTTTGCATGAACCCGCGCGCTGTCACATCAGATATTCTGCTCGGGATCGTGCCGATCGCGCTGCTGGTCGGGGTGTGGCAGGCGATTGCCTCGTTCGGCTATGCACCGCCGACGCTTGCTGCCGCCGCCCGGCCTCGTGTTCATGCGCCTGGTGCAGCAGCTCTTCACAAGCACGTTTCAGCAGGAGATCGCCGCCACGCTGTTTCGGCTTGTTCGCGGGATTTTCGATCGCGGTGATCCTCGGCGTTACCATCGGCCTTGCCGCGGCGGCAAGCCCCGCCGTCAACGCCGTGGTGCGCCCGATCGTGCGGGTGCTGGCGCCGTTGCCCAAGGTCGCGCTGTATCCGGCATTGCTGCTGCTGCTCGGCTTCGGCCATGAATCGAAGATCACGCTGGTGGCCGCGGACGCGCTGTTTCCGATCCTGCTTTCGACCTATTACGGCGCCTCGATGGTCGAGCAGAAGCTGATCTGGTCGGCGATGGCGGCGGGTACGCCGCGGCGCCAAATCCTGTTCAAGGTGGTGCTGCCGGCCGCGGTGCCGTCGATCCTCACCGGCTGCCGCATCGGGCTTGTGATCTCCTGCATCGTGGTGTTTCTCGCCGAAATGATCACCTCGACCGACGGCCTCGGCCATGTGCTGGTGACGGCGGCGCGGACCTTTCAGGCCGTCGACATGTTCGTGCCGCTGATCACGATTTCGCTGCTGGGTCTGATCCTCAACGGCCTGCTGGAGGGTTTGCGGTCCTATCTGCTGCGCGGGTTTCCGGAAGTCTGATGCAATTCTTGAAGTGGAGATAAAGCATGTTTGCAGATCGCATCGAAGCGAAATGGATCGACGCGTTCTGCGAGATCTTCGAGCGCTGCGCGGTCAAGCCCGGCGACACCGCCGCGATCCTTTCCGAGACGCAGTCGCGCGCGCTCAACGTTCACCTCGCCGAACTGGCGCTGTTGCGAATGGGCGCAAGGCCGTTTCACGTCGTCGTGCCGACGCCGCGCAACCGCGAGGTCGTTCCGATCCGCTCGACCGGCGCCAGCATCGCGATCCAGCGGCTTGGGCCTGTTGTCACGGCGCTGCAGCAGGCGGGCTTCGTGGTCGACTGCACCGTCGAAGGGCTGATGCACGCGGCGGAGACGCCGGAAATCCTGAAAGCCGGCGCGCGCATTCTCAATATCTCCAATGAACATCCCGAAGCGCTGGAGCGCATGGTGCCGGACACGGCACTGGAAAAGCGCGTGCGCGCGGCGGCGAAGATGCTGCGCGGGACCAAACGGATGCGCGTGACCTCGAAGGCCGGGACCGACCTCGACGTCGATATGGTCGGCGCCTCCACGGTCGGCGTCTGGGGCTGGACCGACCGGCCGGGCACGCTGGCGCATTGGCCCGGCGGCATCGTCGTCAGCTTTCCCAAAAGCGGCACCGTCAACGGCACGCTGGTGATGGCGGCCGGCGACATCAATCTCACCTTCAAGCGCTATCTGACCTCGCCGGTCAAGATGACGCTGAAGGACGACTACGTCACCGATCTGGAAGGCGAGGGCGCCGACGCCACGATGATGCGCGCCTATCTGGCCGCCTGGGGCGACCGCGAGGCCTATGCGGTGTCGCATGTCGGCTTCGGCATGAATCCCGGCGCGCGCTACGAGGCGCTGACGATGTACGACCAGCGCGACACCAACGGCACCGAGCTGCGCGCGGTTTCCGGCAACTTCCTGTTTTCCACCGGCGCCAACGAATTCGCCGGACGCTACACCGCCGGGCATTTCGATCTGCCGATGATGGGAACGACGATCGAACTCGACGGCGTCGCGGTGGTGCGCGAGGGCGTGTTGCAGGATGTCTTTGGCTAATCGCGGTCCAGCACCGGCGGTCTTGCCAGCCCAAAATGCCGGAGCAGATCGACCAGTTCCGCGAGGCGCTGCTCGCGGTAGGCGTCGACATCGAGGCCGGAATAATCGAGGAAGCCGGCGCCGGTGCGCAGGCCGATGCGGCCGTCGCGCATGTTGCGTGAGATCACCTCGGGCGCGCGATAGCGGTCGCTGCCCAGCGCGCCCTCCAGATAGCGGCTGGCGTAATAGAGAATGTCGCCGCCGCCCCAGTCGATGAATTCCAGCAGGCCCAGCACCGCGTAGCGGAAACCGAAGCCGTAGCGGATCGCCTTGTCGATATCTTCGGCGCTGGCGACGCCTTCCTCCACCATCCGCGCCGCCTCGTTCATGGCGAGCGCCTGGATGCGCGGCACGATGAAGCCGGGCGTGGCCGCGCATACCACCGGCACCTTGCCGATGCCTTCGAGCAGGCTCTTCACCTTTGCGGTGACGGCCGGATCGGTCGCGGCCCCCGGCGATATCTCGACCAGCGGGATCAGATAGGCCGGGTTCAGCCAGTGCACGTTGAGGAAGCGTTCGGGGCGCTCGACCGCGCCGGAGAGATCGTCGACCAGGATGGTCGACGTGGTCGAGGCGATGACGACGTCAGGCCCGACGCATTTCGACGCTGTCGCCAGCACCTCGCGCTTGAGGTCGACCACTTCAGGCACGCCCTCGAACACGATGCCGGCGCCGGCGAGCGCCGTAGCCATATCTTGCGCCGGCACCACGGAGACCCGGGCGACGACCGCCTCGGCGTCCTTGTCATCAAGCAATCCGAACCGCGCCAGGCTTGCCAGCGTTTTCCGCACTTCGCCGAGCGCCTCGGCTTCGAGGGTCGCGAATTGATCCGCGGAGCGCGCCTTGACGTCGATCATGGTGACGGCGTGGCCGGCATAGGCGAAGGCCACCGCGATGCCGCGGCCCATGCGGCCGGCGCCGAGACAGGCGATGGCGGGGCGAGCCGCGGTCATCGCTCAAATCCCTCGCGCAACAGGGTTTGCAGTTCGCCGCGGTTGAGGCCGCCGAGCCCGAGACTTGCCAGCGTGCGCCCGCCCTTCACAAAATCCTCGCCGCAGATCGCGCCGCCGATGGCGAGAAACGCCTTCGCCAGCGGCGTCGCAACGCCGGCCAGTTCGGCCACCGAGACCAGCAACGACAGGCCGAGCCGCAGGTCCTCCCGCATGTAGCGATGCTCTGTCAGTACGATCCGCTCGCGCCAGTCGCCGGAATCGGTCAGACGATCGTGCGAGCCGCGGCCATACATCCATTGCTCGCCTTCGCTGGCGTAATGATGCGCCAGCGGAAAATGCGGGCCGCCATAGCCAAAACCTTCGCGCACCGCGATGCGTTCGGCATCGAGCGCGTCGGTGACCCGGCGGATCGCGGCTTGCGTGCCCTCCTTGTGGATGTCCCAGCGCTCGAAATGCTCGATCGGGCCGGCATTCATGACGATCAGCGGCGGATGGATGATCGGCCCGGCATTCATCAGCGCGCCCGACAGCGCGTCGCCGCAGGGCTCGATCACGCCGGGAAAGGCGCGTCCGATCACGTCGAGCGCATGATCCGCGCGGCTCAGCGGAAATACGCCGACCGGCAGCCGCTTGGCGCGGATGGTGATGGCGACCTCGAACGGGCCGTGCTTGCGCGTCAGCCATGGCAGCGTGCCGGTCTCCGCGAAGCTGACGGCGGCGTGATTGCCGACGTCACGCGCGGCCGTCAGCAAAAATCATCGAGCCGAACGTCGCCGGCGGCAGGAACACCACCTGGCCGTCCGCCAGATGCGGCGCAAGCTGCCGTGCGATATCGGGCTGCGCGAAGGCCGGGGCAGGGCACAGGATCAGCTCGGCATCGCGGACGGCCTCGGCGATGTCCGTGGTGACCAGCGCCAGTTGCACGTCGTGGCGGCCGTTGGAGTCCTTGAGGACGATGCGTGAGCCCGCCGCGCGATGCTGCCGCCACCGCGGCGGCGTCGCGCCGCCACAGCCTGACGTCATGGCCCTGCAGCGCAAAATCGCCCGCGGCCGCGAATGAGCCGTTGCCGCCGCCGAGCACCGCGATCTTCAAATGGCTTCTCCTTGCGACGACTCCGGCGCGTCAAGCCGCCTCAGCATGAAATGCTGGACCTTGCCCAGCGCCGTGCGCGGCAGATCATCGACGAAGACGATATCGCGCGGCACCTTGAAGCGGGCGAGCTGCGTCAGCACATGCGCCCGCAAATCCTCCGCCTCGACCGACACATCCGGAACGCCTGATCACATAGGCCACCGGCACCTCGTCCCATCTGGGATCGGGCCGGCCGATCACGCCGCATTCGACGACGTCGGGATGCTCCAGCAGCACGCGCTCGACTTCCGCCGGATAGATGTTCTCGCCGCCGGAAATGATCAGGTTCTTCTTGCGGTCGTGCACCCAGAAATAGCCGTCGGCGTCGCGCCGGCCGATGTCGCCGGTGCGATACCAGCCGTCATGCAGCGCCTCGCGCGTCGCTTCCTCGTTGCCCCAATATTCGTAGAACACGTTGGGACCGCGCACCGCGATTTCGCCCGGCGTGTCCGGCGGCAGCTCATTGCCGGCGTCGTCGATCACCTGCGGCCTCGCAGCACAGGCCGGGAAGGCCGGTCGAGCCGACCCGCGAGAGATCGCCGCCGAGCCGGGTATAGACCGCGATCGGGCAGGTTTCGGTCGAGCCGTAGACCTGCAGCACCGGCACCCCGCGCGCGACAAAGCGCTCGATCAGATGCGGCGGCACGATGGTCGATCCGGTCGAGATCGCCTTCAGGGAGGACAGATCGGTGGTGGCCCAGTCGGGATGGTCGGTCACCGCCTGAATGGTCGCGGGCACCAGCACCGTCAGGGTCGGACGGTCGCGCTCGATGGCGGCGAGCGTGGCGTCCGGCGTGAAGCGCGGATGGATGGTCACGGTCGCGCCGTGGTGCAGCGCCGGCGTGGTCTGGATGTTGAGACCGCCGACATGGAAGAACGGCAGCACGGTCAGCACGTGATCGTCCGAGGTGAGGCCGTGCATGTGCTGGCTCATCACCCCGTTCCACAACAGCGCTTCCTGCCGCAGCACCGCGCCCTTGGGCCGTCCGGTGGTGCCCGAGGTGTAGACGATCAGCAGCGGACAGCCGAGATCGGTATGCGGATTGCGGCCGTCGCCGCGCGCGCGGGGCAGCAACGTGTCGAATGCGATTCCGCGTGGAGGCGCAAAATCGAGCCCGACGATGCCAGCCTCAGGCAGGCTTTTCTCCAGCGCGGGCAGAACGTCGGCAAAGGCCTGTTCGAGCACCAGCACCTTTACCGAGGCGTCCGACAGGATGAACAATTGTTCGGCCACCGCAAGCCGCCAGTTCAGCGGCACCAGCATGGCGCCGAGCCGCGCGCAGGCATAGAGCAGCACCAGGTAGTCCGGCCGGTTCAGGCTGAGGATCGCGACGCGGTCGCCGCGGCTGACGCCGAATTCGGCCTTCAGCGCGCGCGCCGTCTGTTCGATGCGGGCGCTGAACGCCGCGTAACTGAGAGTCTCGCCCTCGAAAATGGTCGCGGGCTTGTCCGGCGTGAACGCCGCGTTCCGTTCGATGAGGTCGGAAAGGTCCATTTTCGAACTAGTCGTCCGATCTCGCCGGTCTCGTACAGCGCTTCGCGGCCGATGCGGTCGAGACAGAGTTCGGCGGTCCACGGCAGCATCAGCGAGCCGCAGCGGCTGTCGCGATAGATCCGCTCCAGCGGCAGCGATTTCAGCATCGACTGGCCGCCGCAGGTGCGGATCGCCAGGGTCGCGAGCTCGTTGGCGCCTTCCATCGCGGAATATTGCGCGGCGTAGGCGCGCAGCACCTGCTCCTTGGTCGGATTGGCGCGGGCTTCGGTGACCGCCTGAAACCAGATCGCCTTGATCTGCTCGAGCTTGATCTGCATCTGCGCCACCGCGATCTGCTTGGTCGGATACATCCGCCGCTTGACCGGCGGCGTGCCCGGCACCTCGCCGCGCAGATAGCGCACGGTGAAATCGTAGGCGGCCTGCGCGAGACCGATATAGGTCGGCGACAGCGTCAGGAACATGTGCGGCCAGCGCATCGCCGCCTGGAAATAGACGCCGCGCGGCATCAGCGCCGCATCATCCGGCACGAACACGTCCTTGAACAACAGCGTGCGCGATACCGTGCCGCGCATGCCCAGCGGATCCCAGTCGCCGACCACGGAGACGCCGTCGGTCTTGGCCGGTATCGCGAGGTAGAGCGTGTTGCGGCGGGAGGCTTTTTCGCCTTCCACGATCTCGGTGCAGAGCACGCCGTAGTAGTCGGCATGGCCCGCAAGCGAAGCAAAGATCTTCTTGCCGTTGACGAGCCAGCCGCCCTTGACCGGTTTTGCCTCGGTGCCGAACGCGACGCCACCGGCCGCGGCCGCGCCGCCTTCCGAGAACGGCTGCGAATAGATCGCGCCGTTATCGACGATGCGCTTGTAATGCACGGCGCGCCGGCGCTCGTGTTCGGCGCGGGTGGCCGCGTCCATCTCGAGATCGTCGGCCAGCGGGCCGGACCACAGCGTCGAGCAGACGTGCATGTTCCAGGTCAGCGCGGTCGCGCCGCAATAGCGGCCGATCTCGGCGGCGGCCAGCGCATAGGTCTGGTAGTCGGCGCCGAGGCCGCCGTGCTTTTTGGGAATGGCGATGCCGAGCAGACCCGAGCGGTGCAGGTCCCGGTAATTCTCGGTCGGGAATGTCGCGTCGCGATCGTAGGCCGCCGCGCGGCCCGCGAATACGCTCTGGCCGAGCTCGCGCGCGCTGGCGATGATTCCGGCCTGTTCGTCGATCAGCCGAAATGCGGCGGGATCGAAGATCGGCGCATCCAGATCGATCGCGTCGATATCAGTCAGGCTCTTGCTCGCTTGTACCGTCATCATGCCGTCACTTGGGTTGCAGCCACATTGGCTTTCAGAAAACTATCCAGCGCGGCGTTGAAGGCTTTGGGCCGTTCCAGATTGACGAGATGGCCGGCGCCTTCGAGTTCAACATATCTTGCCGATGGAATGTAAGTCGCCATCTTCGCCATCATCGGCGCCGGCGCATTCTTGTCCCTGGAGCCCGACAGCACCAGCGTCGGCACCGCGATATTTTTCAGCGCATGGCGCTGGTCGAATCCCAACAGCGCCAGCATGGTCGCGCGATAGGTTGCCTCGGGCACCGCGGCCATGCAGTCGCGGGCAAGCTCTAGCCCTTTGACGTCGGGATCGTCGCCGACCAATTCTCTTACCAATGTCGGCGCGAGCGAACCCATGGTTTCGCCGCGATCGAGCGGGCCGAGCCGCGCGCCGATAAATTCTTTCTGCCAGTCGCCATCGGGCTTCCCGAACGCCGGGCTGGTTTGCGCGAGCACGACGGCGGCGGCGATATCGGGATATTTCGTCAGCCACTGCTGAACGATCATGCCGCCGATCGAATGCCCGACCAGGATAGGTCTGGTGGCGCCGACCTCCAGCAGGAAATCCTGCAAAGCATCAGCAAGCGTGGCGATGCTGACGGTTGGCAGCGGTGCTGAGCCGCCATAGCCCGGCATGTCCCAGGCGATGGCGCGATAGCGATCGCCGAAGAAGTCCAACTGGCCGCGCCAGGCGCGCGCCGCGCCGCCGATGCCATGCAGGAACACCAGCGGCGGCAAAGCGGGACCGCCGGCGGCCTCATAGCCGAAGCGGCCATCCCTGGTTTTCATGGGTGTAGAAGCGGCCACGCCGGATCTCCTGACAAGTCGGACCTGGTGATGCTAACAGGCCTCCAAACTATGAAAAGCAATAATTTTATATCTAAAGCAAGGGACGTTTTGCTGTCTGCTTGCGGCTTTTCCCCACGGCGAAAACGATCGGCGGCCGCATTTCTTGCAAAAGCTTGAAGTCTAAAATATACGCAAGTCTCACGTGACGGATTCATTCGGGGAAGGCTGCGCATGTCCGGACTGCCGCGTTCCTCCCATGCCCTCGTCACCGGCGGCGGACGGGGCATCGGCCGGGCGATTGCGTCCGCGCTTTCGCAGGCGGGCGCAACCGTCACGGTGCTCGGCCGTAACCGCGCAACGCTGGATCAGGCGGTTGCCGCCGGCGACGCGCATTTCGCTGGTGTCGCCGATGTCGCGGATCAGGCCGTCGTCACCGCCGCGATTGCGGAAGCCGCCGCGCGGCAGCCGATCGATATCCTGATCGCCAATGCCGGCATCGCGGAATCCGCGCCGTTTGCAAAATCCGATGCGGCGCTGTTCCGGAAAATGATGGATGTCGATTTCATGGGCGTGGTTCATGCGGTCCAGGCCGTGTTGCCCGCGATGAAGGACCGGCCTTACGGCCGCATTGTCGCAATCGCCTCGACCGCCGGTCTCAAGGGTTATGCCTATGCCAGCGCCTATAGCGCCGCAAAGCACGCGGTGGTTGGACTGGTGCGCTCGCTGGCGCTGGAACTGGCCGGCTCACGCGTGACGGTGAATGCGGTGTGTCCCGGCTTTACCGACACCGATCTGCTCGCCGGCAGCATCGACAACATCATGACAGAAAACCGGCCGCAGCCGCGAGCAGGCTGTTGCCGACCTTTCCCGGCACAATCCGCAAGGCCGCCTCGTGAGGCCTGCGGAGGTTGCCGATACCGTGCTGTGGCTGTGCGGCGAGGGCGCCGGCGCGATCACCGGACAGGCCATTGCGGTCGCCGGCGGAGAAGTTTAGCGCGCGGATCGCGCGCAACAATGACGAGTGAAATCCCAAGGGAGATCCCATGAGCACGCCTGCCAATCCCGTCACGCTGCCGCTGGCGCAGTATTCGCCCAGACATTTCCTGCTGGCGGTGTGCGGACGGGGTGGCCACGGTGACGCTGAACCGCCCCGAGCGCAAAAATCCGCTGACCTTCGAAAGCTACCGGGAGCTGACGGATTTCTTCCGCGCTTGCGCCATGGATGACGAGGTCAAGACGGTCGTCGTGACCGGCGCCGGCGGCAATTTTTCGTCCGGAGGCGATGTGTTCGAGATCATCGGCGCCTTGGTGAAGATGGACACCAAGGGCCTCACCGCCTTCACCCGCATGACCGGCGACCTCGTCAAGGCGATGCGCGCCTGCCCGCAGCCTGTCATCGCGGCGGTCGAGGGCATCTGCGCCGGCGCGGGCGCGATCATCGCCATGGCGTCCGATATGCGGCTGGCGGCGACCAGCGCCAAGGTCGCGTTCCTGTTCAACAAGGTGGGGCTGGCAGGCTGCGACATGGGGGCGTGCGCGATCCTGCCGCGCATCATCGGGCAATCGCGGGCGTCGGAACTGCTCTATACCGGCCGCTTCATGACCGCGGAGGAGGGCGAGCGCTGGGGCTTCTTCAGCCGCATCGTGACGCCGGAACAGGTGCTGTCGCAGGCGCAGCTTCTGGCGAAGCAGATCACGGAAGGGCCGACCTTCGCCAACACCATGACCAAGCGCATGCTGGCGATGGAATGGGCGATGTCGGTGGAGGAGGCGATCGAGGCCGAAGCGGTGGCGCAGGCGCTGTGCATGACGACGGCCGATTTCGCCCGTGCCTTCGAGGCGTTCTCGAACAAGGCGAAGCCGGTGTTTCAGGGAAATTGAGCGTTACGGTCACGTAGCCCGGGTGAAGCCAACGCGTCGGCGCGAAGCGCCGCCCGATGACAGGCTCCGCGAAACCCGGGTCTGGGCCGGGTGCCTGGAAGATCCCGGATTGCGCTCCTCTTCATCCGGGCTACGAATAGGCGCGGGGCCTTGCCGGCCAAATGCTTTAGGTTTAAAATAATTCAAAATAGTCCCGCGGTGCCGGAGGCTTGCATGGAGATCGCGATCATCGGCGGAGGACCGGCCGGTCTCTATTCCGCGATCCTGCTCAAAAAGCAGCGGCCGGAGGCCGAGATCACGGTTTACGAGCGCAACCGCCCCGACGACACCTTTGGCTTCGGCGTGGTGTTTTCCGACGCCACCCTCGACAATTTCGAGAAATACGATGCCCCGAGCTATCGCCGCATCACCCAGCAATTCGCCTATTGGGATGACATCGCCGTGCACTTTCGCGGCACGGTGCACCGGGTCGGCGGCAACGGTTTTTGCGGCTGCTCTCGCCGCACGCTGCTCCTGATTCTGCAGGAGCGAGCGCGTGAACTTGGCGTCGCCTTGCTGTTCGAGGCCGACATCGAGGACGAGGCCCGTTTTGCCGATGCGGATCTGGTGGTGCTGGCCGACGGCATCAACAGTCGCTTCCGCGACAAATATATCGGGCATTTCCAGCCCGAGGTTGACCTGCGCTCCAACAAGTTCGCCTGGATGGGTTCGACCCGGCCGCTCGATGCCTTCACCTTTATTTTTCAGGAGACCGAGTGGGGCCCGTTTATCGCCCACGCCTATCAATACGAGGCCGGGCGCTCGACCTGGATCTTTGAGACCGATCCCGCCACCTTCAAACGCGCCGGTCTCGAGGGCCTGAACGAGAAGCAATCGGCCGACCGGATGGCCGAGATTTTCGGCTGGTTCCTCGAGGGACATCCGCTCTTGATCAACCGCTCGATGTGGCGCAATTTTCCGATGATCCGCAGCAAGCGCTGGGTCAAGGACAACATGGTGCTCTTGGGCGATGCTAAGGCGACCGCGCATTTCTCGATCGGCTCCGGCACCAAGCTTGCGATGGAGGACGCTATCGCCCTGGCGGACGCCATGCATCGGGCGCCGACGGTCGAAGCCGCGCTGCAGCAATACGAGGAAGGACGCCGCGAGGAGGTCGAGAAGACCCAGCACGCCGCCGACGTGTCGCTGGTCTGGTTTGAGCATGTCGACCGGTTCTGGGATTTTGACCCGGTGCAGTTCGCCTTTGGTGTCATGACCCGGTCGAAGGCGATCACCTATGACAACCTGACGCTGCGGGCGCCGGATTTTGTCAGTGAGGTCGACAAGACGTTCGCGAAGCAAGTTCGCGCCAAGGGATTCGACGTCGACATCGAGAATCCCGTGGCGCCGATGTTCCAGCCGCTGCGGCTGCGCGAGATGACGCTCGCCAATCGCGCGGTGGTGTCGCCGATGTGCATGTATTCGGCCAGGGAAGGCGTGCCCGGCGATTTTCATCTGGTGCATTACGGCTCGCGCGCCATCGGCGGCGCGGGCCTGATTTTCACCGAAATGACCTGTGTCGGCCGCGACGCCCGCATCACGCCGGGCTGCGCCGGCCTGTGGAACGACGAGCAGGAGGCCGCCTGGCGGCGCATCGTCGATTTCGTCCACGCCAATTCGGCGGCGAAAATTGCGCTGCAGCTCGGCCACGCCGGCCGCAAGGGCGCCACCAAATTGATGTGGGACGGCATGGACCGTCCGCTGGAGCAGGGCGGCTGGGACGTCATCTCGGCATCGCCAATTCCTTATTTTCCCGACAGCCAGGTGCCGCGCGAGATGGACCGCGCCGCGATGGACAAGGTCAAGGCGGCGTTCGTTCAGGCCGCCGAGCGCGGCGAAGCTTGCGGCTTTGACATGCTGGAGCTGCATTGCGCCCACGGTTATTTGCTCGCGAGTTTTATCTCGCCATTGACCAACCAGCGCAGCGACGCCTATGGCGGCTCGCTGGCCAATCGCCTGCGCTTTCCGCTGGAGGTGTTCGAAGCATTGCGGGCGGCGTGGCCCTCGCACAAGCCGATGTCGGTGCGCATCTCCGCCACCGACTGGGCCGAGGGCGGCATCACCGGCGACGACGCCGTCGATATCGCCCGCGCCTTCGCCGAGGCCGGCGTCGATCTGGTCGATGTCTCCACCGGCCAGACCGTGCGCGACGCCCAGCCGGTCTATGGGCGCATGTTCCAGACCCCGTTCTCCGATCAGGTCCGTAACGAAGCGCGCGTCGCCACCATGTGCGTCGGCAACATCACGACGGCAGACCAGGTCAACACCATCCTCGCCGCGGGCCGCGCCGATCTGGTCGCGCTCGGCCGTCCCCATCTGGTCGATCCGTCGTTCACGCTGAAGGCGGCGGCCTGGTACGGCGCCGACGGCGTGTTCTGCCCGCCGCAATACCTGCCCGGCAAGGAGCAGATCTTCCGCAACAGCGTGCGCGACCGGCAGGATTTCGACGATCTGAAAATTAAGGCTAAGCCGAAGACCCGGGCCGAGCTGAAGGCGGAGGCGACAAAGCCGCTTGCGGCGGAGTGACCGGCCGGGGTGCGCTGTTGAAGGGGTCTCAGGCAGGTAAGATATGACGAGATGAAGATTCTCGATTCCGAAACCAAGGCCGTCGAACTTCCGGAAGATCACGGCAACGAGCTCAGATTGTGGCTCCGCCTGTTGACCTGCACGACCCTGATCGAGGGCGAGGTGCGCAGCCGGCTGCGCGAGCGGTTCGACGTCACGCTGCCGCGCTTCGACCTGATGGCCCAGCTCGACAAGGCGCCGGAAGGCATGACGCTGTCCGATGTCTCGAAGCGGATGATGGTCAGCAATGGCAACGTCACCGGGCTGGTCGAGCGCTTGGTCGAATCCGGCCATCTCGACCGGCGAACCTCCGACACCGACCGGCGCGTGCAGGTGATACGGCTGACGAAAACCGGCCGCGCCGAGTTTCGCAAGATGGCCGCCGAGCACGAGACCTGGATCGCCGACATATTTTCGGATTTGACGCCGAAGGACGTCCGCGAATTGATGCGGCTATTGGCCAAGACCAAGGCTTTGGCGCAGAAGTCCGCGCAAAAACGGGCGTTGACGTCTTGAGCGCCGATATCGACTGGCAGGCACTGAACGGCTCCTATTTTGGCCATTTCGCCGGCAGTCTGAACGCCACGGGATCAGCGCGCTAAATTTCAAAAAAGTGTTGGATTGCCCGGATTTGGGCTATTGCGTCCAATTACTTTAAGTATAAAATGTTTAGGACTAAAGCGCTGCCGGAAGCCTTTCATCCCGAAAACGAGGGGCGATGGAAATGTCAGGTGGAATTCCCAGCCTTGGCCCATCGGGCCACGTCGATGATTTTGCGCGGCGAAATCTTCCGCCGTTCCAGCAATGGCCGGAATTGCTGCTCGACCGGCCGGAGTTCAGATATCCCGAATACCTCAACGCCGCGGTCGAACTGACCGACCGGATCGTCGAGAAGGGACTCGGCGATCGTATCGCGCTCATCGGCAACGGGCGCAAGCGCACCTACAAGGAACTGGCGGACTGGTCAAACCGCCTTGCGCATGCATTGGTGGAAAATTACGGCGTAAAGCCCGGCAACCGCGTTCTGATACGCTCGGGCAACAATCCGGCGCTGGTCGCTGCGTGGCTTGCGGCGACGAAAGCCGGCGCCGTCGTCGTCAATACCATGCCGATGCTTCGCGCCGGTGAATTGACCAAGATCGTCGACAAGGCGGAGATCGCCCTTGCGCTGTCTGACAGCCGCATCGCCGACGAACTGGTGGCCTGCGCGAAGACCAGCCGGTTTCTCAAGCAGGTCGTGAATTTTGACGGAACGTCAAATCATGATGCCGAGCTCGATCGGGTGGCGCTGAACAAGCCGGTTCGGTTCGATGCGGTCAAGACCGGCCGGGACGATGTCGCCTTGCTGGGATTTACCTCCGGCACCACCGGCGAACCGAAAGCGACGATGCATTTCCATCGCGATCTCCTGATCGTCGCCGATGGCTATGCCAGGGAAGTCCTCAACGTCACGCCGGACGATATCTTCGTAGGTTCGCCGCCGCTTGCCTTTACGTTTGGACTGGGCGGTCTCGCGATCTTTCCTTTGCGGTTCGGCGCCACCGCGACGCTGCTGGAAAACGCGTCGCCCGGCGAGATGGTCAAGATCATTGAAACCTACAAGGCCACAATCTGCTTTACCTCGCCGACCGCGTATCGGGCGATGATGGCCGCGATGGACAAGGGCGCCGATCTGTCGTCGCTGCGTCTTGCGGTTTCCGCAGGCGAGACCTTGCCGGCGCCGGTTTTCGAAAACTGGACCCGCAAGACGGGCAAGACGATTCTCGACGGGATCGGCAGCACGGAATTGCTGCATATCTTCATTACGAACCGCGCAGGCGACGCCGTGGCCGGAACGACCGGGCACCCGGTTTCCGGTTACGAGGCGAAGATCGTCGACGATGACATGAACGAATTGCCGCCGGGCACCGTCGGCGGGCTCGCGGTTCGCGGGCCGACCGGATGCCGCTATCTCGCCGATGCGCGGCAGTCGAATTATGTGCGCGGTGGCTGGAATCTGACGGGCGATGCGTTCGTCCGCGACGAGAAAGGCCGCTTCTGCTTCGTGGCCCGATCGGATGACATGATTATCTCTGCCGGCTACAACATCGCGGGCCCCGAGATCGAGGCCGCATTGCTGACGCATCCGGCAGTCGCCGAATGCGGCGTCGTCGGCGCCCCCGACGAGGCGCGCGGCATGATAGTCAAGGCCTATGTGGTTCCTGCCTCCGGCGTCACCGCCGATGCCGCGCTGGCAACCGCCTTGCAGGAACATGTCAAACGCGAGATCGCGCCCTACAAATATCCGCGCGCGATCGAATTCGTCGCGCAATTGCCGAAGACGGAGACCGGCAAGCTGAAGCGGTTTGCCCTGCGGCAGATGGCGCAGGCCGGCGCGGCCTCGGCAGGCATGGCCGCGGAATGAACGCATCCAAGATAATGGAGAATGGTTAGTGAGCGCGTCAAAAGGGCCCACGCTTGCGGTGCTGCCGGTGGCGAAGAGCGAGGCTTCGCCTGCGGGTCCGCAAATCTTGCAGCCGAGCGGCTGGCCGATGCCGAAGGGATATGCCAACGGCATGGCCGCCGACGGCCGCCTGGTGGTCACCGGCGGCGTGATCGGCTGGGATCATCAGGGCCATTTGCCGGAAGGTTTCGTCGCGCAGGTCCGTCAAATCCTGGGCAATATTTCAGCCATTCTGGCCGAGGGCGGCGCGCGGCCCGAACATCTCGTGCGGCTCACCTGGTACGTCGTCGACATGGACGAATATCTGGCGAACCTGAAGACGCTCGGGCAGGTCTATCGGGATATCTTCGGCGCGCATTATCCCGCCATGGCGCTGGTGCAGGTCGTGCGCCTCGTCGAAAAGGCGGCAAGGGTCGAGATCGAGGCCACCGCGGTGGTGCCGCGGTGAGGGCTGCGCATTGCGTGGAGTTTTATGGCTCGCACGGTCCTGTCTGAGCCTCAAGCCATTGGAAAATGCCCGGGGATGCGCGATCAAGAGTTGCGCATCCATTTCGTAGTGTGCTGCCGACGCGTCAGTGATGTTGGTCGCGCGCGGGCGCGACCAAAGCCTGCGGTCAGTACGGACCACAATAACGCGGCGAGACGGCTACCCATGCGCCATCGGGCCGCTGAACGTAGCAGCCGTCGCGGTAATAGTAGTAACCGCCCCGCCGCGGCTGCCCCTGGGCTGCAATCGCGGCCCCAGTGGTTGCTCCGACGATTGCGCCAACCGCCGCACCGCGGCCGCCGCCGACCGCGCCGCCGACGATAGCTCCAGCCGCGCCGCCGAGGATAGCGCCGCCGAGCGGGTCCTGCGCCGCCGCATTATCGACAGGCGCAAAGGCCGCAACCGCAAGCAGCAACGCGAGCGCATATTTCGGTATCATTTCCGTTCTCCCAGCTCTTTGCCTCTTGATGATTGAAGGGCACAGTCGCAGGGAAGGTTGGGGCAAGCCTTGACCCAGGTCAAGGCCGCCCGCGCGCATGCAGGTGCGTCGAAGAGGGCACGACTCAAGATCGCAGCAACCCCGGTGGTGCCGCGTTGAATGACGCCGCCGCGAGTTTCTCCGAACGCAGAATAGCACGGCTCACACGTGCCGAGGTAATTTTTGATACTTCGACGGCTTCCGCCGTCGGCGCCAAGCCGACGTGCTGCCCGTCGTGAATAGGGCCGTGCCAATTGCGGCATTTTGCCGTCTACGGTTGATGAACAGTGGCGTGCATGCCGCTCGATAACGAGCGGCATGATCAAAAAATATTGATGAAGAAACAAGGCACGAACACTGCGGCGCGGCCTTAGCGCGGAGCGGCGTGCGCCCTCAGCCCTCTTTGGTCAGCGGGTCGGGGCCCTCATCGTTCTTTCCTCCGACCTGTATTGGTGGTGTATTGTGACGACAAGCGAACCCAGCCGGCTGCACTCGCAAGAGAAACTCAACGAGCCGGGTTATTTCTTGCTGCTGCATGCTGCTGAGCCATGTTGGTGCACGTCCACGCAAACAGGGAGGCAGTACGATGACGATAAGGCCAGACCCGACGTTTTACGCATCGCCGAAGCTTGCAATGGAGGCTCCGCAAGAGAGCTTTGCCTACACCTTGCTGCTTAGTCCGGACTTCTCAAAACCCGACGCGCTCGCGGTGATCGATGTAAAACCTGGCTCATCCACGTTCAGTCAGGTCGTTCACACCGTGATGATGCCGAACAAGGGTGACGAGTTTCACCATTTCGGCTGGAACGCTTGCTCGGCGGCTTTGTCGCCGCTCATGGGGCACGCTTTCGTCGAGCGGCGCTACCTCATAATCCCCGGTATCCGGTCCTCTCGCATTTATATCGTGGACACAAAACCCGATCCAACCCAGGCAAAAATTCACAAAATCATCGAGCCGGAGGAGATCTTTAAGAAGACCGGTTACTCGCGGCCGCATACGGTCCACTGCGGGCCGGAAGGCATTTACGTCAGCACTCTCGGTGGCGGTGGCAAGGATGGTACCGATGGGCCGCCCGGCATCTTCATCATGGACTGCGAGACATTCGATGTTCTCGGACGCTGGGAGATCGATCGTGGTCCTCAGAATCTGCACTATGACTTCTGGTGGAACCTGCCACGCGATTACATGGTTACAAGTGAGTGGGCCTTGCCACCGCAGTTCGAGAACGGGATCGTGCCGGAGGATCTCCTCTCGAACAAGTATGGCCATCGGATCCACTTCTGGGATCTCCGCGCTCGACGAAACGTCCAGACGATCGATCTCGGCGCCAACCACCAAATGGCGCTCGAAGTGCGTCCCGCTCACGATCCCGTTCGCGAGTACGGCTTCCTGGGCGTCGTGGTCGACACCACGAACCTCGAAGGGTCGATCTGGACCTGGTGGCGCGAGGGTGGCAAGTTTCATATCGAGAAGACGGCAACGATCCCACCCGAGCCCGCGCCGAAGGATAAGCTGCCGCCGCTTCTGCAGGGGTTTGGCGCAGTGCCGCCGCTGGTAAGCGACATCGACCTGTCCATGGATGACAAGTTTCTCTACGTCTCCTGCTGGGGCACCGGCGAGATGCGTCAATACGATGTCGCCGATCCGAAAAAGCCGAAGCTTGCCGGATCGGTCCACATCGGCGGCATTGTTCGCCGTACGCCTCACCCGAACGGCAAGGCCTATGCAGGCGGTCCGCAGATGGTAGAGATCAGCCGCGATGGCAAACGAGTGTACTGGACCAACTCGCTCTACTCGACGTGGGACAACCAATTCTATCCGCAGGGAATACCGGGTGCCGAGGTGATGGCCAACGCAAATCCGAGCGGTGGCCTCGCACTGGCAAAGGACTACTGGGTCAACTTCCCCGACGGATACCGGGCCCACCAGATTCGGCTCGACGGTGGTGACTGTTCGACGGATTCGTTCTGCTATCCGTCGGTTTGAATTTGAGCGGAGCGGATTGGACGCCTGCCTGGCTCTGGCTGGCTGTCGTCGCGAGCGGCCTCTATCACGGAGTAAATCCGGCAATGGGGTGGCCGCTCGCCGTTTCGGCTGGATTGATGGAAAGGAGTTCGCGTGCCTTGGTGGCTGCGCTTGTAGCGCTAACGGCCGGCCACCTGCTCGCGATGCTCCTTGTGATACTTCCGTTCGCGCTGTTGGTCGCCATCGTCGAATGGCAGCGCCAGATACAGATCGGCGCCAGCCTCCTTGTCATCGGGTTCGGGATATTCCGGCTTGTCGACCGGCGCCATCCACGGGCATTGGCGCGGATACGACCGACGCAATTAGGGCTTTGGTCGTTCGCCGTGGCAATCGCTCATGGCGCGGGACTGATGCTCGTGCCGATCTATCTCGGGCTCTGTCGGGAAGCCAGCCCTGACGAAGGCCACGAGGCAGCGGGGGCCCTCATGAATGCCAATCTGGGTATGGGCGTGCTGGTCTCCGCCGTCCATGCCACCGCGATGATCGCTGCCGGCGGATGTTCAGCGTGGCTGGTTTACCACTATCTTGGTCTCAAATTCGTATCGCGAAGCTGGTTCAACCTGGAAACGTCCTGGGCCGTCAGCCTCATACTGGTCGGAGCTATCGCACTAGCGTTCAGCCTTGCGGACTAGCGCGCTGCGTATGGCCCGCAGCATGCAGGCCCTAATTCCGATACGACGGATCGGCGCGGTCGAGTTTCCGCAGCAGCGCCGGCCAGGCCAGTTCGCCGTTGCGGTTGGGCAGATTTGGCCGCGGCTTCACCTTGTCGAAGGTCTTTTCCAGAATATCCTGGGGCGGGTAGACCAGCTTGGTATTGCAGGACAACGCCATCACCTGCACCTCGCAGGCGCGCTCCATGCGATAGAGCAGGTTGAACGTCGCCGGAATTGTCCGCCCGACCACCAGCAGTCCGTGGTTGCGCAGCACCATCGCCTCGTGATCGCCGAGGTCCCTGACCAGCCGCTCGCGCTCGCCGACATCGTCGGCGATGCCTTCGAAGTCGTGATAAGCGATGTGGAGAAACCGCATCGAGGTCTGCGCCAGCGGCAACAGCCCGCATTCCATCGCCGAGACCGCCATGCCGGCCGGGGTGTGGGTGTGCGCCACGCAGTCGACATCGTGCCGCGCCATGTGGATGGCGCTGTGAATGACGAAGCCGGCGGCGTTGACGCCGTAGTCCGAGGCGTTGAACAGGACGTTGCCGTCGACGTCGATCTTGATCAGGCAGGACGCATCGATTTCTTCGTAGAGCATTCCGTAGGGGTTGATCAGGAAGTGGTCGTGCGAACCGGGAACGCGGCATGAGATGTGGTTGGCGATCATCTCGGTCATGCCGTACATCGCGGTGAGGCGGTAGCAGGCGGCGAGATCGACGCGGGTCTGCCATTCCTCCGGGCTCACCTGTTCGCGGACCGATTTTACGACTTTGATCGCGGGGGAATTGACGGGCGGGGCCATGGAGTGTCTCCGTTGCAACGGGCGATTTCGCGTAAGGTTGGGCTTGACCGGTAGCGGCTCAGGATACTGGCAATATCAGCTGCGCCGCAAGGTAGTGCCGCGAGGAACATTGCAACTCTGCCATCGCCGATGCGCTGCGGTCGGCGCGCTATTTTCGGGTCAGCGACATCGCGCTCTCCCCCGCTTTGCTGCACAGCAAAAGACTGTTCGTCGCAAATCCTTCATATGCGGCCTATACTTGGTGCCCCGTTAGCGTTGTTGTCCTTAACCCAGCGAATGCTTCCCTTAAATCGGAGCCAGTTTCATGAAGACCGTCCGTTTTGTTCTTGCCTTGCTGGCGCTGGCGTTTCTGGCGCCGCTGCAATCCGCCAAAGCGGCTGACGTCATCTGCTACAACTGCCCGCCGGAATGGGCGGACTGGGCCTCGATGCTCAAGGCCATCAAGGCCGATCTCAACTACGACATTCCCCACGACAACAAGAATTCGGGTCAGGCGCTGGCGCAAATTCTGGCCGAGAAAAACAATCCGGTCGGCGACATCGGCTATTTCGGCGTCACCTTCGGCATGAAGGCGAAGGCGGAAGGCGCGCTGGAGCCCTACAAGCCCGCCAACTGGGACCAGGTGCCCGCGGGATTGAAGGATGCGGACGGTTACTGGACCACGATCCATTCCGGCACGCTCGGCCTGTTCGTCAACAAGGACGCGCTCGGCGGCAAGCCGGTGCCGGCCTGCTGGAAGGATCTGCTGAAGCCGGACTACAAGGGCATGGTCGGCTATCTCGATCCGACCTCGGCCGCGGTCGGCTATGTCGGCGCGGTCGCGATCAATCTGGCGCTCGGCGGCTCGGATTCGAATTTCGATCCCGCGATCGCCTTCTTCAAGGATTTGCGCAAGAACGACCCGATCGTGCCCAAGCAGACCTCCTATGCCCGCGTGGTGTCCGGCGAGATGCCGATCCTGCTGGATTATGATTTCAACGCCTATCGCGCGAAATATTCGGAGAAGGGCAATTTCGAGTTCGTGATCCCCTGCGAAGGATCGGTGGTTTACCCCTATGTCATCGGCCTCGTGAAGAACGCGCCCGACAAGGACAAGGCGAAGAAGGTGCTGGACTATCTGTTGTCCGACAAGGGACAGGCGATCTGGACCAACGCTTACTTGCGCCCGGCGCGCCCGATTCCATTGCCGGAGGCGGTGAAGAAGAAGTTCCTGCCGGACAGCGACTATGCCCGCGCCAGGAGCGTCGATTGGGGCCAGATGGAAAACATGCAAAAAGGCTTTGTCGACCGCTATCTCGCCGAGGTCCGCTGATGCAGTATGGCGTCCTCTTGCTAGAGGCGCCATCTCCTTCATGCCGCACAAAACCTTCGTCTGGCTGTGTCTCTTGCCGCTTGCCGTGGTGACGGCGGCGTTCTTTCTGCTGCCGATGGCGCGGCTGGTGGTGACGGGCGCTGCGGGACCGCAAGGGTTGGCCGGATATCTCGCGATCCTGACCGAGCCGCGCTACCGCGCCACCCTGATCAACACGGTCTTGCTGGCGACCGCGACCACGATCGCCACACTGGTGATTGCCACCGTTGCGGGGATGTTCCTGCAGCGCCATCGCTTCCCCGGCCGCGCCGTGCTGATCGCGATGCTGACCTTTCCGCTGGCGTTTCCCGGCGTGGTGGTCGGCTTCCTGATCATCCTGCTCGCCGGCCGCCAGGGCCTGATCGGAGACATCACCAGCCGCCTGTCCGGCGAGAAGCTGGTGTTCGCCTATTCGATCTACGGGCTCTTCCTCGGCTATCTCTATTTCTCGATTCCGCGCGTCATTCTCACCATCATGGCGGCGGTGCAAAAACTCGACGTCGGGCTGGAAGAAGCGGCGCGCTCGCTCGGCGCCAGCCCCTGGGCGGTGCAGCGCGACGTCGTGCTGCCGGCGCTGGGGCCGGCCTTTGTGGCCTCCGGCGCCATTGCCTTTGCGACCGCGATGGGCGCGTTCGGCACGGCGTTCACGTTGGCGACGAATATCGATGTGCTGCCGATGCTGATCTATACCGAGTTCACGCTGGCCGCGAATTTCGCGACTTCCGCCGCGCTGTCGGTCGGGCTCGGCATCATCGCCTGGGCCATCCTGGCGCTGGCCCGCTCGTTCAGCGGTAGCGCGGTCGCGGCGGCCGGATGAGACCATGCGCGACCGTCTGATCTTCACCGGCCAACTCCTGTTCACGCTGCTGGTCGCCGCGTTCCTGGTCGTGCCCGCGATCCTGTCGATCACCGCAGGCGTCACCGCGAATTACTTTCGCGGGATATCCTCGGGCGTAACCCTGCAATGGGTGTTTCAGGTCTGGGACCTCTATGCCGGCACCATCCTTTTGTCGTTCGTGATCGCCTTTGCGACCCTGGCCGTTACGCTTGTGGCCGGCGTGCCCGCCGCCTACGCGCTGCATGTGCGGGGAGGGCGGCTGTCGCGGGTCGTGGAGGAAATCATCACGCTGCCGCTGGCGATACCCGGGCTTGCCATCGCGCTGGCGCTGCTGCTGACCTATCAGGGTTTCGGCGAATTTCGCCGCTCCTGGCTGTTCATCCTCACCGGCCACGTCGTCTTCACCATGCCGTTCATGGTGCGATCGGTGATGGCGGTGTTCGCAACCGTCGACATCAGGACGCTCGACGAAGGCGCGGCTTCGCTTGGGGCGTCGCCCTGGCGGCGCTTCCGCGACGTGATCGTTCCCAATGCGGTGCCGGGCATTCTGGCGGGCAGCCTGATGGTGGTGACGCTGTCGCTCGGCGAGTTCAACCTGACCTGGATGCTGCATACGCCGCTGACGAAAACGCTCCCCATTGGGCTTGCCGACAGCTACGCCTCGATGCGGCTGGAGGTGGCTTCGGCCTATACGCTGATTTTCTTCATCATGATCATCCCGCTCCTGGTCGCGATGCAGATGTTCGCCGACAAGGAGCAGGCAAGATGAACGTGGCCGCAGGACACGGCGCCTCGGTGCGCATCGAAACCTGCGGCAAGACGTTCGCCGACGGCACCCGCGCGCTGGAACCCGCAACCCTCGACATCGCACGCGGCGAGACGCTGGTGCTGCTTGGCCCCTCCGGCTGCGGCAAGACCACCATGCTGCGCATCATCGCAGGGCTCGAACTGCCCGACCCCGGCGGGCGGGTGCTGTTCGACGGCAAGGACATGACCTCGGTGCCGATCGAGAAGCGCAATGTCGGCATGGTGTTTCAGTCCTACGCGCTGTTCCCCAATATGAGCGTCGCCGACAATATCGGCTACGGCCTGAAGATCCGCGGCATGGGAAGCAAGGAGCGCGCCGCGCGCGTCGCTGAACTGGTGGCGCTGACCAATATCTCGGGGCTGGAAAACCGCCGCATCGACCAGCTTTCCGGCGGGCAGCGCCAGCGGGTCGCGCTGGCGCGCGCGGTGGCGATCCGTCCGGGCATCCTGCTTGCTCGACGAGCCCCTGACCGCGCTCGACGCCGCGCTGCGCGACCGGCTGCGCGGCGAACTCAACCGCTTGCTGCGCGCGCTGGGGATCACAACAATTTATGTAACGCACGACCAGTCCGAGGCGATGGAGCTCGGCGACCGCGTCGTCGTCATGCAAAAGGGCGCGATCGCCCAGATCGGCACCCCGCGCGAGATCTATTTCAAGCCGAAGAACCGCTTCGTGGCCGAATTCATCGGCGCGGCGAATATCATCGAATCGCCGGTCGAGAACGGCCATCTCGTGCTGCCGGGCGGGAGACAGCCGATCGGCGGCGACGCAAGCTTGCCGGCCGCGGTCGCGATGATCCGCCCCGAAACCATTGGCGTCGTCGATGCGGGGGCCGCGCCGCTTTCCGGAATCATCGACAGCGTCAGTTTTATCGGCGACCGGCAACGCATGATCGTCAGCGGCGCGTCCGGCAAATCTCTCAGCGTCGATGCGCCGAACACCATCAAGGCCCAGCCCGGCGAACGGGTGGGACTTTTGATCGCGCCGGACGCGATCCGTCTGCTGCCACCGGAGCACTGAAGAAACTCAATGCCACCAAAACCAGTCCACATCGCGCAGATCTCCGATCTGCACATCAAGCCGCCGGGCTCGCTCGCCTACGGACGCATCGACACCGCAGCCGCGCTCGAGCGCTGCGTGGCGGCCCTGAACGAATTCAAACCAAGGCCCGACTTCGTGGTGATCTCGGGCGACCTTGCGGATACGCCGACGGCGGGGGAATACCAGTATCTCCAGCGTCTGCTGGCGCCGTTAAAACTGCCCTTTGCCGGCATTCCCGGCAATCACGACTCGCGCGAACTGATGCGCGCCGCGTTTCCGCAAAGTTATGCCTTTTCATCCGGCCCGCTCAATCAGCGGGTTGAAATCGGAGGGCTCGATCTGCTGCTCTTGGATTCCAGCGTTCCCGGCAAACCGCATGGCGAACTCGATGCGCCGACCTTGCAATGGCTGGACGCCGCGCTCGTCGCTTCGCCGGACAAGCCGGCGCTGGTGTTCCTGCACCATCCGCCGTTCAAGGCCGGCATCTGGCACATGGACCGCCAGAATCTCCGCAACGCCGGCGAACTCGCACCAATCATCAGACGCCATCCGCGCGTGCAGCTGATCGCCGCCGGTCACGTGCATCGCGCGACGCTGACGATGTTTGCGGGCACCCCGACCACGATCTGCCCGGCGCCCAATCACGCCGTCGATCTCGACCTGGCCGAGTTGCGCGAGCCCTCGTTCAAGGTCGAGCCGCCGGCCTTTCATCTGCACAGCTGGTCCCCCGGGGAGGGGTTCGGCGGCGTCGTTACCCACCAGGTCCCGATCGGCGATTTCGACGGGCCGCATCCGTTTTTCGGGCCGGACGGGAAGCTGCTGTGAGGGGGCGGTAAAAAGTGCCCCGAGGGTGGCAAAAAGCCGCTGCGGATGCTGACGGCCGGGCGCGATCGGTGCAAAAGCCCGGGGTATTCCTGATAGGATATTGAACGCTATAAGGATCGAACTCAGCACCCTTGTTTGGTGAAGCAGGAATGTATCCAGATCCGACGTCGCGCTCCCAACAGCCTGTACGAACGCGCCCTGTCGAGCTTGCCCGGCGGCAACACCCGCACCACCGTCTTCATGAAGCCCTATCCGATCTATGCGGCGCGCGGCGAGGGGTGCCGTGTCTGGGATGTCGATGGCAACGAATTTATCGACTGCATCAATAATTTTACCTCGCTGATCCACGGCCACGCGCATCCTTTGCTGGTGGCAGCGGCGACGCGGCAGCTCGCGCTCGGATCGGCCTTCGGCCTGCCGACCGAGTCCGAGATCGATCTCGCCGAACTGCTCGTGTCGCGGTTGCCGTCGGTGGAGCAGGTGCGGTTTACCAATTCGGGCACCGAAGCGGTGATGATGGCCCTGAAAGCCGCGCGCGCCTTTACGGGCCGGCCGAAAATCGCCAAATGCGAGGGTGCCTATCATGGGTCCTATGACTATGCCGAGGTCAGCCTCGACCCGACGCCGGAAGCATGGGGCCGCAACGCCCCGGTGTCGGTCGCCTATGCCAGGGGCACCCCGGACAATGTGCTGGCCGATGTCGTCACCATTCCCTTCAACGATGCCGAGGCCGCTGTCAGCCTGATCCGGGAGCATGGCCCCGAGCTTGCTTGCGTGCTGGTCGATCCGATGCCGAACCGCGCAGGCCTTGCGCCGGCGGATCAGGCCTATCTCGAAGCGCTGCGCCAGGTCACCCGCGAGGTCGGAGCACTGTTGATCTTTGACGAGGTGATCACGTTTCGACTGGGCTTTCGCGGGGCGCAGGGGTTGTGGAATATCGATCCCGACCTGACAACGCTGGGGAAGATCATGGGCGGCGGCTTCCCGGTGGGCGCCGTCGGCGGCAAAAGAGCATTCATGGCGGTGTTCGATCCGAGGTCCGGCAAGCCGGCGCTGCCGCATGGCGGGACGTTTTCCGCCAATCCGGTGACGATGCGCGCGGGCCTTGCGGCGATGGAATTGCTCGACGAGGCGGCATTCGCGCGGCTCGACGCGATCGGAGAGGCGGTGCGCGGCGGCATCGACGACGCGTTCCGCCGCCACGGCGTGCCGGGCGGCACCGTCGGGCTTGGTTCGCTCCTGAAAATCCATTTTGCCGATCGTCCGATCCGCGACTATCGATCGGCCTATCTGACCGAACAGGAAGCGCAGCGTCAGCTCGTCTTCAATCGGGGGCTGCTCAATCGGGGCGTGCTGGCCGCGGGCTACGGTTTGATGGCATTATCGACGCCGATGCTAGATGCCGATATCGATACGATCGTCACCGCGGCGTCGGACGCGCTGGCGGAGGTATCAGCCTCGGTCTGACGAACGCCACTTCATCAACGCGAACTTTTTGCCCGCAGGAGCGCATGTCCCCCAAGATCGATCCCATCACGCGGTCCGTCGTCCAGCACCGGCTGAGCTCGATCGTGAAGGAAATGGGCGAGGCCATGCTTCGCACCTCCTATTCGCAGATCCTCAATTCCAGCCGCGATTTTTCGCTGGCGATTTGCGACACGCGCGGACGCCTGATCGCGCAGGCCGATCACATCCCGGTTCACGTCGGCGCGCTGCCCTGGGCGACGCTCGCCGTCGAGGAGCGGTTCAGGGATGTCCGGCCGGGCGACGTCATTCTGCTCAACGATCCCTATCACGGCGGCAGCCATCTGCCTGACCTGACGGCGTTCGTGCCGATTTTCGACGGCGAGCGGCGTTTGCTCTGGACCATCGTCCGGGCGCACCAGAGCGACATCGGCGGCGCCACGCATGGCGGCTATAACCCGAGCGCGACCGAGATCTATCAGGAGGGGATACGCGTCCCGCCGATCAAGCTGTACGAGGCGGGGCGGCTGCGCGACGATTTGCTCGACCTGTTGGCCCTTAACATCCGCAATCCCAGAGAGTTTCGCGGCGATCTGGCGGCGATGGTCGGGGCGGCGCATCTCGGAGAGCGCCGGCTTTCGCGTCTGTTCGCGGAATTCGGCGCGCCTGTTGTCGAGGCGGCGGTCGAGACCATCCTTGACGCCGCCGAGCAGCAAACGCGCGCCGTGGTTTCGACCTGGAAAGACGGCGTGTTCTACGGCGAGGCGTTCCTCGATGACGACGGTCATGGCCGCAACGACATCCGGATCGCGGCAAAGGTCACGAAGTCGGGCAGCGATGTCGAGATCGACCTGTCGGACTCCGATCCCCAGTCGACAAGTTTTGTCAATTCCTCGCATGCCAATATGCAGGCGGCGGTGGTGATGGCCTTTGCCTATCTGATCGACGCCGATATTCCAAAGAACGCGGGCGCGCTGCGTCCGCTCAAGGTCGTCGCGAAACAGGGCACCATCGTCTGGGCCGATCCGGGCCGCCCGGTGACGCTGTGCACCAGCCACCCATCCAATGAAATCGTCGAGGCCATCATCAAGGCGATGTCGGCCTCGTGCCCGGACCGCGCCATGGCGGGCTGGAGCCGCCGCTTCCGGATCGCGATCCAGGGAGAAGATCCGCGCTCGGGACGGAATTTCATCTGGCACATGTTTCAGGCCCGCCCCGGCGGCGGCGCCTCGTCAGGCGGCGACGGCTGGTCGTCGATCGGCGAATGGCACACGGTCGGCGGCATCAAGTTCGGCAGTATCGAAGTCGCGGAGGTACGGTTTCCCCTGTACTTCCGCCACCATGAGTTTCGCGCAGGCTCCGGCGGCGATGGAAAGTTTCGTGGCGGCCTCGGCGTCGCCCTCGATCTGGTGCTGGAAACGGCAAAGCCTGCGCGTGCCAACACCGCGGGCGACGGCGTGCGCTACGGGCCGTGCGGGATGCTGGGCGGCGAAGACGGCGTTCCCCACGATTACCGGCTGATATCTGCGGGCCGCCCGCCGCGCGTGTTGCGCACCAAGGAAGTCGGCATCGAGCTCCGCCCCGGAGATTGCCTCGAAATACGTTCCTCCGGCGGCGGCGGCTGGGGACCGCCCGCCGAGCGATCGGCGCAGGCCCGTCAGCGTGACCGCGAACAGGGCCTGACGGCCAGTAGTGCGCAGGCTGGGCAGGGCTCCTGACGATGTTCACGATCGGAATTGACGTTGGCGGGACCTATACGGATCTCGTCGCCATCGATGAGGACGGAAAAACCATTTTCGCGAAATCGCCATCGACGCCTGCGGATCAGTCGATCGGCGTCATGGCGGGGCTGGAAGAGCTTTCGCGAAGATTGAAGCTGACGCGCGCGGAAATGCTTGGGCAAGCGGACCGGGTCGTTCACGGCACGACGGTCGCGACCAACGCCTTGCTGGAGCGAAAGGGCGCCAAGGTCGCGCTGCTCACGACGGAGGGCCATCGCGATGTGATCGAAATGCGCGAGGGTCTCAAGGGCGACCGCTACGATTTGCGGTCGCCGCCGCCGGAGCCGCTGGTGCCGCGCGAGCTGCGGTTTGGCGTGAAGGAGCGGCTCAAGGCCAACGGTGACATCGCGATACCGCTCGACGAAGGGTCGCTCGGCGACGCCATCGCCGCCATCCGCCGCTCCGGCGCCACCTCGGTCGCTGTTTGCTTCCTGCATTCCTACCTCAACCCGGTGCACGAAATCGCCGCCGTCGAACGGCTGGTGCGCGAACTGCCAGGCGTCAGCGTTTCCCGCTCGAGCGATGTGCTGCCGCAGATCAAGGAATATGAGCGCGTCTCGACGTCGATCGTGAACGCCTATGTCGGGCCGCTGGTGCGGCATTATCTGGCCAATCTCGAGCAGCGCCTCAAGGAAGCGGGATTCAAGGGCAGTCTGTTCATCGTCCTGTCGCATGGCGGCATGGCGCCGGTCGAGGAGGCCGCGCGGCTTGCCGCGGGCACGGTGCTGTCGGGACCCGCCGGCGGCATTTCAGGCGCGCGACGCTGCGCCGATCTCCTTGGTATCCCCGATCTCGTGCCGTTCGACATGGGCGGCACCAGCACCGACATCTCGCTTATTTCGGAGGGCCGCGCGTCGCTTTCCGCCGACGGAATGCTCGCCGGACAACGCATCGCATTGCGCAGCCTCGACATCGCCAGCATCGCGGCGGGGGGAGGGTCCATTGCCAGCGTCGATGCCGGCGGCACGCTGCGCGTGGGCCCGGAGAGCGCCGGTTCGGTGCCGGGACCGGCCTGCTATGGCAACGGCGGCACAGCCGCGACCGTTACCGACGCCAATGTCGTTCTCGGCTACCTCGACGCCGACGCCTTCATGGGAGGAAAGCGCCCGCTCGACCGGGCGGCCGCGGAAGCAGCGGTCGATCGGGTTGCCGCATCCCTGGGGCTGACGCGGCTGGAAGCCGCCGCCGGCATTTACCGGATGATCAACCTGAAGATGGCGGATGGCATCAGACTGATGACGCTGCGCCGTGGGGTCGATCCCCGGCGGTTTGCGCTCTTGAGTTTCGGCGGCGCCGCCGGCCTGCATGCCGCCGAGGTCGCGCGCGAACTGGATATCAAGCGCATCATCGTGCCGACGGCCGCGTCGGTTTTGTCGGCATGGGGCATGCTGACCAGCGACTTGCGCTACGAAGTGAGCCGAACACACTATGGCGCGGGCTCTCGCATTTCGGCGGACCAGGTGCGCGAGCTGTTTGCTCGACTGGAGCAACAGGCGGCCGGCCGGCTTCGCACCTGGTTCGGCGGACCCATGACGACAGAACGATCGGCCGAAATGCGCTACGGCGAGCAGATTTTCGAAATCGACGTCGTCCTCGACAACCTCGACTGGAATGCGGCCTCGCTGGTGGACCAGATCGAGGATCGCTTTCACCGCCGCCACGAAGAGCTTTACACTTACGCGTCGCGCAATCAGGAAGTCGTTTTTGTGAACGCGCGTGTCGCGGCGGTCGGCGAGGTATCGCAACGTGGAGGGGACCTGAGGCCTGCATCGTCGCTCGCGCCGTGCTCGCCGCGCACGACGCGGCAGGCCTTCTTTGGCCAGTGGCGCGAGATTCCGGTTTATTCGCTCGACGCTCTCCAGCCGGGCCACTCCTTCACGGGCCCCGCGATCGTCGAGGCCGAGACCACGACGGTCATCGTCGATGCGGGCGACCGTGTAACGGTGAACTCGCTTGGCTGGCTGGATATCGCGCTGGCTTGACGCGGTATAAGATGAGAACCCATGTGCGCGTCCCATTTATGGCGGCACCCGTGAGATCGTAAGCGAAATCATCCGCCGGCCGAATTGACTTTAAAGCCCAATCGGCTGCAAATGCCGGCAACAAAATCCTCAAAGGAAACACCATGGTTGACGCGCTGATCATCGATGCATGCAGAACGCCGCGGGGCATTGGCAAGGCCGGCAAGGGCGCGTTGTCGGGGATTCATCCGCAGCGGCTGGGCGCGACGGTGCTGCGGGCGCTGGCCGATCGCACCGGCATCGATACATCCGATGTCGACGACATCATCTGGGGCTGCAGTTCGCAGCGCGGCTCGCAGAGCGGCGATCTCGGCCGGATGTCGGCGCTCGATGCCGGCTACGATGTCCGCGCCAGCGGCGTCACCCTCGATCGTTTCTGCGGCTCCGGCATCACCAGCGTCAACATGGCGGCCGCCTCGATCATGTCGGGATCCGAGGATCTCGTGATCGCCGGAGGCACCGAGATGATGTCGATGGAAGGCCGTCGCGGCGAAGGGCCGTTCATGATGGACAATGGCAACCTTCACCTGCGCGCCATCCATCCGCAATCGCATCAGGGGGTCTGCGCCGACGCCGTCGCGACGCTCGAAGGCATCACGCGGCAGGACGTCGACGCGTTGGGGCTGGAGAGCCAAAAGAGGGCGGCCAACGCCATCAAGAATGGCCATTTCGCCAAGAGCCTCATTCCCGTTCATCGCGAGGACGGTAGCCTGGCGCTCGACCGCGAGGAATATCCGCGGCCGCAGACCACGCTCGGAGGGCCTCGCTGCTCTGAAGCCCGCCTTTACGGCGGTGGCGGACTATCCGCTCGACGACAAGGGCACCACCTATCGCAACCTGATCCTGCAAAAATATCCCGATCTCGACATCAATTTCATCCACCACGCCGGCAATTCGTCGGGCGTCGTCGACGGTTCGGCCGCGCTTCTGCTGGCCTCGCCGAACTATGCCAGGTCGCATGGCCTGAAGCCGCGCGCGCGCGTGGTTGCGATGGCGAATATGGGCGATTCGCCCACCTTGATGCTGAACGCGCCGGTCCCGGCCGCGCACAAGGTGCTGGCCAAGGCCGGTCTCACGCTGGATGATATCGACCTGTTCGAGATCAACGAGGCCTTTGCGGTGGTGGCCGAGAAATTTATCAGGGATCTCGATCTCGACCGCGACAAGGTCAATGTCAACGGCGGATCGATTGCGCTCGGTCATCCGATCGGCGCGACCGGCGCAATCCTGATCGGCACCATTCTCGACGAGTTGGAGCGGCGTAACCTCAAACGTGGCCTGGTCACCATGTGCGCCGCCGGCGGAATGGCGCCGGCGATCATCATCGAGCGTGTTTAGAGCGTGATCCGGATCCGAAGGGCCGCGTTAGCGCAAAGTGGAAACCGGTTTTCCCTCGGGACAAACGCGAAGCGTTTGCCCGGAGATCATGCCCAAACGAACAGACGCGATCATGATCCGATCTAATCGGATCATGATCTCGCGAGAAGATCGGTACTTGGAGAAACCGGTTCCGAGCCAAACGCGCCCGGTGACCTGACGGCTCTCGCCGGTCAGCTCGCCTTTGCCAGTTCGTCGTCCTCCGGGGAGTTCAGGTACATCCCGGACATGGTGTCGACCCAGCACAAATGGTCGTGAACCTTGACCACGCCGGAGACGTTCTCCGCAGCGACGACCGCGGCTTTCCGCGAACGCTCCTCGGTGATGACCCCGCTCAGATGGACGATGCCGTCGCGCACGATGACGCTGAGACCAAACGGGCACCAGTCGTTCTTCTCGATCGCATCGATGACGCGGTTACGGATGTGGTCGTCGTCGGCGGTCGGATCGGGGATCTCGCGGGCCAGGCTCGCGACCGCCTGCAGCAGATTGGAGCGCGACACGATGCCGACGATCTTGTCTGCGCGCATCACCGGCAGGCGCTTGACACCGTTCTTTTCCATCAGATCGGCGATCTGTTCCAGCGGCGTATCTTCGGTGATCGTGAGCGGTTGCGGCGTCATGATTTCGCCGATCTTGCGGCCGTGCTCGTGAACGAAATCGGTCGCTTCCTTGCCCGGGCCGAGAATGAATCTCAGGAACCGGCCGCGCTTGCGCTGGGTGCCGATTTCGCTGCGGCGAATGAAATCGCCTTCCGAGACGATGCCGACGAGCTTGCCTGTTGCATCGACCACCGGAAGCCCGCTGACGTGCTTCTGCAGCATGGTATTTGCGGCATCGACGATCGTGGTCTCCGGTGTGACGGTAATGACCGGCCGGGTCATGATCTGGTGGGCGCGCATGGGAAATCTCCGCGGGTTCGAGCTTAAAACCGATATTCGGCAGGCTATGCCAGCCGGGCCGATCCGATTTGACGCAGGTCAAGGGCGGGACGGATCGCTGGCCCGCTTGATGCAGCTCAATGTGGCGCCCGGGCGAGGGGCGTATCAAGTAAAAAGGACGTAAAAGCGGAGGTTATCATGATGGAGCTTTCCGAATCCCGTGCGGAGATTTTTGAACAATCGGCGGCCGAAGCCACATCGAAAATGACCAAGGCGAGCAAAAACGCCCTGGATTTCATGTTCGGCGCCCAAAAGGCGATCCTTGAAGAGATCGTGTTCGCGGGCAACGAACTGCTCGATCGGGCGCGGACCGAAACGCACCTGTGCTCCGAATTCGTCTCGAAAATGGCCGGATCGCATTCGGTCAAGGACCTGAAGACCATGTTCGAGGAATGCGGCCAGCATCAGATCGACTTCATCCGCCGCGACAGCGAGCGGCTTTTCAAGCATGGCGCACGGATGATCGAAACCGCCTCGAACCTGCTCAGCAACCGGCCGAACTGATCCGTCTTCCGGCTGTCATGGATTTGCAGTCCGTTTATCCGGCGTAACATGAGAGAGATCGATTCCATGCCGTCGACCCTGCCAAAGGCGGAAGCACCGAGGTTGCCCTGTCCCGCGCATGCCCCGGGCTATGGCCAGGGCCGCGGCGTCGTCGTCGCGGGCGAGTCTCGCGCCGAGACCGCGTCCGAAACCCGGCCGGAGGCATATCAGGCCGACCGCGCGTTTCATGCAATGCTGGCGCGGCTGACCAGCGGCATATCGCCGGTCGCGCTGTCGCTGGCCTATATCGACTGGGCTTGGCACCTGGTGTGGGCGCCGCAGCGGCGAATGGAGATTGCCCGGGACGGCATGCGCAACGCGGCCAGGTTCTTCGAAACAGCGCTGCATTATTTCTCACGCGATCAGGGACCCTGGTCCCTGATCAAGCCGCAGCCGCAGGACCGGCGCTTTGCCGCACCGGAGTGGGAAAGTCCGCCGTTCAATCTGCTCGCCCAGGCGTTTCTCTTGAGAGAACAATGGTGGCACAACGCCACCACAGGCGTGCGCGGCGTGGCGCCGGCGAACGAGGCGGTCGTCGAATTTTCGGTGCGGCAGGTGCTCGATATGCTGGCACCGTCCAATTTTGCCGCCAGCAATCCCGAGGTGTTGCAGAAGGCTTTCCAGAGCGGCGGCGAGAATTTCGTGTTTGGCTGGGAGAACTGGTGCGACGACCTGATGCGCTTGCTGTCGGCCGGCAAGCCGGCCGAGGATCAGCAATTCGCGGTCGGCAAGACCGTCGCGACGTCGCGCGGCAAGGTCGTGTTCAAGAACGAGCTGATCGAGCTGATCCAGTACTATCCAACCACCGGCAAGGTGCATCCGGAGCCGATCCTGATCGTACCGGCCTGGATCATGAAGTACTACATCCTCGACTTGTCGCCGTACAATTCGCTGGTCAAGTACCTGACCGGCGAAGGCTTTACCGTATTCATGGTCTCGTGGCGCAATCCGGGGCCGGGCGATCGCGACATCGCCTTCGACGACTATCGCAGGCTTGGCGTGAAAGCCGCGGTGGACGTCATCGGGAATATCGTCCCCGGCCGTAAAATCCATGCGCTCGGCTATTGCCTCGGCGGGACGTTGCTGTCGATTGCCGCCGCGGCGATGGGGCGGGACGGCCCGTTCAAGACGATCACCCTGCTGGCGGCGCAGACGGATTTCACCGAGGCCGGCGAACTGACCTTGTTCATCAACGAAAGCCAGGTCGCGTTTCTCGAAGACATGATGTGGGAACGCGGCGTCCTCGACACCACGCAAATGGCCGGTGCTTTCCAGTTGCTTCGCTCGAATGACCTGATCTGGTCGCGGCTTACCCGCGACTACCTGATGGGGGAACGGGCGCCGCCCAGCGACCTGATGGCCTGGAATGCCGACGCCACGCGGCTGCCATACCGGATGCATTCCGAATATCTGCGCAAGCTGTTCCTCAACAACGATCTGGCCGAGGGTCGCTATCTCGTCGAAGGAAAGCCGATCGCTCTGTCCGATATTCACGCGCCGATGTTCGTGGTGGGGACGAGGTGGGACCACGTGGCGCCGTGGAAATCCACCTACAAGATCCACTACCAGGTGGATGCCGACGTTACCTATCTTTTGACCAGCGGCGGCCACAATACCGGCGTCGTCGCGCCGCCAGGCGAGGACGGCCACTTCTATCAGGTCATGACCAAGGCGGAGGATGCCCCCTATATCGGCCCTGACGAATGGCTGAAGGCGGCGCCGCGGACCGAAGGATCGTGGTGGCTGGAATGGTCGAGGTGGCTGACCACGCGATCCGGCGAGCCGGGCGAGCCGCCGCGAATGGGCGTTGGGCCGGCCAATGGTCACGATCTGCCCGATGCGCCCGGCGACTACGTCCGCCAGTAGTCCATCGTCCCGTTCACTGCTTCAGCGCAGCCAGCTTCCGATAGGCCGCGGCCGCGGTCCGCAACAGGCGCTTTTCGCGCTTCGGGTGGAGAAACTGCTTGGGCGCGTGGGCGCCGTCCCGTTGCAGGGCGGCCGCCAGAGTTCGGCCCTTCTCATAATCGTTCAACTGCCCGAGAGATCTTTGCGCTTTGCGAAGATACTTCAGCGCAGCCTGATGTCTCGAAAATCTCCTGTCTGCAAACAGGTCTTCGAAGAATTCGATTGAGCAGTTCAGTCTCTTGTTCAAAAGACGCAATCGATGCCGTTTCTCCGCGTCCATTTTCATGAGCTTGCGGCTCTTCTTCAGGAGCTTTTGCCGCCACCGCGCCAGTTTGTCCGCGCCGTATGCGGCGATCGGCGAAGCGCGCTCTTTCGCGGCCTGTTTTCCTTTCCTGATGGACCAGGGCCCGTTCTCGATCCAGTCGGAAGTGCTTTTGAACAGGCGCCGATACCTGGCCGACCGAAGCGCCCGCGCCAGAAGACGGTGGCTGACCGTCCGCTTCTCGTTCCAGGGCCGATCATAGGCTGCTGGCTGCGGCTGCTTCCTGTCGATTGCATGCAGCCGCTCGATCGCGACGTCCAGATCGCGCACAGCGCCAAGATGGCCGTTCAGCCACTTCAGTTCATCCCTTATTTGCGTCCGCTGCGGGTCGGCGACCATCGGGGAGAAGAACAATATGGCTGCGCGCAAATGCGTAAGCGCGACGCGCATTTGATGCACGGCTTCGGGATCGCCTTTGCATGTCGCTTCATGATTTGCGGTCAAATTCCCGAGATAGCGGCGCGCGACCACTCGAAAGGCCGTGTCGCAGGCCAGCATTGCATTCAGCCGCGGTGTTGGGGTCTGCCGCGCCGGTGCCGCTCCGGCGCGGACGGCGGCTTTGCTGGCTGATTTCGGAGATCGCGACATTGCTGTTTCCGCGCCGACGGGCCTACACCGGCTCACGATGAGCCATCAAGCTCTCGCATTGTTTCAGGGTTTGCTCCGGCGTGCCGGACGCATCGATGACCGCCCAATCGACCGCGCCGATATTATAGTTCTCCTGAAGTCCGGCAATATCGGGCGTAGCGTCGGATGCGTCCCTCTCACGGCGGCCGACGCGGCTCAGTCTGGTCGCTAGGTCGGTCACGAGAAAGAGCCCGACAAACCGGACATTTAGCCTGCGCGCGGCATCGCGCACCGCGGCTCGTTCCGCTTCACGGGCAAACACCGCGTCGACCACGACGGAGTGGCCTTGGCCGAGGACGCGAACGGCGCGTTGCACCAGCATTTCGTAGATCTGCTGGGCAACCTCCGGCCGGTAGGCGCTCTCGGGCAGCCGCTCGGTTTCCTTGACCTTGAACAGCTGCTTGCGCAGGACGTCGCTGCGCAGCACCACAGCTCCCGGCTGCGGCAAGACGGAAGGTGCGAAGGCGCGCGCCAAGACCGATTTTCCGGTCCCGGAGAGCCCGCCGACCGCGACCAGCACCGGCGCCGGCGGTGCGACCGTCAGGCGGGCAAGCTCGAAATAGGCCCGGGCCGACCGCATGACGTCGGCGCCGTCGCGGGAATTCCGGCCGAGGCGGGCGAGCAGCACATGGGCGCGGATCGCCGATCGCAGCGACATGAACAGGGGAAGGGCTGCGAGCGCATCGAGATTTTCGCCAGGTGTCAGCCCAAGATATCGGTTGAGCAGGGCGTTCGCGGCGGCCTGCCGGCCGTAGCGGATCAAATCCATCAGCGCGAAAGCAAGGTCGTAGAGCACGTCGACCGATGCGATATCGGGATCGAACTCGATCGCATCGAACAGAACCGGCTTGCGATCGATCAGCACGATGTTCGCCAGATGCAGGTCGCCGTGGCAGCGCCGCACATATCCCTGCCTGCCGCGCTGCTCCAGCAGCCCGCGGATCCTGGCAAATGCGGACAACGACGCTTGCCTGAGATCCTCGATATCGACGGCAGGGAAGCAGGCCGCTTCCCGGAAAGCCGTAATATTGCCCTCGATGATTCCCGGAATCGAATCGATCCAGGGTTCGGCGCGCGCAAGCGGCGCGATGTCGTGGGAGGCTGCGATCGTTTCCGCAATGGCGTCGACCAGATCGGGATCGAGCGGACCGGCCTCGGCCAGATGGTCGACGGTCTGGCTCTCGTCGAAGCGGGTCATTTCGACGGCATATTCGACCGGTTTGCCTTTGCCGTCGATCTCAAGCGATCCGTCGCTATTTTGCGTGATCGGGACGACCCGATGGTAGATTTGCGGCGCGAAGTGGCGGTTTATCTTGATCTCTTCGTCGCAGGCGGCTTTCCGCTTCTCGAGCGTCGAGTAATCCAGAAAGGGAAAACGGATGGCGCGCTTGATCTTCAGCGCGCGGTTACCTTCCAGAAAGACCGACGCCGCGTGGGTATCGATGCGATGAACATGCGGATGCGTCGCCGGATCGGTCAGAAATGCGAAGACGCTCTCCTGCATGCGGGAGTCGGCTGCGGTTGAATTTGTCATTCGCCGTTGAGCCTAGGGTTTGAGGACCGCGGCGCCCAGGATTTGTCCCGTCCGCAGCTTTGTAAGCACGTCGTTGGCCTCGGCAAGCGGGAATGCCGTCGTCTGGGTCCGGATTCCGGCCTGCGGGGCAATTTTGAGGAAATCCAGTCCGTCCTGCCGCGTGAGGTTGGCAACCGACACCAGTTGTCGTTCTTCCCAGAGAAGATCGTAAGGGAAGCTCGGGATATCGCTCATGTGAATTCCCGCGCACACCACCCTGCCGCCCTTGCGCACCGCGCGCAGCGCCGCCGGCACCAGCTCTCCGGCAGGGCGCGTAGATGATGGCGGCGTCGAGCGGGGTCTTCAGGCAGCTGGTCCGAGGCTCCGGCCCATACCGCGCCGAGCCGGCGGGCAAAGTCCTGCGCCGCGATGTCGTCGGATCGGGTGAAGGCATAAACCGAGCGGCCCTGCCAGCGCGCGATCTGGGCGACGATGTGCCCGGCCGCGCCGAAGCCATAAATGCCGAGCCGCTTCGCGCTGCCCGCCATCACCAGCGACCGCCAGCCGATCAGGCCGGCGCACAACAAGCGGCGCGATCGAAACATCGTCGCCGTCTTCGCCGAGCGGAAAAGCATAGCGCGCGTCGGCGATGGTGTGCGTGGCGAAACCGCCGTCCCGCGTGTATCCGGTGAAGAGCGGACGGTCGCAGAGATTTTCCATGCCCTCCCTGCAGTAGCGGCAGACGCCGCAGGTGTATCCGAGCCAGGGGATTCCGACGCGTTCGCCGATCCGGTGTGTGGTGACGTTGCGGCCGACGAGGTCGACGCGGCCGACGATTTCATGGCCCGGGAACGATGGGATATTTGATGCCGGGAAGCTCCGCGTCGACGACGTGAAGGTCGGTTCGGCAAACCCCGCATGCGCTCACTGTGACGCGAATTTCTCCCTCGCCGGGGATGGGGTCCGTGCGCTCCTGCATCTGGAGAGCCGCCCCCGGAGCCGGCAACACCATCGCACGCATCTGCTTCTCCGGAAGAAATCCGAATAATTGACAGGATAATGCATAGCGCCGGGGGCCGGCGAGCCCTTGACCTCCATCAAACGCATGGCGGCGGCCAGGAATTAGAAGGAGCCGTTGTTGTCTTGATGAGGATCAACGGGGGCTGCACGCGAGCATCTATCGTGACCATGTCTGCGTCGCTCCGGGCTGAACGAAATCGTGCGGGATGGCGCGGCAAAACCGCCATAGGACGGTCGCCCGTGCCGGGTTATATGTCATACCTTGGCGTATGGTCGCGAACGGAACCGCGCTAAAATTTAACTCCAGGCCGGCGCCAGCCGGGCAATTGAACTGATGTCAGTCTATCATCTGAAAAATCTGCTTTCGCCCCGATCGGTCGCGCTGATCGGGGCAAGTCCGCGCCCGACTTCCGTCGGACGGGCCATTCTCGGCAATATTCAAAAAGCCAAGTTCAAGGGCGAATTCGGCATTGTGAACACGCATTATCCCGAGATCGACGGCGTAGCCACCGTCGGCAGCCTCGGCAAATTGCCGTTTGTGCCCGAACTCGTGGTGATCACGGCGCCGGCCGCGGCGATCCCGGGTCTCATCGATGAGGCGGGAGCGCGGGGCGCGACGGGCGCTCTCATCATCACCGCCGGGCTCGGCCATGGTGCGGGCTCGCTGGCGGATGCCGCCGAACGCGCCGCGCACAAATACGGAATGCGGCTGATCGGGCCCAATTGTCTCGGCATCATCATGCCCGGCGCAAATCTCAACGCCAGTTTCTCGGCGCATATGCCGTGCGCGGGAAATCTGGCGCTGATCTCCCAGTCGGGCTCCATTGCGACGGGCATGGTGGACTGGGCGGCGCAGCGCGGAGTCGGCTTCTCCGGAATCGTTTCGATCGGCGACCAGCTCGACGTCGATATTGCCGATCTGCTCGATTATTTCGCGCTGGACGGCAAGACGCGGGCGATCCTGCTCTATGTCGAAGCGATCAAGGACGCCCGCAAGTTCATGTCCGCGGCGCGCGCCGCTGCAAGGATCAAGCCCGTCGTCGTCGTCAAATCCGGGCGCGTGGCGCAGGGCGCGAAAGCGGCCGCGACCCATACCGGCGCGCTGGCCGGTTCGGATGCGGTCTATGAAGCCGCGTTCCGCCGCGCCGGCATCCTGCGGGTGTCGGATCTTCGCGAACTGTTCGACTGCGCCGAGACGCTCGGGCGTGTCGGATCGCCTCCGGGAAAGCGGCTGGCGATGCTGACGAACGGCGGCGGCATCGGGGTTCTCGCGGTCGATCGGCTGGTCGAACTCGGGAGGAATCCCCGCGGCGATCGCGCCTGCGACGCGCGAGAAGCTTGACGCCGTCTTGCCGCCGACCTGGTCCGGATCAAATCCCGTCGATATCGTCGGCGACGCCGACCCCGCGCGCTATGCGGCGGCGCTTGAGGTGCTGCTGACCGATCCCGGCAACGACGCGATCCTGGTGATGAATGTCCAGACGGCGATCGCCCGGGCCGACGACATCGCCGCTACCGTGACCGCGCTGGTCAGCAAGTATCGCCAGCAACACCATCGCGCGGCGAAGCCCGTGCTGGCGGTCTGGGTCGGCGCGGACCAGAAGATCATCGATATGCTGAGCGGCGCCGGAATCCCGAACTATCCCACCGAAGACGATGCGGTGCGGGGCTTCATGTATCTGGTGCAGCATCGCGAAGTGGTGGCGGAGCTGGCGCAGGTTCCGCCGGCGATGCCCAGAGAGTTCGCGCCGGATATCGATGCCGCCCGGGGAATCGTTGCCGCGGCGCTCGCCGACGGCCGCCAATGGCTTGATCCGGTCGAGATCAAGCGGCTGCTTGAGGCCTACGAGATCCCGATGGTGCCGACGTTTGCGGCCGCCGACGCCGAGCAGGCCGTTGCTCACGCTTCCGAACTGTTCGCGCAAGGCTCCACGGTGGTGCTCAAGATCATGTCGCGCGACATCATTCACAAATCCGATGTCGGCGGCGTCGTGCTCAATCTCACCAGCCCCGACGCCGTGCGCGCGGCGACGGCCGATATCCTGGCACGGGCGAAGAAACTGCGCCCGGAAGCGCGGATCGCCGGCGTCATCGTGCAGGCGATGGTGGTGCGGCCGAAGGCGCGTGAACTGATACTCGGCCTCGCCGACGATCCGACCTTTGGCACCGTCATCGTGTTCGGCCGCGGCGGCACGGCGGTCGAGGTCATCAACGACAAGGCCCTGGCGCTTCCGCCGCTCGATCTGCAACTGGCCCGCGACCTTATCGAGCGCACCCGCGTCTCGCGGCTGTTGCGCGCCTACCGGGACGTGCCGGCGGCCAAACAGGACGCCGTCGCGACGGTTCTGGTCAAGCTGGCGCAGATGGCCGCGGATATCCCCGAAATCCGCGAGCTCGACATCAATCCGCTGCTGGCGGACGAGAGCGGCGTGCTGGCGGTCGATGCGCGCATCTCGGTCGGACAAGTGGAGGGAAAATTCAAGGGTGCGGGCCCCGCCAACTTCGCGGTGCGGCCATACCCGTCGCAATGGCAGCGGCATCTCGAGATCAGGGACGGCTGGAGGGTCTTCGTGCGCCCAATCCGGCCCGAGGACGAGCCGCTGATCCACGAAATGTTGAAGCATGTCACCCCCCACGATCTGCGGCTTCGGTTCTTCGCACCGATGAAGCAATTCACCCACGAGTTCATCGCCCGCCTGACCCAGCTCGACTATGCCCGCGCGATGGCCTTCGTCGCATTCGACGAAGCCACCAACCAGATGGTCGGCGTGGTCCGAATTCACTCCGATTCGATCTACGAGACCGGCGAATACGCGATCCTGCTCAGGTCCGATCTCAAGGGCAGGGGACTGGGCTGGGCGTTGATGCAGCTGATCATCGAATACGCCAAGTCCGAGGGGCTCAAGACCATCTCGGGGGATGTCCTGAAGGAGAACACCGTCATGCTGGATATGTGCCGGCATCTCGGTTTCGAGGTGAAGTCGGATCCGGTCGAGCGCGACATCTGCGACGTGAAGCTTAAGCTTTGAATTTCTGCGCTTTCGAATTGCGGCGGCGCACGGAATCCGCGCGGCTGCGGGATTCCGTGGCCGCCGGTTGCACTACAGGCGCGTCACCGATACGACGCGGTAGGTGTGCATCTTGCCGTCCTCGTTGATCGAGACATATTCGCCAAACACGAAACGCTCGTCCGCGAGGTGAAACCCGACCTCGTCCGGCGTGTCGGCGTAGCTGAACGCCCAGCCCTCGTCGCGTTGAACGAGATGGCCATGCTGGTCATCCTGGTCCGGCCGCAATCGCGTGACCCGGCATGCCTCGCGATGCTCTTGCCACAGCTTCGGGTCAATCCGGTCGTTGGCATCGAGCGGCGCAACGATGACATAGGCAAAACCGGTTTCGCCTTCGGGGTGACCGGGCTCGCGGGCAAGCTCGATCCGGATCTGCCGGAACTGCGCCGGAAGGGATGTATTCAGGATCGGCCGGGGATTGACGCTTTGCATTTTTGGTATCGCTCCTCGCAGTTGGTCTTGGTAGGTGATCTTGCGGCCAGCGCGGTGGTCCGCGATTATTTCTGCTCCGCTGCGGGTGTTGTCGCCGCAGCGGCCGGTGTTGCTGCCGGCTTCTTCAGGCTCTTGATGATGATCGTGATCAGCGGCACGATCAGCAAGGGCAGGATTCCGTTCAGCGGATGGTGGAACGCCCCGGACACCTGCGACTGCAGCGCCCGCGCCTCAAGCTGCAGCGCATCGACCGAGGCGCCGTGGATCTCGGTGGCGAGCTCGAGTTCACGCCCGCTTGGCGGCCTCGCGGCGATCGCAAGCAGGATCGCGGCGATCACGAAATTGACGGCGCCGAGGATGGCCGCTGCCAGAATCGCGCTCCAGATCTGGACCAGCGCGAAATACGCCGACAGCTCGAGCATCAGGAGGCCGAACGCCGCGATCAGCGCCGCGAACGCCCTCAAGCCGAGGCCGACCAGCAAATGCCGCAGCCGGATGTCGGCGATAATCCTGTCGGTGCGCCAGAGCACGCGCAGGTGTTTGATGACATTCTCCGTGCTCACCTTAGTGCCTCCTTAGCATGAAGCCGACTACGACGCCGAGCGCGAAGGCGGAAGCAAGCGAAGTGATCGGCCGCTCGGATATGATGCTCTCGAGATTGTCTTCCTGCTCGCTCAGCGTCTCGCCGAGATCGTTCAGCGCGGCCTTGATCTGCTCGGCGATCGCCTCAGCGCGACTTCTGGAAGTGTCGAAGATTTCCTCGCTTGTCGTGTTCAACAGGCGCGACACGTCGCCTTTGAGTGCCTGCAGCTCATCTTTCAGCTCGCGTGAGTCGAACATGGGTATTGCCTTTGCTGCATAATCCGGCCGAAATTCCTTGGGACCGAATTCTAGGCGAGCCGGGGCCACCGCTATTGATTTGCGTCAACAGCGCCGGACCGGGCCTGCCTTGAGGCAGGTCAATCCGAACGCCGGCCCAAGGCCTAGTAGAGAACCTCGGGAAAACGGCATTCCCTTAGATAAGGAATACAGATCTTGGCGTCCCCACCCCTGTTAACGGCCACGCCATCAGGCGATGTGCTTGAGCTGCGTCCGGGCGGGTCCTGGACCGCGGCCAACGTAACCACCCTGGAAGCTCTCGCGGACGGAGTCACAGAGCAGCTTGACCGGTCGAAAACCGTCAAAGTGGACATGGCCGAGGTGCGCGAACTCGACACGCTCGGGGCCTGGCTGCTCGAGAAAATGTCCCGGCGCGCGACGGCGGCCGGTCGTCGCGCGGAGGTGGTCGGCGTTGCCGATAACTATGCCGGGCTGATCGAGGAGGTTCGCCAGGTCAATCGTCGCAATCCCGCGCCGCCGCCTGTGCAAAATCCTGTCGTGGTCAAGGTGAACGACATCGGCCGCTCCGCGGTCGGTGCGACGGAAGACATCAGCGTATTCCTGCAGATGCTGGGCTCGCTCTTTCTGGCCCTCGTCGGCGTGCTGCGCAGGCCGAGGTCACTGCGGGTGACATCGCTGGTCTATCAGTTGTACAGGGTCGGCTGGCAGGCGATTCCGATCATGGCGATGATCACCTTCCTGATCGGCGCCATCATCGCACAGCAAGGCTTCTTCCATTTCCGCAAGTTCGGCGCCGATTCCTACGTCGTCGACATGGTCGGCATTCTGGTGCTGCGCGAGTTGGGTGTGTTGATCGTCGCGATCATGGTCGCCGGCCGCTCGGGAAGCGCCTACACCGCCGAGCTCGGCTCGATGAAAATGCGCGAGGAAATCGACGCGCTGTCGACCATGGGCCTTGATCCCGTCGAAGTCCTGATCCTGCCCCGCATTCTTGCGCTGGTTTGCGCGCTGCCGATCCTGAGCTTCATCGGATCGATGGCCGCGCTCTATGGCGGCGGCCTGGTGGCACAGTTCTACGGCGACATGGGCCCGGCGATCTACATCGCGCGCCTGCATGACGCTGTGTCCGTGACCAGCTTCAAGGTCGGCATCATCAAGGCGCCGTTCATGGCACTGGCGATCGGCATCGTCGCCTGCAGCGAGGGCTTGCGCGTGAAGGGAAGCGCCGAGTCGCTCGGCAAGCAGACGACGACCTCGGTGGTGAAATCGATCTTTCTGGTGATCGTGCTCGACGGGCTGTTTGCGGTGTTTTTCGCATCGATCGGAATGTAGCGATGCAGCAAACGGCTCCTCAGTTCGCGATACGCGTCCACGACCTTGTTGTCGGCTTCGGCCGTCAGGTGGTGATCGACCATCTGTCGCTCGATGTCCGCCGGGGCGAGATCCTCGGCCTGGTCGGCGCTTCCGGCGGCGGCAAGACGGTTTTGATGCGAACCATCATCGGGCTCATTCCGCGGCGAAGCGGAGAGATCGAGGTCATGGGGGCCTCAATCGGCGGCGCCCAGGATCGCGCCACCCAAAGCATCGCGGGCAAATGGGGTATCCTGTTCCAGCAGGGCGCGCTGTTTTCATCGCTCACGGTGCGGCAGAATATCCAGTTTCCGCTTGCGCGAAAATCTGGTGCTGTCGCAGGCGCTGATGGACGAGATCGCCACCGCCAAGCTCGAAATGGTCGGGCTGTTGCCGGAGGACGGCGACAAGTTTCCCGCCGAATTGTCGGGCGGCATGACCAAGCGCGTGGCGCTGGCCCGCGCGCTCGCGCTCGATCCCGCGATCGTGTTCCTCGACGAGCCGACCTCGGGCCTGGACCCGATCGCAGCCGGCGACTTCGATGCCCTGATCAAGACCTTGCAAAAAACGCTGGGGCTCACGGTGTTCATGGTCACCCATGATCTCGCCAGCCTGAACACCGTCTGCGATCGCGTGGCGGCGCTGGCGGACGGCAAGATCGTCGCCATCGGACCGATGCGCGAACTGCTTCAATCCGAGCATCCCTGGGTGCGGGCCTATTTCCACGGCAAGCGCTCCCAGATGCTGCAACCCAAAGCGAGCTAAAGAGATGGAAACCCGCGCTCCCTTCGTCGTTGTCGGCGCCTTCGTGCTGGCGACCATCTTCGCCGTGTTCGGCTTCGTCTACTGGCTCCATAACACCGGCGGGCTCGGTCCGCGCACGATCTACCATGTCCAGTTCGATGGCTCGGTGCCCGGGCTCCTGATCGGCGCCGGCGTGCTGTTCAATGGGATCCGCGTCGGCGAGGTGACGGATCTCGCGCTGGCGCCGGACAGCCCGCGCCGCGTCAATGCGACGATCTCGGTCGCCTCGACGACGCCGGTGCGGCCCGACACCAAGGTCGGTCTGGAATTCCAGGGCTTGACCGGGGTCCCCGTGATCGCGCTGGAAGGCGGTACGCTGCCGGCGAATTCCGGTCCGGTGCCGACGCTGATTGCCGAACCCGGGGCGGGCCAGAGCATGACACAGGCCGCCCGCGATGCGCTGCGCAAGGTCGATACCGTGTTGAGTGAAAATTCGGAGCCGCTCAAGAAAACCATCGCCAATCTGCAGACCTTTACGGACGGACTGGCACGCAACACCGGAAAACTCGACAGCATCATCGCCGGCCTCGAAAAGATGACCGGCGGCGGTACGCCGGCGCAAAAGATCACCTACGACCTGCGTGCCCCGCAAAATCTCGGGCCGGTGGGCAAAACCTTCAAGGGACAATTGGCGATCCCGGAGCCGACGGCGGTCGCGATGCTGGAGACGCAGCGGTTCCTGTTCTCGCCGGCCAAGGACTATCCCGGCTTTGCGGACGCGATCTGGGCCGACAGCATCCCGAAATTGCTGCAGGCCCGGCTGATCGAGAGTTTTGAAAATTACGATATAGCCCACGCGCCACTGCGGGTAGCGGATGTCGGACAGGCCGACTTCCAACTCTTGGTCGATGTCAGACGTTTCCGGATCGCGACGGATGCAGAGCCCGTGGCGGAGGTCGGATTGTCGGCGCGAATTGTCGACAAGAACGGCAAGGTCATCGCCTCTCGCTTGTTCGAGAACAGCCAGAAATTCGACAAGGTCGAGCCGCCGGCGGCCGTCGCTGCGTTCAACGAGGCATTCGGCCGAATCGCGAAGGAAATGATCGCCTGGACCGTGCAGGCGCTGTAGCTGCAGCCGCGGCGGCTCTATTCGAGGGTCTTCAGGAAAGCCAGCAGGTCGTGGATCTGCTCCGGACTGAGTTCGAACTCCGGCATTCCCGGATGACCGGTATAGATTCCTTCCGCGAAAGCCTCGGCGAGGCTTTCGACCGGGTAGCGCAGGTGCAGGGTGCGGAATGGCGGCGCGGCCTTGAGCCGGCTCCGGGACGTCAGGTCGATGGCGTGGCACCGCGCGCAATGCTTTAACGCATAGGTCTTTCCCCGCTGTTCGGCAGGCGAGGCGGCCAGGGCCGGCGTCATCAGCATCAGCGTTACAAGGGCTTGGCGCAGGGCAAATCGCAGCAGCATTGCGGACCGGTCTCTTGAATTGCGGCCAAAAAAGCACGATAGGGCTGCGACGTAGGCCGCATTTGATCTGCATCAACCGGCTTCTGGGCGATCGGTTAAGATGCGAGCCATCGGCAGGCACGGCGCACGATGCGGTGGCAGCCCGGCCCATCCTGGAGTGGCGAATGAATATTTCCCTGGTTGCGGTCGAGTCGAACGGGCAGCAGCCCTGCATCGATTGCTCGGTACGTCAATTCAGCCTCTGCGCGGCGCTCGACAGGGCCGAATTGCGGGATCTCGAGCATCTGGGCCGCCACGTCCATGTCGCCTCCTGCGAGACGGTGTTCGCCCAGGAGGAGATGACGACGTCATTTTACAACCTGCTCGATGGCGTCATGCGCCTCTACAAGCTGTTGCCGGACGGTCGCCGGCAGATCGTGGGATTTGCCTTGCCCGGCGATTTTCTGGGAATGACCGCGTCCGCGCGCCACAGCTTCTCCGCCGACGCGATCGGACCGGTCACCATTTGCCGGTTCTCCCGGGCCGCCTTCGCCCGATTTATCGAGGACAAGCCGCATCTCTTGCGTCGAATCAACGAATTGGCGATTCGGGAACTGAGCCAGGCGCAGGACCATATGGTGCTGCTCGGACGCCGTTCGGCGGAAGAGAAAGTTGCGACCTTTCTGATCGGCTGGCGCGATCGACTGGCCCATCTCAATGGCCTGGCCAAAACGGTGTCCTTGCCGATGAGCCGTCAGGACATCGCCGACTATCTCGGCCTCACCATCGAAACGGTCAGCCGCACCTTCACCAAGCTCGAACGCGACGGAGTGATCGAAATCCTGCCGGGAAGCATCTGCCTGCTGGATCCGGCGCGCGCCGAGGCCTTGGCCGCCGCTTGAGCGTCATGGGGAAAACCCGCCTGCCCAAGGCGATTTGATCCAGATCAAAGACTGCCATTTCCCGCCCCGGGATAAATGCCTCCAAATTCAGCAGGGGGGTCTTATGCCGTTTGATGCAATGGTGGTGAGTGCAGCCGTGGTAGCCGTATTTGTGGCGTTTGCGGCCGTATTGCTGTGGGGCGATCTTCAAACGCGGCCGGACCGGCTGAAGGCCAATTCGAACCCTCCAAAGCGCCGCAGCTTCTGAAACTGGCCCGAAAAGGCGTCGCGCGAGCCCGGTAAGCGCCCGCGGAGCAGGCCGTCGGCGGCGCCAGGCCGATCTTGCGCGATCAGGCTTCCCCTTCCGAACGGGCGTGTCGCGTTGCCGTTCGGGACTGCCACCTTCTGTTGATCTGACAGGGTGGAATTGGCGGCGCAGCCAGCCTATTTCTGCTTTCCTCGCCGGGCGCATTGCCAAGCCGGGAGCGAGTGGGCAATCATCCCCGAAAAGGCAGCGGCCGGCCATTCGGCAACGCCGTCCTGTTCGCCAGGGGGAAATTCGCAATGCGCCTGCTTCATTCGCTGGTTCCGGCGCTTGCGCTGCTCGTCGGTTCGAATGGGCTCGCGCAGGCGGCCTATCCCGACCGGCCGATCAAGATGATCGTGCCGCTCGCGGCGGCGAGCGCCGTCGATGTCGCGGCGCGGATCGTGACGCAGAAGATGGCCGACAATATGGGCCAGCAGATCGTCATCATAAACCAGCCTGGCGCCTCCGGGCTGATCGGCGCCGAGCAGGTCGCGAAGGCGGAGCCCGACGGCTACACGATCGGCGGGTTCAACGACAGCATCATGACCATGGTGCCCAATCTTCAGTCCAACATGCGCTGGGACATCCTGAGGGATTTCGAGCCGGTGTCGTTGGCCGCCACGGTGGAGTGGGGACTGATCGCCAGCAACAAGACCAGCTACAAGACCGCGGCCGACCTGATCGCCGCCGCGAAGGCGGCACCCGGCAAGATCGATTACAGCTCGGGCGGTCCGGGCAGCCCCCAGCACCTCGCGATGGCGATGTTTGCCTCCGCGGCCGGCATCTCGCTGACCCATGTGCCCTACAAGGGCGCAACGCAGGCAGCGACCGACGTCGCCTCCGGCCAGATTCCCGTCGGCTTCCAGGGCCTCGGGACTGTCGCGGCGCTGGTGCGCGGCGGTCAGCTCAGGCTGATCGGAGTGACCACCGAGAAGCGAATGCCGCAATTCCCCGATGTGCCCACCGTTTCGGAATCCGGTCTGCCCGGGTTCTTCTTCAATTCCTGGTTTGCGATCATGGCGCCGGCCGGCACGCCAAAGGACATCATCGCCAGGCTGAATGCCGAAGTGCTGAAGGCGCTGGCGGATCCGGAGGTTCGCGGCAAGCTTGAGGATTTGGGTTTTTCGGTGCGCGGCACTTCGGCCGAGGAGCTCGGTACTATGACGCGCGATCAGCTCGCCAAGTATGAGCGCGTGATTAAGGAAATGGGTATAGCCAAGGAATAGCCGCCGGGCGGACGGTCCGCTCGCGCAAGTCCCTTCAATAGCAATAGTGCCGGCGGCCGTCGCGGCCACGATAGAATTCGGCGCCCCGCGCACAGGGACCGGCGCTCCAGGCATACGCACCGCGCATCTCGTTCCCGGGCTGATAATCGCCGGTGTAGGGATTGTTCGGTCTCTTATTCTGGCAGTTGGCGTTCGGATTGAATTGGGCGCAATAGCCGGGATTGGAGATAACCTCCTGCGCCATGACCGGCATCGCCGCCAGCGCTCTACAGGAGCGCGGCTGCGCCCAAAAGTGTTGACTTCATCATCGATGTTCTCCGGAAGGAAATCAAAGGCGCGCCGGGTCAGCGTAGCGGGCCACGCGGGGTTCAACGGCCGAGCCTTGCGCAGTCATGCGCGGGGGAAAGGTTCACGGCGATCGCACTCTCTGGAGCATGGTCGCTGTCAGCTCCTGTCGCGGGCCTGTCCGAGAATGATCGTCCAATCGCTGCGGACGCGAAAACTGCGTGTGGCGGTTTCCGCGTCCGGATCATCGCCGGCCCCATCGATGGTGCAAATGCTTGTTCCGCCATGATCTTACGCTAATCTGATGCGCGTGGATGGAGGAAGCTGAGGGTGTCTTGTCAGGTCTGTCTCTCGACCCTGAAGGCAGGCGATCTATATTGCTCGTCCTGCGGGGCGGTGGTTCCGGAACACACTGCAAGGCCGCAGGTCGCGGAAGTCCGCGGCCGCATCGCCGGCGAGCGGAAGTACCTCACCGTCCTCTGCGCCGACCTGCAGCGCTCGACGGACCTGATCTCGGAACTGGATCCCGAGGCGGCGATTTCGCGGCTCGAGCCGGCCCTGATCGCCATGCGCACCGCGGTTCGCCGCAACCGCGGAATCGTCAGCAAGGAAGGCGGCGACGGGCTGATCGCGCTTGTTTGGTGCGCCGCACGCGGATGACAATCATGCCGTCATGGCCTGTCACGCCGCGGTCGAACTGGTCCGCCGCGTCAAGCTGCTGGAACGATCCGGCGCTTCAGGTCCGGGTCGGCATTCATTCCGGCTATGTCGTCGCCCATGTCATCGAAGCCGACTTCTCTTCGATCTATGAAGCGGGCGGCCCGGCGGTCCATCTGGTCAAGCGGCTCGAAGGCGCGGCGCAGGCCGGACAGATCCTGGTGTCGGAGTCCTGCCAAAGCCTTTCGACAGGGCTGGTGACCTTTAGCGCGCTGCCTCCGAGACGGCTGGAAGGATTTTCTGCCCCGGTTCCCTGCCACGAGCTTGTCGAAATCAGCGGGCTCACCCGCTGGCGGGCCCGCTCGACCAAGGGGCTTTCGTCGTTCGTCGGACGCGCCGAAGAGATTGCCCTGCTTGAGCGGGCGGCGCGCGACATCGATTCGTCCGGGCAAGTCATCGCGCTGGTGGGCACGGCGGGCATCGGAAAATCCCGAATGGCCCATGAGTTCGTCGCTGCGCTGCGGCAGCAGGACTGGCAGGTCCTGGAAGCGGAAGGCAATCCGCTCGAGCAGGCCGTTCCCTATGCGCTGGTGAAGAAGCTGCTGCAGAGCGCGCTGCGGACGGGCAACATCGAGCCGGAAGATCGGCCCGAGTTACCGGAAGGCCCGGCGCCGCCGCATTGCCGATCTTTGGCCCGCCGCGCTTTACGCGGTTCTCGACCAGCCCGTCAACGACCCGCGCTGGAACGATCTCGAACCCCTGCTGCGGCGGCGGGTGATCACCGACGCCGTTCGCCACACGATCGGACAGGGTGGTTTCGACGCGGCCGACCGTCCTGCTGCTGGAGGATCTGCACTGGATCGACGGCCAAAGCGAGACCGCCGTCGAAGCCCTGATGTCGCTCGCGGCGAGCCGTCCGCTGCTGATCCTGCTGACATGGCGGACGGAAGATACGCCGGACTGGCTGGCGCGGCTCGACGTTCGCGGATCTGGCTGCGGTCGCTCGATGCCTCCTCGGCCAATGCACTGCTCGACGATTTGCTCGGCACGGCTGCCCGATCTCGATGCGCTCAAGGCCCATATCCTTCGCCACACCGGCCAGGTTCCGCTCTTCATCGAGGAGGTCGCGCGGCAGCTCATCAATCGCGGCGTCCTCGACGGCGACGCGAGCCGGTTTGCCGCCAAGGCGTCCGTGGGACACGCTGGAAATTCCTCCGACCGTACAGGGAGTGATTGCGTCGCGAATCGATCGTCTGTCGAAAGAGGACAAGGCCCTTCTTCAGCTCGCCTCCGTCGTCGGGCCGCGAATATCGCCGCCATTGCTGGCGGCCGTGACCGGCATGCCGGCCGCACAATTGCAAAGCCGGCTGTGGTCGCTGGAGATTCTGGATTTTCTCGTCGAGTGCGACGGCAGGTCCCGTCGGGAATACGTCTTTGCCCACGATCTGATCCGCGAGGTTGCCTACGAATTCGATCCTCCGGTCGCAGCGCGAGGAGCTGCACCGCCGGATTTTGACGGCGCTGGAAGCCAACTCTCGACCGGGCGCGAGGAAGACGTCGCCGAAGCGCTTTGCCATCACGCGGTCAAGGCGCAGGACTGGGCAAGGCGGACCGGTACGGCCATTTGGCGGCGAAAAAGGCATTCGCCAGATCGGCGTTCCGGGATGCCACGGGATATTTCCAGATTGCGATGGACGCGGTCGACAAGCAGCCGGCCTCGACCGCGCGCGAGCAGCGGGCGATCGATCTGCGCATCGAGGCTCGACTTGCATTTGTTTCGCTTGGAAACATCGAGCAGTGGTTCGCCATTGGTCGCGACGGGGAGGCGCGTTCCGAGAAAATCGGCGATGAGGACCGGCGGCTTGCGTCCATCGCGATCAGGGCGGCGGCGCTGAATTTCTACGGAACGCCTTATGAAGGGATCTCCGCGGGAGAAGAGGCGGTCGCGCTGGCTAACCGACTGAACAATACGACTTGGCTCGGCTTCGCCGAGTATGGACTTGGCCAGTCCTATTTTCCTCGCAGGCAAGTACCGCGATGCGGAGCGGTAGCTCGCAAAGGCCAGCGCGCGTGCTTGCCAGCGCGCCGGAAAACGTGCCGCCGGGAACGACGGGATCGAGCCTGCTCGTGCTCTGTCATATGATGAGAGCCATCGTTCATGCATGGTTGGGCGAGTTCGATCGAGTCCGAACGATGCTCGAGGACTGGCGAGCGATCTCGCCGAAGAGAATGAGCGGCCTTACGATATGATCGCTGCCGATTACGGCCGCGGTCTGGTGCAGATGATGCGCGGCAATCTTGAGGAGGCGGAAGACGGTCTCGATCAGGCCCTTCGTCTTTCGCGGGAAAGCGAAGTCCGGCTGTTTCTGCCCCTCGTAATGTGCGCGCTTGGAAACCTCTATTCGCAGCAGGGCCAAGCCGCGCGTGCGCCGCGACATCCTGCTTCAGGCGAAGGCCGAAGCCGAAGAACTCGGCCATGTGACCAGTAGCGTTGTTGTGTCGGCGTATCTCGGCTCGGCCTATAGCCAGCTCGGGAGACACCGAACTCGGGCTTGTCCCTCGTTCGCGCCTGCCAGGCCAGTGCCAAACAGAAGGGATACGGGGGTATCGAGGCGCTGGCGGTCCTTTCCGAGGCTACCATCCTCACGTCGCAGGGGGCACCTGCGGCGGCGGAAGCCATCGGATCTGCGCACCGAGCGATTGAAATTGCTGCCAGGCTCGAGGCCCGCCCCCTGCTGGGCGCCGCCAGGGGGGTGCTGGCTCAATTGTTGGCCGCTTCCGGCAGGACCACCGAGGCACAGAACGAACTCACCCGGGCCATCGCACTTTTTGACCAGTCGAAAATGACTATACAGCTAGAACGTGCTAAGGCAGCGCTCTCCAAGTTCTCGAATCTCTGACATATTAAAAGCGCGGCAAATCTCGCCGCTTATTTTGAGGAGTAGACGATGGGCGGATTTACCTACGGCGGAAAATTCGAAAAACATATCAATGAATTGTACAGCCCGAAGAATATTAACAAGACCGCTAAGAAATTCGCGGAGTATGAGAAGAAGCACGGGCCTTACAAATTCGGCCAGCAATACACGAAATATCTGGTTCCCAAGACCGAGCACTGGCAGGACGAAAAGGGATCGACCAGGGGACACGCCACGTGGGAGAAGCATTCCGGCGATATTCCCAAGAAGATCCGCGACAAGCTCACCAAGGTCATCAGGGCCAATCTCCGGTCCAAGAAACCGAAACCGATGCACCTCAAGGTCGGCGAGAACGTCGATGCGACTCACGATCTGCACGTCAAGACGTTCAAGCATAAGGGCCACGCCCACATCGGGCTGCACATGCTTTGTCCGAATACGTCGTTAAAGAAATGATCTGATCTTCGCAGGGGCAGCCGTCCTGCCCCTTCGACTAGCGAACTCGAGAGCCGCGCCGCCTGGTCGCGGCTCTCGCCGTTTTACGCCGTACAATCCCAAGCTGAATACCGCGCCGCCCGACACGGCTTTCTGGTGATGGTTGAAAGCCTGGCAACAAAGGATCTCGCACCGAAGTTCGGGCGCGAACCCGAGTGGGAAGTCTTGTTTGCGAACAATATCAGTTTTGGAGACGCCCGGTCAGCACTTATCCAATCGTCCTACGACGAGACTTTGGGACGCTTCGTCCAGTTTATGGCGGATGACGAAACGGAGATTGACGCTGTCCTGAAGAACGTCGGAAGGGGACGGGGCGATAATTTGAACGAAGGGTCGAGCGGCATAAGACGTGATTGCAGTCCGCCTATTCTGTCCGCGCCGGCTCTGGGGACTATTTTTCGTTGTTTGGCCGCCAAATCGCAGCGAAAAGGTGCTTTCCGGTTGAAAATGTTGCCGGCCTTGACTACGGAAGGAACGGCGCCTTCCAGTCCCTTCCGGAGTTCAAACCGCCGTGCCCCAGGACAAGACGGGTGAAGCTCGGCCATTTGCGAGCAGCAAGCTTGCGGTCCTGCGCAAGCATCCCTATTTCGCCGATCTCGAGCCTGAGGCATTCGAACAGCTCTGCCGTTACGCCAAGCACGCCACGCTGAAGCGGGGAGCCTCGATCTTTTCCAAGGGCGATCCCGGCAACAGCCTGGTTGCGGTGATCAGCGGCACGGTGAAGATCAGCGTTTCCTCCGCCGATGGCCGCAGCGCGATCTTGAATCTGATCGGCCCCGGCGAGATTTTCGGGGAAATCGCCGTGCTTGACGACCAGCCGCGGACCGCCGACGCCACGGCCAATACCAATTGCGAGATTTTTGTCATCGACCGCCGCGAATTCCTGCCCTTCGTGCGAAGCCAGCCGGCGCTGGCGATGAAATTCATCGAGCTATTATGCGCGCGGCTGCGCTGGACCAGCGACCAGGTCGAGCAGATCATCCTTCAGAACCTGCCGGGCCGGCTCGCCAGCGCGCTCATTCGGCTGACCGAGAAGCACAAGACAGCGCCGGGCGGCCGGACCATCGCCATTACCCAGCAGGAAATCAGCGAAATGGTCGGCATGACCCGCGAGAGCATCAACAAGCAGTTGCGGGCCTGGGCCGCGCGCAACTGGGTTCGGCTGGAGCACGGCGCCATCGTCGTGCTGAATGTCGAGATGCTTCGCGAACTGGCCGAAGCAGGCGGCGACGAAGACGACTAGTGCGGGGTGGGCGCAGGCAGCGCCGGTCCGGGCACGTTTCACAAATCTTTAAATCCCGGCAAACGTGAAGCAGTTCACATCGGCTTTGCGCGCATTGAGCTAGTGACGCTGGTGCACATCCGCACAATGGAGGCATCCATGCACGGCTCGTTCGACAGACCAGGCGAAACCACCATCAAGAGCATCTATCGAAGCTGGGGCATCGGAGTCCTCGTCCTGCCCGTCGTTTTGGTGGCCTTTCTGATCGGACTGGCGATAATCAAGCCGGACGTGTCCGGCTGGATATCCGAAGCGGCGCAGACGGAGTTTGCGAACTCGGGTCAGGTGCTCGGGGTTAATCCGGCGCAAGTCGCGCAACCGGCCAGGGAAATTCGCACCGTCAAGGCCAATTGACGCCGGCTGGTTCTACCCGGCCGTGAGGTTGGCGCCGCGCTCGATCGTAAACTCGACGTCGATCAGCCCGTGCGAGTGATTCATGTCCGATTGCGACATCAGAAAAGTGAGGTGCTTTCCCTTCAGCGAGGCAAGCACCTCCGACAGCCGCTCGGACAGCGCCGGCGCAATTCCCTCGAACGGTTCGTCGAGCAAAAGACACTTTGTGCCGACGCCGAGCGCGCGGCCGAGCGCGACCAGTTTCTGCTGGCCGCCGCTCAACAACAGCGCCTTGCGATGGCGCATCTCGGCGAGTTCGCCGATCACCTCGTAGACGAAGTCGAGCCGCGCCTTGCGGTCGAGATGCCTTGCGACCCATAGCGGCAGCAGGATGTTTTCCTCCACCGTCAGTTGAGGCACCAGGCCGCGGTCCTCCGGCATATAGCCGATGCCGAGCGCCGCGCGGGCATGGCGCGGGCGCGCCGACAGGTCCGCCCCTTCGAACCGGACGGCGCCTTGCGCGGGCCTGAGATGACCCATGATCGAACGCATCAGCGTGGTCTTGCCGGCGCCGTTGCGGCCGACAAGGCTCACCATGGCGCCCTGCGCCACGCGCATCGAAAAGCCGCGCAACGCCGGCATCGATTGAATCTCGACGACCAGATGGTCGATCTCGAGCAGTGGCGGCAAGGCGTTCATTGCGTGCCCCCGGTGACGTAGCGGCGCACTTCCTGATCCTTCAGGACGTTTTGCGGGTCGCCGTCGGCGAGAATCCGGCCCTGATAGAAGGCCACCACCCGGTCGGCATAGCGGCTGACGATCTCCATGTCGTGTTCGACGAACACGATGGTTGCGGCATCCGGCGCGACGGCATGGATCACGCGGTCCATCGTGGCGAATTTCTCCTCCGCCGAAACGCCTGACGTCGGCTCGTCCAGCAGCAGCAGTTTCGGCCGGCGTACCAGCGCCATGGCAATGTCGATCAGCTTGCGCACGCCGCCGGCGAGCTCCGAGATCGGGCGGTCGGCCAGATCCGCGAGACCAAACCGTTCCAGCAATTCGAGAACCTTTTCGCCATGCGCCGCCGCCGGTGCGTGAAATGAAAGTCCATGCTCCCGCGCGCCGGTGAGCGCGACGGCCAGGTTTTCGCCGGCCGTCAGGTCGACGAACAATTGTGGAATCTGGAACGACCGTGAGATTCCGAGCCGGGCAACATTTCTCGGCGAGCGCCTTCCGATATCCATCCCGTCGAGCGCGATCGAGCCGGAGTCGGGCTTCAGATACCCGGTGACCATGTTGACGAAGGTGGTCTTGCCCGCGCCGTTGGCGCCGATCAGGCTGACCTTCTGGCCGGCCGCGATATCGAGGCTCAGCGCGTCGGCGGCGACCACCGCGCCGAAGCGTTTTTCGAGCCCGCGCACGGAAAGCACCGACGTCACTGCGCTGCCTCCTCTTGGACCGCGACAGGTATCGCCGCGGACTCGATCCTCTTGCGCCGCTCCCTGACCCAGAGCGAGCCGATGCCGCGCGGCAGAAACAGGATGACGCCGAGCAGGAAAACGCCGAGCACGAGCTGCCAGGTATTGGGAAGGTACAGGTTAGAGAATGAACGAACCAGTTCGAGCGCCAGCGAGGCGACGAACACGGCGGCGACGCTTTGATATCCCGCGAGCACCGCCACGAAGACGAATTCGCCCGACGTGGTCCAGTAGGCGAATTGCGGATCGATATGGCGCTGCGCCATCAGCGCAAATGCGCCGCTGGCGCCGGCAAAAACCGCGGCGATGACAAAGTTGATGGTGATGACCCGGTTGGAGGAAATTCCAAGATACTCGACGCGCAGATTGTTTTCACGGACTGCGAGACTGGCGAGCCCCAGTTCGGAGCGGAACAGGATCGTTGCCGCGATTCCGGCCAACCCGGTGGTGACTACTGCGACGGCATACAGCATGAAATCCGCCTCGCGCGGATCGACAAAGACCATGCCGAACAGGCTCGGCCGCCCGACATTGAAGCCATCGGAGCCGCCAAGCGCGGTCGTCTTCATCAGCGCGCCATACAGCACCATCGACAGCGCGAGCGTCAGCATGCCGAAGAAGATGCCGCTATAGCGGGCAATCAACGGACCCACCACAAGGCCAAGCAGGCCGCCGCAGACCGCGCCGATCAGCATTTGCGCCACCGCGTCGGTGATCCCCCAGGCATTGGCGATCAGGGCTACGCCATAGCCACCCGCCGCATAGAACAGGCCCTGGCCGAACGACACATTGCCCGTGCGCGCCAGGATCACGATCCCGAGCGCAATCAGCGCATTGGAGGCGGCGACGGTGGCAAGCGACAGCGTCCAGGTCGGAAGCGCGCGGCCGACCAGGGCGGCCAAAGCCACCAGCAGGATCATGACGAGAGGGTGGTGCAGGCCTTGCTTCATCAGATTCGCCTTGCCGTCTCGCGCTTGAACAGGCCCTCGGGGCGGAACATCAGCACCGCGGCCATGATCAGATAGATCATGAACAGCTCGGCCTGCGGCATCAGGTGCACCGAGGCCGCGCGCGCCAGCCCGACCAGGATGGCGCCGATCGCCGCGCCCTCGACGCTGCCCAGCCCGCCGATCACCACGATGGCGAAGCTCAGGATGATGACGTCCGAACTGAGCCCCGGCTGCATCGAGATCTTGGGCGCCGTCAGCGCGCCGGCCAGCCCTGCGAGCAGAACGCCGAAGGCGAAGGCGAAGGCGTAAACCCGGTTCACCCTGACCCCCATGCTGACGCTCATTTCCTCGTTGTGGATCACGGCCAGCACGATCTTGCCGGTGACGGTGCGATTGAGGCCGAACCAGACCAGAAAGCCGATTGCCGCGGAAATCGGTATCAGCACCAGGTCGTAGCCGACGTAATAGAGGCCGGCGAATTCGACGTTGCCGAACAGCTCGTAGGGCTGCGTCGCGTAGATCGGATTTACCCCCCAGATCAGCTTGGTGGCGTCCTCGAGAATGAGGAACACCGCATAGGTCACCAGCAGCAGCACCACCTCGTCGCGGCCGTAGAACATTTTCAACAGGCCGCGCTCGAGCAGAAGACCGACCACTGAGGCGATCAGGGCGACGGAAAGCAGCATCGCAACAAAACCGAAGCTCGGCGGAAGATTATGTGCGGCAACCATGGTCACCGCGGTCGCCGCGATATAGGCGCCGAGCGCGTAGAAGCTGCCGTGGGCGATGTTGAGAATCTTCAGCACGCCGAACACCAGCGTCAGCCCCAACGCAACGATGAAAAGCCAGGACGCCTGGATCAGCCCGTCCAGAACGATCGTCAGAAAGAAGTTCATGGCGCTGTTTTCATGCCAATCGTTGCGAGCAGGGTGGAATTCGGAGCGCGGCTTGCGCCCGCGCCGGATTGCAGGTCGCGGGGCGGGCAGGAACAGCGGCGCGAGCATCGCTCTCGCGCCGCCTTCAACCTTGCTTCAGACCCGGGCCTTGTTCAATTGCACGTCGTTCAATTGTGCGTCGTTCAATTGCGCGTCGTTCAATTGCACTTGGCGCCCTGCATGCCGCCCTTGATCCAGTCGAGCGCCTTTACGCCCGGCGGCGGGTTGACGCATTCGGCGGGGAAGTACTGGATGTCGACCAGATCGACCCGTTTCAGGTCCGGGTTATATTTGGTGCGGCTGAAGGCGATCGGCTGGATCGCCTGATGGCCGTCGGCGAGCTTCATCTGGATGAGGCCGCCGGGCGATTGCCATTCCAGTCCCGTCATCGCCGCCACCAGTTCGTCGGTCGAAGGCTTCTTGCCGCCGTTCTTGGCCATCGCCTTCTCGACCGCAGCCTTCAGCCCGAGGATCGACTGCGCGATGCGATAGGCGGCCTGGACCGGATAGACGCCATTGACGGCTTCGTAGCCCTTGAAGAACCAGTCGTTGACCGGCGATTTCTGCGACATCAGGCCGTAGGCGCCGCGCGCGCCGATGATGGTGCCGTCGGGCATCTTGTCGCCGAGCGGCGGCAGCACGTGATCGGCGGCGCTGAACACCAGCTGGCTCTTCTTTGGCAGGCCGCGCGGAGCGGCCTGCAGGATGAAGGCCTGCAGGTCGCCGCCCCACAGGCTGGAATAGACGACGTCGGAGCCGGCGCTGACCAGCGCCGAGATTTCGGTGCCGTACTGGCCTGCGCCGAACTTCGGCAGCAGGTCCGTCTGCAGCTTGGCGTTGGGATAGAGTTGTCCGGCGGCGGCGACGAAGTCGGCCCGGCTGTCCTGTCCCCAGGCGTAGTCCTGGTTGATGGCCGACAGCGTGTCCATCTTGACGTTCTTCGCCTTCATGTACCGGATGAGCCCGACATTATCCATTGTGGCGTGGGCGGCGGTGCGGAACACGTAGTTGTATTTGTTTTCCTCGAAGATGCGCGGCGTGCCGCAATCCATCAGCACCAGCATCTTCTTCAGTTCCTCGGCGATCGGCGCCACCGCGAGACAGTCGCCGGAGCCGATATAGCCGAGCACGACGTCGACCTTGTCGCGCTCATAGAGGTTGCGCAGCTCCTGGACCTGCTTGGTCGCGCCGCCATTCTCGTCGATGACGACCGGCTCGACCTTCATGCCGCCGAACCCGACCTTGTTGTAGGGGGCGGGCGCCGCGCCCTTGTTCAGCTGGTCGATGACGAATTGGCCGCCGTTGCGGGCCGGGACGCCGAAACTGTCGGCGGCGGGGCCGGACAGGAAGGTCACGATGCCGAGTTTGAAAGTCTCCTCCGCCGATGCCGGCGCCGCCACGGCCAGCGTGGCCGCGGCAGCAGCCGATAACAGTGCAACGGTGCGGTGAATCCGCGAAAAATGGTCCATGATTTCCTCCCCATGATTGCCGGCGGTAAGGCCTGGGCATTTCGACCGCGCCGGTTGAGCCGGCGTCGGCGGTATTGGGGGAGTTTAGGCGGGCTTTTCCGGCGCGTCTACGACATCGACGGTGGCGCCCGGTCGGGTCGAGCCGGCGGGAGGCCCGCTCACCGGGCGCTGAGAAAGCCTGCGCGTTCGCGCGCAGCTCGCGCTGACCCGCGTCCGTCAGCAAGTCGATCAGGCTCTGGGCCTGTTTTGAATGGGCGGCGCGGGCGGTCACCGCCGCCGTATACATGGTCGCGAGTTCGCAGCCCGGCGGCAGCGAACCCGACAGCACCACGCCCGGGGTGTTGATGATCTCGGTCGATTGCGTGCAGCCGATCGGCCTGACCGCGTCGGACGCGGCCAGATGGCGCATCGCGGTCGCGCCATTCGGATAGATTTTCAGCCGCCCAGCCACCGTGTCGGCGATGCCGAGCCGTTGCAGAACTTTTGCGACGTGAATCCCCGCCGTGGAGGCCTTGGTATCGGGAACAAAAATCGCATCGGCCGCGAGCAACGCGGTGCGCAACGTGTCCGCATCTTTGACCGCGACCTGCGGGTCATTGGCGCGGACCGCAAGCGCCGTCTCGACCAGGCCGACATCGGCGATCGAGGCGGGGACGACAAGATTTTCTTCCGCGAGTTTGGCGACGATTGCCGCCGTCAAAATCACGATGTCGGTGGGCGTGCCCTGGCGCAATTTATCGGCCATGGCGCCGACCGCGCCGAATTCTCCCGTGATGTCTAGCCCGGTCATCTCCCTGAATTTCGGCGCAAGGCTCGCGACCAGGCCCTGGGCCGCGCCGCCGCTGAGAATGTTCAGGCTGCTCATGAGCTCAATTCCATGGCCGCGATCAGGCTGTCGCGGGTGATCGGGAGATTGCGGACGCGCAACTCCAGCGCATCGTAAACGGCATTCGCGATCGCCGCCGTGACCGGGCCGTGCGCGGCTTCGCCGGCGCCGAGCGGCTCGCTGTCGGGCCGCTGGATCAGCTCGACCTCCACCTCCGGCACCTCGCTGAAGCGAAGGATGGGATAATCGGTCCAGGAGTTGCTGGTGATGCGTTGCCGATCGAAGCGCACGCGTTCCTTCAGCACCCAGCTGGTGGCCTGGATCGCGCCGCCTTCGATCTGGTTGATCACGCCGTCGGGGTTGATGGCCTCGCCGACATCGACCGCGATCGTCAGCCGCCTGACCCTGATATCCTCGGCGCCCTCGACCTCGGCGATCACGGCGCAATAGGCGCCGGCGTTCTTGTAGCGCGCAAAGCCGAGGCCGTAGCCGCGGCCGGTCTGTTTGTCCGGCTTCCAGTTGGCGCGTTTTGCCACCGAGCGGATGACGTCTTTTGCCCGCTCATCCCTCAAATGCCGCAGCCGGAAGGCGACCGGATCTTCGCCGCGCTCGGCGGCCAGCTCGTCGAGAAAGGATTCGATCGCAAACACATTGCCCTGCGCGCCCAGCGTCCGCAGCGCGGAGGTGCGGATCGGCATGGTCAGCAGGCGATGACATTCGATTTGCCACGAAGGGAAATCATACAGCGGCACCGAGTTGCGGTCGGCGCCGCCGCCATTGGCCTGCGGCGGATTGGTGGCGATATAGCGTGGGAAGGGGTTTTGCAGTTCGGTCGCCGCGAGCAAGCGCAGGCTGCGCCGCGCGCCCGGGCCGCGCGGTGTGGCCGTTGCCCCAGATGCTGTGACGCCAGCCGACGATCTCGCCCTGCGCATCGAGATCGGCCTCGATCTCGATCGCCATCGCGGCGCCGAACGGGCCATGCGACAGTTCGTCTTGGCGCGACCATTGCACGCGGACCGGCCGGCCGCCTGCGGCTTTTGCCAGCAGCACGGCGTCGAGCGCGACATCGTCGGCGGCGTTATGGCCGTAGCAGCCGGCGCCTTCCATGTGTTCGACCGTGATGTTCTCGACCGGCAGTTTCAAAACGAGCGCGAGATCGGCGCGGAGGAAATAGACGCCCTGGCTGTGGGTCCAGACGTGGACGCGGTCGCCGCTCCACTGCGCCATGGCGCAGGACGGCGCGATCGAGGCGTGCGCGAGATAGGGGCGGGTATATTGCCGCCGGATTGTTCGCTTCTTTTCGCCCGGCATGGAAGCCGTTTTCTTGTCGATGACGGTCGATTCAGCCGGCTGGGCTTTTAGGAACGAAGCCAGCCCGATTTCATCGGGCAGCGTTTCGCCGGCTGCCCAGGTCGCGCCCTTGCGCAAGGCCTTCAGCGCGGCTTCGGCGCCGTCTTCGGTCTCGCTGACGACGCCCGCGAAATTGCCGTCGCGCACGATCGCAACAAGGCCGGCCACCGCGCCTGCGCCGTCTTCCTTCAGGCCCGTGAGTTTCGCCGCGGCCATCTCCGATCGCAGCACGCGTCCATGCAGCATGCCCGGTAGCGCAGAATCGTGAATGAAACGCGGATGCGCGAAAACCTTGTCGGGAATATCCAGCCGCTGAATCGAATGCCCAGCCAGCGCGCGCTTTGTGGACGACTTGGGCAAAGCGCCCGGCGTCGCCTTGCGATCCAGCGAGATCTTGTCGGCGAGCTCCCAATAGCTGGTCCTGCTATTGCCGGGACCGGAGATGGTGCCGTCCCTGATGTCGAGCGCGTCGATCCCGACGCCGAGCTGATCGGACGCGGCGGTCAGAAAGATCTGCCGGATTTCGGCGCAGGCCTGCCGGATGGCGCGGCCGGACTGCTGCACCGAAAGACTGCCCGAGGTGACGCCCTCGTTGGGGCTGCCGGCCGTCGAGGCGCGGACCATCTGCACGCGGCCGATATCGACATCGAGTTCGTCGGCGGCGATCTGGGCCAATGCCGTCACGATGCCTTGCCCGATCTCCACCTTTCCCGGCGAGACCATCACCTGTCCTTCCGGCGCGAACCGGATCCACGACGACAGCACCGGATTGGCCGCGAGGCTGACCGGCAGGCTCGGTGCGGGGGAGGGCGCCGGATTTGTCATGGTGCTGCCATCTCGGCTGCCGCGCGCAGCACCGCCCGCACCATGCGGTTATGCGAACCGCAACGGCAGAGGTTGCGGTCCAGCGCCGCTTTCACTTCCGCGGCGGAAGGATTGGGGTTTCGCTTCAATAGCGCCGCCGCGCTCATCAGGATGCCGGAGACGCAATAGCCGCACTGCAGCGCCTGTTCGGCGATGAAGGCGCGCTGCAGCGGATGCGGCTTTTGCGCGCTTCCCAGCCCTTCGATGGTGACGTGACGTCCTTGTCCTTAACCGACCACAGCGGCGTGTCGCAGGCCGCCACCGCGTGATCGCCGACGATGACGTTGCAGGCGCCGCATTCATTGGCGCCGCAGCCGAAATGCGCACCGGTCATGCCGAGCTGCCCGCGCAGGATGGCCAGCAGCGACGAATCGGGATCGGCGTCGATATCCATCTCGACGCCATTGAGGCGAAAGCGAACACTTGGCATCGAGAAAACGGACCTTGACCTGGGCCTGATGTTATTGCGGCTTGGGGAATTTCTTGACGACTTCGGCCCATTTCACAATATCGCCGCGCAGATATTTGTCGAACTCCTCAGGGGTCATCGACATCGGAACCGCGCCCTGTTCCTTCCAGAGCTTGACGATGTCCGGCCGCTTGACCACCTCGTTCACGGCCGCGTTCAGCTTGTCGATGATCGGCTTCGGCGTTCCCGGTCGGCGCCATCAATCCGAGCCAGATGGTCGCCTCGTAGCCGGGCACGCCGGCTTCGCCTGCGGTCGGCACGTCGGGCAGCACGCTCGATCGCGTCTTGCCGGTGGTGGCGAGCGCGCGCACCTGGCCCGCGTTGACGTTGGGCGCCATCGCGGGGACCGCGTCGATCATCATCTGCACCTGTCCGCCGATCACGCCGCTGCGCGCCTCGCCGCTGTTGCGGTAGGGCACGTGCACGACGTCGATGCCGGCCATGGATTTGAACAGTTCGCCGGCCATGTGATAGGGCGTGCCCTGGCCGGACGACGCGTAATTCAGCTTGCCCGGCTGCGATTTGGCGAGCGCGATGAACTCGGCAAGCGTCTTCGCCGGCACTTGCGGGTGCACGACGATGACGAGGTCGGAGGAATTGACCGGTGCGATCGGCGCGAGATCGCGCATCAACTCGTATTTGCGCTGCGCCGGCGACATCAGCGATTCGTTCGCGGTCTGGGTGTTCGACATCATCAGCAGCGTGTAGCCGTCGGGCGGCGATTTGACGACCTCCTGCGTGCCGATCACGCCGCCGGCGCCGGTGCGGTTCTCGACCACGACCGCCTGGTGAAACTTCTCCTGCAGGATGTTGCCGATCAGGCGCGCCGCCACGTCGGCCGGCCCTCCGGCGCCGAAGGGAACGATGATCCTGATCGGCTTTGGCGGGGTAATCCTGCGCGAAAGCCGGCGCAGCAAGATTTGGCGTTGCAACAAGCGCTGCCGCTAACGCAAGCGCAAACCTTGGGGCCGTCATTTCCTTCTCCCGAATTCTGGTCTTGTTCTGTACTGGTGATTGGCCAAATCTGGCCTACAAGTCTAGCGGCAACGGCAAGGCGCTGTCGACGAAAGACTGGCTGTGCGCTCTAGGAATAAAAGATAACTTCCGGGGTACCAAGCCTCGCCCGAACATGGGGACAATCAAGGATGAAGCATCCCAGGATATCGCGCCGCACCGTGCTGAAGGGTTCGGGGCATTGCTCGCGGGCGCGGCGTTCTCGACCCGCGTCATGGCCTCGGCGCCGCCACCGGAGCCGGTCACCCCGGCGTTGATCGAGGCGGCGAAGAAGGAAGGCCAGGTCAGCTATTACACCTCGACCGATCTGCCGGTCGCCGAGAAACTGGCGAAGGCGTTCGAGGCGAAATATCCGGGGATTGCGGTGCGGGTCGAGCGCACCGGCGCCGAGCGGGTGTTCCAGCGCATCGGCCAGGAATATTCCAGCAACATCCACGCGGTCGACGTGGTCAATTCGTCGGATGCCGCGCATTTCATCGTCTGGAAGCGCGACGGCATTCTGGCGCCCTATGTGCCGGAAGACGTCGCGAGCTACCCGGCCGAACACAGGGATGTGGACGGCCAGTTCGCCAGCTGGCGCGTCTGGCTCAGCATCATCGCCTACAACACCAATCTGGTGAAAGCGGAGGAGGCACCGAAGAGTTTCGCCGATCTGCTCGATCCCAAATGGAAGGGCAAGATCGTCAAGGCGCATCCCGGCTACAGCGGCACCATCATGACCGCGACCTATCAGATGCAGCGCGATCTCGGCTGGAGCTGGTTCGAACAGCTCGCCAAACAGAACATCATGCAGGTGCAGTCGTCGGCCGATCCGCCGAAGAAGCTCGATCTCGGCGAGCGCGCGGTCATGGCCGACGGCAACGAGTACAATGTTTTCCAGCTCAAGGAGAAGGGCCGTCCGGTCGAGCCGGTCTATGCGACCGAAGGATCGCCGCTGATCATCGGTCCCAACGGCATCTTCAAGTCCTCGCCGAATCCGAACGCGGCAAAACTGTTCCAGTCGTTCTGCTTCAGCCGCGACGCCCAGCAGCTCATCATCGATGTCGGCGGCCTGCGCTCGGTGCATCCGCAGACCCAGGAGAAGCCGGGGCGCAAGCCGTTCAAGGACATCAAGACCATGAAGGACGACGCGGCCGCGGTGGAGAAACAGGGCGACGAGATCAAGGCGCATTACACAAAACTGTTCCACGTCTGATGCGCCGACGGCGATCATGACGTCGCAATTGCCGAAAACCTCGGTCGCTGAAACGCTGGCCGACAAAATCGTCGCGCTGAGCCGTGCCCGCTCCCGGCGGCGACGGTGCGCAAATGCGAGGATCTGCTGATCGACGTGGTCGGCCTCTGCGTCACCGCGCGCAACGAGGATTATGTCGCAGCCGCGCTTTCGGGCTGGGACGACGACGGTCCCTGCACGGTGATCGGCCATACAGCGCACGCTGACCGCATCGGGCGCGGCCTTCGTCAACGGAACCGCGGCGCATGGCGAGGATTTCGACGACACCTTTGAGGGCGGCCCGGTGCATGCCGGCGCGGTGATCGTGCCGGCGGTGCTGGCGGCCTGCGAGCGGCACCATCCCGATGGGCGCATGGCGCTGACCGGCATCGCCGTTGGCACCGAAGTTCTGTGCCGGCTGAGCCTCGTGGTGCCGAAGGCCGTCCACAGGGCCGGTTTTCACCCGACCGCGATCTTCGGCGCGATGGGGGCTGCCGCCGGCGTCGGCGCGGCGCTCGGCCTCAACGCCAGGCAGATCGTGGACGCGTTGGGCATTGCCGGCAGCATGGCCGGCGGCATCATCGAATATCTCGCGGAAGGAGCCTGGACCAAGCGGCTTCATGCGGGCTGGGCGGCGCAATCGGGACTTCGCGCGGCGCTATTGGCGCGGCAGGGCTTTGTCGGCCCGCGCACGGTGTTCGAGGGCGTGCACGGGCTGTTCCACGGCTTTGCCCATACCATGCACGGCGACTACGACGCGCTGGTTGGCGATTTCGGTACGCGCTGGGTGACGGACACGCTGGCGTTCAAGCCCTATCCCTGCGGGACGATGGCGCAGCCTTACATCGATTGCGCGCGACGGCTGGCCGCGCGCGGCGTCAAGGCTGAAGACATTGCCGAAATCATTTGCGAGGTCGCGGAAGGAACAGTGCACCGGCTGTGGGAGCCCTTGGCCTCAAAACAGCGCCCGCGCAACGGCTATGCCGCCAAGTTTGCGGTGCCCTATCTGTTGGCGGAAGGCTTCGTGCATGGCGGAGTCGGACTCGGTGCCTTCACCGAAGCCGCGATCGGCGACGCACGCGTGCTCGCGCTGGCGGCCAAGGTGAAATACGTGATCGATCCGCAAAATCCTTATCCGAACAATTATACCGGCCATATCCGGGCGACGCTGAAGGACGGCAGCGTGGTCGAGGAGCGGCAGCCTCATTTGCGCGGCGGCGCGCAGGAGCCGCTGACCCGGCAGGATGTCATCGAAAAATTCGCGCTCAATGCCCAGCACGGCGGCTGGACCAAGGCGCAGAGCGATGCGACCTTGAGGCTGCTGGCGGGATTGTATCAAGGGCAGATCGATCTGAGCGCGTTACGTCAATAGCCGTCATGCCTCGCGAAAGCGGGGCATCCAGTAATCACAGAACTATCGAATGAAGCGCGGGCGTCGGTGTTTGCTGGATCGTCCGCTTTCGCGGACGATGACGAACTGAGGAATGGACATGGCGGGCAACAACGAACTCGAGGGCAAGGTCGCCGTCGTCACCGGCGCGGGGCGCAATATCGGCCGCGCCATCGCGCTGGCGCTGGCGGAGGGCGGCGCGTCCGTTCTGGTCAATGCGCGCGGCAACCGTGCCGAGGCCGACGCCGTCGCGCGCGAGGTCGAAGCCAAAGGCGGCAAGGCGCTGGTGCATGTCGGCGACGTGGCCGATGCCGCCGCGGTGCAGGCAATGGCGGATGCGGCCGTCCAAGCATTTCGGCCGCCTCGATATCCTCGTCAACAATGCGGCGCTGCGGCGCGAAAAGCCTTTTGCCGACATGAGCTACGCCGAGTGGCGCGAAATCCTCGATGTCACACTCGACGGCGCGTTTCACTGCGTGAAGGCCTGCCTTCCCGCGTTAAAGAAAAGCGGCGCGGGAACCGTCATCAATATCGGCGGCCTGAGCGCGCATACCGGGTCGAAGGATCGCGCCCATGTGGTGACGGCTAAGGCGGGCATTGTCGGCTTCACCCGGGCGCTGGCCTATGATCTGGCTTCTGACGACATCACCGTGAATTGCGTCGTTCCAGGCCTGATCGGCACGCCGCGCCCGAAGGACAGGCCGGAACCCGCGCATCATCTGGTCCATCAGACCATCACCGGCGCGCGCGGCAAGCCGGAAGACGTCGCGGCGGCGGTGCGGTTCCTGTGCGGTCCCGGCGCGCGCTACATCACCGGCCAGGCCATCCATGCCAATGGCGGGGCATATTTCGGCGCATAGGGGATAGAGAGCCGCTGTTTTTGCACATGCGTTGCCGGATAAATGCGCTCGGCTCTCCCTGCTTTTGATGGTACGTATCGGCAAATGAACCAACCGGCAAAAATCGATATCCGGCATTCCACCTGTCCGCACGATTGCCCGTCGGCCTGTGCGCTCGATGTCGAAGTGATCGACGGTTCCACCATCGGCCGGGTGCGTGGTTCGAAACTGCAGACCTATACCGCCGGCGTGGTCTGCGCCAAGGTCGCGCGCTATGCCGAGCGCATCCATCACCCCGAGCGGCTGATGCATCCGCTGCGCCGCACCGGGCCGAAAGGATCGGGACAGTTCGCGCGGATTTCGTGGGACGAGGCGCTCGACGAAATCGCCGATCGCTTCAACGCGGCCGAGCGCGAGTTCGGCGCGCAGTCGGTCTGGCCCTATTACTATGCCGGCACCATGGGGCTGGTGATGCGCGACGGCATCAACCGCCTGGCGCATGTGAAGAAATATTCGCGCTTCTATTCGACCATCTGCGCCAACGTCGCGCGCGTCGGATTTGCCATCGGCACCGGCAAGATCGCCGGCGTCGATCCACGTGAGATGGGCGTCTCCGACCTCGTCGTGATCTGGGGCACCAATCCCGTGAATACCCAGGTCAATGTGATGACGCATGCGATGCGCGCCCGGAAAGAACGCGGCGCGAAGATCGCGGCGGTCGATATCTACAACAACGACACCATGAAGCAGGCCGACATCAAGATTGTGCTGCGGCCGGGCACCGACGGCGCGTTTGCCTGCGGCGTCATGCACGTGCTGTTCCGCGAAGGTTTCGCGGACCGGGCCTATATGGAACGCTACACCGATTGTCCCGGCGAGCTTGAGACGCATCTGGCGACCCGCACGCCGGAATGGGCCTCGGCGATTTGCGGCGTGCCGGTGACGGAGATCGAGGCCTTCGCCCGTCTGGTCGGGCAGACCAAACGTACCTTCTTCCGGCTCGGCTACGGTTTCACCCGCAGCCGCAATGGCGCGGCGCAGATGCATGCGGCGTCGTGCATTCCCGCCGTGACCGGGGCCTGGCAATACGAAGGCGGCGGTGCGTTTTTCAACAATTACGCACTCTGGAAGTTCAACGAATCCATCATCGAGGGCCATGACGCGATCGACCCCGCCACGCGGGTGCTCGATCAGTCCAAGATCGGACGCATCCTGACCGGCGACGCCGAAGCGCTTCAAGGTGGCCCGCCGGTCAAGGCGATGCTGATCCAGAACACCAATCCGGTGACGGTGGCGCCGGAGCAGGCGCTGGTGCGCAAGGGATTTGCCCGCGAAGACCTGTTCATGGCGGTGCATGAGCAGTTCATGACCGAGACGGCGCAAATGGCCGACATCGTGCTGCCGGCGACCATGTTCATGGAGCATGACGATCTCTATTACGGTGGCGGCCACCAGCACATTTCGGTCGGCGCCAAGCTGATCGAGCCCCCCGGCGAGTGCCGCTCCAATCACGAAGTACTTCAGGGCCTCGGCCGCCGCCTTAACGCCGTGCATCCGGGCTTCGACATGTCGGCGCGCGAATTGATCGACGCCACGCTGAAAAAGAGCGGCCATGGCGACATCGAGACGCTGGAGGCCGATCTGTGGCGCGACCTGCAGCCGGATTTCCGCACCTCGCATTACCTCGACGGCTTTGCCCATGCCGACAAGAAATTCCATTTCAAGGCCGACTGGGCACATCCGCCATTCGGCTCGTTGATGGGCGAGATCGAGAAAATGCCGGCGCTGCCGGATCACTGGACCATCATCGAGGAGGCGGACGAAGCCCATCCGTTCCGGCTCGCCACCAGCCCCTCGCGCAGCTTCCTCAATACCACCTTCAACGAGACGCCATCGTCGCAGGCGCGCGAGGGCGCGCCGACGCGTGATGATCCACCCCGAGGACGCGGCATCGCTCGGGATTGCCGATGGCGACGCCGTCACCCTGGGCAATGCCAGGGGCGAGACCACGCTGACCGCGAAATTGTTCGATGGCCTGCGCCGCGGCGTGCTGATCGCGGAATCGATTCACCCGAACAAGGCCCATATCGGCGGCCGCGGCATCAATATGCTCGACCGGCGCCACGTCGGTCGCGCCGATCGGCGGCGCCGCGTTCCACGACAACAAGGTCTGGGTGAAGAAGGCCGCTCCGCCGTCGAACAGCTAAATCGTCCTTGCAGTCTCGCCCCATCCTGCCGTTAATGTCCGCCGACAGTGAACGAAGCGGACAGGACAATGACCGACAACAACAGCGTAGTGTGCGAGAAGCGCGGACAGGCATTCTGGATCACCATCAACCGGCCGGACAAGCGCAACGCCCTCAATGGCACGGTGATCGGCGGCATCGCCAAGGGCTATCGCGAAGCGCATGACGACAAGGACGTCCGCGTCATCGTCCTGACCGGGGCCGGCGACAAGGCGTTTTGCGCCGGCGCCGACCTGCAGAACTCGGGCGCGGCCTTTGCGATGGATTTCGCCAGGCCGAATGTCGATTACGCCGATCTGCTGCGGCTGTCGCAGAACGCCACCAAACCTTCGATCGCGCGGGTCGGCGGCGTCTGCATGGCCGGCGGCATGGGTCTGTTGTGCATGACCGACATGGCGGTCGCGGCCGACCACGTGATCTTCGGCCTGCCCGAAGTGAAGGTCGGCGTGTTCCCGATGCAGGTGATGGCCTGCTGCAGGCGATCGCGCCGCGGCGCCTGATCAACGAGTGGGCGCTGACCGGCGAACCCTTCGACGCCCGCACCGCGCAGGCCGCCGGCCTTCTCAATTATGTGGTGCCGTCGGCCGAACTCGACGCCAAGGTCGACTGGCTGATCGGCCGCATCGTCGACAAGTCGCCGACCGCGATCCGGCGCGGCAAATACGCCATGCGCGCGATCGCCTCGATGTCGTTCGATGAAAGCATCGCCTATACCGAAAGCCAGATCGCACTGCTGGCGATGACGGAAGACGCCAGGGAAGGCCTCAAGGCCTTTGGCGAAAAGCGCAAGCCGTCATGGCCGGGGAAGTAACTACCCCGCATTCGCCTTCAATCCCGCGGCCTCGATGCCGGCGACTGCGCAGATCTCGTCATTGTCTGAGGTGTCGCCGCTGACGCCGACGGCGCCGAGCAGCACGCCGCCGTCCTGGATCAATACGCCGCCGGGCACCGGCACCATCCGGCCCTGCGCCAGCGTGTTCACCGCACTGACGAAATAGGCCTGCTCCTGGGCGCGCTGGAACAGCGCCCGCGATCCCATGCCCATCGCCAGCGCGCCGTAGGCCTTGCCGTGGGCGATCTCGCTGCGCAGCAGGCTGGTGCCGTCCTGCGCCGCGGAAATTTTGACGCAGCCGCGCGCGTCGAGCACGGTGATGACGAGGGGCTTCAGCTTCTTCTCGACGCCCTTGGCGAGCGCGACATCGAGAATCTTGCGGGCGACGTCGAGGGTCAGTTCAGCCATGGATCGGTTCCTTTGCGATGGGTGCGGAGGGATTAAGGGTTGGATGGCGCGTTGTCGAGGCTCATCGCCAGCACGCGCGCGACGTGAAGGGCTGCGCGGTCCGCGCCATCCTTGATCTGATGCCGGCACGAGGTGCCGTCGGCGACAACAAGCGTGGCTGCATCCGCGGCCCGCACCGCCGGCAGCAGCGACAGCTCGGCCATGTCGATCGAGGCCTGATAGGTGTCGGCACCGTAGCCGAAGGCGCCGGCCATGCCGCAACAGCTCGATTCGATGGTTTCGACCTTCAGATCGGGAACCAGCCGAAGCACCTGCTCGACCGGTTTGAACGCGCCGAATGATTTCTGATGGCAGTGGCCGTGCACCAGGGCTTTGCCGGCGACGGGGCCGAGCGGCAGCCGAAGCCGGCCGGCCTCGGCCTCGCGAACCAGAAACTCCTCGAACAACAGCGCCTGCGCGCTGATGCTCTTTGCCGGCGCGTCCGATCGCAGCGACAGCAGTTCGTCGCGCAGCGTCAACAGACAGCTCGGCTCGAGGCCGACGATCGGCACGCCGCGCGCGGCGAACGGCGCGTAGGTCGCGACCAGCCGGTCGAGCTCGGTGCGGGCGTGATCGACCAGGCCGGCGGAAAGAAAGGTCCGCCCGCAGCACAACGGCCTGCCGCCATCCGGCGGGCTTCGGAATGTGGACGCGATAGCCGCCCGCGACCAGCACGCGCAGCGCGGCGTCGAGGTTTTCGCGCTCATAGGCGCGATTGAAGGTGTCGGCGAACAGCACGACTTCGCGGCCATCGGCCGGGCCGATCGCCTCGGCGTCGGGCCTGAACACATCGCGCCGCCATGCCGGCAGCGCGCGCTGCGCGCTGATGCCGGCGAATTTCTCGAACAGTTTTCGCAGCAAGGGGCTGTTGTTGCGCCAGTTGGCGAGCGGGGCGAAGCGCGCGGCCAGGCCGGCATAGCGGGGCAGATAGCCCACCAGCCGGTCGCGGAGCGAAAGCCCGTGGTTGGCCACCCGCGCGGCCAGCACCTCGATCTTCATCTTGGCCATGTCGACGCCAATCGGGCATTCGTGGCGGCAGGCCTTGCAGGACACGCAGAGTTTTAGCGTCTCCATCATCTCGTCGGAGGACAGCGCATCCGGGCCCAACTGGCCGGAGATCGCCAGCCGCAGCGTGTTGGCGCGGCCGCGCGTGACATCCTTCTCGTTGCGGGTGGCGCGATAGGACGGGCACATCACGCCGCCCTCGAGCTTGCGGCAGGCGCCGTTGTTGTTGCACATCTCGACCGCGCCCTGAAAACCGCCGCCGGCGCCGGGCCAGGCCGACCAGTCGAGCACCGTCTTCAATTCGCTGACGCGGTAGTCCGGCGGATAGCGAAACAGCGCGCGGTCGTCCATTTTGGGCGCATCGACGATCTTGCCGGGATTGAGCAGGTTGTCCGGGATCGAAGCGGTGCTTGACCTCCCTGAAATCGGCGATGATGCGCTCACCGAACATCGTCTCGTGGAATTCCGAGCGCACCAGGCCGTCGCCGTGCTCGCCGGAATGCGAGCCCTTGTATTCGCGCACCATCGCAAAGGTTTCTTCGGCGATGGCGCGCATCGCCTTGACGTCCTTTTCGAGTTTCAGGTTCAGCACCGGGCGCACATGCAGGCAGCCTTCCGAGGCGTGCGCATACATGGTGCCGCTGGTGCCGTGCCTGGCGAAGATGTCGTTGAGCCGCTCGGTGTAGTCGGCCAGATGCGGCAGCGGCACCGCGCAGTCCTCGACGAAGGAGACCGGCTTGCCCTCCTGCTTCATCGACATCATGACGTTGAGGCCGGCGGCGCGAAACTCGGCGATGGCGGTCTGCAGGCCCGGCTCCGAGATCTCGACCACGCCGCCCCATTTGCGTTTGGGCTTATTCCAGCCGAAACCGAGATCGGCCATCAGCTCGCTGAGCTGTTTCAACCGCCTGATATTTTCGGCCTGATCTTCTTCGGCGAATTCGACGATCAGAACCGCATCGGGATCGCCGCGCACGGCGGTGGCGATGATCGGCTTGAACATCGCGATGTCGCGGCCCAGCGCCAGCATGGTGCGATCGACCAGCTCCACGGCGATCGGCCGCAGTTTTACCAGATGCTGGGCGGCATCCATCGCCTCGTAAAAACTGCCGAAGTGGCAGACGCCGAGCACCTTGTTGCGGATGACCGGCCACAGCTTCAGCTCGACCTGCGTGGTGAAGGCAAGCGTGCCTTCGGAGCCCACCAGGAGATGCGCCAGATTGTTCGGCGTATTGCGCGGCACCAGCGCATCGAGATTATAGCCGCCGACGCGGCGCTGCACTTTGGGGAATTTCTCTGATATCTCGGCGGCCTCGCGTGCGCCGAGATCGAGCATGTCGCGAAACAGGGCAAGGCCGCTGTCGCTGGAATTGACCTGCGCCAGATCGCGCGGCACCTCGCCGAAATGCAGCAAGCGTGCCGTCGGCAAGCGCAGCGTCCATCGAGCGCGTGTTGTCGCGCATGGTGCCGTAGCGCAGCGAACGTCCGCCGCAGGAATTGTTGCCGGCCATGCCGCCGATGGTGGCGCGGGAGGCGGTGGAAACATCGACCGGAAACCACAGGCCGTGTTTCCTGAGCTGGCGGTTGAGCTCGTCGAGCACGATCCCCGGTTCCACCACGCAGCTGTGGTTCTCGACGTCGAGCGAGACAATCCGGTTCAGGTGTTTGGAAAGATCGATAACGATGCCGTCATTGACGGTCTGGCCGCATTGCGATGTGCCGCCGCCGCGCGGCGTGACGATCCGCCCGGCGTCGCGGGCGATCGCCAGCGCCCGCAGCGCCTCGTCCATGGTCCGGGGAATCACGACCCCCGCCGGCATGATCTGATAAAACGAGGCGTCGGTCGCATAACGGCCGCGGTTGAAGGAATCGAAGAGAACGTCCCCCGTAATTTCGCGGGTCAGACGCGCGGCGAGGGCGCTGTTTTCAGCCGAATTTCCGGAATTTCCGGCCCGCGTCGCCGCCATCGGTTCAATCTCGTGTGATGCCCCTCCTGTCTTGCCTCCCGGGTTTCGCCTTGGCAAGGCAAACGGCGCGTTGTTCGGGGATTGACGGCGCCTGCCGGGCAGGGGACAAGCCCGCCTAATAGTGATATTCGAGCCCCTACGGAACCAGAATACCCCCGGGAAGGACGCCAGATGACGCTGCACACAGGACGGCATTTTCTCCAGATTCCAGGACCGACCAACGTGCCCGACCGGGTGCTGCGGGCGATGGATATGCCCACCCTGGATCATCGCGGTCCCGAATTCGCCGAGCTCGGTCATGCCGTGCTGGCCGGGATGCAGCGCATCTTCCGCACCAAGCAGCCGGTCATCATCTATCCGTCGTCGGGAACCGGCGCCTGGGAAGCCGCGATCGTCAATACGCTGTCGCCGGGCGACAAGGTGCTGATGGCCGAGACCGGCCAGTTCGCGGTGCTGTGGCGCGGGATTGCCGAAAAATTCAAACTCGATGTCGAATTCATGCCGACCGACTGGCGGCGCGGGGCCGACGTGGAGCAGATCGAGGCCAGGCTCGCCGCAGACCGCCAGCACAACATCAAGGCCGTGTGCGTGGTGCACAACGAGACCTCGACCAGCTGCGTCACCCATCCGCTCGAGGTTCGCAAAGCCCTCAATCGCACCAACCACCCGGCGCTCCTGATGGTCGACACCATCTCCGGTCTCGCCTCGCTCGAATTTGAACACGACGCCTGGGGCATCGACGTTTCCATCGGCGGGTCGCAAAAGGGCATGATGCTGCCGCCGGGCCTCGGCTTCAATGCGCTCTCGGAAAAGGCGCTCGCGGCCGCCAAGGCGAACACCTCGATGCGCTCCTACTGGGACTGGCACGACATGCTCGCGATCAACAAGCAGGGCACGTTCCCCTACACGCCGGCCACCAATCTGCTGTTCGCGCTGAAGGAGGCCATTGCGATGCTCGAGGAAGAAGGCCTCGACAACGTCTGGGCCCGGCACACGCGGCATGGCGCGGCGACCCGCGCCGCGGTCAAGGCCTGGGGTCTGGACCTTGTCTGTCTCGATCCGCACTGCTATTCGGCGGCGCTGACTGCGGTCATGGTGCCGGACGGACACGATGCCGACGCCTTCCGCAAGGTGGTGCTTGAAAACTTCGACATGTCGCTGGGCACCGGCCTCGGCAAGCTGAAGGGCAAGGCGTTCCGGATCGGCCATATCGGCCATTTCAACGACCTGATGCTGATGGGGACGCTGTCCGGTGTCGAGATGGGGCTGGATCTCGCCAAGGTGCCGCACCGCAGCGGCGGCGTGCTCGTCGCGATGGAAGTCCTGAAGGGACGCGACGTGGTGCCGATACCGAAATCCAAGGCCGCGGTCGCCTGAAGCCGGTATCAAATCGTGCCGGAGCGCGCCACCGAAGCGCGCTTCGGAAGCCTCCTGCCTGCAATAACAGAAAGAGCGTGCGATGAACGCCCCCGTACAAGCGACCGAAGACCTTCTCTATGTTGTCGAGGACGGCATCGCGCGGCTGACATTCAACCGTCCGCAGGCGCGCAACGCGCTGACCTTCGCGATGTACGAGCGGATGGCGGCGATCTGCGAGACCGTCAACGCCGACCGCTCGATCAAGGCGATGATCCTGACCGGCGCCGGCGAAAAGGCCTTCGCCTCGGGCACCGACATCTCGCAGTTCCGCGCCTTCAAGACCGCGCAGGACGCCCTCGACTACGAGGAGCGGATCGATCGCGTGCTCGGCGCGCTGGAAGCGGTCCGGGTGCCGACGATCGCGGCCATTGCCGGCGCCTGCACCGGCGGCGGCGCGGGAATCGCCGCCTGCTGCGACATCCGGATCGGCACCGCGGCGACCCGGATCGGCTTTCCGATCGCGCGGACGCTCGGCAATTGCCTGTCGATGTCGAACATCAGCCGGCTCGTCTCGCTGGTCGGGCCGGCGCGGACGAAGGATTTGATTTTTACGGCGCGGCTGATCGAGGCGCCCGAGGCGCTCGCGCTCGGTCTGCTGAACGAGATCGTGCCAGACGTGGAAACGCTGCAGCGCCGCGCCACCGAAACGGCGAAGCTGGTTGCCGGCCATGCTCCGATCACGATGGAAACCGCCAAGGAGGCGGTCCGCCGCATCCGGCGGACCCTGACGCGCGACGAGGGTCAGGATCTGATCCTGCGCGCCTATATGAGCGAGGATTTTCGCGAAGGCATGGATGCCTTCCTCAACAAGCGCACACCAAATTGGAAGGGCAAATGATTCCTTGGGCTGAATATGTGCACAACTGTAGACGTACACAGGACGTGACTAATATGCCCAGAGTACAGGAATCATAATCCTGGGGTCGGCGGTTCAAATCCGTCCCTCGCTACCAACCCATTCTGATCGCTAGTGAATTTGGCCCTCTTCGGAGGGCCATTTTTCTTGTCCGCCGCCGTAGCAGATCCGTAGCAAGGGTTCGGCTCGAAATCCTTCGTGAGCGATTTTGCACCCGACGCCCCGAATTGAAGAAAATTACACCTTGATGAGGATCTTTACACCTGCGTCTGACCGCGGTGCGGCAGCGCCGGCGAGGAGATGGCGGCGGGTAATGCTCATGTATCAAATCCTTCTTTGCCGTCTCGGATCGTTCTTTCGAAGGGGGCGGCGTATCAAATCGTCCTCGACGTCAGGCGGGCGCGGCCTCGCCGAACTGCTAGGGTAGAGCTGCTTTTACACCTCGCGCGGCTTCACGCGCCGGCCGCGCAGGAAGCCGCGGCTCGCCTGGGCGTAGACGTCGGCAAGCTCCTGCTCGAGCATGCCGTTCGCGACGATCAGGGCGGCGACGGCCGCCACCGGATCGCCGCCGCACGCCTCGATGGCCTGGCCGACGGCGGCCTCGAGATCCGCGGCCGCGTCGACGGGTTGCTCGGGCGCGGGCTCTGACATTTCAAGGATTCCTTGTTGGCGGGGGAAGCTATCTTGTTCTCTATGCGTTCTATCGTCAACGAGGATCTGGTGACCGGCAGCTATGCCAGATCGGCAAGCCGGATAGTGTCGCCACTCAGCGACATCGACGTCATTCGAAGGGCCCTACGAGCAAATTGTCGCCAAGCGACGACACGCATCATGGGAAGCTAAAACGAGTTATCTGCCGTCAGATATCAATTCCTTCGATCGGGATCTCCTCGCCGGCGGGCTGGCCGAGCACGTACAGCCAGCCGTGCGTCCGGATCCAGCGCCGGTGCCGGTCGAACCAGACCACGGTGCCGGTGCTGATCTGTGCACCCTCGTCGTGGTCCGGGTGCCTGTATGCCTCGCCGAGGACGACCAGCACGAATTCCTTGCCGCGCCGGCGCACGTCCGTTTCCCAGTTCTCCAGCCGCGCTGCCCGCACCATCACGACCGGCGACGGCTCTTCGCCGCAGGTGTAGCATTCGACGTCGCGCAGCAAATCAACCTTGACGCCCTGCATCAATGCCTCATGGCGTAGCTGTCGCGCGCCTCGAGCGTCGCCGTCACGATCTTCTTCAGCGCGCGCAGCGAGAATTTGGCCCGCTCCCAGGCCTTGCCGATCACCGCCAATAGGCCGCTCGGCGACGTTCATGCCCGGGTGACTTGGGCGGCCCTACGGGGATCGTCGGTCCTTCCCGGCCGCTGTGCGGATTCTTGCCCATGGTGCCTTGAATAGATCGGCAACCTAGATCGGCAAATTTCTGTCTTAATTTGATCTAAGTAACTGTAATATATTGTCTATTTCTATAGTGATATCGGCAGTAAACGTTGCATTTCATCAATCTGGAAGCTCTTTCCGAGATCGGCAACGAACTTCGGCAAGAATTCAGTACAAAAACTTTATAAAATCATGATATTGCTTATTATCCTGAAATAAGAGATCGGCAGAAAATGCTTGAAACACCGGCAAGAATCGAACCCTGTCTGTTCGAAGACGATGTTCCCCGTGTCCTTGCCGATCTCGCCGTAGAGATCCAACGCGAGTCCACCAGCGTCGGAAGCGGGTTGAACCAGGACAGCCTGGCCGAGCTCGCGGATCTCGTCCGAATGATGAACAGCTACTACTCAAACCTCATTGAAGGACACAACACGCGCCCCCTGGACATTGAAAAGGCATTGGCCGGCGCCCAGATCGAGCCCGAAAAAAGACCCCTTGCGCTGGAGGCGAAGGCGCACGTCGAGGTGCAGCGGGCGATCGACATCGCGCATATGACGAACAAGCTGCCCATACCGGTCTCGACGACGTTCATATTGTGGGTTCACAAGTCATTCTACGACGAGATGCCTGCTGAATTCCGGGTGACGAAGGGGCAGGACGGAAGCGAGATTCCCATCGTCCCGGGCAAGTTCAGGTCGTCGCCAGAAGAGGATATCGCCGTCGGCCGGCACGTGCCTCCTTCCTCAAGCGTGGTCCAAACATTCATGGACTACTTCGAAAAGCGCTTCACCGCAGCAGAAGGAAAGGCGAGCCTTGGGATCATCGCCATAGCAACAGCGCATCATCGCCTGAACTACATCCATCCATTCGTCGACGGCAACGGGCGGGTCAGCCGACTGATGTCGCACGCCATGGGCTTGCGCGCCGGCATCGGCGGTTCGGGCCTTTGGTCCATCTCGAGGGGACTGGCCCGAGGCCTCAGGGACCGCGGCGAATACAAACGTTACATGGATAGCGCTGACAGTCCCAGACGCGGAGATCGCGACGGTCGCGGAAACCTCTCCGAAGCGGCCCTCATCGAGTTTTCGGAATGGTTTCTGAGCGTCATGCTGGACCAGATAAGGTTCAGCAAGGCCGTATTTCAACTCGACAAGATCCAGGAGCGCTACAAGGACCTTCTCGCCGACCTCAAGCTCGAAACCCGTGCGATCGACTTGGTCATGTCAATCTTCAAGTTCGGGGAAATGGAACGCGGAGACGCCCCCCACGTCTTGAGGATGCCCGAGCGGACCGCCCGCACCGTAGTGTCGAAGCTGACCCAGCAGGGATTCCTGAAGTCAAGCACTCCGAAAGGGCCGGTCCGTGTTGCTTTCCCCCTGGAGTACCGCGAGCGACTTTTTCCGAACCTGTTCGCCGAAGGAAAAATCGAGGCGCCCGAACCGCCGGCACTGCAGTTCGGGCGCTGAATAACGTGGAGGCTTGAATCGAAGCCGTAGCGTTACCATTAGCCACCACTGTTGGGATTGTTATGCGCGAGCGCGGCGTAACCGAAGAGAACTCGCGCGGGCTATGTAATCCTCGCACGAAACTCTATCTCGCCATCGAGGAGCATTTCACGCCCGGGCGGCCATCGCGTGACCCCGATGATTATACTCAGTCGAAGCCCGAATGAACCCGCCACGCAAAGCGGTCATTCGCCAAAACGCCGAAGTCCGCTAAGTGCCCCAACATCGGAAGTGGGCCAGCCTAAACTCGCTCTGCTAGGGCCTGCTACTGGGGCTTCCAATCGCGGGCGAGCTTCTGAGGGTTTCAGGTGTCGGCTGATTTGATCCTATTCTGAAAGGCCATCACCGTAACAGCGAGGCGCCGGTCATCTCGGCGGGTTTTGCGAGCCCCATCAAGGCGAGCACCGTGGGGCCGATATCCGCCAACCGGCCATCGTTAAGCGAAACGCCGGCGCGACCCATGAGCAACAGTGGCACTGGGTTCGTCGTGTGAGAGGTGTGGGGGCCACCTGTTTCAGGATCACGCATCATTTCGCAATTGCCGTGATCGGCGGTGACAAGCAGGCAACCAGCGGCCTCAACGGTTGCCTTTGCGAGCCGGCCCAAACCTGCGTCAACTGTCTCGACGGCCTTGATGGCAGCGGCCAAATTGCCGGTGTGGCCGACCATGTCGGGATTGGCATAGTTCAGGACGATCAAGTCATATCGACCGGAGCCAATTGCATCTACGGCCTTGTCGGTCAGTTCGGAAGCGGACATCTCCGGCTGCAGGTCATATGTTGCGACCTTGGGGGAGGGGACCATGATTCGGTCCTCGCCTGGATATTGTTCTTCCCTGCCGCCATTGAGAAAATAGGTTACATGCGGATATTTCTCGGTCTCTGCCATCCGCAATTGCGTACGGCCGGCCGCCGATACGACTTGGCCCAGTACATTGGCCAATGCTTGTGATGGGAAGATTGCCTGCATCAGCGCGTTGAGCTGTTGGCTATACTCCGTCATTCCGGCGGCAGCCGCGATATCAATCGCGCGCCGGCGAGGAAATGCGGAAAAATCCGGATCAAGGAGCGCCGTAAGAATTTCGCGCACTCGGTCGGCGCGAAAGTTGAAGCACAGCACGCCATCGCCGTCCTTCATGCCGCGGTAGCCGCCAATGATGGACGGCGCCACGAACTCGTCGGAGACGTTGCGTGCATAGGACTCGGCAATCGCGGCTTGAGCGGTATCGAAGCGCGGCCCTTCCGCTTCCGCGATTGCGGCATAGGCCTTGGCGACGCGATCCCAGCGACGGTCGCGATCCATCGCGTAATAACGTCCGCAAATCGTGGCGATCGGTACAGATGTCGGCAGTGCTGCGGCGAGACGATCAATTTCCTCGGCTGCTGATTGCGGGGGCGTATCACGCCCATCGGTAAAAGCGTGGATAGCCGTGGGCACGCCTGTCTTGGCAAGCATATTGGCGAGAGCAGCGGCATGATCCTGATGTGAATGCACGCCTCCGAGTGAGGCCAGCCCCAGCAGGTGACAGGTGCCACCGCTCTGCTGAAGACGGTTAATCAATGCTGACAGCGCGGGCGCGGTCAGAATCCGCTTGTCGGCAATCGCTTCGGCGATGGCAAGCAAATTTCCCTTCACCACCCGGCCCGCGCCGATATTGAGGTGTCCGACCTCGGAGTTGCCCATCTGTCCTTCAGGCAGCCCGACATCCGTGCCTGATGCACGCAAGAGGGCATGGGGGCATGTCTTCCAAAGATGGTCAAAGGTTAGAGTATCGGCTTGGCGTATCGCGTTGTCGGCGACTTCCTCTCGCCAACCCCATCCGTCAAGTATCACCAATACTACACGGCGATGTCGCTGCATTTAGGCTCCCTTCAATACGGCGAATACGCGCTTGATCCAGGTCGTGTACTTATAAATCGAATTGGTCGGCAGTCGCTGGTGAATGTCTGATTTCGGACGGCCGCCCGGCTACCAGCTTTCTTTCGCAATGCGGTCAACGCGCCGATTTAGGAGATGACGTTGTAGGGAGAAGTGTAGGGAGTTGTGTAGGCGGACTTTTGCTCGACGCCCCCCGTTACTACCCTCGAAATGTAACGTGCAATTTGGAAAAAGTAACGCCCAGTTTGCAGAAAAGTAACGCGCAATTTAGGGCGCTCGAATCCCAAATTGTGCGTTACGTAAATCGAAATTGAGCGTTACAGATCTCTAACTGCGCGTTACCACCCGAATTACAAACGGGTTTGAATAGCGATTGAGCGCAGTGATCTCCCGGTGTTGGACCTATCCCGGGGCGCAACTGGTGCCACTCCGCCGGTGCATCTATAGCGCAACAGCCCCGAGCCGCCAGCTCCCAGATGGACCAATGCCGTTTTTCCTGAAGAAGCGTTCGATCGTCTCGCTTGTGGTCGTCTTTTGCCTGCTGCTCGCCGCAATGGCGGCATTGGCCATGCTGTTCGACCGCCAGACGCGCGACGCCGCCGCCGTCCAGCACACGCTCCGGGTCCAAGGTCGGCAAATCACAGGAGAATCATATCATTGAGGGACGTTTTCACCCGCAGCGGACATTGGCACCATATCCGCCGCCCGCACCTGCTGTCGACGCTGCGAAAGGACTCACTTGAGCACGCGCCTAGCGAGCGCCGCGGCCGTGTCGGCATAGGTGCGGCGTCGTTTTGCCAGTCGCCCTGCCACTTCTGCTCTACCCCAGCAGGGATATCTGACTTTCGCGTCAGGATCGTTGCGCGTGACGCGTCACGGGTGACGACGGGCTGGGCAACACCCTGGCAGGATCGCCGGCCAGTTGGACTGCCGCGGCCGTTTGTGCGCGGATTTCGTGAATCTGGCGAGCGTAAGCTGGGCTGCCGCCTAGCCGCGCGTCGTTGCGAGCGCGCGATGATTGTCGCCAGATACGACGGCGGGGCGATGCCGCCGGCAATTTGTGCCGTCGTAGCAAGATCGAGATCTCCGAGCTGTAGACGCGCCGGCGCCTGAGCCAAGTTGCCATCATTGGATCTGTTTGGACGGGCGCCGGCTTCCGCGACGGCATCGACGCCTTCGACCAAGTGCTGAAGCGGCGGGGCCAAATGGCCGCGCTAACGGCTTGCAATTTCATGCGAAAGTCATAAGGAGGGCGGCCGGGACCTGCTTGAACTCATCGTCGTTAGCCCGCACAATGGCGTCAACAAACCATGTCCGGCGTTGCCGGGCTCCATAACGATACAGGGAAGAAACACGTGCGACATATCATGAAAGCCGCGGCCGCGCTGACGGCCGTGCTGGCAAGCGCGCCGGCGATCGCCGCCTGGGAACCGACCAAGCCCGTTGAAATCGTGGTCGCGGCCGGGGCGGGCGGCGCCTCCGACCAGATGGCGCGGATGATGCAGGCCGCGATCCAGAAGAACAATCTGATGAAACAGCCGATGGTGGTGTCGCTGAAGGGCGGCGCGTCCGGGGCCGAAGCACTGATGTACATGAAATCCGGCGAAGGCGACCCCAACAAGGTGCTGATCGCCTATTCGCTGATCTACATGCTGCCGCTGTCGGCAAAGATCCCCTTCAACTGGCGCGAGCTGACGCCGGTAGCGGTGGTCGCGCTCGACCAGTTCGTGCTGTGGGACAACGCGAGCGGGCCGAAGACCGTGAAGGAATTCATCGCCGCCGCCAAGGCCGCCAGTTCGCCGTTCAAGATGGGCGGCACCGGATCGAAGCGCGAGGACAACGTGTTGACCGTGTTCATGGAACAGAAGACCGGCGCCAAGTTCTCCTATCTGCCCTACAAGTCCGGCGGCGAGGCGGCGACGCAGCTGGTCGGCAACCACACCGAATCCAATGTCAACAATCCATCCGAAAACCTCGAGGTCTGGCGCGCCGGCCAGGTCCACGCGCTCTGCGTGTTCGACAAGGAACGGATCTCCTACACGGCCAAGGTGACCGCGACGCAGTCGTGGCACGATATCCCGACCTGCAAGGAAGAGGGGCTCGACGTTCAGTACCTGATGCTGCGCGCCATGTTCCTGCCCGGCAAGGTCACGCCGGAACAGCAGGCGTTCTACGTCGATCTGTTCCAGAAGGTGACGCAAACGCCCGAGTACAAGGACTACATGGAAAAGCAGGCGCTGAAGCCGATCTTCCTCACCGGCAAGGACATGCTGCAATTCCTCGAAGAGGACGACGCGCTCAACACGTCGCTGATGACCAAGGCGGGGTTTGTCGCGAAATAGGCGCGCGCTGCCGTGATGCCCCGCCACCGGGGTCGGCGCGAAGCGCCGCCCGATGACAGGCTCCGGCGGGGCATCCAGTACTCCGGGTTTTTGCGGTCATGGCTGGCAGCCCGGGATACTGTATCATCCGCAGCAGCCTGCCACCGGGGTCGCCCAGGGCGAGACCCGGCAGCGGATGATGGCGATCATTTCTGACACCGCTCAACGACCAGCCACCGAACCTCACGACGAAACACGCTGATGTCCGATTCCGAAATTGAAATTGTCGTCGACGATCCGACCGCGCCGGAGGCCGACTCGCCCGATGTGACCGATGTCCGTGTCGTCGACATCGCGGTTTCGCTGTCGTTGATCGCGCTCGCCGCGACGCTCGGTTACGACAACTGGCGTACCGGCATCGCCTGGGATTCGACCGGCCCGCAGGCCGGCTATTTCCCGTTTTATCTGTCGGTGATCCTGGCCGGCGCCAGCCTCTACGGTCTCGTCGGGGCCTTGCTGTCGCCGAAAGAGGCCGCGGAAAGCTTTGTCACCCGTGCGCAGCTTCGCCGCGTCATGGCGGTGTTCGTTCCGACGCTGCTGTTTTGCCTTGTCACGCAATTTCTCGGGCTCTATGTCGCGAGCTTCCTTTTGATCGCCGGTTTCATGCGGATGGTCGGACGCATCGCATTATGGAAATCGCTGCTTACCGCCTTCGTGTTCACCGCCGCGATGTTCGTGACCTTCGATATCGCGTTTGACGTCATCATGCCGAAGGGGCCGCTGGAGGCGGCCTTCGGCTTCTAGCGCCTGCGCTAACCGGGATAAATCTTCTATGGAAGCTTTCGGCCTACTGCTGCACGGCTTCGCCGTCCTGCTGACGTGGAAAACCCTCCTGCTGATGATGGTCGGGCTGGTGCTCGGCATTTTCGTCGGCGTGCTGCCGGGGCTCGGCGGCCCGAACGGGGTCGCAATCCTGCTGCCGCTGACCTTCACCATGGACCCGACGTCCGCGATCGTGATGCTGTCGTGCATCTACTGGGGCGCGCTGTTCGGCGGCGCCATCACCTCGATCCTGTTCAATATCCCCGGCGAAGCGTGGTCGGTCGCGACCACCTTCGACGGCTATCCGATGGCGCAGCAGGGCAGGGCGGCCGAAGCGCTGACCGCGGCGTTCACCTCGTCGTTCATCGGCTCACTGGTCGCGGTGCTGCTGATCACCTTCCTGGCGCCGCTGATCTCCTCATTCGCGCTCAAATTCGGGCCGCCGGAATTCTTCGCGGTCTACCTGCTGACGTTCTGCTCCTTCGTCGGCCTGGGGCGCGAGGAGAAGCACAAGACCCTGATCTCGATGTCGCTCGGCCTGCTGCTCGCCGGCGTCGGCATGGACACGGTATCCGGCCAGTTGCGCATGACCTTCGGCTCCAGCGAATTGTTGCGCGGCATCAACTTTCTGGTCGCGGTGATCGGACTGTTCGGGATCAGCGAAATCCTGCTGACGATGGAGGAGCGCCTGGCGCTGCGCGGACACGCCGCCAGCATCAGTCTGCGCGTGGTGCTTTCGGTCTGGAAAGACCTGCCGAAATACTGGATGACGCTGTTGCGCTCGTCGTTCATCGGCTGCTGGCTCGGGATTACGCCGGGCGGCGCGATCGCCGCCTCGTTCATGGGCTATAATCTGGCAAAACGCTTTTCCAAGGACCCGGAGAGTTTCGGCAAGGGCCGCATCGAGGGCGTGTTCGCGCCGGAGACCGCCGCGCACGCCTCCGGCACCGCGGCGCTGTTGCCGATGCTGGCGCTGGGCATTCCCGGCTCCGGCACCGCGGCGATCCTGCTCGGCGGGCTGATGGTCTGGGGCCTCAATCCCGGTCCGCTCCTGTTCATCGAACACAAGGATTTCGTGTGGGGCCTGATCGCCTCGATGTATCTCGGCAATGTCGTCGGCCTCGTGCTGGTGCTGACGACGGTGCCGATCTTCGCCTCGATCCTGCGGGTGCCGTTCGCCGCCGTGGCGCCGATGATCGTGGTGTCCTGCGCGATCGGCGCCTATGCGATCCAGAATGCGATGTTCGACATCTGGCTGATGCTGGGATTCGGCGTGGTCGGCTACGTCTTCAAGAAGATCAGGATTCCCCTGGCGCCGTTCACGCTGGCGCTGGTGCTCGGCAACCGCGCCGAGGATGCGTTCCGGCTGTCGATGATCGGCTCCGGCGGCGACATGAAGGTGTTCTGGTCGAACGGCCTGGTCGGCTCGATCACGACATTGGCGTTTCTGCTGCTGTTCTGGCCGGTCATCGACAAGGCGTTCGGCAGCCTCGGGGCTGCATCAAAAAGACGTTTAGCCCAATTGATTTAGTGCATTGTTTTTCAAGAGGAAATTTGATATCACCCACTTTCTCAAAAAATCTCAACCATCTCAATTAAAGCAATAACTATATTCGTTCATCAACTTTAGATGTATGACGCCAAGTCAACCTCGGCGAGCACTTCTATGTAAGTTCGTCGGGCCGCCTACTCTTTCTTTGGTCCTTTGCTGATAGGCCTTCGCAATCGGACCCCGGGGCCTCCGCCGTTCTCGTTGATGAACTCGACGCCGGCTGCCTCCAGCGCCGTTCGAAGCGCCGCCTCATTCGCAGTCAGTAACCGGGATCTCACCCTCCAAAACTTCCACGCGACGAATAGTGGCGACCCCTACCTTCGAGGCTTTGGCCAAGTCCTGAGCGCTCCACCTGAGCAGGCGCGCGCGCGGCTCGCAGCTGGGCACTAAAAATACCCATGAGCCATCTTGTATTTTTGATATGATATTGTATCATTCATACAAGTCATTTCCGGAGTCTGCAAATGGACATTGAGCTAAAACAAATAGCTGATTTATTTCACCGCCGCTCCTTTATCGGCGGCTCGGATGCCCGGATCATCATGGGCGACGACGAGGCGGCGCTCCTCCGGCTGTGGCGGGAGAAGCGCGGCGAGATCGAACCCGAGGACTTATCCGGCGACCTCCTAGTCCAGCTCGGCACCGTGACCGAGGACCTCAACCGGCGCTGGTATGAGCGCAACACCGGCCACGCCATCAAGGACGTACAGCGGCGGGTTCAGCATCCGGTGCACAATTGGATGGCGGCAACGCTGATGGCCGCGTCGATCCTGGTGGGGCGGTGTTCGAGGCCAAGTTCATGCTGCCCTGGACGTTCTCGGAGGAAGCCGCCGCCGAAAAGCACATGGCGCAGCTGCAGCATAATATGTGGGTGTCTGATGCGAGATCCGCGGTGCTGTCGATCATCACAGGTGGCGGCAAATGGGTCGAGATGTCGGTTCATGCTGACCCGCTGTACCAGCACCTGCTGCTCACCGCCGAGAAGAAGTTCTGGCGGTGCGTGGTGAGCGGCGAGGAACCCCGGCTGTTCGGAGCGGAGCCGCCCCGGCCGCGGCTGGAGGCGGTCCGTATCGTCGATATGGGTGCCTCCAACAGCTGGGCGGAGCTTACCGCCGTATACCGGCAAACCCGGTCTGCCCACCAAGAGCATGAGGGCGCCAAGGCCGAACTCAAGAAACTCGTGCCCGAGGATGCCAAGGAGGCGATCGGGCATGGTCTGCGGGCGAAACGCTCGAAATCTGGCGCGATTAGCTTTGATCTTCTGGAGACCGGCGATGCACCGCTGCAGTGAAACTATCGGCGCGATTGCCGGCGCTCTTGCCAAGGCTCAGGGTGAACTGGTGAACCCGGAGAAGTCCCTGATCGCGACCGTCCGATCGCCGTTCCCCCGCGAGGGGGACCGAACCTTCCGCTATGCCTCGCTTGCCAGCGGCCTCGACATTGTACGCAAGAGCCTTGGCCGGCATGAGATCGCCACGATCCAGGCGACAGCTATTGATCACACGACAGGTCAAATCCAGCTAACCACCCTTCTGGCTCATGTCTCTGGCGAATGGATTTCATCGGAGTTGCCCGTTTGCCCAATCAGCGAGACCTCCACGCCGCATCGGATGGGAGCCGCGTTGACCTATGCCCGGCGCTATGCGCTGTTCGCGCTCGTGGGAATTGCTGGAGAGGATAACCTTGATGCCCCGGACCTTCTGGCCGAACCTTTACCGCCGACTGAGAGTTCACCAGATCTGGGCATCCGCGTACCTCGAAACGGTTCGGCTCATAAGCCGAGGAAGCTGCTCGCTGCAGAGCCGTCTGCGGCCCTTCGTGATCAGCTCGTCGCGGAAATCCGTGAGCTCGCAGATGTGGAGGATCTCGCCCTCTGGGCTCATCGAAGGTTCGCTGCCGAGAACTCACTCGGTAGCGACGACGCACGTGCCGTGGAGGAAGCCTATCAGGCTGTGCTAGATGCCAGAAATCGTGATGCGGAGGTTGAGCCAGCCCAGATTCTAAACCCCGGTTCAGACCTGACACGGATTGGTTCGGAACAGGGCGCCGCGCCCATTGATATTCCGGCGTCCGACAATCGAGAGCCATCGAAGGTTGAAAAAGTCTCGTCGCTCCGAAAACCGATCCGGCGAAGAAACAAAGCGCATCTGGCATTTGTCGCAGCGCAGCCGTGCCTAGTCTGTCAGCGCTTGCCGTGCGATGCGCATCACCTGAAGTTTGCTCAACCCCGGACGTTGGGCGCAAAGTCAGCGACGAATTCACGGTGCCATTGTGCCGGGATCATCATTGGGACCTGCACCGCTCCGGCAGCGAAGTCGCATGGTGGGCCAATCTTCAGCTGGCTCCTTTGGAAACAGCGAGAAAGCTTTGGGAAGAGAGCTGTTCGATTGTCGCGGCTGCGCCCCTCTCACCCGACGGCAGTAGCTCCGCCTCAGCGCAATCTGAGTAGCAGTGTGAGGGAAACGGAGCTTTGTCCTGATCAGCACCCTCGGTCGAAAGGTGCTCGGCGACGTCTACCGGCCATTGTCGCTCAACCAGGCGCCGCTAATGTTCACCGCGCGCCGCACCGCCGAGCGGATCAAATACGCCGCGAATGCTTTCCTCGCCACCAAGATCACCTTCATCAACGAGATCGCCGCTCTCGCCGAAAAGGTGGGCGCCGACGTGCAGGAGGTCGCGCGAGGCATCGGGCTCGACAACCGCATCGGCACCAAGTTCCTGCATGCCGGGCCCGGCTTCGGCGGTTCATGCTTCCCGAAGGATACGCGCGCGATCAAGATCGCGCAGGATTACGACAACCAGCTTCGCATCGTCGAGGCGGTGCTCGCGGTCAACGACAACCGCAAGCGGGCGATGTCGCGCAAGGTATCCAGTGCGGTCGGCGGCAACGTGCGCGGTAAGACGATTGCCGTGTTCGGCCTCACCTTCAAGCCCGACACCGACGACATGCGCGAAGCGCCATCGATCCCGCTGGTGATCGGTCTCCTCGACATGGGCGCCAAAGTGCGCGCGCATGATCCGGCTGGCATGGAGCAGGCGCGCAATGAATTGCCGGATATCGAATATTGCGAAGACGCCTATCTCTGCGCCCGCGGCGCCGACGCGCTGGTGATCGTCACCGAGTGGGTGCAATTCCGTGCGCAGGATCTGGAGCGCCTCAAGAGCGAACTGGCGCAGCCCGTCGTGGTTGACCTGCGGAACATCTACCGCCCCGAAGACATGGCGACGCTTGGCTTTGTCTATGAGAGCGTTGGCCGTCCAAAATTGCAGCAGGCGTGAGTTAGTTTTAGATGGCCTACAATTGGTGAGCACTGCGCTTACATTTCTGCAGTTTACACGGGCTTTCTGCAGACCTCAAATCAACCAGGGCCACTTCGGTTACACCACCTTGGCTTGCCTCAGCTCCGCGATCTCATTCGCAGTGAAGCCGAACTCGGCCAGCACCTCGTCGGTCTGCTCGCCGAACTCCGGCGGCCGCGCCGCCATCCTGCTCGGCGTGCGCGACAGCGTGACCGGCTGGCCGACCAGGCGGATGTGACGGTTCTCGGCGTTCGGCACGTCCTGCGCGATGCCGAGATGCTTGAACCTGCGCGTCCTCGAACATCTGGTCGATCGAATAGATCGGGCCGCAGGGCACGCCGGCGGCGTTGAGTTCGCTGACCCAGGTCTCGGTGGATTTCTTATCGGTGAGCTTGCTGATCTCCGCGTTGAGCGCGTCGCGGTTCTTCGAACGCGCCGGCGCGGTGGCGTAGTCGGGATTGGTGACGAGCTCGGGCGCGCCGATCGCCTGCGCGCAGCGCTCCCAGATCCGTCCGCCCGTGGTGGCGATGTTGATGTAGCCGTCGGAAGTCTTGAACACGCCGGTCGGAATGCTGGTCGGATGGTTGTTGCCGGCCTGCTTGGCGACGTCCTTTTCCATCAGCCAGCGCGCGGCCTGAAAATCCAGCATGAAGATCTGCGCCTGCAGCAGCGAGGTCTGCACCCACTGGCCTTCGCCCGAGACGTCGCGCTCCAGAAGCGCGGTGAGAATCCCGATCGCGCAGAACAATCCGGCGGTGAGGTCCGCCACGGGGATGCCGACCCGCATCGGACCCTCGCCCGGCGCGCCGGTGATCGACATCAGCCCGCCCATGCCCTGCGCGATCTGATCGAAGCCGGGACGCTTGTGATAGGGGCCATCCTGGCCGAAGCCGGAGATGCTGCCATAGACGATGCGCGGATTGATCTTGCGCAGGCTATCGTAGTCGATGCCGAGCCGCGCCTTCACGTCCGGGCGGAAGTTCTCGACCACGACGTCGGCCTTCTCCGCCAGCCGCCGGAACACCTCGAGGCCTTTGGGATCCTTCAGGTTGAGCGTCATCGCGCGCTTGTTGCGGTGCAAATTCTGAAAGTCGGAACCGTGGCGCGGGCCGCCCGGCTGCTCGCCGGCGGCGTCCTCCATCAGGGCGTCGATCTTGATGACATTGGCGCCCCAGTCCGCGAGCTGCCGCACGCAGGTCGGCCCGGAGCGGACGCGGGTGAGATCAAGCACGGTGAAGCGGGACAGGGCTTGCGAGGCGCGCGGGAAAGCCATTCAAGGGACTCCAGACGGGAAAAGCGGGAAACAGGTTCTGTTTGATCGGTCAGATCTACCCCAAATTCAATAGCTGATCGCGGGCATGCGGGCCGCGATGCCGCGAGAGGTCGCCTTGGCATCGCAGATTCCGGTGCGATCGCCGGTGCAGTCACCCGCAGATCACTCGACGGCTTGCTTGATCGCGTTCTGCGCCTGAAGCGTCCGCAATCCCGGCGAGCGGCGCGGTGCGCCGCGAAGGGCATCGGTGAGGCGCCGCGGGAGCTCTCCGGTTCCAGACCGGAATCGCCCGCCGCGCGGAGGGCAGGAACTGCCTCGAATTACGTCGCGGTTCGAAACCGCAAATTAACGCGGGGGAAACATTGTATAGCCAATCGGAGGAAGGCGTGATGTCGCGAATTGACCGGTCGTGCTCACCATGTCCGCCTTCGCCAGCTGCGGGCGCCGAAAATGGCATCCTGGACGCCATCGAGACGGGCCTGAATTCTTGTTGAGGACCAAAGACTAAGCGATGAAGTCCAGATTCATCACTGACCCGCAAGACCCCTCCGATGGCTTTCTCAACACGGCCGGGGCCGAGGTCTATACGAGCTTCTCGCCTCCGGCCGGCCAGGATGGCGGAAATCCGCTCGCCAGCGGACCGGTGGAAATTCCATCGACTCCGGCCCTTACCAGCGAAGCTGTCGCATGCCTCAGGCGCCCAAAGTGGCCCCGGTTCCACCGTCTCCATGACGACCGGGGGCATCACCATCAATCTCTTGTTCGATGCCGCGGCCATGGCCGCGCCCGCAAGTTTCCGGGCGGGCATCCAGCAGGCGGCGTCGTTATTGACCGCGGCGATTTCCGACAAGATCACCGTCAACATCAAGATCGACTATAGCGGCACCGGCGGCGGCGCGGCTGCCGGCCCCGATAACGGCCAGTATCGTGAGTTATTCGACGGTCAAGTCCGACCTGATCAACAACGCGACGCCGGGCGATACGACTTTCAATGCGTTGCCGGGCGGCATCATCGATCCAGGGCCAATCCAACGTCGCCGTCTGGAATGCGCAGTTGAAGCTTTGGGGGGTGCTGGGAGCCAACGACACCACCACCGACGACGGCAGCGCCACCTTTGCGACCGACATCAATTCGAACTTGCTGGTCGGCGTTGCGCTGCATGAACTGACCCATGCGATGGGCCGCGTCCCCTATGGTCCGCCCTACGGTTCGCAACCCGATATTTTCGACCTGTTTCGCTTTACCAGCCCCGGCACGCGGCTGTTCGACGGCGGCAACACCGCTCCGGCCGCCTATTTCTCGGTCGACGGCGGCAATACGAAACTGGCCGACTTCGGCCAGAATTCCGATCCCAGCGATTTTCTCAATAGCGGCGTGCAGGGAGCCAACGATCCGTTCAATGAATTCTACACCGGCAGCACGCTTCAGAGTCTCACGACCGTCGATAAGGAACAGCTCGATGCCCTGGGCTTCCATACGACGGCGCCGGCAATGCCCGACCTTACCGAACATGTCCTTTGACTGTGAGCAGCACCACGATCGCGGCGGGCGCCAGCACGACGGTTGACGTTCTGGATGGTCAACTTCGGCAATGGCGTCGTCGGCCGCATCGACTGCCGGCATCTATCTCTCGACCGACGCCACCATCACCACCTCCGACACGCTGCTCACCACCGTGAACGTCACCGGCACTGACGGCCGATGGCACAGCCGGCTATTACGATCATCAGACCGTCGTCGGTGACACTGCCTGGCAATCTTGGCGCCCGGCACCTACTACATCGGCGGCATCGCCGACTACACCAATGCCGATCGCCGAGAGCAACGAGACCAACAACACCTACAACGTGACGCAGATCACCGTGTCGGCGCCGGCACAGCCCGACCTTACGGCTACTTTTGATCATGTGAGCAGCACCACGATCGCGGCGGGTGGCAGCACGACGGTTGACTTCTGGATGCGTCAATTTCGGCAATGCGGCGCGTCGGCGGCATCGACCTCGGGCACTTTATCTGTCGACCGACGCCACGATCACCACGTCCGACACGCTGCTCGCCACCGTGAACGTCACCGGCACTGACGGCGAATGGCACAGCCGGCTATTACGACCATCAGACCGTCTCGGTGACGCTGCCTGGCAATCTGGCGCCCGGCACCTACTACATCGGCGGCATCGCCGACTACAACAATGCCAGTCGCCGAGAGCAACGAGACCAACAACAACCTACAACGTGACGCAGATCACCGTGACGGCGCCGGCGCAGCCCGATCTTACCGAGCTATGTTGATCATGTGAGCAGCACCACGATCGCGGCCGGTGCGCAGCCCACGTCGATGACTTCTATGCGTCAACCTCGGAACGGCGCGTCGGCGCGGCATCGACCTCGGGCATTTATCTGTCGACCGACGCCACCATCACCACGTCCGACACGCTGCTCACCACCGTGAACGTCACCGGCACTGACGGCGATGGCACAGCCGGCTATTACGATCATCAGACCGTCTCGGTGACACTGCCTGGCAATCTGGCGCCCGGCACCTACTACATCGGCGGCATCGCCGACTACACCAATGCCAGTCGCCGAGAGCAACGAGACCAACAACACCCACAACGTCGACGCAGATCACCGTGGCGTCGCAGGCCGCATCGCAGCCCGATCTTACCGGCTGTGTTGACCATGTGAGCAGCACCACGATCGCGGCGGGTGCCAGCACGACGGTCGACTTCTATGGTCAACCTCGGCAACGGCGCGTCGGCGGCGGCATCGACCTCGGGCATTTATCTGTCGACCGACGCCACGATCACCACCGCCGACACGCTGCTCACCACAGTGAACGTCACCGGCACTGACGGCCAATGGCACAACCGGCTATTACGATCATCAGACTGTCTCGCTGACACTGCCTGGCAATCTGGCGCCCGGCACCTACTACATCGGCGGCATCGCCGACTACACCAATGCCGATCGCCGAGAGCAACGAGACCAACAACAACCACGATGTGACGCAGATCACCGTGACGGCGTCGGCAACCTCGCCAGCAGCGGCGCTCTCTAACGCCACAAGCACATCCGGCGATGGTATGCTCATCGGCGACGCACGGAATGACACCTTCGTGTTCGCTGCCGTTAGCAGGGATGTAATCGCGGGCAACCCGCCAGGCCTGGATCACATCCAGTTCGATCGTACCGTCGTTACCACTGCTCCGGACTCAGGCCTTGGTAATGCGGCCCCAATGGCGCTGACGCTACACGACGCAACTGTCGATATGCTGCCGCACCATCTCAACGATTTTTTTATTGTGTGATCGGTTCACCGCCAAAGCCCAGTGAATTCGTCCGGTACTGCAAAGCTTTTCCATCTCGTGCAGCGCTTCTCCGTTGTGTGAACCATCTGGGCGTCGCTGGAAAAGCGGGTCCAGGGGATTGGCCCTTCGTTTTTTGTCTGGAGCCTTTTCCGTTTCGATTGAATCGAAACGGGGCTCTTGATTCTTGATTTGACGCGTTTTCTTAACGCGAACCGGTTTCCACTTCGCTCGAAAACGCTCTAGCAAGATCGAACGCCTTCTCCATGGTTGATAATTGGATTGTGGCAGTTTGCGTGTCCCTAGATGAAACAGCCAGCCGTTCCCCCAGATTGAGTGTGACCACGCCGGAGGCCTTGCAGTTGATAGATCATACCAAGGCAGAGGGAGCACCAAATTGGCGGTTTCCGTCGCCGGAATCAACGACCTATCCCGGCGTCCGCCGGCAACAAAGCCGATCCTGCGCTCGCGTCAACTATCGACATCTTTCCGCCGGGCTGGTAGCCCGCTCACGATGCCAGAGAGGTTTCGGCCGTGAACGAAGAGCCAGTTGTTGCGCACGGCACAGGGGGCGCTCCGCCGGGTGCCGCGGAGCCAAGCCGCGCGCGGAGACTCTTTGCAGGATGGTCTGCGAATTTCCTGCAGATGATCCTGGCGTTGACCCAGCAGGTCGCGCTGGTTCCGGTTTTCCTGCATTTCTGGAGCGGCGAGGTGCTGGCCGCGTGGCTCGTCATCTATGCCGTCAGCAATCTCGTCCCGATTGCCGATAGCGGTCTGCAGGTTCGCGCGATCAACCGGTTTCTCGCGTTCAAATCAAGCGCCGATTGCGACGGCCGGACCGCGAGCTTCTACGCGGCGATGCTGCGGATCTACCTGGGGCTTGCAGGGTCTCTCGTCGTCCTGTTGCTGGTCGGCACGCAGCTTGTTTCCCCTTCCGCCGTGCTGGGATTTCAGGCTGTTGCGGACTTCGACGCGGCCTTTGTCGTGATGACGGCGGGCATGCTGTTGACGCTGCCGTCCGGTCCGGTGTCGGGCCTGTACCGCGCACGCGGGCTCTACGGCCGTGCGGTGCGGCTGCAGAACTGGGGCGTGCTGGCCGCGCAGATCGGTCAACTGATCGCGATCGTCGCGACCGGAAGCCTGCTGGCCGTCACGATAGCGTTTGCGGCGACGCAAGTGCTCACCGCGGTCTATTTTCTGGCGATCGATGCTCCCCGCCTGTTTCCGTTCTTGCGCAGGGCGCGCGCGAGGCATTCGTGGCGCTGGATTGTCGGCCAGTTTCGCGGTGCGGCTCCGTTTGCGGTGGCGGGTGCCACGGAGCTGGCGCTGCTCAACCTGCCGGTGCTGCTGGTCAGCGCCTTTGTGGCCGATCGCGTGGCCGTGGCGCAATGGGGTCTCACCCGCGTCGATCGCGGGCCTGCTGCGGCAGCTTTGCGTTCAAACCACGCTGCCGCTCGCCGCCGAGCTCGGCCACGATTATGCCGTCGGGCTGAAGGAGCAGTTGCGCAGCCTCTATGCGCGCGGGTCGGTGTTCGTGACGGTGCAGGCGAGCGTCGTGGTCTCCGGGTTGTTGCCGTTCTGGCCGGATTTTTTCGCGCTCTGGACCCACGGCGCGGTTCCCTACGATCCGGCGCTCGCGATCACCCTGCTGATCGGCACCGGCGCTGGTCGCGCCGTCGATTTTGGCGCTGATCTACGCCAATTACAGCAATCGCGGCGATCTTCTGGTGCGGACCAAGGGGCTGCAGCTTGCCGTTTTCCTGGTCCTGTCGCTCCTGCTCATCCCACCGATGGGGCCGCTGGGTGCGGCGATCGCGGTCGTCGCGAGCGATCTTTCGATCCAGTTCGGGCTATTGGGCGTCATCATCATCAGGCAGACCCTTCAGCGGCCGGCTCTGCATGTCGCGTTTCTGGCCGCGGTGATGTTCCTGGTGACGTCGGCGGGCTGGGTATTGGGAACCGTCATCCGATCGTGGCTGCCGGGGACGGGACTGGTGCGATTTGTCGCCGAGTGCACGCTCTGGCTGATCGTGGTCGCCGTGGTTGCCAGTCCCTTGCTGCGGGCAAGCTTTCGCAACCGGCTGATCGCGGCGATCCCGCGCTAGCGTGCCGGCGCTCACGACAGCAGCCCGGCCTGGCGAATGAGATATTGCCCGTAACCCGTCGCCTTCATCGGCTCGGCCAGCCGCAGAAGCTGCTCGGCGTCGATGAAGCCCTGGGTGAACGCGACTTCCTCCGGGCAGGCGATTTTCAGGCCCTGGCGCTTCTCGACGATGTGGATGAATTGCGAGGCTTCCAGCAGGGATTCGTGCGTGCCGGCGTCGAGCCACGCGTAGCCGCGGCCGAACCGCTCGACATGAAGCTCGCCGCGCTCGAGGTACCATTGGTTCAGGTCGGTGATCTCGAGTTCGCCCCGCGCCGACGGCTTCATCTCGCGCACGATATCGACCACGCGCTCGTCGTAGAAATACAGGCCGGTGACGGCGTAGTTCGACTTCGGCGCTTTCGGCTTTTCGACGATCCGCAGCGGGCGATGGGAGGCATCGAACTCGATGACCCCGTAGCGCTCGGGATCGTCGACCCAGCATGCGAATACGGTCGCGCCGCGGGTTTGCTGCGCGAATTCGCGCAACAAGGCGCGCAGATTGTCGCCGTAGAAGATGTTGTCGCCGAGGATCAGCGCCGACGGCTTGCCGGCAAGAAATTCCCGGCCGATCAGGAAAGCCTCGGCGATGCCGCGGGGGTGGTCCTGGATCGCGAAGGAAAGCTCGATGCCCCATTGCCGGCCGTCGCCGAGCAGGCGCTGAAATTGCGCGATCTCTTCCGGAGTCGTGATGATCAGGAGTTCGCGGATGCCGGCCAGCATCAGCGTGGTCAGCGAATAGTAGATCAGCGGCTTGTCGTAGATCGGCAGCAACTGCTTCGATGTCGCCAAGCGTCAGCGGATAGAGCCGCGTTCCCCGGCCTCCCGCCAAAATGATTCCCTTGCGATTCATACGCGCGCTGCTCTTTCGGTCATGTGGCCTGACGTTCGGAGCGGTCTCGTTAACACGCGCCATTCCACATCTCAAAATGCTTTCACCTCGAACGGCGTCCGGATCTTTCCGATGACGACGCGGCCGGCGCCGCGCATCGTTCGGATGGAACGATCAGCTCATGTTCCGCAGTTATAAGTCAATTATTTCAATGACTTATACGATGACGGACCGCATTGCGACTTCGCGGCTGCTGCTATAGGAATGAACCGTTGCGACGCCTTGGCAACGCATTCCCCAATCGTCGCCCGGTGCATTCCGCGATCTGACTGACAAGGCATCATGGCAAACCGCGTCTATTGCACCTACTTCGATCACAACTACCTGTCGCGCGGACTTGCACTGTATCATTCGCTTCAGCGGCACGCGCCCGGCTCGCGGCTGTGGGTGCTCTGTCTGAGCGAGGCCTGTTACCGGGCCCTGGTCGCGCTCGATCTGCCGAATCTGGTGCCGCGGCGGCTGGCGGATTTCGAAGCTGCCGATCCGGAGGTCGCCGCGACCCGGCCCGACCGCAGCCTGATCGAATATTACTTCACCTGTTCGCCGGCCTGGATGCTCTTCGTGCTCAACAACGAGCCGGATGCCGAGTGGGTGACCTATCTCGACAGCGATCTGTTCTTCTTCGCCTCGCCCGATCCGATCTATGCGGAAATGAAGGATGCCGCGTTCGGCATCATCCCGCATCACTTCACCAAGCGCACTGGCCTACCGGCGGCGGTTCGGAATCTACAACGTCGGCTGGGTGAGCGTCCGCCGCTGCGAGGAGGGGATTGCCGCGCTGCGCTGGTGGCGCGAACGCTGCATCGAATGGTGCTACGATCTGCGTGGACGGCGACCGCTTCGCCGACCAGCGCTATCTCGACCGGTTGCCCGGATTGTTTCCCGATGTCCACGTCATCCAGCATCTCGGCGCCAATCTGGCGCCGTGGAACTTCGCCGATCTTCGCGTGGAGTGGCGCGACGGATCGGTGTTGATCGAGGGGCGATATCCGCTGCTGTTTTTTCATTTTCACGGCGTGAAGCGCGCGGGGCGGTATTATTTCAACAGCCACCGCGTGTTTCACGCGCCGTTTCCGAACTGATGCGGCAGCGGATCTACGAGCCCTACATCGCCGCGCTCGCCGCCGCCGAATTGGAGGTCAGCGCCCTATCTCGAAGATGGCCAGATCAAGATCATCCGAAAGCTGGCGGTCGGCAGCCGTCTGGACCATGTGTTCAACGCGTTCCGCAAGGCGAGAGCCGTGGTCTTTCGCGGTCTCGATATCGTCACCGGTCGCGCCATCGCCTCGCCGAGCGGCTCCGGTCCGGTAAATTCTGTCGCCAGTCTGCGAGAGCCGGAATGCGGTTACTGATCCTCGGCTATTCCTCGATCGCGGAGCGGCGCGTGATACCCGCCGCGGCAAGGTCGCGGCGATCGACGAGATTTCGATCGCCAGCAAGAGCCGCCCGCAGCCCGAACGGCTGGCCGAAAGGCGGGACGCTTCTTCACCGATTATGAAACGGCGCTGCGCGAAAGCCGATGCGGACATCGTCTATCTTTCGCTGCCGAATGCGATGCACGAACACTGGGTCATGACGGCGCTTGGCCGCCGGCAAGCACGTCATCGTCGACAAGCCGGCGATGATCACGCTGGCAGGCCAGCGAACGCGCGGTGCAGGAGGCGCGGCGCAGCGGCCGCGTTCTCGCCGAGGCGACGGTGTTTGGCTATCATCCGCATTTCGAGGCGCTGCCGGGCTTTGTTGCCGAACACGGCCCGCTCACCTGCGTCGACGCGCAGTTCATCATTCCGCCGCTGCCGATCGCCAATTTTCGCAATCACGGCGAGCTTGGCGGCGGCTGCCTGCTGGACATGGGGCCCTATGCCGCCGGCGTGATGCGGATTCTCGGCGGCGGTTCGCCGTCGCATATCACGGCATTGGCCGGCGGCCGGCATCCCGAAACCGGCGTCGACATGGGCTTCTCGGTGCAGGCGCGGCTGGCCAATGGCGGCATCTTTTCCGGCCATTTCAGCTTCGAGGGCGAATATCAAAATCGCTTGCTCATTGTGGCGCGTTCGGGGTCTGTGATAATAGAGCGCGTCTTCAGTCCACCCGCCGATCATCGAATGGAATGGCGCCGGCGCGTCCGCAATGTCGAGAGCGTCGTGACGTTCGAGGTTGCCGATACATTCGCACGCTTCCTGGAATACGGTGGCGCGCGCGATTGCGAGCGGCGACCACGAGGGGTTCCATCGCGATCTGCTGAGCTGACGCCGAATGCCGGGCGCGGATCGCCGAAGCGCTCGCAAGATCAGGAGCCGGCGCATCAACGCCCGTGAGAGAATAATGCCGATCAACGTCTGGGACTATCTTGCGGGAATACGACGAACTGCGCGACGAGATCCTCGCGACGGTGGATCGCGTGTTCCGTTCGGGCCGGCTGATCCTCGGCCAGGAAGGCGTCAAATTCGAGCGCGAGATGGCGGCCTATCTCGGCGTCGCCGACGGCGTCGGCGTCAACAGCGGGACCGACGCCATCTACATCGCGCTGGCGGCGTTGGGCGTGAAAGCCGGCGACGAAGTCATCACGGTGCCCAATACCGCGGTGCCGACGGTCTCGGCGATCCGCACGCTCGGCGCCAAGCCGGTCTTCGTCGACGTGCGCGACGACGATTTCCTGATGGACGTGGAGCAGGTCGAGGCGGCGATCACGCCGCACACCACGGCCATCATTCCGGTCCATCTCTACGGTCAGTGCGTCGATCTCGATCCGCTGATGGCGGTTGCGCAGCGGCACGGGCTGAAGGTGATGGAGGATTGCGCGCAGTCGCAGGGCGCGCTCTACAAGAATCACCAGTCCGGAAGCGTCGGCGACGCCTCGTCCTTCTCGTTCTATCCGACCAAGGTGCTCGGCGCCTATGGCGACGGCGGCATGGTGATGAGCAACGACGAGGCGGTCACCCGCCTGGCGCGCAGCCTGCGCTTCTACGGCATGGAAACCAGTCTATTATTCCGAACGGCACGGCTACAATTCGCGCCTCGACGAGGTGCAGGCGGCGATCTTGTCGCTGAAGCTGCCGCGCATCGACGGCTGGATCGAGCGCCGGCGCGCGATCGCCGCGCGCTACGACCGGGCTCTCGCCGGCAGCGGGCTCGTGCTGCCGCGCGAGAACGCGCATAGCCGCCACACCTATTATGTCTATGTGGTCGAGCATCCATCCGACCGCGACGGCGTGCTGGAGCGGCTGGCCAAGCGCGACATCAACTGCAATGTTTCCTACCGCTGGCCGATCCATCTCATGCGCGGCATGGCCGATCTCGGCTATCGCGAAGGGCAATTCCCGGTGGCCGAGCGCAAGGCGCAGCGGATATTCTCCCTGCCGATGTATCCGCATCTGAAGGACGAGGAAGTCGACACCGTGATCGACGTGCTGAGGGAAGTGATCTGATGGCCGAGCGCGCGCACCTCGACTGGTTTCGCGAGCGGCTCGCCGCATCCCGGGCGATCGAGCCGAAGGATCCGGCGCCGATCCTGGCGTGGCGCGAGCAGCAGCGCAACTCGATCCGGTTCAAGGCGGATTTGATCGGACTTGACGATGTTCGCGGCTGGTCGCGGGACGAGGGCGGCAATGTGCGGCACAAGAGCGGGCAGTTCTTCGGCGTCGAGGGCGTCAGGGTCGAAAGCGGCGACCTGCGCGAGGTCGCCTCATGGGACCAGCCGATCTACACCCAGCCGGAGGGCGGGATCCTCGGCCTGTTGGCGCGCGAGACGCGCGGCAAACGGCGTCGAATTTCTCCTGCAGGCAAGGCCGAGCCGGGAAATATCGGCGTGATCCAGCTCTCGTCCGACGATTCAGAGCACGTGGTCCAACATCCGGCGCGCCCACGCCGGCAAGCGCCCGCCGATGGTGGAAGTGCTCACCGCCGAAGCCGGCGTGCGGATCGTCTACCGGGCCGAACACAATGAAGAAGGCGGCCGGTTCTGGCGCAAATCGAACGAGAACATCATCGCGTTTCTTGACGATGAACGCGTGATCGAGACCGACATGACGATGTTCTGCTGGGCCAGCCTGAGCCAGATCAAGGAACTCGCCTTGATGGACAATGTGCTCAGTCCGTTCGTCAAGACGATTCTGCTGCCGTTGTGACGACCTTGCTTCCGGATCCCGTGCCGGTCACTGGACGGGTGTCGACAAACCGGTGTGCCGGCTTGGCCGCTTCTTTGTGGATGAAACACGATGTTCTATCGGCAGACCCTCGAGAAGTTGTTGAAGGCCGGTGATATTGCCAGGTCCGACAAGGTCGTTGTCTTCTGCGGTGGCCCCTATGACGCGGAAGTGTTGAGTGGCCTGGGGTTCTCCGACGTCACCATTACGAATCTCGATGTGCGCACCGACGGCAATGTGGACGGCCTGAAGTGGGAATCCCAGAACGCAGAGTGCTCCACATACGCAAACGATGAATTCGACGTCGCGATCGTCCACGCCGGCCTGCATCATTGCCATTCGCCTCACCGCGCCCTGCTGGAGATGTATCGCGTCGCGCGCAAGGCCGTGGTCGCTTTCGAGGCGCGCGACAGTTTCGCGATGAAGATTGCCCGACGCGCCGGCTTTACGCCGGATTTCGAACTGGAATCGGTCAGCGAGGAGGGTTATGAGACCGGCGGGGTCGCGAATGGCCCTGTTCCGAATTTCATTTATCGATGGACCGAGTGGGAAATCGAGAAAACGATACGAAGTTTCGATCCCGCCCACGTCGACAACATCAAGTACTTCTATGGTCTGTTGCTGCCGACATTGCGGTATGACAACACAAACATGCCGATCAGGCGGGCCGTCATGAAAATGCTGGCGCCGGCGGCGGAAATCTTTGCCAGGCTATTCCCGAAACAGGGCAATCAGTTCGGCTGGGCGATTATCAAGACCGGCGAATTGCAGGATTGGCTGGAGATTCGCGATGGCAAAATCCGGCTATCGGTGGAGAAAGCCGAAAGCAGAGGGCAGGCGCAATCGCCAACCGTTTGAGCTGGATATCTATCTGCCCTGGAGCGAGAACAGATAGGTCTCCGTCGTCGAATGATGGCCGGTCACCTCGGACATGTCGTAGGGGATGCACGCCCATTCGCGTTCGAGCCGCAGTCCGTACTGGTGGCACAGCGACATCAGTTCCTGCTTGCCGAAGATGATCTCGACGACGGGCGCGCCATAGGCGTATTTTGTCAGGAACGTCGTTCGATAGTCGTCAAACACCGGTACGGTATGAAAGATGCAGTAATGCGCCGCGACGCGTGCGGCCTCGCGGATCGCCGCCTGGTATTCGACGATATGCATCAGCGACACGCCGTTGAAGACGATGTCGAACGCGCCGTCCGCGTAGGGCAGCCGGGTTGCGTCGGCAACCTCGAAGGCGCGTCGACGGATAGTGGGCGCGGGCGCGGGCGATCATGGCGTCGGAGTAGTCGATACCGGTATACTGCACGCCGCCGGGCAGCAGCGTGGCAAAAACTTCCGAATAGCAGCCGCTGCCGCAGCCGACCTCGAGCACGCTTGGATGCGCGATCCCGGTGGCGGCGATGGCTTCCGCGGCGACCTTGAAATCGAGCCGCGGTTCGCCGCGCTTCATGGCGGCGATCAGGCCGCGGTAGGCGCGCTCCTGTCGCATCACCGTACGACGCGGCGAGCCACCCGGCCGATGAAGCCGTCACGCTTCGGGCTTCTTCCTTGCCGCCGAGCACGCGATGATCGCTTGAGCTCATGATGTGGCGGCGCAGGATCGGCGACGCCTTGACGACGCGCTTGCCGATCTGCCTGACGATGCGGGGGAGCTTCATCGCTGCGCTCGCGCCCCGTCGACGAAACCCAGGATTTCGGCGGCGCGGTGGCGATAGGTGTGCTGCGCCATGGTCCTCGCCTGGCCGGCGCGCGCGATCTCCGCGCGGCCCTCGTCGTCGCGGAGATAATGCTCGATCCGTTTCAGGCAGTCGTCGATCGAGCGCCAGACCGCTACCTCGCGATCCGGGGCGAACAGCGTGTGCAGATTGTCCTTGAAATCGGTCAGCAGAAAAGTGCCGACGCCGGTCGCCTCGAACAGCCGCATGTTTCCGGCTTCCCGGCCGGCAAGATCGATATGCGAGTTGAGCGTGATGCGCGAGCGCCGCAGCACCTGATACATGTCGACGCCCCAGACTTCGCCCTGGAAGCAGCGGTGCAGCGGCGACGAGGCGGGCAGGGCCTGCGGACGGTTTCCCCACAGTTTGAGATCGTAGCGTTCGGCGACCGCTTCCAGCAGCGCGATCCGCTGCCGATGGTCGAGCGAAATGGAGCCGACGAAGGAGACGTCGACGTCAAGCGCGGGCGCCGCCGGCAAGAGCGTCGAGAATGGCCGGCTCGAACGCCAGATGGTTGACTTCGGCGCGCACCCCGAGGGCCCGGAAGAATTTCACGATGGCCGGCAATTGCGAGATCATCAGATCGTAGACGGTCCAGTCCTCGCCGCGCGATGGCTCGATTCCGACCTGGCCGATCAGGATCGGGTTGCCGATGCTCTTGATGCGGCGCATGAGGCGGGTATCGACATGGAAGACATCCTGGTTGAGCACCAGATCGGGCCTGAATTCCTCGATCTGGGCGAGCAGGATGTTCTCGGCCTGCGCATCGAGCCTGGGGCTCAATCCGACCTTGCGGGCGAGCGGCCTCAGCATCGGCTTGAACGGCGTCACGGCGCGCTGCAGCCAGCCGGGAAGCGCGCGGCGCTCGGCGCTGTCGCCTCCGGCGGTTCGACCGCCATGCCGTGCTCGCGCGCCCACGCGGCCTGCAGCCAGGGATTGTTGACGTGGATCTCCGCGGCGGCATGGCCCAGCGCGGCGAAGTTCTTCGAATAGAAATCGGCGAGGCCGAACAGGCTCGCATTCCGCGCGGCCATCTGGGTCGCGTAGGAAGCGTTCTCGAGCCCGGGCTGGCGGCGATAGAGCCAAGCCAGGAAGCGCGGATAATCCGCGTTGAGCACGAGGATGCGCATGACGCTCTAGACCGCGATCCGGAAGCCGTAATTCTTGTCGATCCACGCCTGGTAGGCGCCGCTGGTCACGTCGCGCCACCAGTCTTCCTGGTCGAGGTACCAGCGGACGGTCTGGCGGAGTCCGGTCTCGAACCCGACGCTGCATCGGTTGCCGAGTTCGGTCGCGAGTTTCGTGGCGTCGATCGCGTAGCGGTGATCGTGGCCCGGCCGGTCGGTCACGTAGGAGATGAGCGAGCGGCAGCTCGCCCCCGACGCCGCCGGACACGATGGAAAGCGCGCGGCGAGGCCTTTATCGGCGGCGAAAGCCTGGTCGAGCGTGTCGCAGATCAGGCCGACCACGTCGCGGTTGTTGCGTTCGTTGCCGCCGCCGACATTGTAGGTCTCGCCGATGCGGCCGCGCTCGATCACGCTCATCAGCGCTTCGCAATGGTCGGAGACATGCAGCCAGTCGCGGACGTTGGAGCCGTCGCCATAGATCGGCAGCGGCTTGCCCTCCAGCGCGTGAATGATCATCAGCGGGATCAGTTTTTCGGGATGCTGGTAGGGACCGTAATTGTTCGAGCAATTGGTGATCAGCGCCGGCATCCCGTAGGTCGCGACGAACGAGCGCACCAGATGGTCGCTCGCCGCCTTGCTCGCGGCGTAGGGCGAATTGGGACGATACGGCGAGGATTCCGAAAAGGCGGGATCGTCCGGCCCAGCGAGCCGTAGACCTCGTCGGTCGAGACGTGAAGAAAGCGCGCGCGATCGATCGTGCCCGACGAGCGCCAGGCGTCCAGCGCCGCCTTGAGCAGGGTGAAGGTGCCGAGCACGTTGGTTTGCAGGAAGGCCTCGGGATCGACGATGGACCGGTCGACATGGGATTCGGCGGCGAGGTGGGCGACGCGCGTGAATTTATGCTCGTCGAACAGCCGCCGCATCAGCGCCGCATCCCTGATGTCGCCCTTGACGAACAGGATGCTGCGATCGGCGATCAGCGGTTCGAGGCTGCGGACGTTGGCCGCGTAGGTCATGGCATCGACGACGACCAGCCGGTCGTCCGGACGCGCCGCGCGCCATGCATGCACGAGGTTCTGGCCGATGAAGCCCGCGCCGCCGGTGATCAGAACGCTCTGCATCGGAGCCCCTTGGTTGCCTGACACCCGAAGATGTTTCCTTGGATGGGATAAACCGCCGCTATTTCCATGGAAATCAAGCGATGTCTGTTCGGCAAAACGCGCGAACTGTCGGACAGTCCCGGCTGCCGCTGAGGCGGTCATTCCGCTGGCGTCGAGTGATAATCGGTCGGATTTCGGTCGTCAATAGTGCGACAATCCGCGCAATTTGCGGTCGGTTGCGCGCCTTGCGCGCCCGCGACCGATCAATGCGAGGAGGCGGCCGGCTCGCCTGCCTCCGGCTCGAACATGGCGCGCGGCGTGACGTACCAGAGCAGAAACAGAAGCGCGGCCCCGTTCGTCAGCAAGGTCGTCGTAAGCGGCACATTGAGAAAGATCTGCGGAAGGACGCCGCCCGACACCAGGACAAATTCCGGCGGCAGGCCGGCCGAGACACGGTTGGCGAGGGAGATCACCAGTCCGCATGCGAGCGCGGCAAGCGGCGCCAGTATCGGTCCAACCGAGGCAATGCCTTCCGTCGCAAACAGCGAGGCATTCAAATTGCCGAGCTGATAGGCCTTTGCCATCACGATCGACAAGTACTCGTTGTAGGGGCAACCCATGAATGGCTTCAAAAAGGAAATCTGGCAGAAGTAGGTGTGATCGTGCGTCGAGAAGAAATCGTTGTACACATCGAGCGCGATCGACGGAAAGGCGATCATCCTGAAATTGACGGCGCCGAAATATTGCCTGATCGGCTCGTACGGAAAGCCCGACTCAGCGCAGGCCAGAATAACTCCGGCCGATATCGGGAGAAGCAGCGACAGCACGACGGAAGTTCTGGCTTCGAAGAACCTGGGCAACAGCGCCAGAAACAGCAGCCAGAACGGCGCAAACAGCGCCAGCTTGGTGAGCGTGATCGGGTAGAACAGCAGCAACAGCAGCAGCGACGGCCGCCGCGCGCCATCGGTTCCCGCGTGCCACGAAGCATGCAAATGCGAACGGCAACAACGCATTCGACGTCGCGCCGATGGCATATCCCAGCCATGCCGGGAAATCCGACTTCGTTGCGAAAGTTGTAGATGTTTGCGAGGCTGACCAGCCTGAAATTGTAGAAAGCGCCGGCGGCGACGACCGCCGCCGCCAGGATCAGGATCAGGGACAACAGATTTTCCAGCGCCCGCGCCGACAGGACGATTCTTTGCCTGATCGGCGAGGTGATGAACAGCGCGGGGACGAGGAACGCCAGGGCGGAAACAAAGGCTGAAACGGCTGCCAGCGTGTGATCGTAGTGGAAGTTCGAAAATTCGGCGATCCAGAGATAGCCGAGAATCATGGTGTAAAAATAAAATCCCAGAACATAGCCGAAGCTGAATCGGCTAAACGCGAAAAGAAGCGAGACCATGGCGAAGGCGCAACATTCAGCGCGGCCGCGTAAAGGTGGGTTTCGTCGAACATGACGATTTGGTAGTTCGCGTAGAATTCCGCGACGTAGATCAGCGACACGCAGCACGCGACGATGTGGAAGCACAGGAGCAGGGTCAGCCGTATCCTCGTTTGCCGCTGCAAAGAGCCGGAATCTGGGGTGTTATCAGGCAAACCGTTCATGCCGCTCTTGTTGGATGGTCGGTATCCGGAAACGGCTGTAGCCGCGAACGAGGTTCAAGCGGAAAGTACGCCGGGACTCGCTGCAAACGCAAGTCATCCGGATTTCCGCCCGCGGGGTGTCGCGCCGCTAAATCTCGGGTCGAGATCGCTCCGATGATTGAGGGCTGCTCGCAGCGATTGCGCGCTGCGGGCGGCAGCCGTCAGCCGGTCGTGAGTTCGCTTGCCTGTCGTTCGAACAATGTGCGTGGCGTGACGTACCAGAGCAGAAACAGAACCGCCGCGCCGTAGGTCAGCAGGCTCGTCGTCAGCGCTACGTTGAGCAGGATATTTGGGAGCAAAGCGCCGGATAGCAGGATAAAGCGCGGCGGCAAACCTGCAGACAGGCGGTTGGCTATCGCTATCACGAGGCCGCATGCGAGCCCGGCAAGAGGCGCCAGGACCGGTCCGACGGAAGCGACGCCCTCGGTCGCAAATAGAGAAGCATTCAAATTGCCGAGCTGGTAGGCGTTTTCCATCACGATCGACAACGGCTCGCTGTAGGGACAGTGCATGAGGGGCTTCAAGAAGGAGATTTGGCAAAAGTAGGTGTGATCGTGGGTTGAAAAAAAATCATTGTAGACATCGAGTGCGATCGACGGAAACGCGATCATTCTGAAATTGATGGCGCCGAAATAGTCGAGGATATGCTGATATCGGACGGCTCCCGGCAGCGCCATCAGGATAACGCCGCACAAAACCGGCAGAAAGAGCGACAGAACGACGGACGTTCTTGCTTCAAGGAAACGGCTTAGCAGCGCCAGAAACAAGAGCCAGAACGGCGCAAACAGCGCCAGTTTGGTCAGTGTAACCGGGTAAAGCAGCAGCAGGAGCAGCAGGACCGCTGCCGCCCGCCACCGGTCGCCGCGCGCGACGAAGCAGGCGAATGCAAATGGCAGGAGCGCATTGGACGTCGCACCGATTGCGTATTTCAACCATTTGGGAAATTCGAGCTCTGCACGAAAGGCGTAAATGTCGGCGACGCCGACCAGCCTGAAATTGTAAAAAACGCCGGCTGCGACGACTGCGGTCGCCAGAATCAAAATGCCAGACAACAGATTGGCCAGCGCGCGTGGCGAAAGGACCAGCCTTTGCCTTATCGGCGCGGCAATGAACAGCGCGGGCCCGAGAAATGCCAGGGCGGAAACAAAGGCTGACGCGCTTGCCAGTGCATGATCGTAGGGGAATCGCGAAAATTGAACCAGCCAGAGATAGCCAAGAATCATCGTGTAGAAATAGAATCCTACGAAATAGCCGAAAGTGAACCGGCTGAACGTGAAGAGAGCGGCGACCGGCGCGAACAACGCAACGTTCAGCACGGCCCCGTAAAGGTGCGCCTTGTCGAACATGGCTATCTTGAGCCGCACATATAAATCCGCGACCTCAATAAGCGAGAAGCAACACGCGACGACGTGGAAACACAGCAGGAAAGCCAGCACGAGTCGCGCGTGCGACCGCATGAAGGAAATATTCGGGGCGCTGCTGGTGAGGCCGCTCATGCTTGAAGGGTGGCTGACGCCGGCGAAGGCGCGGTGATTGCAAACAATGCCGCACGGGCGAGGCGGGAATGCAGCCCGGGAGCGGGTTCCGCAAAGGTGCAGCAACAGCTACGTGGGGCCATGGGTCAATCCGGGGGGGGCGAGCTGGTTGCCTGCCCTGTGTTCGAACATGGTGCGTGGCGTGAGGTACCAGAGCAGGAAGAGAACCGCCGCTCCGTGCGTCAGCAAAGTTATCGTTAGCGGTACGTTGAGCAGAATGTTGGGAAGCATAGCCCCAGATACCAACACAAAGCGCGGCGGCAGGCCCGATGACATGCGATTCCCCAACGCTATCACGAGACCACAGGCGAAAATCGAAACGGGCGCCCACACGGCGCCGACCGAAGCAATACCTTCGGTCGCAAACAGGGACGCGTTGAAGTTTCCTCCAATCCCGAACGCCTTGTATATCACAATCGAAAGCGGCTCGTGATAGGGGCAGGAGACGAACGGCTTCAACAGCTGGATCTGACAAAATAGCGTGAGATCATTCCTGGAGAAGAAATCGTTGTAATAATCCATTGCCATCGAGGGAATCGTGATCATCCGAAAATTGACGAGCAAAAAGTAGGGTGTCGCTGCCTTGTCCGGTATTGCCCCGCTCTGGAGCAGGACAAACAGGATCACCCCGACAACCAGCGGTGCGAACAGGGACAGGATGGCGACGATCCGGGCCTCAAAAAGCTTCGAGAGTAACGTGATGGCCAAAATCCAGGCGGGGCTGAAGAATGCAAGCTTGCTCAGTGTAATCGGATAAAACAGCAGCAAGAGAATTAAGACGGCGCCGGCACGCACGGAATTTTTTCGCTCCACAAAGCAGGCGAACGCAAACGGCAACAGCGCGCTGAGCGTTATGCCGATGAGATATCTCAGAATGGCAGGTATTTGCAGCATGTCTCGGAAGGCGTAAATGTCAGTTTCGAGGGTGACAAATCTGAAATTATAGGCTGCGCCGGCGACGACGGTCGCGATGGCAAGCAACAGGATGCCGCTCAGGAGGCGATCGAGCGCCCCTGATGACAGTACCCAGATTGGCCGGAGGGGCGAGCGGATAAACAGGGCGGGCAGGAGAAAAGCGACCGCCGATGCAGCCGCGGAAAGCCCGGTCAGTCGATGGTTGTAGTTGAATTCCGAAAAGCAATTTAGCCAGAGATAGCCGGCGACCATCGCGTAAAAGTAAAAGCCAACAAAATAACCGATGCTGAACTCGGCGTGGACGAAAACAATGGAGACCAGTGCGAACGCCAAGATGACGGCGATCGCCATGGGCAAGCCGGACGGGTTATAGAAGATATGATACTCTGGAAGAATTCGCGAAACGCAAACGAGGGATATGCAGAAGGCCGCGATATGAAAGCAGACGAGCAGTCCCAACTCGACGCGTTTCAGAATTGACTGGTGGCCATCGGTCATGTCTCTTCGTATCCACCGAGCCCCCATTCGAATGCTCAAATTTCGTATCCCAATCGATTGAAGCGTACAAGCCGTAACTCAGCAGGGATGTTTTCCGGCGCGCGATGTGCGCAAACTCATATTATTGCACGAATATGCTAACCAGACGTCATCGGCTCGGCCGCGCGCGCAGCTGCCCACGCGCCACACATCTTGCAGCAATTCTGTCGCCTGGCGGCTCGACCGAACGATAATCGGCGCCCGGGCCCGCTGTGCGGACCAAACGCCTTGATTTGCAGTCGCCTTTATTAATATAGACACCCGGAGGAGCCGTCCGGGTCCCGCCATGGGCCGTCTCGAAGTCCTGCGCGCCGATCGATGACGGCTAACAAAAGAGGCTTTTATGTTCAGATTTGGCCTACGCGGGTGCGGGCGTATCGCCAAGCGACGCTCAGGGTTGTCAGGGGTAGTCCGATCGGCCGCGCGGTCGGGTCGCAGCGACCGGTCCGCGCAGGCCGGCGTCGTTGCACCGAAGTCCGGCCTTGTCTAATTGCAAGGCTCTCCCTAATCCGTCTTCGGGGCTTTGGGCGTTCTCACGTCCCGCCTCCCGCGCTCCCATCAGCAGGTATGAACTGAAATGTATGTGATTGGCATAAGCTCCGGAATCAAACACGGTCACCACGACGGCGCTGCGGTTTTGCTGCGCGACGGAGAGCTGATTGCCGCGGCGGAAGAAGAACGTTTTACGCTGTCAAAACACGCGCGCGGAGAGCTTCCGCGAGGCGCTATCGGCTATTGCCTGAAGCAGGCCGGCATCACCATGCAGGATGTCGATTTCATTTGCTCGCCGTTGAAAACCTACGCCAATTATGGCCGGCGTCTGACGGAATATTTCAAATATCAATTTGGCCACAGCCCGAAGATCGAACTCTACGATCACCATCTTTGTCACGCCGCGAGCAGCTTTTACGGGTCGGGTCTGCCCGAGGCGACGGTCATCTGTTTCGATTTTTCCGGCGATTCGAGTTCCGGATTGGTCCTGCATGCAAAGGGCAACGATTTTCGCGAATTGACGCGCTTCGGCAGGCACAACAGTCTCGGGCTCTATTACGGGATGCTCACGCAGTATCTCGGCTATCAGATGACGAACGACGAATACAAGGTCATGGGACTCTCGTCGTACGGAAGTCCGCGTTACCTTGAGCAGTTCGGCGCCATTTTGCGTCCGGACGGCATCAGCTACGAGCTTGACGGTGCGCTGGACAAGCGCCTGCGCGATGCGGAAATCTACACCAGCGATTTTTCGACGCGGCAAGAGCGGATCTTTACGGAAAAGCTCGAGGACCTGTTGGGGCCTCGCCGGCTTCGCGGGCAGACGCTGGACCAGCGGTTCACGGACATCGCGGCCAGCGGCCAGAAGCAGCTGGAGATCGTCGCCACCCACGTCACGCGAGCGGCCATTGAGGCCTCGGGCTGCGCGGACGTCTGCCTTGCCGGCGGCGTCGCGTTGAACTGCAAAATGAACATGGAGATCGCGGCGGAGCCGTCGGTCGGCAGGCTTTACGTTCCGCCGGTGCCGCACGATGCCGGCGTGGCGCTCGGCGCCGCGATGCTGAAATGCGCGGAGGCGGGCCACAAGATCGCGCCGCTCAACCATGCCTATTGGGGACCCGAATATTCGAACGACTTCATCAAGGAGACGCTCGACAAGATCGGCGCTCGTTATGAGGTCGTCGACGACCCCGCCACCCGTTGCGTTACCGACCTTGTCGACCAAAAGACGGTCGGCTGGTTTCAGGGGCGCATGGAGTACGGACCGCGCGCGCTCGGCAATCGGTCGATCATTGCAGATCCGCGTTCGGCGGGCATGAAGGACCGGATCAACGTCAGCATCAAGTATCGGGAGGAATTTCGCCCGTTTTGCCCCTCGGTGCTGATCGAGCGTCAGGCGGACTATTTTGAAGACACGTTTGACGCGCCGTTCATGGTGGTGACGTTTCCGGTAAAGGATGCCGTCAAGGAAAAGATCCCGGCGGTGGTCCATGTCGACGGCACGGCGCGAATTCAAAGCGTCCATCCGGAAACCAATCCGCTCTACAGTCGTCTGATCGGCGAGTTCGCCAAGGCCAGTTCGGTGCCGATGCTGATCAACACCAGCCTGAACATCAACGAGCAGCCGATGGTGAATTCGCCCCTGGAGGCCCTGCACACCTATTTCTGTTCCGGTCTCGACGTTCTCTTTCTTGGCCCTTACCGGTTGTCGAAACCGAGCTGACGCCGCCAGCGGTCGCCTCGACCGGATTCGGCGAGCGACCCGCCGTTTCACGTGTTCGCGCAAGGCCAGCGGGCAGTGCGCGGTGCAAGTTCAATGATAGACCAAGGAAAGACACCCGATGGGTTCCGGATTTCTGAAGCGCCTCGAAAATGACTACATCAGGCCGGCCTTGCGGAGGCTCCGGCCCTCGCGCCACGTCCGCTATGCCGGGCATCAACATCAGCTATCGGGAAGAACTCGATGGCGGAGGAACGGAATTCGGGCAGGACTTCATCTCGTTTTTCACCGCCCGGGGAATGCCGAAGCAAAAGCGCCTTTTTGAGTGGTGTTCGGGTCCGGGCTTCATATCATTCTCTCTGCTCGGCCATGGCTTCTGCGAGACGCTGTGCGTGGCGGACATCAACCCGGAGGCGGTGGCTTCCTGCAAGCGAACAGTGGAAGTCAACGGGCTGGGCGATCGGGTTTCCGTCTATCAATCCGACAATCTGAAGAACATCCCCCGCACCGAAAAATGGGATCTGGTGGTCAGCAACCCTCCGCATTTCGTCGATCAGTATGAAGGCGACTTGCGCGCTCACGATCCGGATTGGCGGATACACCGCGAGTTCTTTGCGACGATCGGCGAGTTTCTAACTCCGGGAGGGGTCGTCGTATTGCAGGAAAATAACCGGGGGTCGACGGTCGAGACGTTTCGGCAAATGATCGAGGAATGCGGCCTCGAGATCGTCTTCACGGACGGCGACTCGCCGACGCTGACGAAAGAAAGCGAATTCTACTACATCGGTATCGTGCGCCGGGGAGATACGCCGCCACAGTGGGCGACCTCGCGGGTCGAACGCATCCATGATTCGTCCCGAAATGAATGGGTATGGCGACGATCGGAAAAGGAATTGTAGTGCATGGCGATGCGCTACACTTGCTTGAGCTCGAAGTCTATCTTTGATCGGCGACTGCAGCAAGGCACGCCAGAAGCTCGGCCGGAAACCGACGAGAAAGTATGGCGGCCGGTCAGGAAAGTAGGTGCCAGGCGATCTTTTGCCATTGCTCGGCGAGAGGTCGGCCAATGGCAAATACCCCGTTTGACCGGAAAGGAAGAGGATGGTCAGCAGCTTGTGTGCGACGGCGATGATCGCGACGAGCTTGGGCTTGCCGGCGGCCACCAGCCGGTCGTGGAACGCCTTGAGCACCGGGTTGTGCCGCGCCGCCGTCATCGCGCCCAGGAACAGGACGGCGCGCACGGTGCTGCGCCCACCGCCGATGAAGCTCTTGCCCTTCCACTTGCCGGATTGGCGGGTCCAGGGCGCCAGCCCGGCCAGGGCAGCGATGCGGCGCCGGTCGAGGCTGCCGAGTTCGGGCAGTTCGGCGATCAGGGTGCGGGCGATCACCTTGCCGACGCCAGGGACGGAGGCGAGCAGGTCCTCCTTCTCGCGCCAGGCCGGCGAGCCGCGCACGGCATCGTCGATGTCGGCCTCGAGGGCGGACAGCTCCTTCTGCAAGGCAGCAAGCAAGCGGGCGATGCTCTTCTGGATCCGCTTCGCGCTCAGCCGCTTCTGGCGTTGGCGTTCGGCGACCATCATCTCGATGATCTGGCTGCGGCGGGCGAGCAGATCGGCCAGGTGCCGGGTCGCTTCGTCGGGCAGCGGCCGCGGCTCGGGCTTAGTGGCCTCCACGAAGCGGGCGATCACGGCGGCATCGATCGGGTCGGTCTTGGCCCGCTTGCCGAGCGCCTGAGCGTAGTGACGCACCTGCGCGGGGTTGAGCACCACCACCGGCAGGCCGGCCGCCGCGAGGCGCGCGGTCACGACGGTCTCGAAGCCGCCCGTCGCCTCTACGCCGATCGCCGCGGGGGCGAGCGGCGCAAGCCGGTTCACCAGGGCCTCCAGGCCCGGCGTGTCGCGGCTGACCGCGAAGTGTTCTCCGGTGGGGCGCACCGCTACGTCCAACCGGTCCTTGGAGACGTCGATACCAATCACGATGGGGTCCATTCTATCCCGTCCTTGCGCAAGCGGGCTTCGCTGGCGGCCCAAGCGACTGTCCGGGTTCAATGGAACGACGGGCAGGGAACCACGCTCACCCACGGGACTTCGTTGGCTTCGCCGCGAACCAGCCGAACATCGCGGCCTATGGGATGTGAAGACCCCACCAACCCGCAAACTTCCAAGCACGATCCGCCGCTTCGCAGAAAAGCAGCCGATCTCGGGTGAGGCAATGATACTTTCAAAGCGAGTTCTCCTCAAACTTTAGGGCTTTGCAGAATTTTCGAGCCGTTCAGCGGGGCTGATGCTGTGATCCCTCGGCGAAAGGCGAGCCTGCCTGCTCATGCGTCACGTCCCAAAGTTCTTTTGCCGTTTCCAACGGGGTAAGCCCCAAATTGGCCCACCATGCGGCTTCACTACCGTTACGATGCAATTCTTGATGATGGTCCCGGCAGAGCGGCACTGTAAACTCGTCGCTCACCTTGCGACCGAACGCGCGAGGCTGCGCAAACTTCAAATGATGAGCGTCGGAAGGTGAGCGCTGACAGACCAGGCAAGGTTGCGCTGCGACGAAAGCCAAATGGGCTTTATCTCGAATGCGGATAGTTTTGTACCGCCGAGTGACCTGTTCCGGAGTTGACGATTCGTGATGGGAAGGTTCCGTCGTATCCATCAGAGCACTTCCATTGGACTGCGATGCTCTTGGTTCGCCCGGGCATTGGTAAGCTTCTTCTTGGTCATCACGCTGCGATCCGTCTGGCAGCTGCTGATCTGCAGCATCGAGGACTGACCGGTAGACGGCCTCGACGGCGCGTGCGTCGTCGGCCATGAGAGTGTTCTTCGCCGTAGAGCCCATGCTTCTGAGCATTCTTGTTGCCGCGCGGAGCCCCCGATCCCGGCGCCCCGCCATGTATCGCGGCAGCGTTTTTCGCCATGGACGGCCGGCGATCGGCACGGTTTGCCGGAACGGGTCTTAGCGCCGCAGCGCGGGCTCGAAAGCATCGGCGCAGTATGGTGCGTAAATGATCGCCAGTCATTTTTTCTTCGAGTTTCGCGGGGCTGTAACCGGAGCCGCCGTCCTGCTTTCAACGATGGGCATCGGCGGCGCTATATCATGGGTAACGGCCAACGGTTGAGCAGTCGCTATTTTCGCTTGCGTTACGCTGATCTTGTGTGACGTTGCCGACGATGGCCTGACCACCTTCGCTGACATTCACATGTTGCACCGTGACCGTTTGCTGGCCGCCGGTGCGGTATCTGTTTTAGGGCTTCCATCTGAATAGACAAAGGTGCGCATAAGCTTATTGAACATACGGTCGGCACTGTCTCGATGCTCAAGGTAGTTGGCCTCGGCGAGGCTACGCGAAGCCTTCATGGCCGCCATATGAACGGCCGCCATCTGGGCGACCAACATTGTCTCAATCTGATCTCGAGGCTTAATTCCCTTAATGACTGAAAGCATAAAGTTGAGCGGCTCCTCGCGGACTTCACCGCCGCTCGCATCGGCAAGTTGTGTCAACTAAGCCATTAAAAAAATCTGGATCGGTGGTCCCGAGAGCTTCCATGAGGAGCATTGTACCGACCGTCTCATTAGGGTGGTCCGGCTCGAGCTTCGAAACCATTTTCGGACTTTGCAGACCTTCAGCCGCGGCGCGCTGGACCGCCCGTGCGTCGCGAAGTTTGAATTACGGCTGCAACATCTCGCGCAGTCGGCTTGTACTCGAGGTTTCTTCACGAGCGGACTGTTCTCGACTTTCGTGCAGCCATCGATGTCGCCCTTTGTTATGCGGCCAAGATTATATGGGCGCGGAGTCTGCTTCACGGCGAGTACGAGCAAAGGGCTTATCTCTGCGGGAAACGATACTTTGCATGGGGTTGTTTTAACAAAAAAAATAATTCGCCCACCTCCGACATGGTTCGCTTCGAGGCCGTTAGCGCTCGTCCGCAATGACCTTGCCGTCGTTGGGCAAGGACCGGGGCGCTGCCCAGGCGACGTTCCCCGAGAGCTTTGTGACGCTGCGAAGCGTCGCGTTGACCGCTTCCCGCAGCGTCGTGTCCGGATTTGCCGTTTCCGCCTTCAAGGTCATCATATCGGTCTCGCCCTCGCGCGTGACGACAAGACGCAGCCGCCCGAGCTCGGGATGCCGCCTGGCGATCTCCGCGATCTGCTCGGGCCGCACGAACATGCCCTTGACCTTGGTGGTCTGGTCGGCGCGGCCCATCCAGCCCCTGATGCGCATATTGGTGCGTCCGCAGGGGCTCGTGCCGGGCAGGGCGGCCGTCAGGTCGCCGATCGCAAGCCGGATCCAGGGGTGATCGGGGTCGAGCGAGGTGACGACGATTTCTCCGACGTCGCCCTCGGCGACGGGGTCGCCGGTGCCGGGCCGCACGATTTCCAGGATCAGGTCCTCGTTGACGACCATGCCTTCGCGCGAGGGCGTCTCAAACGCGATCAGGCCGAGATCGGCGGTGCCGAACGCCTGATAGGCATCGACGCCGCGCGATTTGATCTCTTCCTGCAGCGACTTGGGAAACGCCGCACCGGATACCAGCGCGCGCTTGATCGAGGAGACGTCGCGGCCGGCGGTCACGGCCGCGTCGAGCAGGATTTTGAGGAAATCCGGGGTGCCGCTGTAGCCGACCGGGGAATAGGCCTCGATCAGCTCGAATTGGGCCTCGGTATTGCCGGGACCGGCCGGAATGACCGCGCAGCCCAGCGCCCGGGCGGAAGCATCGAAGATGAAGCCGCCGGGCGTCAGATGATAGCTGAAGGTGTTCAGCACCACATCGCCCGGCCGAAAACCCGCCGCGAACAGCGCCCGCGCCCCACGCCAGGGGTCGGCATGAACAGGCTCGGGCTCGAAGATCGGGCCGGGCGAGGTAAACAGCCGTCCAAACGAGCCAGGAAGCCCCGGGATGAAGCCGCCGAACGGCGGGACGGCCTTGTGCAGGGCAGGGAGGTCCGCCTTACGCAGCACCGGCAGGCCGGCCAGCGCCGACCGGCCGGTGATATCGGCGGGATCGATGCCCCCGAGGCGCTCGGCATAGGCAGGCGCCGCCATCGCCCTGCGCAGCACGCCCGGCAGCCGCGAAAACAGCTCCGCCTCGCGCTCGGCAGGCGCGCGAGTCTCGCGGGCGTCGTAGTGGTCGGTCATGGACTCGTCTTTCCTTCGTCATTCCGGGGCGCGAGCGCTGCGACAAAATTGATGCCGCGCATCAATTTTGCGCTTGGCGAGCGAGCCCGGAATCCATAACCACGATCGGGGGTATGGATTCCGGGCCCGCGCCAAGAGGCGCATCCCGGAATGACGGCTGCTACAGCCACCGCTTCCGCCGCTTGAAGCTCTTCAAATTCTTGAAACTCTTGCGCTGGTCGCCGGCGCCGCCGAGGTAGAATTCCTTGACGTCCTCGTTGTCGCGCAGTTCGGAGGCCGAGCCGTCGAGCACCACCTTGCCCTGCTCCATGATGTAGCCGTGGCTCGCCACCGACAGCGCGGCGCGGGCGTTCTGCTCCACCAGAAGGATGGTGACGCCGAGGTCGCGGTTGATCTCCTTGATGATCGCGAACACTTCCTTGACCAGCAAAGGCGACAGGCCCATCGACGGCTCGTCCATCAGGATCATCTTCGGGCGCGCCATCAGCGCGCGGCCGATCGCCAGCATCTGCTGCTCGCCGCCGGAGAGATAGCCGGCGAGCCCCGTGCGCTCCTTCAGGCGCGGGAAATATTTGAAGACCATGTCGATGTCGGCGTCGACCTCGTTGTCGCTGCGGGTAAAGGCGCCGAGCCGCAGGTTCTCCAGCGACGTCATGTCGGAGATGATGCGGCGGCCCTCCATCACCTGAATGATGCCGCGGCGGACGATCTTGTCGGGATCGATGCCGTCGATGCGCTCGCCGTCGAACAGGATTTCGCCGCGGGTGACCTCGCCGTCCTCGGTCTTGAGCAGTCCCGAGATCGCCTTCAGCGTCGTCGATTTGCCGGCGCCGTTGGCGCCGAGCAGGGCCACGATCGCGCCTTTCGGCACTTCGAGGCTCAGGCCGCGCAGCACCAGGATGACGTCGTCATAGACCACCTCGATGTTGCGCACGCTGAGCAATGGCGCCGGCCCCGCCGATGGAGCCGGTTTGCCGGTGGGCTGAGTGCCGGTTTGCAGCAACGCAGTCTCCCTCTTCAAGAGGCCGCCCCGCGAAACGCGGGGCGGCATTGTTTCACCTTACCAGCCGAGCCATTCGGCCTTGCGCGGCAAGTCGATGGTCTTGACCTTCTCGAGCTTGATGCTGCCGTTCTTGACGAGATCGTTCAGCGGCGCATCGGTCGCACCGGCGACCTTCATGCGATAGAGATCGACCTTGAGGGTGCCGCGGTGATCCTTCTCGGTCCAGGTCGACGGATTGCAGACGCCCTCCATGCCGGCCGGCACCCAGTCCTTCTTCTGGTAGAAGCCCTTCTTGACGTTCTCGCCGGTGGCGCCGCCGTTCTTGGCGGCCCATTCGACGGCTTCCTTCATATAGAGCGCGCTGCAGACGCCCGCGATGTAGTGCACCGGCCGATAGGCTGTGCCGGCCGCATCCGACATCTTGGAGATCTCCATCACGGTTTTCATGCCGGGTGCGTTGCCGCCCCAGGCCACGGCCGTGCGCAACGGAAACACCACGCCGTTGGCGGCAGCGCCTGCGGCCTTCGCGGCATTCTCGTCCATGCCCCAGACGTTGCCGAGGAACTGCACATCGACGCCCGCGGCCTTGCAGGCGTTCAGCACCGAGATGTTCGATCCCGCGGTATTGCCGAGATAGGCGTAGTTGGCGCCGGAGCTTTTCAAGGTCAGGCACTGCGCGCTGTAGTCGCCCGGCGTCAACGCGAACACGATCGGCGGCAGCACTTCGAAGCCGAGTTCGGTTGCGATGGCTTCGCCGGCCGCCTTGGGCGCGTTCGGATAGGGATGGTTGGCGCCCATGTGGACGAATTTCGGTTTGCCGGTCTTGCCCTTGGCCTTCCAGTCATCCGCAGCCCAGATCAGCATGCCGCGAACGGCGTCCGAATAGCTCGGACCGTAGAAGAAGTTGTAGGGAGCCGGCTTTGCCTTGCCGCCTGCGCCGGTCGGGTCGGAAAGGGCGGCGGCGTAAGACGCCGACATGTCGGGAATCTTGTCGCTCTGCGAGAAAGCCCGTGAGGGCTTCGGTGTCGGCGGTACCCCATCCGAGAATGGCGGCGACCTTGTCGGCGCCCGACCATTTCTTGTACTGCGCGATCGCGCGCGGCACCTGATAGCTGTAGTCGACCGTATCAACGTTGACCTTGGTGTTGTTGATGCCGCCGTGCTTGTTGATCCAGGCGTAAGTGTCGACGATGCCTTGTCCGTAGGGCGTTCCGACGTCTGACGTCGGGCCGGAATAATCGACGAGATTTCCAAGCGCTATGGGCGTCTGGGCCATCGCAGGCGTGACAGCGGACATGCCGCCAAGCGTCACGGCCAAAGCGGCGGTGCTGAGAAGAGCTTTCATGGTCATAAACGTATTCCTCCGGTTTCGTCTTGAGGTCTGTTTGTTGTCGTCCCGTTCCGACCTCAATGCGAGAACGGGTAGAGTTTCCAGTAAGCCTTGATCTGCCGCCACCGGTGAGCAAGCCCGTCCGGCTCGAAGACGAGAAACACAATAATGATGACGCCGATGGCCATCTCGCGCAAGAAGGCGATATTGTTCTGCAGTCCCAGAAAGCGATCGATCGCGCTGCCGCTGATCGCGGCGCTGAGCCATTCCATCGATTCCGGCAGCAGCACCATGAAGGCAGTACCCATCAGCGTGCCCATGACCGAGCCGATGCCGCCGATGATGATCATGGCGAGGAAGATGATCGAGCGGTCGATGCCGAACCCTTCGTTGGAAACGACCTGATTGTAGTGGGCATACAGCGCGCCGCCGACGCCGGCGAAAAAGGCCGCAAGGCCGAACGACAGCGTGCGGTATTTCGTGAGGTTGATGCCCATGATTTCGGCGGAGAGATAGTGATCGCGCACCGCGACCAGCGCGCGGCCGTCCCGCGTCCGCATCAAATTGGTCACCAGCAGATAGCAGACGATCACGTAGGCAAGCACGACGTAGAAATACTGGCGGTCGCCGCGCAGCGGCTTGCCGAAGATCGAGAACGGCTCGGCCATGGCGGGAACGCTGCCGCCGGTGAACCATTCGGCGCGCGCGAAGAAGTCGAGCAGGATGAACTGCGCGGCGAGCGTTGCGATGGCGAGGTAAAGCCCTTTCAGCCGCGCGGCGGGAAGGCCGAAGATCAGGCCGACGGCTGCCGTGACCGCGCCTGCGAGCGGAATGCAGAAGAAGACGGGGATCGCGAAGCGGTTCGAGAGGTAGGCGGAGGTGAATGCGCCGAAGCCGAAAAAGGCCGCATGACCTATCGAGATTTGCCCGGTGAAGCCGACGACGATGTTGAGGCCGAGCGCGGCGATGCCGAAGATGCCGATCTGGATGAGAAGACTGAGGCTGTATTCATTGAGCACGTAAGGCGCAAAGCAGATCAGGGCGATGCCGACGATCATCGCGTTGCGGCTGGTCGTGGTCGGGAAAACGGTGGTGTCCGCCGCGTAGGTTGTGCGGAAATCGCCAGCCGGAAGAAGGTTGTGGCCTGCCATGACCGATTACACTCGCTCGATGTCTCTGGTGCCAAACAGGCCGTAGGGCTTGATCATGAGGATGATGACCAGCGCATAGAACGGCGCGATCTCGAAGAGGTTGCCCCAGTGCAGGTACTCGCTGTCGACGAAGTGGGCGATATTCTCCAGCAGCCCGATGATGACGCCGCCCAGCACCGCGCCGCCGACGCTGTCGAGCCCGCCGAGGATCGCGGCCGGAAACACCTTGATGCCGTAGGCTGACAGACCCGCGGACACGCCGTTGACCACTGCCACCACCACGCCCGCCACCGCCGACACCGTCGCCGAGATCGCCCAGGCGATCGCGAACACGCTCTTCACCGAGATGCCGAGCGATTGCGCGACCTGCTGGTTGAACGCGGTCGCGCGCATGGCGAGGCCATATTTCGAAACCCGGAAAAACCACGCCATGCCGGCCATCATCGCCAGCGAGACCGCAAGGCTCATCAGATAGACGGTCTGAACCTGCAGCCCCAGGATATTGACGTTCTGGGTGCTGAAGATGCGTGGAAATGGCTGGAGATTGACGCCGAACATCCATTTCATCAGCGCGGAGAACACCGTGGACAGCGCGATCGTCACCATGATCACCGAGATGATCGGCTCCCCGATCAGGGGGCGCAGGATCACGATCTGGATCGCGATGCCGAAGACGAACATGAAGACCAGCGTGATCGGCATGCCGAGATAGAACGGCACCTGGTGCTTCGTCAGCAGCCACCAGCACACCCAGGCGCCGATCAGCAGCAATTCGCCCTGCGCGAAATTCACCACCTGGGTGGCCTTGTAGATCAGCACGAACGACATCGCGACCACGCCGTAGAGCGTGCCGACCACGAGGCCGTTGACCAGGAGCTGGATCAGAAGCTGGGTGTTCATGGGTGGCCGCCGATTGCAAGGCCGTCATTGCCGGGCTTGACCCGGCAATCCATCGTTCAAGAACTCTTCTTGCGAAGAGGATGGATGCGCGGGTCAAGCCCGCGCATGACGACCGGTTGTGCAGACAATTTGTGCCTCATTCCGCGGCCTCCGCGAGCGGCGCGCTGGGCGCGAGGTCGACGACCCGCAGCGTGGTGCGGATGCGCTGGGTGGTGCCGTCCTGGAAGCGGATCACGGTGTCGACGGGAATCTCGCGCTTGCCGCCATAGATCGCGTCGATGATGCCGGCGTATTTCTCGTTGATGACGCTGCGGCGGACCTTTCGGGTCCGGGTCAGTTCGCCGTCGTCGGCGTCGAGCTCCTTGTAGAGCAGCAGGAAGCGGGAGATGCGCTGCGCCGGCGGCAGCGTGGCGTTGACGGTTTCGACCTCCTTTTGCAGCAGCGCGTAGACTTCGGGGCGCGAGGCAAGGTCGGTGTAGGTGGTAAACGCGATCCGGTTCTTCTCCGCCCATTTCGAGATGATCGAGAAGCGGATGCAGATCATCGCCGCCAGCGCGTCGCGGCCGGCGCCCAGCACCACGGCTTCCGCGATGTAGGGCGAGAATTTCAGCTTGTTCTCGATGTATTGCGGCGAGAAGCGCTCGCCGCGCGAAGTTTCCGCAAGATCCTTGATGCGGTCGATCACCACGAGCTGCTTGTTCGCGTTGAAATAGCCGGCGTCGCCGGAATGCATCCAGCCATCCTTCATGTCGGCGGCGGAGGCTTCGGGGTTCTTGTAGTAGCCGAGGAACATGTTGGGATGGCGCACCACGATCTCGCCGACGCCGTGGATATCCGGGTTCTCGATGCGGATTTCGATGTTGTCGGCCATCGCCACGCCGGTGGTGTCGGGATCGACCTCGCCAAAACGGTGCACCGTATAGGCGCCCAGCATTTCGGTCTGGCCGTACAGCGTGCGCAGCGGCACGCCCATGGCCTGGAAGAACTTGAAGGTGTCGGGGCCGAGCGCGGCACCGCCGGTCGCCGCCGAACGCAGCCGGGTGAAGCCGAGCCGGTCGCGCAGCGCGCGGAACAGCAGCCAGTCGGCGAATACCGAATGCTTGCCGTGGGCCAGCGCCGAAAGACCCGCCTTCATGCCGAGCTCATAGAGGCTCTGCTTGAGCGGGGAGGAGTCCATCACGCCGGCGCGCACGTCGGCGGCGATGGATTCCCACACCCGCGGCGCGAACAGAACAAAGGTCGGCGCGATCTCGCGGAAATCGTTCATCATGGTGTCGGGCTGTTCGACGAAGTTGATCTTCATCCGGCACAACAGGCCTTTGCCGAGCACGTAGACCTGTTCCATGATCCAGGGCAGCGGCAGCACCGAGACGTATTCGTCGTCCGGCCCCTTCGGATCGAAGGCGAGATAGGCCGCGCAATGCCGCAGCACCCGCCCCGAGGCGAGCATCGCCAGCTTCGGATGGGCCGTGGTGCCGGAGGTGGTGCAGAGGATCGCGACGTCCTCGCCCTTCGTGGCGTCCACCAGTTTGTCGTAGAGGCCGGGCTCGCGGGCGGCGCGGTCGCGGCCAAGGCTTGCGAGCTTGTCGGCTTCCATCAGGCGGGGGTCGTCATATTTGCGCATGCCGCGCGGATCGGAATAGACGATATGCTTGAGGTTGGGCACGCGGTCGGCGAGCGTCAACAGCTTGTCGACCTGCTCTTCGTCCTCGGCGAAGACCAGCTTGGCCTCGCCATAGCTGAGGAGATAGGCGGCTTCCTCATCCAGCACGTCGCGATAGAGGCCGAGGCTCATGGCGCCGATGGCATGGGTGGCGATTTCCGCCGACACCCAGTCCGGCCGGTTGTCGCCGATGATGCCGATGACGTCGCCGCGGCCGAGGCCAAGCTCGACCATGCCGAGCGCGAAGTCGTGCACCCGCGCTCTGGTAGTCGTTCCAGGTGAAGAGTTTCCAGAGCCCGAAATCCTTTTCGCGCAGCGCGATCTCGCCGCCATGCTCCCTGGCGTTGAGGCGCAGCAGTTTTGGATAGGTATCGGCCTCGGCAACCCGGCCTGCGTAATCCATCATGCGGCAGTCTCCGCAGGTGCCGGCGTATCGTCGGGATCGACCAGAACCTCGTCCTCTTCGCCGAGATAGGCGCGCTTGACATGGGGATCGGCCAGCACCGCGGCCGGATCGCCTTCGGCGATCTTGCGGCCGAAATCCAGCACCATGACGCGGTGGGAGATGTCCATCACCACGCCCATGTCGTGCTCGATCATCATCACGGTCATGCCGAACTCTTCGTTGAGATCGACGATGTAGCGCGCCATGTCCTCCTTTTCCTCGAAATTCATGCCGGCCATCGGCTCGTCGAGCAGGATCAGTTGCGGCTCCAGCGCCATGGCGCGGGCGAGTTCGACGCGCTTGCGCAGGCCGTAGGGAAGGGTGCCGGCGGTGGCCTTGCGCACCGACTGCAGATCGAGGAAATCGATGATCTCCTCGACCTTGCGGCGATGCTCGAGCTCCTCGCGCCGCGCGCCGGTCAGCCAGTACAGCGATCCCGTGATGAAATTGTTCTTCAGCAAATGATGCCGCCCGACCATGATGTTGTCGAGCACGCTCATGTGCTGGAACAGCGCGAGGTTCTGGAAGGTGCGGCCGATGCCGAGCCGGGGCCGCGCGTTGGGATTGAGCGCGGTGATGTCTTGCCCGCGATAGAACAGCTGGCCTTCGGTCGGCCGGTAACGGCCCGAGATGCAGTTGATGATCGAGGTCTTGCCGGCGCCGTTGGGGCCGATAATCGAGAACAGTTCGCCGTCGTTCACGCCAAAACTGACATCGGTCAGCGCACGTACGCCACCGAAGCGTAGCGACACCCCGCGCACTTCCAAAGCGTGTTCCACGCATTCCCTCCGTTTGCGGCGCTTCTCGGCCGTTTCTAGCTTGTTATCAGCAAGATCAAGCCCCTTCTTTGAGGCTGGTCAACCTGTTCCCAAGATTAGCACGTGAACGGCTGCTGCTCGCGGTCGTCACGCCGCAATTGACGCATCCGTCGGATTTCGAGCATTTCCCGCCGCAACAGGTCATGTGTGGTAACGCCGCACCCAGCCTTCCGCCCGTCCAAATCCCAATCATCCTTTGGGCAATAGACTGTCTGTGATGGTCCTCCTTAGGGTAAAGCGGTACTTTGAAATGTCTTGTGCCTGACAATTCGTCGGCAAATTTTCGCCGGCCGCGATGCCTGGCGTTTTTTCCGGGCAGGATGGCGCAGGCAGAACCGGTTGTTGCGGCGCAGCATGAATTGCCCGCGAACATTGGGGTTGGGTTCGACAGGGTCATGATTGCTGCGGATTACCTGAAGCGCATCGCGGCCTGGTCGCGCGAGCTGAACGAGCGGGAGACCGAGGTCGCGCGCGCCGGCATCGTCGAGAAATCCTACCGCGCCAACGAATTCATCTTCATGCGGGGCGACCGCTTCGAATACTGGACCGGCATCGTCAGCGGTCTCGCCCGGATGGGCATCGTATCCCGCGGCGGCAAGGCCACCAGTTTCACCGGCTTGACCGCCGGTGCATGGTTTGGCGAGGGCACGGTGCTCAAGAACGAGGCCCGGCGCTACGATGTGGTGGCCTTGCGCGACACGCGGCTGGCGATGATGGACCGCAGCACCTTCTTCTGGCTGTTCGAGAACAGCGTGGGGTTCAATCGCTTCCTGGTCGGGCAGCTCAACGAACGTCTCGGCCAGTTCATCGCTTTGCTTGAATACGGCCGCACGCTGGATGCGACGGCGCGCCTCGCGCGCGGCATCGCATCGCTGTTCAATCCCATTCTCTATCCGGACCTGACGCGTCACCTGGAGATCACCCAGGAAGAGATCGGCGCGCTGTCGGGCATTTCGCGGCAGAATGCGAACCAGTGCCTGAAGCGGCTGGAGAAGGAAGGTTTGTTGCGACTGGAGTATGGCGGCGTGACGATCGTCGACCTTGAGCGTCTGCGCCACTATGGCGAATAACTGCCGTCAGACTTCCAGCCATTCCTTGCGGACGGCCTCGTTGGCCCTGAGTTCGGCCGGCGTGCCCTCGAACACGATGCGGCCGTGGCCCATCACGTAGACGCGGTGCGATATCCGCATCGCGATCGAGAGTTTCTGCTCCACCAGCAGGATGGCGACGCCGCGCCGGGCGATTTCGGCGATGAGGTCGCCGACCTGCTGCACGATCAGCGGAGCCAGCCCCTCGGTGGGCTCGTCGATCATGATGAGTTCGGGGTCGCCCATCAGCGTGCGGCAAATTGTCAGCATCTGCTTCTCGCCGCCCGACAGCACGCCGGCCGAGGTATCGGCCCGCTCGGCGAGGTTGGGAAACATCGCCAGCATGTCCTCGAGCCGCCACTTGCCGGCGCGCCTGGTATCCTTGATGCCAAGCATCAGGTTTTGCCGCACCGTCAGGCCGGGGAAGATGTCGCGGTGCTCGGGAACGTAGCCCAGGCCCAGATGCGCGATCCGGTAGCTCGGCAAGCCCGCGATGTCGCCGCCCTTGAACTTGATCGAGCCCTGCGGCGGCACTTCGCCCATGATCGCCTTGACCGTGGTGGAGCGGCCGACGCCGTTGCGCCCCAGCAGGCTGACGACCTCGCCGGCGTCGATATGCATGTCGACGCCCTGCAGGATGTGGCTCTTGCCGTAATAGGCGTGCAGATCGGCGACCTCCAGCATCATGCCGCCTCCTCGCCGAGATAGGCTTCCCGGACTTTTGGATTGCCGCGAATTTCTTCCGGCGTGCCGGAGGCGATGATCTGGCCGTACACCAGCACCGAAATCCGGTCGGCGAGGCCAAACACCACGCTCATGTCGTGCTCGACGATCAGCAGCGTGCGGCCTTCGGTCAGGCGGCGGATCAGGGCGACCGCGCGTTCGGTCTCGGCGTGGCTCATGCCCGCGGTCGGCTCGTCCAGCAGGATGACGTCGGCGCCGCCGGCAACCGTGATGCCGATCTCCAGCGCGCGCTGCTCGGCATAGGTCAGAAGGCCCGCGGGCACGTCGCGCCGCGCCGTCAGGTTGATGTCGGCGAGAATTTGCGCGGTGCGGTCGCGCACCTCGGGCAGGTTGTCGATGTTCTTCCAGAAGGCGTAGCGCTGGCCGGTCGACCACAGCACGGCGCAGCGCAGGTTTTCCCACACGCTCATATTGGCGAAGACGTTGGTGACCTGAAAGCTGCGCGACAGCCCGCGGCGGTTGATCTGGTAGGGCGGCAGGCCGGAAATCACCTCGCCGCGCAGCAGCACGCTGCCCGACGCTCGGCGCCATATAGCCGCTGATCAGATTGAAGGTGGTCGATTTGCCGGCGCCGTTCGGACCGATCAGCGCGTGGCGTTCGCCCTGCGCCACGCTCAGGTTGATGTTGCGGATGATGGCGACGTCGCCAAAACTCTTTTCGACCCCGCGCAGTTCGATCGCGGCGCTCATGCGGCAATTCCCTTTTCGCGCGCCACGCTGGTGGCGCTGTCCCAGGCGTGCCCGACCCAGGTCCAGGTCTTGCGCGCCACCAGAAAGCCGCCGATCAGGAGAACGGCCGCCAGCGCCCAGATATACGGGCTCGCCGCATCGAAGCCGACGCCGAACGCCTTGATGTGGGAATCGTCGCCGGGGTTGACGGTGTAATGCACGATGGTTTCGATCGACAGGATAAGGCCGGCGATCATCGCCAGCGTCGGCACCAGCGCGATCAGGTAGCTCGGCAGCACCTTCGGCAGGGTGCCGGCCTTCAGCAGCGGGCGATGCATCATCAACAGCCCGGTGATGCCGCCCGGCGCGAACAGCACCACCGCGATGAAGATCAGTCCGAAATAGAGCTGCCACACCTGCGTCAGGTCGCTGAGGCCGAGCGACAGGAACGTGACGAAGATCGCGCCGACGATCGGGCCGATGAAGAAGCCGATGCCGCCGATATAGGTGGCGAACAGCACCGTTCCCGACTGCACCGCGCCGAGATAGGCCGAGTTGGCGATCTCGAAATTGATCGCCGCCAGCGCGCCCGCGATGCCGGCGAAGAATCCGGAGAAGCAGAACGCCAGATAGCGGACGACATGCGGATTGTAGCCGACGAACTGGACGCGCTCGGGATTGTCGCGCACGGCGTTGCACATGCGCCCGAGCGGCGTGCGGGTCAGCGCGTACATCGCGATCACGGCGATCAGCGTCCACGCCGCGACCAGATAATAGATCTGGATTTGCGGGCCGAAATTCCAGCCGAACAGTTTCAGCAGCTTGGTGCGGTTGGCGGAGACGCCGGCTTCGCCGCCGAAGAAGGTGCGCAGGATCAGCGCGGACGAGGCGATCAGTTCGGCGACGCCGAGCGAGATCATGGCGAACGCCGTTCCGGAGCGCTGGGTCGAGACCCAGCCGAGCAGGGCGGCGAACAACAGTCCGGTCAGGCCGCCGATCAGGGGAACGACGGGCAGCGGGATCGGCAGCTTGTTGGCGCCGATGATGTTGATGGCGTGGATCACCAGGAAGCCGCCGAGGCCGTAATACACCGCGTGCCCGAACGACAGCATGCCGGTCTGGCCGAGCAGGATGTTGTAGGACAGCGAGAAGATGATGGAGATGCCGATCAGGCTGAACGTCGTCAGCGAACCGCCCGAGCTGAAGATCTTGGGCAGCAGCAGAAGCACGATCGCGGCCGCCACCCACAATCCGTAGAATTTGAGCTTTTCGGCTGCGGCCGGCAGCGGCGGTGCGGCGCTTGCGGTGATCTCGCTCATGTGTCGCGTGTCCCGAGCAGGCCCATCGGGCGGAAGATCAGGATCAGCACCAGCAGCACGTAGGGCATGATCGGCGCGATCTGCGCGATGGTGACGCCCCAGATGTCGGCGAGCCAGGTCGAGGCATAGGCGGGGCTGAGCGGGCCGAAGGCGCCGGACAGCGAGCCGTTCATCGAGACCGCGAAGGTCTGCACCAGGCCGATCAGCAGCGAGGCGACGAAGGCGCCGGGCAGCGAGCCCAGTCCGCCGACCACGACGACCACGAACAGGATCGGGCCCAGCAGTCCGGCCATGTTCGACTGCGTCACCAGCGCGGGTCCGGCGATCACGCCGGCGACCGCGGCGAGCGCGGTGCCGACGCCGAACACCAGCATGAAGATGCGTCCGACGTTGTGGCCGAGATGGCCGACCATGTGCGGATGGGTCAGCGCGGCCTGCACGATCAGGCCGATCCGCGTCTTCTTCAGCACGATCAGCAGCCCGACGAAGATCGCGATCGACACCAGCAGCATGAACATCTTGTAGGCGGGATAGTTGGTGGAGAAGATCGTGAAGGCCGGGAAATCCAGCAGCGGCGGAACGCGGAAATCGACCGGGCTCTTGCCCCAGATGATCTGCACGACTTCCTCGATCACGAAGGCGAGGCCGAAGGTGAACAACAGTTCCGCGACGTGGCCGTTCCGGTGCACGCGGCGCAGGCCGTAGCGCTCGACGCCGGCGCCGATCGCGCCGGCCAGCAGCGGCGCGATCAGCAGCGCCGGCCAGAAGCCGAACCAGCGGCTGATCTGGAAGCCGAAGAACGCGCCGAGCATGTAGAAGCTCGCATGCGCGAAGTTGAGCACGCCCAGCATGCTGAAGATGACGGTGAGACCGCTCGCCATCAGAAACAGCAGCATGCCGAACAGGACGCCGTTGAGCGTGGATATGACGATCAGTTCAAGCACGACGCACCGCCGGAGATTAAGAGACGCATCCGCCCCGAAATCTTTCGGGGCGGACGAGTTACGCGCGAACGGTCAGTTCGGCCGTTCCATCTTGCAGGTGGTCGGAAGCACGGTCGCGGGCGTGTCGATCTTCGCAACCAGCTTCCAGCCCCAGCCGGTCTTCTCCTCGTCGAACGGTTCCTTTTCGGTGCGCTCGCCGAGCGAGGAAATATAGATCGGCTGGAAGAACTGGTGATCGTCCTTGCGCATGTAGCCCTTGCCGCCGTCGAACACCTCGAACTCCATGCCTTCGAGCGCCAGCGCGACCTTGACCGGATCGATCGACTTGGCCTTGTCGGCCGCCAGCCGCCAGCATGCGCATCTCGTTGACGGCGCGCGGATAGAACAGGCTGACGTCGTACTTGGCGCGGAACGCCTTCTCGAATTCCTGCGAGGAGGGGTGATCGAGATTCGGGATGCCTTCGCCGACCTGGAACACCTGATGGTTGAGGTTGGCCTGCTTGATCGCGGTCGGGCCGCCGGTGCCGCCGGCATAATAGGTGTACCAGTTCACCTTCAGCCCGGCGTCGGCGGCCGCCTTCAGCAGCAGCGCGAAATCCTGGCCCCAGTTGCCGGTCACGACGGTGTCGGCGCCCGATGCCTTGATCTTGGCGATGTAGGGCGCGAAGTCGGTGATCTTCAGCAGCGGATGCAGTTCGTCGCCGACGATCTTGATGTCCGGCCGCTTGGCGGCCAGCATGGCCTTGGCGGCGGATCGAACGGATTCGCCGAACGAGTAATCCTGATTGATCAGGTAGACGTTTTTGATCGACGGCACCGTCTTCATGTAGTTGGTGAGCGCCTCCATCTTGATGTCGGAGTTCGCGTCCCAGCGGAAATGCCAGAAGCTGCACTTGGCGTTGGTCAGGACCGGATCGACCGCGGCATAGTTGAAGTACAGCACTTCCTTGCCGGGATTGCGCTCGTTGTATTTGGTGACGAAGTCGGACAGCGCGCCGGCCACCGACGAGCCGTTGCCCTGGGTGAGATAGCGGACGCCGGCGTCGATCGCCTTCTGCGCCTGGATCAGGCTTTCCTGCGGATTGGTCTTGTTGTCGAGCGGGACGATCTCGACCTTCTTGCCCTGGATGCCGCCCTTGGCGTTCACTTCGTCGGCGAGAAACTGGAAGGTCTTCAGGCCGACTTCGCCGACGCTGGCGCCGCCGCCCGACAACGGGTCGATATAGCCGATCTTGAGCGTCTCCTGCGCCATCGCCGCGCCGCCGAACATCGGCAGCGCGAAGGCCGCAGCCATCATGAGTTTACGCATGTCATTCCTCCCTGAAGTTTGCTTTTCTTGGGTTATCGGAGGGTCCGGACGCTGGAATGGCTTAGATTTCAGTGATCCCGCGGCCCTAATGGGGCGAATTGTGGGCCAAGGTTCCGAAACCCGCAAGTCCGCTGCCTTACGAGCTGAAAAGGCCCTCCCAGGCTCAATTTGCTTGGGGGAATAGGGTCATGATAGGGGTTTGGGCCGCCCGGCCTTAAGCCCATGGGGCGAAGTGTCACGGGCCGGTCCAGCGCAATGTGTCTGTGGATTTGTCGTCGTTGAACTGCTTGTTGGGCAGTCCCGGCGCTTTGTTGGAGTGAAAATGGCGGTTCAGGATTCGAAACGGCGCGTTGCGCTCCTCACCGGCGTCACCGGGCAGGACGGCGCCTATCTCGCCGAATATCTGCTCGGCCTCGGCTATACCGTGCACGGCGTCAAGCGGCGGTCGTCCTCGTTCAACACCGCGCGCATCGATCATCTCTATGAGGATCCGCACGCCGGCAATGTGCCGTTCCTGCTGCACTATGGCGACATGACGGATTCGACCAACCTGATCCGGCTGATGCAGCAGATCCGGCCGACCGAGATCTACAATCTCGCCGCCCAGAGCCATGTCGGCGTCAGTTTCGAAAGCCCGGAATATACCGCCAATGCCGACGCGATCGGCGTGCTGCGGCTGCTGGAAGCGATTCGCATTCTCGGCATGGAAAAGGAGACGCGGTTCTATCAGGCGTCCACCTCGGAGCTGTACGGCCTGGTTCAGGAAGTCCCGCAGAAGGAAACCACGCCGTTCTATCCGCGCTCGCCCTATGGCGTCGCCAAGCTGTACGGCTACTGGATCACGGTGAATTACCGCGAGGCCTACGGCATGTTCGCCTCCAACGGCATCCTGTTCAACCATGAGAGCCCGATCCGCGGCGAGACCTTCGTGACGCGCAAGATCACGCGCGGCGTCGCCCGCATCGAGACCGGTCTGGAAGACACGCTCTATCTCGGAAATCTCGAGGCGAAGCGCGACTGGGGCCACGCGAGGGACTATGTCGAGGGCATGTACCGGATCATGCAGGCGGACGAGCCCGACGATTTCGTGCTGGCGACCGGCGAGACCCGCTCGGTGCGCGAATTCGTCGAACTGGCATTCGCCGAGGTCGGCCGCAGCATCGAGTGGCGCGGCAAGGGTGTCGAGGAAACCGGCGTCGACCGCAAGTCCGGCAAGACGGTCGTCCGCATCGACCCGACCTATTTCCGCCCGACCGAAGTCGATCTTCTGATCGGCGACGCCAGCAAGGCGCGCCAAAAGCTCGGCTGGCAGCCGAAGACGAGCTTCGCGCAGCTCGTCAAGGAAATGGTGGCGGGCGATCTTGCGATCGCGCGGCGGGAGGTTGCCAATGGCAAAGACCCCGTTTGAGCTGAAAGGCAAGACGGTCTTCGTTGCCGGGCATCGCGGAATGGTCGGGTCCGCGCTGGTGCGCCGGCTCGCGCAGGAAGATGTCGAACTGCTGACGGTCGGGCGCAGCGAGGTCGATCTGCGCGATCAGGCCGCCGTGTTCGGCTGGTTCGCGGCGAAGCGCCCGCAGGCCGTGTTTCTGGCGGCGGCGAAGGTCGGCGGCATCGTCGCCAACAACACGCTGCGCGCCGAATTCATCTACGACAATCTGATCATCGCGGCCAACGTGATCCACGCCGCGCATGTCAACGGCGCCGAGAAGCTGATGTTTCTCGGCTCGTCCTGCATCTATCCGAAGCTCGCGCCGCAGCCGCTGCGCGAGGATTCCATGCTGACCGGACCGCTGGAGCCGACCAACGAGCCCTATGCGATCGCCAAGATCGCCGGCATCAAGATGGTCGAGGCCTATCGCAGCCAGTACGGCTCCGACTTCATCAATGTGATGCCGACCAATCTGTACGGGCCGGGCGACAATTATCACCCCGAATACAGCCACGTCGTCGCCGCGCTGATCCGGCGGTTTCATGAAGCCAAGGTTGCCGGCGTTCCGGACGTGGCGGTCTGGGGCACCGGCACGCCGCGGCGGGAATTCCTCTATGTCGACGATATGGCGGACGCCTGCGTCCACCTGATGAAGACCTATTCCAGCGACGAGCTGGTCAATATCGGCACCGGCGAGGACATCACCATTGCCGAATTCGCGCGCGTGGTCGCCAGGATCGTCGGATATACCGGCACGATCAGCTTCGATCCCTCGCGGCCCGACGGCACGCCGCGCAAATTGCTCGATGTCAGCCGGCTCGCCGAACTGGGCTGGCGCGCGCGCACCTCGCTCGAGGACGGCATTCGGTTGGCCTATCGGGCGTATCTGAGCGAGTTGAAGCAGGCGGCCGAGTAAATCGCCCGCCAGGCCGGTTGTTTGTCGATCCGGCTTGCAAGGTGCGGCCGGCCACATGTACGTTTTGCCCCAGACGGCGAATAATAGGTCGTGCGCCGCGTCCGTTTGTACGGCTGCCGGCGAAGGCGCTGTTCAGGGAGGCGTTATGAAATTTCAGCGTCGTCAATTTTTGCATCTGGCGGCTGGGGCTGCCGTGCTTCCAGCCGTCTCAAAAATCGCAAAAGCGGAAGCCTATCCAACGCGGCCCATTCGTCTGATCGTCGGCTATACCCCCGGCGGCTCGGCAGACCTCACCGGACGCCTGATGGGACAATGGCTTTCGGAAAGGCTCGGCCAGCCAATCGTCGTCGAGAACCGGCCGGGCGGGGGCACCAATATCGCGACCGAGGCGGTGGTGCATGCGCCGCCCGACGGTTACACCCTGCTGCTTGCCGCGCCGGCGAACGCCATCAACGCCACGCTCTACGGCAAACTCAACTTCGATTTCCTGCGCGATACCGAACCGGTCGCCGGCATCATCCGGTTTCCGAACGTGGTGGTGGTGAACCCGTCGCTTCCCGTCAAGTCGATCCCCGAATTGATCGCTTACGCCAAGGCCAATCCGGGCAAGCTCAACATGGCGTCCTCAGGCAACGGGTCGACCATCCATATGTCGGGCGAACTGTTCAAGATGCGCACGGGCATCGACATGGTCCATGTGCCCTACCGCGGCGGGGCGCCGGCGCTCACCGATCTGATCGCAGGCCAGGTGCATGTCATGTTCGACAACCTTCCGACCTGCGCCGAGCACGTCAAGTCGGGCAAACTGCGCGGCCTGGCGGTGACCAGCACGACGCGGTCAGCAGTGTTGCCCGACCTGCCCACGGTGGCCGATTTCCTGCCCGGTTACGAGGCGAGCGCGTGGTACGGCTTCGCTGCGCCAAAGAACACGCCCGCCGAAATCATCGACAGGCTGAACAAGGAGACCAATGCGGTTCTCGCAGAGCCCGCGGTGAAGACGCGGTTTGCCGAGCTCGGCGCCATGCTGCTCCCGGGCTCGGCTGCCGATTTCGGAAAACTGCTGGCCGACGAAACCGAAAAATGGGGCAAGGTGGTGAAGTTCGCGGGCGCCAAGGTGGATAAGCGTTTTCGAGCGAAGTGGATACCGGTCCGCGTGAAGAAAACGCGTCAACAAAAGAGTAAAGCCTCGGTTCTGATTCATCAGAACCGATAGGCTGGCGGGGGACAGCGGATCGAGCTTTGCACGGGTCGAAACAGGCGGCCGGGCGGTCACTCGGCCGCGAGTTTGGCCTTGCTCTTTTTCGAGGTCGCGACATGGCCGATGACGCCGGCCTCGCGCAGTTGTTCGATCTCGCGCGCGCTGAGCCCGAGCAGATCGCGCAGGATTTCCTCGTTGTGCTGGCCGAGCGTCGGCGCGAGATGTTCTATTGCGTAAGGCCACTCCGCCTCGCCCTCGCGATAGGCGACCGATGGCAGGAGATGCGGCCCCATGAACGGGCGATCCACCGACTGCCAGTGGCCGACCTTCACCAGATGCGGATCGCCGGGCAGGTCCATCGGCAGCCGCGCCGTGCCGGCCGCGATACCCGCGGCCTGCAGCGTCACCATCGCGAGGTCCGGCCGCACCGTCGAGGTCCAGTGCCGGATCGCGACCTCGATGCGATCTTCTTCCGCGCGCCGCCCTTCGGCTGACGCGAGCAGGGGATCGGCGGCGAGGTCGGGCCGATGGATGATCTTGCACAGCGATTGCCACTCCCGGTCGCTTCGCACCGCGAGCGTGATCCACTGGTCCTCGCCGATGCAGGGAAAGCAGCCGTTCGGCACGTAAACCGGGTGACGGTTGCCGATCCGGGGACCGGTCCTGCCGGTTGAGGATTGCTCGATGATCGACGGCGCCACCAGCGGCAGCATGCCTTCGACCTGGCTGAGATCGATATGCTGGCCCTGGCCGGTGTTTCTCTGATGGAAGAGGCCGAGCATCAGCGCGGCGGCGGCGTTGAGCCCGCCGACCGGATCGCCCAATGCGGCATGAACCATGGTCGGCGGATCGTCCTCGCGTCCCGTCACCGAAGGCAGTCCCGAGGCTTGCTCCAGCGTCGAGCCATAGGCGCGGCAGCCGCTCCATGCGCCCGTCATGCCGAACGCCGGCATCGTCACCACCACCAGGCGCGGATTGATCTTCAGCATGACAGCGGAGTCGAGGCCGAGGCGCGGCAGCACGTCGGCGGCATAATTGTCGATCACGGCGTCGGCTTCCGCGATCAGCCGTTTCAGCAGGGTCAGGCCGGTGTCGGTGGTGAGGTCCAGCGTGATGCCGCGCTTGTTGCGGTTCTGCATCTGGAACCAGTAGCTCTTTTCGTAGGTGCGCTCGGGATGATAGGGCCCCCGCGGATCGGTGCCGCGAAACCAGTCCGGATACTGGCAGGACTCGACCTTGATGACGTCGGCGCCGAGGTCGCCCATCTGGCGGGTCGCGCTCGGGCCGGCCCAGCCCATGGTGAGATCGACGATGCGCAGCCCCTTCAGCGGCAGGGAATCGCCGGCGGTGGCGGCGCGGGTTGCGAGAGGCCGATGCGCTGACAGTGCGGCATCGTCGTGTTCTCCGGCAAACGGCGCGCGGCCGTTGGCCAAGGGCCGCGCGCGCGTGAGGTTTTGCGGCAGCACCGGCGCGTCGAACGACGCGTCGCCGATTCGGACCTTCGCGAACGCGCCGCGCTCGCGATAGACCGGCTGCGCCAACGAACTGGCGCATATCCGGCACCACGGCGAGCGGCAGCCGCAGTTCGATCCCCTTCTCGAACCATTCCTTCGCGGTGCGGTGCATCAGCACCGGCTTGATGATGCCGTTGAGTTCCTCGGCATGCAGATAGCGCTCGGCGATGGCGGAATAGCGCGGGTCGGGGCCGAGTTCGGGCAGCCCGATCATCTCGCAGAACGCCACCCATTGCGCCGGGGTCACCACGGTGACGCCGAGCCAGCCGTCCTTGGTGGCGTAATTTCCCACGGGAAAGCCGCGGCCGAAACGGTTGATGCCGATGCGCGGCCGCGTGAAGCCGGACTCCAGCGCCAGCGCGGTGTCGAACTCGCTGATCTGCAGCATCGCTTCATGGGCGCTGACCGCGAACCGCCGCGCGCCCTGATGGCCGCGGGCGTAAAGCCCGGCAAGCGTCGGGATGAACGCGGTGAGACCCGCGACCACGCCGACCTGACCGTCGCGCGGCAGCACCGGCGGGCCCTCGACGGGGCCGACCAGTTTTACGAGGCCCGCGAGGCTGCGGCATACCGAGTCGGTGACCGCGTAATCGCGATAGGGCCCGTGTTCGCCGAACCATGAGATGGCCGTGATCGCGAGGGCGGGCTGCGATCGCCGGAGTTCCTCATGCGACAGCGGCGACGTCTTGATGACGGAGGGATGCCGCGCATCGAGCAGGAGATCGGCGCTGGCGAGAACCGCGCGAGCTCTTGCCTGGCCGGCGGCTTCATCGAGATCGGCTGTGATGCTGCGCTTGTTGGTGTTGAGCCAGGCGAAATATCCGCTTTCGCGCCGTCCATGGCCGGCATCGACCAGCGGCGCGATGTTTCGCGCGGGATCGCCGCCCGGTGGTTCGATCCTGATGACGTCCGCGCCGAAATCGGCGAACAGCTTGCCGCAATAGCCGAGCGCGTCGCCGGAGCCGATTTCCACGACGCGCAATTCGGACAAGGGTTGCTGCGGCATTTCCACCCGACCTGTTGGTTGAGGGCATTTTGTGCACGCAAGCGCGCGCGTCAAGTCATGAAGATTTTGCAGCGCCGCGCGGCGCGGCCTTGCCGAGCGCCGCCGCCATCGCCGATATCAGCGGCTTCATGAAATAGGCGTCGTTGGCCGGATAAATGTCGGCGCGCAGACCGTGCGATTTGAGTTCGTCGGAGACGACAGGCCCGACGGCAGCAATCGGCGTGCGCTTCAGCCCGTCGCGCAGGCGATCTTCGCAACCGTGCGCCTTTGCGACCTCGAACAGGCGACGGGCCTGGCCTGAACTGGTCAGCGCAATGGCGTCGATGCGGCCTTGCGCCATCTCGTCGATCGCGGTGACGATGTTGGCGTCGGCGGCCTTCGCGTCGTAGACGTAAGGCAGCACGGTATCGACCTCGGCGCCTTGCGCCGTGATGGCGCCGATCAGCGCGCCGTGATCCTTGTCGGGATAAAGCTGCAAGCCGACACGATGGCCTTTGAGATCGATGCGCGCGAGCATTTCGGCGATGCCTTCGGAGGTCGGCTTCTCCGTCGTCACCTGCGGCTCCAGCCCGATCTCGCGCAGCGCCCGGCCGGGTTTTGGGCCGCGCGCAAATTTTCGCGCTTTTCCGAGCGCGGCGATGAAGTCCTGCTCGACGCCGATGCGCCGCGCGACCTTCATCAGCCGGCGCAGGCCTTCCCCCGTCATCAGCACCAGATCGTCGCAAGGCGTTTCGATGAAACGGGAGATCCAGGCCTCGACCGGCGCGGGATCGGGGGCATCGTCGATGGTGAACATCGGACATTGCAGCACATCGGCGCCCTGCTCGGCGAGCAGACGGGAAAACTGCGCTTCCTCGCGCGTTTCCAGGATCAGGATGCGGTAGCCGTTCAGTCTGTCAGCCATGATCCTGCTGCTCGCCCGGATCGCCCGTTGTTTGTTCATCATGGCGCTTCGGTCGGGATTGGCGCAAGGGCGTTACGGGTGATAGAGCAGGGCCGCAAATCGCGGTTCCCTCCTCAATGCAATCAAGCCCGTCCATGCCCGATCATCAATACGTGTTGACCCTGTCCTGCCCGGATCGTCCCGGCATCGTCTCGGCCGTCTCCACCTTCCTTGCCCATAATGGGCAGAACATTCTCGACGCCCAGCAGTTCGACGACGTCGAGACCGGTCATTTCTTCATGCGGGTGGTGTTCGCCGCCGCCGATCTCGCGGTCAATCTTCCGGCGCTGCAAACCGGCTTCGCGGCGATCGCCGAACGCTTCGGCATGGACTGGCAGATGCGCGACCGCGCCACCCGCCGCCGGGTGATGCTGCTGGTCTCGAAATCCGATCACTGTCTCGCCGATATCCTGTATCGCTGGCGCACCGGCGAACTCGAGATGATCCCGACCGCGATCGTCTCCAATCATCCGCGCGAGACCTACAGCAATCTCGATCTCGGCGGGATTCCGTTTCACCACCTGCCGGTGACCAAGGAGACCAAGCGCGCAGCAGGAGAATGCGATCTGGGAACTGGTCGGCGAGACCAGGACCGACCTCGTGGTGCTCGCGCGCTACATGCAGATCCTGTCTGACGAGATGTCGGCGAAGCTGTCGGGCCGCTGCATCAACATCCATCACTCGTTCCTGCCGGGCTTCAAGGGCGCGCGGCCCTATCATCAGGCGCACGAGCGCGGCGTCAAACTGATCGGCGCCACCGCGCATTACGTCACCAGCGATCTCGATGAAGGCCCGATCATCGATCAGGACGTCGAGCGCATCAGCCATCGCGATACCCCCGACGATCTCGTCCGCAAGGGCCGCGACATCGAGCGCCGGGTGCTGGCGCGCGCGATCCGCTATCATCTGGAGGACCGCGTGATCCTCAACGGCCGCAAGACCGTGGTGTTCATGGATTGACGGCGGCCGCCTCGGCGCGGCTCAGTGCACGGCGTCCAGTCCTGACGACGACGTCTGGCCGGCTTCCTCCTTCGCCGCCGCAGCCGCCGGCTCGAGACGCTTCCTTTCCCGCTCCCTCATGAACTCGTCATATTTCGCGGTGCCGGGCCGCGGCGGCGCGTCCGCGGGCAAGCCGCCGAGCCAATGGGGAATATAATCGCCCATGCCGTCGGCGAGCTTCTCGTTGATGGTGCCGCACGCGCTCAGGCCGCACGCCAGCAGGGCGACGGCAAGGAGGACGGCGAGTTGGCGAGGGCTGACTGGCATCGGCGGAGCGTCGCAACCAGGTGGGTGAAATCGGACAGCCAGATCGGCTGGACGAGCCTACCCCGAAATAAGTAAAATTGGCTTATTCGGAAGGTTTTAGGTATTTTAATACCGAAACATTCCCGGCGATTCAACCTTCGGACGAAGGACGCCGCGATGAATTCGCCGCCCGCCCGAGCCGGGGCCAGTCGCGCCTATCGTCGAGATTGACATCGTCACGGACTTAAGACGCCATGCCGCGCCGATATAAGACGTCATGCCGTGACGATACATGGCTGAAAAATCCGGGCTATGGTACGGCAAGGGCCAAGGGACTCGGTTCGAGGCACGAAACCGATCAGGGGAGAGCGTCCATGTTCATTCGTAGTAAGATGTTGTTGCTGGCCGCAGCCGGCGTTGCGATCGCCGCCATCGGCGGCGCCCGCGCAGGCACAGGAGACCGTGAAGATCGGCCTGATCCTGCCGATGACCGGCGGTCAGGCGTCGACCGGCAAGCAGATCGACAACGCGGTCAAGCTCTACATGCAGCAGAAGGGCGACACCGTCGCCGGCAAGAAGATCGAGATCATCCTCAAGGACGACGCGGCCGTGCCCGACAACACCAAGCGGCTCGCGCAGGAATTGATCGTCAACGACAAGGTCAATTTCATCGCCGGCTTCGGCATCACGCCCGCCGCGCTGGCGGCGGCGCCGCTGGCGACGCAGGCGAAGATTCCGGAAATCGTGATGGCGGCGGGCACCTCGATCATCACCGAGCGTTCGCCCTATATCGTGCGCACCAGCTTCACGCTGGCGCAGTCCTCCACCATCATCGGCGACTGGGCCGCCAAGAACGGCATCAAGAAAGTCGCCACCCTGACGTCGGACTACGCCCCCGGCAACGACGCGTTGAATTTCTTCAAGCAGAATTTCACCGCCGCCGGCGGCCAGATCGTCGAAGAGGTCAAGGTGCCCTTGGCCAATCCCGACTTCGCGCCGTTCCTGCAGCGGATGAAGGATGCCAAGCCCGACGCGATGTTCGTGTTCGTGCCGGCGGGGCAGGGCGGCAACTTCATGAAGCAATATGCCGAGCGCGGGCTCGACAAATCCGGCATCAAGGTGATCGGCCCCGGCGACGTGATGGACGACGATCTGCTCAACGGCATGGGCGATGCCGCGCTCGGCACCGTCACCGCGCATTTGTATTCCGCGGCCCATCCATCGGCGATGAACAAGGAATTCGTCGCCGCCTACAAGAAGGCGTTCAACGCGCGCCCGGGCTTCATGGCGGTGGGCGGCTATGACGGCATCCACCTGATCTACGAGGCGCTGAAAAAGACCGGCGGCAAGACCGACGGCGATGCGCTGGTCGAAGCCATGAAGGGAATGAAGTGGGAAAGCCCGCGCGGCCCGATCTCGATCGATCCGGAAACCCGCGACATCGTGCAGAACATCTACATCCGCAAGGTCGAGAAGGTCGACGGCGAACTCTACAACGTCGAATTCCAGACCTTCGAGGCCGTCAAGGACTCCGGCAAGACCAAGAAGTGACGCCGGCTTCGTCGTCATTCCGGGGCGCTGGCGAAGCCGGCGAACCCGGAATCTCGACATTGTGCGAAAGATTCCGGGTTCAGCGCTGTCGCGCTGCCCCGGAATGACGAGATGACTAGAGTTAGATGACCTCGCTGTTCACCAACCTGTTCGACGGCGTCGCCTATGGCATGCTGCTGTTCGTGCTCGCCTGCGGGCTCGCGGTCACGCTCGGGCTGATGAATTTCGTCAATCTCGCCCACGGCGCGTTCGCGATGACGGGCGGCTATGTCTGCGCGGTGCTGGTCAACCAGTCCGGCTGGCCGTTCTTCGCAGCCCTGCCGCTGGCGTTTGTCTCGAGCGCGCTGATCGGCGTGGTGCTGGAGCGTTCGCTCTACCGTCACCTCTACACCCGCAGCCACCTCGATCAGGTGCTGTTCAGCGTCGGCCTTGTCTTCATGTCGGTGGCGGCGGTCGACTACATCATGGGATCGTCGCGGATCTTCATCAAGCTTCCGGCGGCCCTCGAGGGGCAGATCGATTTCTTCGGCGTCGGCATCGGCCGTTACCGGCTGATGATCATCGTGATCTGCGGCCTCCTGACCGCGGGCCTGCAACTGGTGCTGGCGCGCACCCGGTTCGGCAGCCGGCTGCGGGCGGCGGTGGACGATCCGCGCGCGGCATCGGCCTCGGCATCAACGTGCCGCAGGTGTTCGCGTTCACCTTCGCGTTCGGCTGCGGCCTCGCCGGTCTCGGCGGCGCCCTGAGCGCGGAGATTTTGGGGCTCGATCCGTATTTTCCGCTGAAATTCATGATCTACTTTCTGATCGTGGTGACGGTCGGCGGCTCCTCCAGCATCACCGGACCGTTTCTGGCGTCGCTGTTGCTCGGCATCGGCGACGTCGCCGGCAAATATTACGTGCCGAAGCTCGGGCCGTTCGTGATCTACACCATCATGATCGTGATCCTGATCTGGCGTCCGAACGGCCTGTTCGGCCGCACCGCCGCCCGTTGAGCGCCGCCATGACCGCGCAAGCCGACGTCGGACATCACGCCAGAGCGCACGCGCGCTGGCACTGGAGCGAGATCGCGTTCTGGATTCTCGCGCTCTCCTGCGCGTTCCTGTTTCCGTCCCGCTATCTGATCATGACCGATATCGTGCGGCTGGCGCTGTTCACGCTGTCGCTCGATCTGATCCTCGGCTATGCCGGCATCGTGTCGCTCGGCCACGCGGCGTTCTTCGGCGTCGGCGCCTATTCCGCGGGGCTGCTGTCGTTGCACGGCATCGTCACCGAGCCGGTGCTGGCGCTGGTTTTGGCCGGCCTCGTCGCCATGGCGCTCGGCTTTGTCACGAGCTTCCTGGTGATCAGGGGCGCCGACCTGACGCGCCTGATGGTGACGCTCGGGATCGCGCTGTTGCTGGAGGCGCTGGCGGAGCGCTTTTCCGACATCACCGGCGGCACCGACGGGCTGCAGGGCATCGAGATGCAGCCGATCCTCGGCCTGTTCGCCTTCGACATGTTCGGCAAGGTCGGGTTTTTCTACTGCCTTGCCGTGCTGTTCCTGCTGTTCCTGCTGGCGCGGCGGATCGTGCATTCGCCGTTCGGCCTGTCGCTGCGCGCCATCCGGAACAATCCGCTGCGCGCCGCCGCCATCGGCATCCCCGTCAACAGGCGGCTGATCGCGATCTACACGATCGCCGCGTTCTATGCCGGGATCGCAGGCGCGCTGTTCACCCAGAGCACGCCGCTCGCTTCGCTCGACGTGTTCTCGTTCGAGCGCTCGGCCGACCTGATGCTGGTGCTGGTGATCGGCGGCACCGGCTATCTCTATGGCGGGCTGATCGGCGCCGTGGTGTTCCGGATGCTGCAGGAAGTGTTTTCGACCATCACGCCGCAATACTGGCAGTTCTGGATCGGCCTCGTGCTGGTCGTGATCGTGCTGGTCGGCCGCCAGCGCCTGCACCGCTGGGTGCTGTGGGCGCCGAACCTGGTCATCCGGCAGCTCGCTGGCCGCAAGGCCACCGTTGCCGTTCCCGAGAGCGACGCGCCATGACGATCGCGCTGGAAACCAGAGGGCTGGAAAAGCACTTCGGCGGCCTCAAGGTCACCCGCGACCTCTCGCTCAGGATCGAGCAGGGCGCCCGCCACGCTCTGATCGGCCCGAACGGCGCCGGCAAGACCACCGTCATCAATCTCCTGACCGGCGTGCTCAAGCCCGACGGCGGCCGCATCCTGCTCGAGGGCAGCGACATCAGCGATCTGCCCGTGCACGCCCGCGTGCTGCGCGGGCTGTCGCGCACCTTCCAGATCAATCAGCTCTACGCCGACCTGACGCCGCTCGAGACCATCGGGCTCGCGGTGTCGGAGCGGCTCGGCCGCGGCGGCGACTGGTGGCGCCGGATGGGCACCCGCGACGACGTCAATGCCGAGATCGCCGAAACCTTGTCGCGCTTCCATCTGCTCGACGTCATGAACGATCTGACCGCGACCTTGCCCTATGGCAAGCAGCGCCTGCTCGAGATCGCGGTCGCGATCGCCGCCAAGCCGCGCGTGCTGCTGCTGGACGAGCCCGCCGCCGGCGTTCCCGAAAGCGAGCGCCACGATATCCTCGCCGCCGTCGCCGCCCTGCCGCGCGACGTCACCGTGCTCCTGATCGAGCACGACATGGATCTGGTGTTTTCGTTCGCCGACCGCATCTCGGTGCTGGTCAGCGGCGCGCTGCTGGTCGAAGGCCCGCCGGACGAGGTGTCGCGCGATCCGCAGGTCAAGGCGGTCTATCTCGGCGAGGCCGCCGATGTCTGATCTCCTCGCCATCGAGGCCTTGCGCGCCGGTTACGGCGAAGCGGTGGTGTTGCCCAAGATGTCGCTGCGGCTGCCCGAAAGCCAGGTGCTGGCGCTGCTCGGCCGCAACGGCACCGGCAAGACCACGCTGATCAATTCGATTGTCGGGGTCACCCGCCGTTTCGGCGGCACCATCGCGCTGGGCGGGCTGGACATCACCGCGATGCGGCCGGACCAGCGGGCGCGGGCGGGCATCGGCTGGGTGCCGCAGGAGCGCAACATTTTCCGCTCGCTGACGGTGGAGGAGAACATGACCGCGGTGGCGCAGCCCGGGCCGTGGACGGTCGCAAAAGTCTACGAGATGTTTCCGCGGCTGAAGGAGCGCCGCAACAATTTCGGCAACCAGCTCTCCGGCGGCGAGCAGCAGATGCTGGCGATCGGCCGCGCGCTCACGCTCAATCCGAAGGTGCTGCTGCTGGACGAGCCGACCGAGGGGCTGGCCCCGATCATCGTCGAGGAACTGCTTGGGGCGATCGGCACGATCACCCGCGCCGGCGGCATCTGCTCCATTATCGTCGAGCAGAATGCGCAAAAGATTCTAGGGCTGGCCGACCGCGTTGTGATATTGGAGCGCGGCGCGATCGTCCATGATGCGGCAAGTAGCGCGCTGAAAGCCGATCCCGCGGTGCTCGAACGCTTTCTCGGCGTCTCGGGGGCTGCGGCACACTAGACTGTTTTGACGCGTTTTCTTCAGGCGAACCGTACCCGCTTCGCCCGAGAACGCTCTAATGCTCGGGAGTGAGACCATGCAGAGAACAAAAGCCCCATTCCGCGCCGACGAGGTCGGCAGCCTGTTGCGGCCGCCGAAGATCAAGGAGGCGCGCGCCAGGCTGGAGAAGGGCGAGATTTCCGCCGACGACCTGCGCAAGGTCGAGGACATGGAGATCGAAAAGGTCGTGCACAAGCAGGCCTCGGTCGGGCTCAAGCTCGCGACCGACGGCGAATTCCGCCGCTCCTGGTGGCATTTCGACTTTCTCGCCAGGCTCACCGGCTGCGAACTGTTTCACCCCGAGACAGGCATCCAGTTCGCCGGCGTCGAGACCCGGCACGACGCGGTGCGGGTGATCGGCAAGCTCGATTTCCCCGACAACCATCCGATGCTCGACCATTTCAGGTTCCTGAAGAAGCAGTGCGAGGTCGCGCATGTGATGCCGAAGATGACGATCCCCTCGCCGGCGGTGCTGCATTTCCGCGGCGGCCGCAAGTCGATCTCCAAAGACGTCTATCCCAATCTCGACGCGTTCTACGAGGATCTCGGCAAGACCTACCGCAAGGCCGTCAAGGCGTTCTACGACGCCGGCTGCCGCTATCTGCAGTTCGACGACACGGTGTGGGCCTATCTCTGCTCGCAGGATGAATTGAAGAAGGCGCGCGAGCGCGGCGACAATCCCGACGGCCTGCAGGAAATCTATTCCCGCATCATCAATTACGCGATCGCCGAGCGCCCCTCCGACATGACCATCACCACGCATGTCTGCCGCGGCAATTTCCGCTCCACCTGGATTTCCTCCGGCGGCTATGAGCCGGTGGCGGAGACCATGCTGGCCGGCACCAATTACGACGGCTATTTCCTCGAATACGATACCGAGCGCGCCGGCGGCTTCGAGCCGCTGCGGTTTTTGCCGAAGGGCAACAAGATCGTGGTGGTCGGCCTCATCACCTCCAAGAGCGGCGCGCTCGAAAAGAAGGACGACATCAAGCGGCGGCTGGAGGAAGCATCCAAATACGCGCCGCTGGACCAGCTCGCGCTGTCGCCGCAATGCGGCTTCGCCTCGACCGAGGAGGGCAACCTCCTCACCGAGGACGAGCAGTGGGCCAAGCTGAAGCTCGCGGTCGATGTCGCCAGCGAGGTGTGGGGGAAGTAGGTCCAGCCGTCATTCCGGGGCGATGCCAACGGGTCCGCGCGAAGCGCGGCCCGATGACGGGCGCATCGGGCGCCCGGCATTCCCTGCGCCGTCTGATTGGAGAGGGCGGGAACTTAATGACAAAACTCGCGCAAAACATGCGGCGAGATCGCGAAGTCGTGCGCGGTCAACTCGCCTCCCTCCACGCGCAACGCGCGTGGCGGGGAGGGGTCGGGGGTGGGGGGTCTATCAGCTTGCTCCTCTGGCGGCGAATTTGCTTAGGCACCCCCCACCCCAACCCCTAAGAGCGAGCTTCGCTCGTCTCGACCCCCGCCGCTGCGCGGGGGGGAGGGGAGGCTACCGTTGCCCTCGCGATGTGAGATCGCGAAGCCGCGTCGAACTCCAGCATCGACCGAGCGCCACCCGCACATTCCCAAGGGTGGGCAGATGATGGTAGGACAGCCGCGCGAGAACGCCGCTGCCCACCGGGCGTCCCAACCATCGGATCCGATGAAAAACGACGAGATCCTGAGCCAGATTGCCGAATTCTGCCGCCGGGCCGATATGGCGGAATCGACCTTCGGGCGCCGGGCGGTCAATGACGGCAAGCTGGTGCACCGCTGCGCGAGGGCAAGCGCATCACCATCGACACGCTCGACCGCATCCAGGCCTATATCGCCGCCTCCTCGCCGGGCGGGGTGCCGCCGCCGCGCGGCCTCCAGGTCCCGCCCGAGAAGCGCGATCCCCGCGGCAATTTCCGGTTCTTCGAGAACCGGCAGAAATACCTGCTGTTCGTCCATACCTGCAGCGAAAAGCGGGTGATCGCAGAACGGGTGGGGCTGGAACTCGGCAGCATCCATCCCCGGCCGCCGGCGCTGCGGGTGTTCGACGCCGGGGTCGGCGACGGCACCGTGCTGGCGCGGGTGATGCGCTCGATGCACGGCCGTTTTCCCCATATGCCCTTCTACATCGCCGGCAAGGAGCTCAGCCTGGAGGACGTCCGGCTGACCCTGGAAAAGGTGCCGGACCGGCTGTTCGAGCATCCGGCGACCGTCTTTGTCCTCACCAACATGTATTACGCCGAGGCGCCCTGGCTGACCCCGGCCTCGCCGGCGGCGGCAGCCGGCATGATCTGGCACGAAGTCCCCCTGCGGGGGGCCTCCTCGGGCGAATTCGAGGCCCAGATTGCCGAACTCAAGCCGTTTCTGGAGCAGAACTGGCGGGCCAATATCAGCCCGCGCTCGGGCATGCCGGTCTATGAGCGGCCGGTGGCGATCGTGCTGTACCGGGAGGACCACCGCTTTTTGCTGGATTCGATCATCCCGCGGGCCGGCCGGACCGAGGCCAATTTCGACCTGATTATCGCTTCCCAGCCCTACCGGGCCAAATCTTCTGTGAATTTCCGGGCCAAACGCATCATTGCGCCCCTGGCCCGGGCGCTGCGGGCGGGGGGCCGGCTGATCGGAATTCACTCCCACGGCCAGGATCCCGGCATGGAGATCATCCAGGCGGTATGGCCCGGAGAAAATCCTTTCGCGGTGAGCCGTCATGAGCTATTGCGCGCGGTGAAATACGAGCTGGGATCGGCGGCACGCGACCTTAACTTTAATGCCTATGCCGATAACCGTTCGATCTTCCGCTATGATATGGAAGCCCTGCCAAACGAGGTCACCGGCTCGATCGGAACCTCGACGGCCTTTGCAGCATGGAACGCGGCGGTGTATGTCGCCCAGATCGAAGACGACCGGTTGACGGAAATGACCCAAAGCGGCCGTTATCTCGATGCCGTCAGGGAGGTTCTGCGCAAGCATAACGGGCTCTGGTTTTACGACGAATCCTACGTCATCTCGCGCCGTCGGGATTGACACTTCAGGGACAACATCACGAAAGGCCGCCGGGATCTGGCGGAAAAGGGGTTGGTTGATGCGCGCGTCTTCTCTGTTCACCAGCGAGTCGGTTTCCGAGGGCCATCCGGACAAGGTCTCGGACCAAATCTCCGACGCTATCCTCGACGCCTTCATCGAGAAGGACGTCAAGCTCGGCATCGCCGACGATAGCCTGGTCAATACACGGCTCGGCTGCGAGACGCTGTGCACGACCAACAAGATCGTGATCGCGGGCGAAGGCCGCGGCCAGCTGTTCCGCACCATCCACGGCGTCTCGGTCGTCGACCGCGAACTGATCAGCGAGATCGCCCGCGGCGTGGTCAAGGATATCGGCTACGACCAGAGCGGCTTCTCCTACCACGGCGCCGACATCGAGGTGCTGCTGCATGGCCAGTCGCCCGACATCGCCATGGGCGTCGATGCCAAGAAAAAGAAGAGCGGCGAGGAAGAAGGCGCCGGCGACCAGGGCATGATGTTCGGCTACGCCTGCACCGAGAGCGAAGTCTACGAAAAGGGCTCCTACATGCCCGCGCCGATCTTCTTCGCGCACAGGATCCTGAAGGTGCTGTCCGAGAAGCGCCGCAACGGCCAGCTGTTCGACCTGCAGCCCGACGCCAAGAGCCAGGTGACCGTGAAATACGTCAACGGCAAGCCGGTCGGCTGCACCAAGGTCGTGCTCTCGACCCAGCACAACGAGAAGAGCCGCAACGGCAAGAAATACTCGCCCGGCCTGATCAAGGAGATGATCTCCAGCGCGGTCGAGTCGGCGCTGCCGAAGGGCTGGATGCCGCAAAAGACCTCCGACTTCCTGGTCAATCCCACCGGCAATTTCGTGGTCGGCGGACCGGACGGCGATTGCGGCCTGACGGGGCGCAAGATCATCGTCGACACCTATGGCGGCTATGCGCCGCACGGCGGCGGCGCGTTCTCCGGCAAGGACCCCACCAAGGTCGATCGCTCGGCGGCTTACGCGGCGCGCTATCTCGCCAAGAACGTGGTGGCGGCCGGCCTTGCCGAGCGCTGCACCATCCAGGTCGCCTATGCGATCGGCGTCGCCGATCCGATGTCGGTGCTGGTGGACACCCACGGCACCGGCAAGGTCGACGAAAAGAAGCTCGAAAAGGTGCTGCCGGAAATGTTCCGGCTGACGCCGACCAACATCCGCCGCTCGCTGAAGCTGAACCGGCCGATCTATCGCCGCACCGCGGCCTACGGCCATTTCGGCCGCGCGCCGGAAAAGGACGGCGGCTTCTCGTGGGAGAAGACCGACCTCGCCGACGCGCTGAAGCGCGCGATGTGATGGCGTATCCGAGTCGACTGTCGCGAGATGTCAAGCCGTCATGGCCGGGCTGTCCGGCCATCCACGCTCGATTTGTCGCGGTCAGAAGACGTGGATGCCCGGCACAAGGCCGGGCTGCGACAATGAGTTGCAGTCGGTCGCACCGGAATGACGACGGCCTGACAAGACACAGGAAAGCCTCATGACCGCCACCGCCAAGAAGCCCGCCTTCACCGATTACATCGTCAAGGACATCTCGCTCGCCGAATTCGGCCGCAAGGAGATCTCGCTGGCCGAGACCGAGATGCCCGGCCTGATGGCGACGCGCGAGGAATACGGCCCGAAGCAGCCTTTGAAGGGCGCGCGGATCGCCGGCTCCCTGCACATGACGATCCAGACCGCGGTGCTGATCGAGACGCTGGCGGCGCTGGGCGCCGACATCCGCTGGGTCTCCTGCAACATCTATTCGACGCAGGACCATGCGGCGGCCGCGATCGCCGCGGCCGGCATTCCCGTGTTCGCGGTGAAGGGCGAAAGCCTCACCGAATACTGGGACTACACCGCAAAACTGTTCGACTGGCACGGCGGCGGCACGCCCAACATGATCCTCGATGACGGCGGCGACGCCACCATGCTGGTGCATCACGGCCTGCGCGCCGAGCAGGGCGACGTGAAGTTTCTGGACAAGCCGGGATCCGAAGAAGAGGAAGTGTTCTTCGCGCTGATCAAGCGCCTGCTGAAGGAAAAGCCGAAGGGCTACTTCGCCGAGATCGCCAGGAACATCAGGGGCGTCTCGGAAGAGACCACCACGGGCGTGCACCGGCTCTACAACATGGAGAAGGAAGGCAAGCTGCTGTTCCCGGCGATCAACGTCAACGACAGCGTGACCAAGTCGAAGTTCGACAACCTCTATGGCTGCCGCGAATCGCTGGTCGACGGCATCCGCCGCGGCACCGACGTGATGATGTCGGGCAAGGTGGCGATGGTCGCGGGCTTCGGCGACGTCGGCAAGGGCTCCGCGGCGTCGCTGCGCCAGGCCGGCTGCCGCGTCATGGTGTCCGAGATCGATCCGATCTGCGCGCTGCAGGCGGCGATGGAAGGCTATGAAGTCGTCACCATGGAAGACGCCGCGCCCCGCGCCGACATCTTCGTCACCGCCACCGGCAACAAGGACATCATCACCATCGAGCACATGCGCGCGATGAAGGACCGCGCCATCGTCTGCAACATCGGCCACTTCGACAACGAGATCCAGATCGCGCATCTGCGCAATCTGAAATGGACCAACATCAAGCCGCAGGTCGACGAGATCACTTTCCCCGACGGCAAGCGGATGATCCTGCTGTCGGAAGGGCGCCTGGTGAACCTCGGCAACGCCATGGGCCATCCGAGCTTCGTGATGTCGGCCTCCTTCACCAACCAGACGCTGGCGCAGATCGAGTTGTTCGCCAACAACAAGGACGGCAAATACGAGAAGAAGGTCTACGTGCTGCCGAAGTCGCTGGACGAGAAGGTGGCCCGGCTGCACCTGTCCAAGATCGGCGTGAAGCTGACAAAACTGCGCCCCGACCAGGCCGACTATATCGGCGTCAAGCCGGAAGGCCCGTTCAAGGCGGATCATTACCGGTATTGAGATTGAAGACGTCATTCCGGGGCGCGCGGTAGCGCGAACCTCAGATGTGCAATTGCGCATCGGGGAATCTCGAGATTCCGGGCTCGCTCGCTTTGCTCGCGCCCCGGAATGACGGTGAGTTAAAACGCAATTTTCGTCATGCCCGGCCTTGTGCCGGGCATCCACGTCTTTAGACTTGATGTGAGCGAAGACGTGGATGGCCGGGATGACGCCCGGCCATGACGGCAGGATAAAGCAGGGCCCGGAGACCACCATGGCATCAGAACATTTCGACGTGCTGATCGTCGGCGCCGGGCTGTCCGGCATCGGCGCGGGCTATCACCTGCAGCAGAAATGTCCGGGCAAGAGTTTTGCCATTCTCGAGGGCCGCGAGACCATCGGCGGCACCTGGGACCTGTTCCGCTATCCCGGCATCCGCTCCGACAGCGACATGTTCACGCTGGGCTATTCGTTCAAGCCGTGGACCGAGCCGAAGGCGATCGCCGACGGGCCGCAAATCCTGAACTATGTCCGCGAGACCGCGGCCGAGAACGGCATCGACAGGAAGATCCGCTTCAATCACCGGGTCAAGCGGGCGTCGTGGTCGTCGCCCGACGCGCGCTGGACCGTGGAGGCCGAACGCAAGGTGGGCGAGGGCGGCACCGAGCTCGTCCGCTTCACCTGCAATTTCCTGTTCATGTGCTCGGGCTATTACAAATACGAGGAAGGCTACACGCCGGAATTTTCGGGACGCGACAATTTCGCAGGCCGCATCATACATCCGCAGAAATGGCCTGAAGATCTCGACTACGCCGGAAAACGCGTGGTGGTGATCGGCTCGGGCGCCACCGCCGTGACGCTGGTGCCGGAGATGGCCAGGAAAGCCGGCCACGTCACCATGCTGCAGCGCTCGCCGACCTATGTGGTCTCGCGCCCGGCGCAGGACCCGGTCGCCAACAAGCTGCGCGCGCGTCTGCCGTCGAAACTCGCCTATCACCTGATCCGCTGGCGCAACGTGCTGTGGGGGATGTATTTCTTCCAGCTCTCTCGCCGCAAGCCCGCGCGGGTCAAGGAACTGATCCTCGGCGGCGTCAAGATGGCGCTCGGTCCGGACTACGACATCGCCACCCATTTCACGCCGCGCTACAATCCCTGGGACCAGCGGCTGTGCCTGGTGCCCGACGGCGACCTGTTCAAGGCGATCAAGGAAAACCGCGCCTCCGTCGTCACCAGGGAGATCGACACCTTCACCAGGAACGGCATCAAGCTGAAGGACGGCAGCGAACTCGAAGCCGACATCATCGTCACCGCCACCGGCCTCGTCCTGCAGGTGCTCGGCGGCATGGAGGTTACGGTCGACGGCCGCGCGGTCGATTTCGCCAGGACGCTGAATTACAAGGGCATGATGTATTCGGACGTGCCTAATCTGGCGTCCGCGTTCGGCTACACCAACGCGTCGTGGACGCTGAAATGCGACCTGACCTGCGAATATGTCTGCCGCCTGATCAATTACATGGACCGGCACGGCCACAGGAAATGCATGCCGCACAATGTCGATCCCTCGATATCAGAATTGCCGTCGCTGGACTTCTCGTCCGGCTATGTGCAGCGCTCGGTCGCGAAAATGCCGAAACAAGGCTCGAAGCGGCCGTGGCGGCTCTATCAGAATTACGCGCTCGACATCGTCACCTTGCGCTTCGGCAAGGTCGATGACGGGGTGATGCAGTATTCGTGATGGGCGTACCGGCGGCCCAAACCTGCGTGACGATTTCGAGTTAGATTTACGCCGCCGCCGCGATCGATTTCAGGAATCCGTCGATCTCGGCCTGCAGGCTGGTGGTTGAGTCCGACAGCTGCCTGGCCGACGACAGGAGCTGGCTCGACGCCGCGCCGGTCTGGTTGGCGCCCTGGCTGACCTCGGCGATGGTGCCGGCGACCTGCGAAGTGCCGGAGGCGGTGCGCTGGATATTGCCGGAAATTTCCTGGGTGGCGGCGCCCTGTTCCTCGATCGCCGCCGAGATCGCGCGGGTGATCTCGGAAATCTTGCCGATGGTCGAAGAGATCATCTTGATCGAGCCGACCGCCTCCTGCGTCGCAGTCTGCATGCCCGCGATCTGAATGCCGATTTCGTCGGTCGCTTTCGCGGTCTGGCTGGCGAGCGCCTTGACCTCCTGGGCGACCACCGCGAAGCCGCGCCCGGCTTCGCCGGCGCGCGCCGCCTCGATGGTGGCGTTGAGCGCGAGCAGGTTGGTCTGCTCGGCGACCGAGGTGATCAGCTTGATGACGTCGCCGATCCGGTTGGCGGCCTGCGACAGCGCGTTGATGCGCGCGTCGGTTTCGTCGGCCTGCTTCACCGCGCTTTCGGCGATGTGGTTGGATTCCTGGACCTGCGCCGAAATTTCACGCACCGAACTTGCGAGTTCCTCGGTCGCCGACGCCACCGACTGCACGTTGCTGGAGGCGTCCGCCGAGGCATTGGCGACCACGCTGGCAAGCCGCGTGGTGTTGCCGGCATTGTCGCTCAGGGTGCGCGCGGTGCGCTCCAGCTCGCTGGACGCGGTCATCAGCGAGGTGATGATGGCGCGGAAGCGGTCGCTGGCATCGGCAATGGCGTCCTTGCGGGCCTGGCGGTTGGCGCCGAAGTAAGACGCGACGACGTTTTCGGTATCCAGCATGTTGGCCTTGGCGATGGCGTTCAGCATCGCCGCCTTCCTGTCGCGCGCGGCCTGCGCGGCCTTCCCGAAGCGCGGAATCTCGACTTCGGCCTCGACCGCCTTCATCAATTGGTCGGCGACGAACATCAGGCGGCAGCCGACATACCATTGCGGCGCCACGCCGGCGCGCTGGTTGAGCTCGGAAAAGCGCGCGATCGAATTGGTGTAGGCCGGGCCGAAATCGCAAACTGCGATCAGGTCCCAGTGCTGCAGCTGCATGCGGATGGCTTCCTGCATCGCCCCGTCCCGGAAGATGCCGCAAGCAGGATCGTAGTGCCTGACCTTGTCGTAGAACCGCGCCAGGATACCCGGCAGCGCCTTTGCGAAAAACGGCCGCATCTCGCGCAGGCTCGCCCGCATCGGCTCGTCGATGCCAAGCAAATCGAGGCGGATGGCGTTCCAGTCAGGGCTCATCGGCGGCTCCAGCGCAGGTTGTCTCGGCTAGCCACCCATTTAATGTGCGTGTGGTTAACGGATTGCGAATTTCTCCGTAGTTCGCGTAACGCGGGACGCAAAAAAGGCCCCAAACCGGGGTCTGGGGCCCTGAATTTCGCGTTTTTGGGCTGAAAGCCGGCTATGCCGCCGGCTTGCCGATCGTGACCTTCAGGGTGCCGACGCCATCGACCCCGCACTCGATCTTGTCGCCGGGCGAGAGCGCGGAGACGCCGGCCGGCGTTCCCGTCATGATGATGTCGCCAGCGGCGAGCGCGACCTGCTGCGAGAGCTGCCAGATGATTTCAGGTACGCTCCAGATCATTTCGGTGAGGTCGCCCTTCTGCTGTTCGGTGCCATTGACCGTGAGCCAGATTTTGCCCTTCGAGGGATGACCGATTTTCGAGGCCGGCTGCAGCGCGGAGCAGGGCGCGGAATAGTCGAAGGATTTGCCGACTTCCCACGGCCGCTCCTTCTTGCGCGAGGCGATCTGCAGGTCGCGGCGGGTGAGGTCGATGCCCACGGCATAGCCGTAGACGTGGTCGAGCGCCTTGTCGGCCGGGATGTTGAGGCCACCGCTCTTCATCGCCACGATCAACTCGACCTCGTGATGCAGATCCTTGGTCAGCGGCGGGTAGGGGATGGTGGCGCCATCAGGCACGAGCATGTCGGCGTGCTTGGCGAAGAAAAACGGCGGCGCGCGCTCGTCATTGCCCATCTCGCGGATGTGCTCGAGATAGTTGCGTCCGACGCACCAGATGCGGCGAACCGGAAATAATTTGGTCTCGCCGACGACGGGGAGCGAAGCCTGCGGAGGGGCGGGAATGACAAAGGATGTGGCGTTCATGAAGGGGGTCTCGGCGGGGTTGGAGGCGAAGAAATCGGGTGGTGTTTACGCGGTTGCGCTGATCGGCGCCAGTGTGAGAGGGCCGGCATCGCGATGCTGGATGCGGAAGAACGAGGCATAGCGGCCGCCGCGGCGCAACAGGTCGTCATGCCGGCCGCGCTCGACGATCTCGCCGCCCTCGACCACCAGGATGGCGTCGGCGTGCATGATGGTGTGCAGGCGATGGGCGATGACGATGGTGGTGCGGTTCTGGCAGAGATGTTCGATCGCTTCCTGCACCTGCTGTTCGGATTCCGAATCCAGCGCCGCGGTCGCTTCGTCGAGCAGGATGATCGGCGCGTTCTTCACCAGCGCGCGGGCAACCGCGATGCGCTGGCGCTGTCCGCCCGACAATTGCGTGCCGTGCTCGCCCACCGGCGTGTCGTAGCCGAGCGGAAAGCCCATGATGAAGTCGTGCGCGCAGGCCGCCTTCGCGGCGGCCACGATCTCGGCTTCGCTGGCGCCGACCTTGCCGAACGCGATGTTCTCGCGGATGGTGTCGCGGAACAGATAGACGTCCTGCCCGACATAGGCGGTCTGCTGGCGCAGCGATTTTCGCGACACGTCCGAAATCGACTGTCCGTCGATCAGGATCTCGCCCTCGCTGACCTCGTAGAACCGCAGCAATAGCGCCAGCACCGTCGATTTGCCGCCGCCGGAAGGGCCGACCAGTGCGGTGACCTTGCCGGGCTCGGCGACAAAGCTCATGCGGCTGAGCACCGGCTCGTTCGGACGGTAGGCGAAGGTCACGTCGCGCAATTCCACCCGTGCATCGGTCAGCCGCAAGGCCGGCTTGTCGTCGTCGAGCGGCTCGCTGGAGGGGCTGTCGACGATCTCCAGCAGCTTGCGCGCGCCGATCAAATTGCTGTTCAGCTCGATGTTGAGGCGGGCGAGGCGCTTGGCCGGCTCATAGGCCATCAGGAACGCGGTCAGGAACGAAAAGAACTGGCCCGGCGTCGCGCCCATCGCCACCACGCTGTATCCGCCATACATCAACCCGCCCGCGACCGCGAAACCGCCGAGCGTTTCCATCAGCGGGCTGGCGCGGTTGGAAACCCGCGCCATCTTGTTGGCGTTGCGCTCGACCGCGGCAATGCTTTCGTCGATGCGCTCGCGCATGGTCGGTTCCAGCGTGAACGCCTTGACGGTGCGGATGCCCTGCAGCGATTCCTGCATGGTCTCGAGAATGTCGGCGGTGCCGGTGAACTGGTTGTGCGCCAGCCCCTTGATCCGCTTCACCAGCTTGCGCAGCACCAGCATCGCCGGCGGCGCCACCAGGAAGCCGAGCAGCGCCATATAGGGGTCCTGCATCAGCATGACCGCGACCAGCCCGATCAGCAGCAAGAGATCGCGTCCGAGCGCGTTGATCAGGAGGTTGAGCACCTGGGTGACGGAGTACGCGCCCGATGTCAGGCGCGCCAGAAATTCCGACGAATGCCGCTCCGAGAAGAAGGCGACGCTTTCGTTCATCAGCTTGGCGAACAGCCGGCGCTGGTTGTTGGCGAGGATGGCGTTGGAGATTTTCGACAGGATCACCTGGTGACCGTAGGTCGCCGCACCCTTGAGGATGAAAATCAGGACGGTGACCCCCGACAACAGCGCGATGCCGCGCACATCCTTGTCGACATAGGCCTTGTTGATGACCTGGCCGAGGATCCAGGCCGAGCCTGCGGTCGCGCCCGCCGAGACCCCCATCAGCACGAAGGCGAGCAGATAGCGGCGCCAGTAGGCGGCGCCCTGTTCCATGATCAGGCGGCGAATCAGGATCGCGGCGCCATAGGGGTCGTCAGTGATTTTCTTCGGAAACTCGGTCATCCGCGATCCATTGACGGCGACAGGGCAGTTCGCCCACGCGTCAGGCCAAAGCGAAATGCCTCCTTGCCCGCTATATCACGGTTTTTCAAGCCAAATCAGGGCTTGCGCCGGGTGAGAATTTAGGCCGATGCGGCGTGCTGCAGCTCGCCGTCGCGCTCGCGGGACAGCTTCTCTTCCCAGGCCAGCGCGTGCCTGGCGATGGTTTCGAGATCGTCGTATTGCGGGGTCCAGTCCAGCGTCGAGCGGATGCGCGAAGTGTCCGCGATCATGGTCATGATATCGCCGGGCCGGCGCGGGCCGTATTGCACCGCGAAGTTGCGCCCGGAGACTTTCCGCACCGCCTCGATGGTCTCGAGCACCGAGTAGCCGCGGCCGTAGCCGCAATTCAGCGTCACCGAGGCACCGCCGCCGCGCAAGTAAGACAGCGCCGCGCGATGGGCCTGCGCCAGGTCGCTGACATGGATGAAATCCCGGATGCAGCTTCCGTCCGGCGTCGGATAGTCGGTGCCGAACACGTCGATCTTGGCGCGCTGTCCGGTGGCCGCCTCGACCGCGATCTTCAACAGATGGGTCGCGCCGACCGTCGCCAGTCCCATGCGCGCCTGCGGGTCGGCGCCCGCGACGTTGAAGTAGCGCAACGCGACATAGTTCATGCCGTGCGCGGAAGCGATGTCATGCAACATGATTTCGGTCATCAGCTTGGAGGAGCCGTAAGGCGACAGCGGCCGCGTCGGCGCGCTTTCGGGAACCGGCACCTGATCCGGATTGCCGTACACCGCCGCCGTCGACGAAAAGATGAAGCGGTTGACGCCGGACTTCACCGCCGCGTTGAGCAGGCTGCGCGTGGTCATGGTGTTGTTGCGGTAATAGGCGAGCGGATCGCGCATCGACTCCGGCACCACCACCGAGCCGGCAAAATGAATGATGCTCTTCACCTCGTGCGCGGCGATCACGCCCTCGACGAGGTTTTCGTCGCCTGCGTCGCCGATGAACAGCGGAACGCCTTCCGGCAGGAATTGGGAAAAGCCGGTCGACAGGTTGTCGATCACGACGACGCTTTCGCCGGCTTCCGCCAGCGCCTGCACCATGTGACTTCCGATGTAGCCGGCGCCGCCGGTGACCAGCACGGTCATGAGCTCACCCTCTCCCGATATGGGGCCGATGCTATCGGGCGCGCGGTGAAAAGTGGGTTTCGGCGCAAGTGAACTGGCCACTATGCTTAATGTTGCGTATAGGAACTGCGCGAAACGGAGCTTGATGTGGGAATCGAGAACATTTCAGCCGGCAATCTGCAGCTGATCGTGCCGAATCTGCACAGGCGCTATTCCGGCGTCACCGCGACCAACCGCATGGTGGCGCCGAAACTCGCGAAGGCTTTCCGCGCGGCATGGCTCGGTCCCGATGCGCCCGACGGCATCGCGCGCATGAGGGTCGCGGATCTCCTGAAACTATGGCGGCGCCGCGACGCCCTGATCTGGCACGCGCGGCGCAACAACGAGATGATCGCGGGCGTCGTGCTGCGGTCGCTCGGCTGGCCGTTAAAACTGGTGTTCACCTCGGCGGCGCAGCGGCAGCATACCTGGATCACGCGGTGGTTGATCAGGACGGATGGATGCGATCATCGCCACCAACGCCATCTCGGCGTCATTCCTCAAACGCGAAGCCACCGTGATTCCGCACGGCGTCGATACCGATCGCTATGCGCCGCCTCCCGATCGCGCGGCGGCGTTCGCGGAAAGCCGGTTGCCGGGCCGCTACGCCATCGGCTGCTTCGGCCGGGTGCGCGCGCAGAAAGGCAGCGACGTGTTCGTGGAGGCGATGTGCCGGCTGTTGCCGCGCTATCCCGATTTCACCGCGGTCATGGTCGGCGCGATCACGCCGGAGCAATCGGGCTTTGCCAACGAGCTGAAAAAGCGGATCGAGGCGGCGGGCCTGCCATCGCGCATCGTCATCACCGGCGAGCTTGCCGATCGAGGAGGTGCAGCGCTGGTACCGGCGGCTGACGATCTACGCTTTCACCTCGCGCAACGAAGGTTTTGGCCTGACGCTGATCGAGGCGATGTCGGTGGGCGCGGCGCTGGTGGCGTCGCGCGCGGGCGCCGCCGAGCTCGTGGTCGAGGATGGCGTGACCGGCGTGCTGACGCCGCCGGGCGACGTCGACGCGCTGGTCACGGCGCTGGAGCCGCTGATGCGCGATCCGGCTTCGGCCGCCGACATGGGCAAGCGCGGGCGCGCGCGGGTGCTTGAGAAATTCAGCCTCGACGCGGAAGCCAACGCGATCGCGGAGGTCTACCGCCGGCTGGTCTGAGCGATCGCCTCGGCCACGAACGCGTCGAGGTCGCCGCCCGCGAACAGAAAGCCCGGCAAGCCAGCGGCTTCCGCCGCCTCGATATCGCTTTGGCGGTCGCCGACGACAAAACTGCCTTCGCGCCGCACCGGCCAGTGTTCCATCAGGTCGTGGATCATGCCGGGGCTCGGCTTGCGCCAGTGATGATCCTCGAGATAGCCCTCGACCGATCCGTCGGGATGGTGCGGGCAATAGCGGATGTCGTCGATCCGCGCGCCTTGCGCGGCGAGTTCGGTGCACATCCAGTCGTGCAGCGTGTTGAGTTGATCTTCGGTGAAGTAACCGCGCGCCACGCCCGGATTGATTGGTGAAGAAGAATACGAAATATCCGGCGTCGTTGAGCCGGCGGATCGCCTTCGCCGCGTTCGGCATCCAGCGAATCCGCTCCCGCGTGCCCATGTAGCCGTCGTCGTGATTGATGACGCCGTCGCGGTCGAGGAAGGCGGCGGGCCTGCGCGTGACGCGGGCGGTCTCGACGCCGCTCATTTTCGCGTGCCCTCGCGCATCATGGCCTGCTCGATCTCGTCGCAGATGCCGTGCGCCACGGCGAGGTGAATTTGCTGGATGATCGGGGTGTCGTCGCTGGGCGCGATCAACAGATGATCGCACAGCGCGCCGAGCGCTTCGCCCTTCGCTCCGGTGAAGCCGATGGTGAGCAGCCCGCGTTCGCGCGCGGTGCGCAGCGCCGTCAGAATGTTCGCCGAGCGTCCCGAGGTGGACAGCGCCAGCAGCACGTCGCCGCGGCTTCCGAGGCCTGCGACCTGGCGCGCGAACACCTGCTCAAAACCGTAATCATTGGATATCGCGGTCAGCGCCGAGGTGTCGGTGGTCAGCGCAATCGCGGCGTAGGCCGGCCGGTCCTGCTTGTAGCGGCCGATGATTTCGGCGGCGATATGCTGGGCGTCGGCGGCGCTGCCGCCATTGCCGATGATCAGGAGCTTGTTGCCCGCGCGCAGCGCCGCGATGATGGCAGAAGCGATCTCGCGCGCAACGGCGCGCAATTCCGCGTCCTGCGTCGCGCGCTCGAGGGCGGCGAGCGATTGCGCCAGATGCGCTCCGATCGGGTCTTTGGAATCCTGGCTCAAAAGGCACCGTTGCGGGTTGCGGGTTCGTATCTCTGGTAATGACCGCGCCGCGGCTGCGCAAGCGCGCGAAGTCAATGCGCTAGGCGGGCCGCCGGCCTCGGCCAGCACGCGCTCGGCGATCTCAACCACGTCGGATGCAGGAATGTCGCGCATGCAGCGATGGTCGTTCTTGGTGCAGACCGGGCGGTGGCAGGGCTGGCACGGCACCACGGTTTTGGTCTGAACCGTCGCCGCAAGCCCGTTCAGCGGCCCCCAGAGATGGGGGCTGGTGGGGCCGAAAATGCCCATGGTCGGCGTCCCCACCGCGGCGGCGACATGCATCAAGCCGGAATCGTTGGAAATCGCGACGCTGGCCGCCGCCATCGCCAGGATGCCGTTGCGCAGGTCGGTCCCCGTCAGGTCGCGCACCCGGGGGCCGCCCGCGGCCACGATCTCCGCGGCAAGCGCCTTTTCGCCGGGACCGCCGACCACCCAGACCTCCAGCCCGTGTTCGGCCAACAGCCGCGCGGCCTCTGGATAATAGGTCCAGCGCTTCGACGGCCCGACCGAACCCGGGGCCAGCGCCACGGCGGTTCCGGGGCCCAGCCCGCTGGCTTGCCGCCAGCGGTTCACTTCCTCGGCGGGAACATTCAGCTGCGGCACCGGCCATTCCGGCGGCAACGGCGCCCCATCCGGCAGCGCCAGCGCGGCGCACTTGTCGATGAAGCGGGGCAGGGCCTTTTCGCCCCATCGCCATCGGTTGATCAGCCCGAATCTCGACCTCGCCGACGAAGCCGACCCGTTCCGGGATACCGGCGAGCGCCGGCGCGATCGCCGACTTCCAGGTCCGCGGCATGATCAGCGCGGTGGCGTAGTTACGAGCCCTTAGCTGGCCTGCCAGCGCCCATTCCTTGGCTAGCGAGATGCCGGCTGCGCGGCAGGTCCCAGACGATCCCGGAGCGTACGCCGGGCATGTAATCGAGCAGCGGCGCGCACAGGGAGGTGACCAGGAGATCGACGGGCCGGTTGGGCCAGCGCTGTTTCAGCACCCGCACCACGCTATGGCCGCGCACGAAATCGCCGATCCACATATAGGGAACGATCAGGATCGGGCGCGTGTCCGCGGCGTCCTCCATCACACAAATGTTCTGAATTAATATTCATTTCTTGGGCTGGTGGCGGTGTTTCGAGCCTTGTCGGTAACTGCTCCGCGCAACGGGGTAAAGGCAGGAAAGCGGCCGCCATCTTCACCACGCCTGACAAGCCAAGTTGCCTGCCGGGCGGGACTGGGGCAAAGCTGGCATCCCACAATCAGGGCAGGGTGCGGAATGTTGCTGGTGACCGGGGGCGCCGGTTTTATCGGATCGAACGTCGTGGCCGCGTTGAATGACGCCGGCCGCGCCGACGTCGCCGTTTGCGACGTGCTCGGCCATGACGGCAAATGGCGCAACCTCGCCAAGCGCCAGCTTGCGGACATCGTGCCGCCGGCGGAGCTGCCGGCCTGGCTGAACGGCCGCCGGCTTGACGCCATCATCCATCTCGGGGCCATTTCGGAAACCACCGCGACCGACGGCGATCTCGTGATCGAAACCAATTTCCGCCTGTCGATGCGGCTGCTCGACTGGTGCACGGCCCATGCGACGCCGTTCATCTACGCCTCGTCGGCATCGACCTATGGCGACGGCGCGCAGGGATTTCGCGATGACCCGTCGGTCGCCGCGCTGAAGACATTGCGGCCGATGAATCTGTATGGCTGGAGCAAGCATCTGTTCGACATGGCGGTGGCCGAGCGCGCAGGCCGCGGCGACAGACTGCCGCCGCAATGGGCCGGCCTGAAATTTTTCAACGTGTTCGGTCCCAATGAATATCACAAGGGCACGATGATGAGCGTGCTGGCGCGGCGCTTCGACGATATCAAGGCGGGCCGGCCCGTGCAGCTGTTCAAGTCGCATCGCGATGGCATTGCCGACGGCGATCAGCGCCGCGATTTCATCTATGTCGACGATGTGGTGCGGGTGATGATGTGGCTGCTGGCGACGCCATCGGTCAGCGGCATCTTCAACGTCGGAACCGGCAAGGCGCGCAGCTTCAGGGATCTGATGCTGTCGGCCTATGCCGCGCTCGGCACGGCGCCGAATATCCGGTATGTCGAGATGCCCGAGGCGATCCGCGGCAGCTACCAGTATTTCACCCAAAGCGAGGTCGATCGGCTGCAGCGCGCCGGCTACAATGGCGGCTTCACCGCGCTGGAAGAGGCGGTCGGGCTTTACGTCAAGGGTTTCCTCGACCGCGCCGACCGCTTCCGCTAGAGCATGATCCGGAAAAGTGGGAACCGGTTTTTGCGAAAAGATCATGCTCAAACAATGAGATGAGATCATGATCCGATTCAATCCAATCGGATCATGATCTGGTGGCGCAACGGATAACGGGAACAGATGTTCGATTTTGACGCCCTGTCGCATGCGATTGCCGGCCAGACCGTGCTCTGCGTCGGCGACCTCATGCTCGACGAATTCGTCTATGGCGAGGTGTCGCGGATTTCGCCGGAAGCGCCGGCGCCGGTCATTGCCGTGCAACGCAGCGAGACCAATATCGGCGGCGCCGGCAATGTCGCGCGCAACATCGCCTCCCTCGGCGCGCGCTGCATCTTCGTCGGCCTGATCGGCGAGGACGAGGCGGGCGCGAAACTGAAGGACCAGCTTTCCCGGGAAAGCCTGATCGAAGCCATCCTGGTCAGTGATGTCGAACGGCCGACGACGCGAAAGGTGCGCTTCGTCTCCGAGCACTTCTCCACCCACATGCTGCGGGCTGACTGGGAACTGGCGCAACCTGCGGCGGCCGGTATCGAGCAGCAACTGATCGACGCCGTTCTGCCGCTGTTGCCGCGCGCCGATATCGTGCTGCTGTCCGACTATGCCAAGGGCGTGCTGACGGCACGCGTGATCCGCAACGTCATCGACGCCGCGCGCAAACTCGGCAAGCGCGTCGTCGTCGATCCCAAGAGCGCCAATTTCGCGATCTATCGCGGTGCGACGCTGCTCACGCCCAATCGCAAGGAATTCGCGGAGGCGACCCGCAGCCGCGCCGATACCGAACAGAGCATCGCCGCTGCCGCGCAGGACGCGATGCAGCTTGCGGATTGCGAGGCCATGCTGGTGACGCAAAGCGAGCACGGCATGACGCTGGTGCCGCGCAGGGGCGAGGCAATTCATGTGCCGGCTCATCCGGTGAAAGTCCGCGACGTCTCCGGCGCCGGCGACACCGTCGCCGCGGTGCTCGCGGTGACGCTCGCGGCGGGAGCCGATTGGGAAACGGCGCTGCGGATGGCCAACGCGGCGGCCGCGGTCGCGGTCGGCAAGAAAGGCACCGCCAGCGTGACGTCTGGAGAATTGCGGCGAAAGATTCTGCCGCACGCCTTCCTCGCGGCTGAAGAAAAAATCGTTGCGGCCGGCGGCGACCTCGCCGCGCATCTTCTGGATTGGCGCAGGCAGGGCCTGAGGGTCGGCTTCACCAATGGCTGTTTCGACATCCTGCACCCCGGCCATGTCAAGGTCCTGACCGCGGCGCGCGCCGCCTGCGACCGGCTGATTGTCGGCTTGAACAGCGACGCGTCGGTGAAGCGGCTGAAGGGCGAGGGGCGTCCGGTCCAGGACGAGCGCGCGCGGGCGGAAGTGCTGGCGGCGCTGGAGGCGGTCGATCTCGTCGCGATCTTCGAGGAAGACACGCCGATCAGGCTGATCGCGGAGATCAGGCCGAGCGTGCTGGTGAAGGGCGGCGACTACACCCGCGAGCAGGTCGTTGGCCACGAGATCGTCGAAGCGGCTGGCGGCGAAGTGCTGCTGATCGACGTCCTGCCCGGATTCAGCACGACATCCCTCGTCAATCGCGCGCGCGGAGGCAAGGCGTGAGCGCGGTGGCGAAAGAATCGGTGCCGGCGCTGTTGTGGCGGCGGTGGCGGGATCCGGCCGCGTGGTCGACCACGGTTGATGTCTTCGCCATCCTGGTTGCGGCTTCGCTGCCCTGGTCGACGACGCTGGTCGCGATCTTCGCGGTCGCACTGCTGGTCTCGATGGGGCCGTTCCTCGACGTCAAAGCCTTCCTGCAATCGCTGAAGCGCCCGATCTGCGCCGCTACCGATCGCGCTGTTTGCGCTCGCGGTCGCCGGAACGCTCTGGTCGAGCGCGTCATGGGGCGAACGGCTCTACGCCGTCGGCCCGACCGCGAAACTCCTGATGCTTCCGGTGCTGCTCTATCATTTCGAGAGATCCGCGCGCGGCGTGCAAATATTCATCGCCTTTCTGGTTTCCTGCGCGCTGTTGATGGCGATGTCCTGGATCGTCGCGTTCGACCCAAGACTGGCGCTCAAGCCGGAGGCCCAATACGGCGTCCCGGTCAAGAGCTACATCGACCAGAGCCAGGAATTCACCCTGTGCGCCGTGGTGCTCGTCTATCCCGTCATCGCCCTGTGGCGCGCGCAGCGAACCCGGCTGGCGGCGCTGCTGACAGCGCTTTCCCTGAGCTTCGTCGTCAACTTGCTGTTCGTCAGCATATCGCGGACGGCGCTGGTCACGATGCCCGTCATGCTGGCGGTATTCGCGCTGCTTCACCTGAGATGGCGGATCAACGTTGTTATTTTCTGCGTGGCGACCGTGCTGGCGGGGCTGGCCTTTGCGGCGTCGCCCACCTTGCAGGCGACGATCACGAAGTTTGCGACCGACTACAAATTATACAAGGAGCTGAATCAGCCGACCTCGATCGGCAATCGGCTGGTATACTACCAAAAATCGCTGCGATTTTTCGCCGAGGCCCCGGTGTTCGGGCACGGCACCGGCGCGACACGAGGGCTTTTCGAGCAAGCCGCCACCGGTCCCAAGGTTTTCGTGGAAGGCCAGGTCGTCAGCAATCCGCACAACCAGACCCTGAACGTCGCCATCCAGTGGGGCGCGCTCGGCATTGTCGTGCTATATGCGATGTGGCTGGTGCATCTGCTGCTGTTCCGGGGCGAGGGCCTGGCAACCTGGATCGGATTGATGGTCGTGGTGCAGAATATTTTCACCTCGCTGTTCAATTCCCACCTGTTCGATTTCAGCGAGGGATGGATGTACGTCATGGGCGTAGGCATTGCCGGCGGCATGGTGCTGAGGAACGCGCGCGAGGCGGCCATGGCAACGCGAAATTCCGCCAAATCATGACGGCTGGCATGGGCGCGCGAGATAGGCTATCAGCGGCCTCGCAACGGCTTAGCCCCAGGATCGTCTGTTACCGGTCAGTGCAATGATACGTCTCTCGAATCTGACCTTGCGTAACTTCCTGATCGCGGCGCATGACGCGCTGGCGACCACGCTTGCGGTGTTCGCGAGCATCTATCTGCGTTTCGAGGGCCAGGCCTTTTTCGATCGCCTGCCGCTGTTGCTGCGCATCCTGCCGTATTTCGTCGCCTTCAGCGTGGTGGTCTGTTACGCGTTCAATCTGACCACCACGAAATGGCGCTTCATATCCCTGCCCGACGCGCTGAATATTCTTCGCGTGGCGACCGTGCTGACGCTGGCGCTGTTGGTGCTGGACTATATTTTCGTCGCGCCCAACGTTCATGGCGTGGCGCCAAATCTGCAAACGCCGTACTTTCTCGGCAAGATCACCATCATCCTTTACTGGTTCCTCGAGGTGTTCTTTCTGAGCGGCCTGCGCTTCGCCTATCGTTATTTCCGCTATTCGCGCACGCGCCATCATGCCCGCTCCGAAGGAGCCTCGCCGGCGCTTCTGATCGGCCGTGCGGCGGATGCCGAGATACTTCTGCGCGGGATTGAAAGCGGAGCGGTCAAACATTTGTGGCCGGTGGGGGTATTGTCGCCCTCGCCATCCGATCGCGGACAGTTGATCCGGAACATCCCCGTGCTGGGCGGCATCGACGATATCGAGGACGTGATCGGCGATTTCGCGCGGCGCAACAAGCCGATCGCCCGCGTGGTCATGACGCCGTCGGCGTTTGAGCCGGATGCGCGGCCCGAATCGGTGCTGATGCGGGCGCGCCGGCTCGGGCTGATCGTCAGCCGCCTGCCGTCGCTGGAAAGCGGGGAGGCGCCGCGGCTGACGAATGTCGCCGTCGAGGACCTGCTGCTGCGTCCCAGCGAAAACATCGATCACGCGCGCCTCGAGGCGCTGGTGAAGAACAAGGCGGTCATCGTCACCGGGGGCGGCGGTTCGATCGGTTCGGAAATCTGCGATCGCGTCGTCACCTTCGGCGCGTCGCGCTTGCTGGTGATCGAGAATTCCGAGCCGGCGCTCTATGCCGTCACCGAAGCGCTGGCGGCGCACCAGACCGGCGCTGCGATCGAGGGGCGGATTGCGGATATCCGCGATCGCGAGCGCATCCTGCGGCTGATGAAGGAATTCAAGCCCGACATCGTGTTTCACGCCGCCGCCCTCAAACACGTGCCGATTCTCGAACGCGACTGGAGCGAAGGGGTCAAGACCAACATTTTCGGATCGATCAATGTCGCCGACGCGGCGCTGGCGGCGGGCGCCGAGGCGATGGTGATGATCTCGACCGACAAGGCGATCGAGCCGGTCTCGATGCTGGGTCTGACCAAGCGGTTTGCCGAGATGTATTGCCAGGCGCTCGATCACGAGCTGGCGTCGCAGCCGGGCGACAAGCCGCGGATGCGCCTGATCTCCGTGCGATTCGGCAACGTGCTCGCCTCCAACGGCTCGGTGGTGCCGAAATTCAAGGCCCAGATCGAGGCGGGCGGCCCGGTGACGGTCACGCACCCCGATATGGTCAGGTACTTCATGACCATCCGCGAGGCCTGCGATCTCGTGATTACGGCCGCCACCCACGCGCTGGCGCCGGTGCGGCCGGATGTTTCGGTTTACGTGCTCAACATGGGACAGCCGGTCAAGATCGTCGACCTTGCCGAGCGCATGATCCGGCTTTCCGGCCTGCAGCCGGGCCATGACATCGATATCGTTTTCACCGGCATGCGGCCGGGAGAACGGCTCAACGAAATCCTGTTCGCGAGCGAAGAGCCGACCATCGAGATCGGCGTCGCCGGCGTCATGGCGGCCAAGCCCAACGAACCGCCGATGCAGGCGCTGCGGAAGTGGATCGCGGCGCTCGAGCAGGCGATCGCCAGGGACGACCGCGCCACCATCAGGGCGGTGCTGAAGGATGCCGTGCCGGAATTCGGATCGAGCGCCGCTTAACGACGATTGCGCTACCGCAAGCCTTTTGCGGCGGCCGTCCGAGACCATTTCGAAAGCGATTGATGCGAAAGCCCGGAAAAGTCGTCATCGTCAGCCAGCATTTCCCGCCGGATTCCAGCACGACCGCCGCGATCATATCGAAGATAGCAGACCATCTGGCGGCAGAGCGGCCGGTTCTGGTGCTTTCCGGAATGCCGGGCTCGGCGACGCGCGATTCGGCGGCTTCGAACCGGCCTGATGTCGTCGAGATCGAAAACCGGATACCGGCAAAGGCCGCCCTGATCAAGCGCGCCGCCGCCGAAGCATGTTTCACAATCCGCGCTTTCGTGGCGGCGTTGAAGAACTTGCGGCGCGGAGACGTGGCGGTCACCGTCACAGCTCCCTTCATGTTGCCTTACGCGGTTGCCGCCGCCGCCAAATTGAAGCATGCGCGATCGGCGCTGATCCTGCACGACCTTTATCCCGATGTTCTCGTGATGGCCGGTCTGCTGAAGCCGGCATCGATTGCAGCCAAGGCGATGCGTGCCGCGAACGCGCTGATGTTTCGCGCGCTTGACGCCGTGGTCGTCATCGGGCGCGACACCGAACGGCTGCTCTTGCGTTACGGGGGAATAACCCGCGACAAGATCCGGTTCATCCCGAACTGGGCGACGCTGGCCCCCGGCGTCCGGCCGGTCCGGCCCGACAACCGCTATCGTCCCCCGCATGCCGCGCGTTTCGTGGTCGGCCTGTCCGGCAATCTCGGTTTTACCCACGATCCCCAGATCGTGTTCGAGGCGGCGCGGTTGCTGCGGGACGAAGCGGATATTCATTTCCTGCTTTCGGGCTGGGGGATCGGCTTCGACCGCCTGAGGCAAATGCAATCCGAAGCGCGTCTTCCGAATGTCACGCTGATCGACCGCGTCGGGGACGAGGAGCTCGAGGAGTTTCTTTCCGCTGCCAACGTCTGGCTCATTCCCTATCGCAAGGACGTTGCCGGCGTGTCGGTGCCGAGCCGGTTCTACAATCTGCTGGCGGTCGGACGGCCCGTCATCCTCGTGTCCGAGCCCGACGCCGAGGCGGCGCTGACCGTCACCGAACATGATGTCGGCTGGGTTACCCCGCCCGGCGACGCCGGTAAACTTGCCGGCACCATACGTCTGGCCGTTTCGTCCGAAGATCCGTCGCGGGCCGAACGCGCCGCCGCCATCGCCGGACAATTCAATTTTGCCGCGGCCATGGCCGGCTACGCTGCCCTGATTGAGGACCTGCAGCGAAACGCCGGATGAAGCACTTTTAGGCGGGGCGCGGCTTCGAAAACCGGTACATCGTCAGCGCCACGCCAACGCCGCCGATCACCATGAAGACGACATCGATCGCGGCCGAGTGCGTCCTGGTCGAGGCGATCGCGAGCACCGCGAGGCCGATATTGAGCGCGAACACCTCGCTCACCACGCGCAGCACCGAAAATCCGTTATCGGTTGCGCGCTGATAGAAATGCGAACGGTGCGCCGCCCAGAACGGTTCCCGCCTGACCAGCCGGCGCAGCAGCGTCACGGTCGCGTCCGCCAGATAATAGAGCGGCAGCAGCAATGCGGCGGCGAACTGCTGATAATAGGCCAGTTGCAACAGGCACCAGCCGAGCAGCAGGCCGATCGGCAGGCTGCCGACGTCGCCGAGAAAGACTTTTGCAACGGGCCGGTTGAACGGCGCGAAACCGAGCATCGCGCCGCACAGCGCCGCCGCGACCAGGGTTGCGGGCGCGGGAAAGTCGCCGAGCCATCCAAGCACGATCATCGCGCCGGTGACCGGAACGACTTCGGCGACCGTCATCCAGTCCAGCCCATCCATGAAGTTGACGAGATTGACGAACCACAGGCCCGCCAGCAGCAGCAGCCCGCGCTCGATCCAGAGCGGACAGCCTGCCACGATCCTGACATCGCCCGATGTCGTAAAAAGGATCGCGCCGACGGCCATCGCCTGCAGCAGCAGCCTCGGCAATACCGGGATGGTTTTGATGTCGTCGGCGAATCCGACCATCGCGATGAACGACGCCGCCGCGAAGATCGCGAACGGAATATTCAGGGGCGCCGTCGTTGCGTAAGCGGCGAGGGCGCCCGCGACCAGCAGCGTGGCCGCGATCACCGCGATGCCGGCGCCTTGCGGGGTCGGAATGCGATGCGACGACCGCGCGTTCGGCCTGGCCAGGGCGTACTGCAAAAGCCAGGGCCGGATCGCCCAGGTGATGCCGGCCGAAAGCAGCGCTGCGGCGACGGCGGCAACGATCGGCAGGAGCAACTCGGAAATCGTCATGCTGTCCAATGCGGCCGTTATTCCGGAACCTCGATCGGCGCCAAACCCTTCGCAGCCTTCTCGGCGCTGAAAATCCAGACCAGCCCGCCGACAGCGCCGACGAGAAAGGTCACCGCGCCGAACAGCAGCGAAATGTTGACGCCTTCATTCGTCACCAACCCGGCATATCCGAACGCCAGCCCCATGGTGGCTTCGCGCACCCCCCAGCCCGCGATCGAGATCGGCAGCATGGTGATCAGCATCACCGGCGGCACCAGCTGAAAGATCTGACCGAACAACACCGGCGCTGCGATCGATTGCACCACGCACCAGGCGATGACGACGGTGAGGACATGAACGAGCATCGACAGCACCGCGATCGTCGGTCCGTGCTTCCGGCTGAAGATCACCCGGTTCGCGATCGCGGAGCAGGCGTGAAAATGATGCGTCGCCCACCAGACTTTCAGCCACGGCCACGGCAACCAGGCGAGCACAAGAAATCCGATCCCGCCGGCGAGCGCGGCGAAATCGACGAACAACAGCGCCGACCGGCCATGCGGATCGCCGATCAGGCTCAAGCTCCACGGCAGGCTGGCAACGATGATGATCGCAAGCGCGATCAGGCCGATGGCGCGGTCGACGAAGATGGAATAGGTCGCCGCGCGCCATCCGGCGCCGCCGCGCGCCACCAGCCAGAGTCGCACGGCGTCGCCGCCGATCGAGGATGGCAGCGTCTGGTTGAAGAACGTTCCGATCAGGTTGAAGCGCATCGCCTGCCGCGTCGCCAGCGGCGCGCCGCACTCCGCGCTGATCTCGCGCCACCGCAACACGCCGACAAAGATCTGCAGGAAGGCCACGGCGATCGCCAGGCCGATCCAGCCCAGGCTCGCAATATTGATTCGCGAGGCGAGCTCGGAGAGATTGACCTTGCGCAGCGCGAGGTAAAGCAGGCCTGCGGAGATCAGGATTTTTATCGTCGAAAACAGGATCCGGCGCATCTCGCCCGCGCTTGGTAAGGTTTGAGAAGGGTGGTCAAAAACAGCGCAAATCGACGCTGCGCGCCGAACTTCGCCGCCTTGGTATGGTTTTCAGGCCAATCTGGCAATAGCCGCCCATCTGGGTATTGCGACACCCTCAATGCGGCGGGTAAAGAGGCTCCGGCCGGCGCGGCGGAGCCCAGCCGGGCCCTTGGGGATAGGATGTCGGATCAGACAATTTTGGTAACGGGTGCGGCGGGTTTCATCGGCTTTCACGTCGCCCGCCAGCTCCTGGCCGAAGGCCGTCATGTCGTCGGTCTGGACAGTCTCAACAGCTATTATGACCCGGCCCTGAAACAGGCGCGGCTGAATATCCTGCGCGAAAATTCGCGGTTCGATTTCGCGCAGATCGACCTTGCGGATCGCCCGTCGATGGATCAGCTGTTTGCAAGGCACCGGTTCGCGACGGTGGTCCATTTAGCGGCCCAGGCCGGCGTGCGCTATTCGATCGACCATCCCCACGCCTACGCCGACGCCAACCTGGTGGGCTTTGTCAACGTTCTGGAGGGATGCCGGCACCATGGCTGCCGTCATCTGGTGTACGCATCGTCGTCATCGGTCTACGGCGCCAACACAAAACTGCCGTTTTCGGTCGATGACAAGACCGATCGTCCGATCAGTCTCTACGCCGCGACCAAAAAGGCCAACGAGCTGATGGCCCATTCCTACAGCCACCTCTACCGTCTGCCGGTCACCGGCTTGAGGTTCTTTACCATCTATGGGCCGTGGGGACGGCCCGACATGGCGGTATTTCTGTTTGCCAAATCGATCGTTGAAGGCACCCCGATCAGGCTTTTTAACCATGGCAAGATGCGCCGCGACTTCACCCATATCGACGACGTGACCCGTGTAGTATTGCGCCTTCTGGATCGCGCTCCCGCGGACGGCGGAAGCGCGGGACCTGCGCCGGCGCGGATCTACAATGTCGGCAACCACCACCCGGAAGAGCTCATGCACGTGGTGGCGCTTCTGGAGAAGGAGTTGGGCCGCACGGCGGTAAAGGATATGTTGCCGATGCAGCCTGGCGACGTGATGGAAACCTTCGCCGATGTCGGCGATCTGATGCGCGACGCAGGCTTCAGGCCGCAGACATCCATCGAGGATGGCATTCGCGATTTTGTCGCGTGGTATCGCGACCACTACAAGGTTTGAGGCGCCGATGGACCGACGAATTATTCCACTGATCATGTGCGGCGGCGCCGGAACGCGGCTGTGGCCGGCTTCGCGCGAAGTCCATCCCAAGCAATTTCTGCCTCTGTTCGGGGCGCGTTCGACATTCCAGAACACGGTGCTGCGGGTGTCGGATGCGGCGCTGTTCGAGCGTCCGATCGTCATCACCAACAAGGCCTATCGCTTCATGGTGCTGGAGCAGCTCGCCGAGATCGGGCTTGAGGCCGACGTGCTGCTGGAGCCGATGCGGCGGGATTCCGGCCCGGCGATCGCGGCGGGCGCGGCCTTTGCGCAGATGCGCGACAAGGAGGCGATCGTTCTGGCGCTCGCCGCCGATCACGTCGTGCGCGATACGCCTGCTTTTGTCGCCGCCTGCCGTCAGGGTCTGGTCGCGGCCGAGCGCGGGGCGCATCGTCACCTTCGGCGTTCAGCCCGAACGCGCGGCCACCGAATACGGCTATATCAGCCCCGGCGACGTCATTTCCGGCGAGGTCCGCAGCGTCGCGAAATTCGTCGAGAAGCCGGATCCGGCGACGGCGGCCGAATACATCAAGGCCGGTTATCTCTGGAACAGCGGCAACTTCATGTTCCGCGCCTCGGTCCTGCTCGATGAATACAGAAACGTCGATGCCGACAGCGTGGAGGCCGTCACCGATTCCGTGGTCAAGGCCGGACGCGATCTCGGCTTTGTCACGCTCGATCCCGACGCCTTCGGATCGGCGAAGGCGATCTCGATCGACTACGCGGTGATGGAAAAGACCTCGCGCGCCGCCGTGGTGCCGGTCAAGTGCGGCTGGTCCGACGTCGGCTCCTGGCATGCGGTGTGGGAACTGTCGGACAAGGACAGCCAGGGCAACGCCGCGCAGGGCGCCGCCGTGTTCGAGGATTCCCGCAACTGCAATGTTTCGACCGACAAGGCGCTGGTCGCGCTGGAAGGCGTCGACGATCTGGTGGTGGTGGCGACGCAGGACGCCGTGCTGGTGTCGCGCCAGAAGGATGCCAACGGCCTGAAGCGGCTGGTCGCGAAATTGAAGACCGTGGCGCCCCAGGTGACGGAGGAGCACCTCAAGGTGCACCGGCCCTGGGGTTCATATCAATCGGTCGACAAGGGCGAGCGCCACCAGGTCAAGCGCATCGTCGTGAAGCCGGGCGGCCGGCTCTCGCTGCAGAAGCATCACCATCGCTCCGAGCACTGGATCGTGGTGCGCGGTGCCGCGCGGGTGACCGTCAACGAACTGGTCAAGACCGTGCACGAGAACGAATCGATCTATATCCCGATCGGCGCCGTGCACCGGCTGGAAAATCCCGGCAAGATTCTGCTGGAACTGATCGAGGTCCAGACCGGCAGCTATCTCGGCGAGGACGACATCATCCGCATCGAGGACGATTACCAGCGCAGCTAGCGCGCTCAAGGCGAATCGCCCGGCCTCGAATCGACGCATTTTCGGTCATGTTCGGCGCCCGAAGCAGGCGGCAGAACGATGTAATTTTTTGAATCAAAACGTGTCCGGGATCGGTTCTCGGCATTCGCCACATCTGTGGCGACGTGCTAGGAGAGCCACCGGGGTATCGAGTCGCGAAGACCGACTGGGGTTGACGATATGAGTTCCAAAGGGGCCGCATCGGGCGTGAAAGCCGAGGCGAAACGCGCGCTTCGCGTGGGCGTCGTCGGCGCCGGCGTGATGGGCAGCAACCATGCCCGGGTGCTGGCCGGCCTGCCGGATATCACGCTGGTCGGAGTGGTCGATCCCCTGCCGGCGCATCGGACGCGTGCGACGGAACTGACGGGCTGCCGCACCTTCGCCAGCCTCGACGAGTTGATCGCGGAAGGCGTCGATGCCGTCACCATCGCCGCGCCGACCCACCTCCATCACGAGATCGCGCTCGCCTGCATCGCGCGCGGCATTCACATCCTGGTCGAAAAGCCGATCGCGTCCACGGTCGAGGAGGGGCGGGACATCGTCGCCGCCGCCCACCGCGCCGGCGTGACCTTGATGGTGGGGCATGTCGAACGCTTCAACCCGGCGGTGGCCGCGATCAAGCAGGCGATCTCGGGCGAGGACATTCTTTCGATCGCGATCACGCGCGTCGGGCCGTTTCCGCCGCGCATGTCGAACGTCGGCGTGGTCATCGACCTCGCCGTGCACGACATCGATCTGATCCGCTGGTTCACCGAATCCGACATCGTCGAGGTGCAGCCGCAGCTCTCCAGCGCGGTCGCCGAGCGCGAGGATATCGCGCTGCTGCAGTTCCGCACCGCCTCCGGCGTGCTCGCCCATATCAACACCAACTGGCTGACGCCGTTCAAGGCGCGCAACGTCACCGTCGCCACCCGCGGCAAATATGTGATGGGCGATCTTCTCACCCGTCAGGTCACCGAATGCTTCGGCTTCAAGCCGGACGGCAGCTACTCGATGCGCCATCTGCCGGTCGGCCATGACGAGCCGTTGCGCGCCGAATTGATCGCGTTCCTGCATGCGGTACGCTCCGGCGGGGTGCCGGCGGTGACCGGCGACGAAGGCGTCGCCAGCCTTGAAATCGCGATCCGCTGCCTGGAAACGCCGGCCAAGCCCGCCGCGGCCTCTTCCGCGCGCAAGGGGCCGCGGCGCGTCGTTGTCGGCTGACTTAATCGCTCTCAATCCTTCAAAAGGCGCCATGAACAAGCACATGCTCGCAGATCCCGTGCCCTTCATCGACCTCGCCGCGCAGCGCCGCCGGCTCGGCAAGTCCATCGATGAGGCGGTTGCCCGCGTGCTCGGCCATTGCCAGTTCATCAACGGCCCGGAAGTGACCCAGCTCGAGGCCGAACTCGCGACTTTCAGCGGGGCGAAGCACGTGGTGAGCTGCGCGAGCGGCACCGACGCGCTGTTGATGGTGCTGATGGCCAAAGGCGTCGGCCGCGGCGATGCGGTGCTCTGTCCGTCCTTTACCTTTTGCGCGACCGGCGAGGCGGTGGCGCTGACCGGTGCGACGCCGGTGTTCGTCGATGTCGACGAAGCGACCTTCAACATGGACGTTAGCTCGCTGAAGCGCGGCATCGCGACCGCGAAGCGGCTCGGCCTCAAGCCGACGCGGTGATCCCGGTCGACCTGTTCGGGCAAAGCGCCGATCATGACGCGATCGGCGCGATCGCGGCGGCCGAGGGGCTGTTCGTGCTCGACGACGCGGCGCAGGCCTTTGGCGCCAGCTACAAGGGCCGCCGGCTCGGCACCGCGGGCCTCGCCACCGCGACCAGCTTTTTCCCGGCAAAGCCGCTCGGCTGCTTCGGCGACGGCGGGGCGATTTTCACCGACGATGCCGACCTTGCGGCAACGCTGCGCAGCGTTCGCGTTCACGGCCAGGGGGCGGACAAATACGACAATGTCCGGCTCGGGCTGACCGGGCGGCTCGACACCATGCAGGCGGCGATCCTGATCGAGAAGCTGAAGATCTTCGAGGATGAGATCGCCGCGCGCAACGAGGTTGCTGCGCGCTACGCCCAGGGGCTCGGCAATGTCGTGACGCGTTCCGCGCCTCGCCAGCGGCTGCACCTCGGTCTGGGCGCAGTACACCATCCGGCTGCCGCAAGGGCTGCGATCGCGACGGCTTCGCCGCCGCGCTGAAGGCGCAGGGCATTCCGACCGCGATCTATTACCCGAAATCGATGCATCAGCAGACCGCCTATCGGGATTTCCCGGTCGCCGACGGCGGCCTGCCTGTCAGCGAAAGACTGTCGGACGACGTCATCAGCCTGCCGATGCATGCCTATCTCGACGAGCCGACGCAGGCGCGGATCATCAAGGCTGTGCGCGGCGTCGTTTCAGCCTGATTTCGCCATTTTGCAGCGCCGCCTCATGCGCTAGAAGCGGCGCATGCTCGGTCGTATCTTCACCGTCGGCGGCTATACGCTCCTTTCGCGGCTGACCGGATTTGCGCGCGACATCATGCTCGCGGCGATCCTCGGCGCCGGCCCCGTGGCGGACGCGTTCTTCGTGGCGTTTCGCCTGCCCAATCATTTCCGGGCGATCTTCGCCGAGGGCGCCTTCAATGCGGCGTTCGTGCCGGCCTACGCCCACGTTCACGGCGGGCGCGGCGAGGGGCCCGCGCGGCTGTTCGCCGATCGCATCTTTACGCTTCTGTTCCTGTCGCAACTGGTTCTGCTGGCGCTCGCCTGGCTGTTCACGCCGCAGGCGATGAGCCTGCTGGCACCGGGCTTCACCGAGGACGCCGAGCAGCGGCGGCTGGCGATCGAGCTGACGCGGATCACGTTTCCCTATCTCTTGCTGATCACGCTGGTGACGCTCTATGGCGGCATGCTCAACGTCATGCATCGCTTCGCCAGCGCCGCGGCGGCGTCGATCTTTCTCAACCTCGCGATGATGATGACGCTGGCGCTGGCGGCATTTTTCCCGAGCGCCGGCCACGCCGCCGCCTGGGGCGTGCTGATTTCCGGCTTCCTGCAATATTTTCTGCTGGCCGGGGATCTCGCGCGCCACGGCGGCCTGCCGCGGTTTGCGCCGCTCAAGCTCGACGAGGATGTCCGCGCCTTCTTTCGCGCGCTCGGGCCCGCCACCGTCGGCTCGATGGGGACCCAGGTCGCGCTGTTCGCCGATACCATCATCGCGACCTTCCTGCCGGCGGGCGCGCTGTCGGCACTGTATTATGCCGACCGGCTCAATCAGCTGCCGATCGGCGTGATCGGGATTGCGATCGGCACGGTTTTGCTGCCGGAAATGTCGCGGCGGCTGACCTCGGGCGATCACGACGGCGCGGTTGTCGCGCAGCGGCGGGCGTTCGACTTCACGCTGTTGTTTTCGGTGCCGTTCGTGGCGGCGTTCCTGACGGTTCCGGACGTCATCACGCGCGCGATGTTCGCGCGCGGCGCGTTCTCGAAGGCCGATGCGGCGGCCGCCGGCGCGACGCTCGCCGCCTATGCCATCGGGCTGATCCCGTTCGTGCTGATCCGCAGCGCGGTCGCGACCTTTTACGCCCGCAAGGATACCGCGACGCCGGTGAAGGCGGCGCTGACCGGGGTCGCCGTCAACGTCGCGCTGAAAATCGCGCTGGTGGGGTCGCTGGCGCAGGTCGGTCTGGCGCTTGCGACCGCGGTCGGCGCCTGGATCAATCTGCTGCTGGTGGTCGGGTTTGCGGCGCGGGCAGGGTACCTCGACCTCGATCGCGTGCTGATGCGGTCAACGGTGAAGTTTTTGGTCGCCGGCGCCGTGCTGGGGGCGGCGCTGTGGCTGGCCGCAAGGTTCGCGGCATCGCATCTTGCCCAGCTCAGTGCGTTGCGCGACGAGGCCGCGCTGCTGGTGCTGATCGTGGTCGGCGCGATCGTCTATGCCGGATCGATCCTGCTGCTTGTTCGGCCGGGTCTGGCTGACGTCGCTGGTCCGCAGCTAAACCCTTTGCGCTGGCTCGCGATCCGCTGCAATATGGCGAAAAATTACTAGCGCATGATCCGCCAAAGTGTAAGCGGTTTGGCGAAAAGATCATGCGCTAATTCAATAATTTAGAGCGCGATCGGACGCAAAACCGGTGTCCACTTTTGCTGATCGCGCTCTGGGAAACGGAGATACGATGGCTGCTCCTGTCAAATTCGGCGTCGGTCAAAGCGTCCTGCGCAAGGAAGACGATGCGCTCATTCGCGGCAAGGGCCGCTACACCGACGACCACTCGCCGCAGCCGGCGATGCACGCGCTGGTGCTGCGCTCGCCGCATGCGCACGCGAAATTCACCATCAACGCCGCCCGCGCCCGCGGCCTGCCCGGGGTCGGCCTGATCCTGACCGGCGAGGATGTCAGGGATCTCGGCTCTCTGCCCTGCCTGTTCAATCTCGAAGTCAATCCGTTCACCGGCCCGCCCTATCCGATCCTCGCCCAGGGCGAGGTGCGCCATGTCGGCGACGCCGTCGCCTTCGTGGTCGCCGACACGATCGATCAGGCGCGCGATGCGCTCGAGGCGATCGAGGTCAACTGGACGCCGCTGCCGGCGGCGGTCGGCGTGGCGCATGCGGTCAAGCCGGGCGCGCCGCAGGTCTGGCCCGATCATCCCGGCAACGTGCTGTTCGACGTGCCGATCGGCGACAAGAAAGCCACCGAGGCCGCGTTCGCCAAAGCGCATGCGGTCGCCGAAATCTCCATCGTCAATCCGCGCGTCGTCACCAACTTCATGGAAACCCGCGCCGCGGTCTGCGAATACGACGCCAAGCACGATCATCTGACGCTGACGGTCGGCAGCCAGGGCAGCCATCGCCTGCGCGAAATCCTCTGCGGGATGGTCTTGAAGATTCCGCAGGAGAAGATGCGGGTGATCTGCCCGGATGTCGGCGGCGGGTTCGGCACCAAATTGTTTCCCTATCGCGAATATGCGCTGATCGCGGTCGCCGCGCGCAAGCTGCGCAAGACCATTAAATGGACCGCCGACCGTTCCGATCACTTCATGGGCGACGCGCAGGGGCGCGACAACGTCACCACGGCGCGGATGGCGCTCGCCGAGGACGGCAAGTTCCTCGCGATGGACGTCGATCTGATGGGCGACATGGGCGCCTATCTGTCGACCTTCGGGCCCTATATCCCCCACGGCGGCGCCGGCATGCTGCCCGGCCTCTACGACATCCAGGCGTTCCATTGCCGCGTCCGCACCGTGTTCACCCACACCGTGCCGGTCGACGCCTATCGCGGCGCCGGACGCCCGGAGGCGGCCTATGTGCTCGAGCGGCTGGTCGACGCGTCGGCGCGCAAGCTCGGGATGACGCCGGATGCGATCCGGCGCAAGAATTTCATCCCGCCGCGCGCGATGCCTTACAAGACCGCGACCGGCAAGGTCTACGATTCCGGGGACTTCACCGCGCATATGAAGCGCGCCATGGAAATCGCCAACTGGAAGGAGTTTCCCAGGCGCGCCAAGGCCGCGAAGAAGCAGGGTCTGGTGCGCGGCATCGGGCTTGCGACCTATGTCGAGGTCTGCGGCACCATGGGCGAGGAAACCGCCAAGGTGCAGCTCGATCCGAACGGCGACGTCACGATCCTGATCGGCACCCAGTCGAGCGGGCAGGGCCACCAGACCGCTTACGCGCAACTGGTCGCCGAGCAGTTCGGGCTGCCGCCCGAGCGCGTCCACGTCCTGCAGGGCGACACCGACAAGATCGCCACCGGTCTCGGCACCGGCGGCTCGGCGTCGATTCCGACCGGCGGGGTCAGCGTCGAGCGGGCGACCCGCGAACTCGGCAAGAAGTTGCGCGAGATCGCCGCCGAAGCGCTGGAGACGAGCGCCGGCGATCTCGAGATCAGCAACGGCACCATACGCGTCGCCGGCACCGATCGTTCGATCACCTTTGCCGATCTCGCCAAACGGCCGGGCGTCGATCCGTCGAAGCTGAACGCCAGCGCGACATTCACGCAGGCCGACGGCACCTTTCCCAACGGCACCCACCTCGCCGAGGTCGAGATCGATCCCGCCACCGGCATCATCCAAATCGTCAACTACGTCATCGTCGACGATTTCGGGGTGACGCTGAATCCGCTGCTGCTCGCCGGCCAGGTTCATGGCGGCGCGATGCAGGGGATCGGCCAGGCCCTGATGGAGCAGGCGGTCTACAGCGCGAAGGACGGCCAGCTCGTCACCGGCACGTTCATGGATTATGCGCTGCCGCGCGCGGCCGACGGTCCGTCATTCGTGTTCGAGACCCATAACGTGCCCTGCAAGACCAATCCGCTGGGCGTCAAGGGCGCGGGCGAGGCCGGCGCGATCGGCTCCTGTCCGGCGGTGGTCAACGCGATCATCGAGGGGCTGTGGCGCGAATACAAGATCGACCACATCGATATGCCGGCGACGCCGGAGCGGGTCTGGGTCGCGATCCGCGAGCATCAGCGCCGGCATAGTCTCTGATATCTGCCGCGCGCGGGAATAAAACGCCGCGCCGGGAGTTCTAATGATGGATAAGCCGCGGCCCGCGCAAGCGGGTCCGCGGCGTCGTTTGGAAACCCTTCCCAGGACGGAGAACTGGCCGATGATGCGAACTGTTGTTGTTGCGGGGACCTTGTTGCTCGGTGTCGGCGCCGTGATGGCGCAGCAGGATATCGCCGTCAAGCAGGACAATCTGATGCGGGCGCAGGGCAAGAGCATGTACGGGGTGATCCTGAAAATGGACGAAAGGCGAGATCCCCTACGACCAGGCAGCGGTCGATGCCGCCATCGCGGCGCTCGAAGAGAGCGTCCCCACGATTCCCAAGGTCTTCGAGCACAAATCCCAGGGAAGACGTGGTGAACGCGACCTACGGATCGTCGCAGAAAATCTGGCAGAACAAGGCCGATTTCGACTCCAAGATGCCTGCGGTCGCCAAGGCGATCGCCGACGTCAAGGGCAAGATCAAGGATGTCGCCAGCCTGAAGGTCGCCTACGACGCGATCCAGGCCAAGTGCGCCGATTGCCACGAGACCTACCGGCTGAAGCTGAAATAGACCGTCGCGCGGTCGAGCGTCGCTCGGCTAGCAAGCGCGGCACGAAATGGCAAAGGGTGGACGCCACCAGGCGGTCCACCCTTTGTTCCCGAGATGAACGTTTCGAAAGCGCCGCCGCGGCAAAGCTGCCTAAGCGCGAATTCCGAAGCAAGCTACTTCGTCACCTGACCGCGGATTTCGCCGCCTGGATTGGCCGCGGTGTGGACGTTGATGTAGTACTTGCCCGACCGTCAGGTCGGCGGCCTGGGCGTCCGTCAGCGTGGCGCTGCCCTCGACCGGGCTGGAGCCGGCATTCGGGATGGCGACGGCGACGCCGGCGTTCTTGCCGGGTTCGGCCGGCCCGTGGAAATGCGCGGCGGTGGCGGGGCCGGAGAGCCCCGAATAGGTCAGCCGTCCAGGTCAGCTTCTTGGTGGCGGCATCGTAGTCGATATCGGCCGTGCCCTTGCCGGCGCTGGTGTTGGCGGGCACTTCGGATTTGCCGTCGAGCGTCGCCTTCATCTTATCGGCAAAGGCAGGTCCGGCGAACGCAACGGTCGCTCCCAGCGCAAGCACAGCAAGCATGGTCTTGGTATTCGACATGGTTCTCTCCCTGTTGGCCTCAAGTGATGGTGCCAGTTTCAAAACAATGCGATTTCGATTTTATTCCCGAGAGCCGCTTGAGCGCTTCAAATTTTCAAAGCAGCTTATGGCTGGAATTGCCGCCATACTGGCCGTTAGTTCAAGATGGTCAGTGACGGATCGGTGAATGCTGCGACGAATTCTCCTTGGCTCCGCTCTCGCTGGCGCCGCCGCGCTCGGCGTTTTCTGGTGGCTGACGGCTCCCCCGATCGTATTGGCGGTCACCGCGCCGGCCCATACGCCAAACCTTGCCAACGGACTGACAACATTCAACGCCGGAGGATGTTCCTCCTGCCATGCCGTGCCCGGCCAACCCGATCGCCTGAGGCTCGGCGGCGGCCTGGCGATCCCGTCGCCGTTCGGGACGTTCTACGCGCCGAACATCTCGCCCGATCCGGCCGACGGCATCGGGCGCTGGACCGAGGCCGAATTCGTTGCCGCGGTGACCAGAGGGGTTTCGCCGGCCGGAGTTCATTATTTTCCGGCCTTTCCCTATACGTCCTACGCGCATGCGAAGGTCGAGGATATCCGCGACCTCTTTGCCTACCTGAAGACGCTTGCTCCGGTGTCCGGCAAGGTGCGCGATCACGACGTGCCGTTTCCATTCAACATCAGGCGCAACATCGGAATCTGGAAATGGCTGTTCATGGACGGCAAGCCGTTCGTGCCGGACGCGGCGCGTTCGGCGAACTGGAATCGCGGCGCCTATCTCGTGAACAGCCTCGGCCATTGCGCGGAGTGTCACAGTCCGCGGAATTTCCTCGGCGGCATCATCGCCGCGCAGCGCTTCGCCGGCGGACCAAATCCGGAAGGCGAGGGCTGGGTGCCGAACATCACGCAAAAAGGACTTGCCGACTGGAGCGAGAAGGACATCGCCTATTTCCTCGAGACCGGGGAATTGCCCGAGGGCGACAGCGCCGGTGGCTCGATGGCGCGCGTAATCAAGAACACTTCGCAACTGAGCCCTGAGGATCGTTCGGCAATCGCGGAATATCTCAAGTCGCTGCCGCCGGTGGAGGGACCGCCACGGCCGAAGAAGGCGGCGAAGAGCAGCGACAAGTCCTGATCCAGGGCGCGATTTCCCGGAAGGCAGCCCTGCGGTTCGCTCAGGTGGAAGTCACGGCGATTAGGGGGTAGTCTTCCCTCTTAATTCCCCCGCGGACTGGACGACCGTCTGGAAAGCCGGGAGCATTTCTGGGAGGACTCCATGGGAGACATCGTTTCTCTGGAAACGCTGGTCGCAAGCGTCGGCGATGGCATGTCGCTCGCCATTCCGACCGATCATGCCGGCGTCGCCATGGCGGCGACCGCAGCCCTCATCGCCAACCGCCCGAAAAATCTCCACCTCGTCTGCGTGCCCATCAGCGGAATCCAGGCCGATATGCTGATCGGCGAAGGCCTGATCGGATCGATCGAGACCAGCGCCGTGACCTTGGGGGAGGCGGGGGGAGCGCCGCGTTTTTCCGATGGCGTACGCTCTGGCGCGTTCAGGCTGCTGGACGCCACCTGTCCGGCGTTATTGGCCGGTCTCGTCGCGGGCCAGAAGGGCGTTCCCTTCATGCCGATCCGCGGCATCATCGGCAGCGACCTGATGAAGGCGCGGCCCGACTGGAAAATCATCGACAATCCGTTTGCGCAGAATGATCCGATCGTCGTGGTTCCGGCGATACGGCCGGACGTCGCGCTGTTCCACGCGCCCGAAGCGGACCGCTTCGGCAATGTCCGGATCGGGCGGCAGACCGAACTCGCCACCATGGCCTATGCCGCGAAAACGACCCTGGTCACGGTGGAGCGCATCAGCGAGACCTCGCTGCTGGCAGACGAGAATTCCGCCGCCGGCGTGCTTCCCGCGCTCTATGTGACTGGCATCGCGCAAGCGCAGCGCGGCGCCTGGCCGCTCGGGCTGTGGGGCGAATATCCGGCCGACGACGCCGAAATTGCGCGTTACGCGCGCATGGCAAAGTCGGCCGAAGGCTTTAGGGCCTATATGGACGGCTTCGCCCAGCGGCTCGGGGCGGTGGCGTGAGGGCTGGCGCCGCGACACCGCGCGAAATCCTGATCGCGACGATCGCCGATCTGCTCAAAGGCGTGCGCCTGGTCGCCGTCGGCGCCTCCTCGCCGATCCCTGCGGCCGGCGCCATGCTGCTGCGCGCGCGCAACGAGACGCGCGGGCTGGAGCGGGTGCGCATCGTCGTGCTCGGCTCGCGCGAGCACAATTTTTTCACCAACGGCGCGGTCGAGACTGTTCGATTGCGCCGCCCAGGGCCGCGTCGACGCGTTTTTTCTGGGCGGCGGCCAGATCGACGGACAGGCCAACATCAATCTGGTTGGGACCGGCGATTATCCGCAAAGCGACGTGCGCTGGCCGGGCTCGTTCGGCTCGGCCTTCCTCTATTATGTCGTGCCGCGCGTGATCCTGTTTCGCGAGGAGCATTCGCCGCGCGTGTTCGTCGACAAGGTCGATTTCGTCAGCGCGCCCGGCACCAGCGAAGGCATCGTGCGCAATGGCGGGCCTTATGCGCTGCTGACGGGCCTGGCGCTGTTCGATTTCGACAAGGCGCGCAAGCGCTTCCGCTTGAGGAGCGTGCATCGCGGTGTTTCCGCCGCCGATGTCAGGGCGAATACGGGATTCGACTACGATGAACCGGCTGATGTCCCGACCACAACCGAGCCCGACGCCGAGACGCTCGCGCTGTTACGCGGCCGCGTAACCAGCGAGCTCGCGGAGACCTATCCGCAGTTTGCCGGCACGCTGGCGGCGGAGCGCGCGGCCTAAAATCCGGCCAGCTGCGCCAGCTTCGCAATCCCGAGGTCATTGGCGACCTGGTCCAGCTCCGCGCATCAGCGCCGGCGCGATCGGAATTCGCACTCGCGCAGGCCCGCTTCGCCCGCGTTTCCTGGCTGCGCTCGCCCGGAACCAAAATCCGGTCCACGGTGGGGTTTTAATTGCGGATCACCTATGAGCGCGCGCTAGCCGGCGCCGAACGCCTTGAAGGTGATGATGGTGTGGGTGTCCTGGATGCCGGGAAGGACCTGCACCTTCTCGTTGATGAAGTGCCCGATGTCGGTGTCCTTGTCGACGTAGAATTTGACCAGGAGATCGTAATCGCCGGCGGTGGAATAGATCTCGGAGGCAATCTCGGCTTCCGCCAGCGCATTGGCGACGGTGTAGGACTGGCCGAGCTTGCACTTGATCTGGACAAAGAAGGGAACCATCGCTGTCGTCTCCGGAAGGCGTCGCGTTGCAGCCAATAGAGCAAAAAACCGGGCGCCGTGGCAAGCGAACTTGCTGGCCATAGCAAGCCGCGCTAGGACAAAGCATGGCCCTGACGCGACAGCCGAAATCCATGCGGGCAGAGCGATGACGACGCCGATCGCGCTCACCATCGCCGGCTCGGATTCGTCCGGGGGGGCCGGTATCCAGGCCGACCTCAAGACCTTTGCCGCGCTCGGCGTCTACGGCGCCTCCGTCATCACCGCGCTGACCGCGCAGAACACCGAAGGCGTCAGCGGCATCCACCAGGTGCCGGCCGATTTCGTCACCGCGCAGATCGATGCGGTGTTCAGCGATCTCGACGTGCAGGCCGTCAAGATCGGGATGGTGGCGCAGCTCGCGACCATCGATGCCATCGCCGCGGGGCTGATGCGCTGGTCGCCGAAACATATCGTGCTGGATCCGGTGATGGTGGCGACATCGGGGGACCGGCTCTTGGCGGCTGACGCGATTGCAGCATTGCGGAAAAAACTCATTCCGCGCGCCTCGCTGATGACGCCGAACCTGCCGGAGGCCGCCGCGCTGCTGGAGGAGCCGATTGCCGAGAGCGAGGCCGCGATCGAAAGCCAGGGCCAGCGGCTGTTGGCGATGGGCTGTCCCGCGGTGCTGATCAAGGGCGGGCACGGGCAGGGCACAGACAGCATCGACTATCTCGTCCGCGGCAACGGCATCGTCGCGCTGGCATCGCCGCGCATCGCCACCAAAAACACCCACGGCACCGGCTGCTCATTGTCCTCGGCCATCGCGGCCAGCCTTGCCAGGGGTGAAGACATGGAAACCGCCGTGCGCAACGCCAAGGCCTGGGTCAGCGCCGCGATCGCGGCGGCCGATCGCTTCACTGTCGGCCACGGCCACGGACCGATCCATCATTTTCATCGGTTTTACTAGAGCGTTTTCAAGCGAAGTGGAGACCGGTTCGCGCTAAGAAAACGCGTCAAATCAAGAATCTAGAGCCCCGTTTCGATTCTATCGAAACGGAAAAGGCTCTAGGCTCACCATTGCGCTGCCATAGGGCGCATTGGCCGCTGACGATGTCCGTTCTTGGGGGCTGACGGCAGACGGTTGAGCCGACATGTCCGCTTCTGACCCCGGAGCGGACATGCGGCCTACGCGCGGCGTGCCGCGTCTTACCACCAGCCCTGTTGCACCGGACGATAGTACTGGCCGCCGCGCCGACGCGTATTGCCAGGTTGGGAGTTCGAATTGCGCTGGAAAAAGAAGCCGAAGCCGTCGTCGCCCCAGGAGTTGCCGCTCGCAACGCGGACATCGACCGTAGGCCGGCGCGTCACGAAGCCGCCCTGGGGCTGGTTGTTCAGCACCGCGACGAACTCGGTGCGATAGTTGGTCTCGCGGCTCAGCGGCTCGTCCGAGACGATGATCGAGGATCGCGGCAATGCGGTCGGCGCGATGCGATCGAGCACATCCTGCGGGATGGTGATGCGGTCGAGCGCGTCCTTGGCGTCGTCCCCGTTGTCGATCGTGACCGCGGTCCAGCGCAGGCCCGCGTCGTTGCGCGCCATCGCCGTGAACACATGCGTGCCGATCGGCTTGTCGGGATTGCGGATCGTGACCGGAACCTCAATGGTCGCATCGAACACCTCGCCCCCGTCCGGCCACGGCTTATGCGTGTTGCGCCGCACGTAAAGCTTCTGCGTCGCGCGGCTGATGTAGACCGAGACCGGCTCGAGCGCGAGCTTCGCCTCGCTCGCCGCCTTGGCGGCGTCGGCCTTCCTGGTCTCGGCCGCCTTGGCGGCGTCCTTTGCGGCGGCGGCGGCGTCGAGCTTCGACTTCGCGTCGGCCTTGGCGGTGTCGAGCTGCGTCCCCAGCTTCCGCGGCCTTGGCGGCGGCCTTCTGCTTCAGGTCCTCGGCCCGCGCCTTGGCCTGGTCCGTCTTTGCGGCGGCGAGCGCCTTGTCGGCGAACGCGAGCTCGGCGTCGGCGCGGGTCTTGAGCCATTCCAGCTTGCGCAGCGACGCCGTGAGCGATGCCGTCTCGCGCGCCGCTGTCGCGGCGGCTTTCTTCGCCTCGTCGGCCGTCTTGGCGGCCTCCGCGGCCTCGCGGGCGAGCGTCTCGGCACGCGCCGGAGCAGCCGCGACGGCCTCCGCGTTCGGCACGAACAGCGCCGGGTGGGAAAACTCGACCGGGGCCGCGTCGTTCGGCGAGATGATCACCCGCATCCCGATCCGCGTCTTGTCGAACAGCTTCTCCGCAAAGCCGTAGGGCATCCGCACGCAGCCGTGCGAGGCCGCATACCCGGGCAGCGGCCCGCCGTGCAGCGCGATGCCGTTCCAGGTGATGCGCTGCATGTTCGGCATCCAGGCATCGTCATAGAGGCTCGAGTGGTGGTCCTTGTCCTTCTCGATGACGGCGAAGACGCCGGCCGGCGTCTCGCGTCCCGTGGTGCCGGTCGACACCGGCGCGCGCAGGATCCAGCCGTCGGCGTCGTAGAAAGTGACCTGCTGGGTCTTGATCGACACGATCGCCATGATCGGCTCGCCTGCATCGCGCGGCGCCGTCGCCTCGGTGGGTGGCGCGGGGCGCGCCTGTCTCGCCGCGGCGTCGGCGGTCAGCGCCGTCAGTGCGGCCATCGCCGCGAGCGTCACAATGGCGGGAGGCCCCCAACGCCGCATCGCCACGGTGGATTGCGCCGTCGTAAATCGATTTACCATGCCATGCCCCGGTTGAAATGCCTGTCCGCGCTTGCGTCGATCAAGTGTCAGATCGCGATTTTTGAATTAACGAACCGCCGCCACCATCCTCGCCGCCAATTCGCTCCTGGGGACTATCGGCACGTTCCGGTGGCAAATCTCTCATATACGACAGCCCGCGTAGGAGGAAGGGTGGCTCGCGGCTGAAATTGGCACGAACCGGACCACCAGCGACGTCTGTCTTGAGTCCGCTTTCGGGAGCAAAGCGGAAAACATCTGCTCGCAGCGAGCATTTCGCCTTTTGACCCATCTGAGACATGGACGCTTGGCCGGCGTTGCGACCTTCGCCTCTTGACAATGAGCGCACGCTGGTTGCGATTTTTGTTGCACGCGGCCTCCCTATGGAGCCGGGCGTTGAAGCGCATCCATGACGAGCCGGTCGGAAGCGGCCCGACGCTCCTTTCGTATCGTCGTGCGACATTGCGACGCTAGCCGCTGATCGTCATCTCAACTGGCAAGCAAATTGCTTTCACTTGAGTTGATTAGCGTTGCGACATAGGCGCAGCCAGATAGCCCGGCTTCGACAAAATGTTAAGACGCCCTAGCCGGCAAGCAGGCCGGCATTTGAGACGTGGGGTTTAAATATCGAAACGGGATATTTGAGATGTCTAAGGAAAAGGAATCAGCGCCCTTGTTTGTGCGCCTCACAATCGCAGTGCTGGCATTCGGAAGCATCGTGTACTGCCTGATGACGTTCCTGTGAAGCCGCGACCCGCTCCCCCTAAATCATGATGTCCGGTCCGCGCCATTTGTGCGCCGATTGCCCAATCCTTAGTCAGCGAAGATACAAGAATGGACATGTCAGTTAAGTTCGTCGCCCAGAACTCGCCTGTCAGACGGCGGGGATATGCTACTCAACCACCGCTGCAGCAGTTCTTGGCGCGATGTCACGCCCAGTTCAAAGAAGACCAATCTGGCGCGGTCGCCGACTACATCCCGGAGCTGCAAAGAGCCAATCCGGCGCATTTCGGGGTCGCTCTGGTCACCATTGATGGCTATGTCTATGAGGTCGGCGACAGCGCCGTGCCTTTCACCATTCAATCGGTCTCCAAGGCCTTCGTGTTTGCGCTTGCGCTAGAGATGGTCGGGGAAGAGCGGGTTGCGGCCGCGATCGGTGTTGAACCCAGCGGCGAGGCTTTCAACTCGATCCGCCTCACCAACGACAACCGCCCGTTTAATCCCATGGTCAATGCCGGCGCGATCGCCTGCTCGGGATTGATCCATCAGGTCGATGGTGCCGATGCGTTCGAGCGCATCCGGGAGAAGCTCGGCCAGTTTGCCGGCCGCGAGCTCGGCGTCGATGACGCCGTTTACGTTTCCGAGGTCGCGACCGGCAACCGCAATCGCGCTATAGCGTGGCTGCTGCGCAATTACTCGGTGCTGCAAGGCGACGTCAACGCCGTGCTGGATACGTATTTCCGGCAATGTGCCGTGCTGGTCACCGCACGCGATCTCGCGGTCATGGCGGCGACCTTGGCTAACCGCGGCATCAATCCGGTCACCGGAGTTCAGGTGATCACGCCACTCATCGTTGCTCGTACGCTTTCGGTGATGACGAGTTCGGGCATGTATGACTATGCCGGTGAATGGATATATCGCGTCGGCATGCCCGCCAAGAGCGGCGTCGGCGGCGGCATCGTAGCGGCACTGCCTTCGCAATTGGGACTAGGCACCTTCTCGCCGCTTCTCGACAGCCATGGCAACAGCGCGCGGGGTCTCAGGGTATGCGAGGCGCTGTCGGCGCGGTTCGATCTGCATATGCTCAACCGGAGCGCAGATGTGCGCACCTGCATCATCGCAGATTACGACATTTTCGGCATTTCGTCCCGCCGCAGCCGCCAGCCGCACGAACAACAGATCCTCGACGAACGTCACAGCGACATTCGCGTCATCGAACTGGTGGGTGCGCTGAATTTCGCGGCGATAGACTACGTCACGCGGCGCCTGGCCAGTGAGCCGCCAAACGCGCCGCTTCTGATTCTCGATCTCCGGCGCGTGCCTGACATCACTGCTGCGGGGGCACTATTGCTCGGCGAAAAACTCGACACCCTCGGCAATGCCGGCGTCACCGCGATACTGACCGGCGTCGAGGCAACTTCAGCGGCATGGACCGCGGTTCGCGAGCGGACGGCCGAGCCGCAAAGGCTACGACGCTTCGCGCTTCTCGATGAAGCCATCGAATGGGCCGAAGACCAGGTTATTTATCGATATGGCGGCTTCACTGCCGTCAAGGAAACCTCGCATCTCGGTGAGCAGGCCCTGCTGGCGGGACTAACCCCTGATGAGATTGCGGAATTGGCAGAACTGTCGACCGAGCGCCGGTATGAAGTCGGCCAGCGCATCGTCAGCGGCGGCGAGCCCGCCAACTCCCTGTTCTTTCTGCTGAGCGGGATGGTGAGCGTCAAATTGCCCAGCGGCGTTCGGCTAGCTTCGCTTGGACCCGGGATGGAGTTCGGCGAGATGGCCATCATCGAGCGACGCCGTAGCGCCGATGTCTTTGCCGATACGCCGGTCAAATGCCTGGAGCTGCCGCTGGATGCTTTTGCCAACTACCGCCAGCTTCACCCGCAGATCTCGATGAAGATCATGCGCAATCTATCGGCGCTATTGGCGCGGCGGCTGATCCTCGCAAACGCCAAGGTCGATCTTCTCAGCGCGTACTGATCATCCCTCGCCCACGATAGGGCGCGACGCCCACCGGGCCGACGAGATGATCGAATGGTTGAGCATTTCCGTTGTTGGGCCGGCAGGCACAAAACGGACATGGCGTTATGTCCGAGTTGAGTCCGGTATGCGATCAATAGCGGACCTCGAACATGCCAGGTTGAAGTCTCGTTCCCATGTTTCGGGCCTGTGTGCTCACCCTTTATGGTGATCGTAGCCCATCGAGCGGGCGTTCGCAGGCCTGCCGCCTGCCGTTGCACACAGGCAACACTTCCGGGAAAAGCACACGACCTGCCCGTTTGCGCCATTGCGCGGCCATTACCTTGTCCGAACAATCAGCGGCGTCCGCATGCTTGGCTGTGCAATCCGGTTCCGATGCAGCCTTTGGAGGCTGGGATGATGAACCCGCGGCGACTTTCGACAGTGCCGGCGCCATTGTTGCGATCGGTCATTCTCGCGACCGGGGTTGTCGGCTTGCTTGCTGCCTTCGGGCCTGCAGGAATCCAGAACACCGGCGCGGCGCCACGCAAGGACATCAGCGCTCCCTCTCTCTCCACCGAACAGGAGCTCGCCGGGGCACCGCAGCCAAGCTCGATGCTCAATGACGATCTCGGTCAAACCGATGTAGCGATGGCCGAGCTATCGCTTGCGGGAGCAGTCGCCGACGCATCAATCGCTCTGAACAAGCCGGAGCCGGTTGTCGAAACGGCCTCGACCAATTCGCCGGATGTGCCGCCAACCGAACCAGCGCCTGTGCAAGTCGCAATGGCAAATCCGTCGGATCTCGAACCTGGCGACGCCGGCAAGGCCGTGAGCTCCATCGAAGCCGTGAGCTCCATCGAAATCGTCGACGAGTGCCTGGTCGTGGACATCTGCGTCGATCGATATCTGTGGGCGCTTTATCAACGGACGCCCAAGGAGGACACCATCAAGGAGCTTGAACGGAGGAACGTCACCGTCAAGCGGAAGGGCAAGATGGTGACTGTCGCCAGAACCTTCACCAAGCTCGTCGATGAAGATTTTGGGTGGAAGGATCCGAAGGCGGCGGAACGAGCCGGCATGTCGATGATGGACTACGTGATCGGAGGCATGGATCGGAGCTTCAAGCTAAAACTGTTTCATACGCTTCACGCGGCGGAGGCGGCGGGCCTTTCGCCCGGCATCACCAGCGCGTTCCGTGATGACTACCGCCAGTCGATCGCAAGCGGCCTCAAGGCGGCGAGCAACAGGTCGTATCATGGCGGGAGCTCCCGCGGTGGCTATGGGCATGGGCTTGCGGCCGATATCGTGAGTGTCCAGGGCGGAACTCGCGACCAGCGATGGGCTTCCTCCGAAAAGCTCTGGAAGTGGGTTGATGCGCATGGGAAGGAGTTCGGAATCGGGCGCCCATATCTCGGCAGGGACCCGCCGCATGTCGCACCGGTCGACGGCCAGGAATATGCCGCGCACAACCGCGGCTCCAAACACGCGGGATCGGACGTGAAGAAGGTGAAGCGCGTGGCCATACGGAATGACCCGAGTCTCGCGAAGCGCCCGAGAGCTGCAGCAGCCTCAAAGATGAGAACGAGCTGAGCGCCCCGGTTCCGATATGAGGCTCGCAAATAAAAAATCCGGGAATCCGTGACTTCCGTTGTTGGCACAAACCGGACCTTCGGGCATGTCCGCTTTTGCGCCGCTATTGGGGAACGAGCGGACATCGAGCGTGCCTGATCCGACCTCCTGGTTTACGAGTCCGTGGCCTAATCCGACGTGCAATCCTGCTGCCCGACGGGCAAATCACCAAAAGTCTGTCCAGCCCTTCGTACAAGAATATTCTGATTTTCCGAAGACCCAAATCAGTTCTATATCCGCCATTGTCCCGTCCCTTACGGAGGGGCGACACGCGATCGTCACGGCCGCGGGGCGGGATGCGGTGGACGCGGATGCGCTGTTGACGACGGCGCGTGAAGCGGACGGCGAAGTCGTGTGGTCCTGACGCCCCGACGCTGGCGTCAAGTTCCTGGGAAGCAAGCTTCTCAGGGGCGACGGTGGCAAGAAAGCCCGGTCACCGGGGAGAGCACGAAGGAAACCGTTAAAACCATTGCGCGGGGAATGCCGGGTGATTCCGGTGTGACCGTGGTGACTAACGCGTGTGCGTTCTACCACTACCATTGCGCACGCGGCTGCGGGCGCATCGGGCGCCCGGCATTCCCTGCGCCCTCTGATCAAGAGGGTAAGGAAATTCAAAGCAAACCTCGGGCGCAGCACGCCGCGAGATCGCGGGACCGTGTTCCAGTGACGCAGAATGCTACGTGGAGATGCTGTCGCTTGGCTGTCGCACAGCGCTGCTATTTCGCGATTCAGCACATGGCCATGTCTCGATTCGTGCGCACATGCCAGCGAAATGATGCATGAAAAGTTCACGATCTCGATCGCAGCATCGTCGAAACCGCCTATGCACGGTGGGCGCCGATCTATGACGCGGTGTGCGGGCCGGTGATGGTGAATGGCCGCCGCGCGGCGGCGAAGGCGGCGCGCGCGATCGGCGGCAAGATTCTCGAAGTCGGCGTCGGCACCGGCCTGTCGTTCGACGATTACGACTTCACCACCGAAATCACCGGCATCGATCTCAGCGCGCCGATGCTGGCGAAGGCGCGCGAGAAAATGGCGAGCGGACGCTATCCCTTACGTCAGGGACGTGCAGCTGATGGACGCGCATCGGATGAGCTTTGCCGACGCCACCTTCGATTGCGTGGTGGCGCAGTTCGTCATCACGCTGGTGGCCAATCCCGAGCAGGTGCTTTCCGAGTGCCACCGCGTGGTGAAGCCGGGCGGCCGGATCATCCTGGTCAATCATCTCTATTCGGAAACAGGCGTCGCCGCGGCGGTCGAGCGCTGGGCCGCGAAGCGCACCCGGGCGCTGGGCCTGCGGCCGGAATTTCCGTTCGCGCGGCTGCAGGCCTGGGCGCAAGCCAAAGAGGACGCCAACCTGCGTCGAGCGGCGCAAGGTGGCGCCGTTCGGGATCTATACGCTGGTCTGTTTCGAGCGGGCGGTTCCGTCGGCGGCGTGACCCGTCATCACGCTGTCACGGGAATTTGTTAGCTGCTCGCGCATGGGAATTACGCGATGAGTGACGAGTTGCCGGAACGGCGCTTTCGCACTTTGTTCATCTCCGACGTCCACCTCGGAGCCCGCGGCTCGCAAGCCGACCGATTGCTGGATTTTCTCCGCAGCCATGACGCCGACACCATCTATCTGGTCGGCGATATCGTCGACGGCTGGGCGCTGCAATCCAGCTGGTACTGGCCGCAATCGCACAACGACTTCGTGCAGAAGATGCTGCGCAAGGCGCGCAAGGGCGCCAAGGTCATCTACGTCCCCGGCAATCACGACGAGTTCCTGAGGAACTATTACGGCACGCATTTCGGCGGCATCGACGTGGTGGAAAACACCGTTCATGTCGGCGTCGACGGGCGGCGCTATCTGGTGATCCACGGCGATATCTTCGACCTCGTGGTGCAGAACGCGCGCTGGCTCGCCCATCTCGGCGACAAGGCCTACGATTTCGCCATCCAGATGAACCGGCTGGTCAACTTCTTCCGCCGCGCGTTCGGCGTGCCCTATTGGTCGCTGTCGCAATGGGCCAAGCTGAAGGTCAAGAACGCCGTGAACTACATCGGCGCCTTCGAACAGACGCTCGCCGCCGAGGCGCGGCGTCACGGCGCCGACGGCGTGATCTGCGGCCACATCCATTACGCCACCATCCGCGACGAGCATGGCATCCGCTACATGAACTGCGGCGACTGGGTGGAAAGCTGCACCGCGCTCGCCGAGCACGAGGACGGCCGGTTCGAGATCATCACCTGGACCGATCCGCTGCGCCGCACGGTTCCGGTCGCCTCGGTCGCGGCGCGCGCCGCCTGATGCGCATCCTGGTCGCGACCGATGCGTGGCATCCCCAGGTCAACGGGGTGGTGCGCACGCTGACCATGATGGCGGAGGCGGCCAGGGCGCTTGGCGTCGACGTCAGCTTTCTCACTCCCGAATCGTTCCGCACCTTCGCGATGCCGAGCTACCGGGATCTGCGGGTGGCGCTGCCGTATCGGGCGAAAATCGCCCGGCTGATCGCCGACGCCCGGCCGGACAGCATCCATATCGCGACCGAAGGGCCGATCGGATTGCTGGTGCGGCGTTATTGCCGCAAGCAGCGGACTTGCCGTTCACGACGAGCTTTCACACCCGCTTTCCCGAATATATCTCCGCGCGCCTGCCCGTTCCCGAATCCTGGATCTGGGCGGCGCTGCGCGCCTTCCACGGGCCGAGCCAGGCGGTGATGGCGGCGACGCCGGCGCTGGCAACCGAATTGCGTATCGCGCGGCTTTCGCAACGTGGTGCTGTGGCCGCGCGGCGTTGACGCCGGACTGTTTCATCCGCGCGCCGTCGACCTCGGGCTGCCGCGCCCGGTGTTCCTGTGCGTCGGCCGCGTCGCGGTCGAGAAGAATCTCGAGGCGTTTCTCGACCTCGATCTGCCCGGCAGCAAGGTGATCGTCGGCGACGGGCCGGCGCGCGCGGCTCTGGCGCGAAAATATCCGCAAGCCGTCTTTCTCGGCGCGCGGCAGGGCGAGGCGTTGGCGGAGGCCTATGCCGGCGCCGACGTCTTCGTGTTTCCGAGCAGGACCGACACCTTCGGCCTGGTGCTGCTGGAGGCGCTGGCCAGCGGCCTGCCGGTCGCCGCCTTTCCCGTGACCGGGCCCCGCGACGTGATCGGCACCGCGCCGGTCGGCGCGTTGAACGACGATTTGCGGATGGCCTGCCTGTCCGCGCTGCAGATTTCGCCGCAGGCCTGCCTCGAATTTGCCGCCAGACATACCTGGGAAGCTTCGGCCCGCGCCTTCATCGAGAATATCAGCGATGTCCGCAACGCCCGATCCCAAAGACGATGCGGTGCCATTCGCGGCGGAACACCCGCGCTTCGTCGCCTGACCCCGGCCTTAAGCGGCTTGCCCGCCTGTCGCGGTGACGCGATACAAGCCGGACGATGACCGAACAATCCTCGACCTTGCCCGTCAATTCCGCTGATATCGATGCGGCCGCGCGCGTGCTGGCGCCGTTCGCGGTGCGGACGCCGCTGTTGTCCTCGCCCGCGCTCGACGAACGCGTCGGGAGGCAGGGTTTTCCTGAAACCGGAAATGCTGCAGCGGACCGGATCGTTCAAGTTCCGCGGCGCCTTCAACAAGATGTCGTCGATCCCGGAGAGCGCGCGCGGCGGCGGCGTGGTCGCGTTCTCCTCCGGCAATCACGCCCAGGGCGTGGCGGCGGCGGCGCAAATCCTGAACATGCCGGCGACCATCGTGATGCCGGCCGACGCGCCGCTCTCCAAGCGCGAGCGCACCAAGGCCTATGGCGCCGAGGTCGTGCTGTACGATCGCGACCGCGAGGATCGCGAGGCCATCGCCCGCGACATCGCCGGCAAGCGCGGCGCCACGCTGGTGCGGCCTTACGACGACCCCATGGTGATCGCGGGCCAGGGCACCGTGGGCCGGGAGATCGCCGAGGACATGGCCGCGCTCGGCGTCGCGCCGGATATCGTGGTGGCGCCGGCCTCCGGCGGCGGCCTGGTCGCGGGCGTCGCGACCGCGGTCAAGGCGCGCTATCCGCTGGCCTCCCTGATGTCCGCCGAACCGGAAGGTTTTGACGATCATGCCCGTTCGCTGCGATCCGGAAAGCGCGAGCCGCATCGCGCCGAGGGCCGCACCATCTGCGACGCGCTGATGGCCTCGATCCCCGGCGAGATCACCTTCGCGATCAACAGCCGGCTGCTCACGCAAGGGCGTCACCGCTTCGGACGCGGAAGTCGGCACCGCGGTCGGATTTGCGTTTCGGGAGTTGAAACTCGTGGTCGAGCCGGGCGGGGCGGTCGGGCTTGCCGCCCTGCTGGCCGGCCGTATCGAGGCGCGCGGCAAGAACGTCGTCATCGTTCTGTCCGGCGGCAATGTCGACGCGGATCTGTACGCGCGACTGATCAACTGATCGGAGAAGAACGCGATCTTCTCGGCCTGGCTCATGCGCCGGATCGGCGCCAGCGGATCGGACGGCGATGCATCGGGCTTTCGCACGATGCCGCTGGCGAGAAGCGTCGAGCCAAGAGAAAGTTCAGGCGAAGGTTCGAAGTGACGGCCAGATTCGGCGCCTCTGCCGCCGCGGCGATCGGCTCAGGTTCCCGCTCGCCGGTCATCGGCTCCGCCGACGCCGACCCTATGGCGTGGATTTCATCGGCGGCAGCCTCGGCGCGTCATCCAGTTCGGCAGCGTCCGGCGCGGCCATTTCGAGCGCGATCATGTCCAGCAAGGCTTCGTCGTAAGCCTCGGCAGCTTCAGGGCTTTCGTCGGCGGCTTCAAGCGTCACATCAAGAGCCTCGACCGCCATATCAGCGGCCTCGGCGGCCGCGGCTTCGGCGGTCGCCTCAACGACCTCAGCCGTCACTTCCACGGCTTCAACCGTTTCCACAACCGCTTCGGCCGGCATGCTGATCGCGGCTTCGACGTCGGTTGCAGCCGATGTCTCCTGCGCCGTCTCGACGGCTGCGGCGGGCGCCTGATCGCGCGCGGCGGGAGAGGGCGACGGGACCGCCGCCCCGGCGGCCTGCGGGGGTATCGCTTCGCTGCCGCCAAGCCCGGCGATCCGTTCCTTGATCAGATCGAACGCGGCGCTCAAGGCGGCCTGCGGGCTCGTCGAGGAGATTTGTCCGCACGCCCCTTCGATGGCGCTGACCTGGGAATCGAGCAGATCGCAAATCCGGCCGTCGGCGCCGATTTCCCGCCACCGCCAGCTGATCTCCCGGATGATCCGGGCGCCCTTGCGGACCGGCGCCAGATTTTCCTCCAGCGCGAGACCTTCGACGGCCGCGGCGGCGGCGGCCTGGGCCTCGTCGACCGCGTGGCGGATGGCGGCCAGCGCCTCGGTCAGCCGGCTTTCGGGAGCCGGCTGCTTCTGTGCGGCAAGGGTTTCCTCGATCCGCGCCACCGCGTCGAGCACCATGCGGGTGTCGGCATTGCGGTTGCGCTTGGCGTATTCGCCGAGAAACCAGCGGCCGCGCGAGGTCTCCATGAACGCCTGGCTGATCGCGTCATAGTCCTCCTCGCTCGGCAGGCTTGCGCGGGCGGAGATCGGCGATAGGGCAAATGCTTCGTCGGCCATGTCAAACTCTTCCGCGCAAATCACCGCGCGTTACGCTAACGATCATCATGATATCGACCGAATCGCAATTGATTTGATGCCGTCCGAATCACAAATCCCCATCGCATCTCAGGCGACGTCGAAGCGATTCGCGGCGCGGCTGGCGCTGTTTTACGGCACGCTGTTCGGCCTGATCGGCACCCATCTGCCGTTTTTCCCGGTGTGGCTGAAGGCGGTCGGGATCGACGCCTCCTGGATCGGGATCATCACGGCGGTTCCTTCGGTGACGCGGTTCACGATCCTGCCTGTGGTGACCGGCCTTGCCGAAAGGCGTCAGGCGCTGCGCGCGGCCATGATCGTCACCGCCTTTGCCACCGCGCTCGGCTTCGCGGTGGTCGGAACCCAGCATCAGGCGCTGGCGGTATTCCTGGCCTATGCCGTTACCGCCTGCATGTGGACGCCGATGGTGCCGCTGACCGATGCCTATGCGTTGCGCGGCGTGGCGCGCTACGGCCTCAATTACGGGCCGCTGCGGCTGTGGGGCTCGGCCGCCTTCGTGGTCGGCGCGCTGGTCTGCGGGCTGTTGGTCGAGGTGATCGCGGCGCGGCACCTGATCTGGGTCATCGCGTCGGTGGCCGGGCTCGGCGCTTTCGTCAGCCTCGCCCTGCAACGGCTGGACAATCCGAAGGCGGCCGCGGCTGTGCCGCACCGCGCCAACGCGCTGCTGCGCGACCCCGGCTTTCTCGCCATCATCGTGGCGGCGGCGCTGATCCAGGGCAGCCACGCCGCCTACTACACCTTTGCCTCCATCACCTGGCAGGGCGCCGGGCTCGGCGGGCTGACGATCGCCGGGCTATGGGTGCTGGGGGTGCTCGCCGAGATCGTGGTCTTCGCGCTGTCGCCGCGATTTTCGCTGCCGGCGTCGGTGCTGGTGGTGATCGGCGGCCTCAGCGCGGTCGCGCGCTGGCTGATCACGGCGCAGGAGCCCTCGGTCGCGGTGCTATCCGTGGTGCAGCTGGCGCACGGGCTGACCTATGGCCTCACTCAAGTGGGCACCATGCTGCTGCTGGCGCGCCACGTGCCTGCTCATGTGATGGCGCGGGGGCAGGGCTATCTCGCCGCCTGCAGCGGCATCGTCACCTCCAGCGCCTCGATCCTGTCCGGCGCGGTTTTTGCGCGATACGGGCAGGGCGTCTACTACGTCATGGCCGCGATGGCGCTGTCAGGCGCGGTAGTGATGTGGCTGGCGCGGTACCGCCTGGCGTTTTCGAGCGAAAGCCTGCCCCGCACTTGATGCGGGGTGGAGGCCGGTTCGCGTGAAGAAAACGCGTCAAAACCAATAGATCGAGCCGCGGATCATCCCCACAGCGAGGCCTCCGGCGGATAGACCAGGCTGCCGTCGTAGCGCAAACCGTCCTCGCGGTCGCGCGCCAGCAACAGCGGACCGTCGAGATCGACGAAACGGGCCAGTGGCGTGAGCAGCATCGCCGGCGCCATCGCCAGCGAGGTCGCGACCATGCAGCCGATCATGATTTGAAATCCCAGCGCCTGCGCCGCGTCCGCCATGACCAGCGCCTCCGTCAGCCCGCCGGTCTTGTCGAGCTTGATATTCACGGCATCGTAGCGCTCGCGCAGCCCGTCCAGCGAGTTCCGGTCATGCACGCTTTCGTCGGCACAGACGGGAAGCGGCCTGCGGATGCGGGCCAGCACCTCGTCCTGGCCGGCCGGAAGCGGCTGTTCGACCAGGGTGACGCCGGCTTCCGCGCAGGCGGCGAGATTTTGTTCGAGATTGCCTGAGGTCCATGCCTCGTTGGCATCGACGATGAGTTCGGAATCCGGCGCGGCCTTGCGCACCGCGGCGATCCTGGCGCCGTCGCCGTCGCCGCCGAGTTTGATCTTCAGCAGCGGCCGGTGTGCGGCCCTGGCGGTCGCCGCCGCCATCGCCTCGGGGGTTCCCAGCGAGATCGTGTAGGCGGTGATGCAGGCCTTCGGCGCGGGGCGCCCGAGCAGGTCCCAGACCCGCTTTCCGTTGGACTTGGCCTCAAGGTCCATGAGCGCGCAATCCAGCGCGTTGCGGGCGGCGCCGGGAGGCATCGTCGCCTGCAGGGCCCGCCGGTCGAGCCCGCGCGACAGCGGTTCCTGCATCGCCTGAAGGGCGGCCAGCGTCGCTTCCGGGGTCTCGCCATAGCGCGGATAGGGGACGCATTCGCCGCGCCCGGTCCGGCCGCCTCGGCTGACCTGCGCCACCACCGTCACGGCTTCGGTCTTGGCGCCGCGGCTGATGGTGAAGGCGCCCGCGATCGGCCAGCGCTCGATTCTCGCCGACAGCATTGAGGATTGGCTGGAAGTCATTTTAAAATCTGGCAATTTCTGAACCACCGGCTTGCCCGGCGCAACCAAGTATGGCTGGTTAGGGGCGTGCTCTACAAGGCGGCGGCTTTCGTGTTGGATATTTCCTTTTCCATGAGTGGCGGAGAATCGGCGCAGGAGGCGGCGACGTGAACGGCGACCCGACATTGGAGCGGATTGCGCGGGGCAACGGACTTGCGCTGTGCGCCGCGGGCTCGTGGACCGCCCGCTTTGCGCCCGATCTCGAGCAGATCGTCGCCGATGCCGAAAAGCTCGCCGGCAGCCGGCCCAATATCTTCATCGACGTGTCGCAGGTTTCAAAACTCGACACGTTCGGGGCCTGGCTGATCGAGCGGCTGCGCCGCAGCCTGACCCAGGGCGGCGTGGAGGCGAAGATCGCCGGCCTTTCGGCCAACTATTCAAGCCTGGTCGACGAGGTGCGCCGGGTGAAGGCCGCGCCCGCGGTCGACACCACGACGGTGACGATCACGGGGATGCTGGATCAGATCGGCCGCAGCATGGCCGGCATCGGCGGCACCATCATCGACCTGATCGACATGCTCGGCGCGGTGCTGGCCGCGACCGGCAGGGTGCTGATTCACCCGAGAGGCTTCCGCCTGACCTCGACCGTGCACCATCTGGAACAGGTATGCTGGCGCGCGGTGCCGATCGTCGTGCTGATCACCTTCCTGATCGGCTGCATCATCTCCCAGCAGGGCATCTTCCATTTCCGCAAATTCGGCGCGGATATCTTCGTGGTCGACATGCTGGGCGTGCTGGTGCTGCGCGAGATCGGCGTGCTGCTGGTGGCGATCATGGTGGCGGGCCGTTCGGGCAGCGCCTACACGGCCGAACTCGGCTCCATGAAGATGCGCGAGGAGATCGACGCGCTGCGCACCATGGGGTTCGATCCGATCGAGGTCCTGATCCTGCCGCGGATGCTGGCGCTGGTGATCGCGCTGCCGATCCTGGCCTTTCTCGGCGCCATGGCGGCGCTCTACGGCGGCGGGCTGGTGGCGTGGCTTTATGGCGGCGTCGATCCCGAAGCGTTCCTGCTTCGCCTGCGCGACGCCATCTCGATCGATCACTTCACCGTCGGCATCATCAAGGCGCCTGTGATGGCGGCGGTGATCGGGATCGTCGCCTGCGTCGAGGGGCTTGCGGTGCAGGGCAGCGCGGAATCGCTGGGCCAGCACACCACCTCCTCGGTCGTGAAGGGGATCTTCTTCGTCATCGTGATGGATGGCGTGTTCGCGATCTTTTTCGCATCGATCGGAATGTGACGATGGCGCCTGAGGTACAAAACGCCATCATCCGGGTTCGCGACATCTCGGTGCAGTTCGGCTCGACCAAGGTGCTGGACGGGCTCAATCTCGACGTGAAGCGCGGCGAGATCCTGGGGTTTGTCGGCCCGTCCGGCGCCGGCAAGTCGGTGCTGACGCGCACCATCATCGGCCTCGTCCCCAAGATCTCGGGGCGTATCGAGGTGTTCGGGGTCGATCTCGACGCCGCCAACGCCGTGGAGCGGCGCGGCGTGGAGCGGCGCTGGGGCATCCTGTTCCAGCAGGGGGCGCTGTTTTCCTCGCTGACGGTGCGGCAGAACATCCAGTTCCCGGTGCGCGAATATCTCAACGTCTCGCAGCGGCTGCTCGACGAGATCACGGTGGCCAAGCTCGGCATGGTCGGACTGAAGCCCGAAGTGGTCGACCGTTTCCCCTCGGAACTGTCCGGCGGCATGATCAAGCGCGTGGCGCTGGCGCGGGCGCTTGCGCTCGATCCCGAACTGGTCTTCCTCGATGAGCCGACCTCGGGGCTGGATCCGATCGGCGCCGGCGACTTCGACGAACTGGTCCGGACCCTGCAGCGCACTTTGGGCCTGACGGTTTTCATGGTAACCCACGATCTGGACAGCCTTTATACCGCGTGCGACCGCATTGCCGTTTTAGGGAACGGTAAGATCATTGCCGCAGGGTCGATGGCCGACATGCAGGCCTCGCAGCATCCCTGGTTGAGGGCCTATTTCCACGGCAAGCGCGCCCGCGCTGTTATGGGCTAGTATCGGAGTCGGGTTGATGGAAACGCGGGCGAACTTCGTCCTGATCGGATCGTTCACGCTGGCGGTGATTGCCGCGGCGTTCGGCTTTGTTCTCTGGTTCCAGTCGCTCCATACCACCAAGGCGCGCAGCCCCTTGCGCATCGTGTTCGAAGGCCCGGCGGCGGGCCTGCGCAACGGGGGCAGCGTCAATTTCAACGGTATCCGGGTAGGCGAGGTGATGTCCGTGAAGCTGGACAATCCGCGTCGCGTCGTCGCACTCGCCATGGTCGAGAACAACGCCCCGATCCGCAAGGACACCCTGGTCGGGCTCGAATTCCAGGGGCTGACCGGCGTCGCCGCGATCTCGCTGAAGGGCGGCGAGGAGGCCGCGCCCCCGGTGCCGCTGGATGAGGACGGCGTGCCGATGCTGACCGCCGATCCGAACGCGCTGCAGGACGTCACCGAGGCGATCCGCGGCACCTTGCAGAACATCAACCGGGTGGTCGCCGACAATCAGGTGGCGGTGAAGAACTCGCTGCATAACCTCGAGACCTTCACCAGCTCGCTGGCGCGCAATGCCGAGAAGATCGACAACGTCATGCTGAAGGTCGACGGCGTGATGGGCAAGGCCGACAGCCTCATGCTCGGCCTCAACACGCTGGCCGGCGGCAAGGAGGGCGGCGAACTGTTCATGGCGGTGAAATCGATCAAGGAACTGGCGGAGGATTTCGACAAGCGCTCGGGCGCCCTGATGGCCGACGGCCGCCGCACGCTCGCCGACATCAGCCGCGCCGTGAACAATCTCGACCGCAACCCGACCCGCCTGCTGTTCGGCGCCGGCAACAGCAGCGCGCCGGCGGCGGAGCCGCCAGCGAGGCCGGCCCGACTCCCGCGGCGGCGGCGAACGAGAAGAAGAAGCCGTAGCGCGCAAGCTGGCGGATTCAGCTTCGCTAATTCGCCCTGCGATCTGGCTGGGCCTCGATGTCCGTCACTCAATAAGATTGGACCATTGAGACAGATTGGAAACAACCAAAGCAGACAAAAACATAAATCATCCCACAGTCGGCGATGCAAATATCATCGTTGACTGAGTCTAGCTGTCCATAGAACGTCATCTTCTCATGGCAAGTGGGACAATTTGGCCATGACGTATCCTGCAAAAAATTTGGCTCTCCACCGAGCTGATGGCGATGCCCAATTTCTTTTCTAGCCCACTTAAACTTTGGCAGGCTCTTGGCATCATCGTTTTGCGGTTCTGGAACTAATTTGAAGGGAGGTATCTTCCTCATAGCCGTTAGCTCCCGCACGTCACTTTATAACCGTGGACGGATCGGAATAGCGAAGCGTAATACACCCGCCCAGACAAAAACGGAGGCATCGCTGCCTCCGTTTTTTATTCTGCGCATCCGCTCGAGCCTTACCCGAGCCGTCCCGCCGCATGCGCGAGCAGGGTGTAGACGAGGCCGGTCTCCGAGGTGAGGTGGCCGCGCAGCACGATCGGTCCGCGCTCGTCGCGCGCGACCTCGTCGAGCAGGCGCTCGAACTCGGCGATGTAGCGGTCGACCGTCTGCTTGAAGCCGCGGTCGGCGCGATATTTGCGGGCGACCTCGTCGAACGCCTTCTGGCCGGCCGGGGTGTAGAGCCGTTTGGTGAAAGCCTTGCTCTCGCCGCGCTGGTAGCGGTCCCACATCTCGGCGGCAAGGTTGCGGTCCATCAGCCGGCCGATGTCGAGCGACAGCGACTCCAGCGGATTGCCGCCTGCGGCCGGCTGGGTGGGGCGCCCACGCGGGGCCTCGCGGCCGGCGCCGGCATCGGTGCGGTTCAACAGGTCGGACAGCCATCCGTCGCGTCCCTGGTCGGCGCCGACAGGCGAGACCGGCGGCGCTTCGGTGCGGCGCGCGGCGGGCACGCCGAGATCCGGCGGCGGCAGGTTCGAGGCGCTGCCGCCGTCGCGCATGCGCGGGGCTCCGCCGCGGCCACCGCCGGCGGCGACCAGCATCGGCTCTTCCTCGCGCTGCACGCTGGCGCGGCCTCCGGACACGACGTCCAGGCCGCGGCCGTGATGGGCCACGATCCGGTTCAGTTCGGCCAGGGCCTCGATCTGGTCGACGATCACCTTGCGCATCTGCGCGGTGCTCTCGGCGGCCTCCTGCGGCATTTCCAGCACGCCGCGGCGGAGCTCGTTGCGGGTCGCTTCGAGCTCGTTGTGCATTTCCGCGGCCATCTGCTTCATGCTCGCCACCATGGTGGCGAACTTTTCCGCCGACTGCTTGAACATCGCATCCGCTTCCTGCGTGCTCTGCTGATAGATCGCGTTCATGGTCTGGGCGGTCAGCCGGCGCTCCTCTTCGGCCGTGGCGCGAACCGCCTCGAACTGGTGGCTGATCGCGGCAGAACCGGCGCCGGCGGTTTCCGCCACCACGCGGGCGATGTCGCGCGCGCGCTCTTCGGCGGCGGCCAGCAATTCGTCGAGCAGGCTGGTGAAGCGCGACAGCCGCTGATCGAGATCGGCGGTGCGCAGATCGATGGTGGTGACCAGCGATTCCAGCGTCGATTTGCGCTCGGCGACGGAGGCGGTGGTGTTGCGGTTGCTTTGCTCGACCACGGCCGCCGCCTCGACCAGCGCCTGGCCGTGATGCTCGAACTGGCCGGACAGCGAGCCGAGATCCTCCAGCGCCTTCTGGGTCTTGGCGTTGAAGATATTCAACTGGTCTTCCAGCGTCTGGGTCGCGACCCCGTTGCGCGAGGTGACGTCGTTCATGGCGGAGACGAAGTCGGCCACGCGGGTGACCAGCGCGCGCTCCAGCGAGTTGAGGTTGTCGTGGGCGCCGGTCAGCACTTCCTGCAGCAGGATGTTGCCTTCACGCAGCCGCTCGAACAGAGCGACCGTGTCGGTGCGCAGGATCTTGCTGGTTTCCTGCATCTCGGTGACGGCCGCGATCGAGACCTGGCGCGACTGATCGATCGCCGCGCGCGAGGACTGCTCCAGTTCCTTCAGCGACTTGTTGACGGCGCCGGTGGCGAGCTCGCCCGCCGAGGTGATGGTCCGCGCGACGTCGGAGCCGTGGCTCAGCATCGATTGCGAGAAGGTCTGGCCGCGGGTCTCGATCGACTTCAGCGCGTCCGAGGTGACGCGGTCGATATCGACCGTGAGCTGGTTGGTCTTGGCGCCGATCGCCTCGACCAGCGTTCCGCGCTTGCCGTCGATCATCTGCGACAGGCGATCGGTCTGCTGCTGCACGTAAGTGACGATTTCGTCGGTCTTGCCGGTCATGGTCGAGCCGAACGCGCCGCTGGCGGCGAGAACCGAGCGTTCGACTTCCGCCGAGGTCGACTTGACCCTGGAGCAGACTTCGTTGGATGCGGCCACCAGCGCGCTCTGCGCGTTGAGGGCGCTGGTCTGGATATTGTCGGTGGTATTGGCGGTGACCGCGCTGAGCGACCGCTCGATCTCGGTGGAGATCGCCTTGATCTGGCTGGCGGCGTCGGCGGAGGTCGCGTTCAGCGAGCTTTGCGCCTCGCGCGCGCTGTTCAGGATCGAGGCGGCGGTGTCCGCCCCGACCGCCGTCAGCGTGCGTTCGACATCGGCCGCCAGCGACTTGACGTGATTGGCGGCGTCCGCCGAGGCGGCGACCAGCGTGGTCTGGGCCTCGCGCGCGCCGGCGACGATCGCTTCGGCGGTCGAGGTGCCGGCGATCGACAGCGATCGCTCGACATCGGCGGCCAGCGTCTTGACGTGGTTGGCGGCATCCGACGATGCGGTGACGAGCGTGGTCTGCGCTTCGCGCGCGCCGGAAAGGATCGAGGCGGCGGTGGCGTTGCCGGCGGCCGAGAGCGTGCGCTCGACGTCGGCGGACAGCGACTTGATCTGGCTGGCCGCTTCCGAGGAGGCCGTCACCAGCGTGGTCTGCGCGTCGCGGGCGCTGGTCAGGATCGAGTTCGCGGCGCCGGTGCCGACCGCGGTGAGGGTGCGTTCGACTTCCGCCGAGGTCAGCTTCAGCTGGGCGCCGACGTCGGAGGAAACCGTCAGCAGCGACTGCTGCGCGGTGCGGGCGCCGGTCTGGATGGTTTCGCTGGTGTTGACCACGAGGTTGGTGAGCGAGCGCTCCGCGTCCTCGACGTGGGACCTGATCCCGAGCGACAGTTCCTCGGCGCGCGCCATCAGGCCGTCGCTGGCCTGCCGCCCGCTGCTCTCGATGCGGCCCGCCACGGCTTCGATGCGCGAGCCAAGGAGGTCTTCGAACTGCGCGACGCGCATGTCGATGTCGGTGGCGACCGCGCCGACCCGGGTCTCGATGCCCTGGTGGATTTCCTGGAAACGCGCCGTGATGGTGTCGGTGAGCTGGGCGCTGCGGCCGTCGATGGTCTGGGTCACGTTCGCGATGCGCCGGTCGACCGCATCGATCGCTTGCGCGGTGCCGTCGGTCAGCGAGGAGGTGAGGAGCGAGAGGCGGGAGTCGATCGACTGGACCGCCTGCGCGGCGCCGTCGGTCAGCGACGAGGCCAGCGTGCCGAGCCGGTTGTCGATGGTCTCGGTCACCGACTTCGCCCGGGTATCGAAGGTCTGTTCGAGCGACTTGAGGCGGCCGTCGATGGTCTCGTCGAAGGATTTGATCTTGCTGTCGAGCGAGGTATCGAGATTGGCCACGCGGGTTCCAAGCGTGGTCTCGAATTGCACCAGACGCTGGTCGAGCGAGGCGGTGATCTCGCCGCCGTTCGAGGTCAGGCGGGTGTCGAAGGTGTCGACATAGGTCTTCAGGGTTTCCGCGATGTCCTGGGTGCGCTGACCCATGCGATCGACGATCTCGCCGCCGAAGGTTTTGACGGTGCGGTCGAATTCGGAGATGTGGCGGGTGATGAGAGCGCCGAGCGTGCCGCTGTCGCGCGCGAATTTTTCCGCCAGCTCGCTGCCCTGGTTCTTCACCAGTTCGTCGAATGCGCTCATCTGCAGGGAGAGCGTGTCGTGCGCGGTCTCGGTCTGGCTGACGACCTTCGCCACCAGCGAGTTCACGGTGACGTCAAGCGCTTCGCTGGCCTTGTCGCCGGAGGTGAGGATCTGGGTCGCGAGCCGGTTGCCGGCGTCGTCGATCTTGCTCACGAGGTCGCCGCTGCGCAGTTCGAGCTCGAGCAGCAGCGAGTCGCTGGAATTCTTCAGGGAGTCGTGAACCTGCTCGGTGCGGTCGGAAATGCCGTCGACGATGGTGGAGGAACGCTGCTCGAATTCGCTGGTGATGCGGTCGATGCGCTCGTTCAGCATCTCGTGGACGCGGTCGGCCAGATCGACGAACTCGTCATGGACGTGGCCGGTCTTGAAGTTGAGGCTGGTGGTGAGGCGCTCGCTGGCGTCGAGCACGGCGCGCGTGGTCTCGGCGCTGGCTTCCTCGAGACGGTCGAGCAGGTCGCCGCCGCGCTCGCCGAGCGCGAGGATCATGTTGTCGCCGGCGTTGCTGAGCGCGCTGGTGATGTGGGCGCCGCGTTCTTCCAGCGCGCCGGTGATGCTCTTGGCCACCTCGTCGACGCGGGAGGCGATCGCATCCGAGATCAGCGCGATATCGTGGCGCAGGTCGATCTGCACGCCGGAGATGGCGCTGCGAACCTGCTCGGCCTGGCCGACCAGATTGTCGCGCTGATGGGCGATGTCCTGCAGCAGGGCGCGGATGCGCACCTCGTTGTCGCTGTAGGCGCGCTCGAGCGCGGAGACTTCGTTGGCAACCAGGGTTTCGAGTTCGCCGGCGCGCGCGATCGCGCGTTCGACGCCGTCGCCCATCGCCGCGACTTCGCGGCGGATCGCCTGACCGACGGTCACCATCGAGTCGCTGGCGGCGCCCTCGGGCTCCGAAAAGCGGATCGCGACCTGCGCCATCGACTGCGCGATCATGCGCAATTCCTGGCCGCGCCAGGAAAGGCTGGCGAGGAAATAGAACAGCAATACGGGGGCGAAGAACAATGCCGCCAGACCGGCCAGCACCAGGGTGCCGCCGGGGCCCTGACCGATCGCCGCCTGCAGCGAAGGGAAGAAGCTGACGGTCAGAAGTGCGCAGCCGGCGATCCAGACGCCGGCAAACAGCGTGGCGAGCGTGTAGACGTTGCGGGCGGGGCGGCCCTTCTGAATGGCCTGCAGAATCTGCCCGATGGTTTCGCGGTCGTCATTGGCGGCGCGGCGGGCCGGGCGCGGCTCCTCGATCGGTTCAAAGATCGGCCGGTCGGTGTTCGGGCGGGTGTCGAATGCGCTCTCGTTGTAAGCCGGTGTCGACGACGCGCTTGTCGGCGTCGCCTCGCTGCGGACCGAACTCCGCGCATTGTCAGCCGCCGATGGTTCGCTGATGTTCAAGGCTTCCTGAATGGCAGAAAGCGCGACTTCGGTAGGGTCTTTGACCTTTTTGGGATTGTTCGCCATGTTCAGTCTGAGCCCTCGTGTTACTTTTTACGCATCCCCGAGAGAGTCTTGCGCGAATGTCCCCTCGCAAGCTCGAAGCCGGTATTTTGTCCTGCGCTGGTCGCAAAAGCGCGGCCTAGGGGGCCGGCTTTTCCGCTACCTCTGGCAAACATCCTATTGGCTAGGCGATGCGAATGAAATGGCTGCGATTAATACAATCTTAATCATCGTTAACAGGACAGCGCCGTAAGGTCTTACGGTTCCACAGAAATTCTCTTTGAAGCCCGGCAATTGAGGCAACTCTTCGCCAAAAACAAGGCGAACTTGCGGCAGGTGCGCAAAACGTTCCGTTAACCATTTCCATGATTGGCTGACCGAAGCTTCGCTGCCGGACCGGCCAAGCGGGGAGAGTTGGGTTATCGCCATGCCGCTTCACCTGGAACGGATTGACTGGATGCCATCGCCGCCGCTCGCTCCCGATGACGGTCCGATCGATATCGAACATCTCAGGCGCATGACACTGGGCGATGCCGAGCTCGAGCGCGAGGTGCTGGCGATGTTTTCCGCGCAGGCGGTCACGTCTGACCGGCACGCTCGCCACCTTGCCCGCTGACGCGGGCGCGCTGGCGCATACGCTGAAGGGCTCGGCCCGCGCGATCGGCGCGTTTGGCGTCGCCGATGCCGCCGCCCGTCTGGAAGCGCGATCCGGAACGGCGGCGATCCGGCGCAGGCGCTCGCCGAGCTCAACGACGCCGTGGCACAGGCGCGCTCGGCCATCGACGCGATCCTGCGCCGGTCCTGATCCCGTCCATCGACGCGGCAAAACGCACCGCAGGTTTTCGCCCCCACCGCTGGCGCGGAGCGGATCGACCCGTTATAGGACTGCCCGGACCCCCCTCATCCGGCAGCACGAGCAAACATGGCCAAGATTCACTTTGTCGACCATACCGGCGAAACCCGCACCATTGACGTCGAGAACGGCGCGACCGTGATGGAAGCGGCGATCCGCAACGCTATCCCGGGCATCGAAGCCGAATGCGGCGGGGCCTGCGCCTGCGCGACGTGCCATGTCTATGTCGACGAAGCCTGGCGCGAAAAGGTCGGCCCTCCCTCGCCGATGGAAGAGGACATGCTGGATTTCGGCTTCGACGTGCGGCCGAATTCGCGGCTGTCGTGCCAGATCAAGGTGAGCGACGAGCTCGACGGTCTCGTGGTCTCGACGCCGGAGCGGCAGGCCTAGCGCCCCATCGGTTCTGATTGCATCAGAACCGGGGCTCTAATCTCAGATCTTTTATTTTGACGTGTTTTCTTTCCGCGAACCGCAATCCACCCCCGGATCAAGTCCGAGGGCAATGCTTCGCTCGAAAACGCTCTAGAATTTCGGTTGCGCGACTTCCACGCCGCGGCGCAGCCAGGGCTGAAAATTCCTGACGATCTCCTGGTCAGCGGCGTCGGCTTGCGCGTGTTCTCGTCGATCAGCACCGTCACCGATTGCGCCGAGGCGACGCATTTGCCTTCGGAAAACACCACCTGATCGAACGTGACGGAGGTTCGGCCGAACTTCGCGACGCCAAGCCCCATCTCGATCGTGCCCGGCCAGCGCAGCTCGGCGCGGAAATGGATGTCGAGCCGCACCATGATCCAGGCCAGGCCCGGCGGCATCAGCCCGTAGCTGCGGTCTTTCATCAGGGTGACGCGGCCGGTTTCGAAATAGGTCGCATACACCGCGTTGTTGACGTGCTGATTGGGATCGAGGTCGGCGAAGCGCACATTGTCGGTCAGCCGGTAGGGAAAATCTTCCAGGCGCGGGGTTGAATCCAGACGGGCAGGTGCGTTCACGGGGCGATCTCCGAAATTTCATGCCCTTACAGCGCAGTTGTCGAATGGCGGCAAGGGGTTGCCGTGGTCGCCTGCGCCAAATTATGGCTTTCCTCGCTCCGCCGCGTTGGCTAGACAGGCGCAGCCGAAAGGCGCCTGCCGGCTGTTCAACCGAAAAGAAGCGATATGAGCGAAGCGATCAAAACCGATGTGCTGATTATTGGCGCTGGTCCCTGCGGACTGTTTGCCGTTTTCGAACTGGGCCTGCTCGATATGAAGGCGCATCTCGTCGACATTCTCGACAAGATCGGCGGCCAGTGCGCCGAGCTCTATCCGGAAAAACCGATCTACGACATTCCGGGCATCCCGTTCGTCACCGGCCAGGGCCTGACCGACGCGCTGATGGAGCAGATCAAGCCGTTCAACCCGACCTTCCATCTCAACGAGATGGTGGAGAAGATCGAGAAGATCGGCGACCCCGGCTTTCGCGTCACCACCGACGCCGGCCAGGTGTTCGAGTGCAAGGTGGTCGTGATCTCCGCCGGCGGCGGGTCATTCCAGCCGAAGCGCCCGCCGGTGCCGGGGATCGAGGCCTATGAAGGCACCTCGGTGTTCTACTCCGTGCGCAAGATGGAGCAGTTCCGCGACAAGGATCTGCTGATCGTCGGCGGCGGCGACTCCGCGCTGGACTGGACGCTCAATCTGCAGCCGATCGCCAAGCGCGTGACGCTGTTGCACCGGCGCGACGATTTCCGCGCCGCGCCTCACAGCGTCGAACAGATGCGCGCGCTGGTGGCGGCCGGGAAGATGGATCTGAAGATCGGCCAGGTCACGGCGCTTGAAGGCGAGGGCGGCATGCTCACAGGCGCCACCGTCAAGGGCAACGACAACAGCGTTTCGAAGCTCACCTGCGATACCATGCTGCCGTTCTTCGGCCTGACCATGAAGCTCGGGCCGGTCGCGAACTGGGGCATCGCGCTGGAGAACAATCTGGTGCCGGTCGAGACCTCGGCGTTCGAGACCAGCGTGCCCGGAATTTTCGCGATCGGCGACATCAACACCTATCCCGGCAAGCTGAAGCTGATCCTGTGCGGCTTCCATGAGGGCTCGCTGATGGCCCAGAAGGCGCACCGTTACGTCTATCCGGACAAGCGGCTGGTGTTCCAGTACACGACGTCGTCGTCGAGCCTGCAGAAGAAGCTCGGAGTCAACTGATCCATCGATGATGCGGCCGATAACGCCGCGGCGCGCATGCGGACATACTTTGTTGCGTCACATTTGTGGCAGGTTCCGGCCGCTCCGCATCTCCCGGTTCCGGCTGCGGCACTGGAACCGTTCGCGAAATGGCCTTAGTCTGGGGCCATTATTTGATGGATTGGTCAGGTGATGACGATGCGGACTGCGATATCCAGACTTCGATTGGCGCTCCCGTTCATGACCGGTCTTGCGCTGTTGCTTGCCGTCATGTCTCCGGTGCAGGCCGCCGAACCGTCGGCCGCGGGGCTGTGGCAGAAGGTCGAGGACGGCAAGCCGGTGGCGTGGTTTCTCATGGTCGATCACGACGGCATTTTCGAAGGCGTGATCGCCAAGACCTTCCCGCTGCCCGGCGATGATCCGAACGAGGTGTGCTCGAAATGCACCGACGACCGCAAGAACGCGCCGGTGCTCGGAATTTCCTTCATCCGCGACATGAAGCGCGACGGACTGAAATATGAGGACGGCAACGTTCTCGATCCGCGCGACGGCAAGATCTACAAGGCCAAGATGAGCGTCAGCCCCGACGGCCAGACGCTGACCATGCGCGGCTATCTCGGTATCTCCCTGTTCGGCAAGGACGAGACCTGGTTCCGCTTGCCGGATACGTCGATGGCGCAGGTCGATCCCGCCATCGTCGCCAAATACCTGCCGGCTCAGGCCAGTGCGCAAGCCGCCGCCAACAAGCCCCCGGTCGCGGTGGCCAAGCCGCCCGTTGCCGCGAAGAAGAACGGGTCGCCTCAATTGCCGAAGTGACCCGCCGCGCAGCCCGCGCAAGCTTGTCAGCGCGAGTCCGGCGCAATCGGCGGCGCCGGTTCGGCCGTCACCTCAGGCACGACCGCATTGAGCTGCAGCACCGACCTCACGGCGGGCAGGGCCGCGTCCGCCATCGCGGCGTGGCCTTCGGCCGAGGGGTGCACCGCGCCGCCATACACCGCCGAAAGAATGCCCCAGGTCGCGTCATGGATATCGGCGGGCTGGCTGGAAGACGGCAGACCCTGCGGATAGGTCATCGCCGCAAAATAACTGTCGTTGGCGTCGCGGATCCAGCGCGCGCGCGGCAGATAGGCGCGATACTCCCCGGCGCTGCGGCCGCAGAGCATCGGCTGGTTGGCCGCGGTGACGATGTCGGGATCGAAGCTTTCGCCGCTTTGTGAAAAACACGCCCGATCGAATTCCGGATCGGTCGAAGCGCGCGCGCAGAATCCGTGGTCGGCGAACGCCGCCTGATGGGAATCGACGAAGGTCATGCGGTCGCTGGCGGGATCGCGGCACAGCACGCCCGATTGACAGGTTGCGAGCGCCTTCAACTGCGGAAGGAATTCGTTCTCGACATAGCCCGATACGTTGGCGAGCCGCTGCGGCGCTGCGTTGAACGACGGATGGATGTCGAAGCCGGCGCGCCCGCCGGGACAGGGCGTGCCGCCGTCGGCCAGCGTCGGGTTGGCATAGGATACGTAGATCACGTGCGACAGGTCGCCGCCGACCAGGGGTTTCAGCGCCTCTCTCAGTTTGCCGAAGCTTTGCGGCAGGTCGCGCGCCAGCGCCGCGCGCGAATCGTCGACCGATCCCATCACGCCGGTGCGCTTGAACAGCACGCGCTCGGTCGGCGTATCGACGATCACATCGGCGACCAGTCCGGAGAAATTGATGTCATTGGCGCCGATCGACAGCAGGATCAGATCGAGCTTGCGGTCGGGCTGGCGCTTCTTCGCCGCGGCGACGGCGGCGCGCAATTCGTCCAGCTGCGCGTTGACCGTGCCCGGGCAGCCGGCGGCGGATTTCGTCGGCGGACATTCGCGCGCGCGTTGCGAGCCGAACAGCCCGTCGGGGATGGTGGCCCCGGTGCAGGCGAGCGGCAGGTAGGTCACCGCGATGTGCGGATATTGTACCGCGAGCGCCAGCGCGGTGCGGGTCTGGTAGCTGTACAGCGAACGGTGACAGGCGGAGTTGAACCACAGCGCGCTGTGGCGCTGCCAGTTCTGCAGCGTGTCGGGCGCTTCGCAGGCCCGTCCGCCCTTATAACCGGCGCGGCTCGGACGATAATACTGCGCGCCCGCGCTGCCCAGATAATAGCGGAAGCAAAAACCCTCGTCGGCGAGCGCGATCGCCCGGTCCGGATTGCCCTCGCCGGAAGCGATGCTGTCGCCGAGACCGGCGATGAAAATATCGCGCACCGCGATCTCGGTTGCGACCCGCTGCGGCGCTTCGGGCCCGGACGAGACGTCCACCGTCGCGACCGTGGTGCGGCCATAGCGCACCCGCAGGTTGACGGGTTCGGCGCAATCGAAGGTCGAGGCTTGCGGACCATCGCCGTCGTCGAACGACCAGGCGCAGGTGGCGCCGACCGGAACCTCGCCGGTCAGCCGAACCGTGACCGGATGATCGATCGGCGTCAGGTAGCTTTCCTTGACGTTATCGCGCGTGCAGGGCTCGCTGACCCGGCCCTGCAGATCGATACAGAGCCGGTTCACCGTATTGCGGGCCCAGCCGCGGCCGTCGCTCTGCAGTTCCAGCGCCTGTTCCGACGCGAGAACGCTGCGGTCGCGCGCGCTTTCGGTATGGAGCAGGAAGTCGCGTTCTTCGCGGAACAGCCGGAAGCGGTTGCGGACCTCCCACGAAATCTGCATGGCGCTATCCGGCGCGCCTTGCGCTGCCGCCGGCGCGGCTTGCGCCTCCGCGGGCGCGGTCTGCGCGGGGCTGGGCGCGATCGGCGCGGGCACGCCGGCGCCGGTTGCGCCGCCGCCCACTGCGCCGGCAGGGCCGCCAGCGCTCCCACCAGCAGCGCGCCGGCGATTATCGAACGGAGGCGAATTCGGACCATGACGCGTTTGACGTTACTGTTGGGGCGGAAATAAGAGAAATGGCCCCAAAACCAAAGAGTCCAGACGCGCGGCCCTATATCGCAGTCGCGCATGATCTGGTCGCCAGACCGCGCACATATTGGCGGATCATGCGCTAGCCCTGCGACTGGCGGCTCTTCACCGGCGGCGGTGACGGCCGGCGCGTCACCGGCTGCAGCGATTGCCGGCTCTTCAGCGGCACGGCGCCCGAGGTCGAGCAAGCCTCGTTCAGCCTGCGGCGTTCCTGCCAGGGCAGCACCACGTTGAGCCAGAGTTCGCGCGTTCCCATGATGCTGATCGAGATCCCGAAGGGGATCAGGAAATACAGGATCCGGAACACCAGTAGCGTAGCCAGCAACTGTTCCCTGCCGAATTGAGGCAGCGCGACCAGCATCGCGGCGTCGAACACGCCGAGGCTGCCGGGCGCATGACTGGCGAAGCCGAGCAGCGTCGCCAGAATGAACACCACCGCCAGCGAAATGAAATCGATGCCGGGCTGCTCCGGCATCAAGAGATACATCGCCATCGCGCAGAAGCCGAGATCGACCACGCCGATCAGGACCTGCAGCAGGGTCAGCCGCGCCGAGGGCAAGATCACTTTCCAGCCGTTCTGGCCGAGCTCGCGGCGGTTCTCGCCCAGCACGAGCCAGACGAAATAGGCCGCAATGCCGGCGAGGCAGCCGAGCGCGATCAGCCGGTTCATGGCCGGCGGCAGCAGATCCATCGCGGAGGCCGCCCAGGGGTGCCACGCCATGCCGAAGCCGAGCACGAACAAATTGCCGAGCCAGAAGGTGAGGCCCGAGAGAAAGCAGATCTTGGCGACGTCGATGGCGCTCAGGCCGTAGTCCGAATAGATCCGGAACCGGATCGCGCCGCCGGTAAACACGGTGGCGCCGATGTTGTGGCCGATCGTGTAGCTGGTGAAGCTCGACAGCGCCGCGATGCGGTAGGGCACGTGTTTCTTGCCGATGGTCCGCAGCGCGAAGAAATCGTAGAACGTCAGCGTGCAGAATGCGCCGATCACGCACAGCGCGGCGAGCGCGATGTGGTGCGGCGGCAATTCCGTCAGCGCGGTCAGGATCACGCCGGTATCGACGCCCTTGAGGGTGCGGACCAGGGTCGTGATCGCAAAGGCGATGATGAGGAGGCTCGCCGCGATTCCGAGCCGTTTCCAGCCGATCCATCTCTTGAAGCCACGCCCGAGCGTGGTCAGCAGTCCGTGCATTCATCCTCCCGGCAGGGCGGCAACAAGTGTGGGCCCCTCGAAGCGATTGAGGGACAGGCGGCGGCCGATCGCTCTACGCCGATGACCCATAGGGCAAAAAGGTCGCGTTGTGCAGTCCTTGACAAGGCTGGCTTCGGCCTTTGATCGGCGCGGCTGTCACATGCCGTACATATGTACTAACGCGCGGAAATTCGAGTCTCGGCATTGACCCGCATCAATTGTTCCGTCGCCTGCGTTGTTCCGGTGTTCCATCCCGACGTTTTTTCTCCTGGCAGGAACAACCTCGCGATTCCCCGGTTAGCGGTCGTACCAGCAATCGAACCTATCGGCGGGGCCTGCGACGAACGGGCCGCGCGGTTGTGTTCCCCCAAAAAAGCAGGATGCGAGCGATGGGACTCTTTACCAAAGACATCAAGACCATGAACGACCTGTTCGTGCACCAGTTGCAGGACATCTATTATGCCGAGAAGCAGCTCGTGAAGGCACTGCCGAAAATGGCCGAAAAGGCCACGGACAAGCAGCTCAAGCAGGGCTTCCTGACCCATCTCGATGAAACCAAAACCCATGTGCAGCGGCTGGAGCAGGTATTCCAGATGCACGGCGCCGAGGTGAAGGCGGTCGACTGCCCGGCGATCGACGGCATCATCAGGGAAGCCGACGAGATCGCCGGCGAAGTCGCGGACAAATCGGTGCTGGATGCGGCCTTGATCAACGCCGCGCAAGCCGCCGAGCACTACGAGATCACGCGCTACGGCAGCCTGATCGCGTGGGCGAAGCAGCTTGGCCGCAACGATTGCGCCAGCGTGTTGCAGAAGACGCTCGATGAGGAACGCGCGACCGACAAGAAGCTGACCACGCTGGCCGAGAGCAAGGTCAACCTTCGCGCCGCGAGCTGATCTTCCAAGCGATCTGTTATCGAGGCAAAACCCGCGCGGGAAGCCGCGCGGCGTTCGTCTTGTGCTGGCCGGATCGCGTTGGCCGTCATGGCTGGCGAACGCGAGGAGAACGTCGCCCCGCCTCGTCGATCACTCGATCACCCTGTCGGCGCGGGATACGAGCCCGGCCGGAATCTCGAGGCCAATGGCTTTCGCTGTCTTGAGGTTGACGACGAGTTCGAAATTCGACGGCTGCTCCACAGGCAGCTCGGTGGGTTTGGCGCCCCGCAGCATCTTGGCGACCTGCCGCGCCCGCTGACGGTACATTTGCGCAAATGGCGGACCGTAGCCGATCAGGCCGCCCAGATCCGACGTCTCCGGCCATTGATAGATCGCCGGCAACCTGATCTTCGACATGTGATCCAGGATGAGTTCGCGGCTGACGACCTGATGTGGCGTGGCCAGGAAGTTGATCGCCTGGGCTCCGCTCGCCTTCGCCTCGTCGAGGGCGGGCGCAATCTCCGAAGCCTTGGCAAAAGGGAACACCGACAGCTCCACGCCGCGCGAGCGCGCCAGCTCCTGCAGTTGCGCCAGATGCTCTTTCGTCACGATGGAATGCGCGAGCGCGGCCATCCGGCGCAGGCCGGGCACGGCTTCGATCAGGATTTCCAGCCGCTTGCCGTCAAGCTCGGGCGAGAGCAGGCTGATCCCGGTGACGTTGCCGCCGGGCTTCGCGAGGGAAGCCGCGAAGCCTTCGCCGACGAGATCCTCGCTCATGCTGTCGAGCGGTATTGCCCGCGTCGCGGTCTGAAGCACACGCAAATAGGTCTCGGGACCGCAGAGGATCACCTCAGGCCCGGTCTTCATCAGCTCCGCCACGCTCTCGGCAATCTGCTCGGCGCGGACGCTGTAGCGGCCGGTGACGACGAGGTTCTGGCCCTCCGTGAAGCCGCCGATGCGGAGCTCGTCGAAAAAGGGCTCGATCGAGGCCCGCGTCGCGGGAATGAGCATGCCGAGTCGATAGGTACGCCCGGCCTCCTGCGCGTGCGCCGCGAGCGGCAACAGGGCAACGCCGCCGATGCAGGCAACGAATTCGCGGCGATTCATGTTCCCTCAGGCCAATTGTTGTCGGGTGATCGAATGTTACGCCCTGCGCAGTGCAAAATGCGCGCCGCAGAACGCCATCACGGCGCCGAGGCATAGCGCCGCGAGACCGGCGAGCACGCCGGATATGGTCGGGATCGGACTGGGCGCGGAGGCGGCCTGGCCTGCGGCCGCCAGCACCAGCACGCCGACCGCGATCAGGAACTGCCGCATCCGCGGCGGAATTTGCCCGGAGACCGCGCCTGCCATCAGGGTTGCGGTGAAGTAGCCGCCGGAAAAGCCGACGGTGGCGATCAGCCACCACGCCACGGCCGCGCCCGCGGGCATGAAATCGTGCATATCGGATCGCCACAGGCCGCCGAGATCGAGTCCGTAGCGGGCGCCCAGCATGTGCACGGCGAGCGCCAGCAGCATCCCGGAAATCATGGCGCCGGCGAGGATCAGGCGGCGCGGAAAATAGGTCGTCTCGGCCATGCTCCGCTTGTAAGATAAAGCCGGCGGTGCGCGCAAGCCGACCTTGTTATTAAAGAGCGCATGATCTTGTCGCCAAACCGCTCACACTTTGGCGGACCATGCGCTAGCGAAGAACGGGATTTATCGGATTGTCACAACCGCCGCCGGACCAGGCAACGACATCGGCGCCGCGCGCGTCTGTCACAAGCTATGCCTACAAGGCGTCGCTGATTGGATCAGCGCACCAATTCGAACTGACGGACGAAGGATTGTCGTGGCAGGCCGGCAGCAAGTCCGGGATTTGGCCCTACCTCGATATCGCGGCGATCCGCCTGTCGTACCGGCCGGTGTCGATGCAATCGCGACGTTTTCGCGCCGATATCGAATCCGCAAGCGGCCAGCGTATCGTCATCCTCTCGACAAGCTGGCAGACCGTCGCACTGATGGCGCCGCAGGATAGCGACTATCGCGCCTTCATCACGCAGTTGCATGCACGCATGCGGCAGGCGGGAAGCAAGGCTGCGCTGATCGGCGGCATCGGGCCGAAAACTTACGCCGCCGGTCTTGTGCTGCTGGCGCTGGTCGGGATCGCGATCACGGGGCTCTTGGTGCGCGCCATCGCCACCGGCGAGTGGGCAGGCGGGTTATTCCTGATCGGTTTCGCCGCTCTGTTCGGCTGGCAGATCGGCGGTTTTGTCGTGCGCAACCGGCCGCGGAAGTACACGTTCGATCAGCTGCCCGAGGCGCTGCTGCCGTAACCGCTCGCCGCAATCAAGCGCAATGAAATGTGACTTCGCGGCGCGGCCGACGCACGCCATCGTAGCGGCGGTTCCGGCGGCGAAACGAGGCGGATGGTGCAGGATCGGCGAAACCGGTTTCCAACGGAAGCGGAGATCGCGGAGATCAACGCCAGGCATTTGATCGCGACGCCGCTAAAACCCGCCGATCTCCTGTTCGTGTTCGGCACGCGCGAGGATGTCGGGCGGCGCGTCGATGAGGCTTGCCGGCTCTGGCGCGAGGGTTTTTTCCAATGGTCGATCGTCAGCGGCGGCGTGACGCCGGGCTCTGAGCTCTCGGAATGCGAGGTCATCAAGACCGCGATGGTGGCGCGCGGCATTCCGCCAGGGCGCATCCTCGAAGAGCACCGGGCCACCAACACCGGCGAGAACGTCGTCTTCTCGCTGCCCGTCATCGAGGCGGCACTGGGGCTTGCGAATGTCCGCAGCGTGATCTGCCTCGGCAATAGCTGGACCGCGCGGCGCTACCCGATGACGCTGCAGCGGTACTGGCCAGAGGTGGAGAAGATGCTGGTCACCGTCGACAGCTTCGACACGCCGCGCACGCTCTGGCACACCGATCCTGATTTCCGGACCCGGATTCTCGACGAATGGGACAAGATCGAGCCGTACAAGGCGAAAGGCTTTATCGCGGAGTGGCCGGTGGAGGAAGCGATCAGCCCATCGGATATGAGCTAGTGCCGCACCACCAGCACCGAGCATTTGGCGTAACGCACCACATGGCCGGCGTTGGAGCCGAGAAAATAGGTGCGCATCGCCGGCCGGTGCGAGGTCATCACGATCAGGTCGGCATGCATGGCAGCGGCCTCCTCGAGAATCTCGTGATAGATGCCGCCCTGCCGCACCACGCTGGAGATCCGGGACGGCTCGATGCCGGATTCGCGCGCCACGATGGCGAGCGCCTCTTCGGAAGTCTGGCGCTGCTGGGCGTCGAAATCGGCGGGCACATATTCCGCCAGCATCACCGGCGTCATCGGCAACACGTTGAGCAGGCGGACCGAGCCGTTCCAGGTCTGTGACAGCGTCGCCGCCGTCGCAATCGCGGGTTTCGCCAGATCGGTGTCGGCGAGATCGATCGGGACCAGAATGGATTTGAACATCTCACGCCTCCCTGTCCGTCATCAGCCTAGCATAGTTTGGCGGCCTGGCGACGCGGGCAGGCGGGCCTGCCCTAATCGTCTGAAGCGTGTTTCAAAAGCTTGGGGCTGACGAACAGCACCAGCCGTCCGCGGCGGAACGCCACGTCGGTCCAGTCGTCGATCGCAAAGTCGAATACCGCAAGACCGGAGGTCGGCAGATTGTCGGCGAGCGCCTTGCGTCCGGCGGGGTCGCCGCTACCGGCAAGGGCCAGCGCCAGTTCATGCATCCCGGGATTGTGGCCGACCAGCATCAGCCGCTTTGGATCGGGGCCGGACGCCTCGCGTATGATTTCCAGCAGCTGCGTCGGGTCGGCGCTATAGAGTTCCGGCATCAGCTCGACCTCCGGCTCCGGCGCCAGATCTTTCATGGCTTCCCAGGCTATTTCCCAGGTCTGATGCGCCCGGACCGCGTGCGAAACCAGCACCAGATCGGGAAAAGGCGGGTGCCGGCCGATCCAGCCGCCGATCTCGGCGGCGTCCTTGCGGCCACGGCCGTCGAGCCGGCGGTCCTGATCGCGGCCGGAGGGCGCGTCGTGTTCGGTCTTGGCGTGACGCAGCAGCATCAAACGGCGCATGGCGCGATCTCAATTCGTTTCAAGTCCGCGGATTAATGTACAAGCGGCCCCACTAGACAAGGTGACAAGCGCCGGATCGGTCCGTAAGAAAACGACATGAGCGAGACTCCCACAAGCGAGACCATCGGACTTGATGCCGCAGTGCAGCCGGAGCGCTCGCGGCTTTCATTCGATCTGGATGTCGACATCGCCGTGGTCGGCGCCGGGCTGGCCGGCCTGACGGTGGCGCGCGAGGCCGCGCGGCTCGGCGCCAGCGTCGCCGTGCTCGAAGGCCGGCACATCGGCTGGAACGCATCCGGCCATCAGCTCGGCACCGTGATGCCGGGCTACGGTCTTCCGATCGGCGATCTGATCGCACGCATCGGCTTCGACGACACCCGCGAACTCTGGGCGCTGTCGAAGGAAGGCGCCGAATATGTTCGGGCCACCGCGACCGAAGAATTGATTCCGGGCATCGCCTTGAGCGAGGGCGCCCTCGAAGTGTCCAATGTCGAAGCCGGCGACCAGCTGATCGCCCGGCTGCAAATGCTCGGCGAGGATTTCGAGACCGAAGTCGAGGGCTGGCAGGTCGATCGCGTGCGCGCCGCGCTCAGGACCGATCACTATTTCCACGGCGTGTATTATCCGAAGGCGTTTCAGATCGACGGCCGCAAATACGTCCACGGCCTTGCCGCGCTGGCGCGGCGGGCGGGGGCGCGGATCTTCGAGGACACGCCGGTCGTCAGCATCGATCCATCCGGCATTCGCAAGCGCATCGTCACGCCGTCGGCGCGGTTGCGCGCCTCCCATATCGTGCTGGCCGGCAACGTGCATCTGGGCGCGCCGCTGCGGCGGTTGTCGGAAACGCTGCTGCCGGTATGGCGCTATGCCGCGGTGACCGCGCCGCTCGGCGAGCGCCTTGCCGACGCAATCGCGTTTCAGGGATCGGTAAGCGACAGCGACGGCGTCGATCATTTCCGCGTGGTGGAGGGCGACCGGTTGATGTGGGCCAGTCCGGAAACCACCTGGGCCGCAAGCCCTGCGCGTTTTGCGCCTGCCATTGCGCGCCGGATCCGCACGATTTTTCCCCAGCTCGGCCGGGTCGAGATATCGGATGTCTGGGGCGGCGCGGTCGGACTGACCGTGCATGGCATGCCGCAGATCGGCCAGTTGCGTAAGGGGCTGTGGGTCGCCAGCGGCTTCGGCCGCCAGGGCCTGAACACGACCGCGATGGCCGGGCAGCTGATCGCCCGCAGCATCCTGTGGGGCGACGAACGCTGGCGGCTGTTTTCGCCGTTCGAACTGGTCTGGGCCGGCGGCGCGACCGGCCGCATCGCCGGATACGCCATCGGGATGTGGGGGCGGGGAAGCTCCGCCGCCGCCGGCGCGCTGGCCCGTTATCGGGAGCGGGCGCGGATCAAGGAGCGCATTCGCGAGGTGCGGCTGGCGGAAGCCAATCGCCAGGCCGGAACCAGACCGCCCCAGCGCCGCCCGCCGCCGGGCCGCCCGCGTCCCCCGCGTCCGCAGCCGCCGGCTCAGGCAAATCGCGAAGGCGAGGGTGGGTAAAACCGCCTGTCTTGACCTCTCCCCGCAAGAGCGGGGCGAGGGCGCGGATGGGCTTCCCGCGCGGCTCGCAAGAAAGTGAGAAATTTCCGTCCCGGTCGGTGTAACTTCGGCTGCCGCGCCCCGTATTTGACAGCGAACCATTCGGTATCCCGCTTCAACCGGAGACCATCATGATTGACCGCCGTATCCTGCTCGCGTCTGTCGCCAGTCTGCTGGGCCTTGCCGCCTTCCGCTGGCTGCGCGCTTCCCCGGCGCACGCCGCGGAGAAATTCGAGATCGAAAAGACCGATGCGGAATGGCGCGCGCAGCTGACGCCGCAGCAATACGAGATCCTGCGCAAGCAGGGCACCGAGCGCCCGGGCTCGAGCCCGCTGCTCAAGGAGCATCGCAAGGGTATCTTCGCCTGCGCCGGCTGCGACCTGCCGCTGTTTTCTTCGGAGACCAAATTCGAAAGCGGCACCGGCTGGCCGAGTTTTTATCAGCCGCTGGAAAACGCCGTCGGCAAGACCGAAGACCGCACCTTTGGAATGCTGCGCACCGAGGTTCACTGCCGCCGCTGCGGCGGCCATCTCGGCCACGTCTTCGACGACGGGCCGAAGCCGACCGGCCTGCGCTACTGCATCGACGGCTTTGCGCTGGTCTTTCATCCGGCTTCCGCGTCGGCGACCTGAAGCCATTTTTTTGCTTGGGCATGATCTCTTCGGAAAACCGGTTCCCACTTTTCCGGATCATGCCCTGGCCCGGCAATTGTTGCCCGCCCGGCAATTGTGCCCCGGTCTTCGGACCGGGGCATTTTCATTCAAGTCATTGAAATAAATAGATTTTCTATTTTGGCATAACGCTTGCGACAGTCTCCTTCGATTGAGGCCATGGTTTTGCAGATCGGCTGGCCGCCGGGATCGAATTTGGAGACGATGTTATGGGTATCTTCGACGCTCTCAATACTTCCGTGTCGGGCTTGCAGGCGCAGTCCTTCGCGCTCCAGAACATTTCCGGCAACATCGCGAACGCGTCGACCATTGGCTACAAGGGGATCGGCACCAAGTTCGAGGATCTCGTTCCGCAAAGCACGACGCCCGACCAGCAGATGGCCGGCGGCGTCACGGCCCACGCGCAAGCCTCGATCACTACCCAGGGCACGGTCTCCGCGACTGCCGTAGCGACCAATATGGCGATCAGCGGCGTGGGCTTTTTCAACGTGCAGAAGCCGATCGGCGTTACCGATAACGCGCCCGTGTTCGACGGGGTGACCGACTACACGCGCCGCGGCGATTTCCAGCTCAATGCCAACGGCAACCTCGTCAACGGCGCCGGATACTACCTGCTGGGCGTGACCGTCGACCCGAAGACCGGCAACCCGATTGGAAACGTGCCACAGGTCCTGCAGTTTCAGAACAATTTCATCCCGGCGCAGGCGACGACCAAGATTACATATGCCGCCAACCTTCCAACCAAGCCGTCGACGGTGGCGGGTTCCACCGCCTCCACGGGCACGCTGGTGGCTCTGGGCGGCTTGAATCCGGCTGACTTCACCCCCGGCTTCAATCCGCAGGTCATCGGCACGCCGGCCACGCCCTTCTCCGACGCCACCGTCACCGGAAGCGCGGTCAACAACAAGGCCGCGGTCCCGGCGCCCATCACCGGCGCGACGACGTTGTCCGGCGCCCCGGGCACGGATTCGCTGACGGCGAATTTCGGCGTCGGCGACACCATCACCGTCGACGGCACGGTCGTCACATTCGTCGCCGCCGGCGCAGTCGGCAACCAGCTCAACATCACCGACAATGTCACGACGCTGCTGGCCAAGATCGATTCGATCACCGGCACCGCAAACCCCTCGACCGTCAGCGGCGGCGCGATCACGCTGCATACCGGTACAACCCAGAACCTGACGGTCACGAGTTCGAACGCGTCGGCATTGGGCGCGCTCGGTTTCCCCGCTACCGTGACTGCGGTCCGCGGCGGTGGTGGCACCGTGGGCGCCGGTGTCGTCATCGGCAGCGATCAGACGGTTTTCACGAACGAATCCATCAGCGGCGGCGCGGTGACGGCCTACGACGCCACGGGAACGCCGATCAACCTGCAACTGCGATGGGCCAAGACGGACAGCGCAACGCTTGGCGTTGGGCACACCGATACCTGGAACCTGTTCTATCAGGCCAACTCGACCGCGACGGGTACGCAAACCGCGTGGATCAACGCCGGGACCAACTTTGTCTTCGGTACCAACGGAGCGCTGGTCAGCCCCTCGGGATCGAGCATCGTGCTCTCGAACGTTGCGGTCAACAACCAGTCGCTCGGCAATCTCACGTTCAATTTCGGCGCGGGCGGCCTCACCCAATACGCCAGCAACGGCGGCACCGCGACCATCAATCAGGTCCAGCAGGACGGCTACGCCGCCGGACAACTGCAGTCGGTCGCCGTCAACAACAGCGGGCTCGTGGTCGGAACGTTTTCCAACGGTCAGAATCTCGATCTCGCGGCCGTCTCGCTGTCCCACTTCAACGGTACCAACTACCTGAAAGCCCTCGACGGCGGCGCCTATGCCGCGACCGATCTATCGGGTGTGGCCATCGCCGGCGCGACGGGCTCAATCAGCGGATCGTCGGTCGAAAATTCGAACACGGATATCGCCGACGAATTCACCAAGCTGATTGTGACCCAGCAGGCCTACTCCGCCAACACCAAGGTGATCACCACGGCGCAAACCATGGTTCAGGATCTCTTGAACGTGCTGCGGTGAGCGCACCGACAGTAGCAGTGTAAAGTAAAATCAGGCGGAACCACCATGAGTTTAAGTTCGGCCCTTTCGACGGTAATGGCAGGTTTGAGCACGAACCAGGCCGCGCTGTCGATCGTATCATCGAACGTCGCCAACGCGCAGACACCGGGCTACGTCACCCGAACGCTCGATCAGATCGAAATCGCGGGCACCAGCTCGGATTCCGGAGCGAGCGTCCGCGACGTCGGCGTGAATCGCCAGATCAACCTGTACCTGCAATCCCAATTGCGCACCGAAACGTCCGGCGGCGCCTACGCCGACCAGATGTCAAATGTGCTTGGCCAGCTGCAAAGCCTCTATGGGACGCCGGGCGGCACCGGAACGCTCGAGACGGCCTACAACAATTTTACCGCGGCATTGCAGGCGCTGTCGGCGAATTCGGGCGCCTCGTCCGCGCGATCCCTGGCCCTGGCGACGGCGCAATCGCTGGCGCAGCAATTGAATACCACGACGCAGGGGGTTCAGCAGCTGCGTTCGAACGCGGAGCAGGACATCGGGGTTTCTGTCACTCAGGCCAATAACGACCTGGCGCAGATTGCGAAACTCAATTCGCAGCTCCAGAGCCTTCCCGCAAACGACAACACTGCCGCAACGCTGATGGATCAGCGCGACAACGCCATCAACGATCTCTCGAAGTTGATGGGCATCCGGGTCGTCACGGACAACGCCAACGTGGCGACGGTTTACACGACGTCCGGCCTCCAGCTCGTCGGCATCCAGGCCTCCGTGTTGTCCTTCAGCGGGCAAGGCACGCTCAACGCCAGCTCGCTATGGAACAGCAATCCGGCGCTGTCCGGGGCCGGCACGCTGACGCTGACATTCCCGAACGGGGCGAACGTCGATCTGATCGCGACCAACTCGATCGGGTCGGGCCGTATCGGCGCCGACCTGAAATTGCGGGACAATACCCTGGTGCAGGCGCAAACCCAGCTCGATCAGCTGGCCGCGTCGCTGGCCAGCGCGCTGTCGGACGACACCACGGCCGGCACGGCAGTGACCTCGGGCAGCCAGTCGGGGTTCGATGTCGATCTGTCGAGCGTGCTGCCGGGAAATTCGATCAATCTGACATACACCGACACGGCAACCAATACCCCGCATCAGATTACGATCGTGCGCGTCGATGACCCGACCGCGCTGCCGCTGCCCAATACGGCCGCCAGTGCCAATGACAAGGTGATCGGCGTCAACTTCCAGGGCGGGATGGCTTCGATCGTTTCGCAGCTTGCCGCGGCGGTCGGCAACACGAACCTTCAATTCTCCAATCCGTCGGGCTCGACGTTGCGGGTTCTCGACAACGGCGCGGGAGCGGTGAGCGTCAACGCGGCATCGACCACGGTCACGACGTCGGCGGTGGCGAACGGCAATCTGCACCTGCCGGTGTTCACCGACGGCAGCACGCTCTATACCGGCGTGATCACCGGCCGCGGCGTGCAGCAGACCGGATTCGCTGGGCGCATCACGGTCAATGCCGCGCTGGTCAGCGATCCCTCGAAGTTCATCGTCTACAACACCTCGCCGTTGACGACGGCCGGAGACACCACGCGCTCGGATTTTCTCTACACACAGCTGACGTCGGGGTCGTTTACCTACTCGCCGCAGACCGGCCTCGGCTCGAGGACGTCGCCGCTCAAGGGAACGCTGCCGAATTATCTGCAGCAATTCCTCAGTCTGCAGTCGAATGCGGCGGCGTCCGCGCAACAGCTTGCGCAAGGCCAGGATGTCGTGGTCAACACGCTGCAGCAGAAATTCAACTCCACATCCGGCGTCAACATCGATGCCGAAATGTCAAGCCTGATCGCGCTTCAGAACACCTACGCGGCCAACGCTCATGTGATGTCGGTCGTGCAGACCATGATGCAGACCTTGATGCAGATCCAGTTGTAGGGCGGTCCAGATGGCGATCAACGGCATAAGCTACGCTAGCTCCCTCCTGGGGCAATCGGTGCTGGATCTCAAGAGTCAGCTCGACGAGCTCCAGACACAGCTCGCGAGCGGCAAGAAGTCGACGGTCTATTCGGGGATGGGCGTCAACGAGGGTTTTGCAATCTTCGCGCGCGCGCAGCTGTCAAATCTGTCCGCGTTCACGACGACGATGACCAGCATCAACACCACGATCGACACCGCCAGCACGGCGTTGCAGTCGTTCAACCAGATCGCGACGCAGGTGAAGTCGGCGGCCGGCAGCGGCGGCGCGCTCGTGAACGGCTCCGGACAGACCGTCGGCCAGCAGACCGCGCTGTTGCAGTTGCAGTCGATGCTCGAAATTCTCAATACGCAGGCCGGCGATCGCTACCTGTTTTCCGGGAGCGCCATCGACACGCCGTCGGTCGCGTCGGTGGACGACATCCTCAATGGAAAAGGCGCCCTGGCCGGACTGAAGCAGCTGATTGCCGAGCGCAACCAGGCTGATCTCGGCGCCGGCGGCCTGGGGCGGCTCGTCATATCTTCACCCATTCCCACCTCGGTATCGGTCGCGGAAGATGTCGCGGGCTCGCCGTTCGGCTTCAAGCTCAATGCGGTCACCTCCTCGTTGACCGGCGCGACCGTCACCGGCCCGGGCGGATCGCCGCCGGCGGTCTCGGTCGACCTCGGCGCGACCAATCCCAACAACGGCGACCAGGTCACCTTCACCTTCAACCTGCCGGACGGCACGACGGAAGCGATACAACTGACCGCCTCGTCTTCGACGCCGCCGCCGGCCGGAAGCTTCGCGATCGGCGCCACGCCCACTGCGACGGCCGCCAATCTCAAAGCCGCGCTCAATAGCGCGATCGGTACGCTTGCCAACACCGCGCTGGTCGCCGCCTCGGCGATGGCGGCTTCGGACAATTTTTTCAATTCCGACAGTACGGCCACCGGAAGCGTGGTCAACAACAAGGCCGCGGTCCCGGCGCCCATCACCGGAGCGACGCTGCTGTCCGGCGCCGCGGGAACGGATTCGCTGGCCACGAATTTCGCGATAGGCGACACCATCACCGTCAACGGCACGCCCCTCACATTTGTCGCCGCGGGGGCGACCGGCAACCAGCTCAACGTCACCGACAGCGTCCAGACGCTGCTCTCGAAGATCGACTCGATCACCGGCACCTCGATCCCCTCGACGGTCAGCGGTGGCGTGATCACGCTGCATACCGATAACGCCGCGAGCCTCACCGTCACGAGTTCGAACGCTGCGGCGTTCGCGGCGCTCGGCTTCGGGCCCACCGTGACTGCGATCCAGCCGCCGCTTCGGGTCGGAGGAACGCCGTTGAACGCGGCGACGACGCTGGTCAGCGGTGCGGCGAACACGCTGGCGTGGTACACCGGCGAAGCCGGCAGCGGCCCGGCCCGCGCGTCGTCGACCGCGCGGGTCGATCAGACCGCGATGATTCAGTACGGCGTGCGCGCCAACGAGCAAGCCATCCGTTCCGCCCTGCAGTCCGTCGCGGCCTTCGCCGCCGTCACGACTTCGCCCACGAGTCCCAATGCGACCGCGCTGGTGAGCGCCCTCAACCAGCGTGTGGCGACAAGCCTGACGCCGCAAGGGAGACAACAGAGCGTCGCGGACATCGAGACGGATCTCGCCACCGCGCAGGTCGCGATGAAAGACGTGTCGGCGCGGCAAAGCCAGGCCCAGCTCACGCTGCAGAATTTGGTCGATCAGACCGAAACCATCTCCTCCGATCAGGTCGCGACCGAAATTCTCGCGCTCCAGACCAGACTGCAGGCGTCGTATCAAACGACGTCGATGCTCTCGCAGTTGACGCTCGTGAAGTACCTGCCGGTCGGATAGTTCCGGCTCTCCAGCCAACTCCCGACCTGAGCTGCCGCCGCCGCAGGCGTGCGGCCCGGCGGTGACGTTGCCATACGCTGCGAGCGAGCGCGCCGGCGGGGTCGAGCAATTGCAGACCACCGTACCCTTCGCCGCCGTTTACCACGATTTTCCGGCTTGGTGAGTGCGGCATTATCCTTAACGCGGTCAATGGCTGGCGCGGCTTCGCCGATCGCGTCAAGTCCTCCGAATAATCTTCAGCCTTTTTCAAGCATGAGTTTGGAAGCCGGTCGGGATCGAGGCATCCCCCAAGGCCGATTCAGTTCTCGTTGATCATTTGCTTCCTAGGGTCCGGTGTGCGGCCAAGAAGGCCGACAGTTGCGTAACGCCAGAAAGGTTACCCCATGTCTTTGTCCAACATTACCCTCTCCGCCGCAGTCCGCCAGAACCTGCTCTCTCTGCAGGGCACTGCTGACCTGCTCGCCACCACGCAGGGCCGTCTCGCCACCGGCAAGAAGGTCAACAGCGCGCTCGACAATCCGACCAACTACTTCACCGCCGCCGGCCTCGACTCCCGCGCCAGCGACATCAGCAACCTGCTCGACAGCATCGGCAACGGCGTGCAGGTTCTGCAGGCCGCCAACACCGGCATCACCTCGCTGTCGAAGCTGGTCGATACCGCCAAGTCGATCGCCAACCAGGTGCTGCAGCAGCCCCTCGGTTATTCCACAAAGGCCAATGTTGACGTTACCGGCACCGGCGCAGGAGCCAGCGCCGTCCTCACGGCCGCGAACCTCAACGCCGGCAAATTGGCCGGTTCGGTTATCACCTTCAAAACGAGCACCAGCACGCTCGCGGTGACGTTCGGTGCGGTCTTTGCGACGGGTGCCGGCACCGCGACGGTCAGTACGCTCGACCAGCTCAACAGCGTCTTGGCTTCGAACAACATTACCGTAAATGCCGCAGTCTCTGCGACGGCAGATACGGTGACGTTCACCTCGACCAACGACGCCGCGAGCCAGACAATCACCAAAACCGGCTCCGCACCTGCCGGCGCTGGCGTCGATATCTCGGGCACAACGACTGCCACCGTTGGCACCGTCAATGCGGCCGTCGCCGATGCGGTGTCGCAGGCCACGCGCGCGTCGCTGGTCACCCAGTACAACCAGATCGTCACGCAGATCACCACCACGGCGCAGGACGCGTCGTTCAACGGCATCAACCTGCTGAACGGCGATTCGCTGAAGCTGGTGTTCGACGAAACCGGCAAGTCGACCTCGACGATTACGGGCGTGACCTTCAACCCGGCCGGTCTCGGCCTGAAGGCGCTCACCGCCGGCACCGACTTCGTCGACAACAATACGACCAACACCGTTCTGACGAACCTCAACAACGCCAGCATCACGCTGCGTTCGCAGGCCTCGGCCTTCGGCGCCAACCTGTCGATCGTGCAGATCCGCCAGGACTTCAACAAGAACCTGATCAACGTGCTGCAGACCGGTTCGTCCGCTTTGACGCTGGCCGACTTCAACGAGGAAGCGGCCAACAGCCAGGCGCTGTCGACCCGCCAGTCGATCGCGACGTCCGCGCTGTCGCTCGCCAACCAGTCGCAGCAGAGCGTGCTCCAGCTGCTGCGCTGATCCCGGCGAAACTTCCGACAAACCAGAACGGCGGGGCTTCGGCCCCGCCGTTTTTTTCTGCCGTGTCTGCGCGGCGCAGCACCGCAGCGCTGTTGACGTCTGCTTAACCCTACCGAACAATCTTCATCCTTTTTAAAGCATGATTTTTAAAGCCGGCCGGGATCGGAGGCATCCCCCAGGGCCGATTCAGTTTTTGTTGACCGTATGCTTTCAGGGTTTTGGCGTTCGGCCAAGAAGGCCGACAGTTGCGTAACGCCAGAAAGGTTGTTCCCATGTCTTTGTCCAACATCACCCTCTCCGCCGCAGTCCGCCAGAACCTGCTCTCTTTGCAGGGCACCGCTGACCTGCTCGCCACCACGCAGGGCCGTCTCGCCACCGGCAAGAAGGTCAACAGCGCGCTCGACAATCCGACCAACTTCTTCACCGCCGCCGGCCTCGATGCCCGCGCCAGCGACATCAGCAACCTGCTCGACAGCATCGGCAACGGCGTGCAGGTTCTGCAGGCCGCCAACACCGGCATCACCTCGCTGTCGAAGCTGGTCGATACCGCCAAGTCGATCGCCAACCAGGTGCTGCAGCAGCCCCTCGGTTATTCCACAAAGGCCAATGTTGACGTTACCGGCACCGGCGCAGGAGCCAGCGCCGTCCTCACGGCCGCGAACCTCAACGCCGGCAAATTGGCCGGTTCGGTTATCACCTTCAAAACGAGCACCAGCACGCTCGCGGTGACGATCGGTGCGGTCTTTGCGACGGGTGCCGGCACCGCGACGGTCAGTACGCTCGACCAGCTCAACAGCGTCTTGGCTTCGAACAACATTACCGTAAATGCCGCAGTCTCTGCGACGGCAGATACGGTGACGTTCACCTCGACCAACGACGCCGCGAGCCAGACAATCACCAAAACCGGCACCGCACCTGCCGGCGCTGGCGTCGATATCTCGGGCACAACGACTGCCACCGTTGGCACCGTCAATGCGGCCGTCGCCGATGCGGTGTCGCAGGCCACGCGCGCGTCGCTGGTCACCCAGTACAACCAGATCGTCACGCAGATCACCACCACGGCGCAGGACGCGTCCTTCAACGGCATCAACCTGCTGAACGGCGATTCGCTGAAGCTGGTGTTCGACGAAACCGGCAAGTCGACCTCGACGATCACGGGCGTGACCTTCAATCCGGCCGGTCTCGGCCTGAAGGCGCTCACCGCCGGCACCGACTTCGTCGACAACAATGCGACCAACACCGTTCTGACGGCGCTCAACACCGCCAGCATCACGCTGCGGTCGCAGGCGTCGGCCTTCGGCGCCAACCTGTCGATCGTGCAGATCCGCCAGGACTTCAACAAGAACCTGATCAACGTGCTGCAGACCGGTTCGTCCGCTTTGACGCTGGCCGACTCCAACGAGGAAGCGGCCAACAGCCAGGCGCTGTCGACCCGCCAGTCGATCGCGACCTCCGCGCTGTCGCTCGCCAACCAGTCGCAGCAGAGCGTTCTCCAGCTGCTGCGCTGATCCCGGCGAAACTTCCGACAAACCAGAACGGCGGGGCTTCGGCCCCGCCGTTTTTTATTTGACCTGTCAAATCGTCATACCGTCCCACGCGGACGTGATCTCGCGGCGATCGCTCCCGGCGCGACACCGCCGATCGCGTCAAGTCCTCCGAATGGTCTTCAGCCTTTTTAAAGCATGATTTTTAAAGCCGGCCGGGATCGAGGCATCCCCCAGGGCGGATTCAGTTCTCGTTGATCATTTGCTTCCTAGGGTCCGGTGTCCGGCCAAGAAGGCCGACAGTTGCGTAACGCCAGAAAGGTTGTTCCCATGTCTTTGTCCAACATTACCCTCTCCGCCGCAGTCCGCCAGAACCTGCTCTCTTTGCAGGGCACCGCTGACCTGCTCGCCACCACGCAGGGCCGTCTCGCCACCGGCAAGAAGGTCAACAGCGCGCTCGACAATCCGACCAACTTCTTCACCGCCGCCGGCCTCGACTCCCGCGCCAGCGACATCAGCAACCTGCTCGACAGCATCGGCAACGGCGTGCAGGTTCTGCAGGCCGCCAACACCGGCATCACCTCGCTGTCGAAGCTGGTCGATACCGCCAAGTCGATCGCCAACCAGGTGCTGCAGCAGCCCCTCGGTTATTCCGCCAAGTCGTCGTCGACATCGACGACGGTTGTCGGCAGCGCGGCCAATCTTGTCGACGGCGTCCATATTAAAGCAACTGATGTGCTGCAGATCGCCTCGACCGGCGGTGGAACGGCCACCAACATTACCTTCACCGCCAACGAATCTCTCGATCAGTTGAACACCGCGTTGGCGGCCAACAACCTCACCGCCAGCCTGGACAGCTCCAACCATCTCGTCATCACCACGACCAACGACTTCGCCTCGTCCACCGTCGGCGCCATCACCTACACCAACACCGGCGGTGGTACCGTGACTTTCGGCGCTGTTGCCGGGCCGACCGCCGACACGGTATCGCAGGCGACGCGCGCGTCGCTGGTCACCCAGTACAACCAGATCGTCACGCAGATCACCACCACGGCGCAGGACGCGTCCTTCAACGGCATCAACCTGCTGAACGGCGATTCGCTGAAGCTGGTGTTCGACGAAACCGGCAAGTCGACCTCGACGATTACGGGCGTGACCTTCAACCCGGCCGGTCTCGGCCTGAAGGCGCTCACCGCCGGCACCGACTTCCTCGACAACAATACGACCAACAGCGTTCTGACGGCGCTCAACACCGCCAGCATCACGCTGCGGTCGCAGGCGTCGGCCTTCGGCGCCAACCTGTCGATCGTGCAGATCCGCCAGGACTTCAACAAGAACCTGATCAACGTGCTGCAGACCGGTTCGTCCGCGCTGACGCTGGCCGACTCCAACGAGGAAGCGGCCAACAGCCAGGCGCTGTCGACCCGCCAGTCGATCGCGACCTCCGCGCTGTCGCTCGCCAACCAGTCGCAGCAGAGCGTGCTCCAGCTCCTGCGCTGATCCCGGCGAAACTTCCGACAAACCAGAACGGCGGGGCTTCGGCCCCGCCGTTTTTTTGTGTCTGTCTTTTCAATCCGGTATGGCGCCGCAGCGCTGTTGAAGTTTGCTTAACCTTTCGAACAATCTTTTACTCGCTTTTAACCATAATTTTTCGAGGCCGGACGGGACCGGGACGTCTCCCGGGCCAATTCATATTTTGTTGACCATATGATTCCTAGAGTTTCCCCGTGTCCGGCCAAGAAGGCCGACTGTTGAGTTACACCAGAAAGGTCGTTCACATGTCTTTGTCCAACATTACCCTCACTGCCGCGGTCCGCCAGAACCTGCTCTCCCTGCAGGGCACCGCTGACCTGCTCGCGACCACGCAGGGCCGTCTCGCCACCGGCAAGAAGGTCAACAGCGCGCTCGACAATCCGACCAACTTCTTCACCGCCGCCGGCCTCGATGCCCGCGCCAGCGACATCAGCAATCTGCTCGACAGCATCGGCAACGGCGTGCAGGTTCTGCAGGCCGCCAACACCGGCCTCACCTCGCTGTCCAAGCTGGTCGATACCGCCAAGTCGATCGCCAACCAGGTGCTGCAGCAGCCCTCGGGCTACACGTCGAAAGCCAACGTCACCGATCGGCACGCCGGCCAGCGCGGGCACCGCAACCGACCTGACCAACGGCGGCGCCGGCTCGCTGCAGGGCAAGACGCTGATCTTCAAGACGTCGGCAACAGCCACCACCACGCTGACCCTCAGCAACGTCGCCGGTGCCGGCAACGTCAACTCGATCGACAGCCTCAACACCGCGCTTTCGGCGGCGGGCGTTCAGCTGCAGGCAAGCTTCAACGCCAACGGCTCGATCACCTTCACGTCAACCAACGATGCCGCCTCCCAGACCATCACCGCCACAGGCACCTATGCCGCTCCGCCGGCCGGTTCCTCCACCTCGGTGGACGTTTCGGGAACGGCAACCTTCGGCGCGGTTACCGCTGCGGTCGCCGACGCGGTATCGCAGGCCACGCGCTCGTCGCTGGTCAGCCAGTACAACCAGATCATTACGCAGATCACCACCACGGCGCAGGACGCGTCCTTCAACGGCATCAACCTGCTGAACGGCGATTCCCTGAAGCTGGTGTTCGACGAAACCGGCAAATCGACGGTGACGATCGCGGGCGTGACCTTCAATCCGGCCGGTCTCGGCTTGAAGGCGCTCACCGCCGGCACTGACTTCATCGACAACGCCGTGACCAACAGCGTTCTGACGGCGCTCAACACCGCCAGCATCACGCTGCGGTCGCAGGCCTCGGCCTTCGGCGCCAACCTGTCGATCGTGCAGATCCGCCAGGACTTCAACAAGAACATCATCAACGTGCTGCAGACCGGTTCGTCCGCCTTGACGCTCGCCGACACCAATGAGGAAGCGGCCAACAGCCAGGCGCTGTCGACCCGCCAGTCGATCGCGACCTCCGCGCTGTCGCTCGCCAACCAGTCGCAGCAGAGCGTTCTCCAGCTCCTGCGCTGATCTCGGCGAAATTTTCGACAAACCAGAACGGCGGGGCTTTGGCCCCGCCGTTTTTTTCTGCCGTATCGACCGGCACAGCATCCCACGCGGACACGATCCCGCGGCCGTCGCTGCTCTCAAAGAAGTTTTTTTGCGAAGAGGGATGTTGAAAAAAACGGCGAGGCAAAGCCCCGCCGCCGTAACTGTCCTGGCTGAATCGTCGCTGAAACCAGCGTCGATGAAATCAGCGCAGGAGCTGAAGAACGCTCTGCTGCGACTGGTTGGCGAGCGACAGCGCGGATACTGCGATCGACTGGCGGGTCGACAGCGCCTGGCTGTTGGCGGCTTCCTCGTTGGAGTCGGCGAGCGTCAGGGCGGACGAACCGGTCTGCAGCACGTTGATCAGCTTCTTCGAGAAATCCTGGCGGATCTGCACGATCGACAGGTTGGCGCCGAAAGCCGAGGCCTGCGACCGCAGCGTGATGCTGGCGGTGTTGAGCGCCGTCAGAACCTTGCCGGTCAGGACGTTGTCCGTGAAGTCGGTGCCGGCGGTGAGCGAAGCCAGGCCGAGACCTTGCGGATTGAAGGTCACGCCCGCGATCGTCAGGGTCGATTTGCCGGTTTCGTCGAAGATCATCTTCAGCGAGTTGCCGTCCAGCAGGTTGATGCCGTTGAAGGACGCGTCCTGCGCCGTGGTGGTGAGCTGCTGGATGATCTGGTTGTACTGGCTGACGAGGGTCGCACGAGCGGTTTGCGACACCGGGTCGGGCACTGCCGCAACGACCGCACCGCCGGCACCGCCACCAGCGGCGTTGCCGCTGATATTGATCGCGTCGAGCGCGGCGGGAGCGGCCGGAGCCGCGGTCCCGGTGATCACCTGACCCGCGCCGTCGTTGGTCGAGGTGAAGGTCAGACTGTCAGTGCCGCTGATCACCGTTGAGAGGTTCACTCCCGCAATCGCCAGCGCCTGGTTGAATTGGTCCAGTGACTGAACCTGCGCCGTCTTGGTCACCGGATTGAAAGCCGAAGGCGCGGTGCCGACGGTGATCGTGACCGCGGTGCCGGCGGAATTTGTGAAGGTGTAAACCCCGCCGTTGAGCTTGCTGGTCGTGAGGTCGGCGGAAGTCGCTACACCGGGCCCGCTGGGGACGCCCGTCCCGGTGAACTGGATGCTGGACTTCGTGCTGTAGCCCGACGGCTGCTGCAACGCCTGGTTGGCGATCGACTTGGCGGTATCGATCAGCTTCTGCAGCGAGGTAATGCCGGTGTCGGCCGCCTGCAGAACCTGCACGCCGTTACCGATGCTGTCGAGCAGGTTGCTGATGTCGCTGGCGCGGGCATCGAGGCCGGCGGCGGTGAAGAAGTTGGTCGGATTGTCGAGCGCGCTGTTGACCTTCTTGCCGGTGGCAAGGCGGGTCTGCGTGGTTGAAAGCAGGCTGGCGGTATCCTGCAAGGAGAGCAGATTCTGGCGGACTGCCGCGGTAAGGACGATATCGGACATTTTGAACGCCTTCCTTAAGTGTGCATCGCAGGCGGCCGGTTAGGGCCAACGCGCTACCTGTTTTCAGCCAAAGGAAGATATGAACAAAAGCTTTTAAAATGTGGTTAACAGCTGCTTAGCGAACATGGTTAACGATACCTTAAGCCGATCAGGGCGGTTTCCCCGAAGCCGGTCGATCGCGCGCAGGCATTTCGGACGCGAACCACGCCCCTGATCGCGGGAGATCCTTCGCGGGAAGCATGGGTCTCGCCATGGATCTGCGCGGGAGCTCCGTAGATTCCGCAAGCAAATCGAGGCCGCTAGTAAGTTAATTTTAAGTAGCCCCCTTTACGGTCCACCGAAGGAATCCGGAAGCGTGACGGGAAAAGGGGCTGCCGAGGTGACGAATGTCTAGTGCTGCCGCTCAAGCCTACGCCCGCGTTGCGAACACCACCGCGTCCCCCCGTGACATTGAAGCCCAGGCTTTGTTGATGGCGGCCAACAAGTTGCAAGCCGTCATGACCAACGCCGACGCGACGTTTGAGCAGGCGTCCGAAGCGCTGATGTTCAACCGTAAGCTCTGGACGATCTTTCTCAGCGAAGCTCGGCGTGACGAGAACCCGCAGCCGCTGGAAGTGCGGCAGAACATCGCAAATATCGGCATCTTCGTGCTGTCCCATACCGCTGCGTTGCAGATCAGCCCGCAGCGCGATCATTTCAAACCGCTGATCGAGATCAACCGCAACATCGCGGCCGGTTTGGGCGGGCGCGCCTGAACAGCCTCGCGAATTGAGCCGGGTATCACTCCGTGGCGGACTTTTTCAGCATTCTCAGCAACAGCTACAAGACGGCGCCAGTGCCGTCGCACACGGCTTACGTCCCCGTCGATCCCACATTATATGACGGCACCTGGAAAGGGGTGTATTCGACTGGCGAGAAGTTTTCGTTCTCGATCTCGGATGTTCACGGGTTTCACGCCAAGGTGCAATACCAGAGCGGCAACGGCCCGGTTAAATATCAGGACGTGCTGATCAAGGATAACTCCTTCAGGATCGGCGACACCAAGTTTCTGCTGAAGAAAGTCGGCCACGCGCAGATCAAGACGGTCGTCACGAATCCGGCGACGGGCGCCACCGTGCTCAACACGGCCTATGCCGATCTCGTCTGACGGCAGCCGGACTTCACATCGTCAGGCGATCAGGCCTTCTGATCCGGGTTCACCCGGGCGTCTTACAGCTCCTGCGCTGTTCACCGCCGCGCACCCGGCAGTTAAGGTCTCGTTAACCAAACCAATCTACCGTTTTGAAACAGAAAGCCACGATGTACCCTCGCCGAGGGGCCCACAATACCGTCCGACAGCATTTGATGGTGCTCGCGCCGGCCGAAAGATCCTGTCATGTCGAGCAGTGGCGGCGAGCTCACACCTCGCCATCAATCGCGTTGACGCTCGGACATGCAAACGAACGAATAATTCCGGCGAGGGCGCATGATAGCTGAATCCAACGAGCCGAACCGTACCGTTCCTGCAGCGGCCGCGGATCGCATCGGGTTTGCCAAACTCACAAGGATGGCGTTCGAGGGGGCCGATCTGCGTCCCCTGTGGCAGAGCTTGATGGGTCAGGTGGCCGACGGGACGGCGGAGGCGGGCGTGGCGTTGGATCTGTCGCTGATCGCGCAGCTGCTTGGCGAAAAGCAGACCGGCCTTTTGATCCAGGATGAAGCGCTCGCCTTTCACAGCTTGTATCGGTCTCCGTGTTCGACGGCGCAGCCGGGACTGCGGGTGCTGGCGCTTGCGGCCGCGATCGACATGGGCGGCAATACGCCGATCGAGTTTTTGCTCGAAGAGTCCGGGATCGAGTTGCTGACGCTTTATGTCATTCCCGGCGTCGGGTTGCCGTCGCCGCTGCCCGATCATGACGTCGCGATCGTGATCGCTTCCGATTCCGAGGAATGCCGCGGTGCGCTCGGCATCATCGACGAGATGGCGCCGCGCTGGCCGCGGCCGATGCTGAATCCGCCGCGGCTCGTGTGCAATCTGGATCGCGACAAGCTGCATCGTCTGCTTCAGGGTATCGAAGGTCTCGATATTCCGGCGACGATCGGCGCGACGCGTGCGCAACTATCCGGCGTGGCGCAATCCAATCTTTCTCCCGCGGACATCGCGGCCGAGCTGGAGTTTCCCGTCATCGTGCGGCCGCGCGGCTCGCATGCGGGCGTCGGGCTTGCCAAAATCGATGATCGCGCGGAGATCGTCCGATATCTTGCGGAACGGCCGGAACAGGAATTCTTCGTCTCGCGCTTCGTCGACTATGCCAACGAAGACGGCCTGTTCCGCAAGTACCGTGTTGTCTTCGTCGACGGCCGGCCCTACGCCTGCCACATGGCGATCGCCGATCGCTGGGACATCTGGTATCTCAACGCCGGGATGTCCGGCAGCGCAGCCAAGCGTCTCGAAGAAGAAACCTTCATGCGCACCTTCGACATCGGTTTCGCGCGCCGCCACGCGACCGCGCTCGCCGGCATGGCCGAGCGGATCGGTCTCGACTACTTCACGGTCGATTGCGCGGAAAACAAGCGTGGAGATCTGTTGATCTTCGAGGCGGACAATACCGCCGTTGTGCACAACATGGATTCGCCGGAGGTGTTTCCCTACAAGCCTCCGCAAATGCGCAAGATATTCGAGGCGTTCGCGGCGATGCTGTACGGCCGCGCCCGAAAGGCGCGGGAGCACGCGGCGTGACCAGGGCGTTGCGAGAGGCGCCGCTGCGGACCGAATCGAGCGAGACGCTCGATCCGAAGAACTGGGACGACATCCGCGCGCTCGGCCATCGCATGCTCGATGACATGATCGACTACGCCGCCAACATCAGGGACCGGCCGGTCTGGCAGCCGATCCCGGATGATGTCCGCGCGCGGTTTCGCGCCGGGATTCCGCGTCAACCATCCGATCTCGGCGACGTCTATCGGGAATTCGCCGACTTCGTCGTTCCCTATGCGACCGGCAACGTTCATCCGGGCTTCATGGGTTGGGTGCATGGCGGCGGCACCCCGGTCGGCATGCTGGCGGAAATGCTGGCGGCCGGACTCAATGCCAATCTCGGCGGGCGCGATCACATTCCGATCGAGGTCGAACGTCAGATCGTCGAATGGATGCGCCAGCTGTTCGGTTTCCCGGATCGAGCGAGCGGAATTTTCGTCACCGGCACGTCGATGGCCAATCTGATGGCGGTGCTGGTGGCGCGGACGACGGCGGCCGGACGATCCGTCCGGCAGCGGGGCCTTGGCGATGACGGCGCGTTGCTGACGGCCTATACCTCGAAGGCCGCGCACGGCTGCATCACCAGGGCGATGGACATCGCAGGCTTCGGCAGCGATGCATTGCGCTGCATCGAGGTCGACCGATCGCACCGCATCGACGTTGCAGCATTGCGTGCCAGGATCGCGCTGGACCGCAGCGCCGGCCTGAAACCCTTCCTCGTCGTCGGCTCGGCCGGAACGGTGGATATCGGCGCCATCGACGATCTCCGGGCGCTGAGCTCGCTGTGCCGCGAAGAGGGACTCTGGTTTCATGTCGACGGCGCCTTTGGCGCGCTCGGGATTCTCTCGCCGTCGGTCGCGCCGCGGCTGGCGGGAATTGAAAATGCCGATTCGATCGCGCTCGATTTCCACAAATGGGGACAGGTGCCCTATGACGCCGGTCTCCTGATCGTTCGCGACGGCGATCGGCATCGCGATACCTTTGCGGCGCCGGCGGCGTATCTGCGCCGGGAAACCCGCGGGCTCGCTGCGAGCTCCCCCTGGCCTTGCGACCTCGGCCCCGATCTGTCGCGGGGTTTCCGGGCGCTGAAGACCTGGTTCACGCTGAAAACCTACGGCACCGAAAAGCTTGGAGCGGTCATCACGCGCACCTGCGCGCTATCAGGATATCTGGAAGCGCGGATCCTGGCCGAGCCGCGGCTGGAGCTGATGGCGCCGGTCCAGCTCAATATCGTCTGCTTTCGCTATCGCGCCGCCGACGCCAACCAGGTCAACGGCGATATCGTCATCGACATCCAGGAATCCGGGATCGCGGCGCCATCGACCACGCTGCTCGACGGCCAGCTTGCGATACGCGCGGCGATCGTCAATCACCGCACCGACACCTGTGATCTCGATGCGCTGGTGGCCGCGGTCCTCAGGTTCGGCGCGGCGCGAACCCGCGCTGCGTGAAGGAAAGTCGCTGCGCGGCTGAAGTTGCATTTTTGGTTTGTGCACGCGCGTTGCCCGCCAGCGGCACGCGCTGCATATGTTGCCGCGAATGCCATTTTTTTATGTAGTTTCTTGTCTCGATTGGCGGTATCTGGGAACGCAGGATTTTCAATCGCTCGTCGGGTGAAACCCAAGGGAGTGCAGCGATGTCTCTGAGAGTTGAACTAAAGCCGTTCGAGCGAATCATCATCGGGCAGAGCGTCATCACCAATTCGGAGACGCGGACGACGTTTCTGATCGACGGCGAAGCGCCGATCCTGCGCGAGAAGGACATCCTGACCGCGGAGACGGCGAATACGCCGGTGAAGCGGCTCTATCTCTGCGTCCAGATGATGTATCTGGAAAACGATATACCGAAATACCAGGACCTTTATATGGGCTTCGTCAAGGATCTGCTCGAGGCAGTGCCGAGCTTCAGAACGCCCATCGAGACCGCAAGCAAGCTGATATTGAGCGGCTCTCTTTACAATTCGCTGAAGGAAATACGGAAGCTCATCAGGCGGGAAGAGGAGCTGCTGAGGGGATGAGCGCCTGATGCTGCCGCACAAGCCTGTGACGCGGCGCTGACAGCACCTCATTCCCGCGGGATCCCGAGCGCAGGCTGAGGCATGCTTCGCCTGAAGGCGCCCTGGGCCTGCGTCAGGCCTTCTGGTCCAGTCTCATCTGCCCCTTTTGCCACTTCGCCTCGTCGAGCGAACGCAGATAGGCCCGCGCGCGCAAGCGCACCTCATCGGGATACTGGCTGACCACCTGGCTGGTCCGGTTGTCGACGACGCGATACACGATTTGGTTCGCGGCGCGATCGATCACGATGTCACGCGAGCGGTCGTCGGGCGCCTGCGGGTTGCTGCTGACCGCCGCTGAGGCGTCGGGCGGAGTCGGTGTCTTCGGAGCAGGCAGCTCCGTTCGAATAGCGTCCATCGCTGCGTCAGGCTGCGGCCTGACGACAGGTGTTGCAACCGGCGCCCCTACCGGTCTGATGCTGAAGTCCATACTCATGGCAGCCTCCTGGCCTCCCGCGAGTCAAACCCCAACCCCTCTTGCAAGACAATCTAGCCGATAGTGTCTCAACGAGGTGTTAGCAATGTCGGTCAACGCCGCGTGCATCGGCGCGCGACATTTTGATTCAAATTTTTGCGGACGGAAACGACAAGGCGCCGCACCGGGGATCGCGCGCGATTAACCCGGTTGCTCGTTCGCAACTGGAAAATTTCGAAAATCACGACGCCGAAGCCGGGCGCCGGTCAGAGCGAACGGTTCAGCGACATCGGGGCGGCGCGGCGCGGGTTGGGCGCCGTCTGCTGGCCGGCGGCGGTGTAGGTCTGCGGCTTGCTCTTCTTTTGCATCTCGACGTTGACGCCGCGGATGATTCCTTCGGACACCGCGTGCGCGGTTGCCAGCACCGTGAGATTGATCTGCAGCATGGCGCGGAAGGTGTCGTGATGGCGATGCAGCGTGGTCAGAAGCTCGGGCGCCGTCTGCGCCAGATATGGCTGGCTGGCTTTCAATTGTCCGACCGCGTTGACATAGCGGCGCGACAGATCGGTCTTGTTCGGCTCGAACGTCATCGCCTCGCGCAGCTTGCCGGCGCGCACCAGTTCGGTTTCGCGCTCGATGACGCCGAGCAGCGCGCTCATGACATCCATCAGGTTTTCGGCGAGCTTGCGGACATCGGCTTGTGTCGAGGCCGAACGAGCCGGGGCGGGCGCTTCTCGCCGCAATGGATGCTGATTCATGTCCGGGTTTCCCTTGACGGCTAGCTGGTGCGGCCCGCCTGCTGCATGATCAGCGTGCGATAGACGTCGTTGGAGATTCCGACGCCGCCGGCCTTGGCGAAGGACTTCGAATATTGGTCGGTCAGCATCGAGCGCCACACGCCGGTGCCCGGCGTGTCGCCGAACGGGCCTTCGCCCTTGATGCCCGAGGTCATCTGCGAAAACATCGAATTGAGGAACATCGCCTCGAAATCGGTCGCGGTCGCCTTGGCCTTGGCCTGCGCCTGCGGCGAGACCTTCTTCAGCGCGTCGGCAAACGCGGGATCGGGCCGGCCGTTGAACAGCGGCATCGTGGCCTTGGCGGGCATGCTGCCGGCGGTCGGGTTGATCGGGCTCGTCTGCATCACATCACCTCGATGTCGGCCTCGATCGCGCCCGCGGCCTTGATCGCCTGCAGGATGCCGATCAGGTCGCGCGGTCCGATGCCGAGCCCGTTGAGGCCGTCGACCAGCTGCTGCAGCGAGACGCCGTCTTTCACCAGCGCGAATTTCTTGCCTTCTTCGGTGACCCCGACGCTGGTGCGCGGCGTCACCACGGTTCGTCCGCGCGACAGCGGATTGGGCTGGCTGACCTGCGGGCTTTCGGAAATCGTGACGGTGAGATTGCCCTGCGCCACCGCGACCGTGGCGACGCGGACGTCGCGGCCCATCACGATGATGCCGGAGCGTTCGTCGATCACGATCTTGGCCGCCAGATCCGGCTCGACCTGCAACTGCTCGATCTCGGTCAGGAAGGCGACGACGTTGCCCTTGAATTCCTGCGGAATCGAAAGCTGCACGGTGGAGGGATCGATCGGCTCGGCGGTCTTGACGCCGAGATAATCGTTGACCGCGGCCGCGATGCGCTTGGCGGTGGTGAAATCGGCGTTGCGCAGCGCCAGCCGCACATTGGGCAGCCGGTTCAGCGCGAACTCGATCTCGCGCTCGATGATGGCGCCGTTGGCGATGCGGCCGACGGTCGGCACGCCGCGGACGATCTTGGCGGCTTCGCCTTCGGCCTGGAAACCCGCAGATCGCGACCGAGCCCTGCGCCACCGCATAGACGTTGCCGTCGGCGCCGAGCAGGGGGGTGACGAGCAGGGTGCCGCCCTGCAGGTTCTTGGAGTCGCCGAGCGCGGAGACGGTGACGTCCATCCGCGTGCCCTGGGTGCCGAACGCCGGCAGGTTGCCGGTGACCATCACGGCGGCGACGTTGCCGGTGCGGATGGTGGCGCCGCGGATGTTGACGCCCATCCGTTCCAGCATCGCCTGCAGCGATTGCTTGGTGAAGGGGATGTTGTTGAGCGTATCGCCGGTGCCGTTGAGGCCGACGACGAGGCCGTAGCCGATCAGCTGGTTCTGCCGCACGCCCTCGATATTGGCGAGATCCTTGATCCGGGAGGTGGCGCCCGCGGGTGGCGCGGACAGCACGAGCGCCAACAGCGCCGCGCAGGCCACCTGAAAGAATCTTGCCGAATGGACGCCTGGCATCCTCTGCTCCCCGCTGAGGTCTTCGAACCGGACCCGCGCGCCACTCCCATGACGGCGATCCGGCATTAACGATGCGAACGCCGTGCCATGCCGGGTTTTTCCGGTTAAGATATTGATATTGCTTGGTAATTGCTTTGAAGACTGCGCCCCGGTCGGAACGCCCGCACTGGCAAAACTGGCCCCCGGCGGCAGATTTTGCCGGGCCGTTTACGCCCCGTTAACCACCAGGAGGCGAAGCTTCCGGACACTCGTAGCCCGGATGAGCGAAGCGACATCCGGGAGTGACCGCGACGCTGACCCCGGATTTCGCTGCGCTCATCCGGGCTACGAGGAAGCCAGCACCATGCGCATCTACGGACCGAACGGCACCACTCTCGGGTCTCCGGCGGCGAACACCAGGCGGACCTCTTCGACCGGCTTTGCCCTGCCGGACGCGGCGTCGACGCCCGATACCCGCGCCGCCACCGCGCCCAAGGCCGCGGCGAACATCGACGCGCTGCTGGCGCTGCAGGGCATCGAGGAAGATCCGGTCGAGCGCCGCAAGCGGTCGGTGCAGCGCGGCAAGGGCGCGCTCGACGTGCTGGACGACCTCAAGATCGGGCTGTTGTCCGGCAATTTCGACGCTTCCACGGTGAGCCGGCTGCGCGAAGCCGCCGCCAACCTCAAATCCTCCTCCGGCGACCCCGGCCTCGACGCGGTGTTGTCCGAGATCGAGCTGCGGGTCGAGGTCGAACTGGCCAAAGCCGGGCAGTACTGAGCCAAAAGCCGGCTCTGGGGCCGGCCGGCCAAGGCATTGCACCTTGCTCACAGGTTCCTGCCGGGAAACCCCCGCAGTGCACAGTTTCGTGCCATCGCCGATATTGTCTGTCACAACACGCCGCTATATAAGGCGCGCGCGGACGGACCCTTTCTCGTCCGCCTTGCACGTACAGATGGGCTGGCCTTGGAAAAGTTGAAGAACTATCGACCCTCCGAAAAAGAGCCTTTCATGAACGACCGCCAGCGCGATTATTTTCGCGCGAAGCTTTTGGCGTGGAAGGACGAAATCCTGAGGGAATCGCGAATCACGCTGCAGACCCTGCAGGAAGAGAACGTCAATCACCCCGATCTCGCCGACCGCGCTTCCTCGGAAACCGACCGCGCGATCGAGCTGCGCGCCCGCGACCGCCAGCGCAAGCTGATCTCCAAGATCGACGCCGCGCTGCAGCGCATCGAGGACAACACCTACGGCTATTGCGAGGAGACCGGCGAGCCGATCTCGCTGAAGCGGCTGGAAGCCCGCCCGATCGCCACGCTCTCGGTGGAGGCGCAGGAGCGCCACGAGAAACGCGAAAAAGTCTATCGCGACGAGTAGGGTTTGACCGCCGCGCGCGGTCATTTTGTTGTTGAGGTGCGTTAGAGCGCATTCATGGTCGAGGAGCGCGGCATCGTGCGTCTCGAGACGCGCGGCGTTGCCGCGCTCCTCGATGCGGTCCAGGACCTCATCCTTCGAGGAGCGGCCTCTTGGCCGCGTCCTCGAAGGATGAAGCCACGTCGAGCTGCGAAAATGTTCGCATGACAGGAGGCCGCCGATGACCGACATTCGCGCGGCCGCCGAAATCATCGCCGCCGCCCGCCGCATCCGCACGCCGCTCGGGCCGCTGCCCGCCGATGCCGCGCCGCGGACCGAAGCGGAAGGCTACCGCATTCAGGATGCGGTTCACGATCTGCTGGCGCCCGATTTCGGCGCGCGGGTCGGCTACAAGATCGGCTGCACCAGCGCGGTGATGCAGCAATACCTCGACATTCCTCACCCTTGCGGCGGCGGCGTGTTTGCAAAGGGCGTTCACCACAGCGGCGTGACCTTGCGCGCGAAGGATTTCGTCCGCGTCGGCGTCGAATGCGAGATCGCCGTTCAACTCGCGCGCGACCTGGCGCCGACGGAAGCGCCGTTCACGGCCGAGTGGGTCGGCGAGGCGATCGACGCCTATTTTCCGGCGATCGAGATCGTCGACGACCGCTACGTCAAATGGGAGACGCTGGGCGCGCCGACGCTGGTCGCGGACGATTTCTTCGCCGCCGGCTGCGTGCTCGGCAAGCCGGTGGCGCGCTCCGCCGCGCCCGACCTTGCGAAGGTGATCGGCCGCGCCGTGATCAACGGCACGGAGGCCGGGCAGGGCACCGGCGCCGACGTGCTCGGCCATCCCCACAACGCGCTCGCCTGGCTCGCCAATCATCTCGCCGCCGACGGCAAGGGCCTGCGCGCCGGCGAGATCGTGCTGACCGGGAGCCTGGTGAAGACGGTGTGGCTCGAGGCCGGCGACAAGGTGGTGATGGAGCTTGCAGGGACTGGGCAGCGTGGCGGCGACGTTTTCGTGAAGGGATGCGCGCTGGCAGCGCTGCTCAACGGAGAGCCGTCATACCAATCGAGATCTGTCATCACCGAGGCTTGACCCGGTAGATCCATCCTGTTCAAAAGGACGCTTGTCACGAAGATCGATGGATGCCCGGATCAAGTCCGGGCATGACGAGTGCGTTTCGCGCGGTCGATGTCGCGGATCGCTTCGCACACATGCACGCACCGATTTAGTTTTCAAAAGAGCCAAGCCAATTTCGGATGCACTTCCGCGATCCCGCGGCGCGATGCGCCCGGGTTTGCTGTGCACGTCCCGCCTTCTCCAGTCAGAGGGCGCAGGGAATGCCGGGCGCCCGATGCGCCCGATAGCCGCGTGTGCGATGCGTAGAGCGCAGAACGCACACGCGTTAGTCAGGTCACACCGGAATCACCCGGCATTCCCCGCGCAATGGTTTTAACGGTTTCCTTCGCGCTCTCCCCGGCGACCGGGCTTTCTTGCCACCGTCGCCCGCGAACTGCCTTAGCGCGAACTTGACGCCAGCGTCGGGGCGTCAGGACCACACGACTTCGCCGTCCGCATCTAGCGCTCATCGTCTTTGGCGCCATCCGCGTCCACCGCATCCCGTCCCGACGTCCGTGACGATTGCGCAACGCCCCTCCTAAGGGACGGGACGGCGAGGGATAATAGAGCTGATTTGGGTTTCTGAAAAGCAGAAATATTTTTGCCGGGAGGACTGGACACGCCACAATCGCAAAGCGACCTGATTTGCCCGTCGGGCAAAATCAGTCGGGCTGCGCGTCGTGGCCGGAAGGGGTACTGGCCGAAGGCGTAAGCCACTTTCTTGAACGATGACCATTCATGGTTTCAGGTGACCCAAGTCGACGGTTGTCTATGCCACAATCAAGAAGCTGCTGACTGGGTAGTTACAAAAGAGCGGGTTGGGGCAGTCGTCGTCGAACTGAAAGGTAAGGATGTTCCGCACGCTGTTCGTCAGGTGTTGGCTACTGCTGCATTTTGGCGGCAGCATAAACCTGATTGCTCATCGATAGCCGGATTGATCGTTAGCCGGCAGCGACCGAGCTACTCCACATCCGTGCAACGCGCTCAAACGTTGTTTGCGAGAGCTTTTCGAGGCCCATTACACATAGTTTCCAGCAATAGGGATTACTTTATTGAAGTCGTGCTCAGCTTCAAGGGACCTTAGGTCATCGAGTTGACTCAAGCGGAGGTCCGGCCCGGTCTTCTCCCCTAGCGCCAGCGTTCGATGCGTTGACGCACAAGGCGCGACGCCTTCGACCTGAGCTTGCTTCAATACAAAACGGTGCTACAAAGCAACATCAGTCGCGAGCAAATTCGTCAATCTTTTCAGTGATTTTTGGGTCGGCTCTTCGTTCCCACCCAACTGTACTTCCAGCTATCGGGCGTCGCGCTTGGCCCCTCCTTGCTTCTCAGTCTTCGCGTAAGGTAAAGGCCTTCTTCTTACCAATCGCTCCAAACGACCCCTGCCTCGACAGGGAGCTGACGGAGGCCGCCTATGAGGGTTTTTGCCCCTCACTTTCCCTTCCCCGTCTCCCCCCGCAGCTCCCGGATCAGCCCCGCCAAATTCCGGTCGTCCGGCGTGATCGCCGCGAGCTGCTCGGCGTAGCCGAGCGCGGCGGTGGCGTCGCCGGCGAGGCGGCTGAAGGAGATGAGCGCCGAGAGAATCTCGCGGTCGGCGGGATGGTTCTTCAGGCGCTTCCTTCAGCACCGTCATGGCTTCGTCGACGCGGCCGCCCGAATGCAGCGCGACCGCGTAGACATATTGATAGCGCGCCGCTCCGGGCTCCAGCTCGGCCGCGCGGCGGAATTCGGCGAGCGCGGCGTCGGGCTGCTTGAGCCGCGTCAGCGCGAGGCCGAGCGCGTGATGCGGCGCCGCGTCGCGCGGCGAGGCCGCGATCGCCGCGCGCAAAATGCTTTCGCCTTCGGTGTCGCGGCCGAGCTGCCGGTAGAGGTCGGCGAGATTGATCGCGGCGGTCGCGTATTGCGGGCTGAGTTTCAGCGCCGCCTTGTATTCGGTCTCGGCCTCGGCGGTCTGTCCGCGCTGCGCGAGAAAATTCGCCAGCGTGGTGCGGGCTTCCGGCCGCTCGGCGTTGGCGCGCTGCGCGGCGATGAATTCTCTCGCCGCGGCATCGAAGCGGTCGCGATCGCGCCTTCGGCTGGCTGGCGGCCGGGACCGGGGCGAGCAGCGAGGCCGCCCTGATGCGGACGCCGCGCACGGGATCGGCGAGCAGCGGCGACACAAACGGCCAGACCTGAGCGGCCGGCACGTTTTCCAGCATGTCGAGCGCGCCGATCCGCACCATCGGATCGGGATCGGCAAGGCCCGTTCGCGCGAGCCGCGATATTCCCGGGCGAGACGCGCGAGGCGAGTTCGGAGAGCGCGCTCGCGCGCGCCACCGCCGGCGCGTTGCCGTCGGCGGCGACGGCGGCCAGCAGCGTGGCGGCGTCGGCCGCGTCGGTGCGCGCCGCATGGAACGCCGCCGCATAGGTCTGAAAACCTTCGCGCTTCGGTCCGAACCATTGCTCGACCGCGTCGGCGGCCCATTGCGCCGGCTTGTCGCCGTGGCAGTCGTTGCAGGCGTTCGGCGTCCCGAGTTTGACCGAAAGATCGGGCCGCGGCACGCGGAACGAGTGATCGTGCCGGGGATCGACCACCATGTAGGTGCGGGCCTGCATGTGGCAGGAGGTGCAGGCGGGCGGCGGATCGACGCTGGCGTGGTGGCGATGTTTCGCGTCGGCGTATTTGTCGGAGGCGTGGCATTGCAGGCAGACGCCGTCGCCCGACAACCGCAGTTTTGAGCTGTGCGGCTCGTGGCAATCGCTGCAGGTGACGCCCGCGGCGAACATCTTGCTCTGCTTGAACGGCGTGTAGTTATAGGGCTCCTCGACGTCGCGGATCTGGCCGTCGGCATGATAGGTGGTGCGCGCGAGCGGCTCGACCACATGCGTCTGCGACAGCGACCGGCCGGGCACCCAATCCTCGTCAAAACCGGCGCGGCGCGCGTGGCACAGCCCGCAGGTCTCGACCTCCTTGCGCAAGCGCCGCCGGCGCGGCCGAGCGCCGCGACGTCCCGGTCTGCGGATCGATCGGCCAGGTCACGCCGCGGCGCTCGTCGAAACGCACCAGCAGTCCCTTGCTCGCATCTTCGCGCTTGCCGAACGGCCACCAGCTCTGTTGGTCGCGCGCCCAGGCGGCGTGAGCTCGAGCCCTGGCCATGACAGGTCTCGCAACCCACGCTGATTTCCGCCCAGCGTGGTGGCGAAGCGATCGGTTTTGGCGTCGTAGTTCTTGCGCAGGCCGGTCGAATGGCACTCCGCGCACATGAAATTCCAGTTCTGGTTCAGCTTGGTCCAGTGCAGGACGTCGTCGTGCTTGATCTCCTCGTCGGGATAGAGGTGAAACCAGCGCTGGCCGCCTCTCGTCCTTCGGCCGGCTGTCCCAGGCGAGCGACAGCGCCTGCAGGCGGCCGTCGGGGAATTCGACGAGGTATTGCTGCAGCGGATCGACGCCGAAGGTGTATTTCACCTCGAAGGTGGCGAGCTTGCCGTCGGGCCCGTCGGTCTCGACGAAAAATTTTCCGTCCCGGCGGAAGAAGCGGGAATGCACGCCGTAATAGTCGAAGCTGGCGTCGTTGAAATCGCCGAGCACGGTCTTGTCGGTCGCGTGCGCCATCGCGGCCTTGTGCTGCGAGGCATCCCACAATTTCGCTTCGGCCTGGTGGCAGCCGGCGCAGGTCTCGCTGCCGACGAAGGTCGCGGCGGCGGGGGCCTGCGCGCCGATCTCGTTGCTGTTGCGAAGGTGAAAAGCCGAAACCGGCGGCGGCGATAACGACAGCCAGCGATCGCCATCGCGATCCAGATCCTGCGCCGCGACAGGCCGGATCGAGCGGCGGCAGGCGAGGGCGCGGCCTGCGATGGATCTCCGGCGGGCTGCTTCCGCGATCCTCCTTGCCGCCGGATTTCCGTCGCTTGCGTGCCAACGTGACAGCCCCTCAGTGCCGGGATCGCGAAAAGCGATCAAGCCAACCTCCATAGCACTACCGCGCGCCTGGATCACGATGACCGGGCAGGGGTCCTTTAATCCGCCAGTCCTTTCTTCAGCGCCGCCGCCTTGCGGGCTTGCTCGGCGTCGTCGCGATCGGCCTTCTTCATTTCCTTCAGTTCAATCGTCACCGCCGCGATTTTCCCGGTGAACTTGAACGGCACCTTGTAGGCCTCGGTCACAGGCGTGCCCTCATCGGCGCCGACATCGGCGCCTTCGTCCGCCGAGAAGGCACAGCATTGGGTGCGGTCGATCCGGCCCGTGGCGACGTTCTTTCCGTTGACGAGAAGCGTGCCGACGCCGCCCTTGCCGATGCCGCCGCCGTCATAGGCGAACTCGAAGCGGATCGTCGCCTTGCCGGCAGGCAGTGCCTGCTTGGCGGCCACCGTGTAGCGCTGCAGGCCGAGCCAGTTGTAGGTGTAGGTCGGCTTGCCGTCCTTCAGGTAGAGGCTCCAGCCGCCGAACCGTCCGGCCTGGGCGAGGATCACGCCGTTGGCGCCGCTCTTCGGGATTTCCACATCGGCGGTGATCGTGTGCGACCGGTTCTTCAGGTTGATGAAGACATTCTCCGACATCCCGATCATGCCCTCGTGAACCGTCAGCGACGTGCGGCCGGCCATCAGATCGGGCCGACCGACCATGGCGGCGTTCATGCGCTCCAGGGTTCGGTCATCGAGCGGCAGCACGGAGTACTTGACCGCTTCCTTCAGAAAGAGGTCCTGCAGTTCCTTCAGCTTGTCGGGATTCTTCGCCGCCAGATCGTTCGCCAGGCTGAAGTCCGACCGCGTGTCGTACAGTTCCCAGATATCCTGTTCGAGCGGCCTGCGCGGCTTGGTTTCCCACGCCGCCCGGTGAACGGTGCCGGCCAGCCAGCCATCGTTGTAGATGGCGCGGTTGCCGAAGATCTCGAAGTACTGCGTGGTGTGCGTGCTCGGAGCCTTGGCATTGGCAAACGTGTAGGCCATGCTCACGCCTTCGATCGGGAGTCTGCGGCGTTCCATTCACGCTCTTCGGCTCGGGCAGGCCGGCCGCTTCGAGGATCGTCGGCGCGATGTCGATGACGTGGTGCCACTGCGAGCGCACCTCGCCCTTCGCCGCAATGCCCTTGGGCCAATGGATCACCATTCCGTTGCGGGTGCCGCCGTAGCTCGAGGCGACCTGCTTCGTCCAGGTGAAGGGCGTGTCGCCCGCGACCGCCCACCCGGCGGCGTAGTGGCCGTAGGTCGTCGGACCGCCGAGTTCGTCGTAATGCTTGAGGATGTCCTGGACGGTCTCCTGCACGCCGTTGAAGTAGGTCATCTCGTTGAACAGCCCGTTCATGCCGCCTTCGGCGCTCGCGCCGTTGTCGCCGACGATGTAGAAGACCAGCGTGTTGTCGAGTTGACCGGTCGCCTTGATGGCCTCGATCAGCCGGCCGATCTCGGTGTCGGCGTACTCGCCAAACCCGGCGAACACTTCCATCTGGCGGGCGAACAGCTTCTTCTCGTCCGCGCTCAGCGCGGCCCAATCCTTGATGGCTTCCGGCTTGGGTGCGAGCTTCGTGCCCGGCGGCACCACGCCCAGCTTGATCTGCCGCGCCAGCGTCTCCTCGCGCAGCTTGTCCCAGCCCTGATCGAACTTGCCCTTGTACTTGGCGATCCACTCCTTCGGCACGTGATGCGGCGCATGCGTGGCGCCGGGCGCGAAGTAGATGAAGAACGGCTTGTCCGGCGTCAGCGATTTCTGGGACTGCATCCAGTCGATCGCCTGGTTGGTCATGTCGGTCATGAAGTGGTAGTTCGGGTCCTTCGGCAGCTCGACCTGGGTCATGCCGTCATAGATCAGCGGCGCCCACTGGTTGGTCTCGCCGCCCATGAAGCCATAGAACTTGTCGAAGCCCTGAGCGGGTCGGCCAGCGGTCGGTCGGACCGGACGGGCTCACTTCCCAGGCCGCGGTCTCGTGGTTCTTGCCGAACGCCGCCGTGCTGTAGCCGTTCAGCCGCAGCATCTCCGCGACGGACGCCACGCTGTTGGGGCGCTGTCCGGTCTGCCCGGGGAATGCGGTGGCGGTCTCCGTAATCGAGCCGATGTTGTTCATGTGATGATTGCGGCCGCTGAGCAGCGCAGAGCGGGTCGGCGAGCAGAGCGCCGTGGTATGGAACTCGTTGTAGCGCAGACCCTCGTTGGCGAGGCTCTCCACCGTCGGCATGTGGATCGGTCCGCCGAAGGCGCTCGACTGGCCGAACCCCATGTCGTCGATCAGCACGATCAGCACGTTGGGCGCGCCGGCCGGCGCCTTGACCTCGAACCGCGGCGGCGGCGTCGCATTGCGCGCATCGAACACGGTGCTGTGCGGATACTGCGGTTCCGGGATCGGCAGCACCGTGCGGTCGGTCGGCAGCACGACGCTCGCCGGGGCGGACGGCTGGGCGTTCGCCGGAATCGCCAAAATCGCCATCAGAGACAGCGTCGAGACCGCCCATGCCATCTGTTTCATGGTGACCGCCTCCGCGAGAGCTTGAGAATGCGCAACCGCCTTCGCGCGATCGAAAACGCGCTCAACGTCGTTTGATGGTGCCCCGCAGGGAGTTTTTGCGCTCCGTCAGCGCCTGCCGACGCGATTGACCGGACCGCCACGATTCATCGGCGTTCCCGGCCGCACCACGGCGCGCGCAACCGGCCGCACCCGCAGCGCGACGCCGGGCCTGACGACGCAGCCGGCAGGATAATCGACGTATTGGCAGTAGATCACGGCGGCACTGGCCTTTTCGGTGCTTGCGGCCAGGAACCCGGTGATCATCAGCGCAGCTAATGCGAACGCGATCGAGAGTTTCATGTCGGTCTCCCTGTTTCGAAAACGCGACATGATCCCGATGCAACGATCCGCGCCTTGATGCAGGTCAAGCTCGCGTGCGTGCGTCAAACAGTCAGCGGCGCTGACGCGCTTCGCAGGCAGACGTCCCGGTCCATGTTCGATTGTTGCAATATTGACCGCGACGCGGCAATGCCGGTTCGCATCGGCGACAAAACAAAGAGAGAGCCTCGCGTGAAATCGTCAGCGATGCCGACGGTGGCAGGAATTGAGCAGCGGCGTCGCGATCGGAGCTTGATGTGAATCAATGGCGGGCGCGGCCGCACGTGCAGCCGGCCCCGTTGATCCTACGTCGTGCGCAATCCCTCGAAGACGCGGCGCATCAACGCCCATACGCTGCCGCCGGTGATCATGCCGAGGAGATAGATGATCGCGATCAGGAGCGCGTGCGGCGCAGTGATTCTGAAGTTGAGGAAGGAAACCGTCACGCTCTGGAAGTTCTGCACTGCAAAGATCAGCGTCACAATGATGAAAATGGCTATTACGGCGATATTGACCCAACGCATGTTGAACCTCCGTCGTGTTTGGGTTTCGGCGCATGATCACAGCCAATCCCGTCTCGAGGCAAATCAAGGCGCGAGTGTTGGCAACCCTCATGCCCCGGCGGCACCTGCAATCTTGTCCTGCGTCCTGGTCTCGAAATCGCTGGCGTCATGGCGCTCATGCAGCTGGCTGGAGGGATCGCCCCAGGTGCGGTTGACCATGCGCCCCCGCTGTACGGCCGGGCGTTTGGCGATGGCGTCGGTCCAGCGCTGCACGTTCTGTGTATTCCTGCACGGCCAGAAATTCGCCGGCGCCATAGAGCAGGCCCTTCGCCAGAGCGCCGTACCAGGGCCACACGGCGATGTCGGCGATCGTATAGTCGCCGCCCGCCAGATACTCGTTGTCCGCAAGGCGCCGGTCGAGCACGTCGAGCTGGCGCTTCACCTCCATCGCGTAGCGATCGATCGCGTATTCGATCTTGGTCGGCGCATAGGCGTAGAAATGGCCGAATCCGCCGCCGAGAAACGGCGCGCTGCCCATCTGCCAGAACAGCCACGACAGGCATTCGGCGCGCGCCTCGCCGCCGGCCGGCAGCAACGCCCCGAACTTCTCGGCGAGATGCATCAGGATCGCGCCGGATTCGAACACCCTGATCGGCGCGGGCCCGCTGCGGTCCATCAGCGCCGGTATCTTGGAGTTCGGATTGACCGCGACAAAACCGCTGCCGAACTGATCGCCGTCGATTTTGATCAGCCACGCATCGTATTCCGCGCCGCTAAACCCAAGCGCCAGCAGTTCTTCCAGCATCACCGTGACCTTCACCCCGTTCGGCGTGGCCAGCGAATAAAGCTGCAGGGGATGGCGGCCGACCGGCAGTTCCTTCTCATGCGTGGGCCCTGCGATCGGACGGTTGATGCTCGCGAACCTGCCGCCGCTCTCCTTGTTCCAGCTCCACACCTTGGGCGGCACGTATTCGGACGGGTCGGTCATTCGTTGGGCTCCGCAAGGGTCTGACGAACCGCCAGTGGTCAACAAATTCCGCCATTTGGCAACCTTCATCCGGCCCGATCCGCACGTCAGCCCTGACATCGACGGGAATAACCGGGCCGCGACGCTTCCGTATTCCGGCCAGCGTTGTTAGCCTCGATCGAACCCGAGTTGGGCATGACGCGCGAAGCGGCCTTGTCCGTTCATTCCGGGAAGATTGGGAGGGAAATGCAGTGTTTTCGCATGTGATGATCGGAACCAACGACCTGGAAAAGGCCAAGGAATTCTATGACGCGCTGCTCGGCACGCTCGGCGTGGCGCCGGCGACGGTCGACCGCCATCGGATTTTCTACCGAACCAAGGCCGGCGTCTTTTCAGTGTCGAAGCCGATCAACGGCAAGCCGGCGACCCCCGCCAATGGCGGCACCATCGGCTTTGCCTGCAGCTCGCCCGAGCAGGCCGACGCCTGGCACGCGACCGGCATCGCCAATGGCGGCACGTCCTGCGAAGATCCGCCGGGCATTCGCGAGGGCGCCGCCGGCAAACTCTATCTCGCCTATCTGCGCGATCCCGACGGCAACAAGCTCTGCGCCTTGCACCGGATGCGCTGAACCGACGCCTTCGTCCCCGGCGCGAGCCTGGAGCGTTCGTTTCGATTGAATCGAAACGGGGCTCTAATTCTTGATTTGACGCGTTTTCTTTACGCGAACCGGTTTCCACTCGCCGAACGCGAGCATGATCCGGAAAAGTGGATACCGGTTTTCCGAAAAGATCATGCTCAAACGAAAAGATAGAGCGGGATGACGATTCGAAGAAAAGTCATCCCGCTCCGGTCGCGATAGCCGGCGGCGGCGAAGGGTACACGCCACCGCTTCCGGAACTCACCGGACTTCCAGCGATGTTCGCCGGCTCGACGCCGCCGGCGGCTCGGTGACCGCGTGGGTGCTGCGCGATGTCCGTTCGTTCAATCAGCACTACTGACCCATTGATCTGCATCATTGCGCTTAGGGTGCGATGCTGGGTTCGTTGAGAGTTCATCAGACCATAGAAGGGGTCAATTCCAGGCCCGCAAGGTGCTTGTAAAAATCAACTCTACAACTGACGGGAGGACGAAATGTACTCCAAATTGGTTGAAATGTTTGCAATTGGTGTAGTCGCGGCCGGCGTTGTCACGACGGCAAACGCGCAACAGAGTAGCCCCGCAGGTCAAAGTGTTGATGTGGGTAAGTATGAATACGATGGGCACTGCGCTGTATGCCACGGTTTAAGCGGCACAGCCAAAGAAGAAGGAGCATATTCGAGTTTGCTAAGTAAAACAATTCCCAACCTTACAACGCTTTCGAAAAGCAATAACGGCGTATTTCCGTTTGCGCGGGTGTATCAAACTATTGATGGAAGGGAGCAGGTGCAGGCCCACGGCACCAGGGAGATGCCAGTTTGGGGCCGAGATTACATAACCATGAGCGCAAACATCAGTCCTTATTACGATCACGAAGCCTTCGCGCGTGGGAAAATTCTTGCTTTGACCGAATACGTCTACCGCCTGCAAGCGAAGTAGAGTGGTTGCCGCCTCACAGTGCCGAACCCGGTTGTTGAACGTTTCTTAGATCGCATGCTGGCGGTTTTTGGAGCTGTCGATGCAAAACGGCCGCGGCCTCCGCCAGGGGAGCTGACGGAGGCCGCGTAGGACATCGCATCGCGCCTAGGTTCGCGATGAGATGTGGGAGCTCTTGAAAGACTTCTAGCTGGGCATGACCTTATCCGAAAACCGGTTCCCACTTTTCGGGGTCATGCCCGATCAGAACGGCAGCAGCACGTCCATCACCTGCTGGCCGTAGCGCGGCTGCTGCACGTCGGTGATCTGGCCGCGGCCGCCATAGGCGATGCGGGCCTGCGCGATCTTGCTGGAATCGATGGTGTTGTCGCTCTGGATGTCCTCCGGGCGCACGATGCCGGCGACGATCAGTTCGCGGATTTCGAAGTTGACGCGGATCTCCTGCTTGCCCTCGACCACGAGATTGCCGTTCGGCAGCACCTGCGTGACCACGGCGGCGACGTTGGTCTGCAACGCCTCCTGGCGGTTGACCGAACCCTTGCCGTCGCTGGAGGCGGTGGAGTCCGCGGTCAGGATGCCGGCCCGGCAGTACCTTTGCGGCATTGCCGGTCAGCAGTCTTGCGCGCCGACGAAAGTCGGTGATCCCGGAATCTTCCTTGTTGGTGCGGCTGCGCTGGGTCTCGTTGGCGATGTTGGCCTTGTCGGTGATGTTGACGGTCACGGTGAGCAGGTCGCCGATGCGCGCGGCGCGCTGGTCCTTGAAGAACGCCCGGGAGCCGTTCCGCCACAGCGAATTGGCGTTGTAGGACACCGTTTCCGGTTTCGGCATCGGCATCTGCACCGGCTTGTAGCCGGGCTGCGCCGTCGGATTTTCGATCGCCGTCAGCTTCGGCTGTTCGCCGATCTGCGACAGCCGGTCGATCGACGAGCATCCGCTGGCGACGCTGAGGATGACCAGCGACGCGCCGGTGAGAACGATACGGTTGGACTAACTGGACCTGAACATGAACATTACTCGGCTTTTGGAGCGGCGGGCGAATGCGGTGCTGGCGGCGACCGCGACCGGCGCCGCGGCTTGATCGGGCTGAATCGACGAGGTGGTGTCGGCGCTCGCGGGAAGGCGAGGCGTGGCGACCGAGATCGAGACCTGGCCGCGGCCGATCACGATGCCCGACACCGTGCGCTTCGATTGCAGATTGAGCACGCTGACGACGTCGCCTTCGGTGCCGCCGTCCAGCGCCTTGCCGCGAATGGTGAGGTAGAGGCCGGCGGCCTCGTAGATCAGGGTGACGGTCTGGTCGCGCTGCACCAGATCGGGCTTGGCGAGATCGGCGAGCCTTCAGCGCCTGGCCGGCGCGAAGCTGGCGCCGCGCCTGCATGCCGACCGCGCGGTCGCGCGCGGCGACGTCGGCGCCGACTTCCGCCTTGGGGCGCCGCTCGACCACGACGTCGGAGGATTTTATCACCTCATTGCGTTCGACGTTGCGGGCCAGCACCGCGGCCTCGACGGTCTCGATCGCGGTGCCGGTGAAGCGCAGCCGCGTCGGCGCGGAGACGCTGTCGTTGGCGATCTCGAAGGTGACATCGAAGCGGCCGTTGCGCTGGTCGAACCGTACCGACGTCGGCTGCATCGCGCCGGTGTTCGAGGCGTCCAGCCTCAGATCCTGCGACGTCGCGATCGAAGGTCAGGCTGAGGTTGGCGGCGTCGCCGAGGCCGTTGCGGTGCTCCAGCGCGCGGGCGACCTGATGCTCGATGTCCTTGCCCTCGAGCGTGCGCGCCAGCCGCGTCACCGAAATCTCCCGGAGATCCCTGGTGTCGACGCCGATCACCTGATGCGCCCGCAGCGCGGCAGATCACCTGCGCGGTCGGCAGCGTGCCGGTGGTGCCGAGATCGGGCGCGCGATAGATCGCGATCTGCGCGGCCGTGCCGGCATTGTCGATGACGTCGCCGATCCGCACCACGTCGCCCGAGACGGTGACATTGGCGCGCAGCACGGGGGCTGCGATGACGTCGTCGCTGCTCTGGGCCGAATGCCGCCGTGGCGGAGGCCGCGAGCAGGGCGGTTGCGAGCAGAGACCGAGCGGATGGTCATCATCAGCTCCCTCAGCGGAACAGCGCGGCGGTGGATTGCAGCATCTGGTCGGCGGCGCTGATCACCTTGGCGTTCATCTCGTAGGCGCGCTGCGCGGCGATCAGGTCGGAAATCTCGGAGACGACCTCGACATTGGCCTGCTCGAGATTGCTCTGCTGCATGTCGCCGTAGCCGTCGGTGTTGGCGATGCCGTCCTGCGGCGCGCCGGAGGCCGGCGTTTCCGTGAACAGATTGTCGCCGATCGGCTGCAGGCCGGCCTTGTTGATGAAGCGCGTCAGCCCGATCTGCCCGACGGTGCTCGGCGTGCGTCGATCCCGGCAGCGTCACCGAGACCTGGCCCTGCGCGTTGATGGTGATGCCGGAGGAATTCTGCGGGATGGTGATGGTCGGCTGCACCGGATTGCCCTGCGCGTTGACGATGCGGCCTTGCGCGTCCATCTGGAACGAGCCGTCGCGGGTATAGGTGTAGGTGCCGTCGGGCATCTGGATCTTGAAGAAGCCTTCGCCGCGGATGGCGATGTCGAGATCGTTGCCGGTCTGCGACAGCGTGCCCTGCGTCATCAGCCGCGGCGTGCCGACGGTCTTGACGCCGCCGCCGATGTCGACGCCGACGGGCAGGATGGTGCCCTGATCGGAGGCCTGCGCGCCGACCCGGCGCACGTGGTCGTAGATCAGGTCCTGGAACGCCGCGCGCTGCTTCTTGAAGCCGGTGGTGCGCAGGTTGGCGATGTTGTTGGAGATCACCTGGACGTTGAGTTCCTGGGCCGCCATTCCGGTCGCTGCGGTATAAAGAGCGCGCATGGGTCAGTCTCCTTACGCCGGAACGTCGGCGAGTTTTTCGATCGCGGATCTGTGCAGATCGCTCTGCTGCTGCAGCAGGTTCGCGATCTGCGTGTAGGTGCGCGTCACCTCGATCATGCGGCTCATCTCGCGTCACCGAATTGACGTTGGATTTTTCGATAAAACCCTGGCGCATCTTCGAGGCGGTGTCGGGCTGCGCCGCGGCGGTGCCGGCCGAATAAAGGTTGGAGCCTTCCTTCAGAAGCTTCTGCGCGTCGCGCGAAACTGACCAGCCGCAGCTTGCCGCGCACCGAGTCGATCCGGTTGATGCCTTCGAGCACGGTGATGTTGCCGTCGGCGGCGATCGAGATGTCATGGTCGGTCGGCTGGAACACGATCGGGCCGGAGTTGCCGAGCACCGGATTGCCGGCCGCGGTCACGAGCTGGCCCTGATTGTTGATCTGCAGGCCGCCGTCGCGGGTGTAGCGCTCGCCGGCCGGCGTCTGCACCACGAGGAAGCCGCCGCCGTCGATCGCGACATCCAGCGGATTCTTGGTCTGCTCGGTCGGGCCCTGCGAGAAGTCCTTGAAGGTGCCGCTGTCCAGCACGTAGCTGACGCGCGCGGTCCCGGCCGACGAAATTGTCTTCGTGCGCGCCCGGTCTTCAGGTATTCCTGAAACAGCGACTTGTCGGCCTTGAAGCCTGGTGTTGACGTTCGCGACGTTGTTGGCGACGACATCCATCTGCCGTTCCAGCACCATCTGCCGCGAAAGTCCGACGAGAAGCGTATTCTCCATCGGTGGTTCTCCCCTTCGACGATCCGCGCAAAGCCCTCCCAGGCCGTTTGCGGATCCGTTCGAACCGCCAAGGCTCTCCCAAGCCGCGGTTCGCCAACAGCACAGCGAAAGCCGTGCCAAGTTCGGAAAATGTCAGATTTTGGAAGGGGTTAGCTGTTTCGCCGGGTCGATCCGAGGGGCGGCAGATAAGGTCTTGTTGACCATGTTTGCCCGGCAACTTTTTCCTACTCGAGGGGCAAAAGAAAGGTTCCATTAACCATTGTTACCTTAGCGTCACCATCCAAGAGAGCGCGTGTGCGCCGGCGGCATTTGTATCGCGTCATAGCCCGCCTTGCGGCATCGAGTTCATTCCCTAAAGACCGGGCGGGGCGATGGCAGACAACGAACAGGCAGACGGCGCGCGAAGCAGCCGAAGCTCCGTCCGGCTCCCAAGAGCAAGCTCAAGCTGATCATCGCGGCCGTGGGCGTGCTCGTCATCCTGGGCGGCGGCGCGGCGACCTGGTTCCTTTTCTTCCGGCAGCAGCGGCGAGGAAGTGCACGCCGGAGGCGCCGCCGCCGAAACCGCCGGTCTTCGTCGACGTGCCGGACATGCTGGTCAACCTGGTCGGCGCTGCCCGGCGAGCGCGTGCAATATCTCAAGGTCAAGGTCGTGCTCGAGGTCAAGGAAGAGAAGCAGGTCGAGGCGATCAAGCCGATCGATGCCGCGCGTCACCGATATCTTTCAGACCTATCTGCGCGAGCTGCGGCCGACCGATCTCAACGGTTCGGCGGGCCTGTTTCGCCTGAAGGAAGAACTGACCCGGCGGGTCAACGCCGCGGTCTCGCCGATCCAGGTCAACGCGGTGCTGTTCAAGGAAATCGTCGTTCAGTGACGGGACGGATCTGAAATCATGGCGGGCAACGACCCTAGACGACCAGGATGCAATCGCAGCCCAATGGGAAGCCTCGCTCGATTCCGAGGACCCGGCGGAGGCCGCGGCCGCGGCTGCGGCCAATGAACTCTCCGGCACGATGGCGCTGCAATGGGCCGCCATGGTCGAGGACGGCAGCCGCGACTTCGGCGGCGGCAAGAACGGCGGCGAGCGTGTGCTGTCGCAGGAGGAAATCGACAACCTGCTCGGCTTCTCCGTCGGCGACGTCAATCTCGACGACCATTCCGGCATTCGCGCGATCATCGATTCGGCGATGGTGTCCTACGAGCGTCTGCCGATGCTCGAAATCGTCTTCGACCGGCTGGTGCGGCTGATGACCACCTCCTTGCGCAACTTCACCTCCGACAACGTCGAAGTGTCGCTCGATCGCATCACCTCGGTGCGGTTCGGCGACTACATGAATTCGATCCCGCTGCCGGCGGTGCTCAGCGTGTTCAAGGCCGAGGAATGGGAAAATTTCGGCCTCGCGACGGTGGATTCGAGCCTGATCTATTCGATGATCGACGTTCTCCTCGGCGGCCGCCGCGGCCAGACCTCGCTGCGCATCGAAGGCCGGCCCTACACCACGATCGAAACCAATCTCGTGAAGCGGCTGGTCGAAGTCGTGCTGGCCGATGCCGAGCAGGCCTTCCGGCCGCTGTCGCCGGTGACCTTCATCGATCGACCGGCTGGAAACCAATCCGCGCTTCGCCGCCATCAGCCGGCCCGCCAACGCCGCCATCCTGGTGCGGCTGCATATCGACATGGAGGATCGCGGCGGCAATATCGAACTGCTGCTGCCCTATGCGACCATCGAGCCGATCCGCCCCGTGCTGCTGCAGATGTTCATGGGCGAAAAATTCGGCCGCGATCCGATCTGGGAAGGCCATTTCGCCACCGAAGTAGCGCAGGCGCAGATTTCGGTCGATGCCGTGCTCTATGAAGCCGACATTCCGCTCAAGCAGCTGATGAAGCTGAAGGTCGGCGACACCTTGCCGCTTGAAATGCGCGCCGACGCGCTGGTGGCGGTGCGCTGCGGCAGCGTCACCCTGACCGAAGGGCGGATGGGCCGGGTCGGCGACCGCGTCGCCATTCGCGTCACCAAGCAGCTGCGCAAGCCCAATACCACCTTCGCGATGTTCGAGAAGGCCGATGAGCAAACCAAGGTGATGGAGGCCCAATGAGTCATTCACTCGGAATTGCGATCGAGAGTCTGGTGGCGATATTGCTGATGCTCACGATCGGCTATTGCATGCTGCTGAACAAGAGGCTGAAGCGCCTGAAGGCGGACGAACATTCGCTGAAGGCGACGATCGCGGAGCTGATCACGGCGACCGAAATCGCCGAGCGCGCCATCGGCGGCCTCAAGCACACCGTTCGCGACGTCAACGAGAATCTCGGCAACCAGCTGGCCTCGGCGGCGCAGATGTCCCAGCAGTTGAAGAAGCAGCTCGCGGAAGGCGACAATGTGTTCCGGCGGCTGTCCAGGATCGCGATCGCCGCGCGGCCCGCGACCGCAGCCGGAGCCCGCGGCGCCCAGGGTATCGACGGCCAAGGCGGTTGCCGCGGCGGCCCAGGCGTTTTCCGACCGCAGAAGGTCTGATGGCCTCGCCGCATGAAATCCTTCCGTGACATTCGCGTCATTCCGGTGGTGCTGATCGCGATCGTCGGCCTTGCCGTGCTGAAGGTCGCCGGCCTCGTGCTCGATGGCGGCTACGTATTCGACTATCAGCCGCAGCTCGACCAAGCAGTCCTGGGCGCAGGAAACCTTCAACTTTCCCGGCGGAAACAAGGCCGACCCCGCCGATATCACGGGCTCGGTTCACGAGAAGCCCGAAGGAGGAGGCCGCCAAACCCGCCGCCGCCGCCGGAAGTGGCGAAGCCCGACGGCGTCGTCGTCTATCCCGAGCAGAGCCAGCCGGTGTCGCCGTCCGAGCGCGCGATCCTCGAGCGGCTGCAGTCGCGGCGGCAGGAACTCGAGGCGCGCGCGCGCGAAATCGACATTCGCGAAAGCCTGCTCAAGGCCGCCGAAAAGCGAATCGAATCGCAGGTCGAGGAATTGAAGGCGGTCGAATCGCGGATCACGACGGCGACCGAACAGAAGAGCGAAGCCGATGCCGCGCGCTTCAAGGGCATCATCACCATGTATGAGGGCATGAAGCCGAAGGACGCCGCCAAGGTGTTCGACCGGCTCGAAATGCCCGTGCTGTTCGAAATCGCCTCGCAGATCGCGCCGCGCAAGATGTCCGATATCCTCGGCCTGATGTCGACGGAAGCGGCCGAGCGGCTGACCGTCGAAATGGCCCGCCGCGCCGGGTCGGACAAATCCGCCTCCGCCGCCGATCTTCCCAAAATCGAAGGCAAGATGCTGCCGCAAAAGCCCAATTAGCGAGGATATTTAACAAGTCCTTAAACCGCCAATTCTAGATTCGAACGCGCGAGGCGCGTATGGGCGTCCCGCCGGCGATCGAGAATCGTTGAACCGAAAGACTGGGTTGGAATGGCGCGAACGGCTGCCGCTGGATTTTGGTCGCTAGGCCGCGCCTGCACGCGGACGGCCCGGCATTGCCTCGGCCGGGCGTCATCGCTTGTCGGCCGCGCTGGTCCTGATCGGCCTGACGTTCTCCGGCGCCTGCGCCGGCGGATCCGGTCAAGGGCGAGGCCAGCTTCTCGGCGGCCGGCGGCTACGCCCGGCTGGTTCTCAAGCTCGCCGAGGATGTCGCGTCCGAAGTGACCACCGCCGGCTCGATCCTCGTGATCCGGTTCACGACGCCCGGTGGATATTCCGGTCGATAGCCTGTCCGAGGCGGCGCCCGATTATGTCGGATCGGCGCGGCGCGATCCCGACGGCTCGGCGATCCGGCTGTCATTGGCGCGCCGGGTGACCATCAACACCATGACGGCCGGCGAACGGGTGTTCGTCGATCTGTTGCCCGACACCTGGAGCGGTCCGCCCCCGAGCCTGCCCCCCGAGGTGATCCGCGAACTGGCCGAGCGGGCGCGCGCCGCCGAGCGCGCCTTGCGCCATGCAGCGCGCGGCGGCGGAAGCGAAGAAGCGTCCGCCGATTCGCGTGCGCGCATCGGTGCAACCGACCTTCGTCCGTTTCGTGTTTGAAATGCCCGACGGCGTCGGCGTCTCGTCGGTGCTGAACGACCAGAAACTCACGCTGTTGTTCAACGGCCTGCTGACCTTCGATCTGGCGGACGCCAAGGAGGCGGCGCCGTCGAACATCGCGTCGATCAACCAGAAGATCGAAGGCGACCAGACCGCGGTGGAAGTCACGCTGATCGGCGACGTCGATGTCCACTCCTTCCGCGAGGAAAAGAACTACATCATCGACGTCGCCTTCCAGCAGGCGGAGAAACCGTCGGCGCTGCCCTCGCCCGCAGCGGATGCCTCGCATGCACCGGCGGCAGCCGCGCCAGTGCCGGCCGCGCCTGCGGCAGCCGCCCCGGCACCGGCCGCGCCGGTGGCGGCCGCTCCGGCTGCGGCCCCGGCCGCGACAACCGCGCCGGAGAAGCCTGCCGCCGAATCTGCGGCACAAGAGCCGCAATCCGAGATCGCGCGGCCGACCTCGGAGACGATCGCGCAGCAGGCAAAAATCGAGATCAAACCCGAGACGGCGCCGAAAATATCGCCCGCCGCCGAACCGCCGAAGCAGGAAGCGCGCGGCGACGGAAACGCCGGCCGCCGCCGTCGAGACGCCGCAAAAAACGACAGCCGCGGTGGCCGAGCCGCCGGCCGAAACCAGGCCGCCGCCGGCAACCGGGGCCGGCGACGCCACCGTCGCCACCTCGCGAACCAGCGACGGCCTGAGCCTGACGTTTTCCTTTGCCGCCGCGACGCCCGCGGCATTGTTTCGTCGCGCCGACACGGTGTGGCTGGTGTTCGATGCGACGAAGCCGATCGATGTCGAGCCGATCCGCAGCAAAGGCGGGTCGATCATCGCCGACGTCAGCCCGTTTCCGCTGGACAAGGGGCAGGCGATCCGCATTCGCCTCAACCGCCCGCAATTGCCGTCGCTGACCGGCGACGACGAGGCGGGCGGCACGAACTGGACGCTGACATTTGCCGATACGATGCGAACGCCGAACGCAGCCGCTGGTGGCGATACGCAACATCACCGATCCCGCGTCCGCCAATGTCACCGTGCCCCTGGCCAAGGCCGGCCATCTTCATCGCCTGGTCGATCCGGACGCCGGCGATACCATCATGGTGGTCGACGGCGGCGCCGCCGGTTCGCGGCTTCATCAAGCGGCAGGATTTCGTCGAACTGTCGCTGCTCGAATCGATCCATGGCGTCGCGGTTCGTCCGAACTCCGATGACATCACCACCGAGCTCGCATCGGACAAGATCGTCCTCGGCAGGCCCGGCGGCCTGACGCTGTCATCGGCTGAAGTCGGCGCGGAGCGCGCGACAACCGCGGCGCGGCCGATTTTCGACGCCGTCGAGTGGCGCAAAGACAAGGAGGGGCGCTTCATCGCGCGAGGGACAAGCTGATCGCCGCGGCGGCGGCAGCCGGGTCCGGGGTCAGCGCACGCAGGCCCGCCTCGATCTTGCCCATTTCTATATGTCGCGCGCGATGTATGCGGAAGCCAAGGGCGTTCTCGATCTCGTGCTCGCCGACACCAAACCGGGTTTCGAGGAGCCGTTTGCGCTGATCGTGCGCTCGGTCGCGAACAGCCTGATGGGCCGTCCCGAACAGGCGCTCAAAGACCTCACCAATCCGGCGATCGGCAACAATTACGATTCGCAGCTGTGGAGAGCGCTGGCCTACGTCCGCCAGGGGAAATGGGCGGAGGCGCGGGAGAAATTCAAGAACGTCGAGTTCGCGATCACCTCGCTGCCGATCGATCTGCAGCGCATCGTGCTGGCGGACGCGATGCGCGCTTCGCTCGAGGTCAGGGATTACTCCGGAGCGTCGAAACGCAGCAGCGATCTCGATGTCGTCGGCGTTCCACCGGAGATGAAACCCGCGATCGCGGTGCTGCGCGGCCGGCTGGCCGAAGCGCTTGGACACGACAAGGACGCGCTGGATCAATACAGGGCTGCGATGAAATCCCCGGATCGGGCCGCGGCCGCCGAGGCCAAACTGCGCGAGATCACGCTGCGGCAGAAGCGCGACGAAATCAGCCAGGCCGACGCATTGCGCGAACTCGAGACGCTTTCGGTGGTGTGGCGCGGCGACGGGATCGAGGTGAAGACGCTGTCGATGCTGGCGCGGATTTATGCCGATACCGGACGCTACGCCGAATCGTTTGCGGCAGCGCGGACCGCGACCAGGCTGCAGCCCAATTCGGAAGCCGCGCGGCAGTGCCAGGACGCCGCGGCGGCGCTGTTCGCGCAGCTGTTTCTCAGTCCGAAGGGCGACGATCTTCCGCCGGTCGACGCGCTCGCGATGTTCTACGAATACCGCGAACTGACGCCGATCGGGCGGCGCGGCGACGAGATGATCCGCCGGCTCGCGGATCGGCTGGTCGCGGTCGATCTGCTCGATCAGGCCAGCGAACTCCTGCAGTATCAGGTCGACAAGCGCCTGGAAGGCGCGGCGCGCGCGCAGGTCGCCGCGCGCCTGGCGATGGTCTATTTGACCAATCGCAAGCCGGATCGCGCCATCGCGGCGCTGCGCACCACCCGCATCGCCGATCTCTCGGGCGAACTGCGCCAGCAGCGGCTGCTATTGGAGGCGCGCGCGCAGAGCGACGTCGGACGCCATGACCTCGCGCTCGACATCATCTCGAACATCGGCGGCCGCGAAGCGATCCGGCTGCGCTCCGACATCTACTGGGCGTCGCGGCGCTGGCGCGAGGCGTCCGAACAGATCGAATTGTACTACGCCGACCGCTGGCGCGACTTCAAACCCCTGAACCCGGTGGAGAAGGGCGACGTGATCCGCGCGGTGGTCGGATATGCGCTGGCCGAGGACGCCATCGGTCTGGCGCGGTTCCGCGAAAAATATGCGCCCTTGATGAGCGGCGAGGCCGACCGCTCGGCCTTCGAGACCGCGAGCAAGCCTGCCACCGCCAACAGCGCCGAATTCGCGGAGATCGCCAAGATGGCCGCCAAGGTCGATACGCTCGACGGCTTCCTGCGCGAGATGAAGGCGCGATTCCCGGACGCGACCGCGCGCGCGCCGCTGCCGCCGGAAACCCAGAAGGCCGACCCGGTCCCGACCGGCTCGCTGCCGCGGATCGTCGGGTTGAAGCGGGTCGAAGCGGCGAGATAGCCGGGCAAACGCCGCTGTCAGCCCCCGTAGCTCTGCACCAGGCTGCCCGCCACCAGCGACCAGCCGTCGACCAGCACGAAGAAGATCAGCTTGAACGGCAGCGACACCACGACCGGCGGCAGCATCATCATGCCCATCGACATCAGCACCGAGGCGACCACGAGGTCGATGATCAGGAACGGCAGGAACAGCAGGAAGCCGATCTCGAAGGCGCGCTTCAGCTCGGAGATCATGAACGCCGGCACCAGGATCCGCAGCGACATTTCCTCAGGCGTCGCCGGCGGCGGCTCGCCCGACAGGTCCATGAACAGTTTCAGATCCTTTTCGCGCACGTTCTTCTGCATGAAGCCGCGCAGCGGCACCGAGGCCCGCTGCAGCGCTTCCTCGACGCCGATCTGGTTGGCGACCAGCGGCTTGATGCCGTCGTCGTAGGATTTCTGCAAGCACGGGGCCCATCACGAACGCGGTCAGGAACATCGCGAGCGCGATGATGACCGAGTTCGGCGGCGCGGTCGCGGTGCCCAAGGCGGTGCGCAACAGCGACAGCACGACGACGATCCGGGTGAACGACGTCATCATGATCAGGATCGACGGCGCGATCGACAGCACCGTCAACAGCGCGATCAGCTGGATCGCGCGCTCGGTGACGCCGCCATTGCCCTGGCCGAGATTGATGCTGATGTCCTGCGCGAACGCCGGACGCCGCCAGCGATCCGGCGGCTATCAGGGTGGCAAAAAATAAAACTCTACGCGGGAATGTCGCCGATCTCACGAAGGGGTCTTCGGACGGCCCAGCAAGGACGCCATCTCGTCTTCGAGATTTTCAAAGCCGCTCTTCGGCGAGGGCGGGGCGACCGGCGGGGCCACCGGTGGCTCGCTGCGGGCTGCGCGGGCAGGGCGGCGGTTCGGGCGCCACCGGCGGCGCGCCGACCCGCGGCTCGGCCGCTTCGCCGGCGGGGCGGCGAAGCGCGGCCTCCAGCCGTTGCGCCATCTCGGCGAGATTTTGGTCCGCTGCCGACATCGAAGGGGGCGGCGGCGGCGGCGGCGGCGGGCGGCGGGCCGTTCGGCGGCGCGAACCGGGGGCGCCTTCGGCGCTTCGCTCGGGCGCGGCGGGCGGGGCATGACCGGTTCGTTGCGCGACGTCACGCGCGACGGCATCGGCTCGCCGCGCAGCTCGGGGCGGGGCTCCGGACGGCCGCCCAACGGCTCCGGCGTGAAACCTGCACAGACGCGGCTCGCTGCGCCGTTCCGGCAGCGCCGGCGCCGGGCGGCGCACTTCGTCGGCGAAAGAGGGCCGCGCCGGCCGCGGCGGCGGCTCGGGCATTTGCGGCTCGGCGTGTTCGAAGCTCGGCCCCTCGCTTTCGGCCCAGCCCGCGTCGGGCAGCGGCGCAATCCGGGGCGGCGGCTCGGCGCCGACGCCAGGCCGCTGCGGCATCTGATCCCGTCCGGGCATCGCGCGCACGATATTGGGTTCCACGACGATATCGGTCGGACCGCCGATCATCAGCAGATGTTCGATGTTGTCGCGCCGCACCAGCACCAGCCGCCGGCGGCCATCCACGGCGGCGGCATCGATCACGGCCAGCCGCGGCATCCGCCCGCGATTGGTGTTGGCGCCGAGCCGGTTGCCGGCGAATCGGCGAACCAGCCAGGCGGCGACGCCGATCAGCGCCAGGACGGCCACGAATGCGAAGAAGAATGAAGTGTCTGCGACATGCTTGGTCCCCGGCAAATAGCGCTTTCTTCAGTCTCGATTTCGTCGAACGCGGATCGGACGCGACACAACAGACGGCGAAAAAGGCCTGATATCGGCCCTGATCTCTTAATTCCCCACGGCAGAAACTGCCGCCCCGCTATCTTAATAACCCATGAATCGGCTGGGCCAAAACGACTTCTTGGCCTTCCGAACTTCAATGACTTGGTTGGTTAACGCAGCTTTCGTGGCGAAAATGCGCACAATCGAGCTTTAAGGCGCGAATTCGCGACCGGATGCCCGTACATCCACGGTCAGCGCACTCCTTAACCCGCTGTTAACCATACACGCGGCAAATTCTGCCTACCCGAGGGCGTCGTGCCCGGCAGGGGAGAGGGAGGCGGCGCCGATGTCCATCAACGATCTTCCGGTCCTGTCGGCGCTGCGCACCAAGATGCAGTGGCACCAGGAACGCCAGCGCGTGCTGTCCGAAAACGTCTCCAACTCCGACACGCCGAATTTCAAGCCGCGCGATCTGGTCGAGCCGAAATTCGACAAGAACGGCGCCACCGCGGGATCGATGGGATCGCTGGCGATGATGCGCACCGCGACCATCGCATATCGCGCCGTCGGGCGGCGGCGGACAGAGCTTCGATCAGAACCGCAAGGCAGGTTTCCAGACCCGGCCCGCCGGCAACGCCGTCAGTCTCGAAGACGAGATGCTCAAGGTCTCCGCCAACCAGATGGACTACGCGGCGGTGACCTCGCTCTACAGCAAGAGCCTGCATCTTCTGAAGACCGCGATCGGCAAGGGCTAGAGCATGATCCGGAAAAGTGGGAACCGGTTTTCCGAAAAGATCATGCTCAAACAAAGGGATGAGATCATGATCCGATTCATCGGATCATGATCCAGAGGCCGGACAGGATTAAGGGAGCGACATCATGGCCAACGACGGAGGAGATTTCGCCCGCTCGATGAGCATCGCGACCTCGGGCCTGCGCGCGCAGGCGGGACGGATGCGGGTGATCTCGGAAAACATCGCCAACGCGGATTCCACGGCGCCAGACCGCCGGCGGCGATCCCTATCGCCGCAAGGTCCCGACATTTTCCTCCGAACTCGATCGCGCGCTGGATGCCAAGGTCGTCGCGCTCGGCAAGGTCCGGCCCGATCCGTCGGCGTTCCGCGTCAAGCACGATCCCGGCAATCCGGCGGCGGATGCCGCCGGCAACGTCAAATATCCCAACGTCAATCCGCTGGTCGAAATGACCGACATGCGCGACGCGCAGCGATCCTACGAGGCGAACCTCAACATCATCAGCGCCACGCGCCGGATGATTCAACGCACGCTCGACATCCTCAAGGCCTGAACAGGAAACCCCAAACCATGGCTTCACCCACAGTCGCTGCAAACGCCTACGCCAATCTCGCCCGCATCCTCGACACCGGCGGCGCCGGCAAGGGCTCCGAGAGCGGGCGGCCCGTCGTTCGGCGCGCTGCTCAAGGACGCGATCGGCAGCGTGCTGGACGCCGGCAAGAAATCCGACGCGCAGACGGTCGCGATGGCGTCGGGCAAGGCCAATGTGATGGACGTGGTGACGGCGGTGGCGGAAACCGACGTCGCGGTCTCGACGCTGGTGTCGGTGCGCGACCGGGTGATCCAGTCCTACGAAGACATCATGAAGATGCCGATCTGAGTTAGTGCGTCATTCCGGGGCGCGCGAAGCGCCGAACCCGGAATCTCGAGATTCCGGGTTCGAGTCCTGCGGACTGCCCCGGAATGACGAGGCAAGCTGAAGCATGGAGACAGATAAAATGACCGGTGCTGAAACCCTCGACGTGGCGCGCGATGCGATCTGGACCATCGTCGTGGTGTCGTCGCCGCTGATGGTGGTCGGCCTCGTGGTCGGCGTCGTGGTGTCGCTGTTCCAGGCGCTCACCCAGATCCAGGAACAGACGCTGGTGTTCGTGCCGAAAATCCTGGCGATCTTCGTGACGCTGCTGCTGGCGCTGCCGTTCATGGCGGACTCGCTGCACGGCCACATGATGCGGATATCGTCGCGAATCATCGGCGGTTGATGCACATGAGTGCGCTGTGCAGAAATGCGCATCGACATTTCACTGCTGCCCGCGCTCGCCGCCGCCTTCATGCTGGTATTCGCCCGCATCGGCGCCATGGTGATGCTGTTGCCGGGGCTGGGCGAGACCAATATTCCGGTCCGCATCAAGCTCGCGATCGCGCTGCTGCTGACGCTGATCATCCTGCCGCTGCACCGCGCCGCCTATCACATCGACATGCAGTCGCTGACGCCGCTGCTGGTGCTGATGGTGCACGAGATCGTCATCGGCGTCGTGCTCGGCGCCACCGCGCGGGTGACGCTCGCGGCGCTGCAGGTCGCGGGCTCGGTGATCGCCCAGCAGATGGGCCTCGGCTTCGTCACCGCGGTCGATCCGACCCAGGGCCAGCAGGGCCTGCTGATCGGAAATTTCCTCACCCTGCTCGGCCTGACGCTGCTGTTTGCGACCGACAGCCATCATCTGGTCATCGCCGCGCTCAACGACAGCTACGCGATCTTTTCGCCGGGCGAGATGATGCCGAGCGGCGACGTCGCCGCGCTCGCCACCCGCGCCTTCGCCGCCGCGTTCAAGATCGGCATGCAGCTTTCGGCGCCGTTCCTGGTGTTCGGCCTGGTTTTCAATATCGGGCTTGGCGTGCTGGCGCGGCTGATGCCGCAGATGCAGGTCTATTTCGTCGGCGTGCCGCTGTCGATTCTCGCCGGCTTCCTGATCTTCGCCCTCGTCATCACGGCGATGATGGGAACGTTCCTCGATTATTTCATCGGCGTCATGCACGAGCTGATACCGCTCAAGCTGAAAGCCTAAGCGATGGCCGACGAGAACGACACAGCCGACAAAACAGAAGACCCTACGCAAAAACGTCTGGATGACGCCCACGACCGCGGCGACGTCGTCAAAAGCCAGGAAATCAACACCTGGTTCGTGATCGCCGGCGGCGACGCTGGTGCTGTCGACCTTTTCCGGATCGATCGGCGGCGGCATCACTGATGCCGCTGCGCAATCTGATCGCCAATTCCTGGATGATCCACACCGACGGACCCGGCCTGCTGGCGCTGACGCAGTCGCTCGAATACGCGCTGATCGCAGCGCTCGGCGTGCCGTTCCTGATGCTGGCGCTGGCGGCGATCGCCGGCAACATGGTGCAGCACCGGCTGGTGTGGTCGGGCGAATCGCTGAAGCCGAAATTCAGCAAGATCTCGCCGGCGGCCGGCGCCAAGCGGATCTTCGGCAAGCAGGCGGCGGCGAATTTCGCCAAGGGCATTTTCAAGGTGGTCGCGCTCGGCGCGGTGATGACGGCGATCCTGTGGCCGGAGCGTCATCGCCTGGAATCGATCGTGCGGTTCGACCCGGCGGCGATGCTGGGCGCCACCACCGGCCTGACGCGTGCATCTGATGGGCGCCGTGGTGGCGATGCTCGCGGTGGTCGCGATCGCGGACTATTTCTTCCAGTACCGGCAATGGTTCGAGCGGCAGAAGATGTCGCTGCAGGAGATGAAGGAGGAGTTCAAGCAGTCCGAAGGCGATCCGCACATCAAGGGCCGGATCAGGCAGTTGCGCCAGGCGCGCATGAAGAAGCGCATGATGGCCGCGGTTCCCAAGGCCTCCGTGATCATCACCAACCCGACCCACTACGCGGTGGCGCTGACCTACGAACGCGGCATGTCGGCGCCGGTCTGCGTCGCCAAGGGCGTCGATACGATCGCGCTCAAGATCAGGGAAGTCGCAGGCGAGCACGATATCCCGATCGTCGAGAACGTGCCGCTGGCGCGGGCGCTGTATGCGACCGTGGAGATCGACGACGAAATCCCGGTGGAACACTATCACGCGGTCGCCGAAATCATCGGCTACGTGATGGGTCTCAAGCGCGGGCTTTCCGGCTGGCGGGCGTGAACATCGGGCAATTGTCCCGCCTGAAATGGGCCGGAAATGCGCGCGTAACGAGCGAAATAGCCGGTGTACGGACTTGCGCTTGCGGGTCCGATTCAGGCACTCAGGAGTCAAGCGTTCGTTGAAGCGCGCCACCTTCATGTCGACAGGCTGCGTCCCCTGGCATGACCGCCGATACCTGACAACGATCCGTCACCAGAGCCGATGGCCGCCCACGAGCCGGCGCGGCGCAGCGGCAGCATCGTTCTGGTGCTGCTGGTGGCCGGCGGGATCGTCGCGGCGGCGGTCGCGCTGATGACGCATCGGCCGGGCGCAGGCGCAGCCCTATATCCTCGGGCTGCTGGCGCTGCTGGCGATGGTCGGGCTGTTCAACCTGTTCGCCTTCGCCGCCGGCATTATCCGCTTCGCCGATCGCGCCGCCGACGACCCGGTGATGGGCCGCATCGCCGATCATGCCTATGACGGGCTGGCGGTCACCGACCCCCGCGGCCATGTGGTCTATTCCAATGCGGCCTATCTCGCGCTGACGGGGGCTGCGACCGCGCAGGACGTGCGCCCGGTGGAGCGGGTCTTCATCGGCAATCCCGATGTGTCGGAGGCGGTGTTTCGCCTGCTCAAGGCGGCGCGCGAAGGCAAGCGGCAGCAGGAGGAGGTCCGCATCGCCGGCACCGACGGCGCGCATGGCCGCTGGCTGCGGATGCGGGTCCGGCCGCTCGGCCAGAGCAAGCGCGAGGCGAAATACGCGGTGTGGTCGATCGCCGACATCACCCGCGACCGCGAACGGCAGGAGGACGTGTTTCAGGAACTGCAGCACGCGATCGAATATCTCGATCACGCGCCGTGCGGCTTCTTCTCGGTCAATCCCGCCGGCGACATCGTCTACGTCAACGCCACGCTGGCGAACTGGCTCGACCACGACCTCGCCGAGATCGGCTCCGGCGGCCTGAAGCTGACCGACATCGTGTCCGGCGACGGCGCGGCGCTGTTGACCTCGATCGTGCCGGTGCCCGGCGAAGTCAAAACCGAGGTGTTCGACATCGATCTGCGCATGCGCGGCGGCAAGACCATGCCGGTGCGGCTCTATCACAAGCTGGCGTTCGGGGCCGACGGCGTGCCCGGCGCGTCGCGCACGCTGGTGATCAGCCGCGCGCGCGACGAGCGTGCCGATCCGCAGCGCGCCGCCGAAGTGCGCTTCATGCGCTTCTTCGATCACACCCCGATGGCGATTGCGACCGTGGACCGGGCCGGCGCGGTGGTCCGCGCCAACGCCCGCTTCGCCAAGCTGGCGCAAAGCCTGAGCCCGGACGGCGCGGCCAGCAAGTCGATTTTCCGGGCGGTCAACGCGCGCGACCGCAACCTGCTGATCGCGGCCATCAACCAGGCGGCCGAAGGGCAGGGCGATATCCCGCCGGTCGAGGCGATGCTCGACGGCGCCAAGGAGCGCTGGGGGCAGTTCTTCGTCACCGCGGTCGAGGAAGACGAGCGCGAGACCGAGGCCGCCATCGTCTACCTGCTGGAGACCACCGAGCGGCGCGCGCTGGAGAACCAGATCAACCAGTCGCAGAAGATGGACATGGTCGGCCAGCTCGCCGGCGGCATCGCGCACGATTTCAACAACGTGCTGTCCGCCATCATGATGGCGAACGACTTCCTGCTGAACGCGCACAAGCCGACCGATCCGTCGTTCCAGGACATCATGCAGATCAAGCAGAACGCGACCCGCGCGGCGACGCTGGTGCGGCAGCTGCTGGCGTTCTCGCGCCGCCAGACGCTGCGGCCGCAGGTGCTCGATCTCGGCGACGCGCTGTCCGATCTCACCATGCTGCTGCGCCGGCTGATCGGCGAGAAGGTCAAGCTCGACCTGGTGCATGGCCGCGATCTCTGGCCGGTGAAGGTCGACGTGTCGCAATTCGAGCAGGTGATCGTCAATCTCGCGGTCAACGCCCGCGACGCGATGCCCGATGGCGGCAAGCTGACGGTGCGAACCGCCAATGTGACGTCGGAGGAGGCCGGGCAGCTCGCCTACAAGGGCATGCCGGCGGCGGATTATGTGCGGATCGACGTCACCGACACCGGCACCGGCATTCCCGCCGATATCGTCGACAAGATCTTCGAGCCGTTCTTCTCGACCAAGGAAGTCGGCAAGGGCACCGGGCTCGGCCTGTCGACGGTGTACGGCATCGTCAAGCAGACCGGCGGCTTCATCTATGTCGATTCCGAAGCCGGTCAGGGCACCTCGTTCCACATCTTCCTGCCGCGGCATCATCCCGAGCTGGAGGTTCAGCCCGAGGCGGCGGCCGCGAACGGCGCGGCCAAGGAGCCGCCGGCGGAGGCGAAGCCGCGCACCGATCTCACCGGGCAGGGCACCATTCTCCTGGTCGAGGACGAGGAGGGCCTGCGCTCGCTGAACGCGCGCGGCCTGCGCTCGCGCGGCTACAGCGTGATCGAGGCCTCGAACGGCATCGAGGCGCTGGAAGCGCTGGAGGAAAAGAACGGCGCCGTCGATCTCGTCGTCTCCGACGTGGTGATGCCGGAAATGGACGGCCCGACCCTGCTGAAGGCGATGCGCGGCCGCAATCCGGACCTCAAGATCATCTTCGTGTCGGGCTATGCCGAAGACGCCTTCGAGAAGAGCCTGCCGGAGAACCAGCAATTCGCCTTCCTGCCGAAACCGTTCACGCTGAGCCAGCTGGTGGCGGCGGTGAAGGAAACCATGACGCCGTCGTGAGACCCGTTCATGTCATGGCCGGGCTTCGACCATGCATCGCACGCCATCCATGCCGTCTGTCACAAGAGTTGCCCGGCTGAAGACGAATTTACGCAGCCTGCGCGGGTCAGGCCGCGCGGCCGGGATGACGAGCATCTGAATGAGCGCTATTGCCGCATCCCCGCGACCGAGGGCCGCAGCCGGCGATCACCGATAGGGCTTCACTTTTAGGCAGCGCTGCCCATCTTAGTGGCGCTTCCCCCTGCCGGGGATTTTGAGGGAAACAGACATGAAATTCACGCAACGCGCCCGCGGCATCGTCCAGGCGATTGCCGTCACCCTGGCGCTGGCGGTGCCGCTGGTGCTCGCCGATCTCGTCGGCCGACGCCCGGGTCGGCGGCGGCTTCAGTTCGGGTTCGCGGGGAGCGCGAACCTTTTCCGCGCCGCCGAGCACCTCGACCGCGCCGGGTACGCGCGCAACCGTTCAACCGCACCATCACCCAGCCGGGCAGCCCCGGGTCTGGGCGCGCCGGCGCCTGCCGGCGGCGGCTTCTTCAACCGGCCCGGCATGGGCATGCTCGGCGGTCTCGCCGCGGGCTTCCTCGGCGCCGGCCTGTTCGGCATGCTGTTCGGCGGCGGCATGTTCTCCGGGCTCGGCGGATTGTCGTCGATCTTCGGCCTGATCCTGCAGATCGGCCTGATCGTCATCGTGGTCCGGCTGGCGATGTCATGGTGGCAGCGCCGTCACGCAACGCCTCCGCCTATGCCGGCGCCCGCCGCGGCGGCCCGGGCGCGCAGGCAAGCTTCCGCAGCCGGAACCGGTTTCGGACTGGGATCGGGCAGCGCGCCGCTCGAGATTCTGCCGGCCGACTACGAGGCCTTCGAGCGGTTGCTCGGCGAGATTCAGGCCGCGTGGTCGAACGAGGATGTCGCCAGGCTGCACACGCTGGCCACGCCGGAAATGGTGTCGTATTTCACGCAAGGACCTCGAGGCGAACAAGGCGCGCAACGTCGTCAACAAGGTGTCCGACATCAAGCTGCTGCAGGGCGACCTCGCCGAAGCCTGGCGCGAGGGCGATACCGACTACGCCAGCGTGGCGATGCGGTTCTCGCTGATCGACAAGACCGTCGATCGCACCACCGGCCGGCTGGTCGAGGGCAGCGAGCAGCCGACGGAGGCGACGGAAGTGTGGACCTTCGTGCGGCCGCGCGGCGGCAACTGGGAACTCTCGGCGATCCAGCAGACCTGATCGTCGGCGAAGCGATGACGATGCAAGGCGCTGCGGTTCGATTCCGCGGCGCCTTTTCTTTGGAGCTCGTTCTTCATTTCGGCGTCGCGCGAGCCGGAATAATGTCTTGCGATGGCGTGTTGATGTCAGACAACGCCGGCGTCGCGCAGCCGGCAAAAAACAAAGTGGAGGATCAGATGCCCGCTCTCGCCAACACCATCTCGCGCGCGTGTTTCGGCCTCGCCGCGGCGGCGTCATTCGCCGCTCTCGCGCGCTCAACCGGCGCTGGCGCAATCGGCCGACACCAGTTTCTTCGTGACCAGCAACGGCATCGGCAATGGCGGCAACCTCGGCGGCCTCGCCGGCGCCGACAATTATTGCCAGACGCTGGCGCAGGCCGCGGGCGCCGGCGCCAAAACCTGGCGCGCCTATCTCTCGACGCAGGCCGCCGACGGCGCAGCCCGCCGTGAATGCGCGCGACCGCATCGGCAAGGGGCCGTGGCAGAATGCCAAGGGCGTGGTGATCGCCAAGGATGTCGCCGAGCTGCACGGCGCCAACAATCTCACCAAGGAGACCGCGCTGACCGAGAAGGGCGACGTCATCAACGGCCGCGGCGACAAGCCGAACCGCCACGACGTGCTGACGGGATCGCAGCCGGACGGCACCGCGTTTCCGGCGGGCGACGACCGCACCTGCAAGAACTGGACGAGCAGCACGCAGGGCTCGGCGATGTTCGGTCATTCCGACCGCCTCGGCCTGCGCGACGATGACGCGTCGAAATCCTGGAACAGTTCGCATCCCTCGCGCGGCCCGGACGGCGGCTGCTCGCAAGCCGACCTCAGGAGCACCGGCGGCGACGGCCTGCTCTACTGCTTCGCGGCGAACTGAGAGCATTCCGGGCGATGCCATCGGTTCCGGCAAAGCATGCCCGACGACAGGATCCGCATGAGCCGAATTCAAGAGCATCCCGCTGCGCGATTGGCGCTGAGGTCTAGTCCGCTGCGGACTATCCCGAATGATCGAAGGATCGATTCTCCATGCGCTACGAACTCTATTACTGGCCGGGCATTCAGGGCCGCGGCGAATATGTCCGCCTCGCGCTGGAAGAGGCCGGCGCCGACTATGCCGATGTCGCGCGCAGCGAGCGCGGCATGGCCGCGATGATGAGGATGATGGAGGGCAGCAAGGGCACGCCGCCGTTCGCGCCGCCGTTTCTGAAAGCGGGCAAGCTCGTGATCGGGCAGACCGCCAACATCCTGCTTCTATCTCGGATCGCGCCATGGTCTGGCGCCGAAGGCGGAAGCCGGAAGACTGTGGGTGCATCAGCTGCAGCTCACGGTCGCCGATCTCGTGCTGGAGATTCACGACACCCATCATCCGCTCGGCCCGACGCTGTATTACGAGGACCAGCGCGCGCCGGCCAAAAAACGCACCGAGGAATTCTGGAAGGAACGCGTGCCGAAATATCTCGGCTATTTCGAGGGGCTGCTGGAGAGCAATGGCGGCGCCTGGCTCACCGGCCGCAGGCTGACCTATGTCGATCTTTCGCTGTTCCAGATCGTCGACGGGCTGCGCTACGCCTTTCCGAGGCGCATGAAGGCGTTCGAGCGCGAAGATTCCCGGCCTGGTCGGGCTGCACGACCGCGTCGCCGTCAGGCCGAACATCAAGGCCTATCTCGAAAGCGACCGCCGCATCGCCTTCAACGAGGACGGCATTTTCCGGCATTACAAGGAACTGGATGTTTGAGCTCCGTCATTCCGGGATGCGCCGTCAGGCCAGACCCGGAATCTCGAATGCCGATGGAATCGAGATTCCGGGTTCGCCGCTGCGCATCGCCCCGGAATGACGGTGCGCTACCTGTTCCGCCCGTCGATCGGCGTCATCGCCAGCTTTGCCAGTTCGATGCCGTCGATGCAGCTGACGTTGAGCGCCACCACCTCGGTGCCGTCGGGCTTGCTTGCCGCGCGCGAACACCTCGACGCCGCAGTCGTTGCAGGACTGATGCCGGATCGCGTGCTTGTTGAACAGATATTCCTTCAGATTGTCCTCGCCGGCGCGCAGCACGAAATTCTTCGGCGCCAGGAAGGCGAAATGCAGGCCCTTCTTGGTGCAGATCGAGCAGTTGCACGCGGTCACCATGGCGAGATCGGTGGTGCATTCGAAGCGCACCATGCCGCAATGGCAGCCGCCGGTATAGGTCCTGGTGTTGGGCATCGGTTCCGCACCCGCTGTCAGGCTATGCGGGGCGCAGTATAACCTCTCACCAAAGTCCGGGCACCAGCCGGTAGCGCACCCGCGCGGGCTGGGCCCGTGATCGCGCCGTTCTTCGGCAAACTTGCGGCGCTGTTCGCTTACCCGCCTCTGGACGGGAAGGGTGAAGCGAGCCCGCCCTCAGACGAGCTGGTCGATCCGCGTTCCCTGTCCCGGCGGAAGCGCGGCCAGCACCGGCGGCTGGGATGCGGCCGCGCGCGCATCGTCGGCGTCGCTATCGACTTTCACCTCCGGCGCCTTCGGCTCGCTGGCCTCGGGCGCTTTCACCGGGACGGAGGCGGGAATGCTCGAAATACTGCTCATGGACAAAGCCCTCGCTTGATTGCGCCCGACTGTGACGGGGCGGAGGCGAATGCTTTATGAATCCAAACCGTAAATCTCGCGCTATCGCGACCAATCCCGCCGCATGGTGAACGGGAGGCTCGAATCTCCGCGGAAAAGATCGCTATTGTCTAAAATTGCGCGATTTCGCCAGCGCAGGCCTGCGCTTCCTTACTGGTCCGTGCCGCGCGAGATCGCGATCGACGCGTCGGTCTTGGTCCGGGTGCAGTTCATGTCGAGCCGGCGGTAGCGGATCGAGACATCGTCGCCGGGAACAGGCCCATCCGCTTGATGCAGCGGCGTCGCGCCTTTCAGCATGTCGTCCTTCGGCAAGGTGAAGATGACGGCGGCAGCGCTGCCGACGAGATCGAGAAAGGCCGGCTGTCGGCTTGCGGCTGTCGGACCTTGGCGAACAGTTCGTTGGTGAAGTTGCGGCCCGCACAGCCGAGCGAGATCTCCTTGGCCTGCGGGTGCGACAGATAGATCAGATTGGCCGCGGTCATGCCGACCTTGAGGCCGTCGATCTGGCCCTTGAGCTGGTTGGCGAGATCGTCGCAGCGGTCGGCGCGCGCCGGCGAGGCGCCCGACACGGTCAGCGCCATCGCGGCCAGCAGCGCAAGCGCGGCGAGCATAGGTCGATCTGCGAAATTCAGGTTTCAATGTCATTGTGAATGCCCCCTTGCGCCATTGAAGCGTCCGCCAACGGTTAGCGCAAGGGCGGGGTCTGCCCGGCATTCTGCGCGTTGCCGGATAGCGCGGGCGAGAAGCAGGCCGAGAGGGCGGATCGGCATGGCCGGCAGACATCCGACCTTCCTTTTGTCTCGAAAAGTGCTTAGAACCGGTCCAACCGCCGGTGCGGCGTTTCCCTTCGGACGCTTCCGGCTTCTAAACCTGCGAGCCCCCCATGAACGCCCCCACCGCCTTTCCCGACCAAAAGCCCGTTCCGCCCTACAAGCACACGCCGCTGTTTCCGCTCGGCGCCGACACCACGCCGTACAAGAAGATCACGACCGAGGGCGTGCGGGTCGAGAAGGTCTTGGGGCGGACATGCTGGTGGTGTCGCGCGAGGCGCTGCGGGCGCTGTCGCGAGGCCGCGTTCGGCGACATCAATCATTATTTGCGGCCGGGGCATCTGAAGCAGTTGCGCGCGATCCTCGACGACAAGGAGGCCAGCGACAACGACAAGTTCGTCGCCTTCGATTTCCTGAAGAACGCCAATATCGCCGCCGGCGGCGTCTTGCCGATGTGCCAGGACACCGGCACCGCCATCATCATGGGCAAGAAGGGCTCTCGCGTGCTCACCGACGGCGACGACGAGGCGGCGCTCTCGGAAGGCGCGCGCGACGCTTATCTGCGCCGCAATCTGCGCTATTCGCAGGTCGCGCCGCTGTCGATGTATGAGGAAAAAAACACCGCCAACAACATGCCGGCGCAGTGCGAGATCTATGCCGAGGGCGATGACGCCTACAAGTTCATGTTCATGGCCAAGGGCGGCGGCTCCGCCAACAAGAGCTTTCTGTTCCAGGCGACGCCGTCGGTCTTGACCAAAGACCGCATGCTGGCGTTTTTGAAGGAGAAGGTGCTGACGCTCGGCACCGCGGCGTGCCCGCCCTATCACCTCGCGATCGTGATCGGCGGCACCTCGGCCGAACTCTGCATGAAGACGGTAAAACTCGCGTCCGCGCGCTATCTCGACGCGCTGCCGACCCACGGCTCGGCCGACGGCAACGCCTTCCGCGATCTCGAGATGGAGCAGGAAATATTGAAGATGACGCAGTCGCTCGGCGTCGGCGCGCAGTTCGGCGGCAAGTATTTCTGTCACGATGTGCGGGTGATCCGGCTGCCGCGCCACGGCGCCTCGCTGCCGATCGGGCTTGGCGTGTCCTGCTCGGCGGACCGCCAGGTGCTCGGCAAGATCACCAGGGACGGCGTCTATCTCGAGGAACTCGAGCACAACCCGGCGCAATATCTGCCAGCGGTCGAGCACGCGCTCGGCGGCGAGGTGGTAAAGATCGATCTCAACCAGCCGATGAAGGAGATCCTGGCGACGCTCTCAAAGCATCCGATCAAGACGCGGCTGTCGCTGACCGGCACCATGATCGTGGCGCGGGATTCCGCGCACGCCAAATTGCGCGAGCGGCTGGAGAAGGGCGAACCGCTGCCGGACTATTTCAAGAATCATCCGGTCTATTACGCCGGTCCCGCCAAGACGCCGGAAGGTTACGCCTCCGGCGCGTTCGGGCCGACCACCGCGGGACGGATGGACTCCTTCGTCGACCAGTTCCAGGCGGCCGGCGGATCGATGGTGATGGTGGCCAAGGGCAACCGCGCGGCCGCGGTGCGCGAGGCCTGCAAGAAGCACGGCGGCTTCTATCTCGGCTCGATCGGGGGGGCGGCGGCGAACCTCGCCGAGCACTGCATCAAGAAGGTCGAGGTGGTGGAATATCCCGAACTCGGCATGGAAGCGATCTGGCGCATCGAGGTCGAGGATTTCCCGGCCTTCATCATCATCGACGACAAGGGCAATGACTTCTTCAAGGAATTGAATCTGGGGTGAGGGCGCTTCCGCGGCCGAGCAGAAACCCTCGTCATTCCGGGGCGCGAGTGAAACGAGCGAACCCGGAATCGATAACCGCCACAGGGAGTATGGATTCCGGGTCTGCGCCTGGCGGCGCATCCCGGAATGACGGCGATTGTGTAGCGTCAGGCTAAACGGCTTACGCCCTCGTGCCCTTGAACGGAAAGCTGCCCATCGGGCCGATGCCCATTTCGCCGGAGATGCTGTCGCCGGAAACCTTGCCGGTGAAGGCGAGCGTCAGCGGCATCGGATTGGTGATCGACACCTTCCAGGCGACGTCGTCGCCGTTGGCGGTGCCGTCGAAGATCTCGGTCGATTGGCCTTCGGCGCCCTGCGTGCCCGTCAGCGCGCCGCCCGCACTCTTCAGCGTCAGCGTCGCGTTGCGCTCGCCCATCGGCGTGCTCATGGTGATATTCCAGTTTCCGTCCACGGCCATCTTGGTCTCCTCAAGCTTCTCTTCGCAAAACCGGAATGGTTCTGGGATCAGGGGTGGCTCGGGCGGCGGTATAGCGCATCTCGCCGCCCAAGCCCAATGGTGAAGCCGCGGCGATCAGGCGCGGGCGGCGCGAATCCGGCTGGTGACGATCAGGCGAAACACGACATATTGCACGGCAAAGGCCAGAAGCTTCGCCCCGACCAGCACCACCGACACATAGATCGCCCACAGCTTGAGATCGCCGGTCGCCGCGACCGCGATGGTGCCGAGGCCGAGCGCAAACATCAGCGCCGCCCAGGCGTAGCCGGCGATCGTGACATATTCCGGAATGGTTTCGGCCACGCGCGGCGGCATGTAGCGCAGCATCCAGCCGCGCTTCAGCATGATCGCGCCGATCGCGAAATGCGCGATCGAGGGCTTTGCCAGCACGAAGCGGGGATCGTTGGTCAACAGCGTCGCGGTGCCGAGCACGATCACCAGCGCGAGGCTGGCATAGGTCATGAAACCGAGCGGCTTGCCCTTGATGCGTGCGTAGATCACCTGCGCCACCGCACCCGCGATCGCCACCGACGTCGCCAGCACCACGTTGCCGGTGGTCAAATACAGCACCAGGAACACGATGGCGGAGAGGAAATCGGTGGCGAGCCTGGCGAATACGTCCTTCATCGTCGCGCTTCCTGTCGAATGTCGGTTCTAGAGCGAGATGACTTTTCTTCGAATCGTCATCCCGCTCTATCTTTTGTTTGAGCATGATCTTTTCGGAAAACCGGTGTCCACTTTCCCGGATCATGCTCTAGCGGGCGCCGGGCAGCGCGCTGGCGGGAGCCGCACCATACTTCGTCTTGCGGTACTCGGGATACCATTTGGTGAAATAGACCGCGCTGTTGCGGGCGGCGAACGCGATCAGAAGCCCGGACCACAGCGGCAGGCCCGGCACATACATCATCGCGGCGTTGCCGATCATCATCAGAAGCGCGGCGCCGGTCCACGCCCAGCTGATCATGTAGTTCGCCTTCAGGAAACCCGGCTGCCGCGCCGTTTCGGCATCCACCACCTCGACCGCGTATTGCAGCGTGAAGGGATAGCGGACCATGATCGACATCAGCGAAACCAGGAAAATGCCGGTATCGACCGCGAATTTCACGGCCGAGTTGCCCAGGGTGGGATCGATGAGGGTGAGGTAACCGCCGATCGCGGTGAACACGACCACGGAGCCCGCGCCGAGGATCTTGATCGAGCGGCCGCGGAAGACGTCGAACGCAATCACCATCAGGCAGATCGCCGCGGCGCTGAACACGCTGACGGCGGCCGATGTCACCAGCATCAGGAAGGCGAAGGCGCCGTAGGGGGCAAGGATCAGGAAAATCGTCATGGCAGCCTCGTTGGGCTTATCTTTACATTGTCAAGATAAGATAGAGGCGAGGGCGGAGGGCGTCAAGCGAAATCTTTACAGTGTCAACATAATGTGAGAGAAGATATTTAGCGTAGTTATTACAAAGGCTTATGACCGCGCCGCGTCATGGCCGGGCTTCGTCCCGGCCATCCACGTCTTGGCACGCCAAAGAAGGACGTGGAATGCCCGGCATCGCAGACAAGTTTAAGCAGTCTGCGCAAGGCAGACTGCTTTGGCCGCGCATGACGGCCTCGCTGACGGGGGTGAGGGGATCGGCGCCAGATTGGCCCGCGCCGCCTTTGTCACCGCTTGCTCGAGCATCGATCGCTCCCTCGATATTATCTTTACACCGTAAAGATAGGGATGGCGCGGGCCGAAGTCGAATCTTTACAGTGTCAAAATCGTGATCTATAAGGCGCCCATGGCAAGAAAATCCACCCATGCCCGGGTCCGGCGCGCAGCAAGCGGCGGCCCGGTGCGGGCGGCCCGCAAACGAAGCGCGCCGCGCCGCGCCGCCTCGAGCGCGGAGGCTCCCTACCACCACGGCGCGTTGCGCGACGCGCTGCTGGAGGCCGCCGAGCGGGTGCTCGAACGCGACGGGCTTTCCGGATTGACGCTGCGCGCGGTGGCGCGCGAGGCCGGCGTGTCGCATGCGGCGCCGACCCACCATTTCGGCGACCTCACCGGCCTCGTCAGCGAACTCGCCGCGATCGGCTTTCGGCAATTCAACGCGGCGATGGTGGCCGCCGGCGCAGACCGGCACCTCGCCGATCGAAAAGGCGCTGGCGCGGGCCAGGGCCTATGTCGCCTATGCGCAGGCGCATCCCGGCATGTACGGGCTGATGTTCCGCACCGAGCGTCTCGACATGACGCGGCCCTCGCTGTGCGAGGCCGCTCACGCCTCGTTCGCGGGGCTTGCCGGCGCGATCGGCGCCAGCCGTCAGGAGCAGATTTCGGAAACCGCGCTGTCGCTCGCGCAGGCCGCCGACATCGCCCGCGCCTGGTCGCTGGTCCACGGCTTTACCATGCTGCTGCTCGACGGCCGGCTGGCCGACATCCTGGCCCGGCTGCCGAAGGGCACCGATGCCGGGATCCTGCTGGACGCGATGCTGAAGCGCGCGATCGGCCAGGTGCCGGTGGCGTAGTCAGCGCCACGTCGCCAGTCTTACCGCCGGGCCACGATCGCCGATCACCTTCACCTCGTCGTGTGCCGCATGTGAAGCCGCGCGCGAATTCATCGGCGGCCTTGCGGGCGAGCTCGTTGGCATCGGGATTGGCCTGCGCGTCGATATAGGCCACGTGGCACACCGGGCCCGGCGGCAGCCGCGTCACCGCGAGCATCGGTTTTGCGATCGGCCGGCCGTCCTTGTCCTGGTCGCCATTGTCGGCGATGTGCCAGCGCTGGATGATCGCAAACGGTTTGCCGTCGAGCGCCCGCCATTCGACGGTCGTGGTGGTCGAATTGAACGGATGGAACCAGACCTGCGCGGCGGGCTCTTCGGCCGCAGCGGCGCGGGTGCGGCCGACCGAGACGGTTTCGCGCAAATCGTCTTCGCTCACCAGCACGCCAAGACCGGCCTTGCCCGGGCAGAACCGTATCGTTGAGTCGTCGACGCCGTTGCCGGCGCTGGTGACACGGCAGTGCTTTGGCGCGGTCGACGTGTAGCTGCTGCTGATTGTTTGGGCACCGGCCTCGGAAATCAGGCCGGAGCCGGCGCAAATCAACAGCGCCAGGGCAATTTCCAATGCGGCCCGCATCCGTTCGACGATGTGGCGATGTAAAATGCGCTTCATCCGGCCGCCTTTCGTTGCGGAACCAGCTCTTCGACGTGCGCAATCTGGGGAAGGTTCAAGCAATGTGCGCGAAAGGCCTGACATTGGCCCGGAATCGTCCTAGAACAGCGGCCTCAAAACCCCTTTCTCACCAGCGTGCAGTTCCCCAGTCGATCATGCCTGCCATTTCGTCGAAAAAACCCTATCGCGTCGGCCGTTCCCGCACCGGACTTGGCCTCTTCGCCACCAAGCCGATCAAGAAGGGCGCCAAGATCGTCCGCTATTTCGGTCCGCTCCTGGATTCCCGGAAGAAGAAGGACGACGCGGTCGAGAACAAGTATCTGTTCGAGCTCAACGGCCGCTGGACCATCGACGGTTCGGTGCGCGAGAACATCGCCCGCTACATCAATCACGCCTGCAGGCCGAACGCGGAATCCGACGTCATGCCGCGCAAGCGCAAGGTGGTGATCCGCGCCATCAAGAACATCGAACCCGGCGAAGAGATCAACTACGATTACGGCACCGACTACTTCAAGGCCTATCTGAAGCCGATCGGCTGCAAATGCGCGGCTTGCGAGAAGAAGCGCAGGAAGAAGCGCGCCGAGGCGCGGGCGGAACGGCTGCGCCTGAAGGCCAGGGAAGAGAGAAAGGCTCTGAAGAAAGCCGCAAAAGAGGCGGCGAAGGCCGAAAAGAAGCTCAAGAAGAAGCTGAAGCTGAACGGCAAGCACGCCAACGGCAAGCTCTTGAACGGTCACGCCGGAAAATCCGCCGCGGGCATGGCCGCGCGATCCGGGATTGCCGTGAAGCCGAAGAGCAGGCCGGCCCGGGAAAGCCGGGCTTCGGCTTAGGCGGCAGGTGCCGCAGAGCGTCATTGCGAGCCAACGGGTCGCGCGAATGCGCGCCCGATGACAGGCTCCGCGAAGCAATCCATAGCAGGGCTTAGTGACACTGGATTGTTTCGTCACTTTGCTCCTCGCAATGACGGGAAACCCCAAGACCGCGTTTCAGCCTACGCGGATTCCGCTTTGACAAATGCCAGGTTGGTCCAGGTGACGCCGGCGGCGCGATTGCGTTCCTGACTGGATTCCCTGCACAGATTCAAAATGGGACGCAGACCCTGCGCCCGCGCGAGTTCAATCGTCTCTTCCGGCGTGATTTCGAACATCCGCCGTCCCGGCGGGATTGGCCCGTGCCGGATCGTCATGATCATTGTGCCGCCAGCCCGCAGCAGCGCGGCGAGGTTCGGCATCGCGCGCCGGCGCTGCGCCTCGTCGAGATGCATCCAGACCGCGGTGAGCATCACCAGATCGAACGTTTCGCCGCGGGCGCGCAGAATTGCGAGGTCCGGCAGGCTGTCGTTGAGCCATTCGATGGCCGGCGACGGATGCAGCGCCATCGCCGGGAGACGCATCGCATCGGTCGGCTCGATGGCGACCACGCGATGGCCCTGCGACGCGAACCATGCCGCATCGCGCCCGGTTCCGGAACCGATGTCGAGCACGCCGGCGGGCGCCGCCGGGATCAGATGCCGCACGCCGCGGTGCACGTCCGCGGCAGGGATGCTTTCATGCTGCCTGAAAAGCGCCTCGGCCTCCTCGGCATATCCTTCGGTGCCACTCACCTTCACCGGCATGGCGCGGCGTTTCCCGTGGTTCTCGGCATTGCGAGGCGCAACGCGACGAAGCAATCCACGCACTCTGGATTGCTTCGCTTGCGCTGCGCAATGACGTTCAGGCCGCCATCACGCCGCCGCTCCGGCGCAGCCCGATAAATTGCAGCTCGGCCAGCGCACCGACGACCATGGCCTGCGCCACGACGAAGGCTTCGCCCAGCAGGTTCGGCGTCACCGCGCCCGAGAACAGCAGCGCGATGCTGGCAAGGGTCCACGCGGCGTTGCCTGATATCACGACGACCACCAGCGGCTTCGGCATCGCTTGCCGCGTGCCGAGCCAGCCGACCAATATGGCATAGGCGATCAGGAACAGGCCGGTCTCGCGCAACAGCGCCTCCGGCAGGCTGAGCCAGGGCGCGAGCGCGCCGGCGCCGAGCGTCAATAGCACGGCGGAAACGCCGCTGAAGATGGCGTCGGCCAGGATGGCGCGGCGGAGGAACAGGGATGGGTGGATCATGGCGGCTCTCCTTGGTTGGGAGGTGGACTGCAGAGCCCCGAAGATGATCCGGTCCGATCCGCAATTCGATTACCTCCGACGTAAGCCGGACCCCCCTTTTGTGGTTTTATAAATAAGAGGAGATGACGAAGAAGACGAAGACGATAGAGCCAAAACCTGAACTGCGCAGGATGATGCTCGGGGCGACGGTGCGAGCGCTACGCCGACCGCTGCAATTTGTCGACGAAGCCAGAACGCAGCCGGTGGTCGACGAACTTAAGAAGCAGGTGCTGCGGCGTTGCGAGGAGAGTTGAAGGTGCCGACAGTCTCGAACCGGCAACAGGCCAGAAGAGGCAAGCCGCCGCTCAAAAAAGCGGCCTCAGCTCGGAGTGAACTGAGGCCAGAGGTTCGACGTCATAAGCTGACCGGCCCAAATCAAAGGTGCTCATCTATTTCGCCCATCGGCAATCCGGGCCATCAGCGCGAAGGCAAGATTGACAGGGCAGAAGGCGGCTGGCGAGGACCCGATGACGGCACGGACGATGACTGTACAGCCTTGGGGTGGGGGTTTTTTTGCTGCGGGATGGGGGCCGCCGGCGGGCGGGGGCGGGGATGACATCTTCTGTCTGATGTCCTCCTCGACAGCCTGCACTGCTGCAATGTTCTGGGCCATCTGTTCTTGCTTGGCAGCGAGTTGTTCTACGCTGCGCCGCACGACATCGAGATTAGATGCCAAGGGCGCAAGCTGCTGCACCGGGTCAGGAGAAGTTGTAGCCACGGCTGGCGACTTCGTCGCCGAAACGATAACAACCAAGCCAGCGTTGGAGCCCGGGCTACTACCATCTCCCTTGCGGCATCACCGTAGGACTGCCAGGCAAGCGTGGCGCCGATACCGATGAGAACCGCAATAGAAAACCGGGTAAGGGTGCGGAATATTCTTCTGCCAATCGATGGCCGGTCGCTCGCGACCTGATCGGGCGGGCGAGGAGAACGGATCGACGGCTTCACCGGTCGTCTACCAATGCGCTCATCGGATTGGGCGTCCAGATCACGCGGAGGCCCGCCAAACGAAGGTCCTTCGGCTGTTGGCCACTCCTTCTCTGCGAGAGGTGGGCTTTGCGAATACATTGGTACCTCCACCGGCGGATGTTCCCACTGACTGTTGACGGAAGAGGCCATCATGGTTTGACAGAAACGAGGCAGGAGCGCAGCAGTCCTTGGGTGATTGTGAGATCGTCGCGAACCAATTTCTCGAAACTGATCTGGAGAAACTTAAGGCCGCGGTCTCGATGGCTATGCGCAAGGGAAACTGCTTGAGGTGGCCAAGACGCTGCCGCGTGATCGCAAGGATTGGCACGATTGGGTTTAGGCGGAATAATCTAAGATGTTTACTGCCTTACGTCTTCGATCCTAAACTTGAAGCCATGTTTACCCCGGATTTTGTTTCATCCGCTGCATGACGGCGATTACGTCCGAGGTAATGGAACGCGTGAAATTCGCATGCTAGATTTTCCGGCATGAACGCACAGACCGCCACGGCGCGAGCCGAACCAGCAAAACCCGCCCATGTCGGCGATCACCTGCGCGAGTGGCGGCAGCGCCGCCATCTCAGCCAGCTCGATCTCGCCGGCGACGCCGAGATTTCCGCGCGCCATTTGAGTTTTGTGGAAACCGGCCGCGCGACGCCGTCGCGCGAGATGGTGCTGAAGCTGGCGGAGCGACTGGAGGTTCCCTTGCGCGAACGCAACGTGCTCCTGGTTGCCGCCGGATATGCGCCGGCGTTCCCGCAGCGCTCGCTCGACGATCCCGCGCTGAAATCGGCGCGGGCGGCGATCGATCTCGTGCTGAAGGCGCATGAGCCCAATCCGGCGCTGGCCTATGACCGGCACTGGAACCTGGTCGCGGCCAACCGCATGGTGATGCCGCTGCTCGCGGGCGTTCCGGCGCGGCTGCTCGGCCAGTCCCTCAACATCCTGCGGCTTGCCTTTCACCCCGAGGCGCTGGCGCCGCGCACCGTCAACCTCGGCGAATGGGCGAGCCACCTGCTGGAGCGGCTGCACCGCCAGTGCGAGGCGACCGCCGATCCCGGGCTGATCGCGCTGTATCAGGAGCTGAAGGCCTATCCGATCCCGGCGCGATCGGCGCCGCTGCCATCAGACAATGTCGCGATCCCCTTCAAGATGCGGCTCGACGGCGAGGTGCTGAGCTTTATCTCCACCACGATGATTTTCGGTACCCCGGTCGACATCACGCTGTCGGAACTGGCGCTGGAGACGTTCTTTCCCGCCGACGATCTGACGGCCGAGCGCATGCGGAGGATGGCGGCCGGCCTCAAATAGCGCCTTGCCCGCGTCAGGATAGGCGCTTATCTCTGGGGCTTCCAAAGGGAGGACGCCCGGATGAGCACCCTAAAACCGCTGCAGATCGACATCGTTTCCGACGTGGTGTGTCCGTGGTGCTATATCGGCAAGCGCCGCATCGAGAACGCGCTGGCGCTGACGCCGGATGTGCCGGTCGAGATCAACTGGCGGCCGTTCTTCCTCAATTCCTGGGTGCCGCGCGAGGGCATCAGCCGCGACGAATACCTCACCGCGAAATTCGGTTCGGTCGAGGCCTATAAGGGCATCGCCGGGCGCGTGGTCGCCGCGGCCGAAGAAGAAGGCCTCACCTACCGGCCCGAACTGGTCAAGCGCCAGCCCAACACGACGATTGCCATCGCCTCATTCACTGGGCCGACGCGATGGGCAAATCCGCCGCGATGAAGCAGCGGCTGATGGAACTGTATTTCCGCGACGGCGGCGATCTCACCGATACCAATGTGCTGGTGCAGGCGGCGGCCGATTGCGGGCTCGACGCCGACGACGTGCGCAGGCGGCTTGCCACCGATGAAGACGTGGCGCTGATATCGGCGCAGGCCAAGGACGCCTCCGACAAGGGCATCTCCGGCGTGCCGACCTTTGTGTTTGCGCAGAAATACGCGGTGTCCGGCGCGCAGCCGGCCGAACAGCTCGCCCGCGCCATCCGCCAGGTCTCGGCGGAAGTGAACGCGCAGGCGGCGGAGTAGGCGGCGGACAAAGCCTCGTCATTCCGGGATGCGCCACTTGGCGCAGGCCCGGAATCGATACTCCCGATCGTGGTTATGGATTTCGGACCCGCTCGCTGCGCTCGCGATCCGGAATGACGGCCTGCTCTAACGATCGCGGATGAAATGAACGGTGCGGCGCGCGAGTTCGCGCACCAGCCGACGCAGCGTCAGCGCCGCATGGATCAGCGGCACCACGGGATCGTTCTTTCGCAGCGGAATCAGCACGTCGCCGATTGCAAACCGTCCCGCGCCAGATCGGATTGATCATCGGATGATCGGCGCTGGCCGTGGAGTCGGCCGTGGCGATTGTCGGATCGGCGCAGAGGTGCCGGGTCAGATCGAGCGTGAGCTGCACGCCCGGCGAAAATTTCGCAAAGCGCTCGTCGATGCCGAGCTTGAAGTAGAAGGCGCGATCCTGGTGCCGCAGCACGATTGCCGCCGCGACCGGCGTAGCGCCGGCCCTAAGCGTCACGATCTCGCATTGGCCGGTCTCGGCGAGCGCCGGCGCGGCGCGCCTGACAAAACCGGCATCGCCGTCGTCCTGGATCAGCGCGGTGCCGCGCTTGCCTTTCCAGCCGCTGGCCTCCAGCATCAGGAATGTTTCGAGCGCGGCCGCGACTTCCTCGCGCGTGCGCGCGACTTCAAAATGGACGGCGCCGTGTGCTCGGCCAGCCGGTGACGCTGGCGGCGCAATTCCTTCAGTTTCTTTGCGCCCAGCGCGTCGCGCAGCAAATCATCGGCATCGCGCGTGGCGTCGAGAGAGGCGCGGAGATGGGAATTGCAGCACGCGCGGTCGCAAGTCCTCTCGCCGCAGCACCTCGTTGAGGGCTTTCATGGCGGCGCCATCGAGCGATACGTCGCGCAGGATCAGCGCATGGGCGCCGGCTTTCCGCGCCTCGCGCAGCAATTGCGCCGCGGCGTCCTGCGCCATGTCGCGGTCGAGCAGCGGCGTGCACAGCGTGCCGTAGGGATCGGCGCTCACCAGAGCGGGCAGGGGGATTTTGTAGGCCCGCGCCAGCGGGATCACCGGCATCAGGCCGATCAGCCGCGCCGCGCCGTCCGGCGCGGCATCGCCTCGCGCAATCAGCGCGGAGGCGCCGGTGCGGCCGCTGGCAAACGCGTCCACCGCCAGTTCCCAGCCGGGCAGGTAATAGCCGTTCGGCTCGACCGCGCGCTCGGCCAATGCGCGCCACTGGCCCACGGCGACAGCCGTGAGCGGCGCGAAGGCGCAGCCTTCAGGCGAAGCCGCCGCCTCGCGCGCGCGCGGGCCTGCGGCATCCTTCACCGATGCCCGACCGACCGCCGCTCTGTCAGCAATCTCGACCACGTCCCCGTTTCCCCGTTCGCGATCGACCGGCGCGCGCCGCAGCGCCCGCGCGTTCAACCGCGTTGTCGAAAGGAAATGCTAGCGCAAAGATTGGAAAAGTCCGTTGGCGCCGGCGTGCAATTTGAGCGGTAATGTTAACCGCGCGTTTACCGTTCCGGCGCCGCCGGGCTGTTCCGATTCAGCGCCGAATAGGCGATGCCCATGATGATGCCGTAGCTCAAGCAGCATCAGCAGCGAGAACAGGGCGGGAAGCAGACCGAGACCGAGCCGCGTGGCGAACAGGCCGTGTCCCAGCATCGGGAAAAACAGCACGCCCATCGCGATCCAGCCGAGGACACCGAAGACAAATCCTTTCGCCGCCCCGCTGCCGCCCGGCAGCCGGCGATAGATGCGGCCGAACAGCATTCCGAGCACGACGGCGCCATTCAGGAACGACAATGCCCACGGGACCGCCGGAGGAACCGAGCTGCCGACCAGTTCGCTCAAGGCCTGCTGCAAATCGTCGTAAGGGTGAAACGACGGCAGCCAGCCCATCCAGGATTTCAGGAACATCAGGCCGGAATGCGCGGCGCTGCCGCACAGGCCGGCGGCGAGAGACTTCCAGATTCTGCTAGCGCCCATGGATTTCGTCATCGATTGGGCGGCACGAAATGATCCTCGACATCGACGCTTTGTCCGGTGGCGGTATCGGTTGCCCTGATCTCGATGTCGGTGCGTTTCGGCGGCAGCATCCCGCCTGCCACCTCGATCGACATCCGGAGCTCGCGGGTCTGATCCTGTCCGACCTCGACGATGAGCCGGCCATCGGCGCTGCGTTCGATGCCTGCGACGTGAACGGCCGCACCGCGCAGGCCCGAAATATCCAGCGCAAAAGTCCGTCGGGCGCCCTTGTTCAGGAGGCGCACGGTGTAGTCGTTGCGAACGCTGCCGTCCGCCAGCAACACGTAAAGCGGATTGCGCTCATGCAGCGCGTTGACGCTCATCGTGCTTCGGGTCGCCAGCGCGTACAGCATGATGCCGCCGGCCAGCGCGATGATGCCGGCGTAAAGGATGGTCCGCGCCCGGATCAGGCGATAGACCGGCGGCTTGCCCGCCAGCCGGCGCTGGCCGTTGATGTCGGTGTCGTAGGCGATCAGACCCGTCGGGCGGCCGATCTCGCGCATGATGTTGTCGCAGGCGTCGATGCAGAGGCCGCACTGGATGCAGCCGAGCTGGATTCCGTTGCGGATATCCACGCCGGTGGGGCAGACATTGATGCATTGATGACAATCGATGCAGTCGCCGGCAGGCTGGCCGTGCTCGCGCAGCTGCTCGGCCTTCTTGACCGAAACCCGCGGCTCGCCGCGGTCGCGGCGATAGGTGACGTTGAGCGCCCACTCGTCCGTCAGCGCCGCCTGAATCCGCGGCCACGGGCACATGTAGATGCACATTTGCTCGCGGGCGTGGCCGGCGAAAACGTAGGTGGTGGCGGTCAGGATCGCGATCCAGAGATAGGCGACGAACGGCGCCTGGAATGTCGCGAGATCCCTCACCAGCGTCGGCGCATCGGCGAAGTACAGCACCCAGGCGCCGCCGGTCCACCATGCGATCATCAGCCAGATGAAATGCTTGGTGGCGGCCTGGCGGATGTGCGTGAAGGTCCAGCCCCGCTTGTCGCTCAGCATCCGCTCGCGCCGGTCGCCTTCGACAAAACGCTCCACGGCGTAGAACAGATCGGTCCAGACCGTCTGCGGACACAGGTAACCGCACCACACCCGGCCGGCCACCGCATTCATCAGAAACAGCGTCATCGCCGCGATGATCAGGAGGCCGGTGAAATAATAGACCTCCTGCGGCCACAGCTCGATGAAGAAGAAATAGAAGCGGCGGTGCGGGAAATCGACCAGCACGGCCTGGTTGGGCAGGCCGGGCCCGCGATCCCAGCGCACGAACGGCAACAGGTAATAGATCGCCAGCGTTACGCCGAGGATCGTCCACTTGATCCGGCGAAACCTGCCGTGAACGGCCTGCGGATAGACCTTCTTGCGGGCTTCGTAGAGCGGACCTTCGATGATGGTGTCGTCCATGGCTTGCCCGGCAATCCGAATGTCCAGCCCGGCCTGTCTCGGCAGCGAGTCTCGTCCTCGCTTGCGACGAGATACTGGTACGGTTCAATCACGAAGACGCGCAGCCGCTCCACAGCTTCCTGAATACCATCACCGCCGGGCCTCGCCCAGGAGCGGCGGCGACGCTAGTCAAGCAATATCCGAAACAACTTGCTTGAGCAGCTCTCGCACCTGACCGGCGACCTCGCCGAGATTCGGGTTGTCGATCGCGCTCATCGACGCTACGGGATCGACTGCGGAAATTTCCACCGCGCCTCCGTCGCGCTGCTGCACGATCACGTTGCACGGCAGCATCGTCCCGATCTTGTCCTCGAGCGTGAGAGCCTGGTAGGCGAGCTTCGGGTTGCATGCTCCCAGAATGAGGTACGGCCGGAAATCAACACCGATCTTCTTGTGCAAGGTATCCTTCACGTCGATCTGGGTGAGAACCCCAAAGCCGTGCTTCTTCAATGCCTCGGTTGTAGCGACAACCGCGGCATCAAACGGCAGGTTGACGGTCTTCGAGAAGTGATAGGTCATGGGTCTTCCTTTGGCGGATGTATGAATAACGTCGCGCCGCCAGTTTGAAGGAGAAGTGCGCGCGTATTACGAAAACGCGCAGCCGTCCCGCAGGCCAAGCTTCTTGAATACCATCGCCGCGGGGCAGAACCCGGTGATCGACGCCTGGAACATGTTCAGCCCGGCGAAGGCCGTCAGCAGGTACCAGTAGGGACTGACCATATAGCCGAGCGCGAGGCCGAGCAGCACGACAAATCCCGCGAACATCAGCACTGCTTTATCTACATTCATGACGTACTCCTTTGCTTGTTTCTTCATTTGGGTTTGAAGTCATCAGGACCGGGCAAGCCCGGCCGTCGTCCATGCAACGATCTTCTGCGCGTCCATCGCGCCCGAAATCCGCGAAAGCTCGCGGCCGCCCTGCATCAGCAGAAGGGTAGGGATGCCGCTGATCCCCAGCCGCGACGAGACGGCGGGCGCGTTATCGGCGTTGAGCTTCAGCAGGCGAACTTTCGGCTCGAGTTGTTGGGCGGCGCGTTCGAACATCGGCGCCATCGCGCGGCAGGGACCGCACCACGGCGCCCAGACATCGACCAGGACCGGGATGTCGCTGTGCGCGACATGACGATCGAAGCCCGCTTCGTCGACCTCGATCGGATGGCCGCTGAAGATGGGCTGGTGGCACGATCCGCAGCGCGCAGCAGTCGGCGCGCGCTCGGCGGGAAGCCGGTTGATCTTCCCGCACTGTCCACAGACGATCTGCCGGGCTGCACTCATGCCGCTGTGTCGACCTCCTTGACTTTCGCGATGTTGAGCCTGTCGAGCAGGAAGCGCTCGTAGAACGGCTCGCTCTCGCCGCGCCGGATCTTGCGCAGGAAGTATTTTTCGAAGGCGACCTTGGCGTAGTGAACCCATTCGCCCTTGGAGGACCAGTTGACGTTGCGCGGCGGGATCTGCGGCTGCGCCAGGAAGGCGATGCCGGAATCGCCGAAATCCGCCAGGCAGATGGCGTTCCACGTCGGCTGCGCGGTCGGCTTCTCGCCCCTCAGCAGGGAGCCGATGTTGCGGGCGGTCGCCGTCACCATCGATTCGATCATGAAACCGGTCTTCGGCACGCCGACCGGGACGGGGCTCGCGCCGACCGGCGCGATCGCCACGCACACGCCGACGCCAAACACGTTCTGAAATTCCGGATTGCGCTGGTACTTGTCGACGATGACAAAACCGCGGGGATTGGTGAGCTTCTCGATGCCGCGAACGGCGGCGACGCCGCGGAAGGCGGGCAGCATCATCGAATAGGTGAACGGCAGTTCGTGGGTCTTGCGGACCGAGCCGTCCTCCGCGATCTCCTCGACCGACATCTTGCCCTGCTCGACATTCTTGACGCGGGCGTTCGTGATCCACTTGACGTGCTTTTCGCGCATCTCGCTTTCGAGCAGGCCCTTGGTGTCGCCAACCCCGTCAAGACCGAGATGGCCGATATAGGGTTCGGAGGTGACGAACGTCATGGGGACGCGATCGCGAAGCTTGCGGCGGCGCAGCTCGGTTTCCAGGATGAACAGGAACTCGTAGGCCGGGCCGAAGCAGGAAGCGCCCTGCACGGCGCCGATCACGACCGGCCCCGGATTGGCAGCGAGCTTTTCGAAGGCCTGCCGCGCGTTGGAGGCGTGATCGACGTGGCAGATCGACTGGGTGTGGCCATCCGGCCCGAGCCCCGGGATCTCGTCGAAGGCGAGTTCCGGCCCGGTGGCGACGACCAGATAGTCGTAGTCGATCGACGTGCCGTCCGCGAGTTCGATGCGGTTTTCCGCCGGCTGCACGCGCTGCGCGCCCTGCGTCAAGAGGCGGATGCCCTTCCGGTTCATGACGTCGACGAGATCGATCTCGATGTCGCTGCGCTTTCGCCAGCCGACCGCCACCCAGGGATTGGAGGGGACGAAGTGATAGACCGGTCCCTGGGAAATGACCGTCAGGCGGTCTTCCCGCCTCAGCTTGGGCAACAATTCGTAAGCCATCAGCGTCCCGCTGAGGCCCGCTCCGATAACAACGACTTCCGCCATGTCCGCCTCCGTTTGCTGCGTTCCTGAATGCGGCCGCGCCAGTTGAGCCATGGCTTTTTCGGCCTCGCGTGTTGACTATATATTCGTATCATCGTATATACGCAAGTATGAAAATGAATATTGACGTCATGGAAGCCGCCGCCGATTCGGCCAGCGATCTCCTGAAAGCCCTCGCCAACCGCCACCGGCTGCTCATCGTCTGTCAGTTGATCGACGGCGAGCGCTCGGTCGGCGACCTCGCCGAATTCCTGGATCTTCGCGATTCCACGGTGTCCCAGCACCTCGCCCTCCTTCGCAAGGATGGCCTGGTTTCCGCCCGGCGCGATGCGCAGACGATCTACTATTCGATCGCCAGCGAACCCGCGCGCGAAATTCTCTCCACGCTCTATCGCGTCTATTGCACGCCGCCGAACAGCAAGACTTCGCAGAAGAAAACTATGCGGGCGTGAGCGGCAATGCCTTGAGGCAGGTCAATGACCGCGCCCGAAATATCGACAGGATAAATCTTCAGGTTCCACCGCCTCTTAGGCCATTCATGATTGCGAGCACAACGATGCGTGGATTGACTGCAATAGCGGCTTTGACGGCGCTCATGGTGAGTGCGCCGTTCGCCTGCGCGGAATCGCTCACGGTTGCCCCGCGTTCGGTCGCCGACGAGAAGGCGGTGTTCGCCACCGTCGAGAGCATCAGCGTCGTGCCGGCGCGCGGCCGCATCGGCGGCATCGTCGTCCAGCTCAACGTCCGGGAAGGCGACCCGGTCACCAGCGGCCAGGCGATCGCGGCGATCGGCGACGAAAAGCTCGCATTGCAGATGAAGTCGCTGGATGCGCAGATCGCCGCCTTGCAGGCGCAATCCAGCCAGGCGCAGATCGATTTTACCCGGACCGAGGGACTGGTGGAGCGCGGTATCCTGCCGCGCGTCAAACTGGACGAAGCGCGCACCGCGCTCAACGTCGCCGAGAACGGTCTGCGGGCGCGGACCGCCGAGCGCGCGGTGATCCAGCAGCAGCTCAGCGAGGGGCAGGTGCTGGCTCCATCCGGCGGACGCGTTTTGAAAAAGCTGGTGGCGGTCGGTTCCGTCGTGCTGCCCGGCGATCCCATCGCGATGATCGCGCAGCAGGATTTCAAGCTGCGCCTGCGGGTGCCGGAACGTCATGCCCGCTTTCTGAAGGCCGGTGACAAAGTCCGTGTCGACGGCGCCGAGTTCGGCGACCAAGCCCCCAAAACGGGCGTGATCGATCTGGTCTATCCGCAGATCGAGGATGGCCGCGTCATCGCCGACGCCACCGTCGAGGGATTGGGAGAGTATTTCGTCGGCGACCGGCTCAGGGTCTGGATCTCGGGCGGGACGCGGACCGCCTTCGTGATCCCCTCGAATTATGTGACGACGCGTTTCGGGATCGACTACGTCCGGATCAAGCAGGCGGACCAGACCATCAGCGCGCCGGTGCAGCGCGGCCGCGATCTGCCGAGCCCCGACCTGCCCAACGGCCTTGAAATTCTGTCCGGCATTCGCGCGGGCGACCAGCTGGTGCAACCATGAATCTCGGCCTGTCCGGGCGGCTCACCCGGGCGACCATTGGTTCGCCGCTGACGCCGCTGTTCCTGCTCGCTTCCCTGATCGTCGGCCTGATCGCCGTCGTCGTCATCCCGCGCGAGGAAGAGCCGCAGATCAGCGTTCCCATGGTCGATATCAGGGTCAACGCCGACGGATTGCGCGGGCCCGATGCGGTCGAACTCGTCACCAAGCCGCTGGAAGCCATCGTCAAGGGCATCGACGGGGTGGAGCACGTCTACAGCCAGACCGAAGACGACCGGGTGATGGTGACCGCGCGCTTCCTGGTCGGCACCAAGTCGGACGATGCGATCCTTCGCGTTCACGAGAAGATGCGCGCCAATCTCGACCGCATCCCGGTCGGCATTCCCGAGCCGCTGATTGTCGGGCGCGGCATCAACGACGTCGCCGTCAGCGTGCTCACGCTTTCGCCGAAGCCCGAGGCCGCCGACCGCTGGTCGGACAAGGATCTCTACGAGCTCGCCGACAAGCTGCGCGCCGAATTGATGAAGGTCGACAGCATCGGGCTGACCTACATCTCAGGCGGAGCCGCGCAGCAGATCAGGGTCGAGCCGGATCCGGAAAAGCTGTCGCTGTTCGGCGTCACGCTGCAGCAGCTCGTCGCCAAGGTGAAGGACGCCAATCGCTCGTTCCTGGCCGGACAGGTCCGCGACGCCGGCATTGTCCGCGGCGTCGCGGCCGGCCAGACCTTGTCGGGAATTCCCGATATCGGCCTGTTGTTGATTTCGACGCGGGACGGCCGGCCGGTTTATGTCAAGGATGTCGCCTCCGTCGTCATCGGGCCGAATACCACCGAGCACCGCGTCTGGAACGATGCGCGCGACGGCAAGGGCAGTTGGCAGCGCGTACCCGCGGTCAGCCTGGCGCTGGCCAAGCGGGCGGGCGCCAACGCGGTGGTCGTCTCGGAGGATATCGCGCACAGGCTCGAGGGCCTGAAGTCGCGCCTGATCCCCGATGACGTCGAGGTCACGGTGACCCGCGACTACGGCGAGACCGCCAACGAAAAGGCCAACGAACTCTTGTTTCACCTCGGTCTGGCGACGATCTCGATCGTGGTGCTGATCGCGATCGCGATCGGCTGGCGCGAGGCGCTGGTCACCCTCGTGGTGATCCCGACCACGATCCTGCTGACGCTGTTTGCCGCGAACCTGATGGGCTACACCATCAACCGCGTCAGCCTGTTCGCGCTGATCTTTTCGATCGGCATCCTGGTCGACGACGCCATCGTCGTGGTCGAGAACATCGCCCGCCACTGGGCGATGAAGGACGGCCGGCCGCGCGTGCAGGCGACGATCGAGGCCGTCGCCGAGGTCGGCAATCCGACCGTCGTGGCGACGCTGACGGTGGTGGCCGCGCTGCTGCCGATGCTGTTCGTGTCGGGGCTGATGGGTCCCTATATGGCGCCGATCCCGGCCAATGCGTCGGCGGCCATGCTGTTTTCGTTCTTTGTCGCTATGGTGGTGGCGCCCTGGCTGATGCTGCGGCTGGCGCCGAAGGAGGGCGCTGCTGTTCCCGCTCACGCCGCGCATGACGAGGGCATGCTTGGGCGTCTCTACCGGCGTTTTGCGACGCCGATCGTGCGCAGCAAGCGCGCGTCCTGGATCTTCCTGCTCGGCGTCGGCGCAGCCACGCTGTTGTCGATGACGCTGTTCGCGACCAAATCCGTCACCGTCAAATTGCTGCCGTTCGACAACAAGTCCGAGATCGCGGTGGTGGTCGACCTGCCCGAGGGCGCGAGCCTCGAGGACACCGAACGGGTGCTGTTTGATGCGGCCGATATCGCGCGCGGATTGCCCGAGATCACCTCGGTGCAGTCCTATGCCGGCACGCCGGCGCCGTTCAATTTCAACGGCCTCGTGCGGCACTATTATCTCCGGGAAAGACCCGAACTGGGCGAGCTGCAGGTCAACCTCGCCGCGCGCGGCGATCGCAAGCGCGCGAGCCACGACATCGCGCTCGACCTGCGGCAGCGGCTGAAGGCCGTCGGCATTCCCGCAGGCACCAGCATCAAGGTCGTCGAGGTGCCGCCCGGGCCGCCGGTGCTGGCGACCCTGTTGGCCGAAATCTACGGACCCGACGCGGCAACCCGCCGGGCGGTCACCACTGAACTGAAAAAGGTTTTCGCCGAAGTGCCGTTCATCGTCGATATCGACAATTCGATCGGCGAGAAACGGCCGCGGCTGCGGCTGTCGATCGACCAGGACCGGCTCGAATTCTTCGGCGTCGAACAGCGCGACGTCTACGACACCATCCAGACGCTGTTCGGCGGCGTGCCGGTCGGCTATTCCCACCGCGGCGAAGACCGCAATCCGATCGAGATCGCGGTGAAACTGCCGAAGCGCGATCTCGCCTGGACCGAGGCGCTGGCTTCGACGCCGGTGCCCGCCAACACGCTGCCCGGCAGCAAGACGGTCGTCGAGCTCGGCCAGCTCGTCAAGGCGACGGTCGAGCAGGGCTCGCCGGTCATCTTCCGCCGTGACGGCCGTTTCGCCGACATGGTGATGGCGGAACTCGCCGGCCGCTTCGAGGCGCCGCTCTACGGCATGCTCGAGGTGGCGAAGCGCGTCGACGCCCACGACTGGGGCGCGCTGCCAAAACCCGTCATCGGCCTGCATGGCCAGCCGGCCGACGAATCGCATCCGACGCTGCTGTGGGACGGCGAATGGGAGATCACCTATGTGACGTTCCGCGACATGGGCGCGGCGTTCGGCGCGGCGATCCTCGGCATCTATGTGCTGGTCGTGGCGCAGTTCCGCAGCTTCAAGCTGCCGCTCGTGATCCTGACGCCTATTCCGCTGACGCTGATCGGGATTCTGATCGGCCACTGGCTGTTGGGCGCGCCCTTCACCGCGACCTCGATGATCGGTTTCATCGCGCTCGCCGGCATCATCGTGCGCAATTCGATCCTGCTGGTCGACTTCATCCGTCACAGCGGCGGGCAGGGCAAGCCACTGCGCGAGGTGGTGCTGGAGGCCGGCGCAGTGCGCTTCAAGCCGATCCTGCTCACCGCGCTCGCGGCCATGATCGGCGCCGCCACCATCCTGCTCGATCCGATCTTTCAGGGGCTGGCGATTTCGCTGCTGTTCGGGCTGGCGTCGTCGACGCTGCTGACCGTGCTCGTCATTCCCGCCATCTACATCGCGCTGCGGCAACCTTCGCCGCCGGCACCGTCAAGCAAGTAAGGAGACCCCCATGGAAAAGAGCTATTCCGAAATTACAAAACGCATTTCCGGCGATTTGCGGAAACTGCGCCAGGACATTCCCGACACCATGAAGGCCTTCTCGGCGCTGGCGCAGGCCGCGTCGCGCGACGGCGCGCTGGACAAGAAGACCAAGGAACTGATCGCGCTCGCGATCGGCATTGCCACCCGCTGCGACGGTTGCATCGGTTTCCACACCGAGGCGCTGGTCAGGCTCGGCGCCACGCGTCAGGAAGTGGAGGAGGTCCTCGGCATGACCGTCTACATGGGAGGCGGTCCGTCGCTGATGTATGCGGCGGACGCGATATCCGCGTTTGAGGAATTCGAGAAGCGACTGAACGTTGCCGCCTGAACAGCGAACGCATAGCGGCGCCCGATCAGGAAGCGGCCGGGGACGGCTTTCAGTGCAGGCCTGTCGCCCGATCGCGCTGCCCACCGCGAACCCGGCGCCGTTCGACTTGATCTAGATTAATAACGCAGATCAAGCCGCGACGCAGAGCATTAACTCAAACATTGGCTTGAGTTTTCAATCTGGTACGGGGCGCGGCGGCCCGGCCGCGTCTCAATGCAATCTTAAACAAGCCCATGGTGAGATCGGCTTCATCAAGAAGAAAATGTGATGAAGCGATCGAACCGACTTTTGAGAGGTTGGCGGATGCCTGGCTTCCGCCTGCGCTGGCCCATTGTCGGCGCGGATGCGGCGCGCGTGCGGCCGGACATTCTGCTGAACACGGCGATGGAAAGCTCGCCGAACGGTCTGTGCATCTTCGATGCAGACCTCAGGGTCGTGATCAGCAACCGCCACTTCGCCGAAATGTACGGACTCGCGCCGGCGCAGACGCGGCCCGGGACGTCACTGCGCGAAATTCTCGACAGCCGCGTGGCGGCGTCCTGCTGTCCCCAGGATGCGGCGCAATACGTCGCCGATGGCCTCCGCAAGGCCGGTTCCCGGCAAGCGCTGAATAGCACCGACGAACTCAGGAACGGAAATGCAATTGAGGTCAGTCGTCATCCCATGCTCGATGGCGGATTGATTGAGGTTCACAGGGACATCACCGATGCGCGGCTTGCGGAAGCCCGCGCCGAAGCAGCCCGGCAGGAACTGATCGAGAAGCAATATGCGATCGATCAAGCCGTCATCGTCGCGGTGACCGATCTGCGCGGCCGAATTACCTACGCCAACGACAATTTCTGCAAGATCAGCGGATATTCCCGCGCGGAACTGCTCGGGCAGGACCACCGCATCCTGAATTCCGGCACGCATTCGAAGGAATTCTTCCGCGAGATGTATCGCTGCATCGCGCGCGGCGAGGTCTGGCGCGGCGAACTATGCAACAAGTCCAAATCCGGCTCGCTCTATTGGGTCGACACCGTCATCACCCCGCAACTCGGCGTCGACGGCAAACCGGTTGCGTATATGGCAATCCGGATCGATATCACCGCGCGAAAGCATGCCGAAGCCCAGATCGCCTACGCCGCCACGCATGACGGCTTGACCGGACTCGCAAACCGGGGGGCCTTGCTGGAGAAGATGAACGAAGCGCTGGCTCACATGCGGCAGCAGGAGCAAGGCACGCTGACCGTCCATATTCTCGATCTCGATGGATTCAAGCACGTCAACGATACGCTGGGGCATGCCGCAGGCGACAATCTGCTCAAGGAGCTGGCGAGCCGTTTGCAATCGTCGCTTGGCGAGACAAACACCATCGCGCGGCTCGGCGGCGATGAATTTGCGATTATCCAGGCCGACGCAACGGATCAAAGAGACGCCGCGATCGAGCTGGCGGTCAGGACGCTGGAACTGGTGGCAAAGCCGTTCTACCTGGATGGGCAGGAGGTGCGCGTCGGAACCAGTATCGGCATCGCGCTGGCGCCGGCGAACGGTACTACCGCCGCAGAGCTGCTGAAGAAGGCCGACCTGGCACTGTATCGCGTGAAGGCCGAGGGACGTAACAGCTTCAGCTTCTTTGACGAGGATCTGAGCGCGAAGGCCGTCACGCGGCTGCAGCTGGTCAATGACATGCGGACGGCGCTGTCGCGCAACGAATTCGAACTGCATTATCAGCCGCTGTTCGATACCAAGACGTCGCGCCTCTGCGCGATGGAAGCGTTGCTCAGATGGCGCCATCCGGTTGCGGGTCTGTTGTATCCGGAGAGCTTCATCAGCATCGCGGAAGAGACCGGGCTTGTGGAGCCAATGGGACAATGGATCCTGCAGCGCGCGTGCGCAGATGCCGTTTGCTGGCCGGAAGGCATCAAGGTCGCGGTCAATCTCTCGGCCGGGCAGTTCCGGACGGGCGCGTTGTTCGACATCATCCTGTACGCGCTGGTGGAGTCGGGGCTGCCGCCGGAACGGCTGGAACTGGAGATCACCGAATCGCTGCTGCTGCGGGACAAGGAGAGCAACGCTCTGGTCATTCAGCAGCTCAAGAACATCGGCATCACGATCGCCCTTGACGACTTCGGAACCGGATATGCGTCGCTCAGCTATCTGCTGTCGTTCCCGTTCGACAAGATAAAGATCGACAAGTCCTTCACCCAAGGGCTGCTGACGCGAACCGATTGCATGGCCGTCGTGGCGTCGATCCTCACGCTGGCCCGCGGGCTGGGAATTGCCGTGACCGCCGAGGGCGTGGAAACAGCTCCGCAGTTCGAGCTGCTCAGGGCCCAGGGCGTCAATTACGTTCAGGGCTACCTGTTCGGCCGGCCGCGTCCGCTGGCGGAACTCGACTTTTCCGCACTCGAATTGATCGCGCGGGCCGATGAAGCGGCCTGAGCAAAACTTCGTCCCGGCGCCGGCTGCCGCCGAACGGAGTTCGGCCTGAGGCAAGAACCGTGACTGCGAACCTGTCGCTGGTCGATGAGCTTGAGGCGGCGATCGCAAGCAGCGATATCGGGCGTCGCGCCCTGATATTGCGGCGCCTTGCCGATCTCTTCGTGTCGACATCGGGAAATCTTTCGAACGAACAGATCGCCCTGTTCGACGACGTGTTGCGTCAGCTCGTCGACGAAATCGAAGCCGGCGCGCGCGCCGGTTTCGCCGAATATCTGGCGAAGAGCCCGACCGCGCCGCCCGGAATATTGCGCCAGCTGGCGCTCGACGAGGTTATCGATGTCGCCCGTCCGATACTCTCGCACGCCGAGCAATTGGACGAGACGACGCTGGCGGAGGGCGCAAGAAGCAAGAGCCAGGCGCATTTGCTCGCTATTTCGACCCGGAGGGTCATCCCGGAATCCGTGACCGGCATTCTCGTCGAGCGGGGAGACCGGGAGGTGGCCTTGAGCACGGCGGGAAATCCGGGCGCCTCGTTCTCCGAATCAGGATATGCCTCGCTGGTCCGGCGGTCGTCGGGCGACGACGATCTGGCGGTTTGCACCTGGTCGAGGCCGGAGATTCCCCGGCAACATCTTCTGAAGCTGTTCGCCGATGCCTCCGATTCCGTGAGGCGCAAGCTGTCGAAAGAGGACCCGCGCAAGGCCGCGAAGATAGCCGAGGTCGTGGCGCGGGCGGCGAGCCACCTGCAGACGCAGACCAGGGAGAGGTCGGCGGATTTCGCCAGCGCGGACTCTCGGGTTCAGTCGCTCAACGAAGCCGGCAAACTGGACGACGCCGCGCTGTTTGATTTTGCCAATTCGAAGAAGTTCACCGAAACCGTACTGGCTCTTTCGGCCATTTGCGACCTTCCTGTCGGCCTCGTCGAACGCGCGCTGGTCGAGGAAAGGTCGGAACAGGTTCTTGTGCTGGCCAAGGCGGTCGGGTTGACCTGGAAGACGACCAAGGCGATCCTCTCGCTGCAGGCACGGGCGGAGAGATCGACGTGCGTTCTCGACAGGCTGCTTGAAACCTTCCTGCGGCTCAGGCCGGAAACCGCCAAAAAGGCGGTCGAGTTCTATCGGCTGCGCGAGCGGTCCCTGACCCCACGCTCGAATTGACCGCGCCTGGGGTCGCGGTCACTTCAGCGACCCGATTCTTTCCAGTTCCGGCAGGTCGAAAACCTTCAGGACGCCCTCCGACAAGAGCGAGAATGTAGCGTTCGCGGAACATGCTGAACACCCGGCTTACATGGACCGTGGTGAGTCCGACGGCGTCGGCAATGTGCTGCTGGCGCAACGGAAAAGGGTAGCGCTGTTCGCGGATCACGTTGCGGGCGGCGATGCGTTGCATCAAATGCAGAAGCAGATGGGCAATGCGTTCTTCGGCCGAGAGTTGGCCCAATGCGGTAACAAGCTCGTCCGTGTCGTGAGTCTCGGATATGAAAAAGCTCGCTATGGTCGATTGAATGTCGGGATCGGCCGCGAACTTCTCGCGGACTTGGGAACGCGCGAATCCGCTTACGCGGACTTCCGTCAGCGCCTTGACCGAGCAATGGAACGCGTTTTCGAAGATGGTGACGGGGGACAGGATATCTCCCGGCAGCAGGAATTGCAGAATTTGCCTGCGGCCATCGGAAAGCTGAAAATATCTGTAGGCCCAGCCCGCACAGATAACGAATACCTCGCTGGAGACCTGATTCCGGACGGCGAGCTGCGCGCCTGCGCGGGCCGCAGCAAAGTGCTGCCAGTCGGGGCGCCGGTCTGATCTTGAGTCTGCAGAAGCCGGTCCAAACAGCTTCCCGCAAAAACCGGATTCGCGATTGGGGCAGTTGACGCAAAGTGACGCAACATTCATTCGGAGCGTTTTGCCTGTGGGCTCGTAGGGTTCTGCGCAAGGTGCGTGCAACTTTTCCGCTGCCTGCCAGCGAATTGCAACAGCATTTTCGGGATTAGCTGACAGGACGGTAAAAATACGGGTTGCTGCCGGTGCGGTCGATCAGTCGTTTAGCCGCTCAAGAGGCTGCAACTTGAACGGGACCGGAGGCGCGTATTTCGCCTTAATGCAAATCAACAACCTAAATCAAGTTATGGCGCTCGGAACTTGGCGAAGAATCGATTTAACCTTTCACGGTACTCCAGCGACGTTGCGTTTCAGGACGAACAACCGTCCGGCAAAATTTAATTCGAGACTCGATTTAAAGGAAACGTTTATGACCGAAGCAATGGCGGCCGACGGCAATCAGGATCGCGAAACCCGGATGCGCTTCATGCGCATCGACTCAAGCACCGGCGAACTGCTGCGCGAATTCTGGAAGGTGGTGGAGCCGGCGCTGCCGGAAATTCTCGAAGGCTTCTATCAGCACGTCACCAGGGAACCCCAGCTTGCGCGCATGATCGGCAACGATATCCCGCGCCTCAAGGCGGCGCAGGGATCGCATTGGAGCCGCCTGTTCAATGGCCGTTTCGACCACGAATATATGCAGGGCGTGCGCACGATCGGCCTCATCCACAACAAGATCGGGCTGGAGCCGCGCTGGTACATCGGCGGGTATAATTTTGTGCTGGGCCAGCTCGCGGTTCTCGCGGTCAGGCATTACCGCTGGAAGCCGGGCCATCTCTCGGCGGTGCTCACGGCGCTGAATTGCGCCGTGATGCTCGACATGGACATCGCGATTTCCGTCTATCAGGACGCGATGCTGGCGGAGCGCCAGAAGCAGCAGGACAAGATTTCCGGCGCGATCCGGGATTTCGACGGTCAGATGAAGATCGTGCTGAACACGCTGGGCGGATCGGCCACCAATCTGCAGAATGCCGCCAACACGCTTGCGGCCAATGCCGAGCAGTCGACCAAACAGTCGGCGGCCGTGGCGGCCGGTTCGGAAGAGGCGTCCGCCAACGTACAGGCGGTCGCGTCCGCCACGGAGCAGCTGACTTCGTCGGTCAAGGAGATCGGCCGCCAGGTTTCGGAGTCCACCAGGATCACGGGCAGGGCGGTAGAGCAGGCCAGCCAGTCCGGCGCCAGCATGCAAGGTCTCGCGGAAGCGGCGCAGCGGATCGGCGCCGTCGTCGAGCTGATCAACACCATCGCCGGACAGACGAATTTGCTCGCGTTGAACGCCACCATTGAAGCGGCGCGCGCCGGCGACGCCGGCAGGGGCTTTGCGGTCGTGGCCTCCGAAGTCAAGGCTTTGGCCGAACAGACCGCGAAGGCGACCGACGAAATCGGTCAGCAAATTCTGGCGATCCAGGCGGCCACAAAGGAATCGGTAAGCTCGATTCAGGAAATCGGAGCGACGATCGCTTCCGTCAACGAGATTGCGACGGCGATCGCGGCGGCGGTCGAACAACAGGGCATGGCGACAGCCGAGATCGCGCGCAATGTCCAGCAGGCCGCGCGAGGCACCCATGAGGTTTCCGGCAACATCGCCGGCGTCAGCCAGGCCGCGAGCGAGACGGATCAGACCGCAACGCGAATGCTGTCGGCCGCCAACGAGATTTCGCAGCAATCCGACACGCTGCGCACAAGCGTTGAAGGCTTCTTCGCGGCCATCCGGGCTTCCTGATGTCGATACACGCAATCGCCGCAGTTGAAAACGCGGTTCGCTGCACGACCGGAACCGGAGATAGCTGTCCGATAGGATCACGGTGCCCGGGGGGCTGTATGCCGGCCTCGTCAGATCGTCCATCCGACGAATTGATCTTGCAGCACCTCGGCGCGGCCGTCCTGCTGTGCTGGGCCCAATTGCCGTTCGCGGCAAGAGACCGGATCCTGCGCCAGGCCGACGATGTGATCGGGTTCGCGCCAATCCCCGAGATTCGAAATGAGATCGTGAAGCTGCTGTTGCGCCACGCCAAGGCGCAGTGGGCGGCCTCTCTCCTGTCGATCAGAAGCCCCGGAAACCCCGGCCCTTCCGTGCAGAGCAGCTCGAAACCGCCGCCGACGAGCTAGGCTGCCTAGATCGGATCAAAGCTCTCGGAGGCGCAATTGTCGTCCGCCTCCGCGCGCCGCCGGTCGACGATCACACCATTGCTGATCGTGATGCGATAGGTCTCCGAACCCAGCGGTCTGCCGATCACGGAGGTGAGTTCGGCCCTGACGCACGCCGTCCAGCCCGGCCCGTTGGGCTCGTGGTGCGGCGGCGAGACCTGCACCTGGCGCGGATTTGACGCGGCAACGAACACCGAATCCAGCTTGTTGCGAACCAGCTGCCGGACGTCGGGCGGCGGCTCGGGCGGTGGTGGCTCGGCCGCCTTGCCGCGCATGAACTCCGGCACCGGCGCGCGGCTGTCGGCGAAGCCGCAGCCCGCCAGCGCCAGCACCCCGCCGGCCATCAACGCCAGTTGAACAACGACCCGCCGCATCCGCCGACTTATCTCCCCCACCTGTGAAGTCTACCCATGGCCGCCGCCAATTCGCGAGCCCCCGGCCATCAACAAATGCTGAAGCCCGCGACGGTCTATCATAGCCGCGCGACGGCGAACCCCTGTTGCCATCATCCGGCCGGAGAGTAAGTTCTGACATGACCGGGGAGACGGCGGCCATGAAAGCTTTTACGGTGGCAGCGGTGATGCTGGCGTTGATCGCGGTGCCCGCGCACGCCCAGATGGGCGGCAAGCGGCATCGCGGCGACAGCGACAGGAAGACGGACCAGAAGAAGCCGCAAGTGGACGAGGCGGCCTACAAGGCCGCGCTGGAAAGAATTCCGGAGCCCAAGGAAAAGTATGATCCCTGGGGCGTCGCGCGGCCCGCGGAGCCGGCCAGAAAGACGAAATAGCAAGTTCATCATCAGGCATTGAACCTCCACGCCCAACGCTGCCCCTATCTGTCAGCCTGGATGGAGGTATCTCCATGTTTTGTCTGCCCGCAGCAGCCGCATGACGAAATGTCCGGTGTCGGGGATGAAGCAGGCTTGATCCTGATCAATGCGGGTCTCGGTCGCCCCTCGATAGGCTGCCGGTTCGTTGCCACCCAGGGGGTCAGGCGATGCGCCCAGCTGTCTCGTTCTATGCGATGACGATTGTGCTTCTGGCGGCGACGGTCCTATGGGCGCCGCATCCGGCGCTTGCGGAGCAGCCCGCCAAGACCACGCCGGCGCGCGCCGCGTGGGGCGCTCCCGAAGGCGCGAAATGTCTCGGGTGCCACAAGGCGATGAACCCGGCACTGGCCGAGGAGTGGCACGCCAGCGCTCACGGTCAAAAAGGCATCAACTGTTACGACTGCCATAAGGCCAACAAGAACGATCCGGGCGCGTTCGAGCACAACGGCTCGGTGATCCACGTGATCGTGTCGCCGAAGGACTGCGGCGCCTGCCACCAGAAGGAAGTCGACCAGCAGAAGGGCAGCCACCACGCCAAGGCGGGCGAGATACTTGCATCGCTCGATAATTTCCTTGGCTCGGTGCTCGGCGGTCCGCCGGCCGTCGCGGTCGGCTGCTTCCAGTGCCACGGTTCGACCGTCAAGGTTCTGCCGAACGGAAAGTTCGACCCCGCGACCTGGCCGAACACCGGGATCGGCCGGATCAACCCCGACGGCAGCGCCGGAAGCTGCAGCGCCTGTCATACGCGTCATCGCTTCTCGAAGGCGCAGGCGCGCGAGCCGCAGACCTGCGGCAAGTGTCACCTCGGACCCGATCACCCGCAGATGGAAGTTTACCAGGAGTCCAAACACGGCATTCTGTGGGACGTGAACAAGCTTCGGCTCAACATCGACAAGAGCCCGTGGCGGGCAGGTGTCGAGTATACCGCGGCGCCATCATGCGCGACCTGCCATATGGGCGCCACGCGCACCCAGGGCGTGACGCATGACGTCGGCGAGCGCATCAGCTGGACGCTGCGGCCGGCCGTCTCGACCAAGCTCAACATGGTCGTGTTCGACGATCTCAGCAAAGAGGACCGGCCGGAGGGCGTTGCGTTGCCGAACGTCGGCGACGAGGTCAAAGGCAAGGACGGCGTCACGCGCAAGGTGCAGCAGATCCTCACCTGGCAGCAGCGTCGCGAGAAGATGCAGGACGTGTGCACCGCGTGTCATGCCAACGGCCAGGTTTCCGGTTTCTACCGGCAGTTCGACGATCTGGTCTTGCTCTACAACGACAAGTTCGGCAAACCGGCGGCTGCGATCATGGCCGAACTGTACAAGGCCAACAAGCTCACCTCCGCGCCGATGGATGAGAAGCTCGAATGGATCTACTACGAGCTTTGGCATCATCAGGGCCGCCGCGCGCGCCACGGCGCGTCGATGTCCGGGCCCGACTATGCGTGGTGGCACGGCATCTACGAGGTGGCGAAGTCATTCTATATGGAGTTCCTCCCCGAGATGAAGCAGGTGGCCGGCGAACCGCTGGCCAACGAGTTGATGGAAAAATACGTCTATACCCAGCCCGGCCATCTCTGGCTCAAGGAAGGCATGACCAAGGAGCAACTGCAGAAGATCGAAGAGTTCTACCGCAGTCGCTACGGCGAGCAGGGCGACAAGAAATAGCGCCCGAGATCGCCCCGGGCTTACGAGCCTGGATTCTTGCCTGGCCCTAATCGAACGCGACGCCGATCCGCTGCTCGCTGCTCCAGACCGCGTGGCAACGGCGCATGAAATGATCGGTCTCTATCACGAGCGTGAACGTCTCCGGCACGCCGACGGGATTGACGACATCCACGCGCGCGCCGGTTGGGGAGATGTTGCGGACCGTGCATTCCAGCGCGCCGCCGCTGCTGAACGCGAGCGTGCCGTGTTTGAGCACCCGGTGTCTTGGCGCTGCCCTTTTCTCGATCATGACCGCGACTCCTTACTGTCGATGTCCCGGACAGACTAGCAAAGACAAATTACGGGCAATTGAATCGAATGTCCCCCATATCTGGAGCCGGATTTCAGCTTTCGTTTACGATAATGTCCGGAATACGCGCTGGCGCGCGGCTCCGCATCGTCAATGTCGCCGAAAAGACTTCTCGGCAAGTGATCGCCGGCCGGGCTTTCCCTTACAGCATCGCAAAGGCGCTCGACACCATCGCCACCGGCTTGTTGTCGGCGGCGCTCGACAGCGTCACGCGACCGAAGCTCATGGTGCGGCCGAGCCGGACCACCCGCGCATCCGCCAGCACGTCCGACGACGCCACCGCGCGCATGAAATGCGTGGTCTGGTCGACGGTCGTCATCGGCCGGTAGCCGCGGTTGGCGGTGAGAATGGCGATCACCATCGCGGTGTCGGCGAGCGCCATCAGCGCCTGACCGCAGACGACGCCGCCGTGCCGGCACAGGCGTTCGGAGAAGGCCATGCGCAGGATTGCACCGGGCTGCCAGTCATCCGCGGCGCCGGGCGGCGGAGTGCTTTCGATGCCGCTGATCGACAGCCCGAGATCCTGCACCCAGGGTGCGAACACGTCGCCAAGCACGCGCCGGGCTTCCGCGATATCGAAGTCCGCTGTTTGTTGTCCGGTTTGCATGAATGATGGTTCCCCGCCTGATCGTGGCGGCATTGTAGAGGGCATTTCGCGGAAGGGAACACTTGCCGCGTGGCTTGAAAATGCCCGCCTTGAGGCCGTATGATCGCGCCATGGGGAGCAGCTCGACCATGTTCAGGCGATGGGCGCTGATTCTTGGCGTTGTCGCCATCGGTCTGGCGCTTGACGGCTGCACCAAATGCGGGCCGATCTGGGACGACTGGATGCAGAAATCCTGCAAGTCGGATCGCTTTTAACCCGCAAGCAGGCACGCTTGGCGTCGGGGTCCGCGCGGTGGTATAGGGCACGGAAAATTCGGGGAGCATTTCCATGAGGGTTTTCCGCATAGCGGCTGTCTTCGCGGTGCTGGCGGGGCCGGCCTACGCGCAACAAATGCCCAATCTCAATTTGATTCCGGAGCTGCAATCCAAGACGCCGGAGGAAAAGGAGAAGGAGGCGGAACAGCAGAAGGCCTACAAGGAGTCGCTGAAGAAGATTCCGGACGCCAAGGCCTCTTCCGATCCGTGGGGCAATGTGCGCAGCGCGGATACGCCCAAGACACCGGCGCCGGCGAAGCCGAAGACCAAGACCGGCAGCACGCAAACCAGGACGGAAACGCGTTGATCGCCAGGCGACCGCCGCGATAACGGCCGGCGCAGCGGGCCGTCAGGCCAGCGGCCGATTGTTCCACCAGCGTTCCGCAGCATTCGCTGGACATCCGTATCAGCGCGGCGCGGTCCGGGATTCTGTTCACGCCGCGCCAACAGATGATTATTTCTAACCGGCCTCTCTCACCAGGCGCCGCATCTTGTCGGTCCTCGGCGCCCGCGGGGGATCGCCAAGCGGCCGGTCGAATTCCGGTCTCGATATGTCGTAGCATTCGCAGGTGCGCTGCCGTATCCGTCATCCGGCAGCAGCGAGAGCAGCCGGTTCATCCGTCGATCGCGGTGGGGCAAGGCCGGTCGTCTCCCGTCGTTAACGGCAAGATCGAATGCGATGGCCGCGCACAGTCAGATACCCCGATCATCCGGACCGGCATTCTGGATCGGGCTCTCCCTGTTTTCCAGTGCCGCGGGCCGCGGCGCTCGGTCGCCGGTGCATGGCGGATCCTTGGCCTGATCCCAGCTCGGCGCGGCGGCAGGGGACTCGGATTGGCTTCTCCGAGCGCTATATTGAGCCGGTCGTCATGTGTATCGGAGTTGCGACATGGCCTTTCGCCCGCGCGAACTGGCAGACCGGATGGCCGGACGGCGAAAGCCGGACGACGGCTATCTGCGCGAGACCTTCACCCTGCCGCGCGACAAGGCGCGGACCAAGGCGCGCGATTTCCTCGCCCGCTATCCCAAGGCCGCCTATATGAGCGGGGTGGAAAGCTGGCGCGAACTGCCAGATGGCGACATCGAATTCACCATGCGGCGGCTGCCCAGCGCTGACTGATGTTCCCGACCCGGACCCGCTTGAAGCCCGGTGCTCGCTCCAAGCCCATAGGATTGTTAACGTTTTTCGATCATAGCTATGGGCGTTCGCCTGAACTCCGGCCTGAGGGGAATCCATGGCGAGAGATCGGAAAGATCTCGGCAAGCGCAAGCATGTTCGGGTCGATCTGTACAAGCCGGGATTTCTGATCCCGGCGCCCGACGCGCCATGGATCGAGTGCCGGATCGTCAATGTGTCCCAAAGGGGCGCTCGCCTCGACGTCGGCGCGCTGGCGGTCCCGGAGCTTTTCGGCCTCGCCTTCACCGCCGGCGGGGAAGTGCTTCGGGTGTGTTCCCTGGTCTGGCGCAGGGGCGAACTTATCGGCGTCCGCTTCGTCACCGCCCAAGAGCTTCGGCTGCGCTTCTTGCCGGCAGCCTTCGACCCGAAGCTTCAGCCGGCCGACTGAGCGCGTATTCCGGTGGCGCAAGAATGTCATGCCGGACGGCTCGAAATTGTGTTGCTGCAACTCTTGAGCTGTGGATGAATTGGGCCTGTCCGGTGGCGCGAACTATTCGTCTTGCTGGCCCAGCAATTTGCCGCTCGATCGATGGATGAAATGGAGCCGGCTGCAGGCCTTGCAGACCACGGTCTCGTGGGTGCCGTCCGGACCGGCCGATTGAGGATCGTCCGCCAGCCAATGCTGCACGTTCATGCCGGTCCGGGGACATTTGAAAATGATATTAGCCATGGAGGGCGTCACTAGTGACGTCTCCGGGGGTGTCCCGTCTTGATCTCTGTCAATGTCGGGGCCGGCAGGATGTGCAAGCCGGCTCCCCGCCCGGGGGCGGCCAAGGCGATTTCGAGCGAAGCCCGCCCCGGATGGGTGATGCAACCGGAACCGCGGCTCTAGTCCAGCGACTCCGCCACGATGCGGATGCGAAACACCGGTGTTTTGGACTCGTCCAGAAGCTCCATCCGCCATTCGGAGTTTTGCTGCAGCTTGCGGGAAATGCCGCCGACCATGTCGCCGCAAACGCAGGTCAGCTCTTTCCACGCGGCATTGCGATCGGCAAGTTCGGTGCCGTGATCGGAGGCTCCGGCGTATTGGCCATTCTGGATGCGAAAGAAATAGAGCGGCATGGCACATAACCGACGCGTGAAGGCCACTCCGGGCCGGTGAAGTATCCACAGGTTTCCTGCAGTGGATTCCCAAAACCGGGATTGATCAATCCCGGGGTTTTACCGGCTTGGCATGGTTCCGCTCCTTCTGATGGCGCGGGACCAATCCGCGTTTTTGAGCTGCCGAAGGTCTAGACGGGGACGGGCAGGATCCTCTGCGGGAACGATTTGCGGGGTCGCGAATTGTGCCGGCGTGTCGTGACCTGACACCGAGCACTTCCCGCGGCCTCAGCTTTTTCCCCCGAGCTGGGGCCGCATGATCTGCGATAGCTGCGGTGAAATTCCGTCCCCGACAGGCGGGGGGCGCGCAGGCCGGAGGTCACTCGCTTTCCGTAATCCGGATCAGACCGTCGCCGGTGACGACAGGGCCTTTGGCGGTCATGACCACGTAGTCAAGGGTAATGAGCTTTGCCAGATGGGGCGCCGGTATCTTGGGGCTCGGCGATGTCACCGCGACTTCGATCAGCGAGGCGAACTCTTCGGGCGTCAAAAGCTTTGGCGCGTGAACGGTCATTCCCGGACTCCGGGTTGGGGCGTGCCAGCAGCCCGGCCAGTAACATCGAAATGAAACAGGCTGCAACCGGGCTGCCTCATGAGAGAGCCCCGAACTCCCAAGAGTCCGGGGCTCAATGTCAACGTCGCAGCTTCCCCCGTGGGCAGTTCGGCAATGACAATGTAAACCTAACGCGGATGGCGGAAACCACCTTGAGTAGGATCAAGGTCGTCGAAAAAAAGTGGCGAGGCGAAAAAACCGCTGCGACGAGGTTGCAGCAGGCTCGCGCGACCCTGCCTGAACTTGTGAATCAATTCTTAAAATTCCGGACCGGCGGTATCCCGGGATTAAAGGGCGGACTGCCGCCGGGGTGTCGCGGGTTTTTTTCATGCCTGGCGGCTTTACCCGGGGATAACCGACAGCGCCACCCAGATTGGGACGCCTATGGGATCTCCCTAGGGCCTGTTGGGATTCAGGATTCTCATCGGGGCTTGGTTGTGATTCAAGCTGTGGATGGACCGATTCGTTTTGACTGACGCCCAATGGGCGAAGATGGAGCCACTTTGTCTTGGCAAGCCGGGCGACCCCGGCCGCAGCGGCAAGGACAACCGACTTTTTGTTGAGGCCGTGCTGTGGATCGCCCGCACCGGTAGCCCCTGGCGGGATCTGCCGCCCTCGTTCGGCCACTGGAACAGCGTGTTCACGCGCTTCCGCGACTGGGTGAAGGCGGATATCTGGATGCGGCTGTTCGAAGCCGTCTCCAACGATCCCGACATGGAATACGCCATGGTCGACGCCACCATCGTCAAGGTCCACCGCCACGGACAGGGCGCAAAAGGGGGACCCAAAGCCAGGCGATCGGCCGCTCGAAAGGCGGCATGACCACCAAAATCCTGGCCCTGACCGACGCGCTCGGCAATCTCGTGCGCTTCGTGCTCCTGCCGGGACAGCGCTTCGACACGGTGGGTGTACCGCCGCTTATCGAGGGATTGGCCTTCGACGCGCTGATCGCCGACAAGGCGTTCGACAGCAACGGCATTATCGCCGATCTCGACGCGCGCGGCGCCAAGGTCGTCATCTCCCAGCATCCGCGCCGAGCAAAGCCTCTCGCCATCGATGAGGAGATGTACAAATGGCGGCATCTAATCGAGAACTTCTTCGGCAAACTGAAGGAATTCAAACGCATCGCAATGCGCGCCGACAAGACCGATCAGAGCTTCGCCTCCATGATCCATCTGGCCGCAGCCGTATAAACTCCCGATGAATCCCAACAGACCCTAGAGCGGGATGACTTTTCCTCGAATCGTCATCCCGCTCTATCCTTTTGTTTGAGCATGATCTTTTCGGAAAACCGGTGTCCACTTTTCCGGATCATGCTCTAGTTTTGCGGAAAAAGTCGCATGGCGAATGAGAATGAAAGAGGCCGCCCACTGAGGCGGCCTCTTGTTACAGACGGGCCCGGAGCTGGAAGGTCCCGCCAACCGGAACGGATCAATAATGAGGGTCGGCGACCGTTCGGTATGCGCAAAACCTAACAGACTTGGCGTTCCTGCCTTTGATGCCGATCAATCTCCGTAGAACCCCGGAGAGCGCACGACGGCCTCCGACGTGGTTTCACCGATCGGCGAGGCGGACGGAAGTTCAAATTCCTGGAATGCGATGACGGCAACCGGCTCGCATTCATCGCAAAGGAAAAATCCGGATTCGGTCTCGATCGTCGCGCGAGCAATCTGGCAGGCGTCGCAGATCTTACATCGCGTCCACATCAGCAAATCAGGCCACTCCGAAACTGGAAATAGGCCACAAGTGGATAAAACAGGCCAGCCCCGGGTGCCGCCCCGGTCCTTGATCCGGATCAATCTCCGTAGAATCCCGGAGAACGCAGCGCGGCAAACCCGTAAAAGAACATATTGCGAACTGAGAACAAATAGGGTACAGTGTTCCCTCATCAACGGTTTGTCTGCCGCCCGTTTGTCCCGCTAGCGAATCCCCGCCATAAGGAGCACGACCTATGTCCGCCACCGCCCTGCGTATCGTCGAAGGATCCTCCATGGACAAGACCAAGGCCCTGTCCGCCGCGCTTTCCCAGATCGAGCGCCAGTTCGGCAAGGGCTCGGTGATGAAGCTCGGCAAGAACGACCGCTCGATGGACGTCGAGACCATTTCCTCGGGCTCGCTCGGGCTCGACATCGCGCTCGGCGTCGGCGGCCTGCCGAAGGGGCGGGTGGTTGAAATCTACGGGCCGGAATCCTCGGGCAAGACCACGCTGGCGCTGCATACCGTCGCCGAGGCCCAGAAGAAGGGCGGCATCTGCGCCTTCATCGACGCCGAACACGCGCTCGACCCCGTCTATGCCCGCAAGCTCGGCGTCAACATCGACGAACTCCTGATCTCGCAGCCCGACACCGGCGAGCAGGCGCTGGAAATCTGCGACACCTTGGTGCGCTCCGGCGCGGTCGACGTGCTGGTGATCAACTCGGTGGCGGCGCTGGTGCCGCGCGCCGAGCTCGAAGGCGAGATGGGCGATGCGCTGCCCGGCCTGCAGGCGCGGCTGATGAGCCAGGCGCTGCGCAAGCTCACCGCCTCGATCAACAAGTCCAACACCATGGTGATCTTCATCAACCAGATCCGGATGAAGATCGGCGTGATGTACGGCTCGCCGGAAACCACCACCGGCGGCAACGCGCTGAAATTCTATGCCTCCGTCCGGCTCGATATCCGCCGCATCGGCGCGATCAAGGAGCGCGACGAGGTGGTCGGCAACCAGACCCGCGTCAAGGTGGTGAAGAACAAGCTGGCGCCGCCGTTCAAGCAGGTCGAATTCGACATCATGTATGGCGAGGGCGTCTCCAAGATGGGCGAAATCCTCGATCTCGGCGTCAAGGCCGGCATCGTCGAAAAATCCGGCGCCTGGTTCTCCTATGACAGCCAGCGGCTCGGCCAGGGCCGCGAGAACGCCAAAGCCTTCCTCAAGGCCAACCCCGACATGACCGCGAAGATCGAGGCGGCGATCCGCCAGAACTCCGGCCTGATCGCGGAACAGATTCTGGCTGGCTCCCCCGAGCGCGACACCGACGGCGAGGAGCCGGCGGAGGATTGAGATTTTCCGAAACCTGGTTCGCGTGACCTGAGTTTCGACAGAGACGGGCGCTGCGGACGTTGAGTTGCCGACGTTCCCAGCGCCCGTTTTTGTTGGTGTGTTGCCGGTGAGGGCCATGAAGCGTCTGATTCTGACCAGCGGGTCCGGTACAGAGCTCTACCGTTCGGACCTTGCTGACGCTGTGATTTGTTTTCCCCTCTTTAGCTTCGTATGGGGGCCGTTGCCGTCTCCGGACGAGCTTGCAACCTACCTCGCCGCGCGTTCGGACAAGCACGCCCCGGGTACTCACTGGTCGGACTTTGCTTACCGGTGGCCTCGTGCCACCGGAGTTCGCAAGGAGGTGGGATTGGTCGAGGTTTGCCGGCACTGTGAGTCGGTCGAGCTATGGTTTGATCCGGGCCCGAACGACCAACTGCAATTGGTTTGGCTGCTCGATTATTTCCACTTTCATCCGGATATCGTGGCCCGGTTGAGGTTGCGCATTGTCGACTTCGATTTAATCGGCGCGTCTCACGAGGAGCTTCGCAGATGGCAGGTGCAAGCCATCGACGTCACCAAGGATGAGCTCGAGACTGCCAGCGCGACCTGGCAGGCTTATCGGGCGACGACGCCGAAAGCCTGCTTCGATTTGCTCGGCAGGGATTTGAGCGCCTTGCCGCTGCTGAGGCCGGCCTTGTCTGACCTGCTCGAAGAGCTTCCCTCCAGCGCGACAGGGCTTGGCGCGACGGAAATGCGGCTGCTGGAGCTGATCGCACGGGGATACGAGCGGACGAATGCGCTCTTTTACCTTCGGACACTCTGCCAGCGGCGTGTATTCAACTCCCGGGAAATCGGTTCCCTGCTCGAAGGGCTCGCGCACGGTCCGCGGCCGGCCATAGCGGGGCTCGACGACGAACTGCGCACGCTCGAGACGAAAAATTACCGGGGCCGCGACGAGGCATACAAGCGAAGCCGACTGTCGCTGACCGAGTTCGGCAGGGCGATTGTCGCGCACAAGGAAGACTTCAGCCGGCATAACCCGATCGATCGCTGGTGGGGCGGCACAAGATTGACCAACGATCGCCTGTGGCGCTGGGATCCGGTTCTGATCGCGCCTTAGCGAAATTGTCCGCGCGGCTGATCCGAAATGCTGAGATTTTAAAGGGGCTTGGATTCTCAAGCGGAGATTTTTAATTCGCTCATTCAGCGCGTCCTGGCGTGACACTTTAGGGTGGTTTCGTCATTCCGGGATGGTCCGAAGGACCAGACCCGGAATCTCGAAGTTTATTGGTCGAGATTCCGGGTTCGCGCTTCCGCACGCCCCGGAATGACGGCTGTGCGGCAATCACTCCGCCGCCTGCGCGTAGTCCGTAACCGGCGGACAGGAACAGACCAGATGCCGGTCGCCATAGACATTGTCGACCCGCCCGACCGGAGACCAGTATTTGTCGGTCCGCGAGGTGCCAGCGGGGAAGCAGCCCTCGGCGCGGGAATAGGCGCGCGCCCACGCATCGTCGGCGATGTCGTGCACGGTGTGCGGGGCGTGGCGCAGCGGCGAGGCCTCGACCGTCCAGCGGCCCAGCTTCGATCTCGGCGATCTCGCGCCGGATCGCGATCATGGCGTCGCAGAAGCGGTCGAGTTCGGCCTTGGATTCGGATTCGGTCGGCTCGATCATCAGCGTGCCCGGCACCGGAAAGCTCATGGTCGGCGCATGGAAGCCGTAGTCGATCAGCCGTTTGGCGATGTCGTCGACGGTGACGCCGCTCGAGGTCTTCAGCGGGCGGGGATCGACGATGCATTCATGGGCGACGCGGCCTTTGGCGTTGCGGTACAGCACCGGGAAGTGCGGATCGAGCCTGGCCGCGATGTAATTGGCGTTCAGGATCGCGATTTCGGTAGCCCGGGTCAGGCCTTCGCCCGACATCATCAGAATGTAGATGTAGGAGATGGTCAGGATCGACGGCGAGCCGAACGGCGCCGCCGACACCGGCCCGACCGCCGCCGGCTTGCCGCCATCGATCGCGGGATGGCCCGGCAGGAACGGCGCAAGATGCGCCCTGACGCCGATCGGCCCCATGCCGGGGCCGCCGCCGCCATGCGGGATGCAGAAGGTCTTGTGCAGGTTGAGATGGCTGACGTCGGCGCCGTAGTCGCCGGGCCGCGACAGCCCGACCTGCGCGTTCAGGTTGGCGCCGTCCAGATAGACCTGGCCGCCATGGCCGTGCACGATGTCGCAGATTTCCCTGATGTGTTCCTCGAACACGCCGTGGGTCGAGGGATAGGTGATCATGACGGCGGCGAGGTCTTGCGAGTGCTGCGCCGCCTTGGCGCGCAAATCATCCACATCGACGTCGCCTCTGATATCGCAGGCCACCACCACGACCTCCATGCCGGCCATATGAGCGGAGGCCGGATTGGTGCCGTGCGCCGAGGAGGGGATCAGGCACACCCGGCGGTGCGGCTCGCCGCGGGCGGCGTGATAGCCGCGGATCGCCAGCAGCCCGGCATATTCGCCCTGCGCGCCGGAATTCGGCTGCAGCGAGATCGCGTCATAGCCGGTGATGTCGCACAGCCAGCGCTCCAGCCGCGCAAACAGCGCGTGATAGCCCGCCGCCTGCTCGCGCGGCGCGAACGGATGCAGATTTCCGAATTCCGGCCAGGTCAGCGGGACCATCTCGGTGGTCGCGTTGAGCTTCATGGTGCAGGAGCCCAGCGGAATCATCGCGCGGTCGAGCGCAAGATCGCGGTCGGCGAGCTTGCGCATGTAGCGCAACAGTTCCGTCTCGGAGCGGTGGGCGTGGAACACCGGATGGGCGAGGAAGGCGCTTGACCGCTTCAACTCGCCGGGCAGCGCATCGCGCGCGCCGGCCTCGATATCGGCGTAGGTCAATTTGCCGCCGAACGCGCGCCACACCGCTTCGACCACCGCAGGCGTCGTGGTCTCGTCCAGCGCGATGCGCAGCCGGCCGTCGCCGATCCCGAGATTGATCTTCTCGGCCAGGGCGCGGGCGACGATCTCGTTCTGCTTTCCGCCGGCGTCCACCGTCACGCGTGTCGAAAAACGCTTCCGACCGCGGCGCAAAGCCGAGTTTGCGCAATCCCGCCGCCAGCACGCACGCGCGGCGATGCACCGATCGTGCGATATGGGTCAGGCCTTCCGGGCCGTGATAGACCGCATACATCGAGGCGATCACCGCCAGAAGCACCTGCGCGGTGCAGATGTTGGAGGTCGCCTTTTCGCGGCGGATATGCTGCTCGCGGGTCTGCAGCGCCAGCCGATAGGCGGGCTGCCCGCGCGAATCGATCGACAGGCCGACAATGCGCCCGGGCAGCGAACGTTTGAGCGCGTCGCGCACCGCCATATAGGCCGCATGCGGCCCGCCATAACCCATCGGCACCCCAAAACGCTGCGCCGATCCGATCGCGATGTCGGCGCCGAGTTCGCCCGGCGAGGCGAGCAGCGTCAGCGCCAGGAGGTCGGCGGCGACGACGGCAAGCGCCCCTTTCGCGCGCAGCACAGCGATCGCCGCGCGAGGATCGCGCACCGCGCCCGAACTGGCCGGATATTGCAGCAGGCCGCCGAACACGTCCGCCTTGTCGAGATCGGTCGCGGGATCGCCGACGATCAGGTTCCACCCCAGCGGCTCGGCGCGGGTGCGCAGCACGGCCAGCGTCTGCGGATGCACTTCGGCATCGACGAAGAACGATTTTGATTTTGCCTGCGTGGCGCGCTCGGCCAGCGCCATCGCTTCCGCCGCCGCGGTGGCCTCATCGAGCAAGGAGGCGTTGGCGATGTCGAGCCCGGTGAGGTCGCAGATCATGGTCTGGAAGTTGAACAGGGCTTCCAGCCGGCCCTGGCTGATCTCCGGCTGATACGGCGTATAGGCCGTGTACCAGGCCGGATTCTCCAGGATGTTGCGCTGGATCACCGCCGGCAGGATCGTGCCGGAATAGCCCTGGCCGATCAGCGAGGTGAAGATCCGGTTCTGTGACGCAAGCGCGCGCATATGCGACAGCGCCTCGGTCTCGCTCAAGGCGGCGCCGAGATCGAGCGGCGCCGTCTGCCGGATCGAGGAGGGCAGGGTTTCCGCCATCAGCTCGCTCAGGGCTTTCGCGCCGACGGTCTCCAGCATCGCCGCGATATCGCGGGGCGAGGGGCCGATGTGGCGGCGGACGAAGGTGCTTGCTGCCTCATCGGCGGGTTTGCGGTGCGCGGTCATGGGCTTTCCTCGCTAGAAATTTTCGCCGTCATGCCCCGCGGAAGCGGGGCATCCAGTACGCCGGGAAGTCAGCGATCGGGCCGAAGGGCCGCGGCGTACCGGGTCGCCCGGTCAAGCCGGGCGATGACAATGAGTGTGCGGTCGCTAATTGCTTCATTCGTTCACGCGGTGTGCTTCTTGTAGGCGGCCTCATCCATCAGGCCGCCGAGTTCGCTTCTGTCGGATATCTTCATCTTGAAAAACCACGCCTTGCCGGCGGCGTCGGAATTGACCAGCGCCGGATCGGCCGACAGCGCGTCGTTGACTTCGAGCACTTCGCCGGAAATCGGCGCGTAGACGTCGGAGGCGGCCTTGACGGATTCGACCACGGCGGCGGCTTCCGCCTTCTTCAGGCTGCGGCCGACCTTCGGCAGTTCGACGAACACGACATCGCCGAGCTGCGACTGCGCGTAGTCGGTGACGCCGATGGTGGCGACGTCGCCCTCGATGCGGAGCCATTCGTGATCGGCGGTGTACAGCGTGGTCATGTCAAATCCTTCAGCGCTTGTAGGTATTGGGAACGAAGGGCATAGGGGCGACCCGCAGCGGCAGACGTTGCCCGCGCAATTCGGCGAACACGGTGCCGCCCAATGCGGCCAGCGACGACGGCAGATAACCCATCGCCACCGGCGCGTTGAGGCTGGGCCCAAAACCGCCCGAGGTGACCGCGCCGATCTGCATCGATGAAGTTTCGTCGGGGAACAGCGGCGCGCCCTCGCGCACCGGCGCACGGCCCTCCGGCCGCAATCCGACGCGGCGGCGCGGCGCGCCCTGCTCAAGCTGGGTGAGGATCTTGTCTGCGCCCGGAAAACCGCCGGCGCGCGCGCCGCCACGGCGGCGGCTCTTCTGGATCGACCATTCCAGCGCGCCCTCGACCGGCGTCGTCGAGGTGTCGATGTCGTGGCCGTAGAGGCATAGCCCGGCCTCCAGCCGCAGGCTGTCGCGCGCGCCCAGCCCGATCGGCAGCACGTTGCCGTTCGCGAGCAGCGCCTTGGCAAGCCGCTCGGCCTGTTCCGCCGGAACCGATATTTCAAAACCGTCCTCGCCGGTGTAGCCCGAGCGCGAGACGAAGCAGTCGATGTCATCGACGCGGCGCGGCCCGGCGTCCATGAATCGCATCGCCGGAACATCGGCGCAAAACCCGGCCAGCGCCGCTTCCGCCTTCGGTCCCTGCAGCGCGATCAGCGCGCGGTCGGGGAGGGGCTCGATCATGCAGGCGTCCGACAGAGAAGCGCGCAGATGCGCCTCGTCTTCCGCCTTGCAGGCGGCGTTGACCACCAGGAAAAGATGGCTGCCGAAATTGGCCACCATCAGGTCGTCGAGAATGCCGCCGGCATCATTGGTGAACTGGGCGTAGCGCTGCCGCCCCGGCGCAACGCTGAGTATGTCCTGCGGCACCAGCCGTTCCAGCGCCAGCGCCGCATCCTCGATCCGGCCGGATTTCGGGCGCAGCGCGATCTGGCCCATATGCGAGACGTCGAACAGCCCGGCATTCTCGCGGGTATGCAGGTGTTCCCGGAGCACGCCGGTGGCGAACTGCACCGGCATTTCATAGCCGGCGAACGGCACCATTTTGCCGCCGCAGGCCGCGTGCAGGGCGTGCAAAGGGGTGCGTTTCAGGGGAGAATGGTCGTCGCGCGCAAGCATCATCGGGCCCTCGCGGTTCCCGGGGACTGATCCCCCGAAAACCCATCGAAGCCCCATCTGTCGCTGTGCCTGAGAGTATTATCCCGTCGGCGGACGCGTCCGGGCTTCAGGCCCGTCGGCGTCTCTTTCCAGATGCTAGCAAGTCACGCGGTCCGTTTGCCTGAGAGTTTCCGGGGCGGTTGCTCCTTCGGCGCCGGCTTCCTGAGCCGATCTCTCCCGACGTGACTGTCTTGAACAGATAGGAAGAAAACACAGGCCCGCCAGGCCTGTCAACGCAGCCGCAGCATCTATCAACGGCCGTGCGGCAAGCCTCTGATCTCCTGCACACTTTCTGGACACCGCCAGCCCCCTTGTCTAAAAGCGGTGCGCGGGACAAATGCGCCTTTTGCGGCGAATCCCCTGAGCTTTTGCGATTGGACCAAAATGAGCGGCGTTAACGAGATCAGGTCGGCATTTCTGAACTTCTTCAAGGCGAACGGCCACGAGATCGTGCCGTCGTCGCCGCTGGTGCCGCGCAACGACCCGACGCTGATGTTCACCAATGCCGGCATGGTGCAGTTCAAGAACGTCTTTACCGGCGTCGAGAAGCGGCCCTACGCAGCGCGCCACCACCTCGCAGAAATGCGTGCGCGCCGGCGGCAAGCACAACGACCTCGACAATGTCGGCTACACCGCGCGGCATCACACCTTCTTCGAGATGCTCGGCAATTTCTCGTTCGGCGATTATTTCAAGGACCGCGCCATCGAGCTCGCCTGGAATCTGGTGACCAAAGAGTTCGGCCTGCCGAAGGACAAATTGACGGCGACCGTCTATATCGACGACGACGAGGCGTTCGATCTCTGGAAGAAGATCGCAGGTCTGCCGGAGTCCCGCATCATCCGCATCGCGGGCTCGGACAATTTCTGGCAGATGGGCGACACCGGTCCGTGCGGTCCCTGCTCGGAAATCTTCTACGACCACGGCGACAAGATCTGGGGTGGACCTCCGGGTTCACCGGAGCAGGACGGCGACCGCTTCATCGAGATCTGGAACCTCGTGTTCATGCAGTTCGAGCAGCTCGAGGGCGGGGCGCGCAATCCGCTGCCGAAGCCGTCGATCGATACCGGCGCGGGCCTGGAACGCGTCGCCGCCGTGTTGCAGGGCAAGCACGACAATTACGACATCGACCTGTTCGTAGCCCTGATCCGCGCCATCTCGGAACTGACCGGCGCCGATCCGCAAGGCGAGCAGAAGGGCTCGCTGCGCGTGATCGCCGATCACTTGCGCGCGACGTCGTTCCTGATATCGGACGGCGTGCTGCCCTCGAACGAGGGCCGCGGCTACGTGCTGCGCCGGATCATGCGCCGCGCGATGCGCCATGCGCAGTTGCTCGGCGCCCGCGACCCGCTGATGCATCGGCTGGTCTGGGCGCTGGTGCGCGAGATGGGCCAGGCCTATCCCGAGCTGGTGCGCGCCGAAAGCGCTGATCGAGGAAACCTTGCGGCTGGAAGAGACGCGGTTCCGCAAGACGCTGGAGCGGGGCCTGACGATCCTCGACGAGAAGAGCGCGCGGGCTGAAAAAAGGCGACATGTTCGACGGCGACACCGCGTTCACGCTGTACGACACCTACGGCTTTCCGCTCGATCTCACCCAGGACGCGCTGAAATCGCGCGGCATCGGCGTCGACATCGCCTCCTTCACCGACGCGATGGACCGGCAGCGCGAAAAGGCGCGCGCGGCATGGGCCGGCTCCGGCGAGGCAGCGACCGAGAATGTCTGGTTCCCGTTGCGCGAGAAACTCGGCGCCACCGAATTCCTCGGCTACGAGACCGAGACCGCCGAAGGCGTGGCGGGCGCACTGGTGAAGGACGGCAAGGAGGTCGAAAGCCTCAAGGCCGGCGAGAGCGGCGCCATCGTTCTGAACCAGACGCCGTTTTACGCGGAGTCCGGCGGCCAGGTCGGCGACACCGGCGTGATGACCGGGGAGGGCGTGCGCTTCCGCGTCACCGACACCCAGAAGAAGGCCGGCGATCTCTTCGTGCATCTCGGCACGGTGGAGCAGGGCACGCTGAAGCCGGGCACCGCGCTGCTGCTCGAGGTCGATCATGCCCGGCGCTCGTCGATCCGCGCCCATCACTCCGCGACGCATCTTCTGCACGAGGCCCTGCGGCAGGTGCTCGGCGACCACATCGCGCAGCGCGGCTCGCTGGTGGCGCCGGATCGCTTGCGCTTCGACTTCGTCCATCCCAAGCCGATCACCCCGGACGAGCTGAGCCGCATCGAGGATATCGCCAACGAAGTGGTGCTGGAGAATGACGAGGTCACGACGCGGCTGATGGCGGTGGACGACGCCCGCGAAGCGGGAGCCCGCGCGCTGTTCGGCGAAAAATACGGCGACGAGGTGCGCGTGGTGTCGATGGGCAAGACCGCGCGCGAGCACGGCGCCAACGCGTTCGGCTGGTCGGTGGAATTGTGCGGCGGCACGCATGTCAGGCGGACCGGCGATATCGGCCTGATCTCGGTGACCAGCGAAAGCGCGGTCGCCTCCGGCGTTCGCCGCATCGAGGCGCTGACCGGGCGTCACGCCCGCAAGCATGCCAACGAGACCATGGCGCTGGCCAAGACCGCAGCCGACGGAGCTGCGCACCACGCTGGAAGAGGTGCCGGCGCGCATCGCTTCGCTGATGGAAGAGCGCAAGAGACTGGAGCGCGATCTGTCGGATGCGCGCAAGAAGCTGGCGATGGGCGGCGGGGCGCAGACCGCCAACGGATCGGCGGCGGGCGCAGCCGGCGTCCGCGAGGTCGGCAACGTCAAGCTGATGGCGCGCGCGGTCGAAGGCATCGAGATGAAGGATCTCAAGAGCCTTGCGGACGACGGCAAGAAGCAGCTCGGCTCCGGCGTCGTCGCGATCGTTGGCGTCACCGGGGACGGCAAGGCCGGCGTGGTCGTCGGCGTCACCTCCGATCTCACCTCCCGCTACAACGCGGTCGATCTGGTGCGCATTGCTTCCGAAGCGCTCGGCGGCAAGGGCGGCGGGGGGCGGCCCGACATGGCGCAGGCCGGCGGCCCCGACGGCGCCAAGGCGAACGCGGCGCTCGACAGCCATCGAAAAAGCGATGGCTAGCGTCTAGCGGTGGCGATTTTCCCGCACAGAAGGCGGCTTTACGCCCCGGATTTGCGGGATCGCCTCTACGAACTGCTTGAGCACGACCACCTGCCATATTCGGCCGGCTCGCGCTTCGTCCGGCTGATCGTTGTCATCATCATTATCGACGTGCTGGCGATGATCCTGGCGTCGGTTCCGGAATACGACGCGCGCTTCGGCGGACTGCTCACCGTCGTCAAGGTCGGCGCGGTGGTGGTGTTTGCGCTGGAATACGCCGCCCGGCTCTGGAGCGTGGTCGGCCACTCGCCGCGGAAATTGTCGCCGGCGCAGGACCGGCTCGAATATGCGTTCTCCACTCTCGGCATCATCGACCTGCTGGCGTTCCTGCCGGCGTCGATCGCGCTGATCGACGGCGACCACGCGTTGCTGGCGCTGCTCGGCGTGCTGCCGTTCTTCAAACTGGTGCGCTATTCGCCGGCGATGCGCTCGCTGCTGGCCGCGCTTCATGCCGAGCGGCGCACGCTGATCGGCTGCCTCGTGATTCTGATGGGCGCGGTGCTGGTGTTCGCATCATTGCTCTACGCCATCGAGCACGATGTGCAGCCCGACAAGTTCGGCACCATTCCGCAGGCGATGTGGTGGGCGATCGTGACGCTGGGCACGATCGGCTATGGCGACGTCGTTCCGGTCACGCCCTTGGGCAAGCTGGTGTCGGCGTTCGCCATCGTCGGCGGCCTGACCATGATCGCGCTGCCGGTGGCGATCATTTCCACCGCCTTTGCCGACGAAGTGCGGCGGCGCGATTTCGTCGTCACCTGGGGAATGCTGGCGCGGGTGCCGCTGTTCTCGCATCTTTCCGCCACTGAAATCGCCGACATCATGCGGCTGTTGCGGGCGCGGACCATCGAGGCAGGCGAAGTCCTGGTGCGGCGCGGCGATGCCGCGTCCTCGATGTATTTCATCACCGGCGGCGAAGTCGAGATCGAACTGCCGAACCGGCGCGTCCGGCTCGCCGACGGCACCTTCTTCGGGGAGATCGCGCTGCTGCACCGGACCAAGCGCAGCGGCACGGTGACGGCGACGCGCAAGACCCGGCTCCTGGCGCTCGATGCGCAGGATTTCCATGCGCTGATCGAACGGATGCCGGCGCTTGCCGCCCATGTCCAGAAGACCGCCAAGGCGCGGCTTGCGGATACGGGCGATCTGGCCATCGCCGAAATCGCGCAGGCCACGCACGACGACCAGCCGCCCGCGGAGAAGTAGTCGGGGCGGGCGGACTGCGGCCTGCGCGTTACCCCCGGTGAGACGACTGAAATTCCGGTATTTGTGGCTTTCAGGTGATAGCGCCGGGCCGTACTTTCCGAAGGCGCCGACTTGTCGGTGCACTCGCAAGCCTATCTGAACAAAGTGGCTCGTCAGCTCAACGAACGACCACGTGAGACCTTGCAATATTTGAAACCCCAGCAGAGAGATTTAACGCCTGTGTTACGTCGACCGGCTGAACCGGGCCTCGGCAAGCGGATATGAACAGCCTGCATGCCGGGTTCGCTTACCGCGCCGCCGTCGCCACTGGCCGGGTCAGCGCCCGGCGGTCCTTGACGTATGCGATGGCGACGCCGAGCCGTTCGACGGTGCCGATCACCTTGCCGTCGAGATCGCCGTCACAATTCATATGGGTCGGCGCGATGAAGAACTCGGACTCGTTCCACTGCGGCTTGAAGTCAAAGCGCAGTTGCGGAAGCGTCACGGTCTTCTCGAATTCGAGGCGTTCGCCGCACACCGCGACGGAATAGATGTGTGACGGCTTGCCGCCATCGCCGGGCTCGGTGCGGCGCAGATAGGTTTCGAGCTGATTGAGCGCCTCGGGCATGCTGCTGAACCAATAATCGAGGTCGTAGCGCCGTGAGGCTCCCTCGAGGCCCCCGACCACCGGGTTGTAGAACAGGTACTCGTACGGATGCAGCCTGATCAGGGTTACCGCGTCCACGAGGCAGCACGCGGTCACGACCGCGAGCGCGCCGGACGCGATCAGGCGGCCGCGCGTGGCAAGCGCTGCCACCGCCGTATCGAGACCGATGCCCGCGAGAACAGCCAGCGCGGGGACCACGAACAGAAAATGGCGCAGTCCGGTGAAGGCCGGGCCGTGCCAGATCACCTCGCAGGCCACCGGAAAAATCGCCGTCAGCGAGACCAGGGCGATATCCCCGCGCCGCAGCGTCGAACCGGCGGCGAGACGCGGCAACGCCGCGAACATGATCGCCAGCGCCGCGCCGGTTAGCGTCAACAGTGGCGTCCGGATCAGGATGTAGATCGGCACATAGAGCCGCGGCACGTGCGCCATTTCGTAGACCTGGCCCGCGAGCACCGTGCGGATCTCGTACTGAAATTCGGAGAACGCGAGCAGGCCGCGGATCGGATTGAGCGGCGCCAGCGCCGCCCATGGCCAGGCCAGGATCATGATGACATAGGCCAGCAGCAGCGCCGGCAGCAGCCGCAACGACGACTCGATCACGAATCGCCACCGCGCGCGGCCATGACCGCGCCACCGCCGCGGCAGGTACAGGACGATCGCGACGCCGGCGTAGATCACGAGCAGCAGACCGAAGATGCGCATGCCGAGCGCGGCCCCCGTCAGGAGACCGAACGCAGCAACATCGCTGGCGCGCGGCGACGGCAGGCGGCGCGCGATGCGGATCAGGAACAGGGTCGCGCCGATCATCGCCGCGGCCAGGGGAATGTCCTTGGTGTGGTTGAACATGGTGCCGTACCACGCGCCGCACACGCTCAGCCCGATCGCGGCGATCAGGCCCGCGCGCGGGCCCGCAATCAGCCGCGCGGTAGCCGCCGTGGCGCCGATCCCGCCGATGCCGATCAGCGCGCACAGGATATGGCGCAGATCGTAGGGATCGACCGGGAGCAGATGGCCGAGCGCGACCGCAACGACATCGAACAGGCCGCCGTAGAGATAAAGATTCTGGAAGCTGAATACGCTCTGGTCCCTGAAGGCGCTCGCATAATAGGCGATGATCAATTCGCCGTAGTGGTGCTGAACGCCTTCGTCGTTGGAGATCGCGTAGTCCTTGAAAGTGCAGAGCGCGATCACCACGAGCCCGGCGATCAGCACGATGACGGCGACATCGCAGGCGTCGAAGCGCGCGATCCATGGTATCGCTTTACGCCATGGAAAGGCCTTCTCGGCGCTGCCTGGAATGCGCTCTTCCGCCAACTTCGCCTTTCCAACGGTATCGGTCATTTCACTCCACGCGGTCTGCAAATCCCGCGGCCGCCAACTCATCCACGTAGCGCCGAAATCGGCGCGTGGCCAGTCCTCCTATTGGCGGTCTTTGCCCAAAGGACGTGCGACAACGCTCCGTCGGCTTTCTGCCGGCGGAACGGGCCGAGCGTCAAGCCTCCATGCCCCGCGATCAGCTTTTCGCGGTTTGCAGGGCCGCCGTATTCTCCTCGAGCTCGACCGCGTCGACGAACAGATCGGGCACCTTCGCAGCCCGATCCAGAGCCCATGCAATCGCAACCATGATCAGCATACCGCCGGCGCTGACGGCCAGTTGCGCCAACACACCATGGCTGTACTGCGTCAGGATCCAATGCGCTCCAAAGGACAGGAATACGCCGAAGCAGAAAATCGGCAGCGAGTGCTGACCGCACAGGATCAGCGGGCGCAGCCATTTGGAGGCGAGCAGGGCATCCCTGCGCGGGAAATATCGCGTGACCACCGTTGCCACGGCGAGGAAGTGCGTGAGCCGCAGCAAATCGAGATCGGTCTTGTCGATCGGATAGATCGCCTTGATCATCCATTTCGGGATCAAGGCTTCCAGCCACGGAGCGTGCCAGGTCATGACGATCACGAAAGCAAAGGCGAGCCAGGCGAAGGCCAGCGCCAGCGCCGCGGGAGACCGGATAAGGGACTCGATCCTGGCGAGGCCTCCGACACCGCACCAGGCTGCGAAGACGAACAGCAATTGCCAGGCAAAAGGATTGAAGTACCAGTGGGTTCCGGGCGGATACGAGGCCAAATTCCAGTCGAAAATGCGCGCCCCGATGTACAGAAGTATCGAGCCAAGCAGGGTCCAGTTCGGGCGCCGCAACAGACCCCACAGGATCAGCGGCGAGGCGCCCACCAGCACGATATAGAGCGGCAGCACGTCGAGATCGACCGGCTTGTAGCGCAGCGTCAGCGCTTGCCCGATCAGGACGTCCGGGTGTGCAAGGAAATTGGCGACGTTGAATTCATCCTTGTACATCGGGTTGTCGAATTTCCTGACCGTGCGGGCAATCTGCGCCGTGAAGATCAGGAACAGCATGATGTGGGCGACATACATCTCCGCGGCGCGCTTCAGCAGCCGCTTGGTGGCGGCGAGAAAATGGCCGGTGCTGATGATCGGGCCGTAGATGTAACCGGCCAGATAGCCGGAAATGAACACGAAAACCTCGGCGGCATCGCTGAAACCGTAATTGCGCAGCGTCAGCCAGGAGACGACGTCGTCTGGAATGTGATCCAGGAAGATCATCCACAGCCCGATGCCGCGGAAAAGATCGAGCCGGAGGTCGCGCTCGACTCTCAGCGGCGGAGCAAACCCCTTCGGGTTGGCCATGATGTCCTCCCTATTTTCTTGTCTTCCAGCGCCAAGCCCCCGGCGCTCCCTGACACTAACCACGACTCAATGACGCCGGTTAGTCAAGGGTTGCGGGCGAGCGGGGGCGTCGGGATTGGGGCCTCGACCTCGTTGTCTTGATACCCGGGCGTGCCAGCGGACGCCGCCGATAACTTGCTTACAAACGCCAGAACTATATGATCTTTTGCAGTGCAAACGCGTAAGCCGATCTTTTTGAAGACGGGGCGGAATGGTGTTGATTGCCGATCGGGTTGCAGCATCACCCCTTCCGGGTGCGGCGGACGCGATCGCCCCGGAATCGGCTCCGGCGGCCATTTCGAAGCCGGCCGTTTCGCTGCCCGCGGCCGGCCGGGAATTGCGGATCGATCTGTTCCGCGGGCTGGCGCTCTGGCTGATCTTCATCGACCACATGTCCCCGGATGTGTTGACCTGGTTCACGATCCGCAATTACGGTTTCAGCGACGCCACCGAGATATTCATTTTCATTTCCGGCTACACCGCCGCATTCGTCTACGGCCGAGCAATGCTGGAGTTGGGCTTCGTGATCGCGACCGCGCGAATCCTGCGCCGGGTCTGGCAGATCTATATCGCTCACGTGTTTCTGTTCACGGTCTTGTTCGCTGAGATTGCCTACGTCGCCGCCAGCGTCAATAACCCGTTATATTCGGATGAAATGGGCGTTACGGAGTTCTTCCGGCGACCCGACCTCGCCATCGTCCAGACATTGCTGCTGAGATTCCGTCCCCTGAACATGGACGTGCTCCCGCTCTATATCGTGCTGATGTTTTTTCTCCCATGCATCCTGTGGCTGATGAAGTGGCGAGCCGATCTAACGCTGGCGCTGTCGGTCGCGCTTTATGTGGTGAGATGGAAGTACGATCTATACCTGACGGCCTATCCGGGCGGATTCTGGTCCTTCAACCCGTTTGCCTGGCAACTGCTGTTCGTGTTCGGCGCGTGGTGCGCGCTGGGTGGCGGGCGGCGGCTTTCGGGCATTTTGTCGTCGCCGGCCACGCTGTGGATATCGGTCGTCTATCTGCTCGCGGCGTTCGGCGTTACGATGACCTGGTATTTCCCGCAGCTCGGCGATTTGATGCCGCGCCGGCTGGAGCAATGGATTTACCCGATCGACAAGCCCGATCTCGACGTGCTGAGGTTCGTGCATTTCCTGGCGATAGCGACGGTCACCCTGCGCTTCGCGCCAAGGGACTGGCCGGTACTGAGATCGCGCTGGCTGCGGCCGATGATCCTGTGCGGGCAGCATTCCCTGGCGATATTCTGCCTCGGCGTGTTCCTGGCTTTCGCGGGGTATTTCCTGTTGACCGAGATTTCCGCCGGCATCGGCCTGCATTTCCTCGTCGGCATTTTCGGAATCCTGATCATGTCCGCGGTGGCGTGGCTGGCGTCATGGTACAAACAGTCTGACGCCAAGGTTGCGGCGCGGACCGGGGTTGCTGGCGGCAACGCTGATATCGCAGGAGGGGGCTGACTTGGGAGCCTCCGGGGGTGGCAGGCTACGCCGGTGCCAATTGGTGCAGTGTCTCCAATATTTTTCCCGCCGTATCAGTGCCGAGAAAGCTCACTCTCGTCACGTTGCCCCGGGGCGGTTGTCCGTCGCTACAGCCATGACGCAAGTGCGGCATTGGATGACGCGCCGCGCTTTTCCAAAGATCAGGCCGATGTCGGTTGTGGGTCAATCGCGCCGTTTTGACTCTTTGCCAGCTATTTCCGGTCTACCCCTCGACAGCGGACATCGGGCGGCTGCGCTGGAGGCGAGGATTTGACCGCGCGTCCATGAGTCCGCGCGCTCGCGCAGGTTCGGCTTGAGTGCTTCGCGGGAAAACAAAGCGGGGCGCGGATTGGGTCCGTGCCTTTGCATACGGCCGCGCATCATGCCGTTGTTGGAAAGAGCAACCTGGACTCTACGAAGAGATGGCCGACGCCAAGTTTTGTCGGTTCGCCAAGGGTCAAATTGAAGCGACTGCCTACGCGCCTAGTCTCAGTCGGTTCTTCCCTGAACGCGGTAGAACCACTTTAAACTCGGTGAAACCGTCGGGTTGCGTATCAAATTCAATAAGACCACCATGTTGTTTGACAATAATGTCATGGCTCAAGGAGAGGCCCAGGCCGGTGCCTTCGCCGGGAGGTTTGGTCGTGAAAAATGGATTGAAAATCTTGTCTCTTATCTCCGGAGCGATACCCTCTCCGTTATCCCGAATGGCAATCTCGACCGTTTCGCCAAGGCCTTTCGTAGAGACGTATAGTGCGGGCTCATAAGGTTCGTCGCCTATGGCGACATTTCGCTTCAGCATGGCATAAAGGCCATTGGAAACGAAATTTAAAAGCGCGCGTGTAAGGTCCTGCGGCGACATCTCAATATCACCCGCAGCTGGATCAAACGATCTATGCAGCGCAACCTTGAAGTCGTTCTGTTCGGATCTATTGCCATAAAAAGCAAGATTCAAGCTGTCATCTACAATCGCATTGACATCGGCTGATCTCCATTCTCCGGAGGCTTCGCGGGAATGCATCAGCATACTTTTCACGATTCCGTCGGCCCGCTGCCCGTGTTGTTTGATCTTCTCGAGGTTGGCCCGGAGAGTGCCCGTAATTTCAGCCATATCGGACTTCTGATAGTTAACTGCATTGGCGCAATCCAGACCCGCTTGGAGTTCCTCCAGGAGCTCGATCGAAAGTTCTGAGAAGTTGTTGATGAAATTGAGCGGATTCTTGATTTCATGCGCGATGCCGGCCGTGAGTTGTCCGAGGGACGCAAGCTTCTCGGTTTGGATTAATCGATTTTGCGCAAATTTCAGTTCCGAAAGTGCGACTTCTGCCGCCTCTTTCGCCTCCTTTGCCGCTTCTTCGCTGCGCTTCAACTCCGTAATATCAAAGTAAGTCAGTAGACGACCGCCGTCGGGCAATGATTGAATTTGGAAATGTATGACGCGACCATCTCGGAGACGCATGTCCGTGGAGAACTTGCCTCTGATAACGGCTTCAACGCGTCGGGCCAAGAATGCTTCGAAGTCCGCCTCCGCAACGTCATATAGGTGATGGTTTTGGTGCACATACCGGACGAGATCGGCCATCGTTGGGCGCGTGTTCTGGATGAATTCGTCGGATATTTCCCACATCTCCTTGAAGGCTCGATTGATAATCTTGCTGCGCAAGTCCGGCCCCATAAAGAGCACCGCATAGTCAACCGTCTCTAGAACGGCATTGAATTGATCGAACAGGATGCCGCGTTCGACCAGCATCGCTTCAGCAAGTTGCTTCGCCTCCTTTGCCGCTTCTTCGCTGCGCTTTAACTCCGTAATATCAAAGTAAGTTAGTAAACGACCGCCGTCGGGCAATGATTGAATTTGGAAATGTATGACGCGACCATCTCGGAGACGCATGTCCGTGGAGAATTTGCCTCTGATAACGGCTTCAACGCGTCGGGCCAAGAATGCTTCGAAGTCCGCCTCCGCAACGTCATATAGGTGATGGTTTTGGTGCACATATCGGACGAGATCGGCCATCGTTGGGCGCGTGTTCTGGATGAATTCGTCGGATATTCCCCACATCTGCTTGAAGGCTCGATTGATGATCTTGCTGCGCAAGTCCGGCCCCATAAAGAGCACCGCATAGTCAATCGTCTCCAGAACGGCATTGAATTGCTGAAACAGAACATCACCAGGGTGATTCGACGTCTGCGCGTTCGTCTCCGTCAACGGGCCTATCCCGCGAGAATTGTCGCCGTTGGACGCCTTTTGGGTTGGGTCGGTCACCACCACCTCCATCCAGGAGAATACCAAGGCTTATTCGCGAAGCATCGTCTGCGCGGAGAGAAACGTGAAATCCCTTCAAAAAGGCCTCAGGGTCTGGATAGCCGGCGAGCAAGACACCGATGATGGACACCTTCCGGGACTGCGCTCGCATAACAAGAGGCCACGACGCGGCCGGGCCCGCCGGTCAGCGTGACAAACTCGCGCCGATGCATTCGCTCCCTTACAAGCGCCCACTTTGCGTAAACCTAGCATTTTACGTCCAAGCGGCAAGTGAGTAAGGACGACAAATCAGCCCGGCCGTTACCGCCCAATGTCCGCTTCGGGGTCAAAGGCAGTTAACTGGCGAATGGTTGATGTCCGCTCCTCCTTTGCCGGGGCGTCGCTCAGGCCAGCTTGGTGCTATTTGTTTTTATGTCAGCGCGCGCCTTTTAAGGTGCATGACGTCGAGCACGTGGCTCGGGTTCCGCGATCGCATTTGATGCAGACAGCCATACATTGATCAAGCGCTCTGGGATTGTAGGAGGGGTAAAGGTCGGTCGCGCATCTGTTACGGACCGATCCCGTCACGTCCTCTTCAGGCGTGCAGGAAATCATGATCAGCGTTGTGGCGATCAAAACAGCGAAGCGTTTCATGAACCCCTCGTGTCGATTTTCGAGTTGTCCGTGCTTCTCGCGCGTCCACTGGCCGGCTTGCGGCCCCGGATCGTCCGGCAAGATTGCACCCGCATGGCAATTCTCGCCAGCCGGCAAGTCCTGGCCGGCCGGCGGTGGAACCCGTTTTTCGGATGAATTGCCGGATCCGGGCGCTATTTCGAATCCAGGAACGGCGCGACCACTTCCCGGGTCTCCTTGCTCGGCACGACGGGCACGATCTCGAAGGTCATGCCGAGGTCGCGGTTGCTCAGAATCCACTCCTGCAGCAGCCGCGCGTCGTCGCGTTCCATCAGTTGAAAGCAGCGGTCGAAATTGGGCTCGATCCAGCTCCCGACGTAAGTCAGCCCTTCGGGAAATTTGATGCCCGCGTCGCGCACGCGCTTGTAGACCGGGATCGGATCGCGGTCCCTGAAGCGCTCGATCACCATGAAGAGCATTGGGCAACCTCGCTTCCAGCGGCGTCGCGCAATTTTATCACCCCCGGCGCGGTGCCCGCGCCGGGAATCGTGTCGTCAGCAGGCGAATCAGGCCGCCATCGCCTTGGTCAGGTTTTCCGCGACCTTGTCGAGGAAGCCGGTGGTGGATAGCCAGCGCTGGTCGGCGCCGACCAGGAGCGCGAGGTCCTTGGTCATGAAGCCGGCTTCGACGGTGTCGACGCAGACCTTCTCGAGGGTAGCCGCGAACTTCTCCAGCTCCGCATTGTTGTCGAGCTTGGCGCGATGCGACAGGCCGCGGGTCCAGGCGAAGATCGAGGCGATCGAGTTGGTCGAGGTCTCCTTGCCCTTCTGATGCTCGCGGTAGTGCCGCGTCACCGTGCCGTGGGCGGCCTCGGCTTCCACGGTCTTGCCGTCCGGCGTCATCAAGACCGAGGTCATCAGGCCGAGCGAGCCGTAGCCCTGCGCGATGGTGTCGGACTGCACGTCGCCGTCGTAGTTCTTGCAGGCCCAGACGTAGCCGCCCGACCACTTCATCGCGGCCGCGACCATGTCGTCGATCAGGCGATGTTCGTAAGTGATCTTCTTGGCGTCGAACTGGGACTTGAATTCCTTTTCGTAGATCTCCTGGAAAATGTCCTTGAAGCGCCCGTCATAGACCTTGAGGATGGTGTTCTTGGTCGAGAGATAGACCGAATAGCCCTTGGCCAGGCCCTGGTTGAGCGAGGCGCGGGCGAAATCGGCGATAGAATCGTCGAGATTGTACATCGCCAGCGCCACGCCGGCGCTCGGGGACTTGTAGACTTCGCGCTCGATCACCTTTCCGTCCTCGCCGACGAACTTCATCGTCAGCACGCCCTTGCCGGGAAACTTGAAGTCGGTGGCGCGGTACTGGTCGCCGAAGGCGTGGCGGCCGATGATGATCGGCTTGGTCCAGCCGGGCACCAGCCGCGGCACGTTCCGGCAGATGATCGGCTCGCGGAACACCACGCCGCCGAGGATGTTGCGGATGGTGCCGTTCGGCGATTTCCACATTTCCTTCAGGCCGAATTCCTTCACCCGGGCTTCGTCGGGGGTGATGGTGGCGCATTTGACGCCGACGCCGACCTTCTTGATGGCGTTGGCGGCGTCCACGGTGACCTGGTCGTTGGTCTTGTCGCGGTATTCCATCCCGAGGTCGAAATACATCAGGTTGATATCGAGGAACGGGTTGATCAGCTTGTCCTTGATGTACTGCCAGATGATCCGGGTCATCTCGTCGCCATCGAGTTCGACGACGGGGTTGGTCACCTTGATTTTTGCCATGGAGATCGGGCCTTTTTGGGAATAGCGCGGTGGGAACGAAGGGGGTGATGTAGGCGCGCTATAGCACTGCAAACGCTGCGGCGAAAGCCAAGGCGCTATGCACTTTCAGGCCATCTTTTGGCTTAGAACGCCGCTTGCGTGCTTGCCACTCGCCAGACGCGACAATCCAGCACCTGCTACCGATTCCGAACGCGAGATCGGCCGGCTATCAGACGGCATTGTCGGCAACGGCGGGCGGCTGTTGCGGTTGCGGCCCGCGATTTGACGATGCCTGCCGTCCGCTCGTCGGGGGACCCGGCGCAGCCCAGCCTCTTTCAGCTTTGCTGTGTTTGTGATTGATACGTCAGGAGACCCCGGACCGCTTGCAAGGCGCGCTTCGAAAGACGCATTTGAGGCTATGGGCGAGCGTCAAAAAACATCTCTAACCCCTTTATTTTGCTTGAGAAATTCTGCCAGGACCGGCAATCGAAGGCCGGCCACGGCTTAACGCATTAAATCAGGTTCTTCGGAACTTAATTCAGAACCTTCAGAAGTTGAATCAGAAAGTGAAGTGAGATGTCCGGCTCGGGCACCGACAAGACCAAATCAGGCTTCGACCTCGCCGGCCCCGTCGTGATCCTGGTCGAGCCGCAGCTCGGCGAGAACATCGGCATGGCCGCGCGCGCGATGGGCAATTTTGCGCTCGACCCGGCTGCGCATCGTCAATCCGCGCGACGGCTGGCCGAACATCAGCGCGCAGCGGGCGCGCTGCCGGCGCCGACCATATCCTGGACCGGGTCGAGCTGTTCGACACGGTCGAGCAGGCGGTCGCCGACTGCACGCTCCTGTTCGCCACCACCGCCCGCGCCCACGACCAGGCCAAGCCGGTGCTGGCGCCGGAAGTGGCGGCGCGGGAGATGGCCGGCCAGATCGAGGGCGGCGGCACGGTCGGCATCCTGTTCGGCCGCGAGCGCTACGGCCTGCAGAACGAGGAGGTCGCGCTCGCCAACCGCATCGTCACCTTTCCGGTCAATCCGGGCTTTGCCTCCCTCAACTTGGCGCAGGCGGTGCTCCTGATCGGCTATGAATGGTTCAAGCTGTCGACCGCGGGCGCGCTGCCGTTTGCGATGCCCGAGCGCTCCGAGCCCGCCTCGCAGCACCAGATGCAGGCCTTCTTCGACAATCTGGTGCGCGAACTCGACAAGGTCGAATTCCTGCGCCCGCCGGAGAAGCGCGAGACCATGCTGGTCAATCTGCGCAACATCTTCACCCGCATGGACCCGACCAAGCAGGACATGCACACGCTGCACGGCGTGGTGATGGCGATCGCGGAGGGGCGCAAGGGGCCGGCCAAGGGCGGCGTGCTCGACGGCGCGCAGGCGACTCGGCTGCGCGCGCTGCTCGCCGAGCACGGGCAGGGCGACGCTGCCGTCGGAGAGCAGCACGGTGCGGGGGCTGGCGCGGCTATTGCGGCGCAATCCGACCGATGCCGAACGCATCCTGTGGCAGGCGCTGACCTCCGACCGCCGGTTTGCCGGCCAGTTCAAGCGGCAGACGCCGGTCGGCCGCCACATTCCGGATTTTGTCTCTTTTGTTCATCGGATCGCGATCGAACTGGTCAACCCGGATGAGACCGAGGTCATCGCAAAGGACCGCGCGGCGCGGCAGGCGTGGCTGGAGGCGCGCGGCTACCGGGTCATCGACATGAAGGTCGCCGATGTCGAGGGCGATCTGGCCGCGCAACTCGATCGGCTGGACGCTGCCGTGCCGGAGCGGCGCTAGAGCTCGTCATTGCGAGGAGCGTAGCGACGAAGCAATCCAGCTTGGTTCGTGTAGCGCCATGGATTGCCTCGCGGAGCCTGTCATCGGGCGGCGCTTCGCGCCGACCCGTTGGCTCGCAATGACAGCCATCTTGCGCCGCTCACACTGCCATCAGCTGCGCCGCTGCCGTGCCCTTCGGCTTTCTCGGCTTCGACGGCGGGAACAGCGAGCAGGCGGCGAGCCCCGCGGTGTCGGCGACGCCGGGGTCGCGCGACACCATGGCGGCGACGATGGCGCCGTCGATCAGAAGGCCGAGCTGATGGGCGAGCACTTCCGGCTCCGCCGCGCCCGTTTCGGCGGCGAGCTTTTCAATGTAGGCGAGCACGACCTTCTTGTGCTTCATCGCGATGGCGCGGAACTGCTTCTGATCCTTGTCGTGTTCGCCGACGGCGTTGATGAAGGGGCAGCCGTAAAAGCGCTCCTGGCGAAACCAGTCCTTCAGCGCCGGAAAGATCCGCGCCAGTTTGGCCTGCGCGCTGCCGCCGCCGGATTCGACCGTCTCGATGAACCATTCGCGCCACTGCTTGCCTTCGGTCTCCAGCACCGCATGCACGAGATTGGTTTTCGAGCCGAACAGTTTGTAGAGCGTGGTCTTGGCGGTGCCGGCTTCGTTGATGATGGCGTCGATGCCGGTGGCGTTGATGCCGTTCTTGCAGAACAGCCGCGTCGCCGCGCCGAGCAGGCGTCCGCGCGCCGACTCGTCGTCGCCGCCGGCGAGGTCAGCCGCGACGGAACGCTTCCTCGTGGATGATTTGCCCATGCGCACAGTTAATCGAACTGCCGCGCGATCAGCAAGTGACATCTTCATTCGCGCTCTCCCTCCGAAACTGCGCGCAAAATAATCGCAGCACGGCGGCAACTGCATCGCGATTGAGCAGATCGCGGCTGACCGATTCCAGGGCAGAGCGCGTTAAGCGGCTTCAACGCTTCGGCTTTTCTGCCGCGCGGCGACTGGCACGGTTCATGCAGGAAACAGACCGTTCGGTATCCTGGCCCCTAGGGAGAAAATAGATGACCGCGGTCGCTCAAAAAACAGTGCTGACAGGCTGCCTTGCCCCCATCGACCGGCAAGGGCTCGAAAAGCTTATCGAAAACGGCAAGGCCAACCCGAAGGTCATCAAGACCTTGAAATGCAAGACGGTGGCCGAAGGCAAGTTCCGCCACGCCAACTACATCCGCAACCTTCCGCCTTACATCGTCGACGAGCCGCCGGGCCTGTTGGGCGACGACACCGCGCCCAATCCGTCGGAGGCCTCGCTCGCCGCGCTCGGCTCCTGCCTTGCGGTCGGGCTGCACGCCAATGCGGTGCACCGCGGCTGGATCGTCAACAAGCTCGAGCTCGAACTCGAGGGCGACCTCAACATCACGGCGGTCTGGGGCACCGGCGATGTCAGCGAGAAGCCGGTCGGCTTCACCGACGTCCGGGTCAAGGTCGACATGGAATGCGAGGGCATTCCGAAGAGCGAGATCGATGCGCTGGTGACCCACGTCAAGAAGTGGTCGCCGGTCGCCAACACCTTCACACGGCCGGTCAATCTCGAGGTCAGCGCGTAACCGCCACGTCGACAACGCTTCGCTCGGAGAGTCCAATGAACCCAGTGGCCGCATCGCGCTTCGCCGTCGACGACAAGAGCGATCTTTCGCCGGCAGGAATCGTCGATGCGGTCGCGCTCCATCGCGCGCCGGGAGCTCGCGCCGCTGGCCGCTGCGATCGACAACGGCAGCGTCTATCCGGCCGAGCTGCTGCGGCGTCTCGGCGATGCCGGCGCCTGGGGCAGCCATCGGCCGGCAATGGCGCGGCCGATCTGCGCTGCGCCATTCAGTCGATCGCGGCACTCGGCGAGGTCTGCGGCGCGACCGCCTTCATGGCGTGGTGCCAGAACACGCTGGTCTGGTACGCGGTCAATTCCGGCAATCCGGCGCTGGCCGGCTTCGCCGACGACGTCGCGGCGGGAAAGATGCTCGGCGGCACCGGCCTTTCCAATCCGATGAAGAGCTTCTTCGGAATCGAGAAGCTGAAATTGAAGGGCCGCAGGGTCGACGGCGGCTACGTCGTGCGCGGCGCGCTGCCCTGGGTGTCGAATCTCGGCCCCGACCATTTCTTCGGCACGATTTTCGAGGTCGGAGGACAGGCCCGGCGAGATCGTGATGTTTCTCGCCGATTGCTCCGATCCCGCGATCACGCTGCAGCCGTGCAAGCCGTTCCTCGCGATGGACGGCACCGGCACCTATGGCGTGCAGTTCCGCGACGTCTTCGTGCCGGACGACCTCATCCTGGCGGAACCCGCAGGCCCGTTCGTCAAGAAAATCCGCGCCGGCTTCATTCTGCTGCAGGCCGGCATGGCGATCGGCCTGATCAGGGATTGCATCGCGATCATGAACGAAGTCGACGGGCCGCTCGGCCACGTCAATCGCTATCTGCCGCAACAGCCGACGAACTTCCGGGAGCTGCTTTCCGATCTTGAATCGGAAACCATGGAGCTGGCGCGCGACCCGTTCAATGAAGACGACAGCTATTGGCGCCGTGTCTTGGCGCTTCGCCTGCAGGCCGGCGACGCCAGCGTCGCGGCCGCTCATGCGGCGATGCTTCATTGCGGCGCGCGCGGTTACCTGAAGAGCCATCGCGCCCAGCGCCGGCTGCGCGAGGCCTACTTCGTCGCCATCGTCACGCCCGCCACCAAGCAGCTACGCAAGATGCTGGCAGACATGTGAGTTTTCAAACGGACCTCGGATCGACCCCAACTTCAACCACAAGACAGGAGAGGCCTGCCATGACGGACGTTCTGATTTCTGCCGGCGAACTCGCCGATCTCACCGCCAAAGAGCCCTGCGTGATCATCGACACGCGGAACCCCGATGCCTATGGCGCCGGACACATCCCGGGCGCCGTCAACGTGCATGAGATCTTCACCTATCTTGCGACCTCGACGCCCGAAGGCATGCAGGAGCTGAAGACCAAATTCGCCGACGCGTTCGGCAAGGCCGGGCTGTCGGGCAAGGAAACCGCGGTCATCTACGAGCAGTCGATGAATTCCGGCTTCGGCCAGTCCTGCCGCGGCTATTTTCTGCTGACCATGCTCGGCTATCCCAAGGTCAAGGTGCTTCATGGCGGCTTCGACGCCTGGGCGGCAAAGGGCCTGCCGGTCACCACCGAGGTGCCGAAGCCGGTGCCGGCATCGTTCGCCATCGTGCCGGAAGCCGGCGACATCCTGATCGACGCCAAGACCATGCTGGCGGCGGTCGGCAAGCCCGGCATCGCGCTGCTCGACGTGCGCGACGTCGACGAGTGGATCGGCGAAAGCTCCTCGCCCTACGGCAAGGATTTCTGCCCGCGCAAGGGACGCATCCCCGGCGCGGTCTGGCTCGAATGGTACCGCATGATGAAGCCGACGGCGGAGGGGCCGCGCTTCAAGTCCAAGGACGAGATCCTGGCGGAATGCGCCACCGTCGGCATCACGCAGAACACCCCGGTCTACCTCTATTGCTTCAAGGGGGCGCGAGCCTCCAACACCTTCCTCGCGCTGAAGAACGCCGGCGTGAAGGATGTGCGGATGTATTTCGGGTCGTGGAACGAATGGTCGCGCGATCCGTCGCTGCCGATCGAGGAGGGCCTGCCCGCGGACGCCAGGCTGACCAGCAAAGCGGCATAGAACCTGCATGTTTTTTCACCGCCCGGTCGCGCTCGCGCCGGCCGGGCGGTGAATTCAGCCGAAAACGGCGGCTTTGCCTGTTCGTTTTTTCTGCACGAAGCAAAGGAATTGAGCATGTCCACCTTCGACGATCCGTTTGATGCCGACCGCAGGCTGTCGCGCTCGGGCTGCGTCTGCGGCCAGCATCGATCCGCCGATGAGCACGACAGGGCGGCCCTCGCGCTGCGCTGCGAGCCGGCGCCATCGGAGGAAAAGCGCTACGAGGGCGTGGTGGCGTCTGCGGTCATGCGCGCGATGTTTCCGAAGGACGTCGCGCGCCGCGCCTTCCTGAAATCGGTCGGCGCCTCGACGGCGCTTGCCGCGATCTCGCAATTCTTCCCGCTCAAGACCGCGACCGAGGCCTTTGCCGATACCGGCGCGCCCGAGAAGAAGGATCTCAAGGTCGGCTTCATACCGATCACCTGCGCGACGCCGATCATCATGGCGGCGCCGCTCGGCTTCTATGCCAAGCACGGCCTCAACGTCGAAGTGGTCAAGACCGCCGGCTGGGCGGTGATCCGCGACAAGACCCTGAACAAGGAATACGACGCCGCCCACATGCTGGCGCCGATGCCGATCGCGATTTCGCTGGGCTTGGGCGCCAATGCGGTCCCGTTCACGGTGCCGGCGATCGAGAACATCAACGGGCAGGGCATTACGCTTGCGATCAAGCACAAGGACAAGCGCGACCCGAAGGACTGGAAGGGCATGAAATTCGCCATTCCCTTCGACTATTCGATGCACAATTACCTGCTGCGCTATTATCTCGCCGAGCACGGCCTCGATCCCGACACCGACGTGCAATTGCGCTCGGTGCCGCCGCCGGAAATGGTCGCCAATCTGCGCGCCGAGAACATCGACGGCTTCCTCGCGCCCGACAATATCTGCCAGCGCGCGATCTATGACGGCGTCGGCTTCATGCACATGCTGTCCAAGGAAATCTGGGACGGCCATCCCTGCTGCAGTTTCGCCGCGAGCCGGGAGTTCATCACGACCTCGCCGAACAGCTTTGCCGCGCTGACGCGGGCGATCGTGGACGCCACCGCCTATGCGTCAAAGGCCGAGAACCGCAAGCAGATCGCGGAGGCCATCGCGCCGGCCAACTACATCAACGCGCCCGTCACCGTGCTGGAGCAGGTGCTGACCGGGACCTATGCCGACGGCTTGGGCGGCGTCAAAACCGACGCCAAGCGCGTCGATTTCGATCCGTTCCCCTGGCAGTCCTTCGCGGTCTGGATGCTGACGCAGATGAAGCGCTGGGGTCAGATCAAGGGCGATGTCGACTACAAGACGGTCGCCGAGCAGGTCTATCTCGCAACCGACACCGCCAAGGTGATGACCGAGATGGGGCTGACGCCGCCGGCGACCGCCTACAAGTCGTTCGCCGTGATGGGCAAGACCTTCGATCCCGCCAAGCCCGACGATTACGTCAACAGCTTCAAGATCAGGAAGGCATCGTGAAAGGTCAGGGAGTGCCGCGTCTCTTCTTCACCTCTCCCCGCGAGCGCTGGCGAGTGGTCGGGAGGGTCGGCGTCGACGACGCCGGGTGAGGGGGTCTTTCCCCGTAGCGATTCCCGCCACCCCCGACCCCTAAGAGCGAGCTTCGCTCGTCTCGACCCCGCCGCTTCGCGCGCTACGCGGGGGGAGGGAGCGACGCGACCATGACCACCTCGCTTCGCTTCCGCGCGGCGATCGTCTCGATCGCGCTGTTCCTTGCCTTCGTCGGCATCTGGCATCATCGCCACGCGCGGCACCGGCACGGTCGCCACTATGAGCCCGGAATACGCCAGGCTGATGGGCATGACCGCGACGCAGGGCAAGTCGGTGATGCCGGGCCCGCTCGATGTCGGCGCCAAATTGTGGGAGCACCTCAAGCGGCCGTTCTACGACAACGGGCCGAACGACAAGGGCCTCGGCATCCAGCTCGGCTATTCCATCGCGCGCGTGGGCCTCGGTTACCTTCTCGCCGTGCTCGTCGCGATCCCGCTCGGCTTTCTGATCGGGATGTCGCCCCTGATCAGCCGGGCGCTCGACCCCTTCATCCAGATCCTCAAACCGATCTCGCCGCTCGCCTGGATGCCGCTGGCGCTCTACACCATCAAGGACTCCGGCCTGTCGGCGATCTTCGTCATCTTCATCTGCTCGGTGTGGCCGATGCTCCTCAACACCGCGTTCGGCGTCGCCGCGGTGCGCAAGGAATGGATCAACGTGGCGCGTACCCTGGAAGTCGGCACCGTCAGGCGCGCCTTCACCGTGATCCTGCCGGCGGCGGCGCCGACCATCCTGACGGGCATGCGCATCTCGATCGGCATCGCCTGGCTCGTCATCGTCGCCGCCGAGATGCTGGTCGGCGGCACCGGCATCGGCTACTTCGTCTGGAACGAGTGGAACAACCTCTCCATCACCAACGTCATCATCGCTATTCTCCTGATCGGCGTCGTCGGCATGCTGCTCGACCAGATCCTCGCGCGCTTCACGCGCATGGTCACGTTCCCGGAATGACGCGATGACCGACAAATTCATTTCCGTCGAAGGCATCGCCAGGCGCTATCCGGGCGCGGACGGCGGCGAGACCGCGGTGTTCGAGAATCTCTGGCTGTCGATGGCGCGCGGCGAGTTCGGCTGCGTGATCGGTCATTCCGGCTGCGGCAAGACCACGGTGCTGAACATCCTGGCCGGCCTTGACCGGCCGAGCGAAGGCGCCGTGATCGTGGACGGGCAGGCGATCGAGGGCACGAGCCTCGACCGCGCCGTGATTTTCCAGAGCCACGCGCTGTTGCCGTGGCGCACCGTGCTCGGCAACGTCGCCTATGCCGTGACTTCGAAATGGCGCAACTGGGACCGCGCCAAAGTGAAGGCGCACGCGCAGACCTTCATCGACCTGGTTGGCCTGACCGGCGCCGAGCACAAGCGCCCGTCGGAACTGTCCGGCGGCATGAAGCAGCGCGTTGGCATCGCGCGCGCGCTCTCGATCACGCCGAAGATCATGCTGATGGACGAGCCGTTCTCGGCGCTGGACGCGCTGACACGCGGCACGCTGCAGGACGAGGTCCGCCGCATCTGTCTCGAGACCGGGCAGACCGCGTTCATGATCACCCACGACGTCGACGAGGCGATCTATCTCGCCGACCGGATCTTCCTGATGACCAACGGCCCCGGCGCGGTGCTGGCCGAGGTCGTGGAAAATCCGCTGCCGAAGGACCGCGGCCGCACCGACCTGCACCGGCATCCCCTTTACTACGCGCTGCGCAACCACATCGTCGATTTTCTGGTCAGCCGCAGCAAGACGTTTGCCGCCGATGTGCCCGGTCACGATCCGCGCCACGTGCCGGTGGTGCGGATCGGCTTGAACGAGCCGACCATCGTATCGGCGCCAAGGGTAGTCGAAACCAGTCCAGCACAGGCGATCGCGCGTTAGCATTCACTTCATCTAGGGAGACGACATATGAAACGATCCGACCTCACCGAGAAGCTGCTCGACATCAAGCGCGAGAAGGGCTGGAGCTGGAAGCACATCTGCGAGAAGATCGGCGGCTATTCGGAGGTGCTGATCGTCGGCGCCATCCTCGGCCAGATGAAACTGACAAAACCGCAGGCCGCCAATGCCGGCGAGTTGTTCGGACTGTCAAAATCCGAAATCGCGATGCTGAACGAGACGCCGATGCGCGGCGAGGGCATCACGATGCCGCCGACCGATCCGCTGATCTACCGCTTCTACGAACTGGTGATGGTCAACGGCCCGGCCTGGAAGGCGCTGATCGAGGAGGAGTTCGGCGACGGCATCATGTCGGCGATCGATTTCGACATGGTGATGGAACGGCTGCCCAATCCCAAGGGCGACCGGGTCAAGATCACGATGTCGGGCAAATTCCTGCCGTACAAATATTACGGCGCCAGCGGCAACGTGCCGGAATACGGCTTCAAGGAGGGGTGACGTTGCCGTCGCGGCGCGACGGAAACGTCATTCCGGACGGCGCGAAGCGGCGAATCCGGAATCTCGAGATTCTCGGGTTCGGTCCTTCGGACGCATCCCGGAATGACGTTGCGCATTACGTCCCCGCCTTCACCTGCGCGACGGCCTGGGCCATCAGTTCGGTCATCTGGGTGCGGACCTGGGTTTCGGTGATGGCGATGCCCTTGGCGGCGAGATCGCCGACCACCTTGCGCACCACGTCGGCATCGCCGGCTTCCTCGAAATCGGACGCGACGACTTCCTTGGCATAGGCATTGGCGGCGTCGCCTGACAGACCGAGCTTCTCCGCCGCCCATAATCCGAGCAGCCTGTTGCGGCGGGCTTCGGCCTTGAATTTCTGTTCCTCGTCGAGGGCGAACTTCTTCTCGAAACCTTCCTCGCGTTTGTCGAATGTGGTCATGTCTAAAGGTTCCGATCCCTAAGCCGAAATGGTGACGGCGGCCTCATTGCGGCAGCCTTCCTGTGCGCCTAGATAACTGGAGCAAATGGTTAAAACAACAGCCTCGAAGCCGCAGGCTGGTGCCGCCGATTTGAAGTTCCTGCTCAGGTTGCTGCAAGCTCGTATCAGGAACTTCAAATCGAAGAGCGGCACCAGAGAAATAGAGTTGCTAGTGCCCCTTTTGTTTCCGAGGTTCGTACAGGGGGTGCTGGAATGGTTTACGAACCTCGGAAACGGGGCACTAGGACGGTAAAACTCGGCTTCCAGGGGACCGGATCGATTGTGCTGGGTAGGCCAATCGGATAGGTTGACCCCAGGCCCGGTTCTCGTTCTGTTTCCCGTCCCAGGCCTTCACGGCAGCTCCGTCGTGGGTCGCAATCCCTAGGTCATCCGGAGCACACCAAATTCATGGATTTCAACAACACACGGTACATCCCAATGAGCCGTCGACGCCGCATTTATGAAGGCAAGGCCAAGGTGCTTTATGAAGGCCCCGAGCCGGGAACCCTGATTCAGCACTTCAAGGACGATGCGACCGCGTTCAATGCCAAGAAACACCAGGTGATCGAGGGCAAGGGCGTCCTCAACAACCGGATTTCGGAGTACCTGTTCCAGCACCTCAACGACATCGGGGTGCCCACCCATTTCATCCGCCGCCTCAACATGCGCGAACAACTGATTCGCGAGGTCGAGATCGTGCCGCTGGAGGTGGTGGTGCGGAATGTGGCGGCGGGATCGCTGTCGCAGCGCCTCGGCATCGAGGAAGGTACCCAGCTGCCCCGCTCGATCATCGAGTTTTACTACAAGAACGACCAGCTCAACGACCCCATGGTGTCGGAGGAGCACATCACGGCGTTCGGCTGGGCGACCCCGCAGGAAATCGACGACATCATGGCGCTGGCGATCCGCGTCAACGACTTCCTCACTGGCTTGTTTCTGGGCATCGGCATCCGTCTGGTCGATTTCAAGATGGAATGCGGCCGGCTGTTCGAGAACGAGATGATGCGAATCATCGTCGCCGACGAGATATCGCCCGATTCGTGCCGGCTGTGGGACATCAAGTCGAACGAGAAGCTCGACAAGGACCGTTTCCGCAGGGATCTCGGCGGCCTGCTGGAGGCCTATACCGAAGTGGCAAAACGGCTGGGGATCCTGATGGAAAACGAACGGCCCGCGGGCTCCGGTCCGGTGCTGGTGAAGAGCTGAGGCAAGATCGTGAAAGCGCGCGTCACCGTTACACTGAAATCAGGCATTCTCGATCCGCAGGGCAAGGCCATCGAAGGGGCGCTGAAATCGCTCGGCGTCGATGGCGTCGCCAGCGTGCGCCAGGGCAAGGTGTTCGACATCGAACTCGCCGGCTCCGACAAGGCCAAGGCCGAGGCGACGCTGAAAGCCGCCGCCGACAAGCTGCTGGCGAACACGGTGATCGAGAATTACCGGGTCGAGGTTCTCTGAGCTAGGCTACGCGACTGATGAAATCAGCCGTTCTCGTCTTTCCCGGAATCAATCGCGAGCGCGACATGGCGCGCGCGCTCAAGCTCGCCTCCGGCCACGAACCCGCGATGGTCTGGCATGCCGAGACCGCGCTGCCCAAGGGGACCGATCTCGTGGTGGTGCCCGGCGGATTTTCCTACGGCGACTACCTGCGCTGCGGGGCGATCGCGGCGCGCGCGCCCGTGATGGACGCGGTGCGGGCGTTTGCGGCCCAAGGCGGCCTCGTGCTCGGCGTCTGCAACGGCTTTCAGATCCTCTGCGAGGCCGGGCTGTTGCCCGGCGTGCTCATGCGCAATGCGCGGCTGAAATTCATCTGCCATGACGTGCATCTGCGGGTCGAACGCTCCGACACGCCGTTCACGCGCGGCTATAATGCCGGCCAGGTCATTCGCGTGCCGGTCGCCCATGGCGAGGGCAATTACGAAGCGGACGAAGAGACGCTGAAGCGGCTGGAGGGCGAGGGGCGGGTGCTCTATCGCTACTGCTCGGCCGAGGGCACGGTCGACGAGCAATCCAACATCAACGGCGCCGCGCATTCGATCGCCGGCATCGTCAACGAGCGCGGCAACGTGCTCGGCATGATGCCGCATCCGGAAAACCACGTCGAAGACATCATGGGCTGCACCGACGGCCGCGGCCTGTTCGCCGGGCTGGTGGCGCATCTGGAGCGCGCGGCGTAGCCTCCCGCTTCATTCCCCGACGGCCGGCCCGGACCTCCAGTCCCTCATCCTCGCGCGAAAGCGGTTGATCCGGTGTCCGTAACCGCCGCCGGGCACGGTCATGGCGGCGACGCCGGCCATGACGAGCAGCAGTCCGAGCGCAAGGTTGGACGGCACGGATTCGCCGAGCAGCGCGACCGACAGGGCGACGCCGATGGGAATGCGCAGATAGCCTTGCGCGTTGGTGGTCAGCGTGCCCAGCCGCATCAGGCACATGTAGAACAGCATCAGCCCGAGCGAACTCGAGAAAATCCCCATGGTGAAGGTGGCGACGAGCGCTTCCGGAGTTGGCCGCAATGTCCAGGGGTGGTCGACAATCAGCGCCGCCGGCAGCAGCACCAGACCGCCGAACAGCAGCGAGCCCGCCGCCACCACCATCGGGTCGTAATCGGACAGCCGCAGTCCGAATATCGTGGCGCAGGCAAAGGAGATGGTGGCGAGCAGGATGACCATCTCGGCAAAGATATTGCTGCCGAGGCCGCCCAGCGCGTCGAGGCCGATGATTACGGCGGTGCCGGCGAGACCCAGCACGGCGCCGGCAAGCTTCAGCCACGTGGCCGGCTCGTGCCGCGTAATGGCCCGGGTGATGATGAAGGCGAAGATCGGCGTCGTCGAGGCCAGCACCACCGTGCTTGCCGCCGGCACGTATTGCTGCGCCCAGGTGATCATCAGAAACGGGATCGTCGAATTGATGGTCTGCTGCTGGGCGAACAGCTTCCAGGCCCTGGCATCGGTCGGAAGCCGAATGCCGCGCGCGCGCATGATGATGAGGAGGAAAAGCTGCGGCGATCAGCGAGCGCGCCGAGATGAAGGTGATCGGCGGGATCGAGCCGATGCCGATCTTGGTCAGCGGATAGGTGGAGCTCCAGCAGCAGGCCAGCGCCAGCAGCAGGGCATAGCCGCGCCAGCCATGACCGGCCTGCGGCACGTCGGCCGGATCTGAAGCTGGCGCCGGAGCGGTATCGTCTTCGATCCCTGCAATACTTTTCGGCAACTCAATTGCTCCCGGCGCATCCGCTGCCTGCAAGTCCCCACCGCAGGAATCGCGCAAAAAGAGAAACCGTATCAAGCCAGCTGGCAGTGGCGTTTGCCGGCGGCCTATCTGGAGTCGGTCATGGCGCCGGCTGCCGATTTCCGCTTCACGCGCTTGATGGTGCCGGAGAAGGTGAACACCGTGCGCTCGCCGGCTCTTCAACAGGCCGCGCAGGAAGATCAGCGAACCGCCGGCGCGGGTGATTTCACCTGAGCCCTCGACCAGTTCGCCCTCGTGCGCGGCGTCGAGGAATTCGCACGCAAATGACACCGTCACCCCCGGCCCCTGCAGCACGGGTGCGGCGATCGCGAACAGGCAATAGTCGGCGAATGACATGAAGCAGCCGCCATGGACGTTGTTGGCGCCGTTGAGATGCTTCTTTTCGACCCGGAACGCGCAGCGGATGCGGCCGTCGTCCTCCATCCGGTGGTAGAACGGCCCGTTATGGGTCTCGAAATTGTCGCGGCTCCAGGTACGCCAGCCCTTGAATTCGCCTGACGGTTTCGACGTGCAGGTCGGGGCGGTTGAGGAATGCGGATTTGGTCAGGTCGTGCAAGCGATTTGGCCCTTTATTTCGGCTATTCAGCCCTTAAATCCGATCCATCGGCGATGTGCAAACCCCTGACTTGCATGGCCCGCCCGCAAAGCTATGGACAGGGCGGAATTGCGCCATAAAAGGCCTTTTCCACCCCTTCCGATCTCCCTAATAAGGCCTCATGAACCAGCCGCAGATCACCCCCGAACTCGTCGCCAGCCACGGGCTGAAGCCGGACGAGTATGAGCGCATTTTCAAGCTGATCGGCCGGGTGCCCAGCTTCACCGAGCTCGGGATCTTTTCGGCGATGTGGAACGAGCACTGTTCGTACAAATCCTCGCGGCTGCATCTCAAGGGCCTGCCGACCAAGGCGCCCTGGGTGATCCAGGGGCCGGGCGAGAACGCAGGCGTCATCGACATCGGCGACGGCCAGGCGGTGGTGTTCAAGATGGAGAGCCACAACCATCCGAGCTACATCGAGCCCTATCAGGGCGCGACCACCGGCGTCGGCGGCATTTTGCGCGATGTGTTCACGATGGGCGCGCGGCCGATCGCCTGCCTCAACGCGCTCTCCTTCGGCGCGCCGGAACATCCCAAGACCCGCCATCTGGTGTCGGGCGTGGTCGCCGGCGTCGGCGGCTACGGCAATTCGTTCGGCGTGCCGACCGTCGGCGGGCAGGTGCGTTTCCACACCCGCTATGACGGCAACATCCTGGTCAACGCGATGGCGGTCGGCCTCGCCGAACCGACAAGATCTTCTATGCGGCGGCCTCCGGCGTGAACATGCCGATCGTCTATCTCGGCTCCAAGACCGGGCGCGACGGCATTCACGGCGCCTCGATGGCGTCGGCCGAATTCGACGACGATAGCGCCGAGAAGCGCCCGACCGTGCAGGTCGGCGATCCCTTCGCGGAAAAACTGCTGCTGGAAGCCTGCCTCGAGATCATGGAAGCCGATTGCGTGATCGCGATCCAGGACATGGGCGCGGCGGGGCTGACCTGTTCGGCGGTCGAGATGGGCGCCAAGGGCGATCTCGGCGTCGATCTCGATCTCGATCGCGGTGCCGACCCGCGAAACCGGCATGAGCGCCTACGAGATGATGCTGTCGGAAAGCCAGGAGCGCATGCTCATGGTGCTGAAGCCCGAGAAGGAAAAAGAGGCCGAGGCGATCTTCCGCAAATGGGGACTGGACTTCGCCGTGGTCGGCTACACCACGCCGAGCAAGCGTTTTGTCGTCAAGCATGGCGGCGACGTCATGGCCGATCTGCCGATCAAGGAACTGGGCGACGAAGCGCCGCTCTACGACCGGCCGCATGTGGCGTCGCCGCCGCTGCCGGTGGTCCATGCGCGCGACGTGACGGCGCCGATGGGTATTTCGGCGGCGCTGGAAAAGCTGATCGCCACCCCCGAGCTTTGCTCGAAGCGCTGGGTGTGGGAGCAGTACGATCACGTCATTCTGGGCAATACCGTGCAGCGTCCCGGCGGCGACGCCGCGGTGGTGCGGGTGCAGGACGGACCCAAGGGACTGGCGCTGACGGTCGATGTGACGCCGCGTTATTGCGAGGCCGACCCGATCAGGGCGGCAAGCAGGCGGTGGCGGAAGCCTGGCGCAACATCACGGCCGTCGGCGGCCGGCCGCTCGCCATCACCGACAATCTCAATTTCGGCAATCCGGAGCGGCCCGAGATCATGGGCCAGTTCGTCGGCTGCCTGAAGGGCATTTCGGAAGCCTGCCGCGCGCTCGACTTCCCGGTCGTGTCCGGCAACGTCTCGCTCTACAACGAGACCAACGGCCGCGGCATCCTGCCGACGCCCTCGATCGGCGGCGTCGGCCTGCTCGACGATTTCACCAAATCCGCCACGCTTGCGTTCAAGGCCGAGGGCGAGGCGATCCTGTCTGATCGGCGAAACCCATGGCTGGCTCGGCCAGTCGGTCTATTTGCGCGACATCTGCGGCCGCGAAGAGGGCGCGCCGCCGCCGGTCGACCTCGCGGCCGAGAAGCGCAACGGCGACGTGGTGCGCGGCATGATCCACGCCGGCACCGCGACCGCGGCGCACGATCTATCCGACGGCGGGCTGCTGATCGCGCTCACCGAGATGGCGATGGCGAGCGGCATCGGCGCGCAGCTATTGGCGGCGCCGGGGGCGATCGTGCCGCATGCCTTCTGGTTCGGCGAAGACCAGGCGCGCTACATCGTGACGGTGCCGCGCGGAGCAGGCCGGCCTGGTGCTGGCGAAGATGAAAGGCGCCGACGTGCCCTGCGTGCGCATCGGCACGTCAGGCGGCGACGCCGTCACGATCGCGGGCGAGGCGCCGGTTTCGATCGCCTCGCTCAAGGCCGGATTCGAAGGCTGGTTTCCGGCCTATATGAACGGGCGCGGCCTGAAGCCTCTCACAGCACCCGCGTCGCGCCGGGAATTTGCCGCAACGCTCGCGTCGCGGCCCAGCTCAAGGCGACGGTCAGCACGAACGCGACCGCCGCCTTGACGATGGCGGGCAGATCGAGATCGAACAGCCAGTATTGCAGCCACAGGCACGATCGGGTAGTGCACCAGGAACATGCCGTAGGCGTCCGGCTGCATCGGATCGAGCATGCTCCGGCCCGATCGCTTGAACCTCAGGAAATAGGCCAGGATCGCGAACAGGATCGCCGCGCTGAAGGCGACGAAGAACAGGCCGTAGCTCGCCTCATACCAGTCCGGCAGGATGACGGGATTGCCCAGGATCTCGCGCTTGATGGCGATCAGCCCCCACATCAGGCAATAGGGGACGAGCGTCACGATCGCCCAGCCCCAGCCGCTCTTCGCCAGCCGTCCGTCCGCGCTGAGCAGGCCGCGATCGAAATTCGCAGCGCCAATCCCGGCCCCGATGAAGAAGTAGGCGGCATAGAGCAGGACGCGGCCGGCCTGAACGTCGAACGGCCCGAACGAGAACCAGCGGCCCGGTCCAAAATAGACCCGCCCCGGAATATAGACGACGGCGGTGACCGCCACGAGGAACATATAGAAGTCGGCCGGCCGTTCGCAGGCGCGCAGCGACAGGCGGTTGATCGGATCGAGCAGCGTGGGTGAGATCCGGTACAGGAGGCTCGCCGTGAGGTCGAACGCCAGCAACACCCAGACGAACCAGATCGGGCCGCTTGGCCAGGGGCCGACGGTGATCGTCTTCCACCAGAACGCGGTGAAGCCGACATCGGGCTGCTGCCGCAGCGAGATGGCGTAATAGGCGATCGGCATGATCGTGAATGCGGCGATCACGAAGGGCAGGCCGAGCCGGAGCAGGCGGTCGTGAAAAAAGGTCCCCGGCGACTTGCGCCCAAGGCTTGGCCAGACGAACAGCCCGGAAAGAAAAAAGAACATCGCCATGAAGAAGCTGTCGGTGGCGAGAACGATGCAGTCAAAGCCGATAAAGTACCTGGGATCGGTATGGCCGAAATAGGTGTAGGGGATCACTGCATGATGGATGAGCACCACCAGGGTCAGGAAGGTGCGGGTGCGGTCGATGCGAGAAGTTGCGCGCTTTGGCTTTTGGCGCCGCCCGAACTTCCGCGGACGCCACCGAGCTGGAAATTGACGTCATGCAAGGCCACGGCAGGGTAATCGTGTGAGGAATCTTGCCGCCGGGAACCCGATTCAGCAAGCCCGAATAACGCCAAATGTGATCCGGCCAGGCCGGAACCGCGCATCTGGCGGCGATCAGGCGTGGCTTCTCTCCTGCTGCTTGAAAGGAACCAGTTCCATCGTCCGAAGTTAGGACAGCGATGTCGCAGGGGGCCGCCTCAGGCGGCCACAAGGCTGGAGAACGGGCGATGACAATTCTCAAATGGGCGCTGATCTTCTTCCTGGTCTCGATCGTCGCCGGCATTCTCGGCTTCACCGGAATATCGGCGGCATCGGCGGACGTCGCTCGTTTCCTGTTCTATGTCTTCGTCGTGATCTTCCTGGTCCTGTTGATCCTCGGGCTGACGATCTTCAGGGTGTGATAGGCGGGAGAGCAATTCACACTCCGTCATTCCGGGATGGTGCGCCAGCACCAGACCTCAGATGCGCAATTGCGCATCGGGGAATCTCCGAGATTCCGGGTTCGATGCTTCGCATCGGCCCGGAATGACAGGCGTCAAGCGATTACGCCACTTCCTCGATCGTGACCTTGTCGGGATAGAACGCCAGATGGCCTGATATCTCCGCCATCGCCGGGAACGGCGTTTCATAGGTCCAGATCGCGTTTTCCAGCGTCTTGCCGTCGGCCTTGATGCTGAAATAATTCGCATCCCCCTTGTAGGGGCAGTGCGTCACCCGGTCGGTGCGCGCCAGCAGCGCCAGGTTGGCGTCCTTGCGCGGCACATATTGCACGGCGGGATAGCTCGCTTCCTTCAGCGTCAGCGCATGGGTGGTGTCGGCAATGACGACGCCGCCGGCGGAGACGCGGACGCGCTTCGGGTTCGCCGTAATCGTGATCGGGTGGTCGGGACCGGGGAGTTTCATGGTCAGCCCTTTTCTGGTCAGCCCGTTGTGATCGTGCGGCACGGTCCGGGCGGCTTTGCAAGGATCGGATCGGGAATATAGTGCGAAAGGCGTGACGGAGAAGGGTGGCCGGGCTAAGTTCGGGCACGCCCCGCGGCCGTCGCCGGCCGCGATTCGAACCACCGCATGGGAGACATATTGGAATGCCGATGGATGCCCACGATATCGAATTGATGATCAAGGCGGCGATACCCGACGCCGAGGTGACGATCCGCGATCTGGCCGGGGACGGCGACCACTATGCGGCGACCGTGATCTCGGAGTCGTTCCGCGGCAAGTCCCGCGTCCAGCAGCACCAGATCGTCTATCAATCGCTGCGGGGCCAGATGGGCGGCGTGCTGCACGCGCTGGCGCTGCAGACCGGGGTGCCGGAGGGCTAGTCGGATAAGATCCGACGATACCCACCTTGGGCGCTGGCGCACCTTGCTGTTGCACCGGCTTTGACGCATCGCTTCAGCTGTTGCTGAGCGGCAATATTGCACTGACTGCGGGAATAGCGGACATGACGCGGACATTCGTACTGTATGCCGCCAGCGCTCTAATCCTTGCGACGGCGGCGCTCGTCACCCTTGCCTTGATTCCCGCACCGGGCAATCCGGTGAGGATTCAAAACACGATCGATATTGCTCGTTCGCCCGATGCCGTGTTCGGCTTCGTGACAACCCCGGCCACTTGGCAGAAGTGGCACCCCGCAACGTTGGGCGTGGAGGGCGCGACGGATCATTCGCTGGTAGTTGGCGAGCAGGTAATTGAGGATTACCGATCTGGTGGTGTGCTCAATCGGACTCGATGGACGGTCGTTGAGTGCGACGCTCCGCAACGTTGGCGCATCGAGGGCCGAGGAAAATTCGGAGAAGAAGCCGCCATCGCCTATACGCTGACGACGATTTCAACTGGCACGCGATTTGAGCGGGAACTTCGATACCGCATGCCCAACCGACTCGCCGCTTGGCTGGAACTCTTCATCCGCAGGCAGGTCGCGGAGGAATCGGCATTGGCGCTTCGCCAACTCAAGTTAGTGCTGGAGGCCGAGACATCCCGGTAGCCCAGGGGGAGCAATTGCCTGGGTTTACGCCGACGTTCATGTCTATTCCAATTCGCGTGCCGGAGTGGGTATCGAGCATCAGATTTCAACCACTAAGTCCGACGTAACGGGGTACGATTGCCATGGCGGGGGACGATCAACGCGGCGCGCTGTTTCGCCCCATCGTGCCGAACCAGCATAGCCGCGTCACCTACGCCGAACTGTTCTTCGATCTGGTGTTCGTCTTCGCCGTCACGCAGGTTTCGCACACCTTGCTGGGCCGCTTCACCCCGCTCGGCGCCGTGCAGACGACGCTGTTGTTCCTCGCCGTCTGGTGGGTGTGGGTCTACACCTCCTGGATCACCAACTGGCTCGATCCCGAACGCACGCCGGTCCGGGTGCTGCTGTTCCTGCTGATGCTCGGCGGGCTCGTGCTCTCCACCTCGATTCCAAAAGCTTTTGAATCGCGGGGACTGTGGTTCGCGGTCGCCTATGCGGCGATGCAGGTCGGCAAGACGATCTTTCTGTGGGTGTCGACGCCGGTTGCGCGAACCTTGGCGCGGATGAATGCGGTCCGTATCACGGCGTGGCTTTCGGTGTCGGGTATCTTCTGGATCGCGGGCGGTTTTGCGGAAGGGCATTCGCGGCTGGCGCTTTGGGCCGTGGCGCTGGCGATCGAATATATCTCGCCGGCGGCGCGGTTCTGGATTCCGAAATACGGCGCCTCGCGGTGGCGGACTGGGTGGTCGAGGGCGGTCACATGGCCGAGCGCTGCGCCGGCTTCATCATCATCGCGCTCGGCGAATCCATCGTCGTCACCGGCGCGACCTTCGCCGATCTGGCGTGGACCCTCGAGACCGTCAGCGCTTTCGCGTCGGCCTTTATCGGCGCGATCGCGATGTGGTGGATCTATTTCCACAAGGGCGCCGAAGCCGGCTCCGAGCAGATTTCAAGGTCCAGCGAGCCGGGGCGGCTGGCGCGGCTCGCCTACACCTATCTGCACATGCCGATCGTGGCCGGCATCATTCTGTCTGCGGTCGCCGACGAGCTCGTGCTGACGCATCCGGCCGACCATTCCGACCTCAAGACGGTCTTGAGCGCGATCGGCGGGCCGTTGTTGTTTCTGATCGGAACGATCCTGTTCAAGCACACCTTCAGGGGCTTTCTTCAGCTCTCCCACGGCGTCGGCATCATCGCGCTCGCAGTGCTGGCCTGGTTCGCCAGCGCGCTGTCGCCGCTGATGCTGTCGCTGGCGACCTCGGCGATCATGATCGTGGTCGCGGTGTGGGAATTGGTCTCGCTGAGGTCGGGCTCGAATAAATCCCGGTCCGAACAGGCTCAGTCCGAAGCCACCAGCGCGTGAACCGAGAACATGGACGCAGCATCGGTCCAGCCGCGTTCGGCCGACCGCTCCTCCATGTGGCTTCATATGTAAGGATGGTTTACCAGTCTTGGGCGGGTTGAACGGCGTCTTGCGGCGAACGTGACGCCGCCAACGGCCGCGATGCTGATGGCGTCTACTGCGGGTTTGCTGTTAAATAGCCTTGAGCTCGCTCCCGCGCGCGCTCAGGTCACCAAATAATCGAAGCGGGAGGAAACCATGCTTCTTTTGGGACGTACCCGTTCGAGACGAGGCCTTGCGTCGGCTCTCATCGGAGAGATCGCGGCCGTAATAGACGGTATGGAGCGCTTCGAGGAAGTTCGGAAGCTTGAGGATATGGAGATCGGGGCCGAGGAACATCTTGACGAACTCGGCGCTTTCACATTGCCGAGGTTCTCGGTTTACGAATCAAATGCGGATCGATTGGATTTGTTCGACGCCGCAATTCAGCGACAGATTTCCTATTTCTTCACGCGTGCCGGAAGCCTTGCCGGGCACCTGCACGCGCTCGCGTCGACCAAAGAAGGAATCGACGGAGTTGTGCAAACAGCACGCAATCGACGCGCAAAAGGAAATCAATGGCCTTTCGGAACTGGGCGACGACTTGCTGCGTGATCTGCGAAAGCTGGTATCCAAAAAGCAGCCCACGACAATATCCAGAGCTTGACGCCACGCGACTGACTCATCGGCGGGCGCGGAGTCTTTGAGCTTGCCACGGCTCATTTACTCACTACAATTGAGCAGCTTATAGGGGATGGGGTCCCCCGCAACCGCCGATGAGGCTGATGACTCCTACCGGACGCTTGGCGTCGGTAGGAGCTTGCCTAACTCCCACGACACCAAGCAGTAAGAGTTGCCCGCACGGCCGAGAACGTCGCGCAGGCCGGTCGCGCGTGGTCTTTTGAGGAGCGTTGTTTGCGGGCGCTGCTGACAAGTCACGGCTTTACGATTTTCGTTTTCGACGCGGTCGCGATCACGGCGATGTTTGCGTTGTATTCGAAGCATCTCAAGAACTCGTCGCAACTCTGCTGGTCTGGGCATTCTGACCGCGGTGGCCGAACACGTTCGTTCAAGTTCGGAGCACAACCGTGACCACCGTGACAAGTGTATCGAGCACTGCGCGCAGGAGATTTGCAGATGACCGGAGTTTGGGCACTTGCGGCGTTGTGGTTGGGTCTTGCGCTGATAGCGAGCCTGCTCTCGATCTGGCTCCGCATTTCCACTGCTTTGTCGGAAATCGTTGTCGGGACAATCGCCCAATTGATCATCGGCGCCGTCATCGGGTCGGCCGTATTGGGCACCGACGAGTCGTGGGTAAAGTTTCTTTCCGGCATCGGCGCGATCGTTCTGACTTTCCTCGCTGGAGCGGAACTTGATCCGGTGGTCTTCAGATTGAAGTGGAAGGAGGCGGCTGCGGTCGGCTTAGCGAGCTTCTTTCTTCCGTTCCTGGGCGTGCGCGGCAGCGGCTCATTATTTGCTCGGATGGGAGGTCATGCCGAGCTGGCTCGCCGGCGTTGCGATGTCGACGACTTCCGTCGCTGTCGTGTACGCCGTGATGATCGAGTTCGGTTTCAACACGACTGAGTACGGCAAGACCATACTGGCAGCGTGTTTCGTGACCGATCTTGGCACTGTCGTGGCGCTGGGCCTGATCTTCGCTCCGTTCACGATGAAAACACTCATCTTCCTCGGCGTCGGTGTGGTCGTCTTCATCGTCCTGCCGTGGCTCACGCCGCGTTTCTTCCGGCTGTATGGAGGTCGGCCCTCGGAACTGGAGACCAAGTTTCTGCTTCTCTGTCTGTTGGGAATGGGCGCGTTGGCAACCTGGGCCGACAGCGAGGCGGTGCTTCCCGCCTATCTCATAGGGATGGTGCTTGCAGGAACCGTCGGCAAGGATCACGCCCTTGTGCGGCGGTTGCGTACGCTCACGTTCGGGCTGTTGACGCCGTTCTATTTTATTCGCGCCGGCTCGTTCGTTTCCATACCCGCTCTTGTCGCCGCGCCTGCCGCCTTCATCGTGTTTCTCGTGGTCAAGATTGCCGCAAAAATGGTTGGCGTCTATCCGGTGACCAAGTTCTTCGGGTCGCCGAACAAGGAGGCCATGTACACGACCCTCCTGATGTCGACGGGGCTGACATTCGGCACGATCTCCTCACTATTCGGCCTGTCGCACGGAATCATCAATCAGGGCCAATATTCGGCGCTTGTCGCAGCGGTAATCGCCAGCGCGGTGATCCCGACGGTGATCGCCAATGCGTTCTATCTCCCGCGCCACCTCTTGCCGGAGGCCGAGCTGGAGCAAGCGTCCGACGGTCGCCGGGAAGTGACGCAGCTTCGACCGGTTGCACGAAAAGCCGAATGACAGGGAGCGGTTCAGTGTTCAGCAAAATCTTGCACGCCAATGACGGGTCGGAGCATGCCTTTCGCGCATTCGCGATGGCGCTCGCGATGGCGAAGCAGAACAATTCAGATCTTCATATGGTGTCGGTGGAAGAGATCGACTACATGCCGGAATTCATCGAAGAGGTTCGCGAGGAGACGGGCACGGCCGCGCGGCGTTTTCACAAGGTTCTGCAACGGGCGCGCGGAATGGCCGAAGAAGCCATGTCAAACTCGATACGCATGTCATCGCCGGGCATCCGGTGCGAGACATCGTCGAACTTGCCAAAGAGCTTGAAGTTGAACTGCTCGTTATCGGAGCAACCGGCCATTCAGCGCTCTACGACCGATTGATTGGCAGCCGGGCCGATCGAATTGTACAACTCGCGCACTGTCCGGTGCTGGTCGTGAAATGACGCATGTCGGCTATTGGCATATAGCGTCCGCGCTGCGGCTCAGTCCGAAGCCACCAGCGCGTGAACCGAGAACATGGACGCAGCATCGGTCCAGGACTCCCGCGCCGTCCAGCCCGAGCCGCGCGCCAGCGCGGTAAAACGCTCGAGGCTGTATTTGTAGCTGTTCTCGGTGTGGATGCTCTCGCCGGCGCGGAATGAGAAATTGTGGCCCAGCACGCGCACGGTCTGCGCCTTGCGGCTGATCAGGTGCATCTCGATGCGGTGGCGGTCGCGATTGTAGATCGCGCGATGGGTGAAGGCGCTGATGTCAAAATTGCCGCCGAGCTCGCGGTTGATGCGATGCAGCACATTGAGATTGAAGCGCGCGGTGACGCCGGCCTTGTCGTTATAGGCCTCATACAGCACCCGCTCGTCTTTTTCGAGATCGACGCCGATCACCATCTGCGCGTCGTGTCCCAAAATGTCGCGGGCGCTGCGCAGGAAGCCGCAGGCCTCATGCGGCTCGAAATTGCCGAGCGTCGAGCCCGGGAAGAATCCGACCTTCGGCATCTCGGCGACGGCCTCGGGCAAAGCGAACGGCGCGGTGAAATCCGCCGTGACCGGATGGACGGCGAGAGTCGGGGAAATCCTGCCGCAGCGCATCGGCCTGCGCTTTCAGGAAGTCGCCGGAAATATCCACGGGAACGTAGGCGCCGAAGGCGCATTCCCCGAGCAGCAGCCGGACTTTTGTGGTCGCGCCGGCGCCGAATTCCACGAGCGCTGCGCCTTCGGGGAGGATCGCCGAGATCGCGCCGCCGCGGTCGCGCAGGATCGAAAGCTCGGTGCGCGTCGGATAATATTCCGGCAGCAGCGTGATCTGCTCGAACAGTTCCGAACCCGCGGCGTCATAGAAATATTTCGGCGACAGCCGTTTCGGGTGCCGCGACAGGTCGTCCAGCACGTCGCCGGCGAACGCCGAGGTCTGCTCGTCGAAACGGTGCGCTTGGGCCAAAGCGAGGGCGTGCACATTCATGACGGTCTCCTGAACGCGCTTTCCGGCGCGCTTGAACGAGGGGAATCACGTGGCGTAGTCGGCGAGGCGCAGTCCTGTGAATTGCCAGCGATGATGCGGATAAAAGAAGTTGCGATAGGTAATACGGCTGTGCCCTTCAGGAGTTGCAAGCGAGGAGCCGCGCAGCACCAGCTGGTTGACCATGAACTTGCCGTTATATTCCCCGAGCGCGCCCTCGATCGCCCGGTAGCCGGGGTAGGGGGAATAGGCGCTGCGGGTCCATTGCCAGACGATCCCGAAAGCATCGTTGAGCTGGCCGGCTCGCGCTGCGACCTCCCACTCCATTTCGGTCGGCAGATGCTTGCCGCTCCAGCGCGCGAACGCATCCGCCTCATAATAGCTGACGTGGCAGACCGGGGCCGAAGGATCGACCGGCTGCAGGCCGGCGAGCGTCATGACCTGCCATTGCCCTGACATCTCGCGCCAGTGGCCGGGCGCCCGCCATCCTTCGTGGCTCGCGGTGGCAAAGCCGTCCATCAGCCAGAGCGTCGGCGTGTCGTAGCCGCCGTCTTTCATGAAGGCGAGCCATTCGGCGTTGGTGACGAGATTGCGCTTGAGCCTGACGGGCCCGACCAGCGCGCGGTGCGCGGGTTTTTCGTTGTCGAAATGGAAGGCGTCGCCGGCATGCCCGATGGTGTGGATGCCCTCATTGAGGCTGACCCATTCCTCGCCGCCGCGGGTTGAAGCCGGGAATTTCCAGGAGGGATCGTAGGCCGGCGGAATCGGGTTTTGCGAAAACGCGTGCAGGATGTCGGTCAGCATCAATTCCTGATGCTGCTGCTCGTGATTGAGGCCGACTTCGACCAGCGGGGCGATCGCCGCGAGCGCGTCCCCGCTCGCCTCGCGAAAAAATTTCACCACCGCGGCGTCGACATGCCGGCGGTAGCCGGTGATCTCGTCCGCGCCGGGACGGGTAACGTGGCCGCGCTGGTGGCGGGCATGGCGCGGTCCGGCGCTGACATAATAGGAATTGAACAGAAAGGCGTAGTCGGGGTGGAACGGCCGATAGCCCGCGCAATGTTCGCCAAGCAGGAATTGCTCGAAGAACCAGGTGGTATGGGCGCGGTGCCATTTCGCCGGGCTCGCATCCGGCATCGACTGGATCTGCTGATCCTCCGGGGTCAGCGGGGCGGCGCGGCGCTCGGTCTCGTTCCGCACCGCCAGATAGGCTTCCACCAGATTCTGGGCGAGGCTGCCGGAATCGGAGAATAATGACGGGCAAGGGGCGGCCGGCGTGGCCGCGGCGGATGCTGGTTTCGTCACTGGTGTCTCCGGTTGGGGAGAGAACGTTGCTCTGGCCGACGGGTTCCCCGAGAACAGCCTGTCCTAGATAGGGGCTTCCGTCCGGGAAAAAAGCCTCCCCCGGCTATGATGTTGGTGCCGTCAGGCTATGGGGCCGGCCCTGGGATATCCGGGCATGAGAGGCCCCGGCATGCCAGCCCCCCGCCATTTTACTTTGGATGCACAAATGTTTGGGGTACATATATGACAAGTGGAACGGGCTGACGCCGGCCCGAAAACCTATGCCGGAAGGGGCCGCGTGCCCCAAGAGGAAAGTGAAAATATGAGCATCGAGCAATTTATCGAGAACGAAGTGAAGTCGAACGACGTCGTGCTGTTCATGAAGGGCACGCCGCAGTTTCCGCAGTGCGGTTTTTCCGGGCAGGTGGTGCAGATCCTCGATCACGTCGGGGTCGGCTACAAGGGCCTGAACGTGCTGGAGTCCGCCGAACTGCGCGACGGCATCAAGACCTATTCCGACTGGCCGACCATCCCGCAGCTTTACGTCAAGGGCGAGTTCATCGGCGGCTGCGACATCGTGCGCGAGATGTTCCAGGCCGGCGAATTGCAGCAGCTGTTTGCCGACAAGGGCGTCACGGTCAACGCGCCCGCCGCCTGAGCTTGGCGGCGCGCCAGATCGGCTCGGCGCGGCTGGAAGTCATCGTCGCCGACATCACCACCTTGAGCGTTGACGCCATCGTCAACGCCGCCAATCGCTCGCTGCTCGGCGGCGGCGGCGTGGACGGCGCGATCCATCGCGCGGCAGGTCCCGAGCTTCTCGCCGAGTGCCGCACGCTCCACGGCTGCGAGACCGGCGGCGCCAAGATCACGAGAGGCTATCGGCTGCCGGCCCGGCATGTGATTCACGCCGTCGGCCCGGTCTGGGCTGGCGGAAGCCAGGGCGAAGACGCGGCGCTGGCGTCGTGCTACATCAGCGCGATCGGGCTGTGCCAGGCCCACGGCCTTGCTTCGGTGGCCTTTCCCGCCATCTCCACCGGCGTCTATCGTTTCCCGCCGCCTCGCGCGGCACGGATCGCGGTCTCGGCGACGGTCGAGGCGCTGCAGGCGGCGCCAGCGGTCAGCCGGGTGATCTTCTGCTGTTTTTCGCGCGACAGCGCCGCCCTGCATGAACAGGCGATGGCCGGATTCGGCAACCCTTGTACCGATTGAGTCGGCCGCTAAATTCTTCGGCAAAATCGGGGAGGGGAACATGAAATCCAGGCCATGTATGGCGGTCGATTGCCTGCGGCGCGCTGCTGCTCGCGGCCGCGCCTCCGGCCAACGCGGCAGGCACCTTCGATCTTCCGCCCGGCGCACATTTCAACCGGCAAAAACTCGAACGGGTCGGCGACTATCTGCGTGACGAGATTGCCAAGGGCAAGATTCCCGGCGCGATCGTGCTGATCCGGCAGCACGGCAAGACCGTCTATCACGAACATCTCGGCGTGCGCGACGTGACGACGAAACTGCCGATGACCGACGATACCATCTTCCGTCTGTTCTCGATGTCCAAGCCCATCACCAGCGTGGTGGCGATGATGCTGATCGACGAGGGCAAGCTCCGGCTCGACGATCCCATCGCGAAATACATTCCCTCCTTCGCCAACGTGAAAGTCGGCGTCGAGGACGCAGGCGCAAGATGGCAAGCCAAGCGGCTGGAACTGGAGCCGCCGAAACGGCCGCCGACCATCCTCGAAGATCTGATGCGGCAGACCTCGGGGATTACCTACGGCTTCTACGGCGACAGCCGCGGTCCGCAAGGTCTATGACCGCGCCGACATCTACGACGGCGATTTCGACAACGCCGAATTCGTCGAGCGCATCGGCAAGACTGCCGCTGGCCGACCAGCCGGGACGTTCGCTGGGAATACGGCCACTCGACCGACATGCTCGGACGCGTCATCGAGGTGATATCGGGGCAAACGCTGTTCCAGATCGAGAAGCAGCGGCTGTTCGATCCGCTCGGGCATGACGAGACCGCGCTTCTACGTCGCCGATGCGGCGCAGCGGCCGCGCATCGCCGAGCCGATGCCGCAGGATCGCCTCACCAAGCCGTGGCCGGCATCGAGGTTATTCGACCTTGCCGCGGCGCTGGGAGTCCGGCGGGGCAGGCATGGTCGGCACGATCGCGCGACTACGCGCGTTTCGCGCAGATGCTGCTGAACGGCGGCGCGCTGGACGGCCGACGCTACCTCAAGCCGGAAACCATCGCCCTGATGGCGTCGGATCATATCGGGCCGGAGACCGGGATCATTCACGATCCCTTCTATTTTCCCGGCGAAACCAGCGGCTTCGGGCTCGGCTTTGCCGTGCGCACCGCGGCGCCGCCGAATACATCGTGGGCGCTGGGCGAATATCGCTGGGACGGCGCCGCCGGCACCTCTTTTTTTGTCGATCCGCGGGACGATATGTTTACGGTCTTCATGGTGCAGGCGCCGTCGCAGGGCGGACGGCTTCAAATGGAATTGAAGACGCTGATCTATGAGGCGCTCGAGAAGTGATCGCGGGGCAGGGAGCGGACCATGCTGAACCACGAAAGCCGCGTGCGGGATGAGTTCACCCGGCAGGCGGAAACGTTTTCGGCCTCCAGCGCGATCACCGACGCAGGTTTGACGCAGCGTTTTGTCGCGGCGCTCGGCGAAGCGGCGCAGGGCTCCGTGCTCGACGTCGCCTGCGGCCCGGGCATCCTGAGTGCGGCGATCGCAAAATCCGCCCGCGAGGTGGTGGCGTTCGATCTCACGCCGGAGATGCTGAAAAAGGCGAAGCAGCGCTGCGACGCGGCCGGGCTTGCCAATGTCAGCTTCCGCGAAGGCGATGCCGCGGAGCTGCCGTTTGCGGACGGCTACCTTCGACGCCGTGGTGACGCGGCTTTCGGTGCACCATTTTGATCGGCCGGATCGCGTGATGTCGGAGATTTTTCGCGTGCTGCGGCCCGGAGGAAGTTTTGTCGTCGCCGACGTCATCTAGCTCCGAAGATGCCAGCCGAGGCGGAATTGCAGAACGCGATCGAGATCCTGCGCGATCCCTCCCATGTGCGGATGCTGCCGGGCTCCGAGCTGTCGGCGCTGGTGACAGGCGCAGGCTTTGCCGTCGAAGCGCTTGCGACCTGGGACAAGCCGCGCGAGTTCGAGGAATGGATGGGCATCGTCAACGACGTCTCGCGCGTGCCGCCGCTGCGCGCCGTGGTGCGGGCGCTGGCGAATGCGGGGGCATCGGCCGGAATGGGATTGTCGCTCGATGGCGAGAAGATCAGGTTTTTCCACCGCTGGAATTTGATCGCGGCGCGGAAGCCGGGCGGCGGCTGATCGCCGTCTCTTACGCCCCCCGCACGATCTCGCGCACCAGCCCGACCGTCTCCTCGATCATGTCGGCGGTGACGTCGAGATGGGTGCAGGCGCGGATGCGGCCGTCCATCATGGCGAGCAGCACGCCGCGCGGGCGCAAGGCCTTGACCATGTCGTCGCCCGTGACGCCGGCGCCGTCGGGCTTGAAGAACACCAGATTGGTTTCGGGCTCCTGCACCTCCATGCCCTTGATCTGCGAAAGCCCCCGCGCCAGCGCCCGCGCGTTGGCGTGATCGTCCGCCAGCCGGTCGACATGGTGGTCGAGCGCGTAGACGCAGGCCGCGGCGCAGATGCCGGCCTGGCGCATCGAGCCGCCCAGCCGCTGCTTCCAGCGCCAGACCTCGTCGATGAAGTCGCGTGAGCCGGCGATGACGGCGCCGACCGGCGCGCCCAGTCCCTTGGAGAAATCGATCCAGGCGGAATCCCAGCCCGCCGCCATGTCGCGCGCGGCGATCCCGGTGGCGACGCAGGCGTTCAACAGCCGCGCGCCGTCCATGTGGGTGGCCAGCCCGTTGGCCTTCGCGATTTTGCACGACCTCATCGAGCGCGGTTTTCTTCCAGATCGTGCCGCCGCCGATATTGGCGGTCTGCTCGACGCTGACGACGGTCTGCGGCGGCTGGTAGCGGCTGCGCGGGTGGAGCGCGGCACGCAACGTGTCGGGAGAAAATTGCCCGTCGGCGCCCTTGAGCGGCGTGATCTGGAATCCGCCGAGCGCCGCGTGCGCGCCGCCTTCGCGGGCGATGATATGCGCGGTCTCGTGCGCCAGAATCTCGTCGCCGGGCCGGCAATGCACCAATGTCGCCGCGACGTTGCACATGGTGCCGGAGGGCATGAACACCGCGGCCTCCTTGCCGAGCAGGTCGGCCACGCGCTCGCACAACAGGTTCACGGTCGGGTCGTCGCCGATCTGCTCGTCGCCGACCTCGGCGCGTGCGATCGCCTCGCGCATCTCAGGCGTCGGGCGGGTCTGGGTGTCCGACAGCAGGTTGATGCGGACCGGCGTCGCCTTGGGATCGCGCGGGGCAGGGGTGTAGGTCATCGCGGGGTCTCGTTACGTGCAGCGGGATGGGACAAGCGGGCAATCATCTGAACCGCAGATTTTCGCGCGAAAGCTGATCGACCGACGTGCATCCCATCAGCTTCATTCCCCGCTCGATCTCCGCTCGCATCAGGCCGAGCGCCCGCTCGACGCCGGCCTGGCCGGCCGCCGCGAGAGGATAAAGATAAAACCGTCCGACTCCAACGGCCTTGGCGCCAAGCGACAGCGCCTTCAAGACATGGGTTCCGCGGTGAACTCCGCCGTCCATGATCACATCAATTCGATCCCCCACGGCATCCACGATCTCCGCCAGCTGGTCGAACGCGGCGCGCGAGCCATCGAGCTGCCGGCCGCCATGGTTGGACAGCACGATGCCGGTGCAACCGATTTCAACGGCGCGCCTGGCGTCCGCCACCGACATGATGCCCTTCAGGCAGAATTGCCCGTTCCAGAGCTGGACCATTTCAGCCACGTCGTTCCAGTTCATGGATGGGTCCAGCATTTCGGTAAAGTACTTGCCGATCGAAACGGTCCCGCCGCCCATGTCGACATGCTGGTCGAGCTGGGGCAGCTTGAAGCTCTCATGCGTGACGTAGTTGATGCCCCACATCGGCTTGATCGCGAACTGCAACATCCCGGCCAGCGTCAGCCTGAACGGAATGGAAAAGCCGGTGCGCAGGTCGCGCTCCCGGTTGCCGCCGGTGATGCTGTCCACCGTCAGCATCATGACCTCGACCCCGGCTTCTTTCGCCCGTTGCATCATGGCGCGGTTGAGGCCGCGATCCCGGTGATAGTAGAATTGATAGACCTGCGGCGTGTCGTGCGCCTTGCGCAGTTCCTCGAGGCTGACCGTGCCGAGCGAGGATACGCCGAACATCGTGCCGTATTTCGCCGCCGCGGCCGCAACGGCGCGTTCGCCCCTGTGGTGAAACAGCCGTTGCAGCGCGGTGGGGGAACAATAGACCGGCATGGCGAGCTTCTGGCCCATGACCGTCACCGACATATCGACGGTTTCCACGCCGCGCAGCACGTTGGGCACCAGGTCGCAGCGCTCGAAGCTTGCCGTGTTTTGGCGATAGGTCACCTCGTCGTCGGCCGCGCCGTCGATATAATCGAAGATCGGACCGGGCAGCCGTCGTTTGGCCAGCTTCCGGAAATCGTGAAAGTTGTGGCAGTCGCTCACGCGCATGTTGTCCTCCGCATCGGTTCAAGCCCATGGCGAGGCTGCATTCGGGACACGAACCATAGTTGAGCATAGAAAAAGGCCCCGGCAAAACCGGGGCCTTGATCCTGAGCAAGCGCCAGCGAAAAAAATCAGCGCGAATAGAATTCGACGATCAGATGCGGCTCCATCTGCACCGCGAACGGCACGTCGGAGAGAGCAGGGATGCGGGCGAACTTCGCCGTCATCTTGGAGTGATCGACTTCGAGGAAATCGGGCACGTCGCGCTCGGCGAGCTGGCTCGCTTCCAGCACCACGGCGAGCTGCTTCGAGGCTTCCTTGACCTCGATGAGGTCGCCGACCTTGACCTTGTAGCTTGCGATGTTGACGCGGCGGCCGTTGACCTTGACGTGGCCGTGATTGATGAACTGGCGCGCGGCGAACATGGTGGCGACGAACTTGGCGCGATAGACCACGGTGTCGAGACGGCGCTCCAGGAGGCCGATCAGGTTTTCACCGGTGTCGCCCTTCATCCGGCCGGCCTCGACATAGATGCCGTGGAACTGGCGTTCCGAGATGTTGGCGTAATAACCCTTCAGCTTCTGCTTGGCGCGCAGCTGCACGCCGAAGTCGGAGAGTTTTCCCTTGCGGCGCTGGCCGTGCTGGCCGGGGCCGTATTCCCTGCGGTTCACGGGGCTCTTCGGGCGGCCCCAGATGTTCTGGCCCATACGGCGATCGATCTTGTATTTCGCCTCACTGCGCTTTGTCATCGCGTCCTCTGCGTAAAGTTTGAGTGTTGAGGAGACGCGCCCTCCTGTGCGCCGGGAATTTCCCGGTGCCGACAGGTCCAGCCCTTAAAGCCTTGGAAAGGATGGACCACGGGTCGCGAAACGCATCGCGGGCCGAAACCGGCCCGCGAGCAGGGGGGTTCTAAGGGAGAAAGAGCCGTCCTGTCAATGAAAACGCCGGGATTTTGCGGGCCGAAACGGTCGAAACACTGTCATTCCGGGGCGATGCGAAGCATCGAACCCGGAATCTCGAGATTCCGGGCCTGATCCTGCGGACCATCCCGGAATGACGGCCTCTCGGCCGTCAGGTCGCGACCGCCCGGACCGGCTTTGGCTCGGCCTGCTGCCTCTGTCCGCGCAATTCGGCCGCGATCTCGGTGTTCAGCACCTGTTCCAGCCGGGTCAGGACCTTGGCGATCAGGGCCGCGTCGGTAATCCGGTGATCCCAGCGGATCACGACATCGATGGTCTGGTCGGGGTTGACCACGCCATAGCTGAGGATGAACGGCCCCGGGCTCAGCGCATGCAACTCGCCGGCACCAAAGGCGGCAACCGAGGTCACCCCGAAACTGCCGAACCAGTTGGCGCGCTGGCGTCCGAAATTGAGGCCGATCAGCCACATCAAACGGCGCAGCGGCAGCGGCAGCCTCGTCACCCGCAGGATCTTGCGAAAGGCCGGCACCTCGCCGATCGGCGCGTCCTTGGCGTGGCGGATCAGTGCATCGATTTCGGTCAAGGGCAACGCGTCGGCCACGGGCACCTTTTGCGGCAGCACGCAATCCTGGCCGTCCTCGACGCGCGCGATCGCAACCATCGCAATGCTGCGCGGCAGTTCGTAAAAACTCGGCCATGGCCATTTGGCGTAGAGCGTGCGCAGGATCGGCTGCTCCTTCGCCACCAGCGAGAACGCCTTGACGAAGATCGCCGCCCAGCCGGGCGGCTGCGCGGCGAGCGCGCGGGCTTCCAGCAGCGGACGGACATTGAGCGGGCGCGACAGCGAGACAAAGGGCACGCGGATCGAGGCGTGCATGAGGTCGGCGACGAGACGGCGCGGCATTGAGATTTTTCGAACCGTTCCGCGCATCGTTCCACTCAAGTTCCCGCAACGCCAAGCCGGCGAATAGGACCGTCCCGCCAGCCCCTCATCTAGCACGAACCAACCGGCTTGAGGCCAGATGGTTGTTCGCTCACGGCGCGGGCGAGGCCAGCGGCCTGGTCTTGTCCACCACGTAAACTGCAAGTACTTTCAAGGCCTTGTCGCCATGAACCTTGGCGTCATGCACGACGCCGGCCGGAATCGAATAGGAATCCCCGGCCTTCAGATGCTGGTCCGGCTTGCCCTCGACGATCAGGTCGGCTTCGCCTTCCAGCAGGTATCCGGTTTCGATGCCGGGATGGGTATGCCGTCCGGCGCTGCCGCCTGGGCCGATTTCGGCGATCCCGCTGACGGTATTGTAGCCGTCGGGAAATTCGACCTTTTGCAGCGGCGTGCGCTTGATGCCGCCCTGCTGGGCGATGGCCGCACCGGCAAACGCGACCACGGTCAGTCCGAGCAGAATTGTTCTTATCATTGGCTTTCTCCCTGCGGCTAAAGATTAGAGCATGATCCGGAAAAGTGGACACCGGTTTTCCGAAAAGATCATGCTCAAACAAAAAGATAGAGCGGGATGACGATTCGAAGAAAAGTCATCCCGCTCTAGCAGCGCCGCGGCGGAGGGAAAAGCGCGCGAGATGCGTTGGCGGCCGCGGCGGCGCGGCGCGCCTTATCGCTTGATCCCTTCAAAGCTCGCACTGATGCCGCGGGCAAACAGCGACCAGTCGAAGCCGAGCGCCAGCGCCAGATAGCCGCGGTCGATCATCTGATTGGCCTGCTCCGCCGTGCGCGCCACGCCGCCGATCGGCACGCCGCTCTTGAGGATGCCGGCCTCGGCGCGCGCCATCAGCGCTCTTACTTCGGGATCATCGATCAGGCCGCGCTTGTTGATGGAGGTGGCGAGGTCGCCGGGTCCGATCACCGCGACGTCGATGCCCGGCGTTGCCATGATCTCGTCGATGCGCTCGACCGCCTCGACATGCTCGATGGTGACCATGCAGATCATGTCGTCGTCGGCGGTCGCCATGTAGTCGGGCATCGAGACGCCCCAGCGAAACGGGGCGTGGAACGGGCCCCAGAGCCGGTCGCCGCGCGGCGGATAGCGCACGCTGCGCACGGCTTTTTCGGCATCCTCGCGGCTGCAGATCATTGGAAAATTGATGCCGAGCGCGCCGATATCCATCGGCGCCTTCGCCAGCCAGGGCTCGTTGGCGGCGATCCGCGCCAGCGGCACGCAAGGCGTGCCGGACGTTGCGACGATCATGCCATGCGCGGTGCCGAGATCGATCGGACCGTGCTCGAGGTCGACGATGATCCAGTCGAGCCCCGAGCGCGCCATGATCTGCACGGTCTGAATGCTGGGGATGGTCGCAATCGCGCCGAAGGTCGGACGTCCCTCCCGCCATTGCTTCCGGAGACGGTTGAGGGGGGCAGGCGCAGCTGACGTCAAATTCGATGCTCCGTTTGGGCTGAGGCTGGGGGAGGGCGGTGGCTTCGAAAGGCTAGCAGCGCGGCGTGATGCCGAAAAGGTCAACCGCCGTTCACGCCGGAACGCGGCCGCCGAAAAACGGCATCAGGGCCCGGCTCAGCGTGTGCGGCCGTTTCGACGTGAAGATCATTTCGGCGCCGGCATGATCGGCTCTCGCCACCGGCCGGTCCGAGCAAATCCACCACCCGCCGGGCGATCGCGGGCGCCGGATCGATCCAGTCCACCGGCCATGGCGCCAGCGCGACCAGCCGGTCCATCAGCAGCGGGTAATGGGTGCAGGCCAGCACCACGGTGTCGGTGCGCGCCGAACGGTCCGCGTCGTTGCCGACAAAACATGGCGCGAGCTCGGCCGCTATCTCGGCGTCGTTCACCTCGATGCCGCTCAACGCCGCCTCCGCGAGCGAGGCGAGTTCGCCGGAGCCCACCAGCGTCACTTCGCAGCCTTGCGCGAAATCGCGGATCAGCGCCCGGGTGTATTCGCGCTTCACGGTGCCCTTGGTGCCGAGCACCGAGACGCGCCTGGTTTTCGATTTCGCGCAGGCCGGCTTGATGGCCGGCACGGTGCCGACGAACGGCACTTCGTAGCGCTCGCGAAGATGCGACATCACCAGCGTGGAGGCGGTGTTGCAGGCGATCACCACCAGATCGGGGGCGTGGGCGGCGATCAACCCGCCGATCAAGGGCACCACGCGCGCGATGATCTGGTCCTCGCCGTGATGGCCGTAGGGAAAGAACGCGTCGTCGGCGACATAGACATAATGCGCGTCCGGCCGCGCGTTCACGATCTCACGCAATACCGTGAGCCCGCCAAGGCCGGAATCGAACACGAGAATTGTCGGAGCTGCTGACACGAAAGCGATCTTAGCCGATCCGGGGTTACCATTCAGTTGTTATTGCATGCGCGTGCGCGGCGCGGGAAGGGGGCCAACCCGACGACAGTGCGAGCCGCAGGCATATCAATACTATAGCCGATTTTCGTTTCCTGCTCGGATTGTGCCTTGTACGAAACACAATTTTAGGCAAGCGTTCCGATCTGACGGCATTTGGGGCAAGAGCATCCATGTCGAAAAATATTATCTTGCTGTCGGACGGCACCGGCAACAGCGCGGCGAAAGTTTTCCGGACCAACGTCTGGCGCCTGTCTCAGATCCTCGATTTGCGCGATCCCGACAGCCAGATCGCCTATTACGATGATGGCGTTGGCACCTCCTCCTTCAAACTCTTTGCGATTCTCGGCGGCGTGTTCGGCTTCGGCCTGAAGCGCAATGTGATCGACATCTACAGTTTTTGCTGCCGGAATTATCGGCCTGGGGACCGCATCTATTGTTTCGGCTTCAGCCGCGGCGCGTTCACAATCCGGATCGTGGCCGGGATGATCGCGCGGCAGGGGCTGGTCCGGTACGATGACGATGAAGCCGATCTCGCGCGCTTCGCCGCCGACGCCTATCGCTTCTACCGCCGGCGTTTCACCGGAGGCATCCTCAAATATCTCGGCTATGTCGGGCTGGACCTGCGCGGCATTCGCGACTTCGCGATCCGGCAATGGCGCAGGCTCATGGGCCAACGCGTCAGCGCACCCGAGCCGGTTGCGATCGAAAGCATTCACTTCGTCGGGATCTGGGACACGGTGGATGCCTATGGCGGCCCGATCGAGGAAATGACCCGCGCAATCGATTACTGGGTATGGCCGTTGTCAATGCCGGACCGGTTCATGAGCGCCAAGGTCCTCAGGGCTTGCCATGCGCTGTCACTGGAGGACGAGCGCCAGGCGTTCAGCCCGGTGATCTGGGACCAGCGCTATGTGCGCAGCGCGGCAGAGGTAGCAGGGCGCGCGAAAACCGATTGGCTGTTTGACATCAATTACGATCCGCGCGGCGAGGCGGCACAGGCGGCGGAGCCCGCACCGCATCTGCGAACCAATCTTCCGCTCATCGATCGCCAGCGCATCAGTCAGGTCTGGTTTACGGGCGTGCATTCGGACATCGGCGGCGGATACCCGCAGGACGGCCTGTCCTTTGTGACGTTCGACTGGATGCTGGACCGGGCAGAAGCCTACGGCCTGAGATATTTCGACCGCCAGCGCGAGTTGCTGATCGACCCCCAGATCAATCCGGTCGACAAGCTCAACGACTCCCGCAAGGGCTTCGCGGGCTACTATCGCTACAAGCCGCGCAATATTCTGGAACTCTACAGCGCGCCACCCTACAAGCCATCGATACGCGATGATTTGAAACGCATCTGGCGTCTGCTGTGGAAGATGCCTGATCCGCAGCAGGAGATACTCGCCGACCTGCATCCGAGCATGCCGCAAACCGTTCTGCCGGCGCCGCTGGCGACCATTCACGATTCCGTTTTCAATCGAATCGAGGAGGGCACCGATCGTTACGCGCCGGTGATCATGCCCGCGACCTATGATTTCACCAACAAGGCCGGAGAGGTTATCGACGGGCAGCATCCGGCCGACCCGGGGCAGCCGCGGTCACATGTTCAGGATGACGTCTGGAACTGGATCTGGCTCAGGCGCGTCGTCTACTTCCTCACTGTGTTTGCCACGCTGTTCGTCGTCTCGATTCCCGTTTTCGTGATCTACGCGCCCGGCTTCGGGCGTGACACTGTTGGCGGGTTCGTCATTCCGATCGTCAACGCGGCGGCATCGTTCCTGCCCGCCGTACTCGAACCCTGGTTCGTCGCGTTCCGTAACGCCCCGGGCTTTGTGCTCGCTGGCGTGATCGCGATCGGGGCATTCATGCTCTGGGGTTCCAGTCTCCAGCGGACCATCCGTGACGCCTCGCGCGTCGCCTGGCATTCGCCGGACAGCCACACGAGTCTTTCCGGCTGGCGTGCCTCGGTTTATCGCATACGCAGGCTGGGGATCTACAAGGCAGGATTTTACCTCCTGACGCATTGGGTCTTCCCGACGGCGATCATGTTCTGGCTGTTCTGGTGGCTCGCGTTTGGAACCGCGAACACCCTCGGGCTGATCTGCAAGGGGACGGGCGGCGTTGAGGTTACGAACGAGGGCAACCAGGCAGCAGCGCCGGCCGCCACGAAGCCCGTCGTGATGGAAACAGCAAAGGTCTGCAATGCGACCGGCATGAAGGTGACGCAGGGCGAGACCTATCGCATCAAGCTCATCATCGGGAAGCCGTGGAAGGACGCTGAAATCGAGACGAACCCCAACGGCTTCGACAACCACCGGGCTGCCTGGCTTCAGTTAGGGGGCGCGCCTTACCGGCGACTGATATGGTCGAACTGGTTTGCCACCATTCTTCGCGTCGGCGGTCCGGGGCTCGAGGAGCATCTGCTCAATCTTGAGGAAGAAAAAGCGGGAGTATGGATCACGACATTCGAGCCGCGAAACAGCGGCGAAGTATTTCTCTACGTCAATGATACCGTGACCAGCCTGCCGTGGATCTACGGTTTCTTCTACTGGTCGAATAACCAGGGCACGGCCGAGGTTAGATTGGAAAAACTGGAAAAGACCTCGGCGCGCTGATCGATCACACCGGTTGCAGCGGCCGGTGCGGCGCTGCCGGCAGTTCGACGCGGATGGCATCGCCGGGCCGGACGTCGCCGCCGGCGATCACGGTGCTCATGACGCCGGCCTTGCGCACCAGATTGCCGTCCGCGTCCCTGTCCAGCGTTGCGGCCATCAGGCCCTTCTGGAAGTTGTCGATCTGGACGCAGGGGTTGCGCAGGCCGGTGATTTCGACAACGGCGCTGGCGCCGAGATGCAGCCGCGTGCCGGTCGGCAGGGCCAGCAGATCGATGCCTGACGTGGTGACGTTCTCGCCGAGATCGCCGGCCTGGACCACGAAGCCTTTTGCCTGCAATTCGCAAAACAGTTCGGCGTGGATCAAATGCACCTGGCGCAGATTGGGCTGCGTCGGGTCCTTGCGGACGCGCGAACGATGTTTGACCGTCTCGCCCATATGCGCGTCGCCGGCGACACCGAGCCCCTTCAGCAAGCGTATGCCGAGGCCTGGGGTTTTGCTGAAGTGGTGACCGATGCGAGAACTGACGGCAACAACGTTGCTCATGACGATCTCTTCGGATCAGCTCTCGCCGAACACGCGCCGGAAGATGGTGTCGACGTGCTTGAGGTGATAGCCGAGGTCGAACTGCTCGGATATCTCGGCGTCGCTGAGATATTTCTTCACCTCGGGGTCTTTCTTCAGCAGCGTCTGGAAGTCGCCTTCGCCGCGCCAGACCGGCATCGCGTTGCGCTGCACGAGCCTGTAGGCGTCCTCGCGGCTACAGCCCTTCTGCGTCAGCGCGATCAGGAGCCGCTGGGAATGAATGAGGCCGCCGAGCCGGTCCATGTTCTTCTGCATGTTCGCAGGGTAGATCAACAGTTTGTCGATCAGGCCGGCGAGGCGGTTGAGGGCAAAATCCAGCGTCACCGTCGCGTCGGGCGCGATCATGCGCTCGGCGGAGGAGTGCGAGATATCGCGCTCGTGCCACAGCACGACGTTCTCCATCGCCGGCGTCACATAGGCGCGCACCATGCGCGACAGGCCGGTGAGGTTTTCCGACAGCACCGGGTTGCGCTTGTGCGGCATCGCCGAGGAGCCCTTCTGGCCCTCCGAGAAGAACTCTTCCGCTTCCAGCACTTCGGTGCGCTGCAGATGCCGGATTTCGGTGGCGAGCCGCTCGATCGAGGAGGCGATCACGCCAAGGGTGGCAAAATACATCGCGTGACGGTCGCGCGGGATCACCTGCGTCGAGATCGGCTCCGGCACCAGCCCCATCGCCTTGGCGACATGGGCCTCCACGCGCGGATCGATCTGCGCGAAGGTGCCGACCGCGCCCGAGATCGCGCAGGTCGCGACTTCCTTGCGGGCGGCGATCAGCCGCTCGCGGGCGCGGCTGAATTCGGCATAGGCATAGGCGAGCTTCAGCCCGAAGGTGACGGGTTCGGCATGGATGCCGTGGGAGCGGCCGATGGTCGGCGTCATCTTGTGCTCGAAGGCGCGCTTCTTCAGCGCCTTGAGCACCTTGTCGACGTCGTCGACCAGGAGGTCGGCGGCGCGGGTCAGCTGCACGTTGAGGCAGGTGTCGAGCACGTCGGAGGAGGTCATGCCCTGGTGCACGAAGCGCGCCTCGGGGCCGACGATTTCCGCCAGATGGGTCAGGAAGGCGATGACGTCATGCTTGGTCTCGCGCTCGATCTCGTCGATCCGGGCGACGTCGAAAATGACGTCGCGGGCCTTGGCCCAGACGGTTTTGGCGGCTTCCTTCGGAATCACCCCGAGTTCGGCCAGCGCGTCCGCCGCATGCGCCTCGATCTCGAACCAGATCTTGAAGCGCGTCTGCGCCTCCCAGATGGCGGCCATTTCCGGGCGGGTATAGCGGGAGATCATCGACGACTCTTGGGCTGAAGGGGTTACGCCGCGCTTTAGCAGAGCAGCCGAGGTGAGACAAACGCCGGCACAACCGGCCCCGGCGACATCCGCCGGCGAGGTCCCCCTGATCACGGAATATTGACTGACAGATATTGAAATCTGTCAGCGAGATGGTCTATATTGCCTGCGGCGCCGGTACTTGGGCGTCACTGGGCTCGCCGGCCGCTCGCCCGCGAACCCCGGACTTGCAGAGGACTTTCCCATGATGACCATCGAGATCCTTCATTTGACCGCCCAAATCCAGCGCTGGCTCAACGCACGCGTGGCCCGTCATCTGGCCGCGCAGGCCGACAGGTTAACCCGTTAAAAGGGGACGGCGATGACAATCCGCCAGATCGCTTCGCGAAAGCCTGGGCAACACACGGTGCACGCATGAACGAGAACGTTGTCCTGACCCCTGAGCGGATTCTCGAGGTCACCGAGGACGTGCTGCGCCGCTTCGGGCTGGCGAAGGCGACGGTGGTGGACGTGGCCCGCGCGCTCGATGTCAGCCACGGCAGCGTCTACCGTCATTTCCCGAGCAAGGCTTCGCTGCGCGAGGCGGTGGCCAAACGCTGGCTCGACCGCGCCAACGCGCCGCTCGAGAAGATCGCGGAAGGTTCGGGGCCGGCGCCCGCGCGGCTCGAGCGCTGGCTGCGCACGATGTTTTCGATCAAGTACAAGAAGGTCTGCGACGACCCCGAGATGTTCGCGACCTATCTGGCGCTGGCGCAGGAGGCGTGCAAGGTCGTCAAGGCGCACAAGGAACGCCTGGTCGACCAGATCGCGCATATTTTGTCGGACGGCGTAAAGCAGGGCGTCTTCCAGGTCACCGACGCCAAAGCCACGGCGCAGGCGATTTTCGACGCCACCATGCCGTTTCCATCATCCCGCCCATTCCGAGGAATGGAAGCGATCCGCAGCTCGCTGGCCGGATCGACGCCTTGCTGGCGCTGCTGCTCAAGGGCCTGGAAGCGCCGCGCAAGCGCTAAATCATCTCCGCGCGCTTTGCTCCCGCGCCACGCAACGCGAATGCCATGGACAGTCTGCGGCCTCGGCGCGATTGCTGCGCACGTCGTCCCGTTGTATGATGTCGATCAAACCGTCACTGGCAATTTCCGCTTCGAAAGCTGCATCTTCGAGGCGCAGCGATTGGCGATGCTTCTCCGCTCCCGCCTCGCGCTGCGCGCGCCGGTGCGTCGGGCTCGGGTAGCGCAGCGTTTACCGATGCAGAGGTTCAAGCGATAGGCCATCTGCCGCGCGCTATCGCCACCGCGCCGGGCGTCGCGGAATCCCCCGAATACCGCTGCGCGACTCCTCGACACGCCGTCAGTGCGATTGCGCGCCTGCGTCGCCGTGGTGTTTGATGTCCATCAATTCGGGCACCGGCCCGGCCGATAGGATCGGCGCGGAGGAAATCGTGCTGCTGGCTGTTTTCGCGGATATCCATGCCAACCGGCAGGCGTTTGCCGCGTGCCTCGATCATGCGCGGGCGCGCGGCGCGGAACGGATCATCTGCCTCGGCGACTACGTCGGATACGGCGCCGATCCCGAATGGACCGTCGAGACGGTGATGGGCCTCGTCGAGAACGGCGCCATGGCGGTGCGCGGCAACCACGACAACGCCGTCGGCACCCCGTCGGAATCCATGAATGCCGAGGCCCAGGCCGCGATCGAGTGGACCCGCGGCAGGCTGAGCGCGGCGCAGCGGCGTTTCCTGGCGGAATTGCCCTTTGAGCTGTGGGACGACGACCGCCTCTACGTGCATTCCGAGGCCAGCAGTCCCCAGCGCTGGCGCTATGTCCAGAATGCGACGGATGCCGCGCGCAGCATCATCGCGACCGAAGCGCACGCCACATTCTGCGGCCACATCCACCGGCCGGCGCTGTATTCGATGTCGGCCACCGCGAAGATGACGAGCTTCATCCCGACATCAGGGGTTCCGGTGCAATTGCTGCGGGGACGGCAATGGCTCGCCGTTCTCGGCTCGGTGGGCCAGCCGCGCGACGGCGATCGGGCCGCCTCGTTTGCGATGTACGACACCGAGACCGAGGAAATCACCTATTGCCGCGTGCCCTACGACGTCGAGGCGGCCGCGCAGCGGATTCGCGAAAACGGCCTGCCGCACTGGCTGGCCGATCGTCTTCTGGTCGGGAGGTGAGCGATGGCGAAGCTCTCGGTTCAGCCCGGCGCCGTCATCGACGGCTTCACGATCGGGGAGTGCGTCCATAGCGGCGGCATGGCGACGCTGTGGAGCGTGACGCGCCCCGGCATCGCGGCGCCGCTGTTGATGAAAATCCCGCGGGTGTCCGAAGGCGAGGATCCCGCCGCCATCGTCAGCTTTGAAATGGAGCAGATGATCCTGCCGCGGTTGTCGGGGCCGCACGTGCCGGCCTGTTACGCGACCGGCGATTTCGCGCGTCAGGCCTATGTCGTGATCGAGCGTATCCCGGGCACGACGCTTTACGACCGGCTTGGCGATCTGCCGCTCGGTTACGAAGAGGCGAGGGTCATCGTCGGAAAAATCGCGGTGGCGCTGGCCGACCTGCACCGGCAGAACGTCATTCATCACGACATCAAGCCGAGCAGCATCATGTTTCGTCCCTCCGGCGAAGCCGTGCTGATCGACTTCGGATTGTCGCATCACAATCAGCTGCCCGATCTGCTGCAGGAAGAGTTCCGGCTGCCCTACGGCACCGCGCCCTACATGGCGCCCGAGCGGTTGCTCGGGGTGCGCGACGATCCGCGCAGCGACCTGTTTTCGCTGGGCGTGCTGTTGTACTTCTTCACCACCGGCGTGCGGCCGTTCGGCGAAAGCGAGACCATGCGCGGCATGCGGCGGCGGCTGTGGCGCGATCCATATCCGCCGCGCAAACTAAGGGCCGACTATCCGCCCTGGCTGCAGGAAGTCGTGCTGCGGTGCCTGGAGATCGAGCCGGTCTGGCGCTACCCCACGGCATCGCAACTCGCTTTCGAACTCGCCCATCCCGACCAGGTCAAACTGACCGCGCGGGCGGAGCGGCTGAATCGCGACCCGATCAGCACCGTCTGGCGCCGCCGCTTCAACCGCGGCCTGACGCAGCCGAGGGCAAAGGCCGATCTCGCCGCGCATCTGGCGTCGGGTCCGATCGTGGCGATCGCGCTCGACCTCACGGAGGGATCGGACGCGCTGAACGAGGCGCTGCGCGTCACCGCCGAGCGAATCCTGGCGACCCTGCCGTCGGCAAGGCTCGCGTGCCTCAACGTGCTGAAACTCGGCCGCGTCACCATCGACCGGACGCTCGATGAAGAGGGCCGCAACAAGCACGTCGACCGGCTGGTCACGCTCCGGCACTGGGCGTCGCCATTCAAGCTCGAGGAAAGCCGGCTGACCGTGCACGTGCTGGAGGCGATCGACCCGGCGGCGGCGATCCTGGAATTCGCCGAAGCCAATCATGTCGATCACATCGTCATCGGCGCGCGGCAGAATTCGCTCGTGCGCACGCTGCTCGGCAGCGTCTCCGCCAAAGTGGCGGCCGAAGCCGACTGTACCGTGACCGTGGTGCGGCCGCCGCGGCTGGCCTCGCTGCAGGAGCAGGAGAGTGCGGACGGCAACAAGGCGGACGAGGTGAGCGCCTAGATCGCCTCGCCGCGCGCCGTCGCCGCCGCATGGCGGATCGCGGAAATATTGGCCTTGTAGCTTTCCATGGTGCCGCCCTTGAACACGGCGGAGCCCGCGACGAAGGCATTGGCGCCGGCGGCGGCCAGCTGGCCGGCGACATCCGGGCCGACGCCGCCGTCGACCTCGATGTCGATCGGCCGACCCGCGGTCATCGCGCGCAGGTCCTGGATCTTGCCAATCGCGGACGGAATAAAGGCCTGGCCGCCGAAGCCGGGATTGACCGACATGATCAGCACCAGATCGATCATGTCGATGACATATTCGATCGAGCTGATCGGCGTGCCCGGATTGAGCGAGACGCCGGCCTTCTTGCCGAGCGCGCGGATCGCCTGCAGCGAGCGATGCAGATGGGGACCGGCCTCGGCATGCACCGTGATGTGATCGCAGCCGGCCTTGGCGAAGGCCTCGAGATACGGATCGACGGGCGCGATCATCAGATGCGCGTCGAAGATCTTCCTGGTGTGCGGGCGCATCGCCTTGATGACGTCGGGGCCGTAGGAAATGTTGGGCACGAAATGCCCGTCCATCACGTCGAGATGGATCCAGTCGGCGCCGGCGGCATCGACGGCGCGGACCTCTTCGCCCAGTCTGGCGAAATCGGAAGCCAGGATCGACGGCGCGATGACGAGGGGGCGTGACGCAAATTGGGCTGAGACATGTGCGCTTTCCCGAAAACCACTTTCGAGCGTGCGGAGCGGTTTCCGCGTAACACGCGCAAGGCCCGGGGGCAATGCGGGCCAATCGGCGCGTCGAGGGCGGAAAATTCTGCCGTTGGCGGCATCAATTGCCGGGGCCCGCAGACCGTGCCGTGTGCAGAAAACCTGCGTTTTATTGGGTTTTTCGCGATGGCACGACGTTTGCTGATCCCTGGGCGTGAAAGTTAGAGGCCGCGCGATCGCGGCATTTGTCGGAGTTTTGCCATGCTGCTTGCCCTTGGCGCCGTGTCGTCCGCGCTCGACGCCCTGCAATCGCTGACCTCGTCGAAATCGTCGTCCCCGCAAACCACCGGCTTACGCCAGAGCTCGACCAACCCGTTCGATATCGCCAGTTCCTCGACACCGTCGGGAAGCTCAGGCTCCGGCGACCGGCGGCAACGGATTTACGCAGATTTCGCCGGCGACGATGAGCGCGCTGCTGGCGGCGCAAGGCCAGTCGTCGACGGCCACAACCGCATCGGCACCGACCAGCCGGTCGGATGCGCTGAAGGACCTGTTCTCGCAGCTCGATGCCAACGGCGACGGCCAGATCAGCAAATCGGAATTCGAAAACGCGCTTGGCGCCGGCGGAACCAACCTCGCGCAGGCCGACAACGTGTTCGGCAAGCTCGACAAGAACGGCGACGGTTCGGTCAGCCTCGACGAACTGTCGTCGGCGCTGAAGGGCAAGGGCCATCATCACCATCATCATGCCGCCAGTGCGGATGGATCCGGCGGCGCCGATGGATCGAACTCCGATCCGCTTGCTGCAGGCGTTGAGCGGCGCATCGTCCAGCTCCGTCACCAACAGCGACGGCTCGACCACGACGTCGGTGACCTATGCCGATGGATCGAAAGTGACGATGACCTCGCCCGCGGCGACGACGTCATCCTCCGGCGCGACGTCGTCCTACAATTTCATCGAACAGATGATTCAGCGCGAGGCGCAGGCGATTTCGACCGGAGCCACCGCGTCGCTCTCGCTCAACGTCTGAACCGGCTCAGCGAAGCGCTTGCCCGGGGCGTAGCGGGCTACCCAAACCGATCCTTCCACGCCGGCAGCGCGCCGGGGAAGGGCAGCGCGGTCGCCGCGTAGACACCGCGCGCGATGGCGCGGGCCACGACATTGGCCGCGACCATGCCGAGTTCGGTGAGGCCGACCAGCGGATCGATCGGTCTTTTCGCCGGTGGCGGCGGCGAACAGCACGTCGCCATCGAGCGGCGCGTGCACCGGATAGATCGCGCGGGCAAATCCGGTCTGCGCGATCATCGCAAGCCGCCTGCGCCTGCGGTTTTGTCAGTTCCGCGTCGGTCACGACCACGGCGAGCGTGGTGTTCTCCACCGATGTCGCGGCAGCGCCGCCCTTGATCCGCATCGCCAGCATGTCCGGCGCAAACGACGGCGGCAGTCCGCGTCCGCCAAATTCGCCGCCGATTTCAAACGGCGCCGCCCAGAACCACGGTCCATCGCCGACCGTGACGCTGCCGACCGCGTTGACCACCGCGAGCGCGGCGACCCGGACGCCGCTCTCGCGTCGCCGCCGATGCCGAGCCGAGCCCGCCCTTGAAATTCGCGGTGGTCGCGCCGAGCCCGGCGCCGGCGCTGCCGAGCGCGAAAGTCTCGCCGGCTGCGGCGGCCGCGGCGTAGCCGAGATCGCGGTAGGGCGCGAAACGGCCCCAGGCCTTGTCGCCGCCGTTCAGGAGATCGAACATGATCGCGCCGGGCACGATCGGAATCACCGCGTCGCGCACCGCAAAGCCGCGGCCCTGTTCGGCGAGCCAGGCCTGCACGCCGCCGCCGGCCTCGAGCCCGAACGCCGAGCCGCCGGCGAGCGCGATGGCGTCGATCCGCTCCACGGTGTTGGCGAGGTCGAGCAGCGCGCCCTCGCGGGTGCCGGGCCCGCCGCCGCGCACGTCGATCGCCGCCACCGCCGGTTTGTCGAAAATAACGGCGGTGACGCCGGAGGCCAGCGCGGCGTCATCGGCGTGACCGACGCGGACGCCCGCGATATCGGTGAGAAGGTTTTTCATCGCATGCTCCCTGCGGGGCGCAGATGACCGCAGGGCTGCGCTCGCGGTCAACCGGATGCCGGCACACCAACAAAAACGCCCCGGCGAACCGGGGCGTTCGACGTTGTCGCGATCAGATCGCAGGGCCGTTACGACCCCTTCGGATTGATCTCGGTGTAGTTGCCCTTGGCGTCCCATTTGTAGACGACATAGTCGATTTGCTTGATGTCGCCCTTGGCGTCGAATTCCATCTTGCCGATCACCGTGTCCCAGCGCGCCGCCCTTGATCGCATCCATGACCTTCTTCGGATCGGTGGTGCCGACTTTCGCCACCGCCTGCGACCAGACCTGCATCGCGGCGTAGGTGTAGAGCGTGTAGCCCTCGGGATCGATGCCCTTGGCCTTGAACTTCTCGACGATGGCCTTGGCGGTCGGCTTGTTGCGCGGGTCGGGACCGAAGGTGAACAGCGTGCCTTCGCCGGCGGGCCCGGTGATCGAGGCGAACTCCTTGTCGGCCAGCGCGTCGCCGGCCATCAAGATGGTCTTCAGACCCTGGTCGCGCATCTGGCGCAGGATCAGTCCGGATTCCTGATGGTAGCCGCCGACATAGACGAGGTCGATGTTCTCGCGCTTCAGGCGCGACACGATGGCGTTAAAGTCCTTGTCGCCCTTGTTGTAGGACTCGAACATCTTTTCGGTGAAGCCGGCCTTGTTGAGCGCCTTCTTGGTCTCGTCGGCGAGGCCTTTGCCGTAGGTGGTCTTGTCGTTGAGGATGGCGACGTTCTTGCCCTTGTAGTTCTTCGCAATGTATTCGGCGGCGACCAGGCCCTGCTGATCGTCGCGGCCGCAGACGCGCGCCACGTTCCAGAGCTTGCGCTCGGTGTACAGCGGATTGGTGGAGGCCGGCGTGATCTGCAACACGTTGCCGTCGGCATAGGCTTCCGACGCCGGGATCGACGACGAGGAGCAATAATGGCCCGCGACGAACGGGATTTTCGCGCTGGCGATCTTTTCCGCCACCGAGCGCGCCTGCTTGGGATCGCAGGCGTCGTCCTCGACATCCAGCGCCAGTTTCTTGCCGAGCACGCCGCCGGCGGCGTTGAGATCCCCGACCGCCTGTTCGGCGCCGTTCTTCATCTGCCGGCCGAACGCGGATTCGCCGCCCGTCATCGGGCCCGCCACTGCGATGGTGATGTCCTGCGCAAGCGCTGCCGTCGACAGCGCCAACGACGCGCCCAATGCCAGGCCGATCAGTTTCAATGATTTCATGAGGAGTCCTCGCGGGTAGATCGCTACGGGAAGTGCCGGGCAAGCCGGGGTCGAAAATCGCGCCCATTGTCGGCTGAATTTGCCGCGAAGTCATCGGCAATTTTCGGGCGGCGCGGCGCTTCGCCGCCGTGGCTCACCCCCGCCGTCCGCCTTCCAGATAGGCAGCGCGGATTTCCGGGCGTTGCAGCAGTTCGGTGCCGGTTCCCTGAAGCGTAATCAGGCCGTTGACCATGACATAGCCGCGATGGGCCAGCCGCAGCGCGTGATTGGCGTTCTGCTCGACGATCAGCACGGTGAGGCCGTCCTGCCGGTTCAGGGTCCGGATTGCGTCGAAAATCTGGCGCGCGATCAGGGGCGCCAGCCCCAGCGAGGGCTCGTCCAGCATCAACAGGCGAGGGCGGCTCATCAAGGCGCGGCCGATCGCCAGCATCTGCTGCTCGCCGCCGGACAGGGTGCCGCCGCGCTGGGTCATGCGCTCCTTGAGCCGCGGAAACAGCGTGAAGACGCGTTCGAGCCCGACGGCGCGGTCGGCCTCGCTGGAGTCGGTGGCGTCGGCGCCCATCTGCAGGTTTTCCGCGACGCTCATGCGCGGGAAAATCCGGCGGCCTTCCGGCGATTGCGCGATGCGCAGCCGCGCGATCTCATGGGTCGGCACCTCGGTGATGTCGCGGCCGTCGAACAGGATCTGTCCCGAGCGGGCGCGCGGCCTGCCGAAGATCGTCATCATCAGCGTCGACTTGCCGGCGCCATTGGCGCCGATCAAAGCGACGATCTCGCCGGCGTTGATGTCGAGATCGACGCCTTTCAGCGCCTCGATCTTGCCGTAGGCGGCGCGCAAGCCCGCGGATCGCGAGCAGGGGGGCGGCGGATGGCGCGGTCACGTTCCGCTCTCCATCACGGCGATCGCTTCTTCCTCGTCGGCGCCGAGATAGGCCGCGATCACCTTGGGATCGTCGCGGACGTCCTGCGGCGTGCCCTCGGCGATCTTGACGCCGTAGTCCATCACCACGACGTGGTCGGAAATTTCCATCACCACCGACATGTCGTGCTCGATCAGGAGGATCGAGGCGCCGTGGTCGGCGCGGATCGAGAGCAATAGCTCGCTCAAGCCTGCGCTTTCGCGCGCGTTCAGTCCGGCGGCGGGCTCGTCGAGGCAGAGCAGCGCGGGTTCGGTGCACATCGCGCGCGCGATTTCGAGACGGCGCTGATCGCCATAGGGCAGGTTGCCGGCGGCGTCGTCGGCGCGGTCGAGCAGCCCGATGCGCTTCGAGCCAGCAGCGTCGCCTGATCGATCGCGCGCTTCTCGGCCGTGCGCCAGGACGGCGCGCCGATCAGCCCGAGAAAGGTCAGGCCCGAGGCCAGCATCAGCGCGTTGTGCTGCGCGACCATCAGGTTTTCCAGCGCGGTCATGCCGGGAAACAGCCGGATGTTCTGGAAGGTGCGCGCGACCTTCGCCTGTTTGGAAATCCGGAAATCGTTCAGCCGCTCGAGCTGGATATTGCGGCCGTCATCATGCGTCAGCCGCATCGCGCCGCTGGACGGCTTGTAGAAGCCGGTGATGCAGTTGAACACGGTGGTCTTGCCGGCGCCGTTCGGCCCGATCAGGGCGGTGATCTTGCGCCGCTCGGCGTCGAACGACAGGTCGTTGACGGCGACGATGCCGCCGAAGCGCATCGACAGGCGATCGACGGAAAGGATGCAATCGCCGCTCATCCGTGACCCTCCTTGACGAGGTCGGACGAGATGGCCTGGCTGTGCTCGAGGAAGACGGTCGGGGCGCGGTGGCCGATCAGCCCGCGCGGCCGCCAGATCATCAACAGCACCATCGCCATGCCGAATACCAGCATGCGGTATTGATCGAGACCGCGGAACAGCTCGAAGCCGCCGATCATGGCGAGCGCCGCGAGCGCGACGCCGAGCTGCGAACCCATGCCGCCGAGCACGACGATCGCCAGCACCAGCGCCGATTCCTGGAAGGTGAAGGATTCCGGGCTGATGAAACCCTGCCGCGTTGCGAAGAACGCGCCGGCGAAACCGCCGAACATGGCGCCGGTCGCAAACGCCGTCAGTTTCGTGGTCGTGGTGTTGATGCCGAGCGCGCGGCAGGCGACCTCGTCCTCGCGCAGCGCTTCCCAGGCGCGGCCGATCGGCAGGCGGCGCAGCCGGATCGTCACCCAGTTGGTGAGCAGCGCCAGCGCCAGGATCAGGTAAAACAGGAACACGATGCGATGGGTCGGCGAGAATTCGATGCCGAGTTTCGCCGCAAGCCCGTCATCGCCGGGGGTAAGCGGAATGCCGAACAAGGTCGGGCGCGGAATGCCGGAGACGCCGTTCGGGCCGCCGGTCAGGCTCTGCCAGTTGATGATGACGAGACGGATGATCTCGCCGAACGCCAGCGTGACGATGGCGAGATAGTCGCCGCGCAGCCGCAGCACCGGGAAACCCAGCATCACGCCCCAGAGCGCGGCGAGGATGCCGGCCAGCGGCAGGCAGATCCAGAACGACAGCCCGAAATTGGTCGCCAGCAGCGCGTAGGAATAGGCGCCGACCGCGTAGAACGCGACGTAGCCGAGATCGAGCAGCCCGGCGAGGCCGACCACCACGTTCAGTCCCCATCCCAGCATCACATAGGTCAGCACGAGAATGCCGAGATCGAGAATGTAGCGCTGATCGTAGAAGATCACCGGCACCAGGAAGGTGAAGATCAGGAGCAGCGGCGCGATGGCGCGCCGCGCCACGGCAAGCGCGTTCGCACCGGCGGCGGAACGATCGTGACGGTGCCGACCGGTCCCCACCACCGCCGCAGCAACTCGACGACGATGCTGCCGCCGAACACCGCTGACGACCATGGCGGCGAGATCGCCGAACCGCGTCCAGTAGATCAATTGTCCGGTGGGTCCGGCTTCGGTGCGGATGCCGATCATCAGCGAGAACAGCACCAGCGCCACCAGCGCGCTGATCAGGGCTTTCTTGAAGATGAAGGCAACGCCGGGGCCACGCGACGCCAGCGTCGGTTCGGGCGCGGGTGCTGTCACGCCGCCGCCCGTCAAACTTTTTCAACTTCGGGCCGGCCCAGCAGGCCGGTCGGAAGGAAGATCAGCACCACGATCAGGATCGAGAACGCGGCGACGTCCTTGTATTCGACCGAGAAATAGGCCGACCACATGGTTTCGATCAGCCCGATCGCAAGCCCGCCCAGCATCGCGCCGGGCAGCGAGCCGATGCCGCCGAGCACGGCGGCGGTGAACGCCTTGATGCCGGCGACAAAGCCCATGAAGAAATCCACCAGGCCGTAATACAGAAGGTACATCATGCCCGCGACCGCCGCGAGCGCCGCGCCAATGACGAAGGTCATGGAGATGGTGCGGTCGACATCGACCCCGAGCAGCGCCGCCATGGTCTGGTCCTGTTCGCAGGCGCGCATGTCGCGGCCGAGCCGGGTGCGCGCCACCAGCCAGGTGAAGATCGCCAGCAGCACGACGGTGGTGACGACGACGATGATCTGCACATTGGACAGCCGCACCACGAAACCGTCGCGCTCAAACAAGGTGTAGCCGCCGGTGATGATCGGCGGCACCGGCTTGACCCGGGCGCCCTGCGCCACTTGCGAATAGTTCGACAGCACGAACGACATGCCGATGGCCGACAGCATCGGCGCAAGCCGGAACGAGTGCCGCAGCGGCCGATAGGCGATGCGCTCCACCGTCCAGCCGTAGAGCGCGGTGATCGCCATCGATACCAGGAGCACGATCAGCAGGATCACCGGGACCGCGGTCAGCCCGATCGAGACCAGGATCAGGAACGAGATCAGCGCGATGAAGCCGCCGATCATGAAGATGTCGCCATGGGCAAAATTGATCATGCCGACGATGCCGTAGACCATGGTGTAGCCGATGGCGATCAGGCCATAGATCGAGCCGAGCACGATGCCGTTGATCAGTTGCTGGGCGAAATAGTCCATGCGCTGCCGTTATGTGGATGACGCGGCGATGGCCCCCGGCAGCCGGAACGACGCGTCGTCTCATTTTCTAACAGTGGGAACCCGGTGCGGCAACAGCACGGGGTGCGGCTTAAACGGCTTGTACAGAGCTAGTTTTGCCTTCCCGGTTCCGGCCGCCACAGTCGCAACAAGGCATCGCCACGCAATGATCGCGCCGGAACCGAAGTTCCCGCGCAACCAACGGCGGCTCTGCCGGTTGTCTTCCGTGACGTTCAACAAGGGAGATCCCGATGACCAGCCCAAATCAGAACCCCGGCCAGCAGAACCAGAACCCGGGTCAGAAGCCCGGCCAGCAGCAGGGCGGCGGCCAGAAGCCCGGCCAGCAGCAGCAGGATCCGAGCCGTCAGGGCCAGAACCCGAACCAGCAAGGCAAGGGCGGCCGCTAGTTCAGACGAAAGACTGAAAGCGAGAGCAGCGAAGGTCCCGCCGAAAGGCGGGACTTTTCTTTTTGGAACGCCGCTGCGGAAAGCCTTAGCTGGCGGCCGCCGGCGCGATGGTCGCTTTCAGGCCGCCTAATGGCGATTTGGCCAAGTCTAATCGCCAGCCATAGGCATTGAGCACGTCCTGGACGATGGCCAGGCCGAGGCCCGCGCCTTCGCCGCGCTCGTCGAGGCGTGTGCCGCGCTCGAGCACACGCGGCCATTCGGCCGGCGGGATTCCCGGGCCATCATCCTCGATGACGATCGATCCCGCGGAATCGAAGCTGATGCGGACACGCTGTGCGGCATGGCGCGCGGCATTCTCGAGCAAATTGCCCAGCACCTCGGCAAGGTCGGTGCGGTCGAGCGGCACCTGCAGATCATCGGCAATGTGCTGCTCGAAGGTGACGCGCATGCCGAAAGGCGTGCGCGACAATGTGGCAACGAGCGAGCGCACGAGCGGCGCTAGCGCGGTGAAATGGCTGTCCCAGTGTCTGACGGCGCTGCGCACACGGGCCCGCGCCAGCTCGCGGTCGACGTGGCGGCTCATGGCGTCGCCCACCGCCTCGATATCCTGCGCGAGGGCCGTTTCGCCGCGGTCGCGCAGCCGGGCGGCGTCGGCAGCGAGCGCGGCAAGCGGCGTCTTGAGCCCATGGGCGAGATCGGCCGCCCGGCTGCGCGAACGCTCGATCTCCCGCTCCTGGGCATCGAGCAGCGCATTGACCTCCTCGACCAGCGGCCGAACTTCGGCCGGCACCCCGGCCGGCAGATGATGGCGTCGCCCGGATCGGATATCGGCAACGCCGCGGCGAAGCGCGTCGAGAGGGCGCAGGCCGAGCCCGACTTGAACCGATGTGGCGATCACCAGCACCAGACCCAAAAGCCCGAGCGCGATGGCGAGATCCCTGGCGAAGGCGGAGGCGGCTGCCGCGACGCGGGTAAGATCGGTGGCGATGGCGACGCGTACCGGCACACGCCGATCGCCGATCGTGAGCAGGACCTTGCGCTCGGCGATCAGCACAGGGGCATTGGCGGGACCCAGCGTTTCGTGATGATGAACCTCGCCCGGCGACAGCTCGTCGGCAGGCAGCCGCAGCGTTGTATCCCATAGCGAGCGCGAGCGCAGAAATTGGCCGCGATCGTCCGCCAGCTGCCAGTAAAGTCCCGACAGCGGATCGGCGAAGCGCGGATCGGTGGGCGCCCGGGTCACCACGAGGTTGCCGTCCTGATCAACATCCACGCCGGCGAGCAGTTGCTTGAGTTGCACATCGAGATCGTCGGCCATGCTGCGGGTGAGGTGACGCTCGAACAGCAGGATCAGCCCGGCGCCGGCAATCGTCAGCGCCACCAGGATGGCGATGATCCCGCCGGCAACAAGCCGCAGCCGCAGCGATCCCAATCTCATGCAGGCGTCTCCGGCACGATGTAGCCGAAGCCGCGGCGCGTCTCGATCAGATCGGGTCCCAATTTCTTGCGCACGCGACCGATCAATACTTCCAGAGCATTGGAATCGTGATCTTCGCCGTGGCCATATACGTTTTCGTCGAGCTCGTGTTGCGATACCACGCGGCCGCGGTGGCGCAGCAGGTAGGCGATGAGGCGATACTCGAGCGGCGACATCGCGATCGGCACGCCGCGCACGCTCACTCGCATCTGCCGTTCATCCAGCGTGATGTCGCCGGCGGAGACCACCGACGATGCGTGGCCGGCGGAGCGGCGGATGATCGAGCGCAGCCGTGCCAGCAATTCCTCGATCCGGAACGGCTTCGGCAGGTAATCGTCGGCGCCGGCGTCGATTCCGTCGACGCGCTCGGCCCAGCTCGCGCGCGCGGTCAGGACCAGCACCGGCATATGACGGCCGTTCGCGCGCCAGCGCTTGAGCACGGCAAGCCCGTCCATGCCCGGCAGCCCGAGATCGAGGATGACCGCGCCATAATCCTCGGTGTCGCCGCGGAACCAGGCTTCTTCGCCGTCGCGTACGGTCTCCACCACGTAACCCGCGGCTTCGAGCGCGCGCGCAACATCCGATGCGATCCGCCGGTCGTCCTCGACAAGAAGTACACGCATCACTTCTCCTTGATACGCTCGATCTCGCCGCTGCGGGCGTCGACATAGACTTCGAACAGCCGGCCCTGGCTGTCGACGACGCGGAATTCGTAGCGCCAGCGACCGTCCTTGTGTTCGATCTCGACGCCGGCGACCTCGCCGGGCAGCTTGCCGCGCAGGGTGTTGAGGATGTCCGCCAGGGAATGGATCTCGCCGGTCTCGACCGCGCGGCGGACCTCGTCGCGGCGCAGCTCGTCCTGATCACGCGCGTCCGCCACCCGCGGCGCGGCCGCAATCAGCGCGGCTGCCGCGAGCACCATCGCCAATACCGTTGCAGTCCGACCCGAGCGCATGGCCTGTGACACCAAATTGTCCACGGCAGTATGCCGGAAGCGACCTGACAGGTTGCTGACATGGATCAACAGGCAGCCGTCAGCGCCGCTCAGGCACGGTCCCCTCATCGTCCGCCGCATGGTGCGGTGGGACCTCCAGCGCGGGAGACCAGAAAATGGCTAAGATCTCATCCTTCAAGATGGCTGCCGGGGTGCTCGGTATTGCGGCCTTGGCATCGATTCTGATGGCTGGAACGGCGGCTACGGCCGGCGCAGCAGAACAATCAGCACTGCAAATTCCTCAATCCGTTCGTTATGAGCACGAGCAGATCGTCAAGGAGCTGACAAGCTTCGCGAAGCGTGAAGTTGACCATATCGCTGCCGTACAAAAGGCATTGATCGTCATCAAAGCCCACTATGCCAAGGAAGAAGCATTCGTGCTGCCCCCGCTCGCGCTGCTTCCCCAAATCGCCAAGGGTGCGATTTCGAAGGACATGGAGCCCGCGATCGCGATGGCGGACCGTACCAAGGCGGCACTCCCGGAATTGCAGAATGACCACATGCAGATCACGTCGTTAATGAACGAATTGATCGAGGCCGGCAAAACCGTTCACGATGAAGAGCTGATTCAGCTTGCAACCCGGGTCGCGATTCAAAGTCTCAACGATTTTGAAATAGCACAACCGACGACAATTCTGATCGGCGATTATTTGCGGCGGCGGCTCGCAAAGGGCGACTGACCGCAGCCGACCTGTGCGCATGGTGCAAAGATCTGATCGCGAAGGAAGCCGGCGGCCATGCTGCCGGCTTCCGTGTTTTCCGGCTGTCGGGATTACTGACAAGACCCTGACATGGATCAACAGGCTGCCGTCAGCGCCACTCTGGCACGGTCTGCCATCGTCCGCCGCATGGTGCGGCTGGACCTCCAGCACGGGAGACCAGAAAATGGCTAACAACTCATCCTTCAAGATGGCTGCCGGGATGTTCGGTATTGCGGCCTTGGTGAAGATTTCGGTTTTCGCAATCGCCCTCGCGATGCTCGGCATGGCAAGCTCCGCGCAAGCGGGCAGCCTCGGCAAACCATGTACGGCTGCTCCGCAGAACCAGTGGCTCTCGCTTGAGGCCCTGCAGGGCAAGGTCGAGGCCCTCGGCTACAAGGTGCAGAAGGCGAAGCTGAAAAATGCCTGCGGCGAGCTGTATACGCTCGATAAGGGCGGCAACCGGGTCGAGCTGTTCGTCGATCCGACCAACGGCCAGATCGCCGGCCAGCTCTGATGGCGCCGCAATGAGCACCGTTGACAACACGATCGGAGCCGGCGGCGTTACGCCGCCGGCCGCGATCAAGGTCTGGGACCCCTTCGTGCGGGTGTTTCATTGGTCGCTGGCGACGCTGTTCCTGGCGGCGTACGCGACCGGCGAGGACGCCGGGCGGGTGCACATCGCCGCCGGCTACGCCATTGCCGGGCTGATTGCATTGCGCATCGTCTGGGGATTCGTCGGCCCCCGCCATGCGCGGTTCAGCAACTTCGTCCGGTCGCCGCGGGAGATCCTCGCCTATCTGCGCGACGTGGCCCTGTTCAGGGCGCCGCGGTATCTCGGCCATAATCCTGCTGGCGGGGCCATGATCGTCGGGCTTCTGGTGATGCTCTCGGCAACCGGTATCACCGGCTACATGATGACAACCGACGCATTCTGGGGCGCCAAGTGGGTCGAAGAAATCCATGAAGCGTTCGCCAATTTGACCGTGGGGCTCGTCGTCTTCCACGTTCTCGGCGTTCTCTTCTCCAGTTTCATGCATGGAGAGAACCTGGTGAAATCGATGATTACGGGCCGGAAACCGCGTTCCTGATCCTCGATACGCGAAAAAGCGCCAGCGGGACCGCGCCAAGCGCGGCCCCGCCGGTTCCGGCCGTCCCGGCAATTAAGGTAAATAAAGGGTTTAAATTGCCCGTCGCAGTTTAAGCGCGTTACCTCGGCCGCAAAGCCGCCGCTTCCCTTCGGAAGTCAGCGGAAAAAGCGGGAAGCGACAATGTCCACAAACTGGCGGATCAGCTCATTCAACGGCGCGTTGCTCGCGGCCTATTTCATTCCGACCTGGACCATCGTCGCCTTCAAGATCATGGTTTCGCCGATCCACGGCCTCTATGAGCGGCCGAACATAGCGGTCGCATTGTTCATCAGCGATCATCTGCAACTGGCGGCGATCAATACGATCCGCGTCGCCTGGCTGCTGGCGCTGGGCAAGCTCACCGTGGTCGCGTTTTTCGCGATCTTTATCGTTCTCATCACCCGCGCCTCGATCCGCAAGACCGGCGGCTGCGACGAAGCCCTCGGCCTGGCGCTTGCCATCGGCAGCGTGATCAGTTTTGCCAGCATGGTGATGGCGTCCCAGGTCGGCGAGACCCAGGCGCTTCGGCTGCATGCGACCGAACTGTTGATGCTGCTCGGCACCGCGATCGTGTTGCTGGTCGAACGTCCTGCGCAGCCGGAGACCGGTCGCAGCGCGACGCCGGACACGCTCACCCTTCAGCAGCCCTAACTCCCCGACAATCGCCCATCGGCGAGTTCTGGTCCTAGCGTTGCGTCAGGAAGCCGACCACGGCGTCGGTGAAGGCGTGCGGCTGTTCGACATTGGAAATATGCGCGGCGTCGAGGATGGTCAGGCTGGCGCCGGGAATCTGGCTGCGGATGAATTCGCCGGCCGCGATCGGCGTCGACATGTCGTGGCGCCCGGCGATCACCAGCGTCGGGCTCTTGATCTTCGGCAGCAGCGCGCGCTGATCGAGCGTGCTCAGCGCCTCGCAGCAGGCGAGATAGCCCTGCACCGGGGACGCCAGCAGCATCGCCTTCATGTTCGCCGTGATCTGCGGCTCGCGTTCGCGGAAATCGGCCGTCAGCCAGCCGGCGATGATGGTGTCGGCGACCGCGGCGATGCCGCCTTCCTTCACCGCCTTGATGCGGTTCAGCCAGTTGGTCGGATCGGGATAGTAGCAGGCGGTGTTGGAGAGAATGATCTTGCCGAACCGCTCCGGCGCGTTGGCCCCCAGCCATTGTCCGACCATGCCGCCCATCGACAGTCCGCACCAGTGCACCTTCTCGATGTTGAGGTCGTCGAGGATCGCCAGCACGTCGCGGCCGAAGCGCTCCATGGAATAGGGGCCGGGCGGCACGCCGGATTTGCCGTGGCCGCGCCGGTCATAGCGGATCACGCGAAACAGCTGCGTGAGCGCCTTCATCTGCGGCTCCCACATCTGCAGGGTGCAGCCCAGCGAATTCGACAGCATCAGGGTCGGTCCGCCGTCGCGGCCCTCGACGGATACGTTGAGCAGGCAACCGTCGGCATCGATCATCGGCATCGGACTTCTCCAGGTGTCTTATTTCGCAAGTGTCTTGTCGCCATGTTGCGCGCGACCTAACCACCCCCGCCTGCCTCTGCCAATCCCAAAGCGTTCGCGCCAGCCTGCTGCGCTGCGAATATGCATCGCTCATCATCCATCCGTCCTCTTCCTTTTGGGCCAGGCGTGCTTTACTTGGGGGCAACAGACGAAGCGATCCGGGAGGCACCCCATGGCCATGACGATGAATGGCGAGGTTCAGCTTGCGGCGCCGCGCGAGGCGGTGTGGGCCAAACTGAACGATCCGGAAGTGCTCAAGGCCTGCATTCCCGGTTGCGAGGAACTGGAGAAGACCGAGGACAACGGCTTCCGCGCGGTCGCCAAGATGAAGGTCGGGCCGGTGTCGGCCCGCTTCAAGGGCCGGGTGACGCTGAGCGATCTCGATCCGCCCAATGGCTACAAGATATCGGGCGAAGGCGAGGGCGGCGTCGCCGGCTTCGCCAAGGGTGGCGCGACGGTGGCGCTGGCCGAAAAGGACGGCGGCACGCTGTTGACCTACGACGTCGAGGCGCAGATCGGCGGCAAGCTGGCCCAGCTCGGTCAGCGGCTGATCAACGGTGCGGCCAAGAAACTGGCCGACGAGTTTTTCGCGAATTTCGCCAAGGCGGTGCAAGGCTAGTCCCTGAAAGGCTGGTCGCTCGAAAAAGGCCGGCGAAAGCCCCGCCAGGTCATATCAGGCTATGCCCAAGGTGAGGTTGCTCATTGCCGGGATGGCCCATATTATGGCCTTGCAATGATTTTAATGACTGTGCTGCCGTGCAATGCAGCAGCGCAGATGAAGAGAGTGCTGAATGGCCAAGATTTCCCTGATTGTGAACGGTAATCCCGTCAACGCCAATGTCGACCCCCGGACGCTGCTGGTGCAGTTCCTGCGCGAGAATCTGCGGCTGACCGGCACCCATGTCGGCTGCGACACCTCGCAATGCGGCGCCTGCGTCGTGCATCTCGACGGCAAGGCGGTCAAGTCCTGCACCACGCTCGCGGTCATGGCCGACGGCCATGAGGTCAGGACCATCGAGGGGCTTGCCGCCGACGGCGCGCCGCTGCATCCGATGCAGGAGGCGTTCCGCGAGCATCACGGCCTGCAATGCGGCTTCTGCACGCCCGGCATGATCATGACCGCGGTCGATCTGGTCCACCGCAAGGGCCACGATCTCTCCGACCACACCATCCGCGAAGAGCTCGAAGGCAATCTCTGCCGCTGCACCGGCTACCAGAACATCGTTCAATCGATCGCGGCGGGCGCCAAGGCGATGGCGAAGTCCGATCTCGCGTAACTGCGTCATCGCACGGCGATTAGGAATACCTCATGTACGAATTCAAATATCATCGTCCGGCGACCGTGCGGCAGGCCGCCAATCTGCTGGTCAAGAACGAAGACGCCAAGGTGATCGCCGGCGGCCATACCCTGCTGCCGGTCATGAAGCAGCGGCTCGCCAGCCCGCCGCATCTGGTCGACCTCTCCCATATCGAGGGGCTCGACCGCATCGAGATGAAGGGCCGTTCGCTGGTGATCGGCGCCACCGCCACCCACACCGCTGTCGCGACGTCGGCCATCGTCGGCGAGGCGATCCCGGCGCTGGCCGAACTCGCCGGCATGATCGGCGATCCCGCGGTGCGCCACAAGGGCACCATCGGCGGCTCGCTCGCCAACAACGATCCCACCGCCGATTATCCCGCGGCCTGCCTCGCGCTCGGCGCCACCATCGTCACCAACAAGCGCCGGCTGAAGCCGGAAGAATTCTTCCAGGGGCTGTTCACGACCGCGCTGGAGAGCGACGAGATCATCACCAGGGTGATGTTCCCGCTGCCGAAGAAGGCCGCCTACGTCAAATTCCGCAACCAGGCCTCGCGCTACGCGCTGGTCGGGGTGTTCGTCGCCAAGCGTCCGTCGGATGTCCGCGTCGCCGTCACCGGCGCCGGCTCCGAAGGCGTGTTCCGCGTCACCTCGTTCGAGGAAGCCCTGAAGAAGCGCTTCTCGCCCAAGGCGCTCGACGGCTTGACGGTGCCGGCGGACGGGTTGAACAGCGACCTGCACGGCAGCGCCGAATATCGCGCGCATCTGATCGCGGTGCTGGCGCGCCGCGCCGTCGAAGCCGCGACCGGCAAAGCCTGACATTGCCAATTCCTGGTGCATCGAGACTGGCTCTCCCATGAGTGCATCGGCGCTGCCCACTTCCGTCGATGCGATGCTCGAGCTGCTGACCTCGCACGGCTATCTCGCCGAGCGCTCGCTGGCGACGGTGACGTATCTGTCGCTGCGCATGGGCCGGCCGCTGTTTCTCGAAGGCGAGGCCGGCGTCGGCAAGACCGAAATCGCCAAGGTGCTGTCGGCGGCACTCGGGCGAAGGCTGATCCGGCTGCAGTGCTACGAAGGACTGGACGTCGCGTCCGCGGTCTATGAGTGGAACAGCGCGGCGCAGATGATCGCGATCCGGCTTGCGGAAGCGGCCGGCGATACCGATCGCGACCAGCTGTCCTCGGACATCTTCGCCGAGCGCTATCTGATCAAGCGGCCGCTGCTGCAGGCGCTGGAGCCGGATGTCGCCGGGCCGCCGGTGCTCCTGATCGACGAACTCGACCGCGCCGACGAGGCGTTCGAGGCGTATCTTCTGGAAATTCTCAGCGACTTCCAGGTGACGATCCCCGAACTCGGCACCGTGAAGGCGCCGCATCCGCCGATCGTCATCATCACCTCGAACCGCACCCGCGAAATTCACGACGCGCTGAAGCGCCGCTGTCTCTATCACTGGGTGGATTATCCCACCGCCGAGCGCGAGCTCGCGATCGTCAAATCGCGCGTGCCCGGCATTTCCGCGAAATTGTCGCAGCAGGTCGTCCGCTTCGTGCAGGCGCTGCGCGAGCAGGATTTCTACAAGTCGCCCGGCGTCGCCGAGACCATCGACTGGGCCACCGCGCTGACCGAACTCGACGCCCGCTCGCTGACCCCGCAGGTGGTCGGCGATACGCTCGGCGCGCTCTTGAAATACCAGGACGACATCGCGCGGATGCAGGGCGACACGCTGCAGAAGGTTTTGAAAGAGGCGACGAGCGAGAATTAGTTCGTTCGAGGGAGTGATGCCGCAGGCTCGTTTTACCTCTCCCATCGGGAGAGGTCGGCGCGCAGCGCCGGGTGAGGGGTTACAGCCTAACGATAGACCGTAACCCCTCACCCCAACCCTCTCCCTACGGGAGAGGGGGCGCACCGCCTCTTTGGGTAAATCGCAGACCGGGTTGTCCGATGGCCATCAATCATCTCTCGCCCCCGACCGGCCAAATGGCCGACAACGTCATCGGCTTTGCCCGGGCGCTGCGCGCGGCCGGAATTCCGGTCGGGCCCGGCGCCGTCATCGATGCCTTGAACGCGCTGCAGGTGATCGAGATCGGCAACCGCGCCGACGTCTTCACCACCCTGGAGGCGATCTTCGTCAAGCGCCACGAGCATGCGCTGATATTCGCGCAGGCCTTCGACCTGTTCTTCCGCGCCGCCGAGGACTGGAAGCACATGCTGGATTCGGTGCCGCTGCCGGATCACGCCAAGAAGAAGCCGCCGCCGGCCTCGCGCCGGGTCCAGGAGGCGCTGTCGCAGCCGCAGATGAGCGAGACGCCGCAGGCCCAGGAGCAGGAGCTCAGGCTTTCGGTGTCCGACAAGGAAGTGCTGCAGAAGAAGGATTTCGCGCAGATGAGCGCGGCCGAGATCGCGGAAGTGACCCGCGCCATCGCGCAGATGAAACTGCCGCAGGCCGAGTTGCGCACCCGCCGCTATCAGCCGGACGCGCGGGGCTTGCGGCTCGACATGCGCCGCACCCTGCGCGGGTCCTTGCGCACCGGCGGCGACATCATCGATATCCATCGGCTCGGGCGGATCGACAAGCCGGCGCCGATCGTGGCGCTGCTCGATATCTCCGGCTCGATGAGCGAGTATACCCGGCTGTTCCTGCATTTCCTGCATGCCATCACCGATGCGCGCAAGCGCGTGTCGGTGTTCCTGTTCGGCACCCGCCTGACCAATGTGACGCGCAGCTTGCGGGCGCGGGATCCCGACGAGGCGCTGGCGAGCTGTTCGTCGACGGTGGAGGACTGGGCCGGCGGCACCCGCATCGCCACCTCGCTGCATAGCTTCAACAAATTGTGGGGCCGGCGGGTGCTCGGGCAGGGCGCGATCGTGCTCCTGATCTCCGACGGGCTGGAGCGCGAGGCCGACGCCAGGCTGGCGTTCGAGATGGACCGGCTGCACCGGTCCTGCCGCCGGCTGATCTGGCTCAATCCGCTTCTGCGCTACGGCGGCTTCGAGGCCAAGGCGCAGGGCATCAAAATGATGCTGCCGCACGTTGACGAATTCCGCCCGGTGCATAATTTGAGTTCGATCGAGGGGCTGATATCGGCGCTGTCCTCGGTGCCGCCGGTGCATCACCGCAGCCTGATCCGATCCGCAGCTTGAAAGAGGCTCCCATGCTCAATCGCGACGAAGACATTCTGAAAGCGGCTGAGGACTGGCAGAAGGCCGGTCACGGCGTCGCGCTCGCCACCGTGGTCGAGACCTGGGGCTCGGCGCCGCGGCCGGCGGGCTCGAGCCTCGTCATCAACGACGACGGCACGTTTCTGGGCTCGGTGTCCGGCGGCTGCGTCGAGGGCGCTGTCGTCACCGAAGCGCTGGATGTGATCGCCAGCGGCAAGCCGAAGATGCTCGAATTCGGCGTCGCCGACGAGACCGCCTGGAATGTCGGCCTGTCCTGCGGCGGCACCATCCGGGTGTTCGTCGAGAAAGTGGGTAGTGCCGCGATTTGAAGTTCCTGCAGTGAATGCTGCGAGTCCGGAGCAGGAACTTCAAATCGAAAAGCGGCACTACCAGAATTTTGAGTTACTAGTGCCCCATTGTTTCCGAAGTTCGTACAGTGGGTGCTGCGATGGTTTACGAACTTCGGAAACGGGGCACTAGTCGTGAAGCTCGAGACGCTGCATCAGGTCAATGCCGAGCGCGCCGCGCGGCGGCCGGTGATTGTCGTCACCGATACCACCAATGGCGAGCAGCGGCTGGTCAAGGCCGCCGACTTCGCCGCCGATCCGTTGCGCGCCGAACTGGCAAAACAGTTGCGCATGGGCAAGAGCGGCATGATCGAGGCCGGCGGCAAGAAACTGTTTCTCAACGTCTATGCGCCGACCGCCCGGCTCGTCATCGTCGGCGCGGTTCATATCAGCCAGGCGCTGGCGCCGCTGGCGCGCTCGCTGGACTATGACGTGACGGTGGTGGATCCGCGCACCGCCTTCGCGAGCCCCGAGCGATTTCCGGATGTGCCGCTGATCGCGGAATGGCCCGACGTGGCGCTGCCGCCGCTCAATGTCGACCACTACACCGCGTTCGTGGCGCTGACCCACGATCCCAAGATCGACGATCCGGCGCTGCTGCACGCCTTCCAGCGCGACTGCTTCTATATCGGCGCGCTGGGCTCGCGGAAGACCCACGCCAAGCGCGCCGAGCGCCTGAAGGCGCAAGGCGCGAAGGACAGCGACATCGCCCGCATTCACGCGCCGATCGGCTTGCCGATCGGCGCGGTCTCGCCGTCGGAGATCGCGGTCGCGATCATGGCCGAGATCACCGCGCAGCTGCGGTTGCCGAAAGAGGCCAAAGAGGCCGCCGCATGAAATTCGGCCCCGCCAGTCCGGAGGATGCGATCGGCGGCGTCACCGTCCACACGCTGCGTCAGGGATCGCTGGTGCTGAAGAAAGGCACCACGATCGGCCCCGCCGAGGTCGAGGCGCTGAACCGCGCCGGCGTCAAGGAAATCGTCGTGGTGCGGCTCGAAGACGGCGACGTCTCCGAGGACGTCGCCGCCGCCAGCATCGCGCAGGCGGTGGCCGGCGACGGCATCCATGTCGAGCGCGCCTTTACCGGCCGCGCCAATCTGTTCGCTGCCAAAGCCGGCGTGCTGGTGGTGGACCGCGCCAAGGTCGACCGCATCAACGGCGTCGATGAAGCCATCACCTTCGCCACGCTTGCCGCCTTCAAGCCGGTGGTCGAAGGCGAGATGGTCGCGACCGTAAAGCTCATTCCGTTCGGGGTTGAAGCGAAGCTGCGGGATGCGGCGGTGCTGGCGGCCAGCGGCGGCGCGCTGCGGATCGCGCCCTATGTCATCAAGCGGGTCGGCATCGTCTCGACCTTGCTGCCGGGGCTGGCGCCGAAGGTGGTGGAGAAGACGCTGCGGGTGACCGCGGAGCGGCTGGCGCCCGCCGGCGCCGCCATCATGGCCGAGCGCCGCGTGCCGCATGACGAGGCGGCGCTGAAGGCGGCGATCAAGGAATTGCTCGGGCTCGGCGCGGAGCTGGTGATCGTGTTCGGGGCGTCGGCGATCGCCGACCGGCGCGACGTGATTCCGGCGGCGATCTCGGGCATCGGCGGCGCCATCGAGCATTTCGGCATGCCGGTCGATCCCGGCAACCTGCTGCTGATCGGCAGTGCCGGCGGCGTGCCGGTGCTGGGCGCGCCGGGCTGCGCGCGCTCGCCGGTGGAGAACGGCTTTGACTGGGTGCTGATGCGCCTGTTGGCGGGCCTCAAGGTCACGCGCGCCGAGCTCACCGGCATGGGCGTCGGCGGGCTGTTGATGGAAATCGTGACGCGGCCGCAGCCGCGCGAGAGCCTCAGCCCCGACGACAACCGCAATGTGGCCGCGATCATTCTCGCGGCCGGACGCTCGACCCGGATGGGCGGTCCCAACAAGCTGTTGGCCGAACTCGGCGGCAAGCCGCTGGTGCGCATCGTGACCGAGCAGGCGCTGGCCTCGAAAGCGCAAGGCGTGATCGTCGTCACCGGCCATCAGGCCGACGAGGTCCAGAAGGCCTTGCGCGGACTTAAAGTGACCTTCGCGCACAATCCGGATTTCGCCGAAGGCCTCGCCGGTTCGGTCAAGGCCGGCATCGCGGCGGTGCCGCAAAATGCCGACGGCGCGGTGATCTGCCTTGGCGACATGCCGCTGATCGATGCGCATCTGATCGACCGGCTGATCGAGGCCTTTGCGCCGGATCGCGGCAGTCTGATCGCGGTGCCCGTCAGCGACGGCCGGCGCGGCAATCCGGTATTGTGGTCGCGCCGTTTCTTCAACGAGCTGATGACGCTCGACGGCGACATCGGCGCCCGCCATCTGATCGGCAAACACAGCGAGGCGGTGGCGGAAGTCCCGGTCGAGGGCCACGGCGCGTTTCTCGATATCGACACACCGCAGGCGCTCGAGGCGCGCGGCGGGCTAGGCAGGCGCTAGTTTCAATCTCCCGTTCACCAAGTCGAAACGTCCCTCGTAGATTTGCGCGGCTGGCCTCGGGGAGGGGATTTTGATCGTTTCGACTGCCGCCGCGCAACGCCGCGCGCTGTTCATGCTGCGCGACGATCTCGGCGCCGCGCTTCGTCGATGGGCGCGGGTGCGTTCGCGATCGGCAAATGCGGCGCCTACGGCCAGGCCTATGACTATCCGGCGAGACCGGCGCGCGCCGCGGCGCTCAAGCAGTGCAAGGGCGACTGCACCGCGGTGACGATGAAGCGCGCCTGTGCCGCGCTCGGTCGACATGACCAATCCCTGCGGCGCGCACGGTTACGCGGTCAAGCCGCGCATTTCGAGTTCGCTCAACGAAGCCACCCGCAAATGCTACGAATTCGGCGGCAAGGAATGCGTGATCCGCGCCTGGGCCTGCGACGCCAGGGGTAGAACTTAGGATGTCATTCCGGGGCGATGCGAAGCATCGAACCCGGAATCTTGAGATTCCGGGCTCGCGTCTTCGACGCGCCCCGGAATGACGGTGGAAAAACAAATCATGCAATTCGATACCAAGATCGCGGTCGTGATCCGGACCGACCTCGAAGCGTGGCAGAAACTCAACGTCGCGTCCTTCCTGACCTCAGGGATAGCGGCGGCATTTCCCGAATGCATCGGCGAGCCTTACGAAGACGGCTCCGGCACCAGATATCTGTCGCTGATCGGCCAGCCGATCCTGATCTACGGCGCCGATCGGGCGGCGCTGACGCGTGCGCTCGAACGCGCGCTGGCGCGCAACGTGCGGCCCGCGGTCTACACCGAGGACATGTTCAGGACCACGCATGACGCCGCCAACCGCGAGGCGGTGAGGGCGGTCGCCCGCGCCGATCTCAATCTGGTCGGGCTTGCCATGCGCGCCGAGCGCAAGGTGATCGACAAGATCGTCGACGGATTGAAGTTTCACAGCTAACGGCCAGGACCTGTCCACACAAACTGCGGCCGGCTGTTTTGACAAATCGCCGACATTATGCGCTTTGGCCTCTTCCGCGTGATTCCAGTATTTTTGGCTGTTCCGGCAGATAGATCCGCGATACGCTGTCGGAGCAGATGACCTAACGAAGCAGGATACCATGACGAGTTTTGCACCGGTTTCAGGCCTTGTCGGCGGGGCTTTCATTGGCCTCTCGGCGATCGTTCTGATGCTCACCATCGGCCGCATCGCCGGCGTGTGCGGTATCGCCCTGAACGCCATGACCGCGGGCGACGCGGCGGGCAGGTCGTGGCGCCTGGCCTTCCTCGTTGGGCTTGCCTCTGGGCGCGCTGCTCGTCACGGCGATCGGCCTGAAGGACTGGAGCGGCACGAGTTTTCCGGCGACCACGCCGACGACGATCATCGCGGGTTTCATCGTCGGCTTTGGATCGATCGTCGGGTCCGGCTGTACCAGCGGTCACGGCATTTGCGGCCTGGCCCGGTTTTCGATGCGTTCCGTCGTTGCAACGGTGACTTTCCTCGCCACCGGCGCGGCGACCGTTTTCATCATCCGTCACATGATCTAGGCATTCGACATGACCCTGATTTTCTCGCTTTTGGCTGGAGTCATCTTCGGCGTCGGGCTCACCCTCTCCGACATGGTCAACCCGGCGCGGGTTCTCAACTTCCTCGATGTCGCAGGCAACTGGGACCCGACCCTGATGTTTGTGATGGCTGGCGGTCTTGCCGTTACGACATTGGGCTACAGGTGGATTTTTCGCCGTCCGCTCGCCTGTGGCCGACGACAGGTTCCATCTGCCGACCCGGCAACAGATCGACTTGCCGCTGGTCGGCGGCGCCGCGCTGTTTGGCGTGGGCTGGGGCCTCGCAGGCATCTGCCCCGGTCCGGCCCTTGCCGATCTCGCGACCTTGGAACCGAAAGTCCTGCTGTTTGTTGCCGCCATGCTGGTCGGGATGATTGCAGCGGGCCTCCTGCGAAGCAGGGTCTATGCGCTGAAAGCCCTGCGGCAATCGTAGGACGTCAGACGTCCCGCGCCGATCCCGATCTGCTCGGTCCGCCACGCGCGCGGGCGCAAGGTGATCGGCAAAATCGTCGATGGGCTGAAGTTTCACAGCTGGCGGCGGTCTACATTTTCTGCGCGTCCCGCGATGCCGGGCCTCGATTCATGAACGCGCATGCGCTCGCGGGAAAAGCGCTCTTCGGTCTTCCCACAACCCGGTGGCACGACGTTCGACGTTCTGGCGACGCGCGAGCGACGCAAGGCGCTTGACATCGGTCGACCCTCCCCATGTGATGGCCATCAACAATAATCAAGAAACGCAATGCACAAATTTCCAGGGGAGGTTTCGATGCTGGTGCGTAAGGCTGCCCGCCTGCTCGGAGGGCTGATTGCCGCGGTAGCGGTGCTGGGCATGGCGGTTTCCGCCCAGGCCCAGGAAAAGAAAATCAAGATCGGCGTGATTTTCGACCTGACCGGCCCGCTCGCGGGCGGCGGTTCGGAGCTGCAATATATCGGCGCCAAGATCATGCTCGACCAGTTACGCAAGACCGGGGTCGAGGGCTACAAGGTCGAGGCGGTCTACGCCGATGCCCAGAGCAAGCCCGATGTCGCCATCAACGAGGCGGTCCGGCTGCTCGAGCAGGAAAAGGTCGACATGCTGCTCGGCTTCTTCTCGTCGGCGCAGTGCGTGCCGGTGGCCGCCCGCGTCGAGCAGCTCAAGAAATTCATGTGGATCACCACCTGCATTTCCTCGGCGGTGCTCGACAACAAGAACTACAAATATGTCTTCCGTCCGCAGGCGAGCGGCGACCAGTTCGGCCTGATGACGATGGACTTCATCGCCCAGAACGCGCAAGTCCAAGTTCGGCAAGGAGCCGAAGGACCTGCGCGTCGCCATCATCCACGAGGATGGCGCCTATGGCGTCGACGTGGCGAAGGGCAACGAGGCTGGCGCCAAGAAGGCCGGCTTCAATGTCGTGCTGAAGGAAGGCTATTCGGCCACCGCGCCCGATCTCTCCGCGCTGGTGACCAAGCTGAAGCGGGCCCGGCCCGATGTGATCTTCCACACCGGCTACAATCCCGACATCACGCTGCTGTTGCGCCAGGCGCGCGAACAGGGGCTGAAATTCGGCGCCCTGGTCGGCCATGGCGCCGGCTACGGCGTGTACGAGAAGCTGAAGGAAGGCCTCGGCAACGACGTCAATTATGTCTTCAACACCGATCCGATCTCGATCTGGCTCGCGAACCAGAAAACCATGGATCCCAAGCTGCCGCCGGTCATCAAGATGGTCGGCGAGGAGTTCGACAAGCTGAAGCCGGGCGTTGCCATCCGCTCGGCCCATGTCGGCATGGCCGCCTCGAACACCTACGTCTTCCTGACCGACGTGCTGCCGCGCGCCATCAAGAAATACGGCGGCGTCGATCCCGATGCCCTGCGCAAGGCGGCGCTGGACGTCGATATTCCCGAAGGCGGCACCATGCTCGGCTTCGGCGTCAAATTCTATGGCGAAGGCACCCCGATGGCCGGGCAGAACGAACGCTCGTTCCCGGTGGTCATCCAGTACGTCGACGACAAGTCCTATGTGGTGTGGCCGAAGAGCCAGGCGCAACGCGAGGCCGTGCTGCCGCTGCCGGCGGGCACGACCTACAGCTACAAGTAGGCGATCCCTGGAGCCTTCGGTTCTGATTGCATCGGAACCGAGGCTCCAGTCTTTTGTTTTGACGCGTTTTCCTTACGCGAACCGGTACCCACTTCGCTCGAAAACGCTCTCGCCAACAGAAGGGACCGTCGTGCTGGTAGTTGAGGGCTTGGTAAAGCGGTTTGGCGGTTTCACGGCCGTCAACAAGGTGTCGTTCAAGGTCGATCAGGGCGAGATTCTCGGCCTGATCGGCCCGAACGGCTCGGGCAAGAGCACGATCTTCAACATGCTCTCCGGCACGTTCGCGCCGTCGGCGGGTTCGATCAAGTTCGCCGGCGCCGAGATCTGCGGGTCTCGCGCCGCACCGGATCATCAATCGCGGCATCGGCCGGACCTTCCAGATTCCGCGACCGTTCCACCGGCTGACGATGTTCGAGAATGTGGCGTTGGCCGGCTACTTCGGGCAGGGCCGGCACAGCCGCGCCAAGGCCGCGGAGGCGGCGGAACGCGCGCTCGCCATGGTCGGCCTGCCGACGGACCGCGCCGCCGAGCGTCGACGGGCTGGGCGCGGCCGGCCTGAAGAAGCTGGAACTCGCCAAGGCGCTGGCGACCGGGCCGAAGCTGCTGCTGGCCGACGAAAGTCTGGGCGGGCTCGACGAGACCGAGATGGACCAGGCGGCCGACATGCTGCGCAAGATCCGCGACGAGCTCGGCATCACCATCATCTGGGTCGAGCACATCATGGGCGTGCTGATGCGCGTGGTCGATCGCGTGATGGTGCTGGATCACGGCGAGAAGATTTCGGAAGGGTTGCCGAGCGAGGTGTCGAACGATCCGCGGGTGGTCGAGGTCTATCTCGGCACCGACGCCGATGCGACCCAGGCCGCAGCGGCGGAAGCGCGTCGTTAGGCGGAGCGCGCGCATGCTTGAGCTGAAATCGGTCGATGCGGGCTACGGAACCTTCCAGGCGCTGTTCGGCGTCAGCCTCGACGTCAGGGCGGGCGAGGCGGTGGGCGTGATCGGCCCCAACGGCGCCGGCAAGACGACCTTGATGCGGGTGATCTCCGGCCTGATCCGGCCTCGCGCCGGCGCGATTTCGATGGAGGGCGTCGACGTCCTGAAAACGCCGGAGCATCGCATCGTCAGTCTCGGCATCGCGCATGTGCCGGAGAACCGCCGGCTGTTTCCCCGTCTGACGGTGGAGGACAACCTCAAGATGGGCGCCTTCATGCCGGAGGCGCGGGCCCGCTACGCCGAACGGCTGGCGTTCGTGTTCGATCTTTTCCCGCGCATGAAGGAACGCCGCAACCAGCTTGCCGGCACCATGTCGGGAGGCGAGCAGCAGATGTGCGCGATCGGCCGCGCGCTGATGTCCGATCCGAAATTGCTGCTGCTCGACGAGCCCTCGGCCGGCCTCGCGCCGGTCGTCGTTCAGCAGGTCTTCGAACTGGTGAAGCGGATCCGCGCCAGTGGCCTGACCGTGCTGATTGTCGAGCAGAACGTGCAGCAGGTCCTGCGCGTGGTCGATCGGGCCTACCTGCTGGAGGCCGGCACGATCCGCGCCTCGGGCAGGTCGAGCGAGATGCTGGCCAACGACACGATCCGGCAGGCCTATCTTGGAGTGTAGGATTTTGGGGATCAGGTGAAACGATGACGGACATTTTCGACATCTACCTGCTCGAAGCTGTCGTGAACGGCATCCTGCTCGGCGGCGTGCTGGCGTTGCTGGCGCTCGGGTTGAACCTGATCTTCGGCGTCATCGACGTGACATGGATCTGTTACGCCGAACTGGTCATGATCGGCATGTACGGCATGTACTATCTCGTCCAGTATTTCGGGCTGCCTTATTACGCGGCGGCGCCGCTCACGATCCTGCTGGTCGCAGCACTCGGCGCGCTGTTGCATCTGCTGGTGATCGCGCCGCTGCTCTCGGCGCCGCCGATCAACCAGCTTCTCGCCACCGGCGGCGTGCTGTTCGTGCTGCAAAGCTTCGCCACCGTCGCGTTCGGCATCGACTTCCGCAACCTCGGCATCCGGCTGCCGGTGCTGCAGTTCGCCGAGATGCATTTCAGCTACTCCCGCCTGCTGGCCTTCGCCGCCGCGCTGATCGGCATGCTGCTGGTCTATTTCTTCATGAAGCGGACCTATGTCGGCACCGCGATCCGCGCCATCTCGCAGGATCGCCAGATCATGGCGCTGATGGGCGTCGACACGCGCCGCATCTATCTCATCACCTCGGCGCTGGGCGGCGCGCTCGCCGGCCTCGCGTCCTGCCTGCTGGTGCTGCAATACGACATCCATCCGTTTGTCGGCCTGTCGTTCGGACCGATCACCTTCCTGATCTGCGTGCTGGGCGGGCTCGGCAATTTCGTCGGCGGCTTCGTGGCGGCGTTTGTATTCGCCGAGATCATCTCGCTCGGCGGGCTGTTTTCCGATCTCGAGTGGGGCTACGTGCTGGCCTTCGCCTTCTTCATCGTCATGATGTTCATCAGGCCCGCCGGGCTGTTGGCGAGGCGCTCGTGACCTTGCGTCAGTCTGTGCCCTGGATCGCCGGCGCTGCGCTGATCGCGCTGCCGTTCGTCTATCGCGATCCCTACCATCTGCATATCCTGATCCTGATCCTGATCTGGTCGTTCGCCTATACGTCGTGGTCGATGATGGGCCGCTTCGGCCTGGTTTCGCTGGGGCATGGCGGCTTCATGGGCGTCGGCGCCTATGTGACGGCGCTGTTGTGGAACCATCTCGGCGTGTCGCCGTGGCTCGGCATTCCCGTCGCGATGGCCGCCGCCGCGGTGCTGGCGGTGATCGTGGCGTATCCGTGTTTCCGCTTCCGCATCACCGGCCACTATTTCGTGCTGGTCACGCTGGCGCTGTCCGGGAATCGTGCTGCAGGTCATTACCGCGACGCGCGACTATACCGGCGGCTCGCTCGGATACACGCCTGACCGGACCAAAGGCAGCCATCTGCTGGCGCTGCAATTCGACGACAAGACGACCTGGTATCTGATCGCGCTCGGGGTCTGGGCGGCTCGGCCTCGTGATCTGGCGCTGGGTCGACGGCAGCATGGATCGCTATGCGCTGGAGGCCATCTCCGAGGATGAGGATGCCGCCGCCGCGGCCGGCGTCAACGTCACCAGGGAAAAGCTCAAGATCACGGTGATCTCCGCGCTGATGACGTCGCTCGCCGGCGCGCTCTACTGCCAGTACCAGATGTTCATCTCGCCCGACACGGTGAGCGGCATTTCGGTATCCCTGCAGATGGTTTTCGCCGTCATCGTCGGCGGCCTCTATGTGTCGCTCGGACCGACGGTCGGCGCCGTCATCACCATCCTGCTGGCGGAAGTACTGCGCATCGGCTTCGGCACCAAGGCCGTCGGCTGGGACAATCTGGTCTACGGCGTGCTGCTGGTGGTCTTCATCATCTTCCTGCCCAAGGGCATCCTCGGCAGCCTCGTCGAGAGGCTGAAGGCGCAACGTGCGCCCCGGGGCGCGGCGGATTGAGCGGCGTCCCTTCGCGGGCTTCCTGCTATGCCGCGACGAAGGCCAGCAAGGTCCCATTGGCCGCCGCCGGCGGGACGCAAACCGCGGCGCCGCTGCGGACGCCGGAGCCGCCGACGGCCTTCTCCGCGGCGGCGAGATCGGAGGTCGCCAGCACGAGGCCCGCGCCGCCGCGCTCCGGCAACCCCGCCAGCGAGACTTCGGGATATCGCCGGCCCAACCGCGTCTTTGGTCAGGAAAACAAAATCGGCGCGGTCCGGACCGGACGATACCGCGATCGGCGCCATCCGGCTCGGCCCTGACCTCCCGATCGATCAGGCGCGCGAGGTGCGCGGCATCCTTCGCGGGCTCCGGTGAAACGACCAGCGCCTGCCTGAGACGTTTCGCGCCATTGGCGTGTTTCATCAGCTCCGGAATCCAGACGGTGTCCCGCGTCTTGTGCTGGCAGGCAAAAATGCGCACCCCGCCCGGCGCTTCGGCGATCGGCCATTGGAAGACGCTGAACTTGGCCGCCGACAGGCTGCCATCCGGCATCGTCACGGGCCGCTCGAAATCGGTCGGGCCAAGAGGCTCATAGCCGCGCGCGCGAATCTCCCGGCGCCGGCGGCGGCATCGACCGCCGTGAATGCGATGCGCTCGATGCCTTCGCCGCGTCTGGCGAGAAAGGCGCGCGCCGGCGCGTTATGCTCGGTTTCAGCCAGCACGCCGAGCAATTCGATGTAATCGGGATCGAGCATGATGGTGTAGTTGCCGGATCCCATCTTGGCGCTGTGCGTGCCGCGCGGCGAAACGGTGAAGCCAAGCCGCTTCCAGTTCTCGGCGGCGCCGGTCGAGATCCCTGACCATGACCACGGCGTGATCGATCCCGATGACATTTTTGAGCGTCACTTTTGTTCCCCCGGCATGGATTGGCATACTAAGCTAACCCGATCGGTTCAGCGCCTGCAATCCAACCAATTCAATCTCGCGGTTCAGCGGCGCCGGTCGACAAGGAAGGGACGATGATGGATACCGCGAATGTGCGCTGGCCCGCCTCGCTGTGGGCCGCGGTGACGCCGCCCGGTCCCGATCTGCCCGAACTTGTCGGGACTGCCGAGGCCGATGTTGTCGTCATCGGTGGTGGCTTCACCGGACTGTCGACGGCGCTGCATTTGCGCGAGGCTGGCGTGGACGTCGCCATCGTCGAGGCAATGGAGCCGGGCTGGGGCGCCTCGGGGCGCAACAACGGTCAGGTGATCCCCACTCTGTCGCGGCCCGACCCGGATGACATCGTCGCCAGGCACGGCGCGGCGGGCGAGCGTTTCGTCGCTCTGCTGCGCGACAGCGCTTCGATCCTGTTCGACGTCGCGCGGCGCTATCAAATTCAGGCCGAGCAGGAACAGACCGGCTGGATTCAGCCGGTGCATTCGCCCGGGCGCATCGGGATCGCGGAACGGCGCGTGCGGCAATGGTCGAAATTCGGTGCGCCGGTCGAGCTGCTGTCCCGCGAGGAGACGCGCCGGATGCTGGGCTCGGATGCCTGGTTCGGCGGCTTCTGGAACAAGAGTGGAGGGCACATCAATCCGCTCGCGCTGTCGCGCGGTCTTGCGCGCGTGGTGCTGGAGCAGGGCTGCCGGATTTACGCGCGCTCTCCTGCGATCAGTTTTGAGCGGCAAAACGGCCGCTGGGCGGTCAGGACCGAAAAAGGACGAGATCAGCGGGCGGGCCCTGATCCTGGCGACCAACGCCTACACCGGCGAGTTTTCGAAATCGCTGATGCCGGCTCTGGCGCGCGAAGTCATGCCGGTGCTGTCCTGGCAAATGGCGACGCAGCCGCTGCGTGATGCGGCGAGGGCGACCATCATTCCCGGCCGGCAGGCCATGTCCGATACCCACGGCGAGCTTTACTTTGCCCGCTACGATGCGCGGAATCGTCTGGTGACCGGCGGCGCCGTGATCGGCCCGGGCAACAAGGCCGGAAAGACTTAAGAGCGATTGTCGCCGAACGCCTGCAACGGCTGTGGCCGCAGATCGGCAGGATCGAATTCGATTATGTCTGGAACGGCTATGTCGGAATGACCACGGATTTCCTGCCCCGCATTCATCGCCTCGGACCCGACGCCTATGGCTGGACCGGCTGCAACGGCCGCGCGGTCGCGCTTTCGATCGCGCTTGGCGATGAACTGTCCAAAGCCGTGCGGGGGACACCGGAAAGCGATCTCGCTTTGCCGTTCTCGGATCCTGCGCCGATCCTCGCGCACGGATTGCTGCGCCGGCTTGCGCCCTTGATGCTGATGGTCTACCGGCGGCGCGACGCGCGCGAGATCGCTTAGAGGCTTGCCCCGGCCGGGCGCGCCATCGCGCCACGGGGCCTCGCGCTTCCTCCAGGGCGTCACGGCTGCTTTTTGACCCCGAAGCGGACAAATGGCGGGAGTCCCGGCTGGTCCAGTTCTATCAGGGCCGCTGACCCTTTGATCCGTATCATTGCGCCCAGCAGGCATCACGGAGCAGCGTGCTACCCGAGTCCCGGATCGCTAGGTGCGGCCGGGACTCTAACGAAAAGCAAAAAAGCGTCTGAGGAGGCAACCATGCCCGTCGATTCGATTTTGTTTTCAGTCACCCTGATCGCCATATTGGCCTTCGTAACCGTGCTATTGTTGGCGGACTTCCGGTCCCGATCGCTGTAGCGCTTGAGGTCCGGCGAAGGTCACGGCTTTGATCATTGTATCAACGGGCTCGCAGCTTCATCGGGGCGGGCGCCGAGGCGTAGAATATCGCGCGATGCGAGCTTCATCTTCTTCTGCGAGGAGCAACAGAGATGAGAGAGCTTCTTTGCAAATCGGGCATCGGAATCAGTCTCGCGCTGCTCTCCTCCGCAGCATGTGCTGCTACTCAGGAAGAGCTGCTGGGGACGCTTTTGGGTCAGATACAACTGTATGTGCTCATTGCATTCGTGATCATCGTTATCGCCGGCGTTTACTTCATGAAGTCACGAGACAAGCGTCAGACGCCATTGAACAAGATATTCGAGGGGAGCAGGGCGATACACTCGGTTGGGCCCGATGCCTCAGTCACCGAGTGCGTGCGTTTGATGACCGCCGGCAAGATCGGCGCTCTGATGGTCATGGACGGCGGCCGGCTGATCGGCATTTTCACCGAGCGGGATGCGCTGAACAAGGTGTTGGCCGGCAACCTCGATCCGGGCAACACCAAGGTGTCCGAGGTGATGACGAAAGACCCATACTGCATCGGTCCGGCGACGACAGTCGGCGACGCGATGCAGTTGATCACCGAGCGGCGATTCCGGCACTTGCCGATTGTGGACAACGGCAAGGTGCTTGCCGTCGTGTCGAGCGGCGATCTGACCCGCTGGCTGGTACAGGACCAGTTGGGAGAGGTTCAAGAACTCGTCAATCTTGCCTCGAGCGATGCGCTACATTGCGACGCACGATGCCGACGTCCGTTCGATTGCCGCTGCTCACAATTCGATCCGAGGTCGAAATGATATGACCCGTGGCAGGTACGACCGGCCATCCGAATTGCACTGTTTGATCTAGGTCAAGGACATTGCGAAGATGGCTTGTAGCTGAGGAGCTTCCGAGCCATTTTCGATGCAAGATTGCGGACGCTTCCGGGTTGTTCTTCCACACCCAGGGGCGTCCGCTTGCGTTTTCCATTGCGTATTCATCGTGAGAGACTTACGCGAACGACGACAGTCAGGGCGTTTGAGCCAAGGGAGATTTGGTATGAAGAGGATCACCGCGCTAATCGTGCTGGCCGTTGGATTTGCGCTAGCGAGGCCCGGTCCTGGCGCAGGAGGACCAGACCAGTGGAAACTATTGGCTGCACGAGTGCAAGAAAGACCCCAAGCAGCTGGCGCAATCGAGCGGATCTTTCCAATATGGCTGGTGCTTTGGGGTTGTATACGGTCTCAGCGTTCATCCGCAAATCTGCGTTCCCACTCAAGTTCCCGTCGTGCAAGAGATGGACGTCGTATTGAAGTACCTCGATGCTCATCCTGAAACGCGCCACAAGTCATTTAGGCTTCTCGCGCTGGAGGCTCTCAAAGAGGCGTTTCCCTGCGCTGACGGGGAGAAGAGCAAGTGATCATGAGCCATCGCTTGGCGAGAGGCTTGGTCAAGCGTTGCTCAGGGATTCGGACTTATGAGTACACGCCCTGGCGGTGGCGGCGGCTCGTGGCTGGGCAGTGGGCTTAAGATAACGGCGATGTGAAAATCAGCCCGGCCTGGCGGTCGTTGACAATGACTGACCGGTCAGTCATATTTATCGTCATGGCCAGCTCACGCACCACATCCGCGCAAGGCACCCCATCAAAACCGGCCAATCGCCGGCGCGGGGAGAAGGCTGCCTCGGCCAAGGCGCCGAAGCCGGCCTTGCCGAAGGCTGCAGCGCCCAAACCGGCCATCCAGCCGCGCGGCGCGCGCGGCGGAGCGGCGCCAGGCCATCATCGAGGCGGCGCTGGACGAGTTCATCTCGCGCGGCTTCACCGCGACGCGGCTCGACGACGTCGCCAAACGCGCCGGCGTCGCCAAGGGCACGATCTACCTGCACTTCAAGGACAAGGAATCGATGTTCGAGGAGCTGATACGGACGGCGATCGTGCCGCTGATCGGCCGGCTCCATGCGCCGCCACCCATCGGCGGATCGGTCCGGGATGCCGTCGAGGGTTTTGCCCGGACCTTCATCCAGGAGGTTGCGACCACACGGCGCGGCGACATCGTGCGTTTGATCGTCGCGGAGGGGCCGAGGTTTCCGGCGATCGCCGATTTCTACTATCGCGAAGTGGTTTCGCGCGGCCTTGCCGCCATGCGCGCGCTGATCGACCTTGGCGTCGCGCGCGGCGAAATCAAGCAAGCAAATTTGGCGCGCTTTCCGCAGATCCTCGTGGCGCCCGCGATCATCGCGGTGATCTGGCAAAGCCTGTTCAGCAAACACGCGCCACTGGATGCGACCGAGATGTTTCGCGTCCATCTCGATCTGATTTTTGGCGAACGGAGGACGACATGACTTCGTCGCGAACAGGGTTGCGAATTCTGGCGGCGCTGGCGCTGGCGGTCATGCTCGCCGGCTGCAACCAGCCCCGGGATCCCGGCTATCAGGGCTGGGTCGAAGCCGACATGATCTTCGTCAGTCCCGACGAATCCGGGCGCGTGACCAAGCTCAACGTCCGCGAGGGCGACGAGGTCAAGGCCGGCATGCCGCTCTATTCGGTGGACGACGATCTGCAGCGGGCCGATCTCAACCAGAACAACGCCACGCTCGCCAACGCGCAGCAGACCTATGACCGCGCCGCCTCCTTGAGCAAGACCGGCTCCGGGACGCAGGCCAATCTCGACGCCGCGGTCTCGGCGCTGCGGGTCGCCGAAGCCCGCGTCAACACCTCGCAGACGCGGCTGGCGCGGCGGACCGGCTTTGCGCCGGTGAGCGGCACCGTTCAGCAGATCTATTTCCGCGAGGGCGAGACGGTGCCGGCGCAGCGGCCGGTGCTGTCGATCATGCCGCCCGGCAACATGAAGATACGGTTCTATCGTGCCGGAGACGGATCTGCCGAAGCTTGCGGTCGGCGACGAGGTGCGGGTGACCTGCGACAATTGCGCCGCCGATCTCACCGCGAAGATCTATTTCATCGCGACGTCGGCCGAATACACCCCGCCGGTCATCTACAGCCTCGATGAACGCAACAAGCTCGTCTACCTGATCCAGGCGCGGCCCTCGCGGCCCGACGTCTTGCGCGTCGGCCAGCCGATCAGCGTGTATCTCAACGCCAAGACGCCGGTGGCGGACAAGCGATGACCGCGTCGCCGGTTTCCGCCGACGATATCGCGATCGACGTCAAGGGCCTGACAAAATCGTTCGAGGGCCGCGAGGTCGTGCATGACCTCACGATGCAGGTGAAGCGCGGCACCATCTACGGCTTCCTCGGCCCCAACGGCAGCGGCAAGACCACCACCATCCGCATGCTCTGCGGCCTGCTGACGCCCGACAGCGGCGAGGGCCCTTGCCTCGGCTACGACATCCGCCGCGACGCCGACAAGATCAAGCGCCAGGTCGGCTACATGACGCAGCGCTTTTCGCTGTACCAGGATCTGTCGGTGCGGGAGAACCTGGAATTCGTCGCACGGCTCTATGGCATGCGCGATGCGCGCGGCGCCGCGCGCGACATGATCAAGCGGCTCGGGCTTGACGGGCCGCGAGGAACAGCTCGCCGGCGAACTCTCCGGCGGCTGGAAGCAGCGCCTGGCGCTCGGCGCCTGCACCTTGCCCAATCCGCAATTGCTGCTGCTGGACGAGCCGACCGCCGGCGTCGATCCCAAGGCGCGGCGCGATTTCTGGAACGAGATCCATGCGCTGGCCGCGGAAGGGCTGACGGTGCTGGTCTCCACCCATTACATGGACGAGGCCGAGCGCTGCCACGAGATCGCCTATATCGCCTATGGCTATCTGCTGGCGCACGGCACCGTCGAGGAAGTGATCGCGAAATCGGCGCTGTCGACCTACACGGTCACCGGCGACGATCTCCATACGCTGCAGGACCAGCTCGCCGGCAAGCCCGGCATCGACATGGTGGCGCCGTTCGGCACCAGCCTGCACGTGTCCGGCCGCGACAGGGCCGCGCTCGAAGCCACCATCGCGCCCTGGCGCGACAACAAGGCATTGCACTGGCAGCACAGCGAGCCGTCGCTGGAGGACGTGTTCATCGAGCTGATGACCCGCTCAAAGGATAATTTCCAATGAGCGCAATGGATTCACCCAGCCATCGCAGCGAAATCCCGGAGCCGCGCTTCGGCTTCTGGCGGCGCAGTTATGCGATGGTGGTCAAGGAATTCATCCAGCTCAGGCGCGACCGCGTGTCGTTCGCCATGATCGTGATGATCCCGGTGATGCAGCTTCTGCTGTTCGGCTACGCCATCAACACCACGCCGCGCAACCTGCCGACCGCGGTGCTGCTGCAGGAGGACTCTGACCTCGCGCGCTCGATCCTGAAAGCGCTGGAAAACACCGCCTATTTCCGCTTCACCCGGGAAGTGCACGATGTCGCCGAGTTCGACAATCTCCTGAAGTCGGGCAAGGTGCTGTTCGGCGTGGAAATCCCGCGCGGCTTCGAGCGCGCGGTGCGGCGCGGCGACCATCCGGCGCTGCTGGTCGCGGCCGACGCCACCGATCCGGTGGCGGCGGGCTCGGCGATGTCGGCGCTCGGCGTCGTGGTGCAGACCGCGCTGCAGCACGATCTGTTCGCCGGCGATCCGCCGTCGCTGCCGTTCGAGATCCGGGCGCATGCGCGCTACAACCCGGCGGCGTCGTCGCGGCTGAACATCGTGCCCGGGCTGGTCGGCACCATCCTGACCATGACCATGCTGATCTTCACCGCACTGTCGGTGACGCGCGAGATCGAACGCGGCACCATGGAAAGCCTGCTGTCGATGCCGATCAGGCCGGTCGAGGTGATGTTCGGCAAGATCGTGCCTTACGTGCTGGTCGGCTTCGTCCAGGCCGCGCTGATCATCGCCATTGGCGTGCTGTTGTTCGGAGTGCCGGTGCAGGGCAGCCTGATCATGCTGGCGCTGCTCTCGACGCTGTTCATCACCACCAATCTTTCGATCGGCTACACCTTTTCGACCATCGCGCAGAACCAGCTGCAGGCGATGCAGATGTCGATCATGTTCTTCCTGCCGAGCATTCTGTTGTCCGGCTTCATGTTTCCGTTCCTGGGCATGCCGGTCTGGGCGCAATATATCGGCGAAGGCCTGCCGCTGACGCATTATCTGCGCATCGTCCGCGCCATCATGCTGAAGGGCGCGACGCTGCAAAATCTGCGAATACGATACGATTGCCCTGTTCGGCCTGATGCTGCTGGCCATGACGATCGCGGTGACGCGCTTCCGCCGCACGCTCGATTGAGGCAGAATAGCTACGCGCTGCGCCGGCAGTTCGCCGCCGGCATTCATGCCGCTGCCGCGCGCGACCGCGTCACGGTCAAGCCTGCTTCCCGGCCAGGTTTTCGATCCTGACCCCGTCGCGCTCCTCGATGATCTCGGCGATCCACTGCCGGTGGCACTGCCGGTGATCGCGCTCGTAGCAGAGAATGCAGACCGGACCGGATTTCTTCACCAGCGCCGACAGCTCGTCGAGTTCTTCCCTGGCCTGCGGCGTCTTCAGGTGCTTCGCGTAGATCTTGTGCAATGCGTCGAACTTGCCGCTGCGCGCGGCCTCGCGGCCGTCCTTCGGCGTGCCGAGCCCGCGCAGATGCAGATAGGAAATGCCGCGCTCGTCGAGCCCGGCGGCAAGCTGGTTCTTCGAAAAGCCGGGACGGCGGGAGGCGGCGACGGCGCGCACGTCGACCAACAGCTTCACGCCGGCATTCTCCAGCTCGTCGAGCACCGCCTTGGGCGGCGTCTGTTCATAGCCGATGGTGAAGAGGTTTGTCGCTTTGCGTGCCATGTCAGCGTCCGGCGTTCGCTATGTCATCCGTCAATTCAAGGCTACGTCACCCGCTGGACTGATTTCCATACGTCGGTTGTCGCGGTGTTGCCGCCGCGAGCGGCATGTCGCATAGTCGGCTCGGAAACAAGAGCCTGTCGACGGCCGCTTCTCCGGGGGAAATACGATGACTGGATTTGGCCGCTCGCTGGCATGGATCGCCGCTGCGCTTGCGTTTCTCGCTTTCGGCGTTGCGGCGGCGCAGGCGCAGACCACCTATCCCGACCACCCCGTGAAGATCATCGTCCCGATCGGTCCCGGCGGCAGCTACGATCTGATCGGGCGGCTATCTCGCCGACGCGCTTTCGAAGCGCATGGGGCAGGCCTTCTTCGTCGAGAACAAGCCCGGCGCCGGCACCGTCGTGGGCACGCAGGCCGCGGCCCAGAGCGAGCCGGATGGCTATACGCTGATTGGTCGGCGGGCTCTCCAACATGGCCTTCAATTCGGCGCTGTATTCGAAGCTCGCTTACGACCCGCTCAGGGATTTCGTGCCGGTCGCGCTGGTCTACAGGTTCGGCTACGTGATGGTCGGCCGCAAGGATATGCCGCAGAAGACGCTGCAGGACATCGTCGCGGCGGCGAAAGCCAATCCGGGCTCGATCACGGTGGCGACCGCCGGCGTCGGAACCGGCCAGCAACTGGTGGCGGCGGCGTTCATGAAGGCCGCGGGCGTGAAGCTCCTGGAAGTGCCCTACAAGGGCTCGCCGCCGGCTTTCACCGATCTGCTCGCGGGCCGCATCGATCTGTTCTTCGACTCGATCGCCGCGGGCCTGCCCTACGTGCAGTCGGGGCAGGCGAGGGGCATCGCCGTGCTGTCGTCGAAGCGCAGTCCGCTCGCGCCCGACGTGCCGACCATGTCGGAGGCCGGCGTGCCCGGCCTCGATGTCGATTCCTGGCTCGGAATCTTTGCTCCCGCCAAAACCCCGCCGGAGGTCATCGCAAGGTTGCGGACGGATATCCGCGCCTCGTTGCCCGATCTCAAGGAGCGCTTCGAGAAGAGCGGCGGGGAGGTGTGGGATCTGCCGGACGACAGGCTCGATGGCTTCGTCGCGTCCGAATACGAGAACTGGACAAAACTGATCCGCGAGGCCGGCATCAAGCTCGATTGAAGCGTCCGGATTATTTCACGCGTGCGATCAGCTCCATCGCGCCTGCGGGCGCGCGCACCTTGCCCTCGTGGATCACATAGGCGAACACGTCGCGCGGGGCTTTCTTCGCCTTCGCCGGATCGACGCGCGGCAGATCGTCCGGCTCGCCGCCGCCGGCCCACAGTTGCAGCCGCTTCGCCCAGGCGTCGAGCGCCTTCGGCGGATAGCAGGTCTTGATGTCGTCATTGCCCTTCTGCAGCCGCGCATAGACGAAATCGCCGGTGACGTCCGCGATCGCCGGGTATTTGCCGTGTTCGGCGAACACCACGGGCGTTTCGAATTGGCGCAGCAGCGCGATGAAGTCGGGCGCGCAGAAACTGTCGTGCCGCACCTCGACCACATGGCGCAGCGCGCGGCCCTCGAGCTTGCGCGGCAGCAGTTCCAGAAACTTGCCGAAGTCGGCTTCGTCGAATTTCTTGGTCGGCGCGAATTGCCAGAGCACCGGGCCCAGCCGGTCGCCGAGTTCCAGCACGCCGGAATCGTAGAACCGTTTTATGGAATCGCCGGCCTCCGCCAGCACGCGGCGGTTGGTGGCAAAGCGCGGCCCTTTCACCGAAAACACAAAACCGTCCGGCACCTCGCGCGCCCATTTGCGAAAGCTCTCCGGCTTCTGCGAGCCGTAATAGGTGCCGTTGATCTCGATCGAGGTCAGTTTCGAGGCGGCGTATTCCAGCTCCTTCGCCTGCGTCAGCTTTTCCGGATAAAACACCCCGCGCCACGGCGCAAAGGTCCAGCCGCCGACGCCGATGTAGATGTTGCCGGAATTCTTTGAGGCGGACTTTGAGCCGCTTTGGGGGGCTTGCTCACCGGCTGCACTCGTTGCGTAGGGAGGGGGCTTTCCGGGCCGAGCCTAGTCAAATCGATCGCGGTTGGCCAGTTCGCCGTGGCGACGCTCTTCAATTCGTTCTCGCCCGGACAAAAAACAGGCTCCGGAAACCCGGAGCCTCTCCCTTCCACCCAATCTGCGAAGCCTGCACTTTGCTTCGCTTGCCGAGGTGAGCCTTAGCCCGCGTCCCGGGTCGGCTTGCTCACAAGACCCTCCAGCGGCTTGAGGGTCTGCCTGGCCAGCTCGCTGTGGAGTTCGCGGATCTTCTGCGACTCCGTAACGAAGGTCTCGTAGGCCTGTTTCGCGAATTCGGTCTGAACCTCCATCGCCTTGTCGAGCGAGCGGACGCCCGTGAGCTTTTCGACAAAGGATCTCGTCTCTTCGAGCGATTTCCTGGTGTAGTCGCCATAGGCATTGGCGATGGTCTGCAAGCTGACGGGAGCGGTATCGGCCGGCGCGGCCTCTTCGACGGGCGCGCTGTCCGCCGCCGCTGCCGCCTCGATCGGCGCGGTCTCGGCGGGCGCGGCTGTTGCGCCGGTCTGCTCTTTGGCCTCCGGCTGTCGATCCGGCTTCTGGTTGCGCCGCTCCGCCTTCCGGTTGCGGCGGCCGGGCTTTTCGGCCGGCGTGTTCTGGTCTGTACTCGACATGTCCTGAGTTCCCCTGTTCCAACATCAAACCAAACGTGAAGGCTCCGCCAGCTTTGCGCTGGAATCGCGGTTCTCGCTTGTTCCTCAGCGCGGCACTCCTGTGTTGAGATTTTGGAACGCCGCGCCGCCCGCGAGAACGCCGCGGTTTACGCTGCTCCCGCGTTCAAGCTAGGATGCGGCAAAGGAGAACGCGATGCGGGCTCTTATTGTGGCAGCCCTGGCGATGACGGCTTCCGCCGCGCTGGCCGGCGAGGTCGACGACGCGCACCGGCTGGCGGTGTCGGGACGCGACTCCTACTGGAATTGTCTCGCCCGGGAATATCAGCGCGACGGCAACAGGGGCATGTCGGGTCAGGATTTCACCTCGCTGATCGCGAGCGTCTGTCCTTCCGAGCGGCAGAATTTCCGGGTGACGCTGGTGGATTACCTGTCGCTGCAATTCCCCGGTGTCGATGCGGGCGCCCACATGACGACGGCGAACAACGCCATCGCGGCGGCGCAAAAGGACGTCGTGACGGCCTTCATCAACCACAAGGCGGCGGCGAAGTAGCGGTCCGGTCGGGCGAGCAAGGGCCGCGCGGGCCTGATGTGATATTCAGCCGGACCCCCGGACCGTGCAGAGGCGCAAAATCCCGAATGATGGTGATGATGGCCGGCGGCGCCGGCGAGGTCCCATTTGTCCTCGCCTGCGGCGCGGGCCACACGGGTTCGGCTGAATTCCCACCCGCCAATTTTGCCGTTTCTGTGCTATCAGCGCTTGGGAAGCGACCGGGATATCGAGATGGAATTCGGAAAAAATAGCGGGCATTTTGGGTGCCATTGTCGCGGCAGCCGCCGTCGTCGTCGCGATCGTTCTATTACGGGCAGTTCGGAAAGCAGCAAGCGCCGGCTCAAAAGGTGGAGCAGCCGGCGCAACCGGTCGCGCCGCCCGCCGCCCGGGGGCCGGTGGTGCGAGAGGTGCCGCAATAGGCTCGCCGCAGGCGCCGTGGGGCAGCCCGGTGTCGCCTCCCAGGTCGGGCGGCAGCCCGCCGCACCACGGCAGCGCGCGATCGCCTAGCGCTTCGACTTCTTCGCCTTGTTTTTCTTCGCAATTTTCTTCACGGCTTTTTTCCTTTTTCTTGCCGGCGGCTGATTTCGTTTTCTGGCGGCGGCGCGCTTGGCGGGCTTCTTCGCAGTCTTCTTCTTTTTGACCGCCCGTTTCCTTGCGGGTTTAGGGGCCGGGCGGAGGTGGGTCAGCGCGTAGCCCGATTCATTCAACGGCATCTCCATCGGGGTTCCCTCGGTGGGATGGGCGATGGATTCGGCCGCCGCCTTGACGGTGTCGGCGAGCGTTTCGAGCAGTGATTTTTCCTCGGTTTTTTCCCGTTCGGCATCGGTCCCTCCAGCCGCTCTCGGTCCTGAAGGCTAGCCGACCGCCGCGATCGATGTCCATGGCAGAGCCCCTTGCGGAACATCCCGGCCATCCCCATCTTCCTTCCAACGGCGACGTCGATGCTTCATAGCTCCGGCGCTGGGACGACCACTGAATAGTCAGGCTGCGCCGGATGTACGCGCGCCCTCTGTTCGTGGTCGTTGGCATTTCTAAAGCGTTTTCAAGCGAAGTGGGCCCCGGTTCGCGTGAAGAAAACGCGTCGGGCCGAAAAACCAAGCCTGTTTCGGCCCGTTTTGACCCTTCTCTGACGCCGGTTTCCGGAACTGCGCCTTGGCTTCCCCGGAGGCTACGGATATACGCTGGCGGCATGAATGAAGCCATCAGACCGGGCCCCGAAAGCCCGCCGCAGGCTGTTGCCACGCCTCAGCTTTCGGTCGTCGTCCCCACCTTCAACGAGCGCGACAACGTCACCACGCTGTTTCGGCGGCTGGAAGCGACGCTCGCTGGCGTCGCCTGGGAAGTCGTCTTCGTCGATGACAATTCCCCCGACGGCACCTGGGACGTGGTGCGCGGCCTGGCGCGGCAGGATTCCCGCGTCCGCTGCATCCGGCGGATCGGGCGGCGCGGCCTGTCCGGCGCCTGCATCGAGGGCATTCTGGCCTCGAGCGCGCCATTCGCCGCCGTGATCGACGCCGATCTGCAGCACGACGAGACCCGATTGCCGAAGATGCTGGCGCTGCTGCGAGGCAGGCGAAGCCGACCTCGTGGTCGGCAGCCGCTATATCGAAGGCGGCAGCGCCGACAGCTTTAACAAGCAGCGGGCCGGCGCCAGCGCGCTCGCCACCGAAGTGGCAAAACGCGTGCTGCGGGTCAAGATCGCCGATCCCATGAGCGGCTTCTTCATGATCCGCCGGGATCGCTTCGAACAGCTGGCGCCGCAGCTCTCCACCCAGGGCTTCAAGATCCTGCTCGATATCGTCGCCACCGCGCGCGGCGATCTGCGGGTCAAGGAAATCCCCTACACCTTCGGCTCGCGGCTGCATGGCGAGAGCAAGCTCGATTCCATGGTGGCGCTGGATTTCCTGGGCCTGGTGCTGGCGAAGCTGACCCACGACATCGGTGTCGCTGCGCTTCCTGTTGTTTGCGATGGTCGGATCGATCGGCCTGTTCGTGCATTTCGCCGCGCTCTACACGGCGCTCGAGGCTTTCGATCTGCCGTTTCCGGAAGCGCAGGCCACTGCCGCGCTTTGCGCCATGACCAGCAATTTCATCCTGAACAATTTTCTCACCTATCGCGACCAGCGGCTGAAGGGTTTTGCCATCCTGCGCGGGCTGTTGCTGTTTTATCTCGTCTGCAGCGTCGGCCTGCTCGCCAATGTCGGCGTGGCGTTCTCGGTCTACGAGCAGGAGCCGATCTGGTGGCTCGCGGGTGCGGCCGGCGCGCTGATGGGCGTGGTGTGGAATTACGCGATGTCGGGACTGTTCGTCTGGCGCAAGCGATGAAGCTGCCATGAGCGCGAACGAGGGGCGGCTCGTCCGCAACACGGTCCTCACGATATTGGCGATGGTGGCGTTGCGGCTGGTCGCCGCCGCCTGGACGCCGCTGACCTTCGACGAAGCCTATTACTGGATGTGGTCGAAGCATCTCGCCGGCGGCTACTACGATCATCCGCCGATGGTCGCGGTCGTGATCCGCCTCGGCACCATGATCGCCGGCGACACCGAACTCGGCGTCCGGCTGGTGTCGATCCTGCTGGCGCTGCCGATGAGCTGGGCTTTGTTTCGCGCCGCCGCGATCCTGTTCGGCGGCGTGCGCGTGGCGGCGAGTGCGACGATCCTGCTCAACGTCACGCTGATGGCGGCGGTCGGCACCTTGATCGTCACGCCGGATGCGCCGCTATTGGTGGCCTCGAGCTTCGTGCTGTTTTCTCTCGCGAAGGTGCTGGAGACCGGACGCGGCGCGTGGTGGCTTGCGGTCGGCGCGGCGGTCGGCGCGGCGCTGCTGTCGAAATATACCGCGCTGTTTTTCGGCCCGGCGATCCTGATCTGGCTGGTCTGCGTTCCCAAATTGCGGCGCTGGCTGCTCTCGCCCTGGCCCTATCTCGGCGGCCTCGTCGCGCTGGCGCTGTTTTCGCCGGTCATGCTCTGGAATGCCGATCACCACTGGGTCTCCTTCATCAAGCAGATCGGCCGCGCCAGGATCGAGGATTATCGCCCGACCTTCATCGTCGAATTGATTCCGACCCAGATCGCATTCGCAACGCCATTGGTATGGATCCTCGGCGCGATGGGGCTTTACGCGCTGTTCAGGCGCAGCGCCGGCGCGCTCGCCGCGCGCGCGCTGGTCAGTTCGATATTCTGGACCATCGCGCTGTATTTCATCTGGCATTCGCTGCACGCCCGCGTCGAGGCCAACTGGTTCGCGCCGGTCTATCCGGCCTTCGCGATCGCCGCGGCGGTCGCCGCCCATCTCACGCCGTGGGAGGCGACGCCGGCAGCGCCTCGCCGATTTTTGCCTGCGCTGGGCCTCGCCGGTCGGCGTCCTGATGTTTGCGCTGCTGATCGTGCAGGCCAACACCGGCGTTTTGACCGGCTATCGCCGCGACGCCACCGTGCGCAGCGTCGGCGTCGGCTGGCGCGAGCTCGCCGCGGGGATCGAGGCGGTGCGCGTTCGCACCGGCGCCACTTGCGTGCTGGCGCCGGACTACGGCACCACCGGCTGGCTCGCCTTCTATCTGCCGAAAGGCAGTTGCGTGGTGCAGCCGACCCAGCGCATCCGCTGGGTCAATCTGCCCGAGCCGGATCCGGCGCTGCTCGCCGGCAAGCTGCTCTATGTCGATGAGGCGCGGCCCGGCGGGCGGCCGTATCTGAAGGACGCCTTTGCGCGGGTCGAGCGGGTCGCGGAACTCAAGCGCATGCGCGGGCCGTTCACGATCGAAACCTACGCGCTCGATCTGCTCGAGGGGCCGAAGGGCGAGGTGCTCGACCATTCGCCGCCGCCGGAACTGGAGTAGGGGCGGGTGTCTTGCGCCTCGTCATTGCCGGGCTTGACCGGCTGACCCAGCCATCCATCTTTCTTGGCAAAATGCTTCTCGTGAAGATCGGATGGATACGCGGGTCAAGCCCGCGTATGACGACCGGAAATTATTATCTCGCGCCCTGTCGGATCGCCGGCCGCCGGAACGTCTTCCAGCCGGAAGCCCGTTGCAATCCACCGATAGCGAGGTCATGCCATGAGCAGTTCCACCTCGAAGACCGTTGACCAGTTCCGCCCTGAAACCCGCCGCCGAGCTGGCGCGCGCCAGCGACGTTCGTTTTCCCAACGAAAGCGCCGAATATCGCCGCGCCCGCGAGGCGCTGCTGGCGGAGGAGATCGAGCTTCGCCGCCACATCGAGCGCGTCGCGGAACAGCGCCGCGCGCTGCCGCCGGGCGGCGAGGTCAAAAAGCAATTATGCGTTCGAGGGCGAGAACGGCCCGGCATCCTTCGCCGACCTGTTCGGCGACAAGAACACGCTCGTGGTCTACAGCTACATGTTCGGCCCGCAGCGCGAGCGGCCGTGCCCGATGTGCACGTCGCTGCTGTCGGCGTGGGACGGCGAGGTGCCGGACATTTTGCAGCGCGTCGCGCTCGCGGTGGTGGCGCGCTCGCCGATCGAGCGGCTCAAGGCCTTCAAGCGCGAGCGCGGCTGGCATCATCTGCCGCTGTTCTCGGACATCTCCGGCGAGTTCAGCCGCGACTATCATGCGCTGACCAAGGACGGCGGCGACGACGCGGCGTTCAACGTGTTCACGCGGCGCGCCGGAAGCGGGCGGTGTCACAATCAGGCATTTCTGGGGCGGCGAGATGAACGGCGCCTCGGCCGATCCCGGACAGGATCCGCGCGGCGCGCCGGATTTGATGCCGATCTGGACCATTCTCGACGTCACGCCGGAAGGGCGGGGAACCGACTGGTATCCGAAGCTGAATTATTGAAGAAACAGCACTGAATCAGGCGTTTTCGGCGCTCGCCCCGTAGGGATACGGGCTCGCATTACCCATGCCCAACATCCGCCCTCACTTAATCCGCATTTAACTAAAAGTCGCCTTAATGACGCTCCGCACCTCTGCGAGATGCTCTGCGGGAACTTCCGCTGATCATCGCGCGCAGGCCAGCGTTCGAACGTGCCGCTGGAACGCACATCATCGAGCGCAGCCTGGAAGGGGAACAAGGTGGGACCAGTCTGGATGCAAGGCGGATGAGTACCAGTACGAGTGCGTGTTTTAATTTCGCGGTGTCCCAAGCCCCGACGTTCATCCCGGAAATCCAGCTCTCGAATTTTCTCGGCGGCGCCGCCGTCGCCTGCCTGGTGCTGGGCTGTGCCTGGATCGTCTACGCCAATATTTTCCGGGCCGATGTCTATCCGCATCTCGACAGCGCCAATTTCGATGCGCCGGTCATCAAACGGTCGGCGTCGGTTGCGGTTCGCAAAGCGCCGCCGGCTTCGACGACGTTTTTGCCGCTCTGTCCGAACCGTCGCCGCGGAATTCCGCGCCCGCAACGGTTCCGCCGCGCCCGTCGCTTTCGTTCGACGACCGGTTCGCAGCCGCCGCCCCGCAAGGCGTTGAGCCGAAGCCGCAGGCCGAGGCGCCGAAGCTCGCCGAAGCCCCGAAGCCGAAACCGGAAGCGCCGAAGCTTGCGGAAGCGCCGAAGCCGAAAGAAACCGCATCGGCGCCTGTCCAGGTTGCCGCCATCCCGCCGCAGCGTCCCGCCGAGGCGCGGCCGGCGAAATCGCCGGGCGCCTCCGTTCGCGACATGGCGCAGCGCGCCAAGGCGGCGGTGATGTCGATCGCCTCGAACGAGAAGCAGACGATTTTCGAAAAGCTCTGGGGCAAGCAGCCGTCGCATGGGTCGCTGTTGTCCTACGCCTCCGCCGACGCCAGCGTCACCGGCAGCCTCGGCGAGCCCTTGGGCGGAACCAGAATCCGGCGCTCGGCGGATCGGCGCCCTACGATCGCTCGACCGCGGTCTACGATATTTCCGCGCACACGGTTTACCTGCCCGACGGCACCAGGCTCGAAGCGCATTCCGGCCTCGGCTCCAAGCTCGACGATCCGAGCTCGGCGAACATCAGGATGCGGGGCGTGACGCCGCCGCATATCTACGAACTGAAGCCGCGCGAGGCGCTGTTCCACGGCGTGCCGGCGCTGCGGCTGAACCCGGTCGGCGGCGAGGACGCGATCTTCGGGCGCACCGGCCTGCTCGCGCACACCTACATGCTCGGCCCGAACGGCGATTCCAACGGCTGCGTCTCGTTCAGGGACTACAACGCCTTCCTGAACGCCTACCGCAATCAGGGCATCAAGCGGCTCGCCGTCGTCGCGCGGGTGGAGTGAGCGGGCGGCTTTCGCGAATGACGAGCTGCGGATTCTGGCTCGCAGCGTCAAACCAGCGCGTCGCCGTCGCGCGCGATAATCGCGAAGCGGTCGGATAGCTCGACGAGCGCGACGTCGTGAACCGTCGCGGCGCCAATCGTGCCGCCGCGGCCGTCGGGAAGGTCGCGGGTGGCGCAGCTGTCGGCGTCGATGGTGACGCGAAAGCCGAGATCGAGCGCCGCTCGCGCCGTGGAGCAGACGCACATATGCGTCATGAACCCGGCGAGGATGATGTTCTTGCGCCCGGTCGCCGCGAGGCGCGCCTGCAGATCGGTGCCGGCGAACGCGTTGGGCAATTCCTTCTCGATCACCGGCTCGCCGGCGAGCGGCGCCAGCGCGGCAACGATCGCGCCACGTTCGGCGGCGCGGTCGAACAGGCCGCCGGGCTTTCCCCGGTGCGCGACGTGAAACATCGAAGCCCCGCTGCTCCGCGCCCGCGCCAGCAGTCTTGCGGCGCTGGCGATCGCGGCATCGGCATCGGGCAGCGCGACCGGGCCTGTGACATATTCGTTCTGCAGGTCGATCAGGACGAGGCAGGCATCGCTGAGCCTGGGAAGGCTGAGGTCGGCGCCGGCGAGTTCAAGCAGGGTTTTGGCGGCGGTCATGGGTGCGAAATCTTCCGGTCGAAGGTTGCCGATCGCCAGAACATAGCGAATGGCGAGCCTGCTTTCACGCAGGACTATTGCAGCCTGTGGCTGCGATATTGCAGGCATGCGGGCTTCGTGATATCCGCAAAGCCATGAACTGGGACGACCTTCGCATCGTTGCCGCGGTCAGGGACGAGGGCACCTATGCCGGCGCCAGCGCGCGGCTTGCGCATCGACGAGACCACGGTGGGGCGGCGGCTGGCGCGGATCGAGCGCGCGCTCGGCCTGAGATTGTTCGAGGCCGTCGACGGCGTGCGCAAGCCGACCCGGCAATGCGAGACGGTGCTGGCGCATGTCCAGGCGATGGCCGGCGCACGTCGCCGAGATCGGCAAGGTCGGCGACAGCCTGGCCGGGCTCTGACCGGGCGTTTTCGGATCGCCTCCACCAACGCGGTCGCGGAGGAACTGTTGTCGCCGCGCGCCGGCGCGCTTGCTGGCGCGGAATCCGGGCCTTGCCCTGCAATTCCTCACCTCCAGCGAGAACGTACAAATTCTCGCGCTGGGCGGCCGATCTCGCCATTCGCCTGCGCAAGCCGGACAAGGGCGATTTCACGATCTCGAAGCTCGCGGAAGTCCGGCTGTATCTTTTCGAGCCGGCCGACGACGCCGGATGTCGAGCCGGTGGTCTGCGGCTATCCCGAAGACCTCGGTTCCATTCCGGAATCGCAGTTCCTGAAGGCGAGGGGACTGCAGCAGCGCGCGCGCTGCGTCACCGACAATATCCGCGTGATCAGAACACTGATCCAGATCGCATCAGGCCGTCGGCATCCTGCCCGAATATTCCTGCGCGCGAACTGCTCGCCGACCGCCGCCTGCGCGCCACGCCGCTGCCGCGGCGCCGCGACGTCTGGCTGCTGGTGCAGAACCACCTCAAGCGCGATCCCGCCGCGCGCGCCGTGATCGACTGGGTGCGCGATATGCTTTCAGGAGTTCTCGCGGGGGTAAGGGCGGAAGGACGACGGTTTTGCAACATAGCAAACAAAAACCCCGGCATCGCTGCCGGGGTTTTGCATTCTTGGATAACCGCCTGAAGCGGATGGACTCAGAAATCCATGCCGCCCATGCCGCCGCCCGGAGGCATGCCGCCGCCGCCGCCGGCGTTCTTCTTCGGCAGTTCGGCCACCATGGCTTCGGTGGTGATCAGGAGCGCCGCAACCGAGGCTGCGTTCTGGATCGCCACGCGAACCACCTTGGTCGGGTCGATGATGCCCTTGGTGATCAGGTTGCCGTATTCGCCGGTCTGCGAGTCGAAGCCGTAGGCGTACTGATCCTTTTCGAGGATCTTGCCGACGATGACGGAGCCGTCCTCGCCCGCGTTGATCGCGATCTGGCGCGCCGGCCAGGACAGCGCCTTGCGCACGATCTCGACGCCGGTCTTCTGGTCGTCGTTCTTGGTGCGCAGGCCCTTGAGGTGCTCGGAGGCGCGCAGCAGGGCGACGCCGCCGCCCGGCACGATGCCTTCTTCGACCGCCGCACGGGTCGCATGCATCGCGTCATCAACGCGATCCTTGCGCTCCTTGACCTCGACCTCGGTCGCGCCGCCGACGCGGATCACCGCGACGCCGCCCGCGAGCTTGGCCAGACGCTCCTGCAGCTTCTCACGGTCGTAGTCCGAGGTGGTTTCCTCGATCTGCGCCTTGATCTGCGTCACGCGTGCCTCGATGTCGGCCTTCTTGCCGGCGCCGTTGACGATGGTGGTGTTCTCCTTGTCGATCATCACCTTCTTGGCGCGACCGAGCATGGCGAGCGTGACGTTCTCCATCTTGATGCCGAGATCTTCCGAGATCGCCTGACCGCCGGTCAGAACCGCGATGTCCTGCAGCATGGCCTTGCGGCGATCGCCGAAGCCCGGAGCCTTGACGGCGGCGACCTTCAGACCGCCGCGCAGACGGTTGACGACGAGGGTGGCGAGAGCTTCGCCTTCGACGTCTTCCGCGACGATGACCAGCGGCTTGCCGGTCTGCACCACGGCTTCGAGCAGCGGAAGCAGTTCGTTCAGGTTGGAGAGCTTCTTCTCGTTGATCAGGATGTAGGCGTCGTCGCATCTCGACGCGCATCTTGTCGGCGTTGGTGACGAAGTAGGGCGAGATGTAGCCGCGGTCGAACTGCATGCCTTCGACGACGTCGAGTTCGGTCTCGAGCGACTTGGCTTCCTCAACCGTGATGACGCCCTCGTTGCCGACCTTCTTCATGGCGTCGGAGAGGAACTTGCCGATCTCGGCGTCGCCGTTGGCGGAGATGGTGCCGACCTGGGCGATTTCCTCGTTCGAGGTGACCTTCTTGGAGTTCTTGACGAGGTCGGCGACCACGGCTTCCACCGCCATGTCGATACCGCGCTTCAGATCCATCGGGTTCATGCCGGCGGCAACCGACTTGGCGCCTTCACGGACGATCGCCGCCGCCAGCACGGTCGCGGTGGTGGTGCCGTCGCCGGCAGCGTCCGCCGACTTGGAGGCGACTTCGCGCACCATCTGGGCGCCCATGTTCTCGAACTTGTCGTCAAGCTCGATTTCCTTGGCGACGGTGACGCCGTCCTTGGTGACGCGGGGTGCGCCGAACGACTTGTCGAGCACGACGTTGCGGCCCTTGGGGCCGAGCGTCACCTTGACCGCGTTGTTGAGAATGTCGACGCCGCGCAGCATGCGATCGCGGGCATCGACGCCGAATTTGACTTCTTTAGCTGACATATATTTCTCCGTTTGAAACTGGATCCTCATCCTGAGGAGCCCGCTCTCGAGCGGGCGTCTCGAAGGATGAGAGGGATTGAGCTCGTGGCCTCATCCTTCGAGACGCCGGCTGCGCCGGCTCCTCAGGATGAGGGACGGCTGCAGCGGCTTAAGCGGCCTTCTTCTTGGCGGCGGGAACGTCGGTGAGAACGCCCATGATGTCGCTCTCCTTCATGATCAGGAGCTCCTGGCCATCGAGCTTGACCTCGGTGCCGGACCATTTGCCGAACAGCACGCGGTCGCCGACCTTGAGGTCGATCGGGATCAGCTTGCCGGCTTCGTCACGGCCGCCCGGACCGACGGCGGTGATTTCGCCCTGCGAGGGCTTTTCCTTGGCACTGTCCGGAATGATGATGCCGCCAGCTGTCTTCTCTTCGGCGTCGATGCGCTTGACCACGACGCGGTCGTGAAGCGGACGGAATTTCATGCAGTCCTCCTAAGCTTTTGAAGATGTTGTCGAGTTTTGAAAATTAGCAGTCCCTGCCAGCGAGTGCCAGCGCGGCCGCAGTGGACATAGGCCAGAGTTGTGCGGGGAACAAGGGCTTCTAGCAGAAAAATTGGCACTCAAATATGACGCCTGCCAAATTCGTTCATCATCATTAATTCGGCCGGCACAGACCGCGAAACCCGTATTAGCACGTGCGGTAAGCTGCTGCTAACGCAACAAATTTCAACAGATCGTTAAACATTTAGGCTTGTGATGGGTTGGTATCGTGCGTCACATTTCTCTCATGTGAGCGCATCTCCACCGGGTGGCTCCCGGTCGGCGGCCACTTCGGAAAATGCGCTCCAGCAATGGAGGTTGGCATGGTCTCGCGGGTTGGGTTGTTTCCGAGGATTTCCGGAAACAGGTGCTGGGTTACGGGCTGACGACGGCGCAAATTCTGTATCGGATGCCGGATCATCCCTCGCTGCTGCAGACCTATGTCTGGCAGAATTACGATCTGTTTCCGAAATTTCCCGGCGCTGAAGGATTTCCTCGCCTTCTGGGAGGAGAAGCTCGAAGGCCCGCTGTTCGCGGTCACCGTGGCGCATTCCAAGCTGATCAAGCCCGCCGAACTGCGCGCCGTCGACGGCGTGTTCCGGCTGCACTGATCCGGCTGGGTGGGCAAAGGCGCGCTTGCGCGCCTTCGCGTCTTTGAGCCAAGGCGGACAAGTCGCTAAGCCCACCCTACCAAGCTGCGATCTGTGCTAACCTTCTCCCACGACACGGAAAGGGAGAACGTCGATGGCCAGGAAGAAGCCGACATCGCGGGCGGCAAGCCGCAGCGCCCAGCAGAAAAAATCGCCGCGCGCAAGAGCCGCCAGCAAGACCGCCGCCAAATCCACGGCGCGAAAGAAACTGAAGGCCAAGGGCCGCGCGCCAGCCCCCGCCAAACGCGCCCGCCCGAAACAGCGCATCGCCGTCAGCCATCACCGCGAGGAGGATTTCAAGGCCGACGGTTTGCGCGCTTACGCAAAATACCGCGACCTCGGGGTGGCCGAGGCGAGCCAGGGGCTGGCGCAGGCGCATGTGATCCGGCTGATCGGGCCGTGCGATCCGGCGGAGGTCTCAAAACTGCATTTCCACGACGTCGACTTCCAGATGGTCTATGTCCTGAAAGGCTGGGTCAAAACCTACATGGAAGGGCAGGGCGAGACCCTGATGGAAGAGGGCAGCGCCTGGACCCAGCCGCCCCGGATCAGGCACCTGATCATGGACTATTCCGACGACGTCGAATTGCTGGAAGTGATCCTGCCCGCGGAGTTCGAGACCGTCGAACTCACGACATGATGCGCGCGCGCCTCAACCCGGGTCGATCGCAGACAGAGGCGGCATAGCGATTGTGAGGCGCGCCTATCGCGAAGATATCGACTGGCTGCGCGCCATCGCCGTGCTTGCGGTGGTCGCGTTCCATTTCGAGGCGCCGGCCGTGTTCGGCGGCTTCGTCGGCGTCGATATCTTCTTCGTGATCTCCGGCTACCTGATCACCGGCATCATCCAGTCGGAAGTCAAGGACGGCAGCTTTTCCTTTGCGCAATTCTACGAGCGCCGGGTGCGCCGGCTGTTGCCCGCGCTGTACGCGATGGTGGCGCTGACGGCGATCCCGTCGTTCCATTATCTGCTTGACCTCCGAACGGCTGGAATTCTTCCGCTCGGTCGCAGCGGTCGTGACCTTCACCTCGAATTTCTTCTTCTGGTTCCAGACCGGCTATTTCGACCACGCGGCGGTGGAGAAGCCGCTGCTGCACACCTGGTCGCTCGCGGTCGAGGAGCAGTTTTACCTGGCGCTGCCGCTCTTGCTGTGGGCGCTGCTGCGCGTTTTGCGCAATCGACCGCATCGCGCTGCCGGCAGCGCTCGGCGCGCTGGGGCTGGCGTCGTTTGCGCTGTCGATCTGGCTGATGAAGACCGACCGCTCCGCCAACGCCTTCTTCATGAGCCCGCCGCGGGCCTGGGAATTCCTGATCGGCGGGCTCATTGCGGCGCCTGGCTTTCCGGTGCTGCGCCACCGCGCTGGCGCAAGCCATCGCGCGCGGCATCGCGCTGGTGCTGCTCGCGATCCCGATATTCGGGCTGCGGCAGGGGCCGGGCTTTCCCGGCTTCAACGCGCTCGCGCCCTGCATCGGCGCGGCCATGTTCATCTGGAGCGGCATCGGCGTGCCGACGCCGAAGCGGAGCCGCACTTCGCCGCTCAATGTCGCAAAATTCTTCGGGCAGATTTCCTATTCGCTGTATCTCTGGCACTGGCCGCTGTTCACCTTCGCGCGGTTCTCCAAGAACAGCCTGGTGCTCGACACAAGCGACAAGATCGCGCTGTTCGCGCTGACGGTCGTGCTCTCCTATCTGTCGTGGCGATTTGTCGAGCAGCCGTTCCGGCGGGGCCGGCTGGCGCCGACGCGCCGCGCCGCGTTCCGCTTCGCCGGCCTCGCGTCGGTGGTGCTGCTGGCGGCAGGCGCCGGCGGAATGGTCTTGAGCCGGACGCCGTCGGACGCCGACCGCGCCGCGCTGCAGCTTGAATCCTACAACGCCTATGATTTCCAGCCGCTGTATCGCTCCGGAAGTTGCTTCACGCCTGCCAGGGACGTGCTGGACGAGGCTTGCCTCGCGCTCGCCTCCGGCAAGACCAACGTGCTGCTCTGGGGCGACAGCCTCGCCGCGCATTATTTCCATGGCCTGAGCAAGACAGCCGCTCCGCGGAGCCGTCAATATCCTGCAGGCGACGCAGGCGGCCTGCATGCCGACGTTCAACGCCGCCGCGCAGGGCACGGCCTCGTGCCGCAGCTTTGCCTCGCAGATGGACGCTTCTTCCGCAACCGCAAACCCGACCTCGTCATCCTCTCCGCGGACTGGCTGGAATACGCCCGCCCGCCGCGGTTCGACGGCATGATCGCCGACCTCAGGCAGACGATCGCAAGGCTCAATGCTCTGGGCATTCCCGTGGTGCTGCTCGGGCCCGCGGTGCAGTTCAGGTCCAGGCTGCCGTCGATGCTGATGCGCGCGCATCTGCGGCAGGTCGACGCGCGTCCGGATGATTTCGTGCTGCCGGATATTTTTGCGCTCGATCGAAAAGATGAAGGCGGCGCTGCCGGCGCACGAGAAGTTTTCCTACGTCTCGGTGGTCGATGCGGTCTGTCCGGCGCGGCAATGCCCGCTCACGATCGACGGCGGCATTCCGCTGGCGTGGGATCACGCCCATCTCACCGCGGAGGGATCGGTCTATGTGATGGAGCAGTTGGCGCCGCTATTGGGGCTGAAATCGTCATTCCGGGGCGACGCGGAGCGTCGAACCCGGAATTTCGAGATTCCGGGTTCGCGCTAATGCGCGCCCCGGAATGACAACTCAGGTCGAGCACCCCGACGATCGCGCCCATCAGGCAGGTCGTCAGCGTGCCCGAGACGATCGATTTCAGGCCGAGCGAATTGATCTCGTCGCGGCGCTCCGGCGCCATGGTGCCGAGGCCGCCGATCATGATGCCGAGGCTGCCGAAATTGGCAAAGCCGCACATCGCGTAGAGCATGATCAGCCGCGAGCGCGGATCGAGCGCGTCCGTGCCGAGCTTCGACAGATCGACATAGGCGATCAGCTCGTTGAGCACGGTCTTGGTTCCCATCAGGCTGCCCGCGGTGATCGCCTGCGGCCACGGCAGGCCCATCAGCCAGCACACCGGCGCCATGGCGTAGCCGAGCATCCGCTGCAGCGAAATGCGGGCGCCGCCGACATCGGGCAACAGTCCGAGGATGGCGTTGGCGAGATAGACCAGCGCCACCAGCACGATCAGCATCGCGACGATGTTGAGCAGGAGTTCGAGGCCGGCCGACGGTGCCCTTGACGATCGCATCCATGGTGGAGGAGGCGTGCATCTCGGGGTCGACCAAGCGCGCCGCCGGTCCTGATGTCGCTGGTCTCCGGCACCATGATCAGGCTGACCAGGATCGCCGCCGGCGCGCCGAGCACCGAGGCAATGACAAAATGCGCGGCGGCATCCGGAATCAACGGCGCCAGCAGGGTGGCGTAGAGCACCAGCACGGTGCCGGCGATCCCGGCCATGCCGCCGGTCATCACCAGAAACAATTCGCTGCGCGTCAGTTTCGCCAGATACGGCCGGATGAACAGCGGGGCTTCCACCATGCCGAGAAAGATATTGGCGGCGGTGGAAAGCCCGACCGCGCCGCCGACCCCGAGCGTGCGCTCCAGAAGCCACGCCATGCCGCGCACCACGGGCGGCAGGATGCGCCAGTAGAACAGCAGCGTGGTGAGCACGCTCATCACCAGCACGACGGGCAGCGCCTGAAACGCCAGAATAAAATCCGCGCCGGGCGCTTTGAGGTCGAACGGCAGCGCGCCGCCGCCGAGATAGCCGAACACGAAGGAGGTGCCGGCGCGCGAGGCCGACGAAATCGCGCCGACCGCGTCGTTGATGACGCCGAATCCGCGCGCGACGAATGGCAGTTTTATCAGTGCCACGGCGGTCAGCAGGGTGACGGCGAGCCCGATCGCCGCCTGCCTCAGCGACACCGCGCGGCGGTTCTCGCCAAACGCCCAGGCGATCGCGAGCAACGCGAATACGCCGAACGCCGATTGCAGTTGAAGCATGATTCCCCCGAGGCCCGCGGGGATTATGGCAGCGACGATTGCGTGAGCGCAATCCACAGACTGTCATTCCGGACAGTCCGCGCTAAAGGCGGACTGATCCGGAATCTCGACATGTTGGGCGAGATTCCGGGTTCGCGCGCGATGCGCGCGCCCCGGAATGACGAAGAGCTACCCCCGTCCCACGAACGGCATCTTGCTGGCCATCACCGTCATGAACAGCACGTTGGCGTCGAGCGGCAGGCTCGCCATGTAGGCGACGGCGTCGCCGACCGCCTTGGCATCCATGCGCGGCTCCGGGATCTTGCGGCCGTCGGGCTGCAGCACGCCGTCGACCATGCGGTCGGTCATCGGCGTGGCGGCATTGCCGATGTCGATCTGGCCGACCGCGATGTCGTAGGCGCGGCCGTCGAGGTTGGTCGCCTTGGTCAGGCCGGTGATGGCGTGCTTGGTGGAGGTGTAGGCCGAGGAGAACGGCCGCGGCGCGTGCGCGGAGATCGAGCCGTTGTTGATGATGCGGCCGCCGCGCGGGGTCTGGTCCTTCATGATGCGGAAGGCGTGCTGGCTGCACAGAAACGGCGCGGTGAGGTTGGTGTTCACCACCGCCTGCCACTGCGCGAGAGACAAGATCCTCGAACGGCACCGGCGGCGCGCCCATGCCGGCATTGTTGAAGAGCACGTCGAGCCGGCCGTAGACGTCCATCACCTTGGCGAACAGGGCGGCGATCGACCCGGGATCGGTCATGTCGGCGGAAACCGGAAGGCTCTTGCCGACGGCGTCGCCGAGTTTTTGCGTCTCCTGCAGCTTTTCCATGCGCCGCCCGGCCAGCACCACGGTGAAGCCGGCCTTCATCAGCGCCAGCGACGCCGCGCGTCCGACACCGGTGCCCGCGCCGGTCACCAGCGCGATCCTGTTTGCTGCCTCGGTCATTGTTTCCTCGCCTTCATTTTATGTTCTTGGTTATGCTTCGGACTTGTAGGGTGGTCTTGGAATATTCTGGTGCGCCGCGCGCAGCGCCGCCGACCAGCGCGAACGCAGGTCGTGGAAATACGGCTCGCCCGCCTCGATGCGGTGATTGAGGTCGGCGTCGCAGACGTCGGTGCGCACCACCAGCACGTCGATCGGCAGGCCGACGCCGAGGTTGGAGCGCATCGTCGAATCCATCGAGATCAGGCCGGTCTTGAGCGCTTCATACAATTCGACGTCGTAATGCATGGCGCGGTCGAGCACCGGCTTGCCGTATTTGTGCTCGCCGATCTGCAAATACGGCGTGTCGGTGGTGCATTCGATGAAATTGCCGGCCGGATAGACCATGAACAGCCGCATCCGCGAGCCCTTGATCTGGCCGCCGAACAGGAACGACACGTCGAAATTGATGTCCTCGGACTTGAGCGCGACGCCTTCGGTGGCGTGCACCGAGCGGATCGCCCGGCCGATACGCTGCGCCGCCTGGAACATGGTCGGCGCGTTCATGAGCGTTTCGAGTTCGCCGGTGTGCGGATCCTCGAGCCCTTCGGTCAGGGTCGACAGCACCGACTGGCTGATCGCCAGATTGCCGGCGCTGGCGATCGCCATGATGCGCTCGCCCGGCTGGGCGAAGATATGGAGCTTGCGGAAGGTCGAGACGTTGTCGAGGCCGGCATTGGTCCGGGTGTCGGCGATCATGACCAGCCCGTCCCGCACCAAAATTCCGCAACAATAGGTCATTCCCGGTCCCCGAACGCACCAGACGGCGTGAATTACTAGCCAATTTCGCTCGATGCTCCAACCCCATTCGGTCCTCCCCGCCGGGGTCCGGTGCAATTCCGCAGTGGCGCTGCGAATATTGAATGGCTAGAAAACGATCGGTCGAATCCGGGGCGGGACGGCGCATGATGAAAAAGCGGTTGATGGTCGGCGGCGTGATCGTGGCGGCGCAAATACTGGGCGGGGCGGCCGCCGTCGCAGGGCCCTGGGAAGACGGCATGGCGGCCTATAACCGCGGCGATTACGTGCCGGCGATCCGCCTGTTCCGTCCCCTTGCCGAAAAGGGCAATGCGAAAGCACAGAGCGTGCTCGGGGTGATGTATCGCCGGGGGCAGGGGGTCGCGCGCAGTCCGGTTCGCGCCTTCCTGTGGTTCAGCCGCGCCGCCGCGCGCGGCGACGCCAAAGCGAAAGCGGAATTGCGCGGCGTCTCGCAGACCATGACGCCCGAGGAGCTTTCCCAGGCGCGCGAGATGGCGCAGGCCTGCGAGGCGTCGAATTACCGAAGCTGCGAGTATTGACGCGTGGTGTCATGCCGGGCACGCGGACCTGCGCCTCAGGACAATGCCTTCCCTGCCGCAGAAAAATGTCCTAGCTTGACCTCTTCGTGCTCTGTGGGTTGCGACGATGCGGTTCCGCGTACGAAAAACTGCTCATGTCCTGGAGCGCATCGGGCTTGCGATGGCGGGGGCAGCGTGCGGATTGTTCGTTGCCGCCCATGTGGGGTCGAGCGTCAGCCTGCTCACTTCTCAGGGGTTTATCGTCATCATGATGATTGGTGGCGCAATCGGGTTTTACCTGGGAATTGATACTCCGCCGCTGCCTTTTCATGAACCGGATGCGGTGTCCGGCAATTCCGACGGGAAGATTGATTCTGCAGAATTTCTCAGTGCCATAGGCACGTTTCTCGCGACGTGGATGGCTTTCGTATCAGTCGCCGTAATTGTGTTTCGTGAAAATCCCCGGATCTTCTGGACAATGATGATCATGCTGGGATGGGTGGTCGGCGTGGCGATGCAAATCATCGCCGGGGCCATTGCGCGCCTGCGCGGATAACAGCGGTACAGTTGATATCGCGGCACTTGGTTGGGCAACGGACGGCCCTGACTCGTGCCAAAAGCTACACTGCACCTTTACGATCCGTCCAAGGGTCGTCGCAAACTCAACGCTAGACCATGGCCACGATGACGTGGGCCTGAATCTTGGCAACAACCTCGCCGCTGCCGTGTCTGCCGGCGATCACGGATGCGGCGTGGTCGGTCGCTGCTTCCAGCTTTCCCGCGTCTCTGGTTTCGATCTCGTTGCGCAACGGGGTTCCCTGACAGTAGGCGACGGCCGGACGGCGGGGCGAGGGCGCGCGACTCTGCTCCGCCCTGGTTTCGATCGCCACGCTGGAAAAGCCCGCCTGCTCCAGTTCACGGCGGATCAGCGCGGTGTCGTGATAGCCGTGCGGCGTGCGCGCCAGAAAGCGGGGAGGGTCGTCCGGGAAGACTTCCGCGAGCGCGTTCGTCACATCGTCGGCGAACACGTTCTCCTCAATGCGGTCCCATACGTTGAACAGGAAACATCCGCCTGATTTGAGCACCCGCTTCGCCTCGCGGTAGCCCGATTGGCGATCGGGGAAGAACATGACGCCGAACTGGCAACAGACGAGATCGAAAGCGGCATTTTCGAACGGCAGCGCCTGCGCATCCGCCTTGCGCCAGCTGATGCGGCCGTCGGCGGCCTGCCGCGCAGCGGCATGGTCGAGCATCGGCTGGTTGAGGTCGGTGACGACATAGCTGGCGTCAGGCGAAAGTCTTGGCGCCAGTGCCCGGGTAACCACGCCGCTGCCGGCGGCGGTCTCCAGAACGGCGCTCGGCGAAAGCCTGGCTGCTCGCCGTGCGATATCCTCGGCATAGCTCTCGAAGATCAGCGGGACCATGTAGCGATCGTAGTTTTCCGGGATCGAGCCGGCGAACAGCTTGTCGGTTTCTGACATTGCCTTCCTCCCGTCGACGGTTTCCAGACGCAATTGTTGGCTGAAAGTCGCGACAGTGGCAAATGCCGGGATGCCCGCGTTTCCGTGCCGCCGCCGTAGCGGGTGCCGCGACCGACGCCGCGCCGAGGTAGTCCAGCCCGATGGCGACGCCGGGCGATGACGCCGGCGGAACTTGCCCAGGCCTGCGGGATGGCGCAGGCCTGCGAGGCATCGAACTACCGGCAATGTGAGTATTAAGCTATCATTTCAGTTGTTCTGCTTCGCCGGTGAAGACTTCCGGCGTGCCGATTGGCCCCGACGCGGCAGTCAAATTTGGCAATGCCAAACCGCCCTTTTGGGCCGCTGAAAGGCTATGATTTCTGCGCCAGGGTAGAAAAATGTTTGAAGCCATCGAGTTTCCATCTGAAGGCGTGCTGTTGCGCGGCCGATTTTATCGCCCCGAGCAGGCTGCACCGTTCCCTGTCGTGATCATGACTCACGGCACGACCGCCACCATCACGATGGCGCTCGACAAATATGCAGAGGTCTTCTGTCAGGCCGGATTGGCGGTCTTGCTTTACGATCATCGTAATTTCGGCATGAGCGACGGTGAGCCACGACAGCAAATCAATCCCTGGATCCAGGCGCGCGGCTATCGGGACGCCGTGAATTACCTGATTTCGCGCTCCGACGTTCGTGCTGACCGTATAGCAGCTTGGGGTGACAGCTATTCCGGGATGATCGCGCTGGTGGTCGGCGCGCTCGAACCGCGACTTGCCGCCGTAGCCGTGCAATGCCCCACATGCGGCATGGAAAAGCCGAACCTTGAACCGTCCGACGAAAATTTCCGAACCATGCAGGCGGTCTTTGCCGGCGGGGACGTGCGCGGAACACCCGAAACGACAGTCGGCCCTATGCCCGTCGTGTCGTTCGATCAGGCCGGGTCGCCGTCCCTGCTCAAGCCGATCCAGGCGTTCCGGTGGTTCATTGACTATGGCGGTCGGCATGGATCACTTTGGGAAAACCGGGTTACCCGCGTCGTCCCGCCGACGCCGGTGCCGTTCAGCCCCTATCTGGCCGCACCCTACGTCAAGGTGCCGACTTTCATGATGGTCGGCCGCAACGATGAGATGGTGCACTGTAATCCGGACGTGACGCGGGCGACCTACGAATTGATGCGTTGTCCGAAACAATGGGCCGACATCGACGGCGGGCACTTCGGTCTGCTCTATTATCCGAGCGAGATTTTCGCACGGGCCAGCGCGCTGCAATGCGAGTTTCTGGTCGCCGCGTTGAGGGGCTAGAGCATGATCCGGAAAAGTGGGAACCGGTTTTCCGAAAAGATCATGCTCAAACAAAGAGATGAGATCATGATCCAATTCAATCTAATCGGATCAATGATCTAGTCGATGATCAGGCGCGCCAACTGGCGCGTCGGGAAACGATGCGGGAAATCACGACTGGCTCTGCCACGACCCTGCCGTCCGCCGGCCTGCTCGACCCTGACCGCCACCGTCAGCGTTTCCGTGCCGCCGCCGTAGCGGGTGCCGCGCACCGGGGCCGCGCCGAGATAGTCCAGCCCGATGGCGACGCGGGCGTGCGCGTCGGTGGTGCAGATGCCGTTGGCCGGATCGAACCCGACCCAGCCGAGATCCGGCACGAAGGCTTCGGCCCAGGCGTGGCCGGCCTCTTGATGCACCATGCCGTCGGAGCGCAGGAAATGGCCGGCGACGAAGCGGGCCGGCACACCGCCGCTTCGCGCGCAGGCGACGAAGATATGCGCGTAGTCCTGGCATACCCCGCGCTTCAACCCGAACGCTTCCACCGCCGAGGTCCCGCTGTGGGTGGGGTCTTCGTCGAAGGTCATGTGCTCGTTGATCTGCGTCATCAGCGCGTGCAGGAATCCGAGCACGTCGTCCTCGGATTCGGCGCGCAGCTCGCGCGCAAAGGTCGCCATCGCCGGATTGACCTCGGTCAGCGAGGTCGAGCGCAGGAACAGGCTCGGCGGAAAGCGCTCGTCGGTTCCCCTCAGCACGCCGCCGGTGTCATGGGTTTCGATCAGGCCTTCGACATTGATGGTGAGATCGGCGATCGTCCCTTCGGTCAGCACATGCGTGATATTGCCGAACGCGTCCTGGTGCACATGGAGCCGTGAATCGGTGGAGACGTCGATCTGCCATTCGGCGACGTATTGCCCGTCATGGCTGCCGGGCGTCATCCGCAGGATCTGAATGACGCCGCTGGCCGGCGGCTCGTAGCGATAGCTGGTGGTGTGGGCAATTCGCAGGCGCATGATTTTCCAGGGCGGCAGAGTGTGGGTTAAATTGGAAACGTTAAATCGTATGCGTCATTGCGAGGGCGAAGCGACGAAGCAATCCATCGCGCGGCAAAGCAAGGATGGATTGCTTCGCTTCGCTCGCAATGACGGCTTTGGGCCACTTGCTCTGTCGGTAGCACTTCCAACCTCAAACCAGATACTGCTTGGTGATGATTTCGCCGAGCCTTGAGTTATCCGCAATGAATTCCTGGATGAATTCATGCACGCCGTGCTGGAAGATATCGTCCATCTGGCTGTGTTCCAGGCGATTGCGCACGCCGCGGGCGTGGCGCTGGGCGGCGCCCTGCCGGCCATAGGCGACGCCGATCTGGTCGAGATTGCGCACCAGATTGCCATAGCAGCTCGCCAGCGAACGCGGCAGCGAATCGTTGAGGATCAGCAGATCCGCGATCAGCCAGGGTTTCAGGGTTTCCCGATAGACCCAGTGATAGGCGGTCAGCGCCGAGACCGAGCGCAGGATCGAGGTCCATTGATAGTAATCCAGCGGCCCGCCGACATGCTCCTCCTCGGGCAGCAGCACGTGATACTTGACGTCGAGGATGCGGGCGGTGTTGTCGGCGCGCTCCAGGTGCACGCCGAGCCGCGAGAACCAGTAGGCGTCGTTGCGCAGCATGGTGCGGTAGGCCGAGCCGTCGAACCGCAGCGAGGTCTCCTGCACGAAGCGCAGGAATTTCGTCAGTTCCTCGCGGGTCTTGGTGCCTTTGCTCCATACTTTCTGAAGATCGATCCAGGCCGAGTTGATGGTATCCCACATCTCGGAGGTCAGCGCGGTGCGCACCGAGCGCGAATTGAGCCGCGCGTTTTCGATGCAGTTCTTGATCGAGGACGGATTTTCCGGCGCGAACGACAGATAATCGACGACGTTGTGCTCGTCGGCCTGCTCGTAGACCCGATAGAAGCCGGTGCTGACGCCGGCGGTCAAAAGCGCCGAATCCCACTCGTTGGTCTTGCCGACATAGGCGTTCGGCAGCGCGGTGACGCGCAGCGTCGCCTCGATGGTGCGCGCCAGATATTCCGCGCGTTCGACGTAGCGGGCGAGCCAGTACAGGTTTTCGGCGGTGCGCGACAGCATGCGAGGCTACTCGTCCAGTATCCAGGTGTCCTTGGTGCCGCCGCCCTGGCTCGAATTCACCACCAGCGAGCCTTCCTTCAGCGCGACGCGCGTCAGTCCGCCCGGCACGATGGTGACGTGATCGCTCCCCGTCAGCACGAACGGCCTGAGATCGACGTGACGCGGCGCGAGGCCCGCTTCGGTGCAGGTCGGGCAGGTCGACAGCGCCAGCGTCGGCTGGGCGATAAAACCCTCCGGCTCGCGCTTGAGCTTGTCGCGGAACGCCTCGATGGTCGCTTTCGTCGCGGCCGGCCCGATCAGCATGCCGTAGCCGCCGGAACCGTGCACTTCCTTCACCACCAGTTCGCTCAAATTGTCGAGCACGTAAGCGAGATCCTTGGGCTCGCGGCAGCGCCAGGTCGGCACGTTCTTCAGGATCGGCTCCTCGCCGAGATAGAATTTCACGATCTCCGGCATGTAGGAATAGACCGCCTTGTCGTCGGCGATGCCGGTGCCGACCGCGTTGGCGAGCGTGATGTTGCCGGCCGCATAGGCCGACATCAGCCCGGGCACGCCGAGCGCCGAATCCGGGCGGAAGGTGAGGGGGTCGAGGTAGTCGTCGTCGACCCGGCGGTAGATGACGTCGACGCGCTTCAGGCCCTCGGTGGTGCGCATGAACACCTCGTCGTTCTTGACGATGAGGTCGCGGCCCTCGACCAGCTCGATGCCGAGCTTGTCGGCGAGGAACGAGTGCTCGTAATAGGCGGAATTGTAGACGCCGGGCGTCATCAGCGCCACCGTCGGCTCGGCCGCGGCGCTGAGCGGGGCCACCGACCGCAGCGCCGACAACAGCTCGTCCGGATACCTTTCCACAGGCGCGACGCGGTGGCGGGCGAACAGGTCCGGAAACAGCCGCATCATGATTTCGCGGTTTTCCAGCATGTAGGAGACGCCCGAGGGCGTGCGGGCATTGTCCTCCAGCACGAAGAAGTTTTCCGGGTTGACGCGGACGATGTCGATGCCGGCGATGTGGACATAGACGTCGTGCGGCACGGCCTGTCCGTTCATCTCGGGGCGGAACACCGGATTCTGGAAGATCAGGTCGTCGGGAATGACATTGGCGCGCAGCACGTCGCGGCCGTGGTAGATGTCGCGCAGGAACATGTTGAGCGCGCGCACCCGCTGTTTCAGGCCTTTTTCGAGGACCGCCCACTCCTTCGCCGAGATGATCCGCGGGATCACGTCGAAGGGGATCAGCCGCTCCTGGGCCTCGGCGTCGCCATAGACGGCAAAGGTGATGCCGATCCGGCGGAACAGCAGCTCCGCCTCCTGACGGCGATATTCCAGGGCGTCCGGTGGCGTCTCCTTCAGCCAGCGGGAGAGCTCCTGGTAGGCCGGGCGGACGTCGCCGCCGGGGCCATTCATTTCATCGAACGCAACTGCCATAGACCCCGACTGTTTTCCTTGCCGTCTTCCTGGGTCATGCGGGACAGTGCATGACTTAAAGGGATGGTAGCAAGGCCCGGGCCAGCGCGATATGCATTCCCCGAGAGCATTTGCTATGGATGGCGGCGCGACTGCCTGAAAAACCGGCTGTCAGGTGCTTATTTCGGCAGCAGCCCCCGTGACTCCCAAGGGCTGCTTGCGCAAGGTCTGGGTAGTGCAGGGCAAGGAGAAGTCATGAGCGAGATCGTCACCGCGGGAATTCTGGTCATCGGCGACGAGATCCTGTCCGGGCGGACCAAGGACAAGAACATCGGCTTTATCGCGGAATACCTGACCAATATCGGGATCGACCTCAAGGAGGTCCGCGTCGTCGCCGACGACGAGCCCGACATCATCGCGGCGCTGGACGCGCTGCGCCATCGCTATGATTACGTCTTTACCACGGGCGGCATCGGGCCGACCCATGACGACATCACCGCCGACGCCGTCGCGAAAGCGTTCGGCGTCGGCATCGGCCACCATCCGGAGGTGGTGGCGCGGTTCCGCGAGCGCTGGGGCGCGCAGGATCTGAACGAGGCGCGGCTGCGCATGGCGCGGATTCCCGACGGCGCCGAACTGATCCAGAGCGCGACCATCCTGGCCCCCGGCTTCAAGATCGGCAACGTCGTCGTCATGGCAGGCGTCCCCTCGATCATGCAGGCGATGATGGACATCGTCGCGCCGAAGCTGAAATCCGGCGTCCGGATGCTGTCGGATACGGTTCGCGCCAATGCGCGGGAAGGCGACATCGGCGGTCCCTTGCGCGAAATCGCCAACGCCCATCCCGACACCATGATCGGCAGCTACCCGTTCCTCGACGAGGACAAGAAGCCGAACACCAATCTCGTCGTGCGCTCCCGCGATCCCGAAAAACTCAATGCCGCGATGACCGCGGTGAAGGAAATGCTGGCGGGATTGAACGTGGTCCGCTAGCGGATCGGTGGTTCTGGGCAGAGCGAGACGCGCGCCGTCGCCACCGCGGCGGCTGCGGCCGCCGTCCCGGAAGATGCAGGAGAAGACAACGATGGCGGAGCATCCGGAACTGAGCGCGCTGGCGCGGGCGGGCAAGGCCTTTCCGGTCTCGTGGGACCAGTTCCACCGGGATTGCCGGGCGTTGACCTGGCGGCTGAACGAAGTCGGGCCGTTCCAGGCGGTGATCGCGATCACCCGCGGCGGGCTGGTGCCGGCGGCGATCGTCGCGCGCGAACTCGGCGTCCGCGTGATCGATACGGTGTGCGTCGCGAGCTACGCGCACACCAACCAGGGCGACCTGAGGGTTCTGAAGGGCGTATCGGCCGAAACCGCGGGCCTTGGGGCGGGAACCGGCAAGGGCCTCCTGATCGTCGACGATCTCGTCGACACCGGCAAGACCGCGCGGCTGGTGCGCGACCTGCTGCCGGATGCGCATTTCGCCACCGTCTACGCCAAGCCGAAAGGGCGCCCGCTGGTCGACACGTTTATTACCGAGGTGTCGCAGGACACCTGGATCTTCTTTCCCTGGGATACCGCGCTGTCGTTCCAGCCGCCGATCCGCGACGGCGCGGCGTGAGGTTTTCTAACCTCGCCCCGCTTGCGGGGAGAGGTCGAGCGCGAAGCAATCCGGGTGAGGGGGCTCTGCTCGTGTTCGGATTGCGGTAGTCCGCTCACCCGGCCCTCTCCCGCAATGCGGGGAGAGGGAGCAAGTCGGGCCATCAAATGCCGCTGCAAAACCGCGTCACGCCGACTGGCGACATCATCGCCACCCCTCATCGCGGCATGTTCACCGGCAATCGCGGCATCATCCACGATCCCGCCACCAAGACGTTGACGCGGCGCTGGGCGAACAGAGCGTGGCTCACCTGTGTCTGCGAATTCCGGGGACGGCGGCGCGAGGTGATGGGCGGCCGCAGCTGGACCGAGCTGTTCTTTCTCGATGAGGCGACCGCGTTCGCGGCCGGACACCGCCCGTGCTTCTACTGCCGCCGCGACGACGCCAACCGGTTTCGCGCCGCGTGGGAGGCGCGGCAATGGCGTCTCACGGCGTTCAGGCGCGCGAGATCGACGCCGTGCTGCACCGCGAGCGGCTGGATGGCCGGGCGCAAGCGGCTGCATCCGCTGCCGATGCCGCTCGAACAATTGCCCGACGGCGCGATGGTCACGCGGGGAAACGAAAGTTATCTGATCCTGGAGGGCCGCGCGCTGTTGTGGTCGCCGGCCGGCTATCGCGAGGCGGAGAACGCGCTTCAAGATGCGCATGTTGCTGACGCCGCCCTCGACGCTGCGCGCGCTGTCGGCGGGATATCGGCCGGTGCTGCATCGAAGCGCACGGTGAGTTCCCTTGTGGGGGAGGGTAGACAGCCGCAGTATTCCGGGGCGCGCGTCAGCGCGAACCTCAGATGTGCAATTGCACATCGGGGAATCTGCGAACTCCGGGTTCGCTCGCTCGCGCGAGCGCCCCGGAATGACGTGCTTGCCTACCGCAGCGGGCGGCCGTTTTCGTCGACGCTCATCCGGGACTCGCGCAGCGTCCAGTCGCGGATGATCTGCCGGCAGCGTGCAAGGGCCGCATCCTGTTGGGTTCCCGCAGTCCCCGCCTGGGCCGGCTGCGCCGCGCGATCGACCATGGCCTGGCAGGTCACGAACTCGGCGCGGCCATCGGCGCGCGCCGGCAACGCCGATCGCGGCGAGCGCAGCCACGATCCCGGCAGCCAGTTTCGGCGCTGACACCGCATTAGCCGAACCGCTGCCGCGCCAGTTTTGCGCCGGCGCCGAGCGCCATCAGTTTGGCTTCCGCGATATCCCGGCGCATCGGCGCCATGCCGCAATTGGTGGTCGCGACGATGTTGCTCTTCGGCACGAATTTTGACACCTCGTCGATCACCTTGGCCACATCTTCCGCGGTCTCCACGGTGTCGCTGGCGACGTCGATCACGCCGGCCTGCACGATCTTGCCCTTGAGCAGGCCGAGCAGTTCCAGCGGCACCTGCGAATTGCGGCATTCGATCGCGACCTGCTGGATCGGGCTCTTGTCGATCGCCGGAAAGATATCCTCGTATTGCCGCCACTCGGCTCCCAGCGTCTTCTTCCAGTCGGTATTGGCCTTGATGCCGTAGCCGTAGCAGATGTGCACCGCGGTGGCGCAGGTCAGGCCTTGCGCCGGCGCGCTCCAGCGCCTTGATGCCCCAGTCGGAAACCTCGTCCATGTAGACGTTGAAGGCGGGCTCGTCGAACTGGATGACGTCGACGCCGTCGGCCTGCAAGGCCTTGGCTTCCTCGTTGAGCAGTTCGGCGAAGGCGAACGCCATCTTGACGCGGTCGCCGTAATATTTGTCGGCGATGGTGTCGATGATGGTCATCGGGCCGGGCAGGGTGAATTTCAGCTTTCGCGTGGTGTGGGTGCGGGCGACGCGGGCCTCGTCGGCATGGACGCGGCCCTTCAGCCGCAGCGGCGCCACCACCTGCGGCACCATCGCCTTGTAGCGGTCTTTGCGGATTCCCATCTCGACCTTGTGGGCGAAATCGATGCCCTCGATCTTCTCCAGAAAGCCATGGACAAAGTGCTGGCGCGACTGCTCGCCCTCGGTGACGATGTCGACGCCGGCGTCTTCCTGCAGTTTCAGCACCAGCAGGGTGGCGTCGCGCTTGGCGCGCGCCAGCTCCTCGCCCTTCGACTTCCAGGGCGCCCACAGCGTGTTGGGCTCGGCCAGCCATTCCGGCTTCGGCAAGGAGCCGGCGATCGTGGTTGGAAACAGCATGAGCGACCCCCCGGACGGTTCTGATTGGACGGTCTATCTGCCATGTCTTATGGTCGAGGTACAGAACAGACGAAAGTCGCGCGCAACGCGGATGCTAGGATGTCGGCGCGGTTCTACCGGGGAAGGGCCATGATCGACCTCTATTACGCGCCGACGCCGAACGGCTGGAAAATCTCGATCATGCTGGAAGAACTCGGGCTTCCCTATACCGTCATTCCCGTCAACATCCGGGCCGGCGAGCAGTTCAAGCCGGAATTTCTCGCGATCAGCCCGAACAACCGGATTCCGGCGATCGTCGACCATGCGCCCGCCGACGGCGGCGGGCCGTTTTCGGTGTTCGAGACCGGCGCGATCCTGATCTATCTCGCCGAGAAGACCGGCCGCTTCCTGCCCAAGGACATGCGCGGCCGCTCCAACGTCATGCAATGGGTGATGTGGCAGATGGGCGGGCTCGGCCCCATGCTCGGCCAGCACGGACATTTCGCGCTCTATGCGCCGGAGAAGATTCCCTACGCCATCGAGCGCTATCGCGACGAGGCGGCGCGGCTCTATCGCGTGCTCGATACGCAGCTTGGCAAGACCGGCGCGCTATGTCGCCGGCGACTATTCGATCGCCGACATCGCCTGCTTTCCCTGGACCATGACGCACAAGGCGCAGGGTTTTACGCTCGACGACTATCCGAACATCAAGCGCTGGTACGCCGACGTGCGCGCGCGGCCGCAGGTGCAGGCGGGGCTTGCGATCGGCAAATTCGTCAAGGAGCCGTTCGACGAGGAGGCGCGGCAAGAACATGTTCGGCCAGAAGGCGAAGGAGATGGCCGGGCGGAAGTGATAGCAGACGCCGTCATTGCGAGGAGGCGACGGGTCGCGCGAATGCGCGCCCGATGACAGGCTCCGCGACGAAGCCACCCAGTCCTTCGTTACGCCGCAATACGGATTGCTTCGCGTCGCTCGCAATGACGGTGAAATGAGGACCAGCAAAACAGCTAGTCAGAACGCAAAGGAAACGCCATGATCGAATTCTTCTTCGACTGCTCCAGTCCCTGGACCTATCTCGCCTTCCACAACATCCAGCCGCTGGCCAAGGAATTCGGCGCCGAGATCGTCTGGCGGCCGATCCTGGTCGGCGGCATCTTCAACACCATCAATCCCAGCGTCTATGCCACGCGCGAACATCCGGTGCCGGCCAAGGTCGCCTACCAGAAGAAGGACATGGCGGACTGGGCGCGTTCCGCCGGGCTTGCCATCAAGATGCGGCCGACGGTGTTTCCGGTCAACAGCGTCAAGGCGATGCGCGGCTGCATCTTGCTTGGGCAAGGACATGGTGCCGTTCGCGCGCGCGGTGTTCGAGATTTACTGGGGCGAGGACAAGGACATCTCGCAGGACGCGGTGCTGACGGAGGTCTGCAAGCGCGTCGGGGTCGATCCCACAGAAATTCTTCGCAGGGATCTCCGAGCAGGCGATCAAGGATCAGCTCAAGGCCAATACCGACGAGGTGATGGCGCGCGGCGGCTTCGGCTCGCCGACCATCTTCATCGACAAGACCGACATGTATTTCGGCAACGACCGCATGCCGTTGATCCGCGAGGCGCTGCAACGGCTCAAAGCGCGGGCCGCCTGATGCCGAAGAAGGTCGTCTGCCGCGAGCTCGGCCCGCCCGAGCGCCTGCGTCTGGAAACATTTGCCTCGGTGCCGCTGAAGCCGGGCGAGGTGCGCGTCGCCATTCATGCCGCCGGGATCAATTTTCCCGACATCCTGATGGCGGCCGGCGAATATCAGCTCAAGCCGGAATTGCCGTTCACGCCGGGGGTGGAAGCGGCCGGCGAGGTGGTCGAAGTCGATCGGCGCGGCCAAGGGCGTCGCGGTCGGCGACCGGGTGATTGTCAAAGATGCGGCACGGCGCTTACGCCGACGAGGCGGTGGTTGCGCCGTCGCAGCTGATCCCGATGCCATCGACCTTCGACTATGCCGAGGGCGCGACCTTTCTCGCCGCCCACGGCACCGCCTATCACGCGCTGATCGATCGCGGGCAGGTCAGGCCGGGCGAGGTGCTGCTGGTGCATGGCGCCGGCGGCGGCGTCGGGCTCGCCGCGGTCGAGATGGGCAAGATGCTGGGCGCGACCGTGATCGCGGCGGCCTCATCGGAGGACAAGCTCGCGGTGGCGCAGGCCAAGGGCGCCGATCATCTGGTGCTCTATGAACGCGAGCCGTTCCGCGACGCGGTGAAGCGCATCACCGATGGCCGCGGGGTGGACGTGGTGTTCGATCCCGTCGGCGGCGAGATCTTCGAGGAGAGCATGCGCTGCATCGCCTGGGGCGCGCGGCTGCTGGTCATCGGGTTCACCGGCGGCATCGGGCTCGCCCGCACCAATTTGCTGCTGATCAAGGGCGCCAGCGTGCTCGGCGTCCGCGCCGGCGAGGCGGTGCGGCGACATCCGGAAGCCGGCGCGGTGCGGATCAAGACGCTGCTGGAGTGGGCGGAGGCCGGCAAAATCCGGCCCCACGTCTCGCACCGGCTGCCGCTGGAAGATTATGCGCAAGCGATGCGGCTTCTGATCGACCGCAAGGCGATCGGGCGGGTGGCGCTGATGATGGGGTGACTCCGTCATTGCGAGCGCAGCGAAGCAATCCATAGCGACACGGTTTATAGAAAGCTGGATTGCTTCGTCGCGGAGCCTGTCATCGGGCGCGCATTCGCGCGACCCGTCGGCTCCTCGCAATGACGACTTAGAAACTCGTCATGGCCGGGCTCGTCCCGGCCATCCACGTCTCTGGCCCTTGCATCAAGGAAGACGTGGATGCCCGGCATCGCAGACAAGTTTACGCAGTCTGCGCAAGGCAGACTGCTGCGGCCGGGCATGACGAGCCTAAACCTGCGGTCACGATGTGTTGCTGTCGCCGCTGCGTCGAAACCTCCCATCTCTCAGAAATGCGATGGTCTCCTGAATGGCCAACGCGTTTCGCACCAGCCACGGATGCGACGCGGCGATGACGATGTGATCAACCATGCCGTCGAGCCTGGTATTTTCCACCGACACCCTTCCATCATGCGGCTTCGGCAGGAATGCCGACGTGATCGGGTAGATCGACCGGTTTCCCGCGATGATGCCGACGCGATAGTCGACTGGCGGAAGGATAGCGCTGAGCGCCGGATCCCGCCTTGTGACGAGTTGCTGCCCGGCCGGCCCGAACCAGGCGCGATAGGGAGGAAAATTTCTCAGGCGATCGGCAATCTCGCTGCCGCCGTTGGGTGTGCCGAGCATCACCACGCGGCCGAGCCGCGCCGGCCGATATCTGGCGAGATAGGCGCGCGCCAAAAGGCCGCCCATGGAATGGCACACGAAGTGGATCGAACCCCCGGTGCCGTCGGCGAAGCGCTCGATGGCCGGATGGATGTCCTCGGCCAGCGCCTGCAGCGATTTCCGGCGGCTGGCGTAGCCGAGATTCAGGGTGGCGAATCCGCAAGCCTCGATCGCCGCCTGCATCTTTCCAAACGAACGCGATGTCCGGCTTATGCCATGAAGCAGGACGACGCCGTCCTGCGTCGGCCGTCTCAAGCGCGAACCCGTCGCGCCCTCACTCATACTCCCGCTCGTCCCACCACGGGAAATAGTCGGGCATGTCGGACGAGACCTTGTCCTTGAACACCGCGGGCCGCTTTTCCAGGAACGACACCACGCCTTCCCTGACGTCCGCGGAGCGGCCGCGGGCGTAGATGCCGCGGCTGTCGACCTTGTGGGCTTCCATCGGATCGTCGGCGCCCAGCATGCGCCACATCATCTGCCGGATCAGCGCCACCGACACCGGCGCGGTTTTGGCGGCGATCTCTTTTGCCAGCGCGCGCGCGGCCGGCAGCAGTTCGTCCGGCGGCACCACCTTGCTGACGAGGCGGCCGGCCAGCGCCTCCTGCGCCGGAAACACCCGGCCGGTGTAACACCACTCCAGCGCCTGGGAGATGCCGACGATGCGGGGCAGGAACCAGCTCGAGGCGGCCTCGGGCACGATGCCGCGCTGGGAAAAGACAAAACCGAAGCGCGCGGCCTCGGAGGCGATGCGGATATCCATCGCAAGCTGCATGGTGACGCCGATGCCGACCGCGGGGCCGTTCACCGCCGCGATCACGGGCTTTAAGCATTTGAAGATGCGCAACGTCACCTGGCCGCCGCCGTCGCGCACCTGGGGATCGCTGTAGTCGACCTTGCCGTTGGCGAGCCGTTTCACCGGCCCGCGCCGCGCGTCGCGATCGAACGTGTCGGCGCCGGCGGAAAGGTCGGCGCCGGCGCAGAAGCCGCGGCCTGCGCCGGTGACGATGATGGCGCGGATATTGTCGTCGTTGTCGGCGGCATCGAAGGCGTCGATCAGTTCCTGCTGCATGACGCCGTTGAAGGCGTTGAGCTTGTCGGGCCGGTTCAGCGTGATCGTGAAGAATCTGTTCGGCGACCTCGTATTTGATCGTCTCATACGCCATCGGGTGTTTCCTCTGCTGTAGTTGTTGCTTTCCCTTCGTCGTTGCCGGGCGTAAAGCGCCGAGCCGCTTCGTGCAGATCCCGGCAATCCATCTTCATGAAGAGGATGGATGCGCGGGTCAGGCGCTCGCGCATGACGATTCGGTGCGCGCCGCGCCGTGTCTACTTCTTCGGCGGGCTCGGCCACGGCTTTTGCCGACCCCGCAGGCCCTCGAACGCTTTCGCCATGGCGAGCACGCCGAGGTCGTCGAAGCGGCGGCCGACGATCTGCACGCCGATCGGAAAACCCTTGCTTGTCATAGCCGCCGTTGATCGACACGGCCGGATTTTCCGACATGTTCCACGGCACGGTGTAGGCGATGTGTTCGAACGGTTTTGCGGGATCGTTGATCGGGGCGGCGAGCTCGGCGGCGAATTTCACCACCGGCGACACCGGCGAGATCACGTAGTCGATCTCGCCGAACAGTTTTGCCGCCGCGGCCCGGATCGCCATGGTGGCATTGAAACCCCTGATGACGTCGACGCCCGAAAGCTTCGCGCCGGTTTCCGCCCATTTCAGGATATAGGGCAGCGCCCTGGCGCGCTCGGCTGGCGTGAGTTTTGACAGATCGTCCCACATCCGCGCCCGCCAGAAATGGTCGAGCCCGTCGAGTATCTCGCGCGTCATCACGCCCGGCACTTCGGTGACGGCGGCGCCGGCCGCCTCGAAGGCCTTGGCGGCCTTCACCGCCACCTCGCGCACGTCCTTCTCCAGCGCCTGGCCGACGCCGGGATCGAGCATCAGCCCGATGCGCAAATTGCGCAGGGGTTTTTCCAGCGCCTTCCAGTTGATGTTGTCGGGCGGCAGGCTCATGCCGTCGCGGCGATCGGGCCGCGACAGCACGCTCATCATCAGGGCGGCGTCATCGACGGTGCGGGTCAGCGGTCCGGCGACGCGGCCGACATAGGGCGGATCGATCGGAATCCGCCCGAGGCTCGGCTTCAGGCCGACGAGACCGCACCAGCACGACGGCAGCCGCACCGAGCCGCCGATGTCGGTGCCGAGATGCAGCGGTCCGTAACCGGCAGCCGCCGCCGCGCCGGCGCCGGCGCTGGAGCCGCCGGGATTCTTGCTGAGATCCCAGGGATTGCGGGTGAGGGGGTGGAAGCTCGAGAGGCCCGATGACAGCATGCCGTAATCAGGCATGGTGGTCTTGGAATAGATCACCGCGCCCGCTTCGCGCAGGCGCGCCGCCGGCGGCGCATCGACCGCGGCCGGCACCAGCTTGACGGAGGCAGCCCCCAGCGGCACCGGCACGCCCTTGGTGGCGATATTGTCCTTGATGGTGACGGGCACGCCGTCGAGCGGGCCCATCGGCTCGCCTTTCTGCCAGCGTTCGGTGGACGCTTTGGCGGTGCGCGCGCGCGCCGTCGGGATCGAAGGCGTACAGCGCCTTGATGTGCGGCTCCCACGCCGCGATGTGCGAAAGCACGTCCTCCAGCACTTCGGATGGCGAAAACTGCTTGGCCCGAAAGCCTGCGATCAGGTCGACGGCGGAAAGGTCGTGCAGCGGCGAGACCGCGTCCTGCGATGCCGGTTTATGCATGGGCGCCTGCCGGAAGCCGGGTTTCGATGATGCGGGCGAACAGGCTGGCGCCGATCGGGAAGGATCTTGTCGTCCAGCACATAGCCGGGATTGTGCACCGGCACCGAGCCGTCATGGCCGACCCAGAAATAGGCGCCGGGCACCGCCTGCATCATGTCGGCGAAATCCTCGCTGCCCATCTTCGGCTGCGTCCGGGTGATGACTTTTGCCGGGTCGACCACCGTGCGCGCCGCGGCTTCGACCACCCGGGACTGTTCTTCCTGGTTCACCAGCACGCTGAAGGTGTCGCGGAGATCGGCTGTGATCTCGACATGGAAGGCGCTGGCGATGCCGGCGCACAGCGCGCGCATCCGCTCGCGGATCATCGCGCGCACCTCGTCGGAAAAGGCGCGGACGGTGCCGCAGAGTTTTGCTTCGCCCGGGAATCACGTTATAGGCGGAGCCTGCGTGAAGCTGGGTGATCGACAGCACCGCCGATTTCAGCGGGTCGACGTTGCGGCTGACGATGGTCTGCAACGCTTGTCCCAGCGTCATCGCGATCACGATCGGGTCCTTCGAGCGCTCCGGCATCGCGCCATGCGCGCCATAGCCGTGGATGGTGATGTCGAAGAAGTCGGCGCCGGCCATCGCCGGCCCCGGCAGGATCGCAACCTCGCCATGGTTCAGGTCGGGCGCGTTGTGCAGGCCGTAGACCTCGTCGCAGGGAAATTTCTGGAACAGGCCGTCCTTGATCATGGCGCGCGCGCCGCCGAGGCCTTCTTCGGCGGGCTGGAAGATGAAATGCACGGTGCCGTCGAAATTCCTGGTCTCGGCGAGATAGCGCGCGGTGCCGAGCAGCATGGTGGTATGGCCGTCATGGCCGCAGCCGTGAAAGCGGCCGGGAATGGTCGAGCGCCATTTCAGATTGGTGTTTTCCTCCATCGGCAGCGCGTCCATGTCGGCCCGCAGGCCGATCCGCTTGCCGCTGGTGCCCTTGCCCTTGAGCACGCCGACCACGCCGGTGCCGCCAAGGCCGCGATGCACCTCGATGCCCCATTGCGCAAGCTTTTCGGCGACGATCCCGGAGGTGCGGACTTCCTCGAATCCGATTTCGGGATGCGCGTGCAGATCCCTTCGGATCGCGGTGAGTTCGTCGGCATAGCCTTCGATGCGGTCGATGATGGGCATTGGACCTCTATCCGGTTGAACGTGATTTGTTGTCGGGAGCAAACGCAGGGCCGTTCGGCCTGATGCGGACGCCTGGGCGCAGCCGCGTCCATGGCAGCGCGGCGGTGTCGGCCGGCATCGCGCCGGGCGCGGCGCAGATCAGGAGTTGTTCGGCGATCGGCTCGAAATCGGCGCGGAAATGCACCGAGCTCTTGTTGACCAGGATCGCCTGCTCGGTCGGCTCGATGCCGACATAGCGGTACATCGCTTGATCCGCGAGTTGCGCCTTGTGCGAAGACACGACCACCCTGACATCGCCGATCCGCAAGCACGGCCGACGGTCCCATGTCCATGTCGCGGCCGCCGTAATAGGGGCCGGGCGCGATGAATTTCCCGTCGGACAATTGTTCGACCACAAAAGTCTCTTTGTAGGGCGCATCGCCCGGGATGCCCGACTTGCCGCCGAGCGCGAGCGTCACGGTTGCGCCGACGCCCGCGGCATGCGCGGCTTTGGCCGAGGCGGGATCGTAGATCACGCCGATCGCCGCGCGCTGCGCATTGTTGCGCACCAGCGCGCGCAGCATGCCCGTGGTGTCGGAATCGCCGCCGGCGCCCGGATTGTCCTGGGTATCGGCGATGATGATCGGCTTCTTTGCGGTTTTCGCCAGCTCCATGGCGTGGCGCACGCCCTCGTCGGGCGTGAAGATGCGGCCGTCGAAATCGTCTTCGTGGCTCTCGATCAGCGCAGCGATGCTGTCCGCGGCAGCGTCGGCATCTCCTTGCGTCCTGCCATAGGCGAACACGCTCGGTCCGCAGTGACAAAAATCGGCTGCCGGAAAGCCCGGCGCGAAGGACAGCGTCGGCACCGCGTCGCTCGTGAGCGCGGCCAGCTTCTGGTAGATGCCCTGGGTGGGCTGGTCGCTGGTGCATTGCCAGCTGATCGGAATCAGGAACGGCAATTGCCGGAACGCCTTTGCAAATCTTTGCCCTGTCCTGAGCAGCAGCGCGAGATGCTCGGCGGCGGCGCGGCCGGTGTCGGCCATGTCGACATGCGGGTAGGTGCGGTAGGCAATGAGCGCATCCGCATACTCGACCATGTCGGGCGTGACATTGGCGTGCAAATCGAGGCTGACCACCAGCGGCAGGTCCTTGCCGATCACCTGGCGCACGCGCCTCAAAATTTCGCCTTCGCCGTCGTCGAGATGTTCCGTGACCATCGCGCCGTGCAGGTCAAGATAGACGGCGTCGAGCGGTCCCGCCGTCCCGATGCCCTCGATCATCACCTTGACGATGCGCTCATAGGCATCTCTGGTGACATGCGCCGAGGGACTGGCGCCGCAGGAGATGGTCGGCACCATCTCCCAGCCCCGGTCTTCCGCCGCTTCGACAAAGCCGGCCAGCCCGACATTGATGTTGCGCATGGTTTTCAGCACGTCCGCGCCTTGCGCCATGGCCGGCCAGCCGCCGCCATGCACGAAGTCGTCATAGGTCGCCTTCGTCGGCGCGAAGGTATTGGTCTCGTGCAAAAAGCCGCCAACGGCGATGCGGGGCATCAATTTTCTCGGTCAGGTTTACGCCGACGTTAGCCCCGCCATTGCTGGAAGCGCAAGCGGCGAAGCAATCCCGTTTTGCATGCCGCGTGGGCGGTACGGATTGGCTTCCACCGCCGTTTCGACGTCATTGCGAGCGAAGCGAAGCAATCCACACTCTTGGCTCTGCGGCACCATGGATTGCTTCGTCGCTTGCGCTCCTCGCAATGACGGGGAGGGCGCTATTGCGCCGCGCCGACCACCGCCACCGGCCGGAAATTCGCAAAATCCCAGCCCCGGCCGGGGGCGGCGTCCAGCAGCTGCCTGGTATAGGCCTGTTGCGGATGTGTCAGGACCTGCGCCGCGGGTCCCTGTTCGACGATGCGGCCGTGCTGCATCACGGCGACGTCGTCGCAGATTTGCGCGGCCACCCGCAGATCGTGGGTGATGAACAGCAGCGCGATGCCGAGCCGTTGCTGGATTTCGTCGAGCAGTTCCAGGACCTGCGCCTGCACCGAGACGTCGAGCGCCGAGACCGCTTCGTCCGCCACCAGCACGTCGGGATCGAGCGCGAGCGCCCGGGCTATCGCAATGCGCTGGCGCTGTCCGCCGGAGAACTGGTGCGGATAGCGCGAGATGGCGTCCAGCGGCAGGTCGACCAGTTCCAGAAGCTCGCGCGCTTTCGCGAGCGCGTCCTTGTGCGGCATGCCGTAATTGATCGGGCCCTCGGCGATCGTCTCGCCGACCGTGAGGCGCGGATTGAGCGAACGATAGGGGTCCTGGAAGATGATCTGGATCTTCTTGCGATGGGGCTGCAGCAGCCGGTGCGACAGCTCGGAGATTTCGTGCCCGGCAAGGCGGATGCCGCCGGAGGTCGGATCGATCAGCCGGACGATGCAGCGCGCCACCGTCGACTTGCCGGAACCGCTCTCGCCGACGATGCCGAGGGTGCGGCCCTTGCGCAAAGTGAGGGTGACGTCCTGGGCGGCTGCGACCTCGCGGACGCCGCCGAGGAAGGAGCGCTCGCGATAGACCTTGCCGAGTTCGTTGGCCTCCAGCACCACCGGCTCGGTGGAATCGGCGCGCGGCGTGCGCGGCACCAGGCTCGGCACCGCCGAGAGCAGGTTGCGGGTGTATTCCATCGCGGGCGTGCGCAGGATGGTGTCGAGTGTTCCGGTCTCGACCAGCCGTCCCTGACGCATCACCGCGACGCGGTCGGCGATCTCCGCGACCACGCCCATGTCGTGGGTGATGAAGAGCACGGCGGTGCCGTGATCCCGTTGCAGGTCGCGGATCAGCGTGAGAATCTGCTTCTGCGTGGTGACGTCGAGCGCCGTGGTCGGCTCGTCCGCAATCAACAGCTTCGGCTCCAGCACCAGCGCCATCGCAATCATGATGCGCTGGCGCTGCCCGCCCGACAGCCGGTGCGGGTAGGAGGCGAAGATGCGTTCGACCTCGGGCAGCCGCACCTGTTCCATCATGTCGAGGATGCGCTTCTTCCGGGTCCGGGCATCGAGATCGGTGTGGGCGCGCAGCACCTCGTCGATCTGGCGGCCGACCGGCACCACCGGATTGAGCGCCGTCATCGGCTCCTGAAAGATCATCGCCATGGTGGTGGCGCGCAACTGCCTTAAGCGGCGGTCGCTGGCGGTGAGCAGCTCCTCGCCGACCAGTTTGATGCTGCCGCCGGTGGGAACGAGCGAGCCCTTCTGCAACAGCCCCATCACCGTCAGCGACGTCACCGACTTGCCCGAGCCGCTTTCGCCGACCAGACACAGGGTCTCGCGCTGGCGCACCTGCAGCGAGACGCCGTCGATCACGCGCTCGTCGCGTGACTTGGTGCCGAGGTTGACGACGAGATTGTCGATATCGAGAACGGTGTCGGTCATGTCGGCGCGTCCTAACCCCGTCATTGCGAGCGAAGCGAAGCGATCATTCGCGTGGACCCGCAAGCATCGAGATTCCGGCTTCGATCGCTGCGCATGGCCTCGGAATGACGGGGGCACTGTGCCCTTCACTTGCCGCCCTCCCGCTGCTTCATGCGGGGATCGAGCGCGTCGCGCGCGGCGTCGCCGATCAGATTGACGCTGAGGATCGCGATCGACAGCAATAGCCCCGGCCAGAAGATCAGCGACGGTTTTATCTGAAAATAGGCGCGGCCTTCCGCCATGATGTTGCCCCAGGTCGGCGTCTCCGGGCTGATGCCGGCGCCGAGGAAGGACAGGATCGCCTCGGTGAGAATGGCGGAGGCGCAGACGTAAGTTCCCTGCACGATCAGCGGCGCGATCGTGTTCGGCATCAGATGCCGCCACATGATTTTTGGCAGGCTGGAGCCGACCGAGATCGCGGCCTCGACATAGGGTTCTTCACGCGCCGACAGCACCACCGAGCGCACCAGCCGCGCCACGCGCGGAATTTCCGGAATCGTGATGGCGACCAGCACCGTCATCAGGCTCGCGCCCGACAGCGAGACCACGGCGATGGCGAGCAGAATGCTCGGGATCGCCATCAGCCCGTCCATCACCCGCATCATGATGGCGTCGATCCATTTGAAGAAGCCGGAGACGAGGCCGATCAAAAGGCCGATGCCGATGCTGAAGACCGCCGCGCCGAGGCCGATCAGAAGCGAGATCCGGCCGCCATAGAGAATCCGCGACAGCACGTCGCGGCCGTAGCCGTCGGTGCCGAGCAGGAACTGCGCGCTGGCGGGTTTCAGGCGCTGCGCCGGCGCCAGCAGCAGCGGATCGTGCGGCGACAGCCAGGGCGCTAGGATCGCGGACAGCAATCACCAGCGCCAGGCAGATGGTGGCGGCGGCGATGATCGGGGTCGCCGTGAGGAATCCGAGCCCCGGCCGGAACGGCGTGGTGACGGGAAGCGAGGGTTCGGGGAGGATTTCGATCGCCATCGGTATCTGATCTCAATAACGGATTCTGGGATCGAGCAACGTGTAGGCGACGTCGATCAGGAGGTTGACGGTGACATAGATGAGCGAGGTCAGAAGGATCATCGCCTGAATGACCGGATAGTCCCGCGCCAGCACGGCATCGACGGTGAGGCGGCCGATGCCGGGCAGGTTGAACACGCTCTCGGTGACGACGACGCCGGAAATCAACAGCGCAAAGCCGGTGCCGATCACGGTGATGACGGGCACGGCGGCGTTGCGCAGCGCGTGGCGCAGCAGCACCGCGCTCTCGCTGATGCCCTTGGCGCGCGCGGTGCGCACGTAATCCTCGCCCAGCACATCCAGCATCGACGCGCGGGTCATGCGCGCGATCAGGGCGACATAGATGAAGGACAGCGTGCAGGTCGGCAGGATGATGCGCTCGAGGAACGGGCCCAGGCCCGCAGTGATACTCTTGAAACCCTGCACCGGCAGCCAGTGCAAATCGATCGCAAAAATCTGGATCAGGACATAACCGATCACGAACACCGGCACCGAGAAGCCCACCACCGACAATCCCATGACAAAACGGTCGATCCAGGTGCCGTGCTTCCAGGCCGCGATCACCCCCAACGGCACCGCGACGACGATGGAAAGGATGATGGTCGACAGCGCGATCGAGATCGAGGGCTCGACGCGCTGGCCGATCATTTTCAAAACCGGCACGTGCGAGATCAGCGACACCCCGAGATCGCCATGCAGCAGCTTGTTGACCCAGGTGAAAAACTGCTCGTAGAGCGGCTCGTTCAGGCCGAGCGAGGTGCGGATGCGCTCGAGCTGCTCCGGCGTCGCATTGTCGCCGGCCAGGATCGCGGCCGGATCGCCCGGCGTCAGCCGCAGCAGCAGAAACACGAACAGCGCCACCACGCCCATCACGGGAATGGCGGCCAGCACGCGGCGAAGCAGGTATCCGAGCATCGTTATCCGTCATTTAAGCGACAACCGCCATTGCGGCTGCCGCGGATTATGTTCCCGCCCGTGTGTATCAGTCGAGCAAATCCTGTGCCAGCCGAAGTCATTTGGCTGCCCCAGGCAAACTCGCCATGCCCGGCCTGGTGCCGGGCATCCACGCCTTGCTTTCAATCAGGGAAAGAAGACGTGGATGGCCGGGCATAGGCGAGCGGAAGCGACGCCGTCCTTCGTACGGCTATGCCCGGCCATGACGAAGAAGGTCCGTTATTCGCCCTCACTCCAGCGTCGCCAGCAGTCCCGCCATCAGGCGGCCGCGCTCGGCGAGGCTGTCGACTTCGATATGTTCGTTCAGCGTATGGGCGTCGCCGCCGCGGACGCCGAGCCCGTCCAGCGTCGGGATTCCCATCGCGCCGGTAAAATTGCCGTCGGAGCCGCCGCCGGCGCTGCCGTGCGGGAGATCGACGCCCATCTGCTTCGCCACGCCGCGCGCCTTTTCATAGAGCGCCATGGTGCCGGCGTCCGGCTCCCACACCGGCCGGGTCACGCCGCGCGTCACCTTGAAGGTCACGTCGTTGGCGGTGCCGTTAAGCGCCAGCATGCGCTCCACGCCGCGGTCGAGGTCGGCCTGGCGCTTGGCCATGCTCAAGGCCTCGCCGGTGCAGGTGGTGGCGACGCAATTGACCCATTGGCCGCCATGCACGATGCCGACCGAGAAGGTACAGTCTTCCGTGGTCATGGCGTCGATGGCGAGGATCTGGCGCGCCATCTCGCGGATCGCCGAGCGGCCCGACGACAGCGTGGCGCCGGCATGGCTCGGCTTGCCGATCGCTTCGAGATTGAAGCGGGCGATGGCGTAGCGCCCGGTGACGACGCCGTTGTTGGGGCGGCCCGGCTCCGGCACCAGCACGTATTTGTTGCGCGCGGCTTCGGCCTCGATGAGGTCGCGCACCGACGGCGTGCCGACTTCCTCGTCCGGCGTGAACAGCACGGTGATCGGCAGCGGCGTCGTGAAGGACGCGCGCGCCAGTTGCCGGATCGCTTCCAGCGTGAGGTAATTGCCGCCCTTCATGTCGAAGATGCCGGGGCCGTAACATTTGTTGCCCTCGCGCCGCCACGGCAATTTTTCCAGCGTGCCGACGGGATGAACGGTGTCGAGGTGCCCCGCGATCAGGATTCCGGGCTCGCCTTGTTTCGGATGCGGAAACCGCGCCCGCACGCAGCCGCCGAACCCCTGCCTGCCGGCGATGCGCTCGATCGACGCACCCATGATCGCCATGTCGCGCGCGGCGATGTCGAGCATGCGCTCGACCGCGCTCGCGTCCCAGGTCGGGCTTTCGCATTCCACCCAGCCGCGCAGTCCCTGCAGCATGGCCTCGGAGTCGAAGGGAAGGTTGGCGGGATTCATGGGAATTCTCTTTGGGTTGCGAGCTGACTTCAACGAAAGGCATCAACGGGATCTTTACGAGAATGACCGGCGATCAATTTGTAAAGTGAAACATGAGCGGACGGCGCATCTGCATTCGCCGCAACGGTCATGCGCCAAAACCCGATTGACGCGCACTTCGCTTGGTGCAAGTCTTGAAAAGCAGAAGATTTGCAGCATGTTAGCGCGCCCAAATAACGCGCCGCCTGCACAGCAAATCATCGGGTTTTGACCAGTTTCACGTCAGGAGAGCCAGAATGTTCCAGATCCCGCGTCGGAAACGTGCCACGATCGCAGCCGGTATCGCGGCCCTTGCGCTGGTCGCCGGCCTCACTTCGCAGGCGATCGCCGCCGGCAAGACCATCACCGCGGTGATGCATTCCGACCTGCGCATCATCGATCCCGGCTTCACCACCGCCTACATCACGCGCGACCACGGCTACATGGTCTATGACACGCTGCTGGCGACCGATTCGAACTTCAAGGTCCAGCCGCAGATGGCGGACTGGAAAGTCTCCGACGACAAGCTGACCTACACCTTCACGCTGCGCGACGGCCTGAAGTGGCATGACGGCGCGCCGGTCACGGCGGAAGACTGCGTGGCCTCGCTGAAGCGCTGGGGCAAGAACGACAATATGGGCCAGAAGCTGATGGATTTCACCGCCAGCATCGAGGCGCCCGACGCCAAGACCATCGTGCTGAAGCTGAAGGAGCCCTACGGCCTGGTGCTGGATTCGATCGCCAAGCCGTCGTCCTACGTGCCGTTCATGATGCCGAAGCGGCTCGCGGAAACGCCGGCCGGCCAGCAGATCAAGGAACAGATCGGCTCCGGCCCCTTCAAGTTCGTGCAGGCGGAATTCCAGCCCGGCGTGAAGGCGGTCTATGAGAAGAACAAGGACTATGTGCCGCGCAAGGAGCCGGCGAGCTGGACCGCGGGCGGCAAGGTGGTCAAGGTCGATCGCGTCGAATGGATCACGATGGCGGACGCGCAGACCGCGGTGAACGCGCTGCAGTCCGGCGACATCGACTTCATGGAAAATCCGTCGTTCGACCTGTTGCCGGTGCTTGGCCGCCAACAAGGACATCAAGGTCGAAACCCTGAACAAGCTCGGCTTCCAGACGCTGGGCCGGATGAACTTCCTCCATCCGCCCTTCGACAACGTCAAGATTCGCCGCGCCGCGCTGCTGGCGATGAACCAGAAGGACGTGCTGGACGCGCTGGTCGGCAATCCCGAATATTACCGGCTCTGCGGCGCGTTCTTCGTCTGCGGCACGCCGCTGGCGACCGAGGAAGGCGCGGAGACGCTGGTCAAGGGCAACGGCATGGCGGCGGCGAAAAAGGCGCTCGCCGAGTCCGGCTATGACGGCACGCCGGTCGTGATCATGGCGCCCGGCGACGTCGTGACGCTGAAGGCGCAGCCGATCGTCGCCGCGCAATTGCTGCGCGACGCCGGCTTCAAGGTCGACGTGCAGGCCACCGACTGGCAGACCGTGGTGAGCCGCCGCGCCAGCCAGAAGCCGCCGAAGGAAGGCGGCTGGAACATGTTCTTCACCAACTGGGTCGGCGCCGACGTGATGAACCCGATCGCCAACGCATCGATCGGCGGCCGCGGCAAGAATGGCGGCTGGTTCGGCTGGGCGGAAGACGCCAAGATCGAACAGCTGAAGGACGCCTATGCGCGTTCCGGCTCGCTGGAGGAGCAGAAGAAGATCGCCGCCGACATCCAGAAGGAAGCCTATCGAGCAGGTGATCTACATCCCGCTCGGACAATATCTCGCGCCGAGCGCGTGGCGGAAGTCGCTCACCGGCGTGCTCGACGGCCCGGCCACGCCGATCTTCTGGAATATCGACAAGTCGGAGTGAGGGGCGGAGCTGGCTGCGCCATCGCGTGCCTCGTGGTTCGAGCGCGCGGCGTTGCCGCGCTCCTCGCGCACGGGGTTTGCAGGCTCCGCGTCTTTCCAACCTATCGTGAGGAAGACGTGAATGCCGTCCGGGACGAGGCCCGGCGCACTGACGAGACATGCGCGGCCGATCGCGTTACGCGGGATAGGCCGCGAGGTGCTGCAGCAGCAATTCGCTGACGCGCTCGGGCGCCTGGTCGGCGGCGAAATGCCCGACGCCGGGAAGCACCTCGAAGCGGTAGGGCGCTTCGACGAAATCCGCCGTGCCTTCGGCGGCGACCCGCCCGACGGTGTCGTCGGCGTCGCCCCAGATGTAGAGCGTCGGCACCCGGATCGGCCCGAGCGGGCCGCGGATCGCGCCGCGCGCGCGATACCAGGCCAGCGCGGCTTCCATCGCGGGTTTGTTGCCGAGCACGGCAGAGATGCCGCGCGATCGCGGCGGCGGGAACGCCAGCGGCCGCCAGACGCTCGCGCAGCCATTTGGCGTCGTCGGCCAGAACGACATCGGCCGCATCGGGCTCGAGAAACGCCTTGTGGTGCCGCGAGCGGTGCGCCTGATCGCCGTCGGGCAGTTGCAGCGCGCGATTGAAGGCGTTGGGATGCGGCCGCGACAGCACGGTGAGCGAGGCCAGCCGCTCGGGATGCGATCGGCCAGCGCCCAGGCGATGCTGCCGCCCCAGTCGTGGCCGGCGAGATGGAAGCGGCGCCCGCCGTAACCTGACGCCGCAACGATCGCCATCGCGTCGTCCATCAGCCGGTCGATGTGATAATTCGCGGTGTCGCCGGTATCCGGCCGTGCGCCGGCCGAGTAGCCGCGCTGGCTCGGCGCAATGGCGCGATAGCCCGCACCGGCGAGCGCTTCCACCTGCGCGTCCCAGCAATGCATCGATTCCGCAAAGCCGTGCAGCAGCAGCACCAGCGGCGCGCCGGGCTCGCCGGCGATGAGGGCGTCGAAGGTGAGGGTGGTTTGAATTGTTATCTTTTCGAGCTCAGCCATAGAGTCTTATTTCCAGCGCGAACGCGCTTGCGCCGCAATAGCGATGGAAGGACCGCCGGAAGCGGCGCTTTCAAGAAAGCATGACTTTTCTAGGTGAGGAAGAACCCGGAAATCACCAATCCCAGGCCAAACACAAAAATAGCGAGACAGAGCGCACTCCAAATCAATATATGCCAGTCTCGAAGGGCCGACAGGCGCGGCTGTGTGGCGTACAATGTATTGGTGGCGATCACGCTCCACGCTGCCAATCCGGCAAAAAGAGCCACCAGCCAATCAGCCGTTGCTGCCCCGTGGGCCCATCCCTGAACCAGGCCAATCCAAGGTAGCACGCGGTCCAGCACGATGAACCCTGCACCCAAAGTGATTCCCACAGATGCGACCGACGCGAGTCGCCGCATGTTGTCGACCTTGGTCTTCACGTACGGATCAAACGCGATGAGGACACCGCATATGAAGATCAGATAAAGCAGCAAGCCGAAGATCAAGGCCGCCATCAACGATGCGTCCGTCGACTGCGACATCTGAAAGCGCGCGAAATACAGCAACAGGCTCGCAAAGGCGCCGGTCAGGATGTTCCCGCCCGAAGGAACTTCCGGAAGCGACCAGAACGCGAAGGTCGTTTTGTAGATGACCTCGAAGTATGCAGCGGCATTGTCCTGTAAAGTCTTGATCGCGTCTTTAGCGGCATCTGCAAAAGCCATGGCGCGTTCTCAATCTACAAATGTGAGATTCCAGTCCCGAGGGTGAGGAGTGAAGTTAATTCCGTGGTTGGTGATCCGAAGCGACAGGGATGTGGCGTCGTCGGGAAAATCGGGTTTGACGGATATGCATACTCCCGACACGGATGTTCCGTAGTCGAAATTCCATATCCAGCTTCGCGCGAGCGTTCCTTGCACGGTGGAAATTTGGCCGGGCTCCGTCGCCTTGGCAGATGGAATTAACAGAGTCGAGATCGATTGAAGGAAGCCGGAAGGCTGGGTTTGCAGCATATCCCGAAAGGCAAAACTCTCGCGCTGCTGAATTGTCGCAAGCGTGTTGTAGGGGGTCTCTTGGTGGAAATGGCGACTGAGGCAATAGCTTCTCGTGTTATCGAGGTGGAAGCGTTCGTAGCCATCGATAGTGAGGCCGGCACAGTCGTTTTGAATTTGCGCCATGTTGGCGGGGCGCCACTGGCTATTGACGAGCCCCACAACCTGGCGGCGGCTTATCGGCCTTGACGTCTTGTAGACGAACTTGAGGTTCAACACGCTCTTCTGCCCGCGCTCCGCTTCGTCGCCCCGGATGTAGTAAAATAGGACGCGAACATCGCGCGATATCTTGTCGATCCGCGCAAGCTCGACAGGTTCGCCATTTGTGGCTCGGTAGAACAGGCGATCGCCGAAGGCGGAAGCACTGGCGATTCCCCTGGTCGTCAGATCGGCGCAAAATTTCTGCTCGATTTGAGAAGCAAGAATTGAAGTGGGTGCAAACGACAAAAGGATCGCCGACGTACCCAGAACCTGAAGGCGCATGGTTTTCTCCTGTCCCAGCCGGCGGCTTGAATCGGGAGTTATCGTAGCCGCTTTGCCCCAGCCCGATTCACTTTTCGCCGCTCATCCGCGCGCAATAATCTCTAGAAATTCGAACATTGGCATCATAATCGCGCCGTCTCCCGGGCAATTCCGTCGTTGGCGGCGACAGCCTTCCACAAGTCACTGTCTAAACGCGTCTTCCGAGTGCAAAGGATTGAAACACTCCTTGCCGTCACAACCCGCCGATTTGGCGTTCAATTCTGGCGCGCAGTCTTGGTAAAATCAATTGGTTTGGTTGAGCGAGAGAAAAAAGACAAACTGGCATCGTGGGCACCGGTTGCTCCGGACAGGAGATCAGTCGAGCGGCATACGCCAGTTCCGTCACGGGCCCGCGGTCGTTTCCGCGACTGGCGGTCATGGCATTTGATGCGCAGCCTGCAACATCTGGCAATGTCGCCGAGGCGTGCGGCCATATTGGTGCGGGCGGTGGGACTCGAACCCACACGACGTTGCCATCGAGGGATTTTAAGTCCCTTGCGTCTACCAGTTCCGCCACGTCCGCTTATGCCACGAGATCAGCTACTTAGCGCGTTTCCTTTGCAGAATGGAATTGGGCTAGGCTGAAAGAAAACGCGTCCCTTCCTTAGGCGAGCGCGCCGCTCAAGGCAAAGCCTCAATCCGGACATCCGGGGCTGCTTTACGCAACCTCAAGATTGTCGGTTTACCAAGGTCGCATGATCGTTCGGATTTCCCAAAACCAGCCGCTCTGGCGCGCGACAAGCGCGGCGGCGCTGCTCGTGCTCGGCATCGGGCTCAGCGGCTGCGCCGACATGAGCGACACCATGTCCACGGCCTTCGCCGATCCCGCCAAATACGATCTGTACGACTGCAAGCAGCTGGAGAGCCGAACGCAAGGCTCTCGCCAGCCGCGCCGCGGAATTGCAGGGCCTGATGGCGAAGGCCGATACCGGCGTCGCCGGCCCCGTGGTGGCCGAACTCGCCTATCGCAACGAATATGTCTCGGTCCGCGGCCAGGCCAGATTTGCCGAGGAGGCCTGGCAGCGCAACAAATGCCGCGCCTCGACGCCGGCCGCGGCCGCGCCGGCCATCCGCCGTGCCGTCGCGAATGCAAGAGGGGCGCAGCCGCCGTCGCGATCGGGCAGCGCGGTCTATTAGCGATCGCAATCCTGCGTCCCTTGGTCATGCCCGGTGACGACGCATGTGCGAACGATCCGCGAGGCCGGCGGCGGGCCGGATCGATTTCGGAAATTCCGAAATTTTGCTTGACGTCTGGGTAGACACACCTTTATTGATTCGCACCGTCCTGTCCCACAGGAGGGGCGGCTCGAGATCGTCACGGACGCGGGACAGGATGCGGTGGACGCGGATGGCGCTTCTGACGAGGGCGCCTGAGGCGGACGGAGAAGTCGTGTGGTCCTGACGCCCCGACGCTGGCGTCAAGTTCCTGGGAAGCAAGCTTCTCAGGGGCGACGGTGGCAAGAAAGCCCGGTCACCGGGGAGAGCGCGAAGGAAACCGTTAAAACCATTGCGCGGGGAATGCCGGGTGATTCCGGTGTGACCTGACTAACGCGTGTGCATCTCTACCACTACCATTGCACACGCGGCTATCGGGCGCATCGGGCGCCCGGCATTCCCTGCGCCCTCTGATTCGGAGAGGGCGGGAATTCACAAGCAAAACTCGCGCGAAACATGCGGCGAGATCGCGAAGCCGTGTCCTGATCTGCCGTCATTGCGAGGAGCGGAAGCGACGAAGCAATCCATACTTACTGTGACAATGGATTGCTTCGCTTGCGCTCGCGATGACGGTGTTGGGCTGTTTGAAATTCGAATCCGCCGTCAGCACAGGTCCGTCGTTCGGGACGCCGGATGGCGCAGTGCCTTCGCGAATCGACTGAACCCCCGCTCGTGGTTATGGATTCCGGGCTCGCTCGTTTCACTCGCGCCCGGAATGACGGCTCAGTCCGACTTTCACGAACGCGTCGTCGCCCCATGCCGGCCGTCTCACACCCGCCACTCGTAAATCCAGTCCTGTCGCGCCAGCATGGCGCGCGGGCCCATCGCCCTGATCGCGAGGTCGCGCGCGAACGCCATGGGCCCGTTGAGATGATAGATCATCCCGTTCCGCCGTGCGGTGCGCTGAACCCGCGCCACGCGCGAGCGGCGCAGCCGCGCGTAGCGTTTCAATGCGGCCGGGATGCCGGCGCCGTTTTCGCCGTTGGCCTCGGCGAGGCATTGCGCCAGCACCGCCGCATCCTCGATCGCCATGCCCGCGCCTTGCGCGGCAAACGGCAGCATGGCGTGGGCGGCGTCGCCGAGCAGCGCGATCGCGCCATCGGTCCATTCGCCGCCTTCGGGCACCGTGAACAGCGCGAATTTTTTCCAGCCGTCGACGGCGCCGATCATCATCCGCGCCGGGCCCGGCCAGGTCGGCGCGGCGAACACGCTTTTCAATTCGTTGGCGTCCGCGGGCGCGCTCCAGCCCGGCCGGTTCCACGTCCCCGGCACCACCGCGACGATGTTGATCTGGCGCCCGCCCGCGATCGGATAGGCGACCAGATGCGCGTTCGGCCCCATCCAGAGCTGGACCCGGCGCGAGGTATATTCGCGCGGCAGCTGCGTGGTCTCGAGCGTGCCGCGCCAGGCGATCAGCCCGGAGAATTGCGGCTGCGCCTCGGGAAACAGATGATGCCGCACCGTGGACCAGATGCCGTCGGCGCCGATCAAGGCCAGCGCCAGATCCTGCCGCCGCGTCATGCCGCTGCGCTGGACCACGGTCAGTCCCTTGGCATGGGTGGCGGCGTCCTCGAACTGGCAGCCGAGCCGCAACTCGATATCGGGATGGTCGTTGACCGCGGCCTGCAGCGCCGCCTGCAGGTCGGCGCGATGCACCACCCAATAGGGGCTGCCGGCGGCAAGGGTGGCGGCTTCGCCGAGCGGCAGGCGCGCCACTTCGCCGCCGCTTCGCGCGCTCATCAGGCTGATGGCCTCGGGCGTGACGGCGCGCCCCGCAAGCCGCTGCTGCAATCCGAGCGCGAGCAGCACGCGGCTGGCATTGGGCGAGAGCTGCAGGCCGGCGCCGATTTCCTCCAGCCGCTCGGCCTTCTCGAGAATGACGACGCGAAAACCCTTTGCCGCGAGCGCCAGCGAGGCCGTCAATCCCCCGATCCCGGCACCAGCGACGAAGATGGTGCGTGACGCGGCCACCGGCCGGTCAGGCGACCTTGTCCTTCACGACGCATTCAGGCGGCCGGGATTCGCCGGCCTTCAGGTCGGGGGCGAAACGATACAGCGTCGAGCAATAGGGGCAGATGATCTCGTTGTCGTTGCCGAGATCGAGGAAAACATGCGGGTGATCGAAAGGCGGATTGGCGCCGACGCACATGAACTCCTGCGAGCCGATCTCGATGACCGGGACGCCGGCATCGTTGTGAAAGTGCGGAACGACATGGTCGGACATTATATTCACCTTGAATGGCAATCGAGCCGGACACAAGCAACACGCCGCAGCTGGAATGAAATGCTGCGCACCATACTGGCGGGTACAGTTGATTCCTAGTGCCCCGACCGCTCATTTGCTCATGCAAATTCGACACAATCTTGTCGCTCCAGAGAAGCCCTTCTTTCGTCGGGGCTGTTGTGTCTTAAAAACGGCACACCATTTTGAGGGAAGCGAAAACAGCGGGTTTTCGGGATGAAACGATTGAGAATCGGCTCGGCACTGGCAGGTCATGACGGTATGCGCGATCGCGCTGCGCCGGGGTATGGCCGCATGCGCGCGACGCCGGCGCCATTCTGGCGGCGCAGGACGACCCTGCTGTTCTCGCCGATCTCCAGCTCAATTCTGCTCTGCGGAATGATCCGGGACTCATCGTGCGCAACATTGAGGCGGCGCTTGCCGAAGGCGACGCCGATCTTGCCGGCAGTTTTGTCGAACTCGCCCGGGAGAAAAACATTTCCTTGAGCGACGATCTGTCGCGGCGGGTCAGCGACGCCGTCGCGCAGCAAAACTCGTCGTGGCATGTCGCCGGACGTTTTGCCACCGGCCTCGTGACCGGGAACGCCGACGATGTCGCGAGCCTGTCGGGCACGGTCGCCGGCGATCTCTTCGTGTTCGGCGACATCAGGGACGTCGTGCGCGAAGGCAAGCACCTTGCGACGGGCGAGGACACCGACCGGCTGGTGCTCGGGCTCGCGGCGGCGGGGCTTGCGGTGACGGCGGCGACCTATGTCTCCGCCGGCGGCGCGGCGCCGCTGCGCGCCGGCCTCACCCTGGTCAAGGATGCCCGCAAGGTCGGCCGGCTGGGCGAGGGGCTCACCGAATGGGCCGGCCGTTCGGCGCGCGAAATGGTCGATGCGCCGATGCTGCAAAACGCGGTCGCCTCCGGTTCGGTGCTGCGGCCGGGGCAGAGCATCAGCGCGATCAGGGCCGCCTTCCATGCCGAGAAGGCCGGCGCGCTGGTTCGTCTGGCCAAGGATGTCGGACGCCTCAGTGAGAAGGCGGGTATCCGCGCCGCGCAGGACACGTTGAAGATCGCCGAGAGCCCGAAGGACGTGGCGCGGGCCGCGCGGCTCGCGGAATCCAAGGGCGGCCAGACCCGCGCGATCCTGAAACTCCTGGGCCGCGGCGCGTTGCTGCTGGCGTCCGGCGCGTTCGATCTCGCTTTGTGGGTGTTCAGCGCGCTGCTGGCGCTGTTCGGGCTGCTGTCGTCGATCAAGGCCACCACCGAGCGACTGACCCAGTCGTGGCTCGACCGCGGGAAGGCGCGGCGGCTGCGAAAGCAGATGGCGGCGGTGGCCGTCCAATCAACGCTGGCGCCGGCCGTGCCCGGCTAATTTGCCGTCATTGCCTGCGACAAACGCGAAGCGTTTGCGCAAGGGAGCGCCAGCGACGAAGCAATCCAACCCTCCTTCGCCTCACCGAAACTGGATTGCTTCGCTACGCTCGCAATGACAGTTTCAAACCACTCACCTGGAATCACCGATGCCGAGTTTTCATAACGGCGCTGTTGAAATTGCCTATCTCGACGAAGGCGAGGGCGAGCCGATCGTGCTCGTGCACGGCTTTGCCTCGACCAAGAACGTCAACTGGGTCTATCCGGCCTGGGTTTCGGAGCTGAGGAAAAGCGGCCGCCGCGTCATCGCGCTCGACAATCGCGGCCATGGCGATTCCGGCAAGCTCTACGACGCGGAAGCGTATCAGATCCCGACGATGGCCGGCGATGTCACCGCGCTGCTGGATCATCTTAAGATCGAACGCGCGGATATCATGGGCTATTCGCTGGGCGCGCGGATGACGGCCTGGCTTGCGCTGCATCAGCCGCAGCGGCTGCGGTCGGCGATTTTCGGCGGCATCGGAATGGCCCTGATCGAGGGCGGCGGCCCCGGCGAGAACGTCGCCGAAGCGCTGGAGGCGGACTCGCTCGATGACGTGACCGATCCGGTGGGGCGGACCTTTCGCGCCTTCGCGGACCAGACCCGCTCCGACCGCCGCGCGCTCGCCGCCTGCCTGCGCGGCTCGCGGCGCCTGATGACCAGGGAGGAAGCCGCCGGGATCACCGTGCCGGCGCTGATCGCGGTCGGCACCGCCGACGAGATCGCGGGCTCGGCGGCCGCGCTCGGCAAGATCATCCCGGGCTCGCAGGTGCTCGACATCCCCAACCGCGATCACATGCGCGCCGTCGGCGACAAGGTCTACAAATCAGGCGTGCTGGATTTTCTCTCACGCGACAGGTGAATCACCGCCCGCTTCGTCATCGCCGGAAAAATGCCGGACCGCCGCGATCAGCACCGTGAAGGTCGCAACCCAGGCCAGGCGCGCGCCGTAGCGGTCATGCGGCCCCGATATCACGCCGCAGACGACGGCGTTGCCGAGCAATGCGAAGGAGACGGTCGCGGCGAGCAGCGTGAGATCGTCGAGTTTCCGTCGCCAGATGGCGCTTGCGAACAGGCCAAACACCAGCAGCATCGAGGCCAGCGCGACCGGTACATGAAGCCAGTTGATCGCGGTGAAACCGAGCTCTTCGCGCTGTTGACGCGCCGCGCGCATCGGCTTGACCTGCGCCGGTATGTAGCGCTCGATGATGCCGTAGGTATGCCCGAGCCAGTTGCTGCTGCCTTCGCCGGTCGCGACATGGGCCAGTTGCTGCGCGGTGGCGACGATCGCGGCCTCCGCCTGCCAGAGCGGATATTCGGCGAGCGAATGCAGCGCGATGAAGCCCATCTCGTCGTTCATGCCCTTGAAGCGGCCGAGCGTGTCGAACATGCTGTTGCCCCAGAGAAACTCGTCGGCGGTGGCCGGCAGCCGGTCGCGATAGGGGCAGAGCTTGAAGTTGCTGCTGCGGACAGTGATCCCTGAGGAAGCGGGTGACGATGCCGTCCTGCAGCATCCGCCCGAACGCGACGCCGGAGCCGCCCGGCGTCCATGCCAGTTCGCCCGACAGCGCGAAATTGGCCGCCAACAGCATGACGGCGCCGGCGACGATGGTCAGGCTGCCGTGCACGAGGCCCGAAACCGCGATCCGCCCGCGCAGGAAGGGAAGCGCGATCCAGCCGAGGCAGCAGAGCCCGAACAGCACGCCAAGCGTGGCGCTGTGGGTCGCCGCGGCGAAGGCGGTAAAGGCAAACAGCGCGAACTTCTCGATTGCGGAAATCTTGTCGCCGTGCAGCACAAGGAGAAACAGCGACAACACCGACAGCCCGGCAAAGATATCGGTCAGCAGCATACTGGCGAGCCAGGGCAGCGCCGTGGTCAGGATCAGCACGACGCTCAAGCCCAACAGCCGCATCGGCCTGACCATGCCGAACACGCGCAGCGTCAGTTGCAGGATCCACAGTGTCGCCAGCGCCTGGATCCCGAGATTGAGCCAGAAGCCCGATTCCTCGCCGAAATGCAGGTAGAGACCGAACACGGTGGAGCGGCTGGGGACGAGATAGCCTTCGTACCAGCGGGCCAGATAGCCGCCGGTGTCCCATTGCAGCAGCGGATAGCCGTTCCACAGCGCCGGCGCGATCAACATCAGGGGGATCGTGACTGCCGCAACCCAGACCCAGGCCGAGTCCGTTACGCGCGCGCGCAAAATCTGCGTAGTGATGCTGAATTCCCCCCGATTTTCAGCCACCATGCCCGGATTGGGCGCGGGGCGGAAATCCACCAATAGTCGGATACGCGCGTACTCCGCAAATGTGGTCGACGGTTTTGCGAATAGAGTACGCGCAAGCCATAAGCCAGAAGCATTTTCTTGCCGCTAACCGGTTTCCACTTGGCCGGAAAATGCTCCGGACCGCTTGATTTTCCGGAAATTCCGACCACCTTGAGCCGACGCCGCCAGCGAAGGCGGTTTTCGGCCGATGTGAGAAGTTGTGCCGCTTCAATGTTTTAGCGCACAATTCAGGCTCAAGCCGACATTCACCTTCTGCCAAAGCCGCGGGACAGAAGTCTGCTTGTCGTGCTATAAGAAGGCCGTAGAAATACCGGAATTTGCGAGAGCAGCATATGGCTATGCATCAGATCAATCCGCAGGGTACGAAACTGGCGGCGCTCGATCCGATCTGGGATCGCGTGCGCAGCGAGGCGGAAGACATCGTTCGCCGCGAGCCGGAGCTTGCCTCCTTTATCTATTCGACGGTGCTGCATCACGACCGGCTGGAGGACTCGGTGGTGCATCGCATCGCCGAGCGTCTCGACCATTCGGCGCTGTCGGGCGATTTGATCCGCCAGACCTATGACGAGGCGCTGCGCGACGATCCCGATCTCGGCAATGCCTTCCGCGCCGACATGGTGGCGGTATACGACCGCGATCCCGCGACCTCGCGCTTCATCGACCCGCTGCTCTACTTCAAGGGTTTTCATGCGCTGCAGACCCATCGTCTGGCGCACTGGCTCTATCAAAAGGGCCGCAAGGATTTCGCCTATTATCTGCAGAGCCGCTCGTCGGCGGTGTTCCAGACCGATATCAATCCCGCGGCCCGGATCGGCCGCGGCATCTTCCTCGATCACGCCACCGGCTTTGTCGTCGGCGAGACCGCTGTGATCGAAGATGACGTCTCGATCCTGCACGGCGTCACGCTCGGCGGCACCGGCAAGGAGCACGAGGACCGCCATCCCAAGATCCGCCGCGGCGTCTTGATCGGGGCGGGCGCGAAAATTCTCGGCAATATCGAGGTCGGCCATTGCGCCCGCATCGCCGCGGGCTCGGTGGTGGTGAAGCCGGTGCCGCACAATGTGACGGTGGCGGGGGTTCCCGCCAAGATCGTCGGCGAGGCCGGCTGCGCCGAGCCGTCGCGCACCATGGATCAAATGCTCAACGCGATCGGGCTCTGATCTTCGAAAAACCGTCTGAATCGCGGGTACGATTTCTGCAAGTAAGGCTGGCAGTTCGCTTCGTCTCGTCCTAAAACTTCCCGAAACCCAAATCCTATTGGAGACTGCCGTGGACGTTCAGGAAGTCAGGAAGCTCGACGCCTATCTCAAGCGCCTGTTCGGCAATCCCAAAATTCGCGTGGTGCCGCGGCCGAAGAAGGACGATTCGGCCGAGGTCTATATCGGCGAGGAATTCATCGGCGTGCTGTTCGTCGATGATGAAGACGACGACCGCTCGTTCCAGTTCCAGATGGCGATCCTCGAGGACGATCTGGTCGAGCAGGGCTGAGGCTTTGTAGCCGCTATCCCCCCGGCCCGTGCAATTGCACCGTCAACCGGTCCATCGCATTGGCCACGTCGCGCCACTGCGAGAGCCAGCTCCGCGGAAAACGAAACGTCAGATCGGCGCCGTCGATGCGGCGCTCGCTCAGGCACATCCCGGGGGTCGCCGCGTCGCGCGTGCAGCGCGCGGTGAGGTTCGGCGCGTTGGCGAAGAACAGATCCTCGCCGCCGTAAGGCGTGCCGTCCCGAAACGCACGCATCGTCAGTCCGTCATCGCCCTGCGTTGATGCCTGCTCGAGGTAGCGCGGATAGATGGTGCGCACGCGGATGTCCGGCGCCAGCGTGTCATGATGCGCCGCGATCGACAGAAAGATCCGGTCGATCGGCTGTATCGCTTCCTCGACGGTGTCCGCGCTGACATGTTTCGGCGCATCGGGAGGCTCGAGCGAAGGAAAGGTGAAGGAGAGGTCGATGCGTTCCTGCGGCCCGGAGTGGCGCTGGATTTTCATGCGGATCGCCGCGGTCGGCACATTGAAGAGCGTGGCGCCGATGCTGACCGGCAGCCGCGCCGGAGCGCTTGACCCGTCCGGTCCCCAGGTCGGCCACAGCAAATAGGCGACCAGCGCGATTGCGCCCGCCGCCACCGCGCATCCCAGCATGATCGGAATCATGTGGCTGCGGACGGTCTCCGCGCGCACCGCGTGCGTTGTGCTGGGCCGTCGAGAAGAAGGTCATGAGCGAAGCATCGCGAGGCACGTCCAGGGGTTGACGCCGAATCACCCCGAATATGCCATGCGACATCGAATTTCCGCACGATTTCGCGTGATTGCGGGAGCTGCGAGTCATGCCGGGGCGGCGGTTCCGGCCCGCAGCGTTAACCTTTCTTTAAGGATGATGTGGCGGCAGGCGGCCAATTTTGCGAAGCAATGGGGGTTCCAGTGTAGCGGAAGCTTTTGCGATGTCGCCCGATGCGTTGAATTCCCTGTTCTCCCTTTGCATCGGCTTCGCGCTGGCGGGCGCGCTTGACCAGCGGCTATCAGGCCCTGGTGCAGCGTCCCGCAGGCTTCGGGCTGCTGCAGGAGGGCGTGGCGCCGAAGACCTTCGCGGCGGTGCCGTTCCTGGTGTTCGCGGCGCCCTTCATCATCATGCGCAACACGCTGCGCGGCGCACGGATCGAACGCCGCCGCTTCGAATTCGTCATGATGGCGACGGTGCTGGCCGGATTCTGGAGCATGATGTCCGGCACGTTTTTCCTGATGACGCTGCGCGCCGCCGGACTGCTGGCCTGAACGATAAGGCTATGCCAAAGTCTCCGCGAACCGGAGACTGACGAAATATGGCGATCTACGAACTTGACGGGCAGGCGCCCGATCTCCCCAGCGATGGCAACTACTTCATCGCCGACACCGCCACGGTGATCGGCAAGGTGCGCTTGCACAATTCGGCGAGCGTCTGGTTCGGCGCGGTATTGCGCGGCGACAACGAGTGGATCGAGATCGGCGAAAATTCCAACGTGCAGGACAACTCGACCTGCCACACCGATCTGGGTTTTCCGCTGACGATCGGAAAGAACTGCACCGTCGGTCACAACGTCATCCTGCACGGCTGCACGCTCGAGGACGGCGCGCTGGTCGGGATGGGCTCGATCGTCATGAACGGCGCAAGGATCGGCCGCGGCAGCATCGTCGGCGCGGGCGCGGTGATCACCGAGGGCAAGCAGTTTCCCGAGCACTCCCTGATCATCGGCGCGCCGGCGCGGGTGATCCGCACGCTGGAGCCGGCGCAGGTCGCGGCGATGGGAAGTGCCGCGAAATTCTACGTCGGCAACGGACCGCGGTTCAAAAAGGGTCTGAAGAGGATCGGCTGACGACGATGCTTCAGCCGCCCTCGGATTCGCCGGCCCCGGCCTGGCCCGCGACCCGTTCGTGGCCCGCAGCCCACAGCGCATGTTCTTCGGTGCCGTCGCGATAGGGATTGGCTTCCGCGGGAATGTTCTTGCGTGCGGCGCGCTCGCCTTGCTCGAACGGATCTGGATCGCTCATGATTTGGATTTCCTCGATGGGCTCGACCCGGCGTTGCCTTTCCCCGGCGTCTTCGTCAGCGCCGCGCTCTTGCGCAGCGCGTCCTTGAGATCGACGGGAATGCCGTGCTTCTTCAAGAGATCGGCGAACGCCTCGTCCGCCAGTTCCTGAATGGTGGCCATCCTGTCGCGCGCGAGCTGCTTCAGCTTGTCGAAAGTGTCGTCGTCGAAAGCGATCAATTTGCGCAACTCCGGACCAGCCTCCTGCGTCGCGACGATGCCGGTTCGATAGCGGTCGACGGAACTCGGCGCGGAACCGGCGATACGCGCTGCCATTGGACTATAGCGGAGATCCGGACGGCCGGAGGCCTGCCTGGTCCGGTCAATTTATGTTGAAGAGCGCGAAGGACGGGAAAAGTCGGACGGCCTCGGTGTATTCTGCACCGAGGCCGTTTTCCTGATGTCGTCTGCTGGTACGCCGCTTGCATCCATTCAGGAATGCTCAGCATGCTCACGATCCCCGGCCTGACGTTGCTGTTCCTGGGCGTCGTCGTCGGCCTGGGCACAGCCTTTGTGTGGATGCTCTGGGAAATCGAGCAGATGTCCAAGCGGCATCGCAACAGCGATCGCTTCGGATAGGCCGCGTCGCAATCTTCCTCAAAACGGCGCGCGGCGAACATCACACGCCTGCGGCGAAGCCGAGCCGGTCAGCTCAGCACTTTGTATTTTCTGAACCAGGCCTGCATCTGGCTCCAGGCATCCTCGGCGGCTTCCTTGCGGTAGCTTGCGCGGTAATCGGCGTGGAAGCCGTGCGGTGCGCCCGGATAGATCTTGAACTCGGCGGTCTTGTGGGCCGCCGAAAGCGCCGCTTTCAACGCCTCGACCTGAGCCACGGGAATGCCGGTATCCGCCTCGCCGTAGAGGCCCAGCACCGGCGCTTTCATGTCGGGGGCCAACTGGGTCGGGCTCTTCGGCCACAGCGGGTTCGGCGGATCGACCGGCGGGCCATAAAACGCGACGCCCGCTTTCAACGCGCTGCTGTGGGCGGCATATTCCCACACCGTTCGTCCGCCGCGGCAGAATCCGATGATGCCGAGCCGTCCGGCGTCGCCGCCCTGCGATCTGGCCCAGGCGGCCGTGCTGTCGAGATCGGACAGCAGCTCGGCGTCCGGCTTGGAATTGACGAGCGGCAGTAGCTGCTGGATATCGGTGATCCCGGTGAGATCGCCTTTACGGAAATAATAATCCGGCGCCACCGCGAAGGCACCGAGCTTGGCGAGACGCCGCGTCACGTCCTTGATGTATTCGTGCAGGCCGAAGATCTCCATCGCCACCAGCACGACCGGCGGATTGCTCACATTGGCCGGCCGCGCGAAATAGCCGGGCATCTCGCCGTCGGCCACCTTTATCTTTGCGTCGCCCGCGGTGAGGCCATTGGTGTCGGTCTTGATGACGTCGGCGCGGACGGGGCCGGCGGCCAGCGTATAGCCTGCCGTTACGGCGGCGGAGGCGGTCATGAAGCCGCGGCGTGAAAACGGCGCGACTTTTGTCAGTCCGATGACATCTGAGGTCGGCACTGGTTCGGCGCTCATGAGGGATTCCCTCCGGCTGGTTGGCGCACGCATTCAGCAAGCAATGCTTGCCGAAGGCAAATCACCAGCCTGCGAGGGTCGGATCGATCTGTTCGGATGCGTCGGGGGCGGGGCAATCGTGCCGCACAAAAAAACAAGGCCGTCGGCGCAGTATGCCGCCAACGACCTTGCCAGCCCCGGATATTGAAATTGGCTTGCGCCATCCGGTGAACTGCACATTGCCCCGGGATTGCACGGGCATATGTGATCCATTTCACAATCGGCGCAAAAAAGTTCCAGCCGGCCGTTTTGGGGGGCGCGAAGGCCTGCGCGAGGGACAGCAAAACCCGGTTATTTGCCGGTTAGCCCCGCGACTTGTGCCTGCGATGGCCGCCCCTTGCCGCGTGGGACCGGGTTCGGATCGGCTTGTTGCGCGTCGAGGGCGCAGCGGATGCTTCCGGGCCCTGGGCGCTGGCGAACGACTGCCGCAGGCCGTCGATCGCCTCGGTCAGCCCCGAAACCTGCTCGGAGAGCCGCTTGGTGTCGGCCTGCTGGGCGGCGAGCAGGCGTCTTACGGTTTGCAGCTGATCCTGGACCACCTGCAACTGGTCGATCGATTCCTGCTGGGTCGCTTCCAGACCCTTGGTTTTCTCGACAAGCTGCTCGGAAGCCTGCGCGGTCCTGGCCTGCAACTGGCGGGCGGCGACGACGCGGTCCTGCTCCGGAACGGTGCCGGTATAGCCGCGCCATAGCGCGATGGAGCCAACGCCGAGCACGATGACAATGAGGGCGCCGGCGGCGAGCGCGATCGGCTGCGAGCCGATAGGCCCGATGCCGCCAGTCTTTGCATGTTGCGATCTGATTTCGATCATGGGACTTCAAAGCCGCCGGAACCGAAGGTTCCCCGGACTTACCACAACCGCAGGTGCGGGGCCCAGCCCAAACAGCGCTTTCCGGCCCCAAAAAGGTGCGGCCAGCCCTTGGGGGAGGGCTGGCCGCGCGCGATCCGGTCTGGGACGGGGAGGGGTGGGGATGTGACCGGGTCGCGTGTCTCCGTTATTTCCTGGCTCAGTGATCGCGGGCGCTGGCGGTGGCGACTGCGGGGCGGTTGTCGCCGAGCGAGACCCATACATTCGGATCGCTCTGCGACTGACGCTTGACGAAGCGGTATCCGGTCTCGGTCCAGGCCACGACGTTTTCGTTCTGGTTGTCGAGAACGAACTCGCCCTTGTCGGTCTTCACGGTCAGCACCGCGTGGCCTTCGCCCTTCCTGTCGCGCACCACCGTGATCAGCAGCGCCTCGCGCGGCCAGCCGGCGTCGATCAGCATCTTGCGCTTCAACAGCACGTAGTCCTCGCAGTCGCCGTAGCCGTCCGTCGGCAACGACCATTTCTCGATCACGCCCCAATGATCCATGTCGGTGATCGGCTTGACGGTTTCGTTGACCCAGCGGTTGACCCTCAGCAGATCCCGCCAGGCCGTCTGCGACATCACGATGTCGCGCGGCTGTGCTCGCTCCGCCGTCGCAATCGCCGGGATTCTCGGCGCAGAATTCGACCCAGCCGATCGGCGAGCGCGTGATGTCGCCAAGGCTGGCATAGAGATCCCGTCCGTCACCGGCATGCGCCGATGCACTCAATCCCACCAGGACGGCGACGACCGCCAATCCCTTCCCCTGTCCCCTGAACCCAAACATTGTGGCCCCCGTTTCTTGTTGGGACCACATTTCGCACAAAGGTTTTGCGCCGCCGCTAAGTTAGCCAAGTAGATTTGAGACGAATGAAAGTAAAAACAGCGGCTAATTCGATCTATACTTGAATAAAATTCGATTAGAATTTTAGACAACTGCAATTGATTCAAATTTTACGTATTAACCCGCCAGCGCCCGCCGATACGGAACTTGCGGCGGCAAAATGCCTGGCGCGTTAATTCAAATTCAAGCGTCGCCGGACGCGAAAAGGCGGCGTCCGGCTATGCGGATACCGCCTTTGAGCGTCGAAAAAGGAGGGATTTGCGGGTCGCGCGGCTTTACCGCGCGGTAACGCTGTCTTCGAGCGCTTCGGCGATCTGCTCGTGAACGAATTCGAGCGCAAAGCCTTCCTCGAGGTTTCGCACCACGCGCGCCTGCACCTTGCCGAGCATGACCAGCGATTTCAGCGGTGGGCGGTTTTCCGCGGCGATGGCCGCGCCCGACAGCGACATGTCGATGATCCGGCAGGTCATCTTGGTGCCGTCCTCGAGCGTGAGCAGCGCGATCGGGTTGCGCGGCACGATACGGTCGTGGCGGCGGTCTTCCGGCAGATTGAGGATGTCGCGGTTGGCGAGCCAGGTCAGCTGCGCCGCGAGCTTGTCGCGCTTGCGGGCGGTGGCGCCAATGGTCATGGCAAAACCATTGTCGATAATGCGGGTGATCTTGCCCTCGACCCGGCCGATATGGTCGAGATAGGCGATCACGCGGTCGCCGACATTGCCGATCCCCGGCGCCAGCAAAGCCAGCCCCCCCGGGGACATGTTGATGATCTGGCAGGGAAATTCGCGGCGGTCGGGAAGCATGTAGCGGCCCAGCAGGTGAACCTTCACCCGCTGAAAGCGCCGTCGCTCTTCGGTGGCCGGAAGTATCGACTTTTTGCTGCTCGCGAACGCCATCTCGCCACCCGACAACCGGCTTCTCGGTGTCGTCAGACCCTACGGCCGACAAGGTTAACGAGCCGTTAGCAGGGTTGCGTGAAGTGTGGGCAGAGGGGCACGGCTCAACCGGGACTGACGTCCCGGCTGCAGCGGCCGCTTGGGATTGTTCGACGCGCCGGGGCCGCTCCTTGACGGCCGGCAGGATTGACGGCGTTGGCATCACGCTCCGTCTCGAATACGTTTCGCTCCGCGCCATCAAGAAAGAAGAAGAGGCGCGAGAGGAAACCTCATGCAGCAGATACGCGTATGCACCTATGACGGTCCCGGCGCGACGCCGGTCATTCGCAGCGTGCCGTGGCCGAAAATCCCGAAGAAGGCGGCGCTGATAAAAGTCGGGGCCTGCGGCGTCTGCGGCACCGATCTGCATATCCTCAAAGGCCATTGGCCGAAGCCGTTGCCGTGGCCGTTCACGCTCGGGCATGAGATCGGCGGCGTGCTGGTCGAGGTCGGCTCCGAATTCACTGAAGATTTCATGAGCAAGCCGTTGAAAGTGGGATCGAAAGTGATGATCCCGCCGTTGATGCCCTGCGGCCATTGCTATTACTGCGTTCATTATCCAGAGAGCGCCAACAAGTGCCTGACGCCGGTCTATTACGGCCGCTATCTCGGCTTCGACAAGGCGCCGCATCTGTGGGGCGGCTGGGCCGAATATGTCTATGTCGATCTCGACATGCTGCCGGGCACCAAGATCTACAAATTGCCCGACGACATGTCGCTGCGGCTGGGCGCGCTGTCGGAGCCTTGACCTCCTGCATCCGCGCCTTCAATCGCGCCACCCGCGCCGGCGGTTTTGGCTGGGGCGACACGGTGGTGATCCAGGGCTCCGGCCCGATCGGCATCCTGGCGGTCGCCGCGGCGCAGGAGATGGGCGCAGGGCGCGTGATCTGCGTCGGCGCGCCGGAGACGCCGCGGCTAAGACTGGCGCGCAAGTTTGGCGCGGAAGCCACTGTTGACATTGAGGAAGTCAAAACACCGGAAGCGCGCATCAGGCGCGTGCGCGACATCGTCGGCGGGTTTGGCGCCGACCTGGTGATGGATTGCTCGGGCCATCCGAGCGCCGGCCCCGAAGGCATCGAAATGCTGCGCGACGGCGGCACCTATGTCGAGATGGGCCAGTTCACCGACGCCGGCTCGATCAACACGTCATGGCACCGCATCTGCACCAAGGACCTCAACGTTCTCGGCTCGTGGGGATTTACCGGCAACGATCTGCCGCTCGGCGTCGACATGCTCTATCGCACGCGCAACAGATATCCCTGGCTCGAGATGCAGACGCTGTATCCGTTTTCGGAAGAAGGCATCGGCCAGCGCGGTGGCGGACGCGATGGCGATGAAGACGGTGAAGTCGACCATCATGCCGTGGCCGGAGCTGGCGGAGTGATCCAGGGCATGATCCCGAAAGGTGGAAGCCGGTTTTCGCCTGGGACAAATGCAAAGCGTTTGCCCGAGGATCATGCCTAAATAAGAAATGAGCGGCGAGTGTGATTCAGCGGCTGGATCAGCCCAGCCCCTCATAGACCATGAAGCCGCGCGCGACCGCGAGTTTCCGCAAGGCGCGCGGAACCAGTTTTTGCGGCGGCTGGTCGAGATAGCGATACGAGGTCAGCCTGAAATCCCGCAGCAGGGCGTGATCGCTTTCGAACGGCGCCAGCAATCCGGTCAGGCTGATCGGCGCGTGGGCGCGGGCATTGAACGGCAATAGCAGCAATTCCAGATGCGCCGGCGAGCCGTCTTCGCTTGTCGCGGTAATGCCGGCGACCGCGGCCAGCATTTCCTCCGATACCACCGTGATGATGTCCTCGATCTCGCGGCGGGTGTCCGGCGCAAACAGCGCCGAAAAGCTCCGGTCCTTCAGGTCGCGGCCGAGCAGGGCGCAAACGCGCGTGCCGGCGACGCGAAACGGGTAGCCTGAGCTAGCGTCGTACGACAGCACGAAGATGTCGCCGAGCAGCTCGCGCACCGCGCCGGGCTCGATCTCGCTGCGGTCGGGCGCCCGCGCGTCGCCCGCGCTTCGCGTCCCAATATGCGAAAAATTCCCGGTTTGACGGATGTTTCATGCTTCGGCCTCGCCCTGCGCCCGGCTCGGCGGGACACATCTGTCCCGCTTTTGCGCACGCGCATTCCCTTTTCTGTTTTGCAAGACAGGCTTTGCAGCGTCCATGCCGCAGGGGCTATTCCGGCCCGAAACGGCCAGCTTTGCGCCGTTAAGGTTAAATTAACTATCGGGTTTCCGATCGGCGCGGGGCTGGCTAGTGTCGGCGCGCTCTAATGCCTCGCCGGTTTTCTCCAGGTTCCCGCGAGGTTGCTACACAGGCGGTGTCAAACAGTTTGGTCATCGCGCGGGGAGGGGTGGGATGTCACCCGGGCCCTCGCGCGAAAAGATCGGCGCAAACGAGGGAGGGCTTTCTCAGAGCCCTCCCTTTTTCGTTGCGCCGTCACGGATTTGTTATCCGCTTCCGGTGCGCGTGGCGCGAATGGTTCGCGCGGTCCGCTGGCGCGGCGTTCGTCGTTGAATCCGCTGGTCGATAGCCCCTCGGAAATATTCGACAGCGGCACGCGCGCGGCGTGCCGCCGCGTTGTCCTTGCAAAACATTAATCCTGCGAACAGGACCTCGTAATGTGCGTTCGCCAATTTTGGGTCAGGGATTTTCCTCACTCAACATTGGAGATGCCATCATGAACGATCAATCGAATACTCCGCCTGCAGCGCCGCGTAGAATCCTGAAGCCGCGCCGTCTCGCGCTGCTCGCTTCCGTCGCCGCCCTTGGCGTCGCCGTTCTCGCTGCGGGACCCGGCGGTAACAGGCTGATGAACCTTCCGGCATGGACGGCGTCGGCGCAGGCGGCGGAGGCGGCGCAGCCTCCGGCGGGCTTTGCCGATCTCGTCACCAGGGTCAAACCGGCGGTCATCTCGGTCCGCGTCAAGATCGATGAAGACAGCGGCAACGCCGCGGTTACCCAGCGCGACAGCAACGAGGATTCGGATCAATCCGGTCCGCCGTTCGATCAGTTCTTCTTCAGGCAATTCGGCTTCCGCGGCGGCCCCGGCGGCTTCCGCAACGGCATGCCGCTTCCCCATCAGGCCATCACCGGCGAAGGCTCGGGCTTTTTCATCTCGCCGGACGGTTATGCCGTGACCAATAATCACGTGGTCGACCACGCCAAATCCGTGCAGGTCACGACTGACGACGGCACGATCTATACGGCCAAGGTGGTCGGGACCGACCAGAAGACCGATCTCGCGCTGATCAAGGTCGACGGCAAGAAGGACTTCTCCTACGTGAAGTTCGCCGACCAGCCGCCGCGTATCGGCGACTGGGTGGTTGCGGTCGGCAATCCCTTCGGACTCGGCGGCACGGTCACCGCCGGAATCGTGTCCGCGCGCGGCCGCGATATCGGCGCGGGGCCTTATGACGACTACGTCCAGATCGACGCGCCGATCAACAAGGGCAATTCCGGCGGTCCGGCCTTCGACATGAGCGGCAACGTGATCGGCGTGAACACCGCGATCTTCTCGCCGTCGGGCGGGTCGGTCGGTATAGGCTTCGACATTCCCGCCACGACCGCGAAGCTCGTCGTCGCCGAGCTCAAGGACAAGGGCCGGGTCACGCGCGGCTGGCTCGGCGTCCAGGTGCAGCCGGTCACCGCCGACATCGCCGACAGCCTCGGCCTGAAGCAGGCGAAAGGCGCGATGGTGGATAATCCGCAGGCCGGCAGCCCGGCCGCCAAAGCTGGGATCGCGGCAGGCGACGTCATCACCGCGGTCAACGGCACCGGCGTGAAGGACTCGCGCGATCTGGCCCGCACTATCAGCATGATGGCGCCGGGAAGCCAAGTGAAGCTCGACGTCCTGCACAAGGGCGAATCCAAAATGATGACGCTGACCCTCGGCGAAACGCCGAATGACCGGCAGGCGAATGCCGGCGGAGAGCAGCGATCGAGGGAGACCGCCGGCACGCCCCGTCTCGGCCTCAGCCTGGCGCCAGCGCGCGAAGTCGAGGGCGCGGGCGACAAGGGCGTCGTGGTGACGTCGGTCGATCCGGCCGGCCCCGCCGCGGAACACGGCGTTCAGGCCGGCGACGTCATCCTCAACGTCGGCGGCAAGCCGGTGGCCAACGCCGGCGACGTGCGATCGGCGCTGAGCGAGGCCAATGCCAACGGCAAGAAAAGCGTCCTGATGCAGGTGAAGACGGCGGATGCGACCAGATTCGTCGCGGTTCCGCTGGCCAAGGGATGATTGTCGTCGCCTGTCGCGGCCAATGGGAAAGGCCGGGTCCAAAGCCCGGCCTTTTTCTGCCGCCTTCCGGCAACGCGCGCTCTATCTCTTTTATTTGACGCGTTTTCTTCACGCGAACCGGCTTCCACTTCGCTCGAAAACACTCTAATGGGGCGCAATCGCTCGCGTGAGCCGCCCGCTTCAGGTCTTGAGCCCTTGGAATCCCCGCCAGAATTGCCGCAGGACGCCCCGCGCGAGCCGATCCTGACGCTGCCCGGCGCGCTGACCGCCTATGTCCTGCTGCTGGCGGCGATCCACCTGCGCGTGCTGCTGCCGCCGGAATGGGAAAACTGGACCATCGACGTGTTCGGATTCATTCCGAAGCGCTACGACTCGACGCTGCTGGCGATCGATTTTCCCGGCGGCGCCGGCGCCAAGGTCTGGAGCTTCGTGACCTATTCGCTGCTGCACGCCAATCTCAGCCATATCGGCTTCAACGTGCTGTGGCTGTTGCCGTTCGGCAGCGCGCTGGCGCGGCGCTTCGGCGCTTTCCGGTTTTTCCTGTTCATGGCGGTGACGGCGGCGGCCGGCGCGCTGGCGCATCTCGTCACCCATGAGCACGCGGTGGCGCCGATGATCGGCGCTTCGGCGTCGGTGTCCGGCACCATGGCGGCCGCGATCCGTTTTGCCTTCGTGCACGGCAGCTTCCTCTCGTTCAGCCGCGGCGACGCCGATGCCGCAGCAAAGGTGCCGGCGCTCTCGCTGACGCGCGCCCTGCGCAATCCGCGCGTGCTCGCCTTTCTCGGCGATCTGGTTCGGCGTCAACATCATCTTCGGCGTCGGATCGATCGCGATCGGCGCCGAGGGCGTCAGCGTCGCCTGGCAGGCGCATATCGGCGGATTTTTCGCAGGTCTCGTGCTGTTTTCGCTGTTCGATCCGGTGCCGCGCGCTTCCGCCCATGCTGCGGATGCGTCGTCGCACGACGCATCGCACAGCGGCTGATCGTCGCTTGCGGGCGCAACGCGAATTCATTCATCATCGCCGATCGTTACGAGGCAAGGCCTAAGCACGCGAACGTGCTTAAATACCGAGGCTTGCCCCATGCGCCCGCAACGAAACCGGCGCCAGACTGTTGATTGAAGACTCAAGGGAACAAAGATCGCGCTCGCTCAAGGGCGCGATCGGCTTCAGGGAGACGACAATGACGGTACGTGCAATTCTCGATTCCAAAGGTCATCACATTGAGAGCGTCGAGCCGGACGCAAAGCTCTCGGCTGCGATCAGGATTCTGGCGGAACGAAGGATCGGCGCCGTACTGGTGATGAGCAAAGGCCGTATCGAAGGCATCCTGTCGGAGCGCGATATCGTCCGGGTGCTCGGCGAACGCGGCGCCAGGGTGCTCGATGAGCCGGTCAGCACGGTCATGACGCGCAAGGTCGTCAGTTGCCGGCAGAACGACACCGTCGCCGGGATCATGGAAATGATGACCTTGGGCAAGTTCAGGCATTTGCCGGTGGTCGAGGAAGGCATGGTCGTCGGCCTGATTTCGATCGGCGACGTCGTCAAGTGGCGCGTCCGGGAATACGAGATGGAACAGGAAGCGCTGCGCGACTACATCAAGACCGCCTGAGCGAGGCGCCGAAGGCGCTTCACGGCTCGCTGTCGGGCACAGCGCCGGTCTTGCCCGCAGCCGGCGCGAGCATGTGGATGGCTTCCTGAATGGAATCGATGGCGCGCTCGGCGGCGCGCGCGCCGAACGCAATCAGATCGCTGGCGCGGTGGAAATCGAACAAGCCGATTTGGCCGACCCGGGGCGAAATCAACATGTCCGGCGGATCGCCGGCGAGGCGGGCGCGGGTGATGCGGTCCTGCATGATGTTGAAGGCATCGACCATGACGCTGGAGATGCCCGGCCGTCCGCCGCTGCCGAAAAATTCGCGCTTCACGGTGCGCTCGGCGGAGAAAAATTTGCCCAATCCGCGCTTCGTCGGGGCAGGCTCGATCACGGCATCCAGCGCATCGGTGACCGATACCTCGGCCGACGCGCCATGGGCGTAGATGGTCGTAGAGTGGGTAAAGACATCGCTTGAGAGGTTGGCGGCGATGACGATTTCCGCGCCCAGCGCGCGTGCCGCCGATACCGGCACCGGATTCACCAGCGCACCGTCGACCAGCCAGCGGTCGCCGACCAGCACCGGCGAAAATATCCCGGGCAGCGCGTAGGAGGCGCGCATCGCATCGACCATGCGGCCATGGGTCAGCCAGATCTCATGGCCGGTGCGGACTTCGGTTGCGACGGTGGCAAATTTCAGCGGCAATTCCTCGATCAGGGTCGGGCCGATGGCGGCCTCCAACTGCGAAGCCAGCCTTTCGCCGCCGATCAGGCCGGAGCCATTGAGGCGGATATCGAGATAGCCCAGAATATTTCGCGGCCGCAGGCCGCGCGCCCATTCCTCGAGCGTATCGAGATGGCCAGCCGCATAGGCGCCGCCGACCACCGCGCCGATCGAGGTGCCGACCACCACATTGGGGACGATGCCATGGGCGATCAGCGTCCGGAGGATGCCGATATGGGCAAATCCGCGCGCGGCGCCGCCCCCCAGCGCCAGCCCGATCACCGGCCGCCGGGTGGTGCCCAGCCCCACCTTGTCGCGGCCGTCAGCAGCCGTTTTGGCTGCGTCCGATCAAAATTTCCAGCACCTGGTATCTCCTGGGGACAGGCTATTCGGTACGGCTTAGGCCCCGCCAGAATTGATCACAAGCATAGTTTATGCCGCGTTGAGGGGTGGGCTAGGCAGCGATTGTGACGGGATCGCGGCTTCCCTGGGTAACACGCAGGCCTTGCCGCCGGTTCCCGGACGCCATCCAGCGGGCGGCAGGCTTGAATTTGCCGCGTTTTCGGTGAAAAGCATGCCCCATGATCTCAGGGGGTAACAGCTGTCGATTCAGGCGGGGCGGACGCCTGCTGCCGTCGCTTGCGCTTGCGGGCGTCCTGGTCGCAACGATCGCGGCTCCGGCAACCGCCCAGATGTTCAGCGACCGCCCGCCGCCGGTGCCTCCGGCATCGGTCCCGGAACCTTCGGGGCCGGCGATGAACCTGGCCCCGCCCTCCGGCCCGGCGTCGATTCCAAGCCTGCCTGCGCCGCTGACGCAACCTTCCATCGCCGCGGTGCCGCCCGTGGTCGCGCCGCAGGGCGCCGCGGCCCCCGGCCAGGCGGTGCTGTCGCTGACGGCGCGCTACGGCAAGGACCTGCCGGTCATCAGCAGCGGACTGGTGTGGCGGGTGTTTTCGGACCGGCCCGACGAGACCGGCGCCTTCAAATTGATCCGCGAGGATCGCGGGGCCACGCCCAACATCGTGCTGCCGCCGGGCGGCTATGTGGTCCATGTCGCGTTCGGGCTGGTCAGCGCGGTCCGCGCGGTGACGCTGAAATCCGAGACCGACCGCGAATCCTTCCTGCTTCCGGCGGGCGGCCTGCGCATCGAAGGCCGCGTCGGCACCAGCAAGATCCCGCAGAACCAGATTTCGTTTGCGATCTACAAGGGCAGCCAGTTCGAGGTCGGCGAGCGCGCTTCGCTGGTGCCGAACGTCTCCGCCGGCGATGTCGTGCTGCTGCCGGAGGGGACCTACTACATCATTTCCAATTACGGCGACGCCAATTCCGTGGTGCGCTCGGATATCCGCGTTCAGGCCAGCAAGCTGACCGACGTGACCATCACCCATCGCGCCGCCGTCATCACGCTGAAGCTCGTCAGCGACAAGGGCGGCGAGGCCCTGGCCAACACCGCCTGGTCGGTGATCACGCCGGGCGGCGACGTCATCAAGGAATCGATCGGCGCATTTCCCCGCGTCATCCTGGCCGAAGGCGAATACCGCGCCATCGCCAAGAACGAGGGCAAGGTCTACGAGCGTCCCTTCAACGTCGTCAACGGCGTCGACGGCGAGGTCGAGGTCGTCGCGCGTTAGCGCAGCCGGCGCGCATCGCAGGCGGCGTGATCATTATCGTCATTGCCGGGCATAGTGGTCTGCCTTGCGCAGGCCGAGTGAACTTGTCTGCGCTTCCGGCACTCCAAAAAAGCTTTTGTGAGAAGAGCGACCGATGCCCGGGATCATCCCCGAGTCGGGGACAGGCGTCCGGGCATGACGATATTTCTAGAACCGCGTCACGATATCTGAAAGCGCCGGGCGCGGACGGTCCTCGCTCGGCTTCGACGGCGTGCCGATGTAGATAAAACCGGCGAGCTTTTCGTCCGCCTTCAATCCTAATCCGTCGAGCACGTCGCGATCGAAGGCGAACCAGCCGGTCAGCCAGCACGCGCCGTAGCCGAGCGCGGTCGCCGCGGTGACGATGTTCATCGCGCTGGCGCCCGCCGACAGCTCCTGCTCCCACGGCGGCACCTTGGGATGGGGCTTGGTGAAACTGACGACGGCGATCACCAGCGGCGCATCGGTGAGCCGGCGCTTCTCGACATCGATCTCGGCAGGCTGGGCATTCGGATTTTTTCGCGCAAACACTTTTGCGATCACTTCGCCGGCACGCACGCGCGCGTCGCCCTCGAAGATGACAAAACGCCACGGCGCCAGCTTGCCGTGATCGGGTACCCGCGCGCCGATGGTCAGAATGGTCTCGAGTTCGGCCGGCGAGGGCCCGGGGCCGCTCATGTCGCGCGGTTTTACCGAGCGGCGGATTTTGAGGAGTTCGATGGCGTCGGGCATAGGCATTCCCTGATTTCGCGTCGTCAGGCGGCGGAGCGGGGGCGTTAGCTCACGCCGCCGCCGCTCGCGCCCGCTTCACGTCCGGCGGCGTGGCTTCGTCGACCAAAGCGGCCAGCGCTTCAGCGGTCGGCATCACCTTCTGGACCTCGCTGCCGAGCCGGCGGATCGAGACCGAATGCGTCTCGGCTTCCTTCTTGCCGACCACGAGCAGCGCCGGGATTTTCGCCAGCGAATGCTCGCGGACCTTGTAGTTGATCTTTTCGTTGCGCAAATCGAGCTCGACGCGCAGGCCGGCGCGCCGCGCGGCGGCGGCGACGACCTTGGCGTATTCATCGCCTTCCGAGGTGATGGTGGTGACGACCGCCTGGATCGGCGCGAGCCAGAGCGGGAAGTTGCCCGCATAATGTTCGATCAGGATGCCGATAAAACGCTCCATCGAACCGCAGATCGCGCGATGCACCATGACCGGCGCCTTCTTCGAGCCGTCGGCGTCGATGTAGAACGCGCCGAACCGCTCCGGCAGGTTGAAGTCGACCTGCGTGGTGCCGCATTGCCAGTCGCGGCCGATGGCGTCGCGCAGCACATATTCGAACTTCGGACCGTAGAACGCGCCTTCGCCGGGATTGATCTCGGTCCTGATGCTTTGATTATGGCTGTTCGCCTTGATCTCCTCGAGCACCGTCGCCATCACGCGTTCGGCATGATCCCACATCTCGTCGGTGCCGACCCGCTTCTCCGGCCGGGTCGAGAGTTTTACCGTCAGTTCGCCCTCGAAGCCGAAATCGGCGTAGGTCGACAAAATCAGATCGTTGATCTTGAGGCATTCCTCGGCGAGCTGTTGTTCCGTGCAGAACACATGCGCGTCGTCCTGGGTGAAGCCGCGCACCCGCATCAGCCCGTGCATCGCGCCCGAGGGCTCGTAGCGATGCACCACGCCGAATTCGGCCAGACGCAGCGGCAGGTCGCGATAGCTCTTCAGCCCGTGCTTGAAGATCTGCACATGGCCCGGGCAGTTCATCGGCTTCAGCGCAAACCAGCGCTTGTCCTCGGCCTCGTCGCCGGCCGATTGCGCCGCGAACATGTTCTCGCGGTACCAGTCCCAATGGCCGGAGGTTTCCCACAGCGCCTTGTCGAGGATCTGCGGCGCGTTGACCTCGCTGTAGTCGCCGGTCAGCCGGCGGCGCATATAGGCGACCAGCGCCTGAAAGATCGTCCAGCCCTTGGCGTGCCAGAACACCACGCCGGGGCCTTCCTCCTGGAAGTGAAACAGGTCGAGCTCGCGCCCCAGCTTGCGGTGGTCGCGCTTCTCGGCTTCCTCGATCTGCTTCAGATAGGCGTCGAGGTCTTCCTGTTTTGCAAATGCCGTTCCGTAAATGCGCGTCAGCATCGGATTGTTCGAATCGCCGCGCCAGTAGGCGCCCGCGACTTTCATCAGCTTGAACGCATTGCCGATCTTGCCGGTCGAGGTCATGTGCGGGCCGCGGCACAGGTCGAACCAGTCGCCCTGCTTGTAGATCTTGATGGTCTGGTCGGCCGGAATCGCGTCGACCAGTTCGACCTTGAACATCTCGCCGTTGTCGCGGAACACCTGCTTTGTCTTTTCGCGGTCCCAGACTTCCTTGGTGAAGGGTTTGTCGCGCGCGATGATCTCGCGCATCTTCTTTTCGATCGCGGCGAAATCCTCCGGCGTGAACGGCTCGTTGCGGAAGAAGTCGTAATAGAAGCCGTTCTCGATCACCGGGCCGATGGTCACCTGCGTGCCCGGCCACAGCGACTGCACCGCTTCGGCCAGCACGTGCGCGGCGTCATGCCGGATCAGCTCCAGCGCGCGGGCGTCGTCGCGGGCGATGAATTCGATTTTCGCGTCGTGCTCGATTCCGTCGGCGAGATCGACGACCACGCCGTCGAGCGCCATCGCCACCGTGCGTTTGGCGAGCGACGGCGAGATGCCCTTGGCGATGTCGAGGCCGGTGGTGTTTTTGGGGAATTCGCGGGTCGCGCCGTCGGGGAAGGTGAGGGCGATCTTGCCGGATTCGACGGGTTTCAGATTCGCGACGCTGTATTTGAAGTCGGTCATATCGGTCTCCTGTGGCTCACTCCTGCGAACGAGCGCAGGTAAGCGGGAACGAGCCGGTATAGCAGGCGATTCGGGCGGTGCAATCCGGCATTTTCAGGGAAACCAGCGGTGTAACGGCGCCGTTGGCGGTAGCGGCGTGAACCTGATACAACCGCTACATTACTGGCCGTCCGCAATATGTCCCGTTGTCTTCCGGCCTTCACGTTCCGTCGCTCCCCATGAACCTGCGTGCGCTCCTCCTTCCGTAACCCTTCTACCTGCTCGCGCGCGTCATCCAAGCCGTCGGGGTCGATGTCTGGGGCCTGCGCATGACCAAGGCATCGGTGCAAGCGCTGGCCGAACTGCCGCAGTTCGATTTCACCGAAACCTCACAGGCAACGGATGGACGCCGGGTCGCTCACTCCGTCAAATTCTCGGGCGAAGGACTGACGAGAGCTTTGGACAGCCTGCTGGGAACATGCCCGGCGCCAAAAAGCGTCGCTCCGCTGCAGGCCATCGGATCGCGCGACAGCGCCGCGAAATAGTTTTTTCGCGGGCTTTCAATCGCTCCGCTCGTGGTCTACATGCATTTGCATGAAAAACCCGCCCGCCGACGGCCATGTTCATCGCCGCTTCGCTCCCACCGCCCTGATGCTCGGAAATATCGTCACCGGCTGCTCGGTGCTGGCGCCGGCGGGCATGCTGAGCGAATTGTCAGGGGGACTTGGCGTCACCATCCGCGACGCGGGCCTCCTGATCACTTTCGGCGCGATCATGCTGTGCATCGGCTCGCCGCTGACGGCGTGGCTGACCAGCCGGATCGAGCGCCGGACGCTGCTCGCCGCAACGCTCGCGGTGCTGGCGCTGACCAATGCGGCTTCCGCGTTTGCGCCTGATTACGTCAGCCTGCTGGTCATCCGCCTGATCATGCTGGCGGTCGGCGCGCTGTATACGCCGCAGGCCGCGGGCACCGCGGCGCTGATCGTGCCCGCGGAAAAACGCGGCAGCACCATTGCCTACATCTTTCTCGGATGGTCGCTCGCCGCAGCCGTCGGCCTGCCGCTGATCACCTTCATCGCCAGCCGCTACGGCTGGCGCGCGGTCTATGGCAGCATCGGCTCTGATCGGCTGTCTCAGTTTCCTGCTGCTGGCGTGGCGTCTGCCGCGCGGACTGGTCGGTTCGCCGGTCGATCTCAAGACGTGGGCCGATGTCGGGCGAAACCGCATGATCGTTCTGCTGCTGTCGATCACGACATTGCAGATGTCCGGCCAGTTCGTGGTGTTCACCTTCATGGGACCGCTGTTGACAAAACTGACCGCATGCCGGTCCGGACGCGATCGGGCTGGTGTTCGCGCTCTACGGCATCTTCGGCTTCGTCGGCATTGCGATCGCGACCCGCATCGTCGATTCCTGGGGCGCCTACAAGACCTCGCTGTTGTTTACCTCGGTGTTGCTGACCGGCGTCACCGGCTGGGCGCTCAGCGCGGGCAGTTATGCGTTGATGGCTGGCTCGGTCGCGGTCTGGGGACTGGGTTTCGCCTCGACCAACTCGATGCAGCAGGTGCGGCTGGTCACCGCGGCGCCGACGCTGGCGTCGGCTTCGGTGTCGCTCAATACGTCGGTGCTTTATATCGGGCAGGCCGTCGGTTCGGCGATCGGCGGCATGCTGTTCGCGCGCGATCTGCTCTATGGCGCGGGCTATGTCGCGGCGGGCTTTGTCGCGCTGGCGCGTGATGACGGTGGTCCTGACCAAGCCCCGGCAGGCCGCGGCATCCCGGGCCTAGCAACTGTCCACGGAGCGGGAAGCCGTCGGCGGGATTTTTTGCCCCGCATGCTTTTTTGCCCCCGGGAATCCCGATCCGAATCAAGCCGCCCGGCTCGACTCAAAGTTGGCTTTGCCTTACATCGGCAGGCGCAAACGAAGCTGGAAGTGGGAAGTGACATGAAAAGGATAGTTGCGCTCGTCCTGGTCCTGTATTCAGGCGCGGCCATGGCCCAGGGCACCGCAGCGGCCCCCGCCGCCGCGCCGGCTACCGGCAGCGCGCCGGCCGCAAAAAAAGGCCCGCCGACGGTCGGCGGAAAGCCGCTGGTCCAGGTCAAGCCGCGCGGCCCGGCTCCGAGCTCCGAGCCATCTGCTCGATTGCCAAGCGGCTGCAGGCTTGCCTTGAAATCGACGATGGAACGAAAGGCCGCCTGGATTGCTTCGATGCGATCTTTCCGCCCAAGCCAAATCCCAAGGCGCCTGCTGCGAAAGGTGTCGCGGATTGCCGTTTCACCAAGGAAGAAGACGAGCGGCTGACCTGCTTCAACGGGTTCGCCGAGAAGATTCCAAAATTCTGACGGGCGGCGCGGGCCGCAAATAGCGTCACCCGCCATAACCGGGCTCGCGCCTAAATCTTCCCGGAGCAGGCTCGATTTCGCGGCCGGAATATTGCCGGCCGCGAAGGCTTCGTGAGCGGCCGCCTGGTCAGTCGCCGATCCACGCCAGGATCGCCTTGAAGGTGACGCCGGGCATTTGCAGCGCGCTGCCTTAGCGCAATTCCGGTTATCGACTCGCGGACGATGATGCGCTTGCCGCAACCCTCGTCAGCGCCGGCGTTGCCGCCATCTTGACCAGCACTTCCTTGACGGGGTTTTCCGTCCAGGCATGGGTGACGTAATCGCGATGCGTCACGCCATCGGGCGTCTTGACGAATACCACGCTGCCGGGCCGCAGCGGCCCGTCCATATCATCCGATATGGCGATGCCCTTTTGCCTTCAGCATCTGCATCAGCTCCTGGTCGTGCCGCTGGGTGTAACGCGTATAGGCGCTGACGAAAAAGCCGGACCGGTTGTTCTCGATCCAGGATGCGAACTTGTCCAATTCGCCATAGACCGCATCGAGCAGGAACACGCCGCGCACGCGATTGCCGAGGCCGCCGACTTCCAGGCTCCAGGCGGTCGGCACGAAGCCGCCGCTGTAGCCGACGATGATGACCGGCATGTTCGCGAAAGTCCTTGGCCGGCGCGCGGATCGCCGTAGAGACGTGGCGAGGTGATCGGCCGATTCCGCCACGAAGCGCTTGAGCCCGCCGGGCTGCCAGAACTTGCCGGCGCTGGAATCGGCGGCATCGACCGCAAGCTGCGGCGCCAGCAGCACGGCATTGACGCCGGAATCCGAAATCTGTTGCGGCACCAGTTGCCGGTCGCGCACGTCGCGTTCCAGCGTCGCGCCGTTGCCGTGGAAGAACACGACGATGACGCCCGGTTTGCGGATGTCGAAATTCTCCGGGACATGCATCAGGACGCGGTTGTCGTTGTAGGTCTCGTCCTGCCAGTAAACCCGGCCGCCGTAGCTGCGGTGGCCGCGGCGTTCGCCCTTGGAGATGTTCAGGAACGGCTCGTCGGTGCGCGGATTGTTGCCGAGATAGGGAAACGCCGAGGATTTCAGGCTGACCAGCGTGGTCTGGTCCTCTCGCGCCGGACGCTGGTACGGCACCGTCGGCGCCAGCGACGCAACCCGGTAGGGGGCGGGCTGCGTCTGCGCCGTTCGTTTGGCAGGCGCGTCGGCGGGTGAAGCTGCACAAAGCTCTCACTGGCGGTCGGAAAGCGATCCCTGAATTGAGGTCTCGGGAAGCGGTCGTCGAACGTGTCCCCCGTCGGGCCTTGCGAATTGGCCGCCAGCGTGCCGGCGTTCGGCGCCTGCCGCATTGAACGAGAACGAACGACAGCGGGACAAAGGCCGCCAGAATGGCGATCCAGCGCCATCGATGAGAGCGGAGCGACGTTCCGGGGCTCGGTCGCGCAGGCCGCCCGGTGACATCACCAGGCTCGCGCGCTCAAACGTCTGGAATTTCGCCCCGACCATCCACCCACTGCCCCAATATCCAGCCGGCGATTGGCGTATGTCAGCTCGCTGGCGTTGAGGTGACGTTAAGCTTCCGGAAAACTCCCCACTCCGGAAACCGCAAAGAGAACACGAAATCGTGTCGCGATTGTGGGGCGGTCACCTTCTTTTCGCAATGCCGGGGCATCAGGGTTGAGGCGGCCTCACGGTATCATAGTACCGAAATTAGCCGCCAGATTTAAATCATTGTTAACATTGCTTGAATTGACAGGGGCCAGCCTGCACGATGAAAAAATCACGGGCGCGACGCCCCGAGGCGTGGACCGACATGGCGGCATCAGAAACGGGAAGCGCGGCATGGCCCGGCCGGCTCCCCGGAGGCGGGTCCACGGTTTCGGTCGTCGTGGCGACCGCCATCGTCGTCGCCGACATGGTCGGCGTCGGCGTCTTCACCAGCCTCGGCTTTCAGGTCAAGGACATCCCCTCGGGCTTTTCGATCCTGTTGCTATGGGCCGTCGGCGGCATCGTCGCGCTGTGCGGGGTGTTTTCCTACAGCGAACTCGGCGCGATGTTTCCGCGCTCCAGCGGCGAATACAATTTCCTGAGCCGCGCCTTTCATCCGGCGTTCGGATTTCTGGCGGGCTGGGTGTCGGCGACGGTCGGTTTCGCGGCCCCGGTGGCGCTGGCCGCGATGGCTTTCGGCGAATACGGCAAGTCGGTGCTGCCGGGCGCGCCGCCGCTGGCGCTTGCCGTCGGCGTGGTCTGGCTGGTGTCGATCGTGCAGCTCACCGGCGTCAGGCACTCCAGCACCTTTCAATTGATCTCGACCATTTTGAAAGTCGTGCTGATCGTCGCCTTCCTGGTCGCGGGATTTGTCATCGGCACGCCGCAACCGGTCTCGTTCGCGCCATCGGCGTCCGACTTCGCCCATGTCACCAGCGCGCCGTTCGCGATCGGCCTTGTCTTCGTGATGTATTCGTTCTCCGGATGGAACGCCGCGACCTACATCATCGGCGAGATGCGCACGCCGCAGCAGAACCTGCCGCGCGCGCTGCTGGCGGGGACGCTGATCGTGCTGGTGCTGTATGTCGCGCTGAACGCGGTGTTCCTCCACACCACGCCGATCGACAAACTGGCCGGGCAACTCGACGTCGCCCGCATCGCCGGCAGCTATATCTTCGGCGATATCGGCGGCCGCATCGTCGGCGCCATGATCTGTATCGGGCTCGTGTCTTCCATCAGCGCGATGATGTGGATCGGCCCGCGCGTGATGATGACCATGGGGGAGGACATCCCGGCGCTGCGGGTATTCGCGCGCAAATCGGGCCAGGGCGCGCCGGCCTACGCCATCCTGTTCCAGCTCGCGGTCGCCAGCCTGATGCTGTTCACCCGCAGTTTCGAGGCGGTGCTCGATTTCATCCAGTTCGCGCTGTTGTTCTGCTCGTTCTTCACCGTGCTCGGCGTCATCAAGCTGCGCATCACCCAGCCCGACCTGCCGCGGCCCTATCGCGCCTGGGGATACCCGGTAACGCCGGTGGTTTTCCTGCTCGTGACCGCCTTCATGATGTACTATCTTTTGACGGAGCGGCCGTTGCAGTCGTTTCTCGGTACCTTGATTATGATTTCCGGCCTGTTGATCTATGCCGTTTTCCGCAAGCGGGCCGATCCGGGCCCGCGCAACCGCATCCCCGAGCCGCGAATAGACGATGCTTCAGCCCATGAAAATTGCGGCGGTCGCTGCGGCCATGTTCCTCGCGGCCGCTGTGCCCGCGCGCGCCGCCGATACCGTCACCGCCAACGATACCGCGCGCTTCCTTGCCGGCATGCCGCCATCGGCCGACTCGCCGCTGACGCCGCTGACCAAGGATCCTTCGTGGCAGCGGCACGCAAAGTTCTTCGATGCGGCGTTCGCGCAGCTCGAGCAGCGCCAGCTTTCGAAGATCCGGGCCTGGGCGAGCGTCAATCTGGCGGCGCCGAAGCCGACGATGTTCTACATGTTCAGCGGTCCGGACTTCCTCTACGCCGACGCGTTCTACTCCAAGGCGACGACCTATGTGCTGAGCGCGCTCGAGCCGGTCGGTTCGGTGCCCGATCTCACGCGATTGCCGCGCGGCGGGATCGGGGCCGCGCTCTACAATGTCGAGCGCTCGATGGGCTCGATCCTGAGCTTCAGCTTCTTCATCACCAAGCAGATGAAGGTCGATCTGCGCGCCGGACAGCTCAGCGGCACCTTGCCGATCCTCTATGTGTTCCTGGCGCGCTCGGGCAAGACCATCCGCGAGGTCAGTCCGGTCGCGCTCGACGACAAGGGCGCGGCGTATTTCGCCAACGAAAATCCCGGCAAGAACGCGACGCGCGGCGTGCGGATCGTGTTCGCCGGCAGCGACGGCCAGGAAAGGACGCTGTATTATTTCTCGACCGATCTTTCCAATCAGCGGCGTCAAGGTCTCGGGCTTCCTGAAATTCTGCGAGACGCTGGCGCCCGGCAACAGCCTGATCAAGAGCGCGTCCTATCTGCTGCACTCCGGCAATTTCACGACCGTGCGCGATTTCCTGCTCGCCAACAGCGCCACCATCATCCAGGACGATTCCGGCATTCCGCTCGCCTATTACGATCCGAGGAAATGGCGGTTCTTTCCGTTCGGCCGCTACGCCGGTCCGATCGCCGAATTTCCCGGAAGATATCAGCGAGCAATATGCCGAGCTGTTCCGGCGGAGCGCAGCCGATGGATTTCGGCATCGGCTATCGCTGGCGCTCGCATGAATCGAACCTGCTGCTGTCGGTCAGGCTGCCCTCGGACGAGCCCGGGAGCGTCGACGCCGCGCCATCGGCCGAACCGCCGCGGCCGACACCGTCGCGTCCCAAACGGCGCCGCGTCCGCCGCGCGACTCGGCGAGCAGCCGCGAGGTTTCTCGTGGTTCTCGCGCTAGCTTGCCGATCAGGTTCACGGCGCGTTGACGCCGCGCCAGCGTCCGAACCGCCACGGCAGATACCATCGCGCGCCCGGCGGTCTTGTCAGCGGCACGTTGTCGATCCCCGAGGTGCCCCAGGGCTGGCAGCGCAACAGCCGCGCCAGCGTCATCCAGCCGCCGCCCCACAGCCCGAAACGCTCGATCGCCTCGTCGCCATAGACCGAACAGGTCGGCAGATGACGGCAGTTGTAACCGACCAGCGGCGACAGCGTGTGCCGGTAAATCCAGATCAGGGCGCGGCCCGGCATTGCGCGGCAGGCGCTGCACCGCGCTGGCGCAGTCCGGACAATGCTCTGAGCAATGAATGCTTCATGGGCGGCGTGCTGCGATCATGTGCGCGGATTTGCGCGGTTCCCGGGCATGGAACCCGCGATCCGCAAATAATTGAGCCACAGTTTGAGAAATATCACATGCTTTGGGTGGCGGTGCAGCAAAGGTTCTATGGACGATGTGGACTGCGCACGGTTACCTTTTTCATAACGCCGGTATGACAGAATCATATGGCGTTGAACTGGGGCCATTGCCACCTGCCCGGTCTCTGGGGCTTGGGGGAAGGAACCGAATTGAGGCTCGTGAGGTCGCCTGGATTTTCGCGGCTGGGCGCTGCTCGGCGCCGCCGCCCTCTGCATCGCATTGCCCGGCGTCATGACCACGCCCGGCGGTTCGGCGCATGCCGGCGTCACCCTCGAAGAGCGCAAATTGCCGATGCGGTTCAGCTGGGTCGCGTGCCAGCCGAATTGCCGCGGCTGGGTCAGCGCGGTCGGCATCGTGACCGCGGACAGCCCCAGGGATTTCGACGAATTCGCGCGCGGACGCGAGCTCGGCGGCGCGACCATCGTGCTGGATTCCAGCGGCGGTTCGGTCAACGACTCCATCGCGCTCGGACGGCGCTGGCGCAGTCTCGGTGCGCTGACCACCGTCGGCATCAGCGTCGCAGACCCATACCGCGCAGGGCGAGCGCGCCAGCGTCGTGCCCGAAGCCTATTGCGAGTCGATGTGCGTGTTCCTGCTGCTGTCGGGCAAGACGCGTTACGTGCCCGAGGCCGCCCATGTCAGGGTGCATCAGATCTGGATGGGCGACCGCGCCGACGACGCCAGGGCCGCGAGCTACACCGCGCAGGATCTGATGATCGTGGAACGCGACATCGGGCGTCTCGCCAAATACACCTTCGACATGGGCGGGGCGGGCGATCTGCTGTCGCTGTCGCTGAACGTGCCGCCGTGGGAAGATCTGCACGAACTGTCGCGGGAGGAATTGCGGCTGACCAATCTCGTGACCACCGATGCGGTTGCCGAGGTGCTGCCGCAGACGGACATCGCCGGCGCGCCGGTGGCCGAGCTTACGGCCAAGCCGGTGCAGGATCGTTTTGTCAGCAGCGCGGCGCGAGGCCGAGACAAATCCGCAAGCCGCGAAATCGACCAAGACGGCCGAAGCGATCGTTCCGACCGGCGGCGTCGTGGCGACGGCGCCGGCGCAGTAGCGCGGCGATAAATCCAATGCATAAACTCGTCATTCCGGGGCGCGCCGAACGGGTCCGGTTCGGATACGTCCGAGTCGGCATCCGCGACGACCCGGAATCATGCGCCGATCGTCTGTGGATTCCGGGTCTGCGCCTCGCGGCGCATCCCGGAATGACGAGTTGGCCTTCACCCCTGCGCCGCTGCCGGCTGCTTGGCCTTCGCCTCGATCTGGCCGATGGCGTCGACCACGGCATCGAAGGTCAGCATGGTCGAGGCATGCCGCGCCTTGTAGTCGCGCACCGGCTCGAGCAGCGCGATGTCGGCCCATTTGCCTTGCGGGGGGCTGCCGTTTTCCTTCAGCATCTTGCGGACGGTCTCGCGCAATTCGCGCAGTTCGCTCGCGGTCGAGCCGACGACATGGCGCGCCATGATCGAGGACGAGGCCTGGCCGAGCGCACAGGCCTTCACGTCATGGGCAAAGTCGGTGACCACAGGTCCGTCCATCTTGAGGTCGACCTTGACGGTCGAACCGCACAGCTTGGAATGCGCGGTGGCGCTGGCGTCCGGTGCGGGGAGCCGTCCGAGCCGGGGTATATTGCCGGCTAATTCGATGATCCGCTTGTTGTAAATGTCGTTCAGCATAAGATTGAGGTCTCGGGCTCCCCGGCGCGATCGCCCTTGGCGACCGCAGGCGACAGTCCTATATATGGGTGGCAACGGCGGAAATATAGTCCGGCCGTTGCGCTCGGCGAGGCCGAAATCGAAACCAATTCGGCCGTCGGGTGTTAGATTGTGGGACTCAGGCGTCCGGCGGCAAGCCGCCCCGTCTGCCGGTGACACTCCGGTCCATTTGAGACCGGTCGAACGGAGTTGACATGGACGCATTGATCAAATCCCTCCGCCCAGGCAAGCCTTCTGAACTAAAGCCTTCCGAGGCGAAGCTGCCGGACGCGCGTCCGGCCGAACTCGATCCTTCCGAATTTCTCGCCGCCGCCGTCCGCGCCGACCAGCCGCGTCCGTCGCGCGCCGAAGCGGAAGCGGCGGTGCAGACGCTGCTCGGCTATATCGGCGAAAACCCCGAGCGCGAGGGTCTGCTGGATACGCCGCGCCGGGTGGTCGAAGCCTTCGACGAACTCTATCAGGGCTATCACCAGTGCCCGGCGGAGGTGCTCAACCGCACCTTCGGCGAGACCGCCGGCTATGACGATTTCGTGCTGATCCGCGACATCGAATTCACCTCGCAATGCGAGCATCACATGATGCCGTTCTACGGCAAGGCGCATATCGCCTATACGCCGGTCGAGCGGGTGGTGGGACTGTCGAAGCTGGCGCGGCTGACCGATATCTTCGCGCGCCGCCTGCAGACCCAGGAGCATCTGACCGCCCAGATCGCAGCCGCGATCGACGAGGTGCTAAAGCCCCGCGGCGTTGCAGTGATGATCGAGGCGGAGCATACCTGCATGTCGGTGCGCGGCGTCGCCAAGCATGGCGCGATGACGTTCACCAGCCGCTTTACCGGCATGTTCCGCGACAATCCGGCGGAGCAGGCGCGTTTCCTGTCCATGGTGCGAGGGCCGCAGCGCTAACCCTCGCCTGAGAATTCGCGAGGACTGCCCGTGTCCACATCAGCAGATATCAACGACATCGAGGAAGGGCTCAAGTTCCAGCCCAAATTCGACGCGTCCGGCCTCGTGACCTGCGTCGCCACCGACGCCGGACCGGCGAGGTGCTGATGGTCGCGCATATGAACGACGAAGCCCTGCGCAAGACCATCGCGAGCGGGGAAGCCTGGTACTTCAGCCGCTCCCGCAATGCGCTGTGGCGAAAAGGCGAAACCTCCGGTCAGGTCCAGCGCGTGGTCGAGATGCGCCTGGATTGCGATCAGGACGCGGTCTGGATCCGGGTCGAGCAGACAGGCGCGGCCTGCCACACCGGCCGCCGCTCGTGCTTCTACCGCAAGGTCGAGGCAGGCGAGGGCGGGGCGCGATTGTCGTTCGTGGATGCGGACAGGCTGTTCGATCCGAAGGCGGTCTATCGGCAAGTGATTCCGGGCCTGCGGCGGGCATGACGATGGCGAGTCGGACCCTTAACCCGCCATTAACCATAATCGCCGCAGTGTGACCGCGGCATGAGCGCTGTTTGAGCTGCTCTTTGAGGCCGGGCGGTCGTTTCGCGGGGAGCGGGGCACCAACATATGTCGGTCGACACTTCAAACGCCACGGCAACGGCAGGTGTCGACCCGTCGCGCGTGCGGATCGCCGGCGCGATCAAGCAGGCCGCCAGCACCACCGGCACCAGCTTCGAATATCTGCTCGCCACCGCGAAGATGGAATCCAATTTCAATCCGACGGCGGGCGCCTCGACCTCGTCGGCGCGCGGGCTCTATCAGTTCATCGACCAGACCTGGCTCGGCACCGTGAAGGAAGCGGGCGCCCAGCTCGGCTACGGCAAATACGCCGACGCCATCACCAAATCCCCGTCCGGCAGCTACTCGGTCAGCGATCCCGCCGCGCGAACCGCGATCATGAAGCTGCGCGACGATCCCGCCGCCGCCTCCTCGATGGCAGCCGTGCTGACCCAGTCCAACAGTTTCAAGCTCACCGGCAAGATCGGCCGGCGCCCGACCGACGGCGAACTCTATATGGCGCACTTCATGGGGGTCGGCGGCGCGGCCAGGCTGATCTCCAACGCCGAGGACAATCCGCAGGCCTCCGCCGCGCGGCTGTTTCCGAACGCCGCCGCGGCGAACCGTTCGATCTTCTTCGACCGCTCCGGGCGGGCGCGCACCGTATCCGAAGTCTATTCGGTGCTGACATCGCGTTACGCCGGCGCCGCCAATTCCCCGGCGACGCGCAGCGCGATGGCGTCGGTCGGCGACATCAAGCCAAACATGGCGCTCGCCAGCGCGGCGCCGGCCGCGCCCGCGATCGACAATGCGGCCTATCTGTCGACTTTTCCGGACGTCCGCTCGGTCACGCCGGTCACGATGGCGTCCGCATCGACAGCAACCGGCACACGCCGCCGACCGACCCGATCTTCCGCTCGCTGTTTCAGGCCGGCGAGCGCACCCAGCCGGTCTCGCCGGCGGTTCGTGAATTGTGGGGCAACTCTTCGTCGCTGACTCGGTTGCGAGCGCGGCGCCGGTTGCGGCGACAAGCCCGGACGCGGGCTCGACGTTGACGCCGAACGCCTGAGGTCCGCGCGCCGCAACCGCTCGATCTGTTCAGCGATCGCAACGGCACGTTCAGCTAGCCTGAAAGCGCATCCGGGCTTGCCACGGCCTCGCACCCTTAACAAAACGTCAATAAAACCAGCCGTTTATGGTGAACGCTTTGTTAAGCGTCGTGGTTTATTTTCTGTTGCAGTGGCATCGCGTCACGGTGTCGTCACAGGTTGCGTAAGCCGGCAGGACAATGATCGTTCGGCAGTTCATCAGTTGGATACGGACCGCTCCGGCAGGCGAGCGGGCAGAGGCAACGCGGTCGCTGGCGCGGGCCTGGCTGATTTCCGATCTCACCGAGGACGACCGCGCCGCCGCCGAAGGCGCGCTGCTGATGCTGCTCGACGACGCTTCGCCCGCTGGTGCGCCAGGCCATGGCCGAAGTGTTTGCCCGCAGCACGGAAGCGCCCGCGGCCATCGTGCAGGCGCTGTCGCTCGACCAGCCGTCGGTCGCGCTTCCGGTGCTCGAACATTCACCGCTTTTGATCGATGCCGACCTCGTCGACATCGTCGCGACCGGCAATAGCGAGATGCAATGCGCCATCGCCCGCCGCATCAATCTGCCGGCCTCGGTCTGCGCCGCGATCGCCGAAGTCGGCACCGCCGCGGCGGCGCTCGAACTGATCGAAAATGCCTATGCCGAACTCGCGCCGTTTTCCTGGGATCGCATCGTCGAGCGCCACGGCCATCTCGCCGCGATCCGGGAATCGATGCTGGTGCTGGAAGACTTGCCGGCCGCGACGCGGGTCGCGCTGGTCGCCAAGCTCTCGGACACGCTGGCGCAATTCGTCGTCGCCCGCAACTGGCTGAGCGCCGATCGCGCGGTGCGGATCGCGAGCGAGGCGCGCGATCGCTCGACCGTCAATATCGCGGCGCGCTCGCGCGGCGACGACATGCGCGGCCTGGTGCGGCATCTGCGCGCCACCGGCCAGCTCACCGCCGGACTGATCCTGCGCGCATTGTTGTCGGGCAATCTCGAACTGTTCGATCATGCGCTGTCGGAATTGTCCGGCCTGCCGCAGGCCCGCGTCTCCGCGCTGCTGCACGACCGCGGCGGCGCCAGCCTGCAGGCGCTGCTGAAGCGCGCCGGATTGCCGGAATCGACCTTCGCCGCGTTCCGGGTGGCGCTCGAAGTCAGCCATGAAACCGGATATGTCGACACGCCCGGAGGTGCTGCAAGATTGCGGCGCCGGATGGTCGAACGCGTGCTGACGCATTGCGAAACCGATCCGCAGGCCGCCGAGCCGCTGCTGATCCTGCTGCGGCGCTTTGCGACCGAATCGGCGCGGGAAGAAGCCCGCATGTTCTGCGACGAGCTGATGGCCGACGAGGCCGTCGCGCCGATCCAGCACGATCTGATCGCGGCTTAAGATAATCTTTTCAAGTGACGTCATCCCGGGGCGCGCGCCGAGCGCGAGACCCGGAATCTCGCCGTAATAATTTTGAGTACTACCCATCGCCGGTGATAAGCCGCGCCGATGGCGGCGTGCGTTCGCAGGAATGACGAGTCGAGGGCTCAATCCCGCCGGCGCGATGCTCGGCGCAAGGATCGCTTCGAGGTGCTCGGGACGGTCGCGATTGGCGTGGGTGAGGTATTCGTCGGCGACGCCGCGCAGTTGCCGGCTCAGTTCGCTGGCCATGCTGACGGTGTCGAGCTTGGTGCGCTCGCGCACGATCGCCTGAATGGCGTTGATATGATGCGCGATCAGGTCGGACGGCACCTGGTCGAGATCGGGCGCGTGCTCGATGATCCTGCAGAGGCTTTCGGCGGCGGCGCCGGCGGAAGGGTATCCGAACGTGGCGGCGTCGCCCTTGATGTCATGGGCGGCGCGAAACAGCTCTTCGCAGTTGTCGTGCGTAAAACCGTTCTTGAGAATGGCGGCGTGGGCGGCCGAGAGCCGGTCGGCCTCGATCGTCATCCAGTTCTTGAACTCGCCGGACAGGCCGGCAAGCGCCTTTTCCGCGCGCGCGACCGGATCGTCGAGATCCTTTTCGGCGACGCGCCGCAACACCTTGCGCAGGGGATTGGGCTGCGTGATCACGTGATGGTCGGCGAAGGCCTTGATCTCGATGTCGCGGCTTGTCTTTCGCCATGATGGTTTCCTTGGAACGCGCTGGCGCTAAACGGTGGAGCGGGCCTTGTCGAGCAGCGAGGGCTGCTGAAGCACTTCCACCTCGCCGCCGACGCGGCGCTCGGGGCCGATATAGGCGTTGCTGGTATTGCGCCGGCGGTCCGGGCCGAAATAGGTCTTGGTCTTGATGAACGGGCGCGGATTGGCGACGACGTTCAGGATGCGCTGATAAAGCCCCTTGGCCGAGATCGGCTTGGCGAGGAATTCGGTCACGCCGGCATCGCGCGCCACCGTGACGCGCCGCTTCTCGGAATGGCCGGTCAGCATGATGATCGGGGCGAAGGGATTGCCCTTCGATTCCGGCTGCCGGATCATCTGCGCCAGTTCGAGGCCGTCGAAAATCGGCATCGACCAGTCGGTGATGACGATGTCCGGGACGTAGTGGCGTGTACATTTCGAGCGCGGTGGCGCCGTCTTCGGCTTCATAGACCTCGCGCGCGCCGAACGAATGCAGCAGCGTCCGCAGGATGCGGCGCATATGCGGATTGTCGTCGCACACGAGAAATCGCAGCTTGTTGAAATCGATGCGAAACATGGCCCAGGCCCTGAGGGCGTACCGGTGACGACGGTATACCCGGCGTTAACCATATCGCGGCGCCGGTTAACGAATGGTTGCGGCTTCTGTCCGGGCAGGGCGGAAATCGGGGGCGAACCGGTTTCCACCCGCATCAAGTGCGGGGCAGGCTTTGCTTGAAAACGCTCTGGAGCGGGATGACTTTTCTTCGAATCGTCATCCCGCTCTATCTTTTTGTTTGAGCATGATCTTTTCGGAAAACCGGTGTCCACTTTTCCGGATCATGCTCTAGTACCCGAATTGCTCGCTCAGAATGCGCTCTTCCAGGCTGTGGCCGGGGTCGAACAGCATCCGCATCGAGATGGTCTTGTCGGACAGCACCTCGACGCGGCGGACGTCGCGCGCCTCGTCGTGGTCGGCCACCGCCGCGACCGGGCGCTTGTCGCTCTCGAGCACCTCGATCACCACATAGGCGGTGTTGGGCAGCAGCGCCCCGCGCCAGCGGCGCGGGCGAAACGGGCTGATCGGGGTCAGCGCCAGCAGCGGGGCGTTGATCGGGATGATCGGCCCCTGCACCGAAAGATTGTAGGCGGTCGATCCCGCCGGCGTCGCCACCAGGATGCCATCGGCGATCAGTTCGGCCATGCGTTCGCGCTCGTCGATCAGAATCCGCAGGCGCGCCGCCTGATGGGTCTGGCGGAACAGCGCGACTTCGTTGATGGCGTGATGAATATGCACCACGCCATGCACGTCGGTGGCGCGCATCAGGAGCGGATGGATCACGGATTCCTTCGCGGCCGCAAGCCGGGCGTGCAGGTCGTGGGTCGAGAACTCGTTCATCAGAAAGCCGACGGTGCCGCGATGCATGCCGTAGATCGGCTTGCCCGTACGCATGTGCTGATGCAGCGTCTGCAGCATCAATCCGTCGCCGCCGAGCGCCACCACGACATCGGCCTCGGCGGGATCGTGATTGCCGTACAGCTCGACCAGCTGTTCAAGCGCCAGCTGGGCTTCCGCGCCGGCGCTCGCGACGAAGGCGATCCGGTCATATCGCTTGGGGCTGGTCATGGGATCGCGGGCTCATCTTGGCGCGAGAGGGGAGCGGAGTTGCGCGGAAGGTCGTCTATACGACCTTGGCCGTGCTTGTCGAGATCGGCTGGCGGTCCCAGGCATGTCACTGGATCGTGCAATGAGCTTGACCGCAGGGCAGGTTATGTCTGGGCGCTTGCCAACAATGCCACGCTGTCGCAGTTTTGCGCTACAAACCTGCCTCTGTCCGGAAAATCCCGGCCGATATGGTGAATGCGGCCGTCCCGGCGGATTGCAGGAAGCAGGGAGAAGAACGGATATGGCCATTCCTGTCGTCTCGCCGCGCCATGCGGGCTTCGCCATGGCGCTTCTTGCCTTCTCCATGCTGGCGGCGGCGCGCGCCGAGGATGCGCCGCAGCCGCCTCAGGACCACCCCGCCGTGGCGCCGTCGGGCCAGAAATCCGGAGGCGGACGCGCCGGCGCTGCGACTTCGCCTGATGCCGCCGAGCAACATCGGCTGCCGCCGGATTCCACGACCAAGCAAACGCTGGTGCTTCCCGGGCGCACGCTCGCCTTCACGGCGACGGCGGGTTCGATCCGCCTGTTCGACGACAAGGGCGAGCCGCAAGCCGATATCGCCTACACCGCCTATCAACTGGACGGCGCCGATCCGGCTACCCGGCCGGTGACCTTCCTTTTCAATGGCGGGCCGGGCGCGGCCTCCGCCTATTTGCAATTCGGCGCCGCCGGGCCGTGGCGGCTGGCGATCAACGGCGATGCGGCGATTTCCTCCGCGTCGCCCGATCTTCAGCCCAACGCCGAGACCTGGCTCGACTTCACCGATCTCGTCTTCGTCGATCCCGTCGGCACCGGCTATAGCCGCTTCGTCGCGACAGGCGATGACGTGCGCAAGCGGTTCTTCTCGGTCGATGGCGATGTGAACTCGATCGCGCTGACGATCCGCCGCTGGCTGGAAAAGTCCGACCGCCTGCTCTCGCCAAAATTCGTCGCCGGCGAAAGCTATGGCGGCATCCGCGGACCGAAGATCGTTCGCAATCTGCAGGTCCAGCAGGGCGTCGGGGTGAGGGGGCTGATCCTGGTTTCGCCGGTGCTCGACTTCCGCGAATTTTCAGGCTCCAGCCTCCTGCAATATGTGGCGAGCCTTCCCGCCATGGCGGCGGTGGCGCGCGAGGCGAAGGGCGCGGTGACCCGCGCCGACATGGCCGATGTCGAAAACTATGCGCGCGGCGATTTTCTCGCCGATCTCATCAAGGGGCAGGCCGACATCGAGGCCACCACGCGACTTGCCGACAAGGTGGCGGCATTGACCGGAATCGATCAGGCGGTGAGCCGGAGGCTGGCCGGGCGCTTCGACGTCATCGAGTTTCGCCGCGAATTCGACCGCAAGAACGGCAAGGTGACGGGACGCTACGACGCGTCGGTCTCGGGCTTCGATCCCTATCCGGATTCGAGCTTCTTTCATTTCAGCGATCCCTCCGGCGAAGCGTTGGCCGCACCGCTGACCAGCGCCGCGGTCGACCTCACCACGCGCAAGCTCAACTGGCGGCCGGACGGCTCCTACCAGTTGCTCAATGGCGCGGTCGAGAAGGCCTGGGATTTCGGCCAGGGCCTCAATCCCCCGCAATCGATTTCCCAGCTGCGCGAGATTCTCGCGCTCGACCCGAAGCTGAAGGTGCTGGTGGGGCACGGGCTGTTCGATCTCGCCACGCCGTATTTCGGCACCAAGATCCTGCTCGACCAGCTGCCGGCCTTTGCTACGCCCCGAGCGGGTGAAGCTCGTGGTCTATCCGGGCGGGCACATGTTCTATTCGCGCGACGCCTCGCGCCAGGCGTTCCGGGCCGAGGCCCAGGCGCTGATGAAGTGAGGTCCGCGCAAAACAAAACCGGCGCAACCTTTTTGGGTTGCGCCGGCCGAACCTGATTGACCGAACTCAGTAAACGAGGCCGGTGCCGGGCGGCTTTTCGAGCGCGGCGGCGAGCGAGCGATATTCCTCGCTGTTGGTGCCGGCCAAGGCGGCGATCCGGCTCAAATGATATTGCGCCTGGTCGCGGTTGCCCTGTTCGACCTGCCACAGCCCGTAATACTGCCAGGTCTTGACGTGGTTGGGGTCGGCCTTCAGCGCGCGCTCGTACCAGATCTGCGAGACCTTGTAGTCGCCGAGCTTGCGGTAGGAGTAGCCGATCAGGTTGGCGACGGCGGCGATGTCGTCGTGGCCGAGCGCCTTCAACTGCGCGATGGCGGAGGCATAGTCGTTGCGGTCATAGATCGTGGCGTAGGCCGCGCGATAACCCTGGGCGAACGCGGCGTCCTCGATGCCGGGGCTGACTTCGCTGGTTTTCTTCTTGCCCTTGGATTTGGTCGGGGAGGGCGGCGGCGCGTCGTTGTCGGGCGCGGCGTACACCTTGGTGATCACGGGCGCCGTGACGAGCGCCATCGAAACCATTGCCAGCGTCAAAAGCCTGATCGCAAATTTGCTCATTCGTCGCTCCCGATTTCCAGTGAGGCAATCCAACATCCGGGCCTGCTGACCTGAACACCCGGCGGCTCCAGAACATTCCCGGGCCGCGAACTTTATTTGAACCAATTCCGCCAAGCCTCGCCCACGGCCTGCGGAACATGACGAACATGTCATGGAGATGAACGAAGTCCGTCATTGCGCTTCAGGGTGGGTTCAGCGCGGCGCCGCTAGGGTCGCAGCCATGATCGACGGGCCCGGCCATCCGACCGGCCACCTCGTGATCCCCTGAAGGAGGAGACGACCATGTTGAAGACGATTTCCGCCGCACTGCTCGCAGTTTCCGTTCTCGCCGCACCCGCGCTGGCCGCCGGTCAGGCCAAGACGACGCAGGCGCCGGTCATCAAGGCCGAGCAGGTGAAGAAGGTGAAGCCGAGCGTGCTGAACGCCAATGCCAGGATGGGTCGCCATCATGTCCGGCATGTCAGCCATCATCGCACCCACAAGCATATGGGCGCGCTGAAGACGCACAAGTTCTCGAAAGCTTCGGTCAAGCACGTTACGCCCGCCACCAAGCGCGGCTAACGACTGATCCGCGGGCGCGGCTTTTCCACATCGCCCCCACCGCTCCGTGCGGATATCAGGCCGGCTCGCGCCATTGCGTCCCCAATGGTGTCGGGCCGGTGCTTTTTCCGCTACGTTCGGGGGCGGTGGCCGAGATGCGAATTCCATTTCGCCGACGGAAGGTCTAAAACGCGCAGGGGCGTCGGATTTTCGAACGGGTTGAACTTGGGAATATCAGCAAAGCGTGTAGCGATCCTGCTGCTGCCGATCGCGCTGGCGGCCTGCGCGGGGGGCGACGACAGGGACGCCATCTTGAGCATCGACAGCGGCGGCGACGCCAATCAGCCCTTTCCCGGCAATTACCGCCCCGAATTGCTGGCGTTCATGAAGACCTATCTCAATAATCCCGTCGGCGTGCATGACGCTGCGATGGCCGAGCCGGTGCAGCGTACCGTCGGCGGGCGGGTGCGCTATGTCAGCTGCCTGCGTTTTACCCCGCGCGAATCCGACGGCAGCTATCGCGAACCGCGCGAACGCGCGGTCCTCTACGTCAATGGCCGGCTCGACCGCGTGGTCGAGAACGCCAGCGATATCTGCGCCGGCGCGGTCTATGCGCCGTTTCCGGATCTGGAGAAGCTGACGCGCTAGCGTCGGGGTCCGGTTTCCCAACATCGAAGCCGACAGATTCATCCGTCGCGCCAACAACTCTTGGTGAACGCGCGCCGAAATCGCGTACATCAATCATGCCGCCACAATCGCGGCGAAATCTTTCGACGGAGGTTATCACTGCGCCGCGATTCGCACAGCGCGGCATGAACATTGCGGCATGAACATTGCTTGAGACAGCAGCGGGGTAGGCTTTGACATTCAGGAGCGTGGCACATGAAACGCATCGTGTTTGGTCTGATCCTAAGTCTGATAGTTGCTTGCCTCGTTGGCAGCGTGAGAGCGCGCGACCTTGATGGCCGCTACGCCAATTCGCCGCTCAAACCGTGGTTCGATCATCTCGCGAGCGGCAAGGGACTGTGCTGCTCGATGGCGGATGGTGAAAGCGTCGCAGACCCCGATTGGGAATCGAAGGACGGCCATTACCGGGTCCGCCTTGACAATCATTGGGTCGATGTCCCCGACGATGCCGTGATCACCGAACCGAACCGGGCCGGACGCACCATGGTTTGGCCGATACGGTTCGACAATCAGATCTCGATCCGGTGCTTCATTCCGGGCAGCATGACCTGAAAATTGTGAGCGTCGGTCCGTAAAGTCCGGAAATGGCGCGCGCTCCCGCAAGGAGAGCTGGAAGCGTTCGTGCGCCTGCGAAAAATACGCCGCGATCGCGTCGAAACCGCGCCGCCAGCCGCGCACGCGATCGAGCGGCGGCGCTTCCGACGCCGTCCTGACGATCGCCAGTTCGGCCTCCGGGTGGAACCGCGATCACTTTTCAGCGAGCCTTGAACCGGACCGCCGGGCGCGCCGACCAAAGCATAGCGGCAAACTGCGCGTCTCCCGGGCAAAAATCGTTCGTCCGATGGAACAAAAGGCGTTGTTGCCGCGCCGTCACAGTGACCAACCATCACAGCTCCGGCATTGCCCCGAAGCAACCAAATTGACGCCACGTTGTTTGCTTTGAAGTCGCAACGACAATAACGGGGATCGGTTATGAAGAAATTCCTGCTCGGCGGAGCTGCCTTGATCGCATTCGCGGCGCCCGCGTTCGCGGCCGACATGCCTCCGCGCACCTATTCCAAGGCCCCGGTCTATACGGCGCCGCAAGCGGTCTACAACTGGACCGGCTTCTATATCGGCGGCCATCTCGGCGGCGCCTTCGCCGGCAACAACAGCCTGGAGGGAAGCGGCGGCCGCTTCATGGGCGGCGTGCAGGGCGGCGTCGACTACCAGTTCGCAACCAACTGGGTGGTCGGTGCCGAAGCCCAGTACAGCTGGCTCACCAACAACAACGGCGGCGTGCTGCTTCCCGGGCGGCACGCTGGTGACCACGAACAACAACCAGCTCGGCTCGGTCACCGGCCGGCTCGGCTACACCTGGGGTCCGGCGCTGCTCTACGCCAAGGGCGGCTACGCCTGGCGCGACAACCCCAATATCGGCGTCAGCGTCGGCGGCGTGCCGGCGGCCTTTACGACCGACGGCAATCACAGGGATGGCTACACCGTCGGCGCCGGTCTCGAATACATGTTCGCGCCGAATTGGTCCGCCAAGGCCGAGTACCAATATTACAATTTCGGCAACACCACCTTCACCGGCGGACCCGCCCCGATCGTCGGCGCCCGCTTCCGGGACGACGAGCACACCGTCAAGGTCGGCGTGAACTACCGCTTCGGCTGGGGTGGCCCGGTCGCCACGCGCTACTGACGCTCGTTTCGGCTCGGGCGATACGGGAAGGCCGGCTGCGCCGGCCTTCTTTGTCTTTGCCTTTTTGTTTGATGCGCACCGATTTTGGCGGTGGGATCGATTGCCTGGTGCGACAAGGTCAATGATAACGTCTTTGGTTTTATAAAATCGTCACATCCGCAGATCGTCCTGCTTCATGCGATGTGGAACGGGAAAAACGATCTCGGCAAACTCAAGGACACGATCGAGCGGCTCAAAGCCATCAATGTTCCGCGAATTGTAATTTTGGGGCCGATGCCGGTGTGGAAACGCACGCTTCCCCTTTCGCTGGTGAATTATTACCGGCTTCGACATGCTATCGCCGACAGGATCGCGGCGGGGGTCTCCGGGCCGAACGACGACGAACGAATGCAGGACTTCAGCGGGACTGCCGGGGTCGACTATATCTCGGCGTGGCACACGCTATGCAACGCGGACGGCTGTCTGACGCGCGCCGGACCGGCCGCGAACGACGTCATCATCAACGACATCGTGCATCTGTCGGATGCCGGATCGGTCTTTCTCGTCGAAGCCATCCAGGACAAGCTCTTCCCTCGACCGCGAATGTCGTCAGGACAAGAGCGGTCCGAATGACGGGCGCGAACCGCTGGTCTTGCGGCGGGCGGCGGTCCCTTCGGGTAAGCGAAAAATAATTTTTGCCGTCTACGGAACTTGCGCCCGTAATCGGCTATTATGGGTTTGCCGGTCTGTGGACGACGAACATGCGTATTTTGTTGTCAGGTGTGATGCTTTCCGCGCTTGCCCTGCCGTGCTTTGCCCAAAACGTCCTGAAATCCGAACCACTTGTGCTGGCGCCTTATGAGATCGCCTATGTGCAGGACGCCTCCTGTCCGGCCGGCAAGGTGCTCAAGGTCACCGGCGCGATCAGGGGCCTGCATCGCAAGAAGGCCTGCGTGACGCTCGCCGCCGATCAGGCGTCGCTGGCGGTGGCGACGCCGTAGGGTTTTATTCGTCATCCCGGGATGCGCCGTTTGGCGCAGACCCGGGATCCGCGAGATTCCCCGATGTGCAATTGCAGATCTGAGGTTCGCGGTCGTGCGCGCCCCGGAATGACGGCGGGCGGTTTTCACGAACCCAGCTGAAATTCCAGATCCTCTTCGCGCTCGGCGTCGGCCTGGTTTTTCGCGGGATCTTCCTGCGGGTCGGGCCGGCACGGCCTGATCTCATAGTCGTTATCCAGCACCGGCCGCGGCGTCGGCTTCTCATCCCCGGAGATGACGTCGACCACGAGCCCGCTCTTGCGGGCGTGCTTCCAGACGTCCGCCTCGGTCGGATAGGCCTTGCTCAACTTGGCGTCATTGCTGAACAGCGCGTAGGGCATCGGGTCGCTTCCCTCGAAACCAGCTTAACGCGCGCCGCAGGGGAGGGTTTCAGCCCGGCGGCGGGCGGTTCACGCGCTCGTGATCAGGCGTTACCTGCCATTTTCGGCCGTTTCGGCCGGAATGGCCTAAGTCGTAAACGAAGTCCTGAATTGCCGGAAAAATAATCCCCGAGACTCCCCGGGTAGAATCGCCGGATGTTTTCGCCATCATGGGAACGACCTTCAAAACCTCCGGCGAGGGAGTGCACGTCGCGCTGACGGTCGCGCTGCTGGCGGCATGCGCGGCGAATTTGCTGCTGGTGTGCTCCTGGCTCTAGCCGATTGACGCCGCGCCCATTCGCCCCATCATTGACCTTGGTGCCGGTTGAGAGGATTGAACTCCCGACCTTCGGTTCACAAAGCCGCTCTGCCGCTGAGCCAAACCGGCAAACCCGCTCTCGACCCTTTGGACATCGCGGGCGATGGAAAGTCCAGCCTAGCCTGTGATAGCCAAGGACGGCTGCGGTTCGTTCGGAGGCCATGATGAGGTGTCTACGCATCTACGCGACGGCCGATGGCGAGTCGCATTTCGGTGCGATCGAGATCCCAATGACCGGGCGGCCGGTGTCCCGCGAAATAGCGGCGTTCGAGCTTTCCGCCCATTACCCGGCGTCACGCATTCGCTTTACGCGTATCCCCGCGGCCATGCATGAAGTCGGTTACCACACGGTGCCGGAGCGGGTGCTCACGGTGAGGCTCGACGGTTCTGTGGCGTACGAGACGAGCGACGGAGAGGTCCGGCATGTTCCAGCCGGCAGCTTTGTTCTGGTGGAGGACACGCACGGAAAGGGGCACATCTCCCGCCATTCCGCGGAGGCGCAGACCGTTATCTGGATTTCGTTGCCGAACGGCCTCGACCTGCCATCCCGGTGATCCGCTTGACCTGATGACAGGCGGTTGGCCTAGCGATGCAGGCACGAATAGATACGGACGAGATCGCGGCCCGCCGCTGGAACCGCGCGGGGCGCTTTGGCATTCGCCGTTGCCGTGGCGCAGGATAACCAGAAATAATTGCCCGCGGGATCGATGACGAGCCGGTTCGGCATGAAGTTCGCAACGATCACGGACAGGTATGGCGTGGTCGAGAACCATGACAGCCGGTTCAATTTGGATCCAATTCGTTCGGATGAAACGAAATGCGGATTGCCGAGCGCCGGATCGGACTCCTCGCCCATCGCGAGAGCCGCGACCGCGGCCCGGTAGTGTCTCCACGCCGTGACGAATTTTACGGTCTCGATCACGTGCACCAACGTCAAGAGCATGAATGCGGCCGCGAGCGGCCGGGCCCCGCGGTCCCGCACCCAGTTCATCGCCCGCTCCAGGCCCGGTAACGGAAGGGCGGACCGGCCATCTCCGGACATGGCGCCCAGCGCCGCCAGTGCGCCGAACAGGGGTGTGAGGATCACGAGCGCGGTTCGAAGATAGTACCGGCTGCTCGCATGGATCGTCCGGTCAAACCACAGCCAATAGATGGTGAGCCCCGCGATCACGATCGCGGCGGCATAGAGATACGCTCTTTCCGGCGTTGACCGCGAAAACACCAGCAAGATAACGCCATACAAGGCGAGCGTCGCGAACAGCAGCACGACGACGTTCACCTGAAAGATGGCGGGGTCGAAGAAGTGCAGGGCGGCCCGCAAGAACGCGTCCGCATAATATTCGTCGGGAGGAAGCATGATCTTGGTGGCGGCCGCCATCGCCAGGACCACGACCAGGACCGCCGCCGCGCGCAGAAACGAGACGTCGCGCAAGCCGCGCGCGGCGAGCGTCGCTAGAATCGCGAATGCCAGCACCAGCGCGCCCTCATGGGCGAAGGCGAGCGTGAGCATCATGACCAGAACGAGCGCCGTCCCGGCGGCGGTCCGCTTCGCATAATGGCAGACGGCGAGCGCCGGCCAGAACACGGCATGCGCCAGCCACATCTCGGTCGGAAAGCCGAAGATCAGCGGGCAGAGCAGGGCCGTCGAACAACAGGCGTAGACGAAGATGATGCGGCCGCGCGAGCGGTCGGCCGCGAACGTACCGGCCAGCCCCGCGAGCGGCGCGAGATAGAAAAGCAGCCCATAGACGACGATTCCGGCGCCGGGGTTTCCACTCAGTCCGACATAGGTCTCCGCCGGCAGCAGACAGAGGAGAAAGACCGACATGCGGCCGGAGATATTGTGCCAGTGGAACGCCCAGACGTCCTGCACCGCAACGGCGTAGGAAAACATCGCGCCGTCCGCGTATAGCTCCAGCTCATAGCACAGTGCGACAGCGACGAACGCGACCGACCAGCAGAGACCCGTTCCGATCACCAGGGCGCGCAACATTTCGGCGCCGGAGCGGATGGTGGGCCATGACATGCTTCCGACCTCTCCTCTGACCGCGCGGTGTTGCCGCTGCAAAAGCTGCTTGAGAACGCAAGCGGCCGTTGCCGCAGCCTCGCGCGTCCGGTCGACGCAGCTTCAGCCCTTTTCGTGGCCTAGGACTGATCGGCCAGCAAGGCCGTCAGGCGATCGAAGCGGTGTCCGGAACGCGTTGCCTTGGCGATCATATAACGGCGATTGTCGGCATTGATCGGCGTCTCGATCGGCATCCGGCCGGTGATTTCAATGCCGGCGCTGGTGAGACCGTCGAGCTTGGCCGGATTGTTGGTGAGCAGCACGATCCGCGTGCAATTCAGCATCCGGAGCATATGTGCGGCGATGCCGTAATCGCGCTCATCGTCGTCGAAGCCGAGTGTGGTATTGGCGTCGAAGGTGTCGAGGCCGTCGTCCTGCAACTGATATGTCCGCATCTTGTTGGCGAGACCAAGCCCGCGGCCTTCCTGCGCCAGATACAGAATGACGCCGCCGCCGAGGTCTTCGAGCCGCGCCAGAGCGAGCCGCAACTGGTCGCCGCAGTCGCAGCGCCGCGAACCGAACACGTCGCCGGTCAGGCAGGCGGAATGCAGCCGCACCGGCACGGCGTCGGCGAAATCGGGCTTCCCAACGATGATGGCCACCGGACTGCCGCCCATTGCGTCGCGGAACACGACAAATCGGGTGGGCGTGCCCGAGTTGAGCGGCACCGAGGCTTCGCTTGCGATGATGAGCGAGCAAATTGCATCATCGGCGAAACGGGCCACCGCGTCTGCCTCAACCCTGACGATGTTCTCCTCGCACGCGGCGGCATGGCCGGCCACATCCGCCGCCAGCACCGCCGGCAGACCATGCGATATCTTGACGAGTTGAATGGCCGCGGCGGCGGCCCGGCTCGCCGGCTTGGCCGCCGGAGCGCGACCGGGGGCGGCGTCGGTGACGAGCGCAAGAATTGCGTTCGCATCGTCGCGCGCCGGGAGCGGCAATGCCATCGGCGTTGACGCATCGAGGCCGAGCGCGCGCGCGCGCCGTTCCGTAATGATGAGCTGCGGCACAACCGGTCCGCAGAGTGCGGCGAATTCAGCAAGGCGCTGCCCGTCGAGACCTTCGACCGGCAACGCGAGGACCGATTCGCCCGTTGCGGTGATGAGAACGGGCCGCCGCCCATGGAATTCGCCAAGGCCGCGGCTGACACTGGTGTGCCCCCGGGCGCCGAATAAAGCCGAGCTTGCGCCGGTCTGCACGTCACCCATTCCCAGACTTTCCATTCCTGTGGCCGTGATCGTGGAACACCGCGCGCCCTCCATCATTCCAGTCGCAAATGGATGATTTTTGTGGGATGATGGCAGATAGTCGCATTGTTAACGCAACCGCACAGTGTTGTTGATTTCTGCGTGCACACCATCAATCTCCCCTCGAGCAAATCTGCGTCTTCTGATCCCTGGGAAGACTTTAGCAATATATTCCGTGGAGGACACCAGCCTCTTCCGCGGGCCTGGGCGGACGTGTTCGGCCCGCTGCGCAAGGGCACGGTGGACGACCTGGTGATCGTAGGCCAGATCGGCCAGTCGCTCGACGGCCGGGTCGCGACGGAAACCGGGCATTCGAAATACATCAACGGGCCGGCCGGACTGGTGCATCTGCACCGGCTGCGGACCCTGGTGGACGCCGTCGTCGTCGGCGTCGGCACCGCCATCGCCGACGATCCGCAATTGACTGTGCGGCGGGTCGCCGGACCGCAGCCTGCGCGCGTCGTTATCGATCCGAAGGGGCGGCTTGGCGCCGCCGCCAGGATGTTCGCCGACAACGGCGTCCGGCGATTGCTGATCACCGCGCAGGGCACGCGCTGTGCGCCGCCGTCCGGCGTGGAAGTTGTCGCCTTGCCGGCGGCTGATGGGCAAATCGCCCCGTCAGCGATCCTCTCCGCACTCGCTGGCTGCGGCATGCGCCGTATGCTGATCGAAGGTGGTGCCAACACGGTATCGCGCTTTCTGGTCGCCGGGTGTCTCGACCGCTTGCACGTGATGGTCGCACCAATCATCCTGGGTGCCGGGGGCCCTGGCCTGGTCCTGCCGCCGCTCGAACGTGCCGATCAGGCGCCACGTATGCCCATGCGTGTGCATAAAATCGAGGATGACGTGCTGTTCGACTGCGATCTGTCGGCTCAGCGTGTGGCGCTCGGTGTTGCCAGGAAATCGACGTGACCGACCTGCAGTGAGGAGCGCCCGGCGGCGACGGCGTCGCGGCGGCGCGTCAGCCAGGCCGTAATGTCGGCGTTCGACAGCACGCCCATATCCTGCGCGGCGCTTGCCCACCCGGCCAGTATTTCGGTTTGCATGTCGCGGTCGGTCTCCCCCATCGTCCAGTCGGACGTGCCGTGCACCACGAAATAGCCGAGCGCCTCGAAGCGCGCGATGGCGAAACCGGCCGCCGCCGGTCCGAGCGCCGGCCCGAAGCCCTTGTCGGTGCGCTGATGCGCGTTCACGGCGGCAGCGATCGCGGCATCGAATGGATCGGCTGGCGTGAACCCGGTTCGCCCGTCATAGCTCAGCGCCGCGTAAAGCGGAATCGAGCGCGCGGCGACCGCGGCCGCGAGCCGGTCCAGCCAGCGATCGGAGACCAGATCGAGCAGGGCCGAGACCGTGACCAGATCGATCGCGCCGTCGAGCGCGGCGTCGAGGTCGCGACTGAGATCGAGCGGGACTGCGGTAACCGTGAGATCCCCGGCTGGCGGCATGGCCGCGGCACGTGCCAGCAGGTCGGGATCGTTGTCGATCAGCTTCCAGTTCTGCCGCGCGGGCAGGTGCGGGCTCAGCGCGCGCAGGGTCGAGCCGGTGCCGCAGGCAAGATCGACGATGTTCACCGAGGAGCGCGAGGCGAGAGAGGCCGCGACAGCGTCGAGAACCGCGGGATTGCGGGCGCGCAGGTCGTAAGGTTCGCGCAACATCAGCCAGTCGGCGGAGAAGCCACTCATGCCAGTGTCTCCAGTGCGCGCGCAAAGATCTCCGCGGACTGCCGCCAGGTCGGGAGCTGCGGTGCCGCCGCGCGCGCGGCATTGGCCAGGCGCCGCCGCAGGTCGGCCTCGCTGATCACGCGGCGCAACGCCTGTGCCAGGGCGGGAATATCGCCGGGGGCGACCAGGAGGCCTGCTTCCGGCGGGACCGTGTCCGGTATGGCGCCTGCATGTGGTGCCAATGACGGGCAGGCCGTGCGCGATCGCTTCGGCATAAGCCATGCCGTAACCTTCGAAACGGGAGGCGAGGACGAACACGTCGGCTTCCGCGTAGAGCGCTGCCAGGCGCTGCGGCGATACCGCGCCGGGCGCTTCTATCCGATTTCCAAGCGCGTGACGTGTAACGTCGGCACCCAGCTGCGCGGCGGCATTGCGGTCGCGCGTGAGATCGCCGGCAATCGTCAGCCGCCATGGCAGATCGCCGAGCGTCGCCAGCGCCGCGATCAGAACGTCAAAACCCTTGCGCGGCACCACCGCGCCGACCGACAGCAGCCGCACGACGCCGTCCCGGCTTCCCGGCGCCGGCGGTGCCGGATCGCTGCCCGGCCTCGCGACGGTAATGCGCTTCTCCGGCACGCCGTAGTCGGAGGCGACCAGCCGCGCCGTGGCCGCGCTGGTGACGACGACGCCTTGCACCGCTGCGAGTGCCGCGCGTTCGCTCCTGCGCAGCTCGTCGGCTTGCTCCGCGGACAGTCCCCATTCCAGCGCGAGCGGGTGATGCACCAGCGCCAGCAACGGATTGCGGCCGGCAAGCTGCGACGCGGCTTCCGGCATGACGCCGAGTGCCAGGCCGTCGACAGCGATCGTGCGGCCGGCAGGCACGGCCATCAGCCGCGTTCGCGCGGCCGTGCGCGTCGCTTCACCGGGCCAGGGGAAGCGTTCGCCGAGATCGAGCAGATCGATCTGCCAGCCGAGATGGCCGAGTTCGGCAATCATGCGCCGGTCGTAGGCATAGCCGCCGGTCGGCGTCGCAAGATCGCCCGGCACGGCGAACGCGAAACGCTTCACCACAAATCCGCCTCGTACCAGGCGCGAGCGACATGCAACTCCGAGAGGGTGACGCGTATCGCCTTCAGCTCGCGGCCGTTACGGCCGAGCTCACCGGCGCGGGCGTCCTTGGCCAGACCATCGAAAATATGCTTCGTGAGAAATTCGGTGGTGGTGTTGCTGCCCTTGAATTTGGGCACGTCGTCGAGATTGCGATAGTTCAGCGCCGCCAGCACGGCCTTGAGCGCATCATGCGCCCGGCCGATGTCGATGACGATACCGTTGCTGTCCAGCGTCTCGGCAATGAAGGCCGCGTCGACGACGAAGGTCGCGCCGTGCAGCGCCTGCGCCGGGCCGAACACGGCTCCGCGGAACGAATGGGCGATCATGATGTGGTCGCGAACTTCTACGGCGAACAAGGGACCTCCTCAAGGGTAAGCAATGGGCTGGCAGAGCATGCCGCTTTTGGCATCGAGAATATCGGGCAGCCGCTGCGCCAGATCCCGAAACGCGACCTGCGGCGCCAGCAGCGCGTCGAGCCGCGGATCGGCCAAGAGCGCGAGCGCCGCTGCGAGCCGCCGGCCATGCGTCCAGCGCGGCCGGTGCGAGGGCGCGATCCGTCCAACCTGGCTCGATATCAGCCGCAGCCGGCGGCTATGGAAGGCGCCGCCGAGCGGTGCCGCCACCGTCGCGTCGCCATACCAGCTCATTTCAAGCACGGTTGCCTCCTCGCCGGCGAGCCCGAGAGCCGTGCCGAGCCCGGCCGCATTGCCGCTGGCGTGAACGACGAGGTCGCAGTCGCCCTTTGCCGTTTCGGGCCCTGCAAAGCTAACACCAAGCGCCTTCGCTAATTCCGCGCGTGCCGGGTTGATGTCGACGAGCGTCACCACTGCGCCGGGAAGTTGCCCGCACAAATACGCAACCAGAGAGCCGACCACGCCGGCCCCGACGATCGCGATACGGTCGGCCGGACCCGGCGCCGCATCCCAGACCGCGTTGAGCGCGGTCTCCATATTGGCGGCCAGCACCGCACGTTGCGGCGGCAGATTTTCCGGCAGCACCACGGCGGCGCTGGCCGGGATGTTGAAGAAATTCTGGTGCGGGTGGAGCGTGAAGACCGTGTGCCCGCGCAAGGCTTCCGGCCCGCCTTCGATCCGGCCGACCGTGGCGTAGCCGTATTTCACCGGAAACGGAAAATGGCCGGCCATGAAGGGCGCGCGCATGCGTTCGAATTCGCTCGCCGGCACGCGCCCGGCAAACACCAGCGCCTCGGTGCCCCTGCTGACGGCGCCGTAAAGCGCCCGCACACGCACTTCGCCCGCTCCGGGCGCTGCGAGCGCTTCCTTGCGAATCTCGGCCTGTCCGGGCCGGCTATACCAGAGCGCCTCGGCAAATTCGTCGGTCCGGCTGATCGCCAATTTCTTTAATCCCCGGATTGGAATTCCTGGACGGTTGTCGTGTTATATCGTTCAGTCTGCACTGTCTGCCGCGGGATTAGAAGTCGTAACCTCTGTGTTAGAGCGCTCCCCCTCTCAAGCGATCCAGGCCGTCGCCGGAAATGATATTTTCGGTCGGCGCGTGCTGTTCGCCGTCCTGTTCGCAGCCACCATGGCCGGATCCCTGGCGCTCGCCGCGGTGGCGCTGGCGCCGGGCGGCTTCGGCATTGTCGACATCACGCTCCTGGCGCTGTTCGCGGTGACGCTGCCCTGGATGGTGGCGGGATTCTGGAATTCCGTGATCGGGTTTCTGATCATGCGTTTTTCCGGCGATCCCGCGGCGGCGGTCATGCCGGCAGCGGCGCGCATCCGCGGCGACGAGCCGGTGACCGCGTCGACCGCGATCCTGCTGTGCGTTCGCAACGAGTTGCCGGAGCGGATGATCCGCAACCTCGAGCCGATGCTGACGGGTCTCGACGCCGCCGGTTGCGGCGAACGCTTCAATCTCTATGTCCTCAGCGACACCAGCGACGCCGACATCGCAGCCAGCGAGCAGGCGTGTTTCGCGGCGCTGGCCTCGCGCTGGCGCGACCGGGTCGCCATCACCTACCGGCGCCGTGCGGTCAACACCGGCTACAAGGCCGGCAACATCCGCGACTTCTGCGAGCGCTGGGGCCGCAACCACGATTTCGCGGTGACGCTCGACGCCGACAGTTTCATGACCGCCGACGCCGTTCTCCGTCTCGTCCGCATCATGCAGGCGGATCCCAGGCTCGGCATTCTCCAGGGCCTGATCGTGGGCCTTCCCTCCACCAGCGCCTTCGCGCGCCTCTTTCAGTTCGGCATGCGGCTCGGCATGCGCTCCTATACCATCGGCAGCGCCTGGTGGCAGGGGGATTGCGGGCCCTATTGGGGCCACAACGCGGCGCTGCGGCTTGAGCCGTTCATCGCGCATTGCGCGCTTCCGGTGCTGTCCAGCGACGGCGCGGAAGATCGCCACATCCTCAGCCACGATCAGATCGAAGCGGTGTTGATGCGCCGCGCCGGCTACGACGTGCGCGTGTTGCCGCAGGAGGATCTGGGCTGGGAGGAAAATCCGCCGACCTTGCTCGAATTCATCCGCCGCGATCTGCGCTGGTGCCAGGGCAACATGCAGTATTGGCGCTTTCTCTCGCTTGCGGGGCTCAAGCCGGTCAGCCGCTATCAGCTGGCGCTGGCCATCCTGATGTTCATCGGCTCCCCGGCCTGGATCGGGCTGCTCGTGCTCGGCACGCTCGCCGCCGCATTCTCCGACACGCCCGCCGGCTTCGTCAGCGCCGACGCCGGCATGGCGCTGTTCGTCTGCGTGCTGGTGATGTGGTTCTCGCCGAAGATCGCGAGCGCCATCGATATCCTGCTGCACCCGGGCCGTCGCCGCGCGTTCGGCGGCGCCGGATTGTTCATTGTCAACTACGCCGTCGAAACCGTGTATTCGATCCTGCTTTGTCCGATCCTCTGGCTCGGCCATACGATCTTCCTCACCGGCCTCTTGTTCGGCCGCGAAATCGGCTGGATCGGACAGACGCGCGACGATCACGCGGTGCCGTTCAGGCTGGCGCTGCAAAACTTCTGGCCGCACACGCTGCTCGGATGCGCCTCGCTCGGCCTCCTTGCAATGATGCAGCCGGCGGCTGTTCCCTATGCGCTGTTTCTGGCCGGCGGCCCGGCTTTGGCCATCCCGTTTGCCGTGATGACGGCGTGGCCCTGGCTCGGCAGTCTTGCCGCCAGGGTCGGCATCGGCCGGCTGCCCGAGGAGACCACCAGGCCCGCCGTGCTGTTGGGCTTGACGCTGCCCGCGATCGAGTTCGGCGGCGTCATCGCCGCGGCCAAGTTCGGTCTGAGGCGGTGTTCGAAGGCCTCAGGACCGCGCGCGGGATCATCCGTTCGCTTCGCATCTACTACGCCGACAGGGCGCGCGCCGCGGCGATGGACCGGCTCCATGGCGGCTTCGTGCGGCGCGGCGATCTGGTGTTCGATGTCGGCGCCCATGTCGGCGACCGCGTGGCCTCGTTCCGCCGGCTTGGCGCGCGGGTCGTCGCGGTCGAACCGCAGCCCGCCATGGTCAAGGTGCTCAAGCTGTTCTACGGGCGCAGCGCCGATGTCGCGATCGAGGCTGTCGCGGTCGGCCGCCTGGCTGGCTCGACCAGCATGATGATCAACGCCGATAACCCAACGGTTTCGACGGCCTCGCCTGCGTTCATCAGCGCCGCACGCGATGCGCCCGGCTGGGAAACGCAGCGATGGACCAGGTCGGTGCCGGTAGCGGTGACGACGCTGGATGCGCTGATCGGCAAGCATGGCGCGCCCACCTTCATCAAGATCGACGTCGAGGGTTTCGAGGCAGAGGCGCTGCAGGGCCTCACGCGCGCGGTGGGGGCGCTGTCATTCGAGTTCACGATCATCCAGCGCGAGGTCGCGCTCGCCTGCATCGAACGCTGCATCGCGCTGGGCTACACGCGGTTCAACGCCGCGCTCGGCGAAAGCCAGACTTTTGTCAACGCCGGTTGGGTCGGCGGCGAAGAGATCGCGCGCTGGCTGACGGGGCTGCCTGACGCGGCCAATTCCGGGGATATCTATGCCGCGCTCGCCTGACCGCTCGCAGCCGGAGCGGCGACGTTTTTACGTGGCCGTCGCCGCGCTGATCGCCGCGGGCTACGGCCTGACGCTGCTGATCTTCTATCCCGGCATCATGACCTATGACGCCAAATTCGTTTACGCGGACATCGCCGACGGCGTGCTCGGCGACTGGCAATCCCCGGTCATGACCGTGCTGTGGCGCGTGATCGATCCGGTCGCGCCAGGCTCAGCCAGCATGTTCCTGCTGATCGCGACCTCGTACTGGCTGGGCTTTGGCGTCCTGGCATTCGCGCTGCTCCGCCGCGCCACCCGGCTTGCGCTGTTGCTGCCGCTGCTGGCGTTGCTGCCGCCGGCCTTCGTCTTTGTCGGGATCATCTGGCGCGACGTGCTGCTCGCCACCAGCTGGCTGCTGGCCGCCGCGATCGCTTTCGCGGTCACTGAGCGCGGCGCGCGCCTTCGCTTGCCAGTGCAAGCGCTGGCGCTCGCGCTGTGCGCGCTCGGCGTTCTCTTGCGTCCGAATGCGCTGATCGCCGCGCCGATCCTCGCCGCCTACATTGCATGGCCGGCGCAGATGTCGCCAAAGCGCACGGCGATCCTGTTCGTACCGGCCATGGTCGGATTTTTTGCGCTGGTGCAGGGGGTCTATTACGGCGCGCTCGGCGCGACGCGGCAACATCCGCTGCAGTCGATCATGGTGTTCGACCTCGGCGGCATCAGCCACTTCGCCAGGCAGAACCAGTTTCCGGTCACCTGGAGCGAGCCCGAGACCGCAATGCTCCTGAACGGCTGTTACCAGCCGACCCAGTGGGACATCTATTGGCGGCTCGAGCCCTGCGATTTCGTGATGCGCAAGCTCGAGCGGGAGGAAAAGCTGTTCGGTACGCCGGCGATCACCGAAGCCTGGGCGCGCGCGGTCCTGCGCCATCCCGTGGCCTATCTCCGGCATCGGGCGGCGTTCATGTGGAATTTCCTCGGCGGCGACAACCTCACAATGTGGGTCGACGACGTCGAGCGCCCGATGGAGAAGGTGTTTCCGGACCGTCCGGCCTTCGTCGCGATGGTTTCGCTGCACGACCTGCTCAAGCCGACGCTGCTGTTCCGGGCCGGCGCGTGGCTGCTGGTTTGCATGATCGTCTGCGGCTTCGCCTGGCGGCGGCGTGAGACGCCATCGGGCGCCTTTGCGCTCGGCGTTAGCGGATCGGCCGCCGTCTATGTGCTGAGCTTCTTTGCCGTCGGCGTCGCGTCGGACTTCCGCTACGCCTATTGGGCTGTGCTTGCCGGCATCGCCGGCAGCGTCGTCGTCGCCGCGCCGGGCCGGCTGAGCCGCGAACGCCCGCAATGATCTATTTGCTTTGCGCCGGGGCAGGGGCGGAGGATGGCGCCGTCCAGGCCTTGTAGTCGGCCTCCGAAACGCCCGGCAGCTTCTTCAGGAACGCGACGATCGACCAGATCTCGTCGTCCCTGGCGCCGGCCTCCGCGAAGCTCGGCATGCCCGTCATGTTGATGCCGTTCTTGACCACCCAGAACAACTGCGCAGGCGAGAGCTGATCGACGACATCCTTCAGGTTCGGCGGATCGGGATGCAGTCCTTCCGAGAACTTGGCCCAATCGACACCCGGCCCGCCGTGACAATTGACGCAGCCATGGGCGGCGAACGCTTTGGCGCCGGCCTGCACGCTGGCAGGGTCGTTGAGGGAAGCCGGCGGCTGGGCGTCCGCATGGCGATCGATCGAGGCCGTGCGCACCCGAGTCAGTGCCCAGGTCACGATGGCGGGGTCTTCGGCGGTCCCCGCGACACTGTAGAAGCCGCCGAAAAAAAAGACCGCCGCGCCGATGCCGACCAGGATTGCCAGTGCGCCAATCGCCGCAAGGATACGCATGTGAACCTCCAACACGTTCGTTCGCCAGCCAAACATGGGAAATAATACATCGGATAGGAAATAATACATCGACCGAAGGGTTGTCTACGTTACGATATCGTGACCGCGGCCGTGGGCCGTCCCGGCGCGATGAGTTGGACGAGGGTTTGAGGAGCCGTATGACAGCGGACCGCGCGTCAGGGCAGGTGCAAGAGATCGTCTTCGGGCAGGGCCTGCGCCAGGCATGACGCCCGGCGCATCCATGTTGTTCAGCCGTCTTGTGCCCGCCGAGGCAACTTCCCGCCGCGACGGCATCGTGCTTTGTCTCGTCGCAGCGCTTCACCTGGTCGCGCTGATCATCATGGCCGCGACCGAGGCCGATCTGCTCGACAAGGCCGCATTCCTGCTTGTTTGGGCCGTGCTGAATTGTTTCTGGCTTGGCCTGGTTCGCCGTCCGACTGCGGCGGCGCTGCTATCGCTCGAACTCGTCGTCGTGCTCACGCTGCTCTCGCGATTCAAGTTCGACAAGCTCTGGATGACGGTCGACTTCGTCGACCTCTTGATCATCGACCAGGATACGTCCGCCTTTCTGCTGGCGGCCTTTCCCTCGCTGCGTGGATGGATCGGGCTCGCCGCAACGGCCACGGCCGCGCTTCTGATCGCGGCCTGGCGGTTCGACCGCTACCGGGTGGGCGTGCGCGCCAGCCTTGTCGGCGGTTCGCTATGCATGGCCGCGCTCGTTGCCCTGTCACTGTCGTTCCCGACCGGTCTGCATGAGGATTTCGTCGGCCAGAACTATGTTTCGAAATTCGCCCGGACCGGCGTGGAGGCGGTCCATGAATTTGCCGCGCACGGATTTCTGGAGTCGGACGCGAGCGTGACCGGAAGCCTGAACGCGGCGCCGGTTGCGGCCTGCCATCCGTCACGCAAACTTCCGCACATTATCCTGCTGCATGACGAATCCAGTTTCGACATCACCGCGGCGCCCGGAATAAAGGTGCCGCCCGGCTATGGCAGTCATTTCCGGTCGTTCGACGGCAAGGCGCGCAAGCTTGTGGTGGAGGGCATGGGCGGACCAAGCTGGTTCACCGAATACAACGTGCTCACCGGCCTCTCGGTCCGCTCCTACGGGCGTTTCGCCACCTCCGTGACCCGGATCGCCGCCGGGCGCGTCAGCCGGGGGCTGCCGCACTCCCTGAGCCGCTGCGGCTACAAGACCTTCAGCCTCTATCCGTTCTACGGCTCGTTTCTCGATTCGCGCGCCTTCCAGATGACGGCCGGCATCGCCCGCTATCTGGACATGCTCGACCTTGGCACGCGTGACTTCGAGGCCGATCGTTTTTACTTCGACCGGGCGGTCGAAATCATCGAACGCGAGCGCGGCAATGGGCCGCTTTTCCTTTACGTTTACACCGTGGCCAATCATTTCCCCTGGGATACGCGGCTGCGCCCGGAACTTACGCCGGATTGGCGCGGCCTCGGCAACGCCGCGGATATCGACGAGTACATTCGCCGCCAGGGCATGACGGCTCACGACTACGGGAGATTGCTGGAGCGGCTGGCGCAGCAATTCCCGGCCGAATCCTTCCTGATCGTGCGTTATGGCGATCACCAGCCGCAATTTGCCCCCCGCATCATCGATCCGTCGCTCGGCAAGGAGGCGCTTGCGCGACGGCTGGAAGCATCCGATCCGCGCTATCGGACAACCTACTACGCCATCGATGCGGTGAATTTCACGCCGGCCGATCTGTCATCCGCGCACGACAGGCTCAGTGCGCCGTATCTGCCATTGGTCATCCAGGAGGCAGCGGGCGTGCCGCTCGGCCCGAGCTTTTCGGAACAGAAGAAGATCCTGCAGCGCTGCGATGGCCGGTTCTACGGCTGCGCGGGAGGCGCGGAGGCCCGGCGTTTCAATCGGCTCCTGATCGAGGCCGGCTCGCTGAAGGGGCTATAGGCCCCGCGGTTTTACGCGCCTGACGCCGTCGCCGCCCGTTCATGGCGGCATCGGCCATTGCGCATCCGGCGGACTTTCAAATGAAAGAGGCCGCCAACTGAGGCGGCTTTTCTTACTTCCTTAGAATTCAGCTCTCCTTGCCCTGCATGCAGCCCCTTATGAAATCCGCTCTGCCCCTCGAAGCTCTGCCGCCCCCGGTAAACCCTCGATCGTCGGCAAGTTTGTTGCACTGCTCCCGTGTTTTTTTGCTGCTTCCGCAGGGACGACGGAAGAGGCGGCGATCGCGAATATCGAGAAAGCCAAACCAACACAAACTGTCTTTTTCATAGGATCAATCCTCTAATGTTGCACCTCATGAAACGTCTGGGTTGCGCCCCATGCGAGCGGTTTCACCGCCGCACCCCAAGGCAGTATTCCACCGAACGGTCGTTGTTGAAAGCAGGTTGTGGAGGCGCTTCCGGGAAGATCGGGCGGCCGAACTTCTGAACGAGGCTCGCGACGGCATCGACCACGGCATTCTCAGGCCTTTTTGATTTCCACAAATTGGCTAACGTATTTCTCCAGTTCGGGGATTGAAGCATCGATGCGCACATAGGCGGTGAAACAAATGTTCAGGATCTCCTGTTCTGAGAGGCTGATTTGCTCGCCGAGTTTGAAATCCTTACCTACATTGACCCAGGTAAAGCCGAGCATTCCACCTTTTTCGACGTGATGCCCAATGGGGTTTTCGATCTTCTCTCCGTCGATTGAGAATTCGAATTGCCCCCAGTTCACCGTTAGGGCCTCGGTCCCCGGCGAAAAATCGCGCTCCCGAACAATTCCATGATTATGTGCAAGAGCGTTCCGAGCTCGCACCCAACCATCCGTGTGTTCGAGCAGCGGTGATTTCAATCCCAATGGTTTGGCGCGCTCAAGTTTCGAATGTAGATTGGTGTCCACTTGGCACTGGCGTATGCGATCAAGGGCATCTTGCGGCATAGGCTTGTTGTGATACGGAACCAGCGCCGCAATTTCAAAAAACCCATCCGCAAACCGCGAAAGGCCTTGAACGACTTCTGTTATGGCATTGCCAATTACCCAAAGGCGGAAGTTGCTTCGTACCTCTTTCGCCAGATCATCCGGCATCGGGTCCGGAAGCAACTTGATTGAAAACGGCGTTTCAACGGCTACCGACGTTATAGTCTCATCTGCCCATGCTTTTTGGCCCATCGCGATAAAAGCAGCCGCGCGGCGGGCTCCGACACGTCCGGTCTCCGCCAACACGTTGAAGTCGATGTTCATTTGCTTCTGTTCCACAGCCCCGCCCAAGCTACCTGCTCCGAATTAACCTGTCGCTATTTCCTCATTACCCGTATCCATCCCGGCGAGTCCTCGATCGTCCATTTGTAAATTTTCGTATCCGACTTTTTACATGCTGGTTTGGTTTGATTGATCGGTTCTTGAACCCAGAGCGCCGTCTGACTCTTGCGCGAAATGGTGATGGTTGTTCTCGAACAGGCAAATAAGCCGGGGTCTTCAGCCGCAACAACCTCATAGTCGGTCCATTTCATCACCGGAATGGAGTACGGGTAAGCGAGGCTACCAATTTGCTTGTCGCCAATCTGTTCAATCGACGTAATCAAGCACTCCTTCCGTTCCTCAATGCACCAGATGCTGTGAGTGTTGTTCTTATATGCGATACCATCTCCTGTGAGGGTTCCAGAAATCGCGACGGCACCATAATTGTCCCAAAAGTTTTTGGCAGCGAAGATGATGTCGTCATCCGCGGCGTTAGCGATGTTGACAGACAGCGCAGCTATGGTCGCCATCGCTAGAAAAGCCCCTCGCATTCTTACCCCCGTCAGACGGTGTAACAGCATCTCGGAAAATGGATTGTACATGAAAAGGGGTTGGATGCCGGAAGACGGCCAGACCCTCGTCGGTCGTCGAGGAGGAGCTAGGCCAGGAAGGTGTTTCTGAGGGCACTGGCCGAAAATCGAATTCCCGTTACTTGCCCCGTTACTTTTTGACCTTGGACCTTCGGCCGATTTTTGCTAAGTATTTGATTTCGCTGGTGCCGGTTGAGAGGATTGAACTCCCGACCTTCGGTTTACAAAACCGCTGCTCTACCGCTGAGCTAAACCGGCGAATTGAAAGCGCTTGGTGGCGGATGAAGTCCCTTGAGTCCGCTGACCTTACGGCCGGTCGAATACCAGACTTGCCCGCAAAGGGCCAGAAGGCGAACGGCTCTTTCGGCCGGGAACGCTGGCCCGAAGGGGGTCCACCGCCGGCCGCCTTTCAGGTCCTGCCAAGCGTCCGTCCGGGCCGCAGAACAGCCCGCGAATCCGGGTTGCGCAGGCTGCACACCGATGTGAAGTTCCCGCTCCACCATTTTGGAACCATGGCGGCTTTTGGATGCAAACCCGCGATATCGACTACCGCTGCGAGGCTGCCAATTTGCGCGGATATCTCGCCTTCGCCGAGACATCAGCCGTTCGGCGGCCGGGCGTGCTGGTGTTTCACGAGGGACTGGGACTGGGCGATTTCGTGATGGCGCGGGCGCGGCGGCTGGCGGAGCTTGGCTACGTCGCCTTCGCCGCCGACATGTTCGGAGATCGCCGGCAGGCACGCAACCTGCAGGAAGTGGCCGATCTGGTCGGCAGCCTCCGCAACGACCCGCAAACGCTGCGCGCGCGCGGCCGCGCCGCGCTGGCGACGCTCGCAGCCCAGCCGCAGGTCGATGCGAACAGGCTGGGCGCGATCGGTTTTTGCTTTGGCGGCTCGGTGGTGCTCGAGCTCGCGCGCGACGGCGCCGATCTCCGGGCAGTCGTCAGCTTCCACGGCGTCCTCGCAACCAAAGCGCCCGCGGTTTCCGGCAAGGTGAAGGCCAGCGTGCTGGTTTGCACCGGCGCCGACGATCCCCTGGCACCGCCGGAACAGGTCAGGGCGTTCGAGGACGAAATGCGCGCGGCCGAGGTCCGGGATTGGCAAGTCATCAGTTACGGCAACACGCTGCACGGTTTCACCAATCCGGCGGCCGACGGTTCGATGATGCGCACCGCGCGCTACAGCGAGCAGGCCGATCGCCGCTCCTGGGCGTCGATGCGAAGCCTGCTCGATGAGGCGCTTTCGGTTGAGAGCTCCGCCCGGCCGGGGTGAATCGATTATGCAGGCGGGCTTGCGCGCAGAGCCGGGCGGCGGATCAGCGGCCGGCGCGGCGGGCGTCGAGCAGGCTCCGCACGGTCTTTCCCAATTCCTGCCGCGAATAAGGTTTGCTTAGCAGCCACGTATCGTCATCCAGGCGTCCATTGTGGACAATTGCGTTCTTGGTGTAGCCGGAGGTGAAGATCACGGCGGCATCCGGAAATCGCTCCAGGACTACCGCCGAAACCTGCTTGCCGTTCATGCCATGCGGCAGAACAACGTCGGTGAAGAGCAGATCCAGACTTTTGATGGTGGCGAGGGCGGCCAGGGTCGCAGGCCCATCTTCCACGGCAATGACATTGTATCCGAAACTTCTGAGCGCGCCGGTCACATAGACCCGAACTTCGGGATCGTCCTCGACCACCAGAATCGTTTCCGACCCCCCGACGAAGCCGGCCGTGGAACTGCCCGTTCCGGCATTCATGGCGGCTGCGCTGCCGGCCGCGGCGACGACGTCCGGGTGGGCCCGCGGCAGATAAATCTTCACCGTGGTCCCGTGCCCGATCTCGCTGTAAAGCTTCAAATGGCCGCCCGACTGCTTGACGAAGCCGTAGACCATGCTGAGGCCGAGCCCGGTTCCTTGACCCAATCCCTTCGTGGTGAAGAACGGCTCCAGGGCGCGCGCCTGTACTTCGGGCGACATGCCCTGGCCGGTATCGCTGACGGCGATCAGTACATATTGGCCGGCGGGCACATCGTGATGCTGCGCGGCATAGCTTCGGTCGAGGTGGGCGTTGGATGTCTCGATCGTGACCTTGCCGCCCTCCGGCATCGCATCGCGTGCATTGACGGCGAGGTTGAGCAACGCGTTCTGGAGTTGACCTTTATCGACCTTGGCTTTCCACAGTCCACCGCCGAGAACCGCTTCAACTTCGATGTGCTCGCCGAGGCTGCGGCGCAAGAGTTCGGTCTCCTCCCGGACCAGCGCGTTGATGTCCAGGACAACCGGGACCAGAGGCTGCTTGCGGGCGAAGGCCAGAAGCTGCCGATTGAGTTGCGCGCCGCGTTCCGTCGCCGCGAGCGCCATCGAAACGCAATTCAGCGCCGTTGGCCGGCCGGCGACCTCCTCCTGCAGCATTTCAAGGTATCCCCCGATGACGAGGAGAAGGTTGTTGAAATCGTGCGCGATCCCGCCGGTAAGCTGCCCCACCGTTTCCATCTTCTGCGCCTGGTAGAGCAGCGCTTCCTCCTGCTGGCGCGCCGAGACGTCACGCAAAATCGCGGTAAAGAACACCCGACCGTCGACGTCGAACTTGGCGATCGAGGCTTCCGCCGGAAATTCGACGCCATTCTTGCGGCGGCCAAAAATCTGCCCGCGCGAGCCCATCAGGCGGCCTTCCTCCTTGCCGGCCGCAAACGTCCGAAGATAGGTATCGTGAACGGCGCGGTAACGCTCGGGAAGCAGAAAATTGATCGATTGGCCGACCACCTCGCCGGCGGCATAGCCGAATATTCTCTCGGCTCCGGCGCTGAACTGAATGATCTTGCCCTCTTGGTCCGCCAGAAGGATGCCGTCGATCGATGTATCGACGATACGCTTCAACTCCATCTCGGAGGTGCGGTGGCGCACATCGTCTTCGCGCAGCTTGCGAAAGGCGCGGCCGACAGCCCAAACGCCGACAACGAGAGCCATGGAAATCGGCAGCGCAGCAGCCTCGGCGGCCGGATTGATGGCCGCTGCATTGGTCCCCCATGCGCCGAGCAGGGTCACGACATGACGTAACCCCATCAGCGCCATTGCAGAGGCAATGACGCCCCATGCAAAGGCGAACCTGCCAGTGCGGATTTGCGAGATTGCGAGGGCCGCGGCAACAAACTGCAACGCGATCGACAGCGACAAGATCGATACAGGCAAAATCAAGAATGACCTCGGTATCGATGCGTCCGGCGGTTGAAGCGGGCGTGGTGGCGACAGCCCGGACACATCGAAGTTTCGCGCGTCGCGGCGACGGGACCGCACATTTGCATCGAACCTCGCAACACGATCGATACACGAGCGGAGCGCCTGCTAACATGAAACAAGCGGTGTGCCGAATTGTAATTCGGTCTTGGGCGAAAATTTCGTCGCGACTTGATCTGGGTTATTGATCTACATTATGCCGAAAGCAGCGCCGCAAGGCTGGTCGGCTGAACAGGGGACACATGTTCGGAATTCTGGGGCTAGGATTTCTGCTGGGCATGCAGCACGCGCTCGAGGCCGACCATGTCGCGGCGGTGTCCTCGATCGCCGCGCGCCGCACCGATGTGGGCGACATCGTCAAGCACGGCCTGACCTGGGGGCTCGGCCATACCCTGACCCTGTTCGCCTTTGCCGGCGCCGCGATCCTGCTCGGTCACGCGATCCCGGCACATGTCGCGCGGCCGCTCGAGACCGCCGTCGGCGTCATGCTGGTCGGCCTCGGCGCCCATGTGCTGTGGAAGCTCGTGGCGCGACCGCGTGCATTTTCATACCCACGGCCACGGCGACGGCACGGTTCATTTCCATGCCCACAGCCACGCCGGCGAAACCGCATCCCATGGCCGCGCGCCTCACGCGCATGCGCATGGCTTTCGCTGGCGCACGCTGCTGGTCGGGCTGATGCACGGCATGGCCGGCTCGGCGGCGCTGCTGGTGCTCGCGGTGTCGCAGGCCTCCAGCGCTGCGGCCGGGCTCGGTTACGTCGCGCTGTTCGGGATCGGCTCGATGATCGGGATGGGCGCGCTGTCGGCGGTGATTGCCGTGCCGCTCGCGGTCTCCGCGCGCTGGCTGACCTGGGCCAATAGCGGCCTGCAGGGCGCCGTCGGCGTGATCACCATCGCGATCGGCGTCACGACGGTTGTCGCGACGGTGTCCGCGTAAGGCGAAACCGCTCGCCGTTAACATTTCCTGATCGCGATGATCGGCAATTGAACGAGGGAAAATCCTTACGCGTTAGGCTTACCGGCAGTTTGGTCCGCAGGCTTTAACCCTTGCGCCGCAAGCATTCGGTTAGGTTGTCCTGAGCAATCGGGACCCGCAACCATGCGCACTGGGTTGGCACTGGCCATTTTGATCGGAACGACGGCGGCCGGCTCTGGCCGACAGCAGCCCTGTCCTGGTCATTCCCGGCCGCCCCGGCGTGCCCATCATCATTAACGGCGTCGACGCATCCTACGCGGTCGTCGAAGGCGACTGGGGCCTCGGCAAGAACGTGCATGTGCACGCCGACGGTCTATGGCGGCCGCTATGTCGATCCCGACCCGCATGTCGGTCACTACTATCCGAGCGCCGGCCATCAGCCGGGCTACGGGCGTCTCGAAATCGAACCGCCCGCCAACCGCAGGCTGCCGAAGCCGGCGGAGAGCTATCATCGATCATGGTCGTCGCAATCCACACCGGACCCGCCGCAGCCCGAAGTGCCGCTCTATCCGCCGCCGGTCATCGTCGCGCCGCAAGGCGGCGATTTCGGCCCGCCGCAGGATTTTCGAAAGCCCCGTAAACTTCCAAACTAAACCCACGCCAACAAGAAACACGTCCACAGGAGAGAGTAATGCGTCAGACGATTTCAGGATTGATAGCGGCAGTTGCCGTGATGACCGCGGGCGCCGCGCCGGCGCTGGCCTGCGGCGGCGGACTGTTCGGCGGGAACTCGTGCTGCGGAGCGGCCTATGTCAGCCCGTGCGCGCAGACGACCTACGTCCCCACCGTTACTTATGTCCCGACCGTTACTTATACCCCGGCCTATACCTATACGGGCTGCAGCACCGGCTGCGGCTGGGGCTTTGACCGGCTGACCGACCCGGTGACCCAGTATGGCTATGCCGCCCCGGCGCAGCATCGGTATTATTATGTCAACCAGGGCCCGACCTATACCGGCCCCGGCGCCTTCGCGCCTTATCCGACCTATGAGGAAGACGCCGTATCCGGTTGGGGCGGCTATCGCCACCACGGGTACGGCTACCGCTCGGGCTATCGTTACGGCTACGGCGGCCAGCGCTACGGCTACGCGCCCCGTTACGGCATGGGCTATGGTGCTGCGGTCGGCATGCCGCGCGCCTACGGCCGTCACACGCTGCGCCGCTACTACTGATCGCCGCACTTAATCAAAGACATCAGCGCCCGTTCGCATCCCGCGAGCGGGCGTTGGTTTTTGGGAAAGACTATTCGTTTTGTTTGACGCGTTTTCTTGACGCGAACCGGTCTCCACTTCGCTCGAAAACGCTTTAGCCCATCAGGCCAAGCCTGACGGAGCCGATATAGAGCGCCAGCACCGCGGCGTTGGAGACGTTGAGGCTCTTGATTTCGCCGGGCATGTCGAGCCGCGCCACCACGCTGCAGGTCTCGCGCGTCAACTGCCGCAGGCCCTTGCCTTCGGCGCCGAGCACCAGCGCTAAGGGCTGCCGCAAGGCGACGCTGCCGAGATTCTCGCTGCCCTGGCTGTCGAGCCCGACCGTCAAAAAACCCTGGTCGTTCATTTCGGTCAGCGCGCGGGCGAGATTTTGCACCGTCACCAGCGGCACCAGCTCCAGCGCGCCGGAGGCCGATTTCGCCAGCACGCCGGTCGCCTCCGGGCTGTGACGCGCGGTGGTGACGATGGCCTTGACCGCGAACGCCGCCGCCGAGCGCATGATCGCGCCGACATTGTGCGGATCGGTGATCTGGTCGAGCACCAGCACGATGCCTTCCTGCGGCAGCGTATCGATATCCGGCGAGGGCAGGGGATCGGCTTCCGCCAGCAGGCCCTGATGCACGGCGTCCGGGCCGAGGCGCTGGTCGATCAGGGCGGGCCGCACGATTTCCGGCGTCACCCTGGTGGCGATATTTTCGTCCGCCAGGCGCCGCGCGGCGTTTTCGGTGAGCAAGAGCTTGCGAATCTGGCGCTGCGGATTGGCCAGCGCCGCCGCCACCGTGTGCCAGCCGTACAGGATGACCGGCCCGTCGGGGCTTGCCTCGCGGCCGCGCCAGGCCGGCCGGCGGCCGGATTCGCCGCCTCTGGCGCGTCCCTTGCCGCCGCCGCGCCGAAAATGCTGTTTTCGATCGCGATCGCTCATGGGCCCAGCTTGTGTCACGGGTTCCGAATAATGGCAATTTGAGCCCCTTCGCGGCGCGTTTTAGCGGTCAGGCTTGGTTGACTTTGCCAGGGCGGCTTCGCCCATAAACGCGCCCGACCGGGAGCCCGTGATCGGGTCGGCGGTCTCAGCGTCATCCATGGCCTTCTTGCCGCTATTTCGGCGGGTGGGTTGCGATGCTGTTGAGAGGGGAAGTGTCCCGAGTGGCAAAGGGAGCTGACTGTAAATCAGCCGTCTTATGACTTCGAAGGTTCGAGTCCTTCTTCCCCCACCATCATGCTTCGCCCTACGGGCTACGCGTGGCGCAGCCGAGCGCAGAGCGTCAGGCTCGAAGCAGTGGCCGGCGTAGCTTGAGCGAAGCGAAAGCGTAGACGGACCGGCGCTAGACGCGCTTCGCAGGATTTCCACGCCTCTGATCGCGAAGCAGGATGCCCTCCGAAGCCCGCAGGGCGAAGGAGGGCTGCCAATGCATTACCGTCGGGACGATCGAATGCGCTACGAGGCCGCCTGCTCATCTTCCTCATCAGCCGCCGTCACCGGGAAAGCCACGCCGGGAAGATAGAGCAGGATCGGGCGGATCTCGTAGACCGCGCTGGGATTGGCGCGGCGCAGGTCGCGCGCCGCAGCGACGGCGGCTTCTTCATCGGCGCAGTCCAGCACGTAGAAGCCCAGTAACTGTTCCTTGGTCTCGGCGAACGGGCCGTCGATCACCGCTCCAGCGCCGTCGCCCCGCAAGGTGCGGGCTGTCTTCGTCGCGCCCAGACGCACCGCAGGGCCGAGGCGGCCTTCCTGATTGATCCGGTCGTGGGCCCGGCGGAGATCCGCCATCAGCGCCGCATCGGCTTCGGGCGTCCAGGACATGACATGCGCTTCCACGTGATAGGCGAGAATGGCGTAGAGCATCGGTACCTCTTTTCGTTGGCGTTTGCCGGTCCCGGCGTGACTCACCCGCAAGGACGTTTTGCCGGAGCCAATTCCGACAATCCCGGGTTCTCCGAATATTGCCGGCCGCGCGCGGCCACGAAACACTCCGGAAACACGATAGTTCCGTTTCCGCTTGAACGCGCTCCGCGAACGGCACGACTGACGGGCAGAACGCGAAAAACGCGCGAAGCCAACCAGCGGAGACGGTCATGTCAAGCAAGCCAGCCACCATCATCAGCGACAGCGCGCGCGGGCCTGCGTCGTCCCAGGCGGGCGATTTTCACGACGTCACCGGCCATCACCGCTATTACGGCAGCTCGGCCTGCAACGGCGGCGAGCCTCTCGCCGAAAGCCGGCGCGGCCGGCGGCCGTCATCGCTCAATCTCTTTGGATTCTGAAGTCGGGGGATTGCAAAGGGAACGACGCCGATGACCGCCATGATCTCGAATTCACATCTGGTTCTGATCCTGTCCCTGCTGCTCTCATTGGCGGCGCGGGCGGGCGTGCCGAAATGGCTTTGCCTGGCGGCGCGCCTGTTGTTGCTGCTGCTGAGCGCCGGCGACAGCGCCGCGATCATGGACTGGATGATCGGCACGACCGTCGCATGGCTTCCGATCCGGGAGAGGATCCAGCATTGCCGCGCGGCTCTGTCCTTCCCGGGAGCGCATTAGCGCGGGCGCGGGATTTCCGGACTCACTTCCCGGCATGACGAGGTGCTCCAAAACAAAAAGACGCGGCGGAATGGCTCCCGCCGCGTCCCGATCTTTGTAACTCGCTGGTCCAGGCGCTGAGAGCGCCCTTTTGCAAAGCCAAAGGAGCTTAGCGGGCGATCCCAGCGAGGTGACAGCGCTTGGTGTAAGACACTGGATCACCTCCTTTCGTTGTTGATGGAAGCTTCAGTATAGGCACGGATTCGGCCCGTGTTAAGGGCGACCCGGCGCGCGGACGCCGGAACAAGGCCCCTTGCGGGTGCGCCGAACCGCAGCCTGAGCGGTTGAGGCCGCCTGCGCGGCGTGTTAGGTGATCGCCTCAGGCGCGGGTGTAGCTCAATGGTAGAGCAGCAGCCTTCCAAGCTGAATACGAGGGTTCGATTCCCTTCACCCGCTCCATTCCCGTCCTGATGTGCATGGCACTGCGGTGCGGCGCCCGGCCACGCCGCGGCAGATGGATGGCTGCATGCCGTGAACGCAGTGCTCGCGCGCCGGAAAATAGTGTATCGGCTAGGCTCAGCATGGCGCCGGCGAGCTTGTTCCCGGGCGACAAGACCATAAGCTTTCGGAGGAAGATGTTCATGTCGGCTCTGCCACTCTCGGGCATCAAGATTCTCGATCTGACGCGCGTGCTCGCAGGGCCGCTGTCGGCGCAGATGCTGGCCGACCTCGGCGCCGAGGTGATCAAGATCGAACGGCCGGGCGGCGGCGACGACGCGCGCGCCTTCGGCCCGCCCTATCTGGTCGATCCCGACGGCAAGGAGAACAACAACAACTCGTTCTATCTCTGCGCCAACCGCAACAAGAAATCGGTCACCGTCAATATCGCCACGCCGGAAGGCCAGGCGATCGTCCGCGAACTGGCAAAATCCTGCGACGTCATGATGGAGAACTACAAGGTCGGCGATCTCAAGCGCTACAAGCTCGATTACGAATCGATCAAGGCCGTCAATCCCGGCATCATCTATTGCTCGGTGACCGGCTTCGGCCAGACCGGACCTTACGCGCCGCGCGCCGGCTACGACGCGATCTTCCAGGCGATGGGCGGGTTGATGAGCGTCACCGGCCATATGGACGGCGAGCCCGGCGCCGGCCCGATGAAGGTCGGCCCCTCCATCGTCGACTACATGACCGGCATGAACACCTCGATCGGGATCCTCGCCGCGCTCTATCATCGCAAGGTCAATGGCGGCGCCGGCCAGCATATCGACGTCTGCCTGCTCGACACCGTGATCGCCTCGCTGTCGCATTACGCGCAGATCTACCTCGTCAACGGCAAGACGCCGCCGCGGCGCGGCACCTGGGGCAATGGCGGCATGCCGGCCGGCGTGTTCCGCTGCGCCGACGGCGAGTTGATGCTGGTGGTCGGCAACGACGCGCAGTTCGCGCGCACCTGCGCGGTGCTGGGCAGCCCGGAGCTCGCGACCGATCCGAAATTCGTCAAGAACAACGACCGCGTCGTCAACGGCAAGGAGATCATGGCGATCTTCGCGGGGCTGTTCCTGAAGAAGCAAGGTCGCCTACTGGCTGGAAGAGCTGGAGAAGGCCGGCGTGCCCTGCGGTCCCGTCAACGATTTCGCGCAGGTGTTCGCCGATCCGCATGTGCGCGAGCGCGGCATGGAGATCAAGGTCGACCATCCCTTCGAGCATTCGCTGTCGCTGATCCGCAACGCCATCACCTTTTCCGGAACGCCGGTGACGGAATATCGCGCGCCGCCGCTGCTGGGCGCAGAACACCAGGGAAGTGCTGGCGACAAAGCTCGGCTACGACGACGCCAAGCTCGATGCGCTGAAGCAGCAGGGAATTATCTAGTCGAGAGGGAAGGAGCGCGCCTGTCCGCGCCGATCAGCCGCGCAAAAGCATGATACTGCGTTATGGCTTGACGTAAATGCTCTCATACAATCCCGCGTATTCCTCCTTCCAACCTCTCTTGCCCACGAGAAACCGCCTCAACTCTTCATGCGCCTTCACCCAAAGCACCGTATCGATTTGGTATTTCTCAAGCACCGTGTCCCAGGCGGTCTCATCGATCTCTGATTCGGCCAGTTTGAAATAGTCACGCAGCAAAGCATCCGGATAAGCGGTAGCTGCCCGACCATCGACGAACACAGGTATGGCACCTCGAGTGAAGAAGATCAAAATTCCACCGACGTTCCAGTGGTTCAGAAGCCGCGCATGCGGAAAATGTGTTTGAAGATAACGAGCATCCTGCTCTGAAAGCATTTGCGGAAGTCCGAGAGCCGGTTCTATTTGCATAAAGGTCAATGGCAGAGCGCACGCTCCAATGATGCCAGCAGCCAACAACGATCTTTGGACTTTAAAAATATCCAGCTGTTTAGGCAGCAGCCGATCAAGGTGGAGAGCCAATGGAACCGTCGAGAATATGAAAAAGAAAGACATGTATCTGAAATTGATAAAGTCCTAAAAACAAAAAGAGCCAGGAAAGCAGCCGCGACTCTATCGGACAAGAACTCTTCTGTAGCGCAGTTCAAACGCGACAAATATCAAAATATACATGATGCCGGGAATGCTCCCCGGCATGGATATATTCTGAAAATAAGACGACCACTCGGTGATGTACGCTTGCACGAAGTGGCCCAGTGTAGCCGCTACGCCGTCATAGATATGCCAGCCAAGAGGATTGATGAATATTGCAATAAAGCAGCCGACTCCCGCGAAACTGTAGATTTTGAAATCGGCCCAATCCCGTCTCAGCAAAGCCGCGCCGCAAAAAACGCCAACAACAAGAAAACCAAGCAAAAAGCCGCCATGCAGATTGACCCAAAGAACCATGATTACAGGCAACAAGAACCATCTCGTTCTCTTCAGGCATTCTCCGTAGAATATGACGCAAAACAACATGGTAGAAGTGTTTGGCGAAGCGGCGAGATAGATATTCGGGGCCGTCGCAAAAGAGGGGTAGAGCAAACACGCGGAAAAAACGGAAATACAAACTGCAGGTGCTGAGGCTCCGCTGCTTAAGCAGATGGACGCAAGATATCCGACTATGACTGCGCCACATGCAACTACAAAAAATGTGAGACCGCTAAATTTCGTATATTGAAATAATGACACTGGCAATCACGTCCCAAAGCCACGAAAGATTGTACCATTGCCTGCCTCCAGACGTGAATGACCATGGATCCTGGAAAGGAATATTACCTTGGTCTCTGATCAGGTCTCCGGCGGCCAGGTGCCATCCCAAATCATAGTGGCCAAGCAGGAGCGGCGCGTTTGAAAGGTAATACACGCATGCGAATGAAATCAGGAAGATATAAATTCCGGACCTCTGAAAGTAAGAAGTGATCGTGTTTGACCCTCGATCAAACTTAGAGTCGCCCCAAGCCTCCTGCGCGTCCATAAATGAGCCCCCTCACGATCGAAGCGAGCCTCCTGCGGGCTCTGCGTGCTTTGGGTCTGCATGGCTTGATGCAAACAATCGTCGCTTTAGGATGATCGATCTAACGTTGAGTAAAAGTCGGTTGTGTAATTCGATTACTCCCGCTGAAGGATTTTCCTGCTTAACGAATGCTTCGCATCACGTCGCGCCACACGGTGCAGCGTGGCAACGTCACGCTCTCGCGACTTCGATGCGCCGCTCAGGCCAGGACGCCGAGGTCTGGCATAAGACACTCAAAGATCTCTTTTTCGCAAACCGCACTGGGACGCTGCGTTCGGGAACTCGATGCGCCAAATTACCGCAGCCTTGTGGCGCTGCCGACGACTTCGTCAGGACTCCGGTAACGTAGCGATCTCGGCTAGTCCCGATGGTGCATCGGCAACGGGCATATTTGCCGTGATTAGTTTTCATGGCAACAAGGTGACCCACTTCACATTGGAAAGCCTTATTCTCGAATACAAATAGCTTAGGCACTTCCGTCAGCCCTGCTCAAAGGGAACGGACCGAATGGGCGAGCCTATTTGCGTAGAGCTGATCCGGGCCGGTCAAATTGGAAATCCCAGTTCAAAAGTGGAGTTATCCAGATGCCCACGCAACATCTCTCTACTATGCACGAGGTCAGGACCATCCGGCAGGACGGTGAGGCGGAGTTCGTGACACGCGGCGCGGCAATTCAGCCCGGCCGACACTCATTCGCCAGCCAAAACGAGCTCGACGCCTACCTCGTTGAGGCGCTAGGCGGGAAGGCACAGCGTGGAGGTGTCGGTGGGTTTCTTTCCCGCAAAGGAAAATATGTGCGCCGTTCGGCCGATGGTACCCAGGCCGTAACTTTCGGCGATCCCGGATTGGACGCCGTCTCCTCCGCCACTGGAACGCTCGTCATCGGTAGCCGGACGATCGATCTTCTGGCGGGACATCCGTCGGCGAATCCGCTGCGTCGAGCGGGCGGCGCCGGTAACGGAGCGGTTGTTTTCGACGCGCCGGCCTTGAAGATGACGGGCATCGTACACGACGCTGAGCGGTGGGCCACAAACGATGAGTCGTATGTGGAATACCGCATCCGCAACGGGCGCCTCGGTTTCCATGCGTGGAAAGAAAACTATACGGTCGCCGGGTGGGGGTATTGGTCGATGGGTGTGGAAATCAGCGTATGGGACACCGCAACCAATTTTGAGGCGGCCAGCATTACTTCGCTCGACTACATGAGCGTCAATGCACCTTGTCAAATGTTCGGTGGCGGGGTGGCGGCTGACTACAACGACAACTACGTTGACCGAATGGATTGGGGAATCCACGCGCAGCAGCCGGAGCGGGTCGCGGGCGTTTGCCAGGCCCAATGGCACCACAGGCAGTTTGCCGACCTCGTGACGGCTGGTGATGGGTGCTTGCGCTACAAAACCGATACCTGGCCGACCACTTTTCCCACCGACTGGACCACGATTATCACTGCGATCAATCTGAATGGCAGTTGGACCGATGGAAGTAATCGAACTGCTGCCATAACCGTAACACGTCGATCCTTCTCGATTGATATGTCGGCCTTTGGCCGACCTGCGGCAAATGGGACCATCGCCGGCTACACCGCGATCACGGCAACCTTTCCCGATGATAGAACCTACACCGGCCAACTGACACAACCAAAGACCATCACCTGGTCCAATGGCTCAACATGGACCAAGGTTGTCAATACTGCGTTCGATTTGAACGGTAGCTGGTCAGATGGCAGTCCTTGGATCGCAGTTATATACGAAGGACCTGCATCTCTCAGGGTTGATATGTCCGATTTTGATCGGCCCGCTGCTCACGGGAACATCATCGATAGTTCTACCATCACAGTGACCTTTCCCGACGATCAGACCTATACAGGCACACTGCAAGGCCCGAAAACCATTAGATGGTCCAATGGTTCAACGTGGACAAAAAAAGCGTGAACTAAAGACTGGATGCAAAGACTTCTTCGTAGGCGTCGTTCTGCCGCCAAGGCGAGCGCCTTTGCGGTCTTGACGTCAATGGAGACTTCCGTCGTTCGCTTGAATGATGCAGCTGTCGTCGATGGGGCTATAATGGCGGCCGTCGGGCTATTGTTGTGAGTCAGACGGACAGAACGATGCAAATTGATCGCAGGCCATTATCCGACCGACTCGCCGTCTTTCCTCGCCTGGGTCTGGCCAATCTGCCGACCCCGCTCGAGCCGATGAAGCGACTGACGGCTCATCTCGGCGGACCGCGGCTGTGGGTCAAGCGCGAAGATGCGACCGGGCTCGGTTTTGGCGGCAACAAGTTGCGCAAGCTCGACTACGTCCTGCACGAGGCGCTTTCGAGCGGCGCCGATACGATCGTCTCGGGTGGCGTCGTGCAGTCGAACAGCCAGCGGCAGGTTGCGGCGGTTGCGGCAAAGCTCGGCCTTGCGTGCCATCTTGCCGTCTACCACGGCCGGCTCGAACCGCCGACGCCGGAATACAAGACCTCGGGCAACGCGTTTCTCAACCGGCTGTTCGGCGCGCACCTCCATGACGTGCCGTGGACCGGTGACCGCAATGCAGCCATTCGCACGCTCGTCGGCGATCTCGAAGCGAAGGGTCACAGGCCGTATTTTGTGCCATACGGGGTCTCGAATGCGCTGGGCGCGGTCGCTTATGCCACGACGATTTCCGAGATCGAACCGCAGGCAGCGCGATTGGGCTTCACACCAGCCGCCATCGTGCACTGCACCGGAAGCGCCGGCACGCAGGCTGGTCTCGTCGCCGGCGCAGCCGTGGCAATGCCGGACACGCGGATCGTCGGGATCGATATCGACGCCGAGCCCGCGCGGGTGCGAGCCGATGTCGTGGCGTTTGCGCGAGAAGCGTCCGATCTGCTTGATGTTCCGTTCGACGAAGCAACGGTGGAAGTCGTCGCGGGGCATGCGGGACCGGCCTACGGGGTCCCGCACGAAGCCACCATCGAAGCGATCCGGCTTGCCGGCCGGCTCGAGGCTCTTCCACTTGATCCGGTCTATTCGGGCAAGGGGCTCGCGGGCTTGATCGCCCTGATCCGCCAGGGGCGTTGGCGCAAGGACGAGGATGTCGTCTTCCTGCACACCGGCGGCGCGCCGGCGCTTTTCGCCTACCAGAGCGCACTCGGCATCTGAACTGGCGAAGCATTGGCACATAGCGTCATTTCGTTGCGCTGCGGAATTCGGTCGCTATCGGGAATAGCGAACATCGAGCAAGTCGCAGCCATCAATCTCGATTTATGGGTGCGCACCCTGGTCTCCGCGGGACGAAATTCGCTCACCGCGCGTCCCGCGCCACCAGTTTGGCGGGCGTCTTCTTCTCCGCCTCGCCCCCCGTCAGCGCCATCACCGACACCGCGACGATGCGGTCGATGATGCCATCGACGTCGTTGAGGTCGCACTTTCCTTCCGAGAGTTTGGTCAGCCGCTCGCTTTCGCGGATGGTCTGGTGCGCCATGGCGAGCGCGAAATGCAGGCCCCAGTAGAGATCGACCTCGCTGCGGTCGGGCAGCGAGCGCCGCATCGCGGCGGCGAATTTCCGCAAATGATCGATTTCGCGGTTCTTGATGCGGCGGATCGGCGGCACCGATTCGATCGAGGCCCGGATCATGAAGCGCGCCGCGGTCGAGCGCTCGCGGTCGGGGCCGAGGCAGCCGCGCAGCGTCGGCCCGACCAGCGCGCGCAGGATGGCGTCGATGCTCGGCGCGGCCGCCGCCTTCTTCTTCCGCCGCCTTCAATTCGTTGAGCCGCTCGCGGTTGGTGGCGAGGCTGCGGGTGACGAACAGTTCGGCGATCAGCTCGTCCTTGGAGCCGAAATGATAGTTCACCGCGGCGAGGTTGACGCCGGCGGCTGCGACGATGTCGCGCAGCGTGACGTCGCCGAAGCCGCGATCGGCGTACAGCCGCTCGGCGGCGCTGAGGATCGCGGTCCTGGTGTGATCCGACGCCATGTTCATGGGCCCTATGCAGGGCGAGGTTGGCCGCGTTGCAATTCAAACAGTTGTATGAAACTATCGTTTGAGAGGGGGAAATGTCAATGCGCCGCCGATGGCGCGTGACGTCGCAATCCGCGGCCGGTCACGCCTTCGTCATGACGGCCGCTGAGCTCAGCGGCATAGAATAGTCTTGCGGCGGACGGGCGGCGGGGAGACAGTGCGGCCAAAAATTTCGAAAACCGTAGCGAGGAGCGTCCCATGGACTTCAACATGTCAGATCGTCAGAAAGATTGGCTCAACCGGGTGCAGTCGTTCATGACACAAGCATGTCCGGCCCGCGGTGCCGATCTACAAGCAGCAGGACGCCGAGGGCGAGCGCTGGAAGGTGATCCCGATCCTCGAAGACTTGAAGAAGAAGGCCCGCGCCGAAGGTCTCTGGAACATGTTCATGCCGCCGTCGTCGCATGAGGACGACGAATTCCGCGGCGCGGGATTGACCAATCTGGAATATGCGCCGCTCGCCGAGGAGATGGGCCACATCGGCTGGGCCTCCGAAGTGTTCAACTGCTCGGCGCCGGATACCGGCAACATGGAAGTGCTGATGCGCTACGGCTCCAAGGAGCACAAGCGCCAGTGGCTGAAGCCGCTGATGAACGGCGAAATCCGTTCCGCCTTCCTGATGACCGAGCCCGCGGTGGCCTCGTCGGACGCGACCAATATCGAAACCAGCATCAAGCGCGACGGCGATCATTACGTCATCAACGGCCGCAAATGGTGGTCGTCCGGCGTCGGCGATCCCCGCTGCAAGGTCGCGATCGTGATGGGCAAGACCGATCCCGAGCGCGCCGCGCCATCAGCAGCAGTCGCAGATCCTGGTGCCGCTCGACACCACGGGCATCAAGGTCGAGAAGATGCTGCCGGTGTTCGGCTTCGACGACGCGCCGCACGGCCACGCCCAGGTGCTTGCTGGAGAACGTCCGCGTTCCCGCCAGCAACATCCTGCTCGGCGAGGGCAGGGGCTTCGAGATCGCGCAGGGCCGTCTCGGCCCCGGCCGCATCCATCACTGCATGCGCACCATCGGCAAGGCCGAGGAGGCGCTGGAGAAGATGGTGAAGCGGCTGTCGTCGCGCACCGCGTTCGGCAGGAAGATCATCGAATATTCGATCTGGGAACAGCGCATCGCCGAAGCCCGCACCGACATCGAGATGAACCGGCTGTTGTGCCTGAAGGCCGCCGACATGATGGACAAGGTCGGCAACAAGACCGCGCAGCTCGAGATCGCCATGATCAAGGTGGCGGCGCCCAACATGGCGCTGAAGATCATCGACAACGCCATCCAGGCGTTCGGCGGCGCCGGCGTCTCCGACGACGCCGGGCCTGGCGCGGGACTATGCCTCGATGCGCACGCATGCGGCTGGCCGACGGTCCGGACGAGGTCCACAACCGCGCCATTGCCAGACTTGAACTTCGGAAGTATGCAAACGCTCCCGACCAAGCATTAAGGGAGCGCCCGCAATGGCGCTCCCTTGGCATCGAAGAAAATCGAGGGAGCGTCATCGTGGCCGACGGCGTCAGAAAAGACGAGGAATTTTCGGGCACCAAGCCGGTCGAGGAGCGGCATCGGATCGATGAGGCGCGTCTCGACGGCTGGATGCGCGAACACGTCGAGGGCTATCAGGGACCGCTGACCGTCCTGCAGTTCAAGGGCGGCCAGTCCAACCCGACCTACCGGCTCGATACGCCCGGGCGATCCTATGTGATGCGCCGCAGGCCGTTCGGCAAACTGCTGCCGTCGGCGCATGCGGTCGACCGCGAATTCCGCGTCATCGCAGCACTCGGCAAGCAGGGCTTTCCGGTCGCGAAAGCCTATGCGCTGTGCACCGACGACGCGCGTGATCGGCGCGGCCTTCTACATCATGTCGATGGAAGAGGGCCGGGTGTTCTGGGATCCGACGCTGCCGAGCCAGACGCCGGAAGCATCGCCGCAAGATCTTCACCAGCAAGATCGAGACGCTCGCCAAACTGCACACGTACGATCCGCAGGCGATCGGGCTCGGCGATTTCGGCAAGCCCGGCAATTATTTCGCCCGCCAGGTCGATCGCTGGACCAAGCAATACCGCGCCTCCGAGACCCAGCACATTCCCGAATTCGAGAAGCTGGCCGAGTGGCTGCCGAAAACCGTGCCGCAGCAGGAGCGCGTTTCGATCGTTCACGGCGACTATCGCCTCGACAACATGATTTTCCATGCGACGGAACCGCGGGTGCAGGCGGTGCTGGACTGGGAACTGTCGACGCTCGGCGATCCCATGGCCGACTTCACCTATCTCTTGATGCAATGGACCATGCCGGGCCTCGCCAATGCCGACCTCAAGGCGCTGAATATTCCGAGCATGGAAGAGGCGGCGCAGATCTATTGCAACGTCACCGGCAGCGCCGTTCCCGACCTGAACTGGTATTTTGCCTACAATCTGTTCCGGCTCGCCGGCATCACGCAGGGTATCGCCGGCCGGATCCGCGACGGCACCGCGGCGAACGCCAGGGCCATCGAGTCGGCGAAGCGCACGGTGCCGCTGTCGAAGGCGTCCTGGGAATACGCGCAGAAGGCGGGGGCGAAGTAGCAGCGTTCTGCCTGTCGCAACGCTCTCGACTGTCATCGCCGCGCGACAAGCGGGCGATCGCAGTACTGTCCAGCGGCTTCTCGACTTGAACATAGCGCCTCGGAGATGACTGGGTCGCGCCGGTCAAGCCGGGCGATGACACCTTAACATGAGGGCCGTGGCACGACGCGCCGCTCACTGCCCGACGGGCAAATCAGTCGCTTTGCGATTGTGGCGTGTCCAGCCCTTCCTGAAAAAATATTTCTGTTTTTCAGAAACCCAAATCAGCTCTATATCCTCGACCGTCCTGTCCCGGCAGAGGGGCGTTGCGCACGTCATCAACGTGGGGCGGGATGCGGTGGACGCGGCTGGCGCTTCATGACGAGCGCGTGCCTGACGCGGACGGCGAAGTCGTGTGGTCCTGACGCCCCGACGCTGGCGTCAAGTCTGCGCGGAAGTCTCCGCGCGGCGACGGTGGCAAAAAAGCCCGGTCACCGGGGAGAGCGCGAAGGAAACCGTTAAAACCATTGCGCAGGGAATGCCGGGTGATTCCGGTGTGACCTGTGACTAACGCGTGTGCTTTTACCACTATCATTGCACACGCGGCTACGGGTGCATCGGGCACCCGGCATTCCCTGCGCCCTCTGTTTGGAGAGGGCAAGGACGTTAGTGGCAAAACTCGCGCGAAATCGCGCCGCGAGATCGCGGACAGTCATGCTTCAGGTGTCATCGCCCGGCTTGAACCGGGCGACTCCAGTATCCAGAGATGGCAGTGATAGAACCGATGGGCCGCGGCGTACTGGATCCCCTGCTTTCGCGGCAGGCATGACGACCTTCGATGACGCGCGCATTCGTGCGCGCTCCCGGCGAGGCCTAAATCGGTTTTCCCGCATACGGCATCGAGGCGGTGAGGCCGCCGTCGACCGGGATCGCCTGGCCGTTGACGTAGGACGCCTCGTCGCTGGCGAGAAACAGTCCCATCGCCGCCAGTTCGTGCGGCTGGCCGGCGCGCTTCAGCGGATTGAGCTGGCCGATCTTGTGGTCGGTGCCGCGCTGTTTGGCGTTGTCGAAGATCGGTTTTGTCATGCCGGTCTCGATCAGGCCGGGACATACCGCGTTGATGCGCACGCCGGTGCCCGACAGCGAATAGGCCGTGGTCTGCACCAGGCTGATGACGCCGGCCTTGCTCGCCGCATAGGGATGACCGCTGGCGCCGGATTTCAGGCCCGCGACCGAGGCGGTGCAGACGATCGCGCCGGATTTCTGTTTGACCATGTGCGGCATCGAATGCTTGATCGCCAGGAACGGGCCGATCAGGTTGATGCGCAGGATTTCCTGCCACTGTTCCACGGTCTGCTCGGCGAGCGGCACCAGCCCGCCGCTGATGCCGGCATTGGCCCAGATCGCGTCCAGCCGGCCGTAGGCGGACACCGCCTTGTCGATGAAGGCCATCACGTCTTTTTCCGAACCGGCGTCCGCCATCACGGCTTCCGCCGTGCCGCCGGCCTTGCTCACCTGCGCGACCGTCTCCTTGACGCCGTCGGTGCGGTCGACCGCGATCAGTTTGGCGCCTTCTCTGGTGAACAGCAGCGACGCCGCGCGGCCGATGCCGCTGCCCGCGCCGGTGATGATGACGGATTTGCCTTCGAGGCGGCCCATGCGTTTCTCCCTTGTATGCTCGATACGTGCGCGGCGTCGCTTGCCGTATGACGGAATTTCAAACAAGATTTCAAACGTGCAAAGTCACTTGAGACGATGTGTGCTCTGACGTACAGCGACGGCAGACAGTATTGAAGGGTTCTTTGGGGATGTCCAATCCAGGCAAACCGGCAGTCGTCGCGACGCGGTGGTGGTGGGTGCGCCACGCGCCGGTGCGCAGCGACGGCGGCAACATCTACGGCCAGAAGGATATCGCCTGCGACACCGGCGATCGCGAGGTGTTCGAGGCGGTGGCGAAAATCCTGCCGCGCCACGCGGTCTGGTATGCGAGCAGTCTGATGCGCACGCATCAGACCGCGGAGGCGATCTGGGACAGCGGCTTTCCAAAGCCTGCAACGATGACGAGGGAGGCGGCCTTCGCCGAACAGCATCTCGGACAATGGCAGGGGATGAACCGCGCCGCGTTCCTCGCCAGCCGGCCGGTCGGCAGCCACTGGTTTGCCGATATCGACGAGCCCGCGCCGGGCGGCGAGAGTTTCATGGATCTCTATCAACCGCGTGCTGCCGCGCGATCGATCGCATCAATGCCGAACAGGCCGGCAGGGACGTGATCGCCGTTGCCCATGGCGGCACGATCAAGGCCGCGGTCGGTCTTGCGCTCGGCGGCCAGCCCGAAAAAGGCCTCGCCTTTGACATCGACAATTGTTCGGTGACGCGGCTCGATCATCTCGCCAGCGCAGGTCACAGCAGTTGGCGGCTTCCGATGGTGAACCAGCAGCCCTGGATCGCCGATGCCAGGCACGCCGCAATGCATCAGCCGGCCGGTCCGGAGGTCGTGCCGGAGACGGAGACCAAGCTCGCCTGAAGTCAGCCATTGTTGTCGGACGGCGCGAACGCTGCTTAGCTGCAACGAAATGAAAACCGGCGCATCCGCCGGGGCAATATCTGGGAGAGAGACGCATGACCTTGTTCGATATGTCCGGAAAAGTCGCCGTCATCACCGGCTCCTCGCGCGGCATCGGCCGCGCCATCGCCGAGCGGATGGCCGAGCATGGCGCGAAGGTGGTGATCTCCTCGCGCAAGCAGCAGGCCTGCGACGAGGTGGCGAAGGCGATCAACGACAAGGCCGGCAAGCAGGTCGCGCTGTCGGTCGCCGCCAACATCTCGACCAAGGACGACCTGAAGCATCTCGTCGAGGAAACCAACCGCGCCTTCGGCAAGATCGACACGCTGGTCTGCAACGCCGCCTCGAATCCCTATTACGGGCCGCAGGCGGGCATTTCCGACGACCAGTTCCGCAAGATCCTCGACAACAACATCGTCGCCAACCACTGGCTGATCTCGCTGGTGGTGCCGCAGATGATCGAGCGCAAGGACGGCTCGATCACCATCATCTCCTCGATCGGCGGCCTGAAGGGCTCGACCGTGCTCGGCGCCTATGCGATCTCGAAAGCCGCCGACATGCAGCTCGCGCGCAATCTCGCCTGCGAATACGGCAAGCACAATATCCGCGTCAACTGCATCGCGCCGGGCCTGATCAAGACCGATTTCGCCAAGGCGCTGTGGGACAATCCGGAGACGCTGAAGGCCTCCACCGCGCGCTCGCCGCTGTTGCGCATCGGCGAGCCCGACGAAATCGCGGGAGCCGCGGTGTTTCTCGCCTCGACGGCCGGCACCTTCACGACCGGACAGACCATCGTCATCGACGGCGGCGCGACGATCAGCTGAAGTTGCACTAAAGCCTCGTGCGTCCCGGCTCGCGCTCGCAAGTGCTCGCTTGGCCGGGACGACGTAATTACTTCACTCCACCGCCGCGTACACCAGGTTGCGCAGCAGCGTGCGGGTATATTGGCGCTGGCCCGGGCCCTGCATCATGAACACCGCGAACATGTCTTCGGCCGGATCGATCAAGAAGAACGTTCCGGCCATCCCGCTCCAGAAGAACTGGCCGAGCGATCCCGGGAACGGCGCCATGCCCTGCTGGGTGCGGACCGCAAAGCCGAGCCCAAAGCCGTGACCGGCCGGCATCAAGGGAGAGTCGACCTTGACCTCGGGGCCGAGATGATCGGACGCCATCAGCTGCAGTGTCTTGCGGCCGATGATCCTGTTGCCGTCGAGCACGCCGCCGTTGAGCAGCATCTGGCTGAACCGCGCATAGTCCATGGTGGTCGAGACCAGGCCGCCGCCGCCGGATTCCATCACCGGCTTTTCCAGCATGTTGAACAGCTGCACCTTCTCGCCGGTCCAGGGATCGGTCGCAAACGGCTCGGCGAGGCGGCCGGCGTTCTCCTCGCCGGTGTGAAACGCGGTCTCGGCCATCTGCAACGGCGCCAGAATGCGTTCGGTCAGGAACGCGCTCAGCGACTTGCCGGAGACGACTTCGATGATGCGGCCGAGAATGTCGGTGGAACGGCTGTAGTTCCATTCCGCGCCCGGCTGGCACATCAGCGGCAGGCTGGCGACCATCGCGGCGTGTTCGGCGTTGGTGATCTTGCGGCTGCGCAGCTGCGACTGCTGATAGAGCTGCTGCACCAGGCCGTTGCCGGTATGGTCGTAGGTGATGCCCGAGGTGTGCCGCAGCAGATCCTGAACCGTCATCGGCCGCTTCAGCGGCACGAGGTCGAGCTTGCCGTTGTTCTCGACGCCGACCTTCTGGTCCGAAAATTCCGGGATGAATTTCGCGACGGGGTCGCTGAGCAGGAAATGGCCATCCTCGATCAGCATCATGATGCCGACCGAGACGATCGGTTTGGTCATGGAGAAGATGCGGAAGATGGTGTTGTGCGCCATCGGCGCGGAGGCCGTCGGGCTTTGCCTGCCGAGCGCGTCGAACCAGCCGATCTGGCCGCGCCGCGCCACCATCACGGTCGCGCCCGGGAGAGTTCCCTTGTCGATCTCGCGCTTGAACGCATCCGACATCCGCTGCAGCCGAACCGGCGAGAGCCCGAGCGATTCCGGTTTGGCCTGGGGGAGGGGCGGGGTCTGCGGGGCGGCGGAGTGCTTGGCGGCGGCTTGCGCGGTCATGGTCTCTCCCGTTTGCTCTTGTGGCTTGGCTTGGGGGAATTCTGGCGCAGAACGCCCGGGTTGAACAGGTTGTTTCCGGTTAACCGCTTCGCCCTTGCAATCGGGGCATTGCCTATGCTTGAAACGGCGCGGATCGGCGGCGACGCAGGGTCCTTACAGGAGTGTAGCTCAATTGGTAGAGCACCGGTCTCCAAAACCGGGGGTCGCAGGTTCGAGCCCTGCCACTCCTGCCAGCCCCCAGCAAAACACGTTATTTTTCTGACACTTCTGGAGCCGGACGGCAAGGCAGGACAGCCGAACGTTCTTGCTCCGTTCTGACACGGGAAGTAATGGTTTCAGTGGTTACCGGCACCCGGCGCGGGCTCCCGGCGCATGGGCGGTTGTCTGCCGAGAAATTGCCGCCGCGGGGCGAAGGTTTCATGGTAGCAGGGAATCTGCTTCGAAACGGCGGATCGCAGGAGTTGCGGTGCTATCGAACCTGGCGATAAGGAATCTCGGCACCACCCAACGTCTCGTCATCGTGCTAGCGCTGCTGACGACCGTATTCTGGGGCAACCTCTTTCGATTTTATCCCCGCTTCATCGACGGAACTTACGACGACACGTCCGAAGGACTGGTGATAGGCCGCCTGGCGCGTTCGGCCGCTGACGGGTTGATGTCGAAAAATGCGGACCTCGGAGTGAATTCCGATCCGGAGCGCCCCGTCGCCCCCGGGCCGGAGTTCTACAGCGATCAGAAGAAATATTTCGAGACCCCGGAGCTGGTGGACAGCCTTCATCTGAATTGGACGGCCTATCCCAACCAGTTCGGTCTGCAGGGAATTGTTCTTTCGACCATCGACCTGATCAATCCGCTGCCGCGGACATGGCGCATCGGATTTTATCACCTGCTGGCGTCGCTGATGACCGCCGGCGCGCTGGTCTGGATCGCCGAAATCCTGCGTCGAAGGTTCGGTTGGGCGGCGTTTTGCGGCTTTCTGATTCCGCCTGCGCTGTTGAGCCGATGCTCACAGCGCTTGGGCCTAATCTTTATTGGGCCGTCGGCATCTGGTTCGCTCCAATGGCGATGGCGATGCATCTTGCGGACGAGGAAAACCCGAGGCGAAGGTTTTATCTGATCGCAGCCGCCTTTGCTTTCTTTGTGGCGAAATCGCTTTGCGGCTACGAGTTTGTTTCAACGGTGATATTGGCGGCTGCCACCGGCTGCCTGCTGGGCACGAAAGAGGGGCCCGAAAGGCTCTCGCGAATCCTTGGCAACGTGGCCTGGATTGTGGGCGCCGGTATAGCCGGATTCGTCGTCGCGGTTTTGGCGCATGCGGCAAAGCTGGGAGGCTTTGCCGTGATCGCCGATCGGGCAGGCGCCCGCATCCTGGGCGATTCCTCTTCACTGCAGGACCAGATCATTCTTGGCAAGTTCGCGTCCTTCCAGACTGTCATTTTCAGATATCTGGAAGGCAACGACATAACCCTGATCAAGAACTTTGGAATTCCACTGGGCCTGTTCGTGCTCGTCGCGGTCCTTTCGCTGATGGACAAGAAAATAATCTGGTATCTTGGACCAGACCGAAGAAAGCTTCAGATTTTAGCGCTCGCATTCCTCGCCTCACTGGCCGCGCCGCTGTCATGGTTCGTGCTGGCAAAAGCGCATTCTTTCGTCCATCCGGCGATCGACTTTATCCTGTGGTACGTGCCGACCATTCCGCTCGGCGGCGCGCTGGTTGGCGTCTCACTGAGCCAGGCCATCGAAAATCGGTCGGCGTGGGCCGCCGATATTGCGCGCAGCGCAATCACGATAGCGGTTCCGACCGTGATTGTTCTGGCAGTCGCCGCGATTTATCTGGCCGACCGCCGGATGCAGACGGAAAGAAGCTGGGTGCTATCGGCCCATGCCAAAGGCACCCCGCTGTTCGAAAGCAAGGATCTCGGCGTCGAATTCAGGATGGCCGATCAATGGTTCACCGTTCAATATGATTGCGACGTCGCCGCATCGATCGAGGGTTTTTTCATCCGTGCCTATGAAGGCGATGCGCGCACCGACTATGACTTCAAGCTCAGGGACAGGCAGATATACGCGAACAGGAACAAATGTTTCTATGCACAAGCCAAGGCTGATCGGCCTTATCAGCGCATCGAGTTTGGCGCGACCTCGAAACGAGCTGTCGTCTGGGAGCGGGAGGCACGGATCTCAATCGGTTCGGAGCGGGTGCCGTGATCTCTTGCGAGCCATTCACGCTGGACGCGGTCGTGATCGGCGGGGGTTTTTTCGGCTGCGAGACGGCGCTGGAACTCAAGCGCCTCGGGTTTGGCCGAATACTGATTGCCGAGCGCGAGCCGGGCCTGCTCAGGCGCGCTTCGTTCGTCAATCAGGCCCGCGTTCACGGCGGCTATCATTATCCGCGGGCGCCTGCGACGGCTCTCCGGTCGCGCAAGAGCTTCGAAAGATTCGTCGCCGAATATTCCGACGCGATCGTGCGCGATTTTAAGAAATATTACGCCATTGCGCGCGGTTCGCGCGTGACTGCCGACCAGTTCGAGGCCTTTTGCAAGGCGATCGGGGCCGTCAATCGGCCGGCGCCTTTTGACGTCGAGCGGCTTTTTGCGCCCGGCACCGTTGAGCGGGTCTTCGAGGTCGAGGAATTCGCCTTTGATGCCGTCAGGCTGGCGGATCGTTTGCGCAGCCAGCTTAAGGCCGCGAGGATCGACGTGCGTCTCAACAGCGAGGCGCGTATCGCTTCGTTCGATAACGCCGGCGTCGACGTCGATATTTCGGGCGAGCGGAAGCGTGCACGGTTCGTCTTCAACTGCACCTATTCCGAGCTTCCCTTTGTCGGCATCGGGCTGGGAACACGCATCAAGCGCGAACTCACCGAGATGTTGCTGATCGATCCGCCGCCGCAAATAAGAGGCCGCGGCTTCACCGTCATGGACGGGCCGTTCTTTTCGACGATGCCGTTCCCGCCGTCAGGTCTGCATTCGCTCTCCCACGTCCGGTACACGCCGCATGAGGCGACTTTCGACGCTGATCGGCTTGTTCCGGTCAAGACAAATGGGCTAGCTATGCTGCGCGACGCGGCCCGCTACATGCCCTGTCTGTCGCAGGCGAAGATCGTGCAGTCGGTGTTCGAGATCAAGGCGGTTCTGGAGCGCAGCGAATCCGACGATGCGCGGCCGATCCTGATCGAGCGGCCGGACGAAGCGGGGCGGGTAGTTTCGATACTCGGTGCAAAAATCGACAACGTCTTCGATCTTCAGGATTTTCTCCGCGGACAAGCATGGAACTGAATTTGGCGCAGCCCCTGACTTCCATTTCGGTGATCTTGATCGTGCGCGACACGCCGCTGGATCTTGCGGTCACGGAACGGCTGCTGGACGTGCTTGGAGCCGCCTTCGTCGACATCGAAACGGTCATTGTCGCAAATGGCGTGTCGGCGGAGACCTCGCTGCAGCTGAAGCAGGCTTCCGAGCAGTTGCCCGATTGCACGGTGCTTTTCCTGACCGAAGAGGTGCATGACGACATCGCGCGGCTGATCGGCATCGATCACGCGATCTCGGACCACATCCTGCTTGCGACGCCGCTCCAGGCCCAGATCGATGCCGTGCCGGAAATGATCGAACTGCTCCGGCAGGGCAATGACGTCGTGATCGGCGAGGGCGATGGCGGCGTTGTCGCCGACCGCGGCCGGCTCTTCACCGCGATGTTCAATCTGTTTCGTTATGTCTTCAGGCTGGCGACGGGGCGATCGTACGAAGCGCTTTCACCGGCGTTCCGCGCCTACAGCCGGGCGGCAGCGCTCTATATCGCCACGCGCCGTGACGGCGAAATTCTGATTCGCGCCCGGGCGCTGGGGCAGGGCTTTCCTTCGGCGGCGGTGGCGACCAGAACTTCGGTTCGTGTTCCGATCCGAAGCATGTCGTTTCGAATGGCCGTCAGCAAGGCGGTTCGCCTGCTGCTGACCGGCAGTTCGGCGCCGCTGCGGCTGTCCTCCTACCTCGGTTTCGGCGGCGGGATCCTGTCCGTCGTCTACGCCTTCTATGTCGTGCTGGTTTACATCTTTAAGCGGGATGTCGAGCCGGGCTGGACCACGCTGTCGCTGCAGCTCGCCGGCATGATGTTTCTGTTCAGCCTGCAATTCCTTTTTCTTTCGGAATATCTCGTTCAGATCCTGTCGACCTCGCCCGCCACCGGCCGGCGGCAGCTGGTGGCCCGCGAACTCCGCGGCACGCTTTCGCGCCGCTCCGGCCGGTTGAACGTCGTCGGCAAGGAAGGCCAGTTCTATCTCGGTGCGCCACAGCACATGATCGGGCCGGAGGCCGGCCAATGAGCGGCTCGGCGCTGATCGGCTTCACCGGGTTTGTCGGCGGCACGCTGCATCGCGCTGGCGCGTTCGATCTCCTGGTCAACTCGAAGAACACCGGCGATCTCCGCGGAAAGAGTTTTGATCTCGTGGTTTGCGCGGGCGTGCCGGCCGCGAAATGGCTGGCGAACGCGCATCCGGAAGACGACCGCAACGCCATCGCCAGCATCCGCGATGCGCTCGACACCACCGAGATCAAGGAGCTGATCCTGATCTCGACCATCGACGTCTACTGCGATCCCGGCGCGGCGTCGGATGAGGATCACGTCATCGATCCCTCCCGCAACCATCCCTATGGACGGCATCGCCTCGAGCTGGAGCGCTGGGCCGCCGATCGGTTTCGCAAGACCCGCATCATCCGGCTGCCGGCGCTGTTCGGCGACGGGCTCAAGAAGAATGTCATTTTCGACCTGCTGCACGACAATCAGACCGAGAAGATCAATCCGCTGAGCGTTTTTCAGTGGTATCCGCTGCGGCGGCTGGCGTCGGATATCGAGCGCATCCGGGCGCGTGATATCGATCTGGTCAATCTGTTTCCCGAACCGGTTCAGACGACGGAAATACTGGACGCGTTTTTTCCCGGCGCCAAGGTGGGACCGGAAACGACCCCGGCTCCGGCTTACGGACTTCGCACCAGGTATTCGGAAATGTTCGGAGGGCCGCCCGGCTACATGCTCGACCGCATCACCGTGCTTGGCGAACTGGCCGGCTTCATCGCGCAGGAAAGGAAAAGGTTTGCCCAGAAAGCCTGAGCTTTCGGTATCGAACATCGCCTTTCCGGTCGGCAAACTTGACGACGCGCTCGCGCTTCTCTCGGAACTCGATATCGAAGCGATCGAGGTCGCGCCTTACAACGTTTTCGGACGATGGGACGTTTCCGGCGCCGAGATCGATGCGTTTCGCAAGACGGCTCACCGAGGCCGGCATGCGATGCATCGCGCTCCAGGGCATTTTGTTCAACGCCGGCGAGGCGCATCTTTTTGCCTCCGCCGAGCGGCGCGAGGCGCTGTACCGGCATCTGGTTCTGGTGGCCAAAATGGCCGGACGTCTCGGCGCCGGCGCCAGCGTGTTCGGCGCGCCGCGGCTTCGCGATCCGGGCGACCTCGAACCGGCGCAGGCGAGGGCGATCGCGGTCGATTTCCTGAGGCGGATCGGCAGCGTCTTTGCTTCCGAGGGGACAAGGTTGAGCTTTGAACCCAATGCGAGACATTATGCGTGCCGGTTTGTCACGACCACGGCCGAGGCGATCGATCTGATGAAAGAGGTCAACGTTCCCGGCGTCGGACTTCAGATCGATACCAGCACCGTGTTTCTCGAACACGAAAAACCCGAAATCCTGATTCAGGCGGCTCCCTATGCGGCGCATGCCCATGTCAGCGAGCCCTATCTCGCTCCGATAGGATCCTCTGACGTCGATCATCGCCCTGTCGCCGAGGCGCTGCGGAGAAGCGGCTATGCGGGCTCGCTGTCGATCGAGATGAAGGAGACCCGCGACTGGCCGCAGGCCGTCCGCAACGCCGTCTCGCTCACACGGGAAATCTATCGGCGATGAGCGAGGTTTTGCCTGCGTGGGAGCTGCCGGAAAGCGAGATCACGCTTTTGGGACCGCGCGCGCATCAATACGTGCTGGTCATTCCCGTCATCAATGAGGGCGAGCGGATTCGCCGGCAATTGCGCGCGATCGCCGCATTGAAGCCGTCGGTCGACGTGGTCTTGGCCGATGGCGGCTCAACCGACGGCTCGCTTGAACCTGATTTTCTCCGGGCGAACGGATGCCGGGCGCTGCTCACCAAGAAGGGGCCAGGCAAGCTCAGCGCGCAGCTTCGGATGGCCTACGCCTGGGCGCTGGATGAGGGATACCAGGGCGTCATCACGGTGGACGGCAACGGCAAGGACGGGGTCGAGGCGATCGATGCCTTTGTCGAAAAGCTCGAAGCCGGTTTCGATTACGTCCAGGGTTCGCGGTATATCGCGGGCGGGCGCGCCATCAACACGCCGATCGACCGGAAAATCGCCGGCCGGCTGATCCATGCGCCGCTGCTCAGCCTGTTCGGCCGGCATTGGTACACCGACACGACCAACGGGTTTCGCGCCTATTCAGCGCGCTATTTGCTGGATCCGCGCGTCGCCCCGTTCCGCAATGTCTTCAACCGGTACGAATTGCTGTTCTATCTGACGGTCCGCGCCGGCCAGCTCGGATACCGGGTGGTGGAAGTCCCGGTCACGCGCGCCTATCCGGCCGGCGAGAAGCCTCCCACCAAGATTTCCGGTTTCCGGGGGAGGCTGGAGATGCTCCGGGAGCTGGTCGCTGCCGCGACCGGCCGCTTCAATCCGGGGTGAGGCCGAGGGAGCTTCTCCGGTTTGGGAGCCCCGCCGGCTAAGCCCTTGATTTTGACGGTCCGGTTTCGCTGCGCCGGAGCCTTCGGTTCCCCGCACCTTGACCTTTCGCCCAGCCGGCAGTACATAGCCGCCACCTGCTGCCGGCCCGTTTTGACGGATATCCGGCGCGGCTTTGAAATCCCCGAACAATCGAGCCCGCTTGCCGGCTCATCCTTCAAGAGAGGGCTGGGCGCGAGTAGGGCTGTTCGGATTCCTGAAATCTAAGAGATCGTCCACCAACGCGGATTACATAAAACGATGGCTTTCAGCCCGTTCAAATTCCTGCAGGAAGTGCGCTCGGAGACCGCCAAGGTCACCTGGCCGACCCGCCGCGAGACGACGATCACCACCATCATGGTGTTCGTGATGGTGGCGCTGGCTTCGATATTCTTTTTCGCCTCGGATCAGATCATCCGTTATCTCGTCACCTTCTTGCTCGGCATTCACTGATGGCAAGCGCCGGAACTCAAACGATGGACAAGCGCTGGTATATCGTCCACGCCTATTCGAACTTCGAAAAGAAGGTCGCGGAATCGATCCGCGAGCAGGCCAAGCAGCGCGGGCTCGAAGAGCTGTTCGAGCAGGTGCTGGTGCCGACCGAAAAGGTCACCGAAGTGCGCCGCGGCCGCAAGGTCGACGCCGAGCGCAAGTTTTTCCCGGGCTATGTGCTGGTCAAGATGAAGCTGACCGACGAAGCCTTCCATCTCATCAAGAATACCCCGAAGGTGACGGGCTTCCTCGGCGCGGAAAACAAGCCGATGCCGATTTCGGAGGCCGAGGCCATGCGGATCCTGCACCAGGTGCAGGAAGGCGTGGAACGCCCGAAGGCGTCGGTATCGTTCGAGATCGGCGAGAATGTCCGCGTGGCCGACGGCCCGTTCGCGTCGTTCTCCGGCGTGGTTGAGGAAATCGACGAGGCGCGCTCGCGGGTGAAGGTCGCGGTCTCGATCTTCGGCCGCGCCACGCCGGTCGAACTGGAATTCGGTCAGGTCGAGAAGGTCTGATCGTTGACCCTCGCCCCGTGAAGAGCGGGCGAGGGAGAAGAGCCGTGGGAGGAGATGGATGATCGCCAGTCATCCGTTGAACCGCACCACGGTCCTGTGAAGTTTTCGGGCTGGTCCGGAAACAGCATGAGGAGTGACAGATGGCAAAGAAAGTGACCGGATACCTGAAATTGCAGGTGCCGGCCGGTGCGGCGAACCCTTCGCCCCCGATCGGACCCGCGCTTGGTCAGCGCGGCCTCAACATCATGGAATTCTGCAAGGCGTTCAACGCGCAGACGCAGAAGGAAGAAAAGAATACCCCTATCCCGGTGGTGATCACGATCTATGCCGATCGTTCCTTCACCTTCGAGATGAAGACCCCCCCGATGTCGTTCTTCCTCAAGCAGGCCGCCAAAATCCAGTCCGGGTCGAAAGCCCCGGGCCGCGACAAGGCCGGCAAGGTGACCCGCGCGCAGGTGCGCGAGATCGCCGAGAAGAAGATGAAGGATCTCAATTGCGATACCATCGAGTTGGCCATGAAGATGGTCGAGGGCTCCGCCCGTTCGATGGGTCTTGAAGTTGCGGGGTAACGGGTCATGGCAATCGGAAAACGTTTGAAGAAGGCCCGCGAGGGCGTTGATCGCGAAAAGCTTTATCCGCTCGCGGACGCCATCAAGATGGTCAAGGAGCGCGCCAAGTCGAAATTCGACGAGACCGTCGAAATCGCGATCAATCTCGGCGTCGATCCGCGGCATGCCGACCAGATGGTCCGCGGCGTGGTGACCTTGCCGAACGGCACCGGCCGCACCTTGCGCGTCGGCGTGTTCGCGCGCGGCGCCAAGGCGGAAGAGGCCAAGGCGGCGGGCGCCGACGTCGTCGGCGCCGAGGACCTGGTCGAGAAAGTGCAGGGCGGCCAGATCGATTTCGACCGCTGTATCGCGACCCCCGACATGATGCCGCTGGTCGGCCGCCTGGGTAAGGTGCTCGGCCCGCGCGGCATGATGCCGAACCCGAAGATCGGCACCGTGACCATGGACGTCACGTCAGCCGTGAAGGGCGCCAAGGGCGGCTCGGTCGAGTTCCGCGTCGAGAAGGCCGGCATCGTGCAGGCCGGCGTCGGCAAGGCGTCGTTCTCGGAAGAGAAGCTGGTGCAGAACGTCAAGGCGCTGGCCGATGCGGTCGCGAAGGCAAAACCTGCCGGCGCCAAGGGCACCTACATCCAGCGCGTGGCGGTTTCCTCCACCATGGGCCCTGGCGTCAAGGTCGAGCCCGGCAGCCTTCACGACTGACCTTTCGTCGTGCGGTAGAATGAGTTCAAGGGCGGGACGGGGAAACCTGTTCCGCCCTTGGTTTTTGAGGTTAGGAAATCAGCCGATGCCCAACAAAGTCCTGATCTATTCGCGCTTCCCCAAGGCGATGTTGCAGCGCTTCGGCGAGCGTTTCGAGCTGGTGGATGCCGGCGGCAAACCCCCGGGTGAAGTCTTCACGGCGGAACAGCTCGCGAGCGTTCGGGCGATGATCACCGCGGGCGGCACGCCGCTGGGCGGGGCCATGCTGGACACGATGCCGTCCCTGCGCGCGATCGTCTGTTACGGTACCGGCTATGACGGCGTCGATCTGGCGGCCGCGGCGCAGCGCGGCATCGCCGTCGGCAACAGTCCGGCGAGCGAATGCCGCCTCTGTCGCGGATCTCGCGGTGACGCTGATGCTGGCGGTGACGCGCCGCCTGTTGCCGGCGGACAATTATGTCCGCAGCGGAAACTGGGCCTCGGCCAAACCGTCGCCGCTGATGCGGCCGCAGCCCGGCAATCCCGGCCGCCGCGTCGGCGTCTACGGCATGGGCGAAATCGGCCGCAAGATCGCCGCCCGCGTGGCGGCTTTCGAGACCGAAGTGGCCTATTTCAGCCGCAGCCGGCACGACGTGCCCTACCAATATCTGCCGAGCCTGGAGGCGCTGGCGGAATGGTGCAGCGTGCTGATGATCGCGGTCCGCGCCGGCGCGGATACAAACCACGCCGTCGACGCCAATATCCTGCGCAAGCTCGGCAGGGACGGCTATGTCGTCAACATCTCCAGAGGCTCGGTGATCGACCAGAAGGCGCTGGTGGCCGCGCTCGCGGAAGAGGCCATCGCGGGCGCCGGTCTCGACGTCTACGAGAAGGAGCCGCACGCGCCGGACGCGCTGACCGGGTTCCCGAACGTGGTGCTGACCCCGCATGTCGGCGGCCATACGCTCGACTCGCACCTGGCGATGCAGAACTGCGTGATCGCCAATCTCGAGGCGTTTTTCGCCGGCAAACCGCTGCCCTATGCGGTTCGGGGCGCCTGAACCCGTCAATTCGGCCCGAATTTCACGGCAAACAGGGGCCGACTCAACCGCCGCGAATTAGCGCTTGGCAAGGCGGAAAAGACTCGTTAAACAACCTTTTCCGGGCGTGCTGGCCGTTGCTGGCACGTCCGTGCGCGCATTCCGAAAACCCGATACGCTAGGAGATCATTCCTTTCAGGACATCCGCATGGATTGCTCGAAAGGAAGGAAAAGCCGTCGGTTTGGAAGGGATGTGGCAGGGGTCTTTTCGGCTTTGTCCGGATGGCCTCGAATCCTGTCCAAGACTGCAGGCGCCCGCGGCGAAACCTTTGGGTTTCTTCAACGGCTTAATCGCATGGCCTGCATAGACGGGTGAAGACCGGATTTCGCTTTACGCCGCGCAAAAGCGCGACGGGCAGCGGATATGGTTCGAACCTCGACACCCCGTGGCCCGATAGGGCTCGGGAGGGCAGGCGTTTCAATGTCGTTCTGCCCCAAATGTGTCCCGGGACTGAAATGTCCCGAGGTCAGGTTCAGGCGGGACGATGGGTGCAACCCGGCGGCCCTGCCATCAGGCAAAGGCCGCCAACCGGAGAGAGCTTGCTGTGGAAAGAGCGGCAAAAAAGGACGCGGTTGAAGCGCTGAACGGTCTGTTCAAGACCACCAGCGTGGCGGTCGTGGCTCATTATTCCGGCCTCACCGTGGCCCAGATGCAGAAGCTGCGCATGCAGATGAAGCAGGCGGGCGCGTCGGTGAAGGTCGCGAAGAACCGTCTCGCCAAAATTGCTCTTGAAGGCACGGACGTCGTTGCCATCGGCTCCCTGTTGAAGGGACCGACCGTGATCGCGACTTCAAACGATCCGGTAGCGGCGCCGAAGGTTGCCATCGAGTTCGCCAAGACGAACGAGCAGTTCGTCATTCTCGGCGGGTCGATGGGTAAAACCGTCCTGAATGTCGATGGCGTGAAGGCGCTTGCCTCGCTGCCGTCGCTTGATGAGTTGCGCGGGAAGATCGTCGGCCTCCTGGTGGCGCCGGCAACCAAGATCGCCCAGCTCTCCACTGCGCCCGCGGCCAAGCTCGCGCGCGTGGTTCAGGCCTATGCCTCAAAGAGCGAAGCGGCCTGACGCCCTTCGCAGAATTCAAACCTGGTTCGAACCAATACGCTTAAGGAAACAGATCAATGGCCGACCTACAGAAGATTGTTGACGACCTCTCGAGCCTCACCGTGCTCGAGGCTGCCGAGCTGGCAAAGCTCCTTGAAGAAAAGTGGGGCGTGTCCGCCGCTGCCGCCGTTGCGGTGGCCGGTCCGGCTGCTGCTGCCGCTGCTCCCGCCGAAGAAAAGACCGAGTTCACGGTCGTGCTCGCCGGCGCCGGCGAGAAGAAGATCGAAGTCATCAAGGAAGTCCGCGCCATCACCGGTCTGGGCCTCAAGGAAGCCAAGGACCTCGTCGAAGGCGCGCCCAAGCCGGTCAAGGAAGGCGTGAACAAGGACGAAGCCGAGAAGATCAAGGCCCAGCTCGAAAAGGCCGGCGCCAAGGTGGAATTGAAGTAAGCGGAGCTTGCTTCAATACCATCCCCGGACAAGCGAGGCGCAGCCGAGCGCGATCCGGGGATCGATCCGCCGAACACGTGGATGGCCGGGTCAAGCCCGGCCATGACGAGGATTGGGGATGCGGCGACGAAAAAGCAACTTGGCCCGGGGTTCCTTCCGGACCACGTTGTACACAAGAATTTGTGGGGATTCGGGAAGTTACCCCTCGAATCTCCACGATTGCCATCCCATATCGGGACGGCAGCACGAAAACACGGTTGGCGGCGGGAACGGCAGCGTTTCTGCGCAAGCCGTTGGGAGATAGGCAATTTCGGGCTTTTGCAGTCCGTGAAGCGATGGTTGTGACGGGCGGGTGCGGTCAAGCGCCCCGCACGTCGTTTTGCGTTTTGAAGGTCTGGTGAACGATTCAGGACTTAAATCCTGAAAGGGCTTCCAGATTTAGGAACGAATCGAAATTCAACCCGGGGGCGATGGCAGTCGCGCTCCGGAAGGTTCGCCCCTGACGGGCGACGAAATGAGAGGCCACGATGGCGCAGCAGACATTCACCGGTCGCAAACGCGTTCGCAAGTTCTTCGGACACATCAAGGAAGTCGCAGAGATGCCGAACCTCATCGAGGTTCAGAAGGCGTCCTATGACCAGTTCCTGATGGTCGATGAACCCCCGGGCGGGCGGCTGGACGAGGGCCTGCAGGCGGTGTTCCGCTCGGTGTTTCCGATCTCGGATTTCTCCGGCACCTCGATGCTGGAATTCGTCCGCTACGAGTTCGAGCCGCCGAAATATGACGTCGACGAATGCCGCCAGCGCGGCATGACCTACGCCGCGCCGCTGAAGGTGACGCTGCGCCTGATCGTGTTCGATATCGACGAAGAGACCGGCGCCAAGTCCGTGAAGGACATCAAGGAGCAGGACGTCTACATGGGCGACATCCCGCTCATGACCATGAACGGCACCTTCGTCGTCAACGGCACCGAGCGCGTCATCGTCTCGCAGATGCACCGTTCGCCCGGCGTGTTCTTCGATCACGACAAGGGCAAGACCCACTCCTCGGGCAAGCTGTTGTTTGCCGCGCGCGTCATTCCCTATCGCGGCTCCTGGCTCGATATCGAATTCGACGCCAAGGACATCGTGTTCGCGCGCATCGACCGCCGCCGCAAGATTCCCGTGACCTCGCTGATGTTCGCGCTCGGTCTCGACGGCGAAACCATCCTGAGCACCTTCTACAAGAAGATCATCTACAAGCGCGCCAAGGAAGGCTGGCGCGTGCCGTTCGACGCCACCCGGTTCCGCGGCTATTCCACGATCAACGACCTGATCGACGCCGACACCGGCAAGGTTGTGCTCGAGGCCGGCAAGAAGCTGACCGTGCGCGGCGCGCGTCAGCTGCAGGAGAAGGGACTGAAGGCGCTGCGCCTGTCGGATGAGGAACTGTTCGGCAACTACCTCGCCGAAGACCTCGTCAATCCGAAGACCGGCGAGATCTACGCCGAGGCCGGCGAGGAAATCACCGAGAAGTCGCTGAAGTCGCTCAACGAGCATGGCTACAAGGAATTGCCGCTGCTCGACATCGACCATGTCAATGTCGGCGCCTATATCCGCAACACCCTGCACGCCGACAAGAACATGACGCGCGAAGACGCGCTGTTCGACATCTATCGCGTGATGCGTCCCGGCGAGCCGCCGACCATCGATTCGGCCCAGACCATGTTCCAGTCGCTGTTCTTCGACAGCGAGCGCTACGACCTGTCCGCGGTCGGCCGCGTCAAGATGAACATGCGCCTCGAACTCGATGCGCCCGACACCCACCGCACGCTGCGCAAGGAGGACATCCTCGCCGTCATCAAGACGCTGGTCGACCTGCGCGACGGCAAGGGCGAGATCGACGACATCGATCATCTCGGCAACCGCCGCGTGCGTTCGGTCGGCGAGCTGATGGAGAACCAGTACCGCATCGGCCTGTTGCGCATGGAGCGCGCGATCAAGGAGCGCATGTCGAGCGTCGATATCGACACCGTGATGCCGCAGGATCTGATCAACGCCAAGCCGGCGGCCGCCGCAGTGCGCGAGTTCTTCGGCTCCTCGCAGCTGTCGCAGTTCATGGACCAGACCAACCCGCTGTCGGAGATCACCCACAAGCGCCGTCTCTCGGCGCTCGGCCCGGGCGGCCTGACCCGCGAGCGCGCCGGCTTCGAGGTGCGCGACGTGCATCCGACGCATTACGGCCGCATCTGCCCGATCGAGACGCCGGAAGGCCCGAACATCGGCCTGATCAACTCGCTCGCGACCTTTGCGCGCGTCAACAAATACGGCTTCGTCGAAACGCCCTATCGCAAGGTCAAGGACGGCCGCGTCACCGACGAGGTGGTCTATCTCTCGGCGATGGAAGAGGGCCGCTACCACGTCGCCCAGGCCAACGTCGCGCTGGATAACCGCGGCCGCTTCACCGACGATCTCGTGGTCTGCCGCCATGCCGGCGACGTGCTGATGATCACGCCGGACAAGGTCGACTACATGGACGTGTCGCCGAAGCAGCTGGTTTCGGTGGCGGCGGCGCTGATTCCGTTCCTCGAGAACGACGACGCCAACCGCGCGCTGATGGGCTCGAACATGCAGCGTCAGGCCGTGCCGCTGGTGCGCGCCGAGGCGCCGTTCGTCGGCACCGGTATGGAAGGCGTGGTCGCGCGCGACTTGGGCGCCGCGATCGCGGCCCGCCGTTCCGGCGTGGTCGACCAGATCGACGCCACCCGCGTCGTGATCCGCGCCACCGAGGATCTCGATCCCACCAAGTCGGGCGTCGATATCTACCGGCTGATGAAGTACCAGCGTTCCAACCAGTCGA
>CAWGSB010000010.1:0-143122 GCA_963825105.1 uncultured Alphaproteobacteria bacterium
TGAAACCGCTCAGCGACCAGCTGATGCGCGCGTTCCGGGAGAAGTGACGGCTTTCTCTCGCGAAATACCCCCAACGTCGTTCCGGCTCGCGCGAAGCCTGTCATCGGGCGCGCGTTCGCGCGGCCCGTTGGCTTGGCTGGGACGACGATGGTGGTTCACCGCGAGGATTCTGCAGCAGTAAATTCAGTGCGGTCGCGGCGAACACGTGCATGTTGGCAAGCCGATCGGCGCTGCCGGTCTCCAGCGTGATCACCGATGGCTCGGGCCCGGCGACCGCCATGCAGCTATGGCCGGCGGCGTCGCCGTAGCGGTTGCCGGCAGGTCCGGTGGCGCCGGTCTCCGACAGGCCCCAATCGGTGGAAAGGCGCTGACGGATCTGGCTCGCCAGCAGCTTTGCATAGGGCTCGGAGGCCGAGCGAATGCCTTTCATCGCATCGTCGGGAATGTCCATCAGGATCCGCCGCGCGTCGCGGGTATAGACCACCGCGGAGCCGAGGAAATAGGCCGATGCGCCGGGCACCGCGAGCAGTGCGGCCGAGATCAGCCCGCCGGTCGAGGATTCCGCGACCGCGATGGTCTGGCGCTTTTCGATCAGCCGGGCGGCGATCTTTTCGGCGATCGTAACGAGCTCTTTCATCGGCGGCCTTCCTGATGCTGGCGTCGTCGGGCGGCGCTGTCCTAGAGCGGGATGACTTTTCCTCAAATCGTCATCCCGCTCTATCTTTTTGTTTGAGCATGATCTTTTCGGAAAACCGGTGTCCACTTTTCCGGATCATGCTCTGGCACAGGATTGCATGGGTGCCAACTCGGCATCGGCAGGTCCGCCGATGGACGGCGCAGCCGGCGCGCCATATGCTGTGGGTTTCGACGACCAGGCGCCGCATTCAATCGGCGCCGCGGATCAGGAGGAAACTTGAGGTCATGACGTCACCGATCAAGGGCGGCGTGGATTGCGATCTGCATCCTGCCGTGCCTCATTTGACCAGCCTGTTGCCCTATCTCAACGACTACTGGCGCGATCAGGTCACCACCGCGCGGCATGACCGATCTGGTGTCGCAGTCCTATCCCCTGAATTCGCCGATCTCCGCGCGGCCGGACTGGCGTCCCGCCAAGGGCAAGCCGGGCTCAAGCCTTGCGGACATGCAGGCGCAGGCGCTCGATCCGTTCGGCGTCGCTTTCGGCATCTGCAATCCGCTGTACGGCGTGCAGATGGTGTTTTCCGAGGATATGGCGGACGCGTTCTGCCGGGCGCTGAACGACTGGCTGGTGAAGGAATGGCTCGACAAGGACGCGCGATTGCGCGGTTCGATCGTCATTCCGGTCCAGAGCATTGAAAAGTCGGTCGCGGAGATCGAGCGCTGCGCAAAGGACAAGCGCTTCGTTCAGGTCCTGATGCTGGTGATGGGCGACATGCCCCTGGGCAAGCGCGCCTACTGGCCGATCTACGCCGCCGCCGAGCGGCTGGGTCTGCCGATCGGCATCCACGCCGGCAGCAATTATCATAACCCGCCGACGTCGGTCGGCTGGGGCTCCTATCACATCGAGGACTATGTCGCCCAGGCGCAGGCTTTCCAGACGCAACTGACCAGCCTGATCGTAGAAGGCGTGTTCGCGCGGCATCCGGGCTTGAAAATGGTGATGCTGGAAAGCGGCTTCACCTGGCTGCCGCCTTTTCTGTGGCGGCTGCACAAGTTCTGGCGCGGCATCCGCATGGAAACGCCGTGGGTGGATCGCGCGCCGATGGAAATTGTGCGCAGCAACATCCGCTTTTCGCTGCAGCCGATCGATGCGCCGCCGGATCCAGAGATATTAAATCGGCTGTTTGACCATATGCAGTCGGATGAATTGCTCCTATTCTCGACGGACTATCCGCACTGGCAATTCGAGGGTAGCGCGGCGCTGCCCGAGGGCATTTCATCCGATCTGGTGCGCAAGATCATGATCGATAACCCCTACGCGACCTACACCCGCCTGAGGCAATCGGCGCTGAAGGAGACGACGCCATGAACATGCAGTTCCGCGCCAAACCGGAGCCCGGTTCATCCAGTCAAGCGAAGACCGCGATCGCCGATTGCGACATCCACCCCGCGCGCGCGACCAGGACCGAATTGTACCCGTATCTGGCAAAGCGCTGGCACGAGCATCTCGAAACCTACGACAAGCACCCCTATCAGGGCATGATGGAAGGCCCGCCCTATCCGAAGGCGCAGCCGAACGCGTCGCGCCGCGACGCCTATCCGCCGGAAGGCGGCCCGCAGGGCTCGTCGCTGTCGTTCATGCAAAAGCAGCATCTCGACCCCAACAATGTCGTGCTTGGCGTGCTCAATCCGCTCGCCACTGGCCAAGGCATCCGCAACCAGGATCTGGCGGGAGCGATCTGCTCGGCGATCAACGACTGGCAGATCGAAAAATGGACCAGCAAGGACTCGCGCCTGAAGGCGTCGGTCGTGGTCGCCAACGAGGACGGCCCGGCGGCGGCGGCCGAAATCCGCAAGCGCGCCGGCGACAAGAATTTTGTCCAGGTGCTGCTCTTGAGCCGCAACGTCGAGCCGCTGGGGCAGCGCCGCTACTGGCCGATCTACGAGGCCGCCGAGGAAGCCGGGCTTCCGGTCGGCGTGCATGCCTTCGGCTTCGGCGGTAATCCGATCACCGCCTCGGGCTGGCCGAGTTATTACATCGAGGAGATGGTCGGCCACTCGCAGTGCCAGCAGACCGCACTGGCGAGTCTCGTGCTGGAGGGCGTGTTCGAGCGGCACCCGAAACTGAAGATGATCATGGTCGAGGCCGGTTTTGGCTGGGCGCCGTCGCTGTCATGGCGGCTGGACAGGAACTGGGAGCGGCTGAAGAGCGAGGTGCCGCATGTCAAACGCCCGCCGTCGGAATATATAAGCGACCACATCTGGTGGACTACGCAGCCGATGGAAGATCCGGAAAAGCGCGACCACCTGTTCCAGGTGATCGACTGGATCGGCTGGGACAAGCTCTTGTTCGCCACCGACTATCCGCACTGGGACTATGACGAACCGTCGCGGGTGCTGCCGCCCGGCGTCAGCGACGCCAACCGCGAGGCATTTTATCTGAACAATGCGCTGAAGCTGTACGGGATTTCCTAGAGGAGGATGGTTTTGATTGAACCGGTTTTTCCGCGGGCTCGGCTTACCTCTCCCGCGGGGAGAGGTCGGATCGCGCTAGCGATCCGGGTGAGGGGTTACGCTCTCGATAGACCTGAACCCCTCACCCGAATTGCTGAGTTTATCATCGGGCGGCGCTTTGCGCCGACCCGTTGGCAATTCGACCTCTCCCAAGGGAGAGGTGAAGTCCGCTCGCGACCTTGGCTCAACCCTCTGATCATGCCCTCATGACCCGCCACGTCATTGCACCCGTCGATGAACTGCCGCCGGGCACCCGCAAATTTCTCACCATCGACGAGCGCCCGATCGCGGTGTTCAATATCAAGGGCGAGTTCTTCGGCCTGTTGAACCGCTGCCCGCATCAGGGCGCGGCGCTGTGCGAGGGGCCGTTGATCGGATTGGCGCAGTCCACCGATCCCGGCGAGATCGAATACACAAAACTCGGCGAGATCATCCGCTGCCCCTGGCACGGCTGGGAATTCGACATCCGCACCGGTCAATCCTACTGCGACCCCAAGCGATTCCGCGCCAGGGCCTATCCGGCTCACGTCGAGCCGGGTTCGAGCGTGGTGAAGGGGCCTTACGTGGCGGAGACCATCGCGGTTTCCGTCGAGAGCGACTACGTGGTGGTGGATTTGTAAGTAGACCGTCATTCCGGGGCGATGCGCAGCATCGAACCCGGAATCTCGAGATTCCGGGTTCGCTCGTTTCACTCGCGCCCCGGAATGACGGTGATTAATCCTCCGGCGCGCCGTTCGCCATCATCCGGCGCTCCTTCGCATAACGCACCAGCGCGACGGTGCAGTAGCCGTAGGGCGTGGTGATGAACAGCGAGAACACTCCGCCGAGATGCAGCGCCAGCCATCGCTGACGTATCGCGCCACGACGCGGCGGATTTCCTTAGGCGCTTTGGGGAAATCTGGGTCTGAAAAGTCGTCGGGCCCATAAATTTCGCATTGCTCTCAAGTGGTTTGACAATCGGCTGGTTTGGCGGGATATTCAGTATTAATAAATGCGGTTTCGCAATATAGCATTCCTCTGGGAGGGAAGACGTCCTATCGGGAAACACTCAAGCGAGAGGTCGATCGCGCCACGACTTTTCGCGGCGCGCTGACGTCTGTCGGACCGGCTGGCGGGCCTATCGTCACGATCCGGTTGGTCCTGGCACGGTTGCGTTCGCGCAAGTGCCCCGCGGGCTGGCCGCGGTGGGCTACAACGCCAAATCGATGCTCAACATCATCTCGCGCGATCCTGATCGCAACATCGTTGCCAGCGCCGGCAAACTCGCGGCAGTAGGCTTTGGCAACGTCCAATAAACTCAATTTCCCAAACGAACTTCGAGAAGCAATCATGAGCATCGCGTTACCCCCTTCTGTGGATGTTATCGTCGTCGGCGCCGGCAATGCGGCGTTTTGTGCAGCCCTTGCCGCGGCCGAAAGCGGCGTCTCGGTCTTGATGCTGGAGCGCTCGCCCGAGGACGAGTCCGGTGGAAACAGCCGCTTCACCGCCGGCGCGTTCCGCTGCGTCTATGACGGCGTCGAAGACTTGCGCGCGCTGATGCCGGATCTGACCGACGAGGAAGTGTCGAAGTCGGATTTCGGCACCTACACCGAGGAAAAATTCTTCGACGACATGGGCCGTGTCACCGAATACCGCACCGATCCGGACTTGTGCGAACTGTTGGTCACGCGCAGCAAGGCAACCATGCTTTGGATGCGCGACAAGGGGATGCGCTTCATGCCGATCTGGGGGCGCCAGGCCTACAAGATCAACGGCATGTTCAAATTCTGGGGCGGGCTGACGGTGGAGGCCTGGGGCGGCGGACCGGGCCTGGTCGAAGAGCTGGACCAAGATCGCACGCAAGAACAACGTGGCTATCGCGTACGGTGCGCGCGCAATTTCCCTGATCGCCGACGATGACGGCGTCAAAGGCGTAAAGGTCAAGCACAACGGCAAGACTGTCGAGGTGAAGTCGAAGTGCGTGGTGCTGGCCGCCGGCGGTTTCCAGGCCAACACCGAAATGCGCACGCGCTATCTTGGGCCGCTGTGGGAACTCGCCAAGATCCGCGGCACCCGCTTCAACACCGGCGACGGCATCAAGATGGCGCTCGACATCGGCGCGATGCCGACCGGCAACTGGTCGGGCGGCCACGCCGTCGGCTGGGATCGCAATGCGCCGGAGTTCGGCGATCTCACCGTCGGCGACAATTTTCAGAAGCACTCGTATCCCTGGGGCATCATGATCAATGCCAATGGCGAGCGCTTCGTCGACGAGGGCGCCGACTTTCGCAACTACACCTATGCGAAATACGGCCGCGTGATCCTGATGCAGCCCGGCCAGTTCGCCTGGCAGGTGTTCGACAGCAAGATCATCCCGATGCTGCGCGACGAATACCGCATCAAGCGTGTTACCAAGGTTCGTGCCGATACGCTTGAGGAACTGGTCAAGAAGCTCGACGATGTCAACGCCGAAAGGGCGCTGGAGACGATTCGGACCTACAACAAGGCCGTCATGACCGAGGTGCCGTTCGATCCGAACGTCAAGGACGGCCGTGGCACCAGGGGCCTCGCGATCCCGAAATCGAATTGGGCCAACACGGTGGATCAAGGGCCGTTCGAAGCCTACGCCGTGACCTGCGGGCTCACCTTCACCTTCGGCGGACTGAAGATCGACACCAGCGCGCGCGTCATCGACACCGATGGTGCGCCGATCCCCGGCCTGTTCGCGGCCGGCGAGCTGGTCGGCGGAATTTTCTACTTCAACTATCCCGGCGGCACCGGCCTGATGAATGGCGCGGTGTTCGGCAAGATCGCCGGCACAACGGCCGGGCAGCGCGCTGCCCAATCGCCGTGACGCCTGAGATATCTGCGAGGATTGCGCCGACCCGCGCGCGGATATTTCGTTCGCGAAGGGCTCTTCCCTCGCTCTCGCCTTCCTGGACGCTGGTAGTCCACGCGCGATGTGGATAGCTTTTCAGGTCTTGCTCTGCACGGAAGCTTTCAGCCATTGCCGGAATGCCCTGAGCTTGGGCGGATCCGCTCTCGCCTCGGGCGAGACCAGATAGAAGCCGGCATCCGCCGGCAGCGCGATCTTGAACGGAACCACCAGCCGCCCCTTGGCGATATCGGCCTCGACATAGGAGGTTCGGCCCATCGCCACCCCGATGCCGTCGATCGCCGCCTGCACGGTCATGAAGATCAGGTCGAAGGTCACTCCGGGCTGCTTCGAGATATTCGCCGGCAGCCCGGCGGCCGTCAGCCACAGCCGCCAGTCGTCGTCATAGCCGCCGCTGGTGTGCAGCAGCGTGTGATGCGCCAGGTCTTCCGGGCAGCGCAGCGGCTTGTCGCCGTTGAGCAGCGCCGGACTGCACACCGGAAATAGTTCGTCGGCCATCAGCCAGTCGGCGCGCAGGCCGGCCCAATGGCCGCGGCCATAGCGGATCGCGGCGTCGACGTCGCCGCTCCTGAAATCGACCAGGCTGGTCGAGGTGGTGATGCGCACGTCGATGCCGGGATGGGCTTCCTGGAAGGTGGAAAGCCGCGGCAGCAGCCACTTGGCGGCGAGCGACGCCAGCGTGGAGACCGTCAGCACATGATCGTCGTCCCTGCGCAGCAGCCGGTCGGTGGCGAGCCGCAGATCGTTGAACGCCGCGCGAACGCCGGGCAGATACTCCTTGGCTTCCGGCGTCAGCGCCAGCGCGCGGTTCTGCCGGACGAACAGGCGGATCCCGAGTTCCTCCTCGAGCCGCCGGATCTGATGGCTGATCGCGGTCTGCGTGACGTTCAGCTCGGACGCCGCAACGGTGAAGCTCAAATGCCGGGCCGCGGCCTCGAAGGCGCGCAATCCATTGAGCGAGGGCAGTCTGGCGGTCATTTTCCGGATCCACGTATACATGAGTTTATCTCATGCGAAGCGGGACAAATGTCGTTTGTCGAAAGCGCGGATAGCGCAGATATTGGCTGCAACAGCTTAGCTTTAGGAGATCAACATGTCCATCTACTCACACCAATCGATGACAAATCATCATAGCTCGGGCCTTTTCGCCCAGCTCAGCGAAACCTTGCATGTCTGGCGCGACCGGCAGCGCCGGCGGCACGAACTGGCGCAGTGGAACGAGCGCGACCTGCACGATGTCGGCCTGTCCTGGAGCGACATCGCCTTCGAGGCCGAAAAGCCGTTCTGGCGGGCCTGAGCGGCCGCCGCGGCCGGCGCCGCCTCTTCAGGGGGACGCCGGCCATCGTCTTTCGGAACCGATCGGGAGCCAGCCATGACCGCGCTTCGTTTCGATGACCTCCGGCAACATTCCGACATCCTGCGGCTGCGCAGCGGCAAGTCTCTGACCGTGCGCTTTGTCGAGCCCGGTGACGCCGACGCGCTGCAGGGCTACTTCCGCTCGCTCACGACCCGCTCCCGCTACAACCGCTTCCTCGGCGCCATGAGCGAACTGCCGCAAACCCTGCTCGAGCATTTCATCCATGTCGGCGAGGGCGACCGCTTCAGCGTGATCGCGACCATGACGATCGACGGCCATGAGACCATCGTCGGCGAAGCCCGCTACGCCTTCGACGCCGACGACCGACAGTTTCGAGTTCGGCCTGTCGATCGACGACCGCTGGCAGGGCCAGGGCATCGGTTCGGCGTTGCTGAGGAACCTGGAATGCCGCGCCGCCGCGTTCGGCGCCAAACGCCTGTTCGGCGATACACTGCGCTCCAACGACGTCATGATCGCGCTGGCCCGCAAATCCGGCTTTGCCTTCACGCACCATCCCGACGACTGGAAGCTGGTGCGGTTCGAAAAGCATATCGATCTCGCGCCGCAGGAAATTCCCTGCGCCAGCTGGCGGCTGGCGGTGCATCAAATCGCGCTTCAGGCGGCGGGCTGAATATCCAGAGCATTCCTGGATCGAATAAGCCGGTCCTCATCCTGAGGAGCGGCCTTCAGGCCGCGTCTCGAAGGATGGGCCACGGGCCTCATGGTTCGAGACGGCGCAAGCGCGCCTCCTCACCATGAGGAGCCAATTCCGGCGAAACGACCTTATTTCCCCGTAAACACCGCTTTGCGCTTCTCGATAAAGGCCTGCACCGCCTCGCGGTGATCCGCGGTCATGGTGGTGCGGATCAGGCGCTCGGCCTCGTGGTCGCGGGCGGTGGCGAAATCGAACAGCAGGGCTTCGTCGAGATTGTCCTTCATGTAGCGCAGCGCAATCGTCGGCCCTTCCGCCATCGATTTCGCCAGCGCAAACGCCTCGTCCTGAAGCTTGGCGTCCGGCACCACGCGGTTGACGAGGCCGATGGTCTCGCATCGCGCCGCATCGACCTTGTCGGCGGTGAACATCAATTCGCGCGCCCGCGCGGTGCCGACCAGCCGCGTCAACAGCCAGGCGATGCCGTAGTCGCCGCTCAGGCCCACCCGCAGATAGCCGGTGGAAACGAATGCCGATTGCGCCGCGATGCGGATGTCGCAGGCCATGGCGATGGCCAGTCCCGCGCCGACCGCGGGGCCGGGCAGCGCGGCGATGGTCGGCTTGCGCACCGAGACCAGCGCGCCGGTCAGCAGGCGCTGGCGCTCCTGCAGGTCGGCGACCTTCTCGTCATAGGACATTTCCAGTTTCTTCTTGTCGCGGTGGGCGCCCATGCCCTTGACGTTGCCGCCGGCGCAGAAGGCGGTGCCGGCGCCGGTGATCAGGAGCGCGCCGACCTCGGGATTCTCGCCGCAGGTCTTGATCATCGTGCGCAGCGCCGGCGTCAGATCGTCCGACAGCGCATTGCGGACCTCCGGCCGGTTCAGCGTGATGACCGCGACGCGGTCGCGGATCGCGCAGAGCAGTTCATTGGTGCCGGTGTCGATGGTGATTTCGGTGGTCATGTTTAATCCCCCCATTTTTGTTGTTCTCCGTCATTCCGGGAGCGAAGCGACTAGCACGCAGACCCGGAATTTCTGAGCTTCCGGGTTCGATGCTTCGCATCGCCCCGGAATGACGGCTGATACTCTCAAAACTTCTCGACCCAGGGCCGCAATTCCAGTCTCCCAGGTCCAGGCGCTGCGCGGCTGTTGCAGCACGTTCCAGTAGCTCAAGGCAATGGCGTCGGGATCGAGCATCGAATCCGGCCGGTCGGCGGGCTCGGCGCGCGGCGCTGCGAATGCCGCCGTCGATGACGAAATGCGCGACGTGAATGCCCTGCGGCGACAATTCGCGCGCCATGCTCTGGGCCAGGCCGCGCAGCGCGAACTTGCCCATCGCGAAGGGTGCCGATTGCGGATAGCCCTTGACGCTGGCGGAGGCCCCGGTGAACAGGATCGCGCCGTGCCTGCTGGGCAGCATCCGCTTCGCCGCCTGCTGCGCCACCAGGAAGCCGCCGAACGCGCTGACCGCGATCGCCTGCGCCACCTCCGCCGGCACCAGATCGGCGAAGGCGCCGCGCGCCCGCGCGCTGGCGTTATAGACGACGACGTCAGGCGCGCCGATCTCGCGCTCGACCAGGCCGAACAGCCGCTCGACCTCGTCCGCATCGGTGGCGTTGCAGGCGAAGGCGCGGGCGTCGGTCTCACGGCAGAGCGCGCCGAGCTTTTCGATTTGGCGCGCGGCCAGCGCGACGCGGATGCCTTGTTTGGCGAACAGCCGCGCCAGCGATGCGCTCAGGCCTTCGCCGGCGCCGACGATCAGGGCGATCTTGTATTTCGGGATTTCCATGAGCGTTTCCCTTTCCTTGACGCTTCAGCCGCGCAATCCGGCAAGGCAGCCCGCGGCTTCCAGAACCGGATCGAGCGCGGTCTTGTCGGCAACGGCGGCATATTTGGCGCGCAGCATGCCGAGCGAGCGCGCGTGATATTTTTGCGGCTTCTGGGTCCAGACCTTGTCGGCGAGCGTGACGCTGAATTCCTCCTTCGCCTCGGCCAGCGCCTTCTCGTTGGCGCAGGTCCACGGCATGAATTGCGCTCCGACGTGTTTCTGCAGGATCGGCATCAGGGTCGGCTCCAGCGTCGACCAGGCCTCGAACGCGCCTTCCGCCCGCGGCCACAGCATGCGGTGCACCCAGTCCAGCACATGCGGCGCGCCGCCGCCGATCAGGGCGCCCGCGGTCGGATCGGTCCACATTTCGTAGATCTGCCCCCACAGGCCGAAATCGCCGATACGCCGGCCGTCCGCCAAACAGATAGGGCCGCGTGGCGAGATGGGCGTCCAGCAGTCCCAGCATATCGACAAAACCGGCCTCGATCTGCGGCGCGGTCACTGCGTTGGAGCCGACGAACCACACCCGGTCCACCATGCGGGCGCGGACCTGGCCGGCGAACGCCGCATGCTTCTCTTCACTCGGCCGTCGGCCCGCGCATCCGCGCGATGCGGCCGGCCGAGCTGATCTGGTCGACGTCGCGCGCCCAGCGGTAGTGGAACATCCATTTGTTGCCCCACTCGTCGCCGAATTCCTCGATCAGCGCGGAAATGAAGTTGGCGACGGGGTCGTCGGGATGGATCGACGGCTCCGGATAAAGTTTTTCCATCGCGTCGATGATCGGCGTGGAGTCTTGAATGCCCTTGCCGTCGGGCGTAACCACCAGCGGAATGATCGGCATTTTGGCGTATTTCTCGTATTCCGCCTGGCTTGCCGCGTTGCGCAAAATCCATTGATGCGGGATGGCTTTGTAGCGAAAATAGGAGCGCACCTTGACCGAGTAGGGCGACATCTCGGCGCCGAAGATGCGATAACCGTCCGCCATGAGGTTCTCCTCCTGATATGTTGTGTGACGGCTTTATCGCCTGCTTTATCCCTGAGCATGATCTATATCATCTAAAACAACCATCTAAAACACAGGGCACGGAACGAACAAGAGTTGCAAATGCACCAGCCAGCCAAGCACAACGATGTGACAAGTCCAGCCGATCAGCCGGGATTGCTCGCGCCGGATACGTCCGGCATGAATTTCTACCGCGCCGATCCGGCGCTGACGGATCTGCTGCGCATCCATCTGCCCGACGCGCTGTTCCGCCATATCGAGCCGCATCTCGACCGGCTCGGCGCGCTCGCCGGCGGTCATCTCGACGAATGCGCGCGGCTGGCCGACCGCCACGTGCCGGTGCTGCACCAGCGCGACCGCTTCGGGCGCGACGCGCAGTGGATCGAATATCATCCGGCCTATCGCGAGCTCGAGCGCGCCGCCTTCGGCGAATTCGGCATCCACGCGATGTCGCTGCGCAAGGGCATTATGGGCTGGCCGCAGCCATATCCGGTGGTGGCCAAGCACGCCTTTACGTTTCTGTTCAACCAGGCCGAGTTCGGCCTGGGTTGCCCGATCAACGTCACCGACGGCTGCGCCAAGCTGCTGGCGAAATTCGGCAGCGAGGCATTGAAGGCGAAATATCTCGACGGCCTGACGCAAACCGACATGAGCCAGGCTGACCCAGGGCGGCCAGTTCATGACCGAGAAGGAAGGCGGCTCCGACGTCGGCACGCTCACCACCACGGCGGTGCAGGAAGGCGATCACTGGCGGCTGTCGGGCGAGAAGTGGTTCTGCTCCAATGCGGATGCGAAAGTGGTGATGCTGCTGGCGCGGCCGGAAGGCGCCGGCGGCGGCACGCGCGGCGTCGGCCTGTTCCTGATGCCGCGGTTCGGCTCGACGACGGCTCGCCCAATCACTACCGGATCGTTCGCCTGAAGGACAAGCTCGGCACCCGCTCGATGGCCTCGGGCGAGATCAAGCTGGAAGGCGCGATCGCCTATGCGGTCGGGCGGCTCGATCGCGGCTTCGTGCAGATGGCCGAAATGGTCAATTCGTCGCGGCTCTCCAACGGCGTCAAATCCACCGCGCTGATGCGGCGCGCGCATCACGACGCCATGACGGTGGCGCAAAATCGCGTGGTGTTCGGAAGCCGCATCATCGACCTGCCGCTGGCGCGGCGGCAATTGATGAAGATCATGCTCGCGACCGAGCAGGCGCTGTCGATGAGTTTTCTGACCGCCGACGCGCTCGACCGCGCCGAGGCCGGCAGCCAGGACGCGGCGGCGCTGTTGCGCATCCTGACGCCGACCTTGAAATTCCGCGCCACCCGCGATGCGCGCAAGGTCTGCGGCGACGCGCTGGAGATGCGCGGCGGCATCGGCTACATCGAGGAATTCGCCACCAGCGCGGCTGTTGCGCGACGCCCATCTCGGCTCGATCTGGGAAGGCACCGGCAATATCGTCGCGATCGATGCGCTGAAGCGCGCGGTCGGCCGCCATGGCGCCGATGCCGCGCTATGCCGCCGATCTGCATGCCCGGCTCGACGACAGCGCCAATGTGCCGCAGGCCTGGCGCAGCACGCTTGCGCGATCTCACCGACCGCGCCGTCGGTTTTGCCCGCGAGGTGGCGTCGCGCACCGACAACGAAGCCGAGGCGCGGCGCGCCACCAGCCTGCTCTATCATGTCGCCAGCGCGGTGGCGCTGGCCTGGGAGGGCGGGCGCATCCACGAGATGCGCGGCGATGCCCGCCGGCTGTTGCTGTCGCGCCTGGTGATCGATCACCGGGTCTACAGGCGAGCGATCCGTTCCGGCTCACGGAAAATTCGGTGCAGCGCGCCATCACCGGCCATCTGCTCGGCGAGCGCGCCGTCGGCATGGCCGAGGTTGGCGAATTGCTCGACGGCGTAGGCTTATGTCTCGCACGGCGCGATCTTACCTCTCCCCTGTGGGAGAGGTCGGATCGCATCGCCAGATGCGATCCGGGTGAGGGGTTACGGCCCATCGATAGACCGTAACCCCTCACCCCAACCCTCTCCACCGAAGTCGGATATATCCGACTTCGGCAAAAATAAGATGGCCAACTCGGGTAAACCCGAGTTGGATGGGAGAGGGAGCGCACTTCCCGCGTTTCAAAAGCAGAACACAACAAATAGAGGAAACACCGATGAAGGCCGCCGTCCTGTATGAAGTCAACAAGCCGCTGGTGATCGAGGACGTCAGCCTGCAGAAGCCCGGACCGCGCGAGGTGCTGATCCGCACCTCGGTCGCCGGGCTCTGCCATTCCGACCTGCATTTCATGGAAGGGCTTTATCCGCATCCGCTGCCGGCGGTGCTCGGCCACGAGTCCGCCGGGATCGTCGAGCAGGTCGGCTCCGACGTCACCTATGTGAAGCCCGGCGATCATGTCGTCACCTGTCTGTCGGTGTTCTGCGGCACCTGCGACAATTGCACGACCGGGCGGCCGGTGCTGTGCACCGACACCACGGTGAAGATGCTGCCGGGCGTGTCCAACCGGCTGTCATGGGCGCGCTCGGAGAAGCTGAACCAGTTCCTCAATCTGTCGTCCTTCGCCGAGCAGATGCTGGTGCACGAGAACGCCATCGTCAAAATCCGCAAGGACATGCCGCTCGATCTGGCGGCGCTGATCGGCTGCGGCGTCATCACCGGCTACGGCGCGGTGGTGAACACCGCCAAGGTCGCGCCCGGCGAGACCGTGGTGGTGATCGGCTGCGGCGGCGTCGGCATGGCCGCGATCAACGGCGCGCAGATCGCCGGCGCCGGCCGCATCATCGCGGTCGATACCAATCCGGCGAAGCTGCAGCTGGCGACAAAGCTGGGCGCCACCGACATCGTCGATCCCCGGAACGGCGACGTGGTGCAGCAGGTGCGCGATCTCACGGGTGGCGGCGTGCATCATTCGTTCGAGGTGCTGGGCCGCAAGGAGACCGCGGAGCAGGCGTTTGCGATGCTGGCGCCCGGCGGCACCGCGACCATCGTCGGCATGATTCCGTTCGGCCAGAAGATCGAGCTGCACGGTTTCGACTTCCTGCGCGAACGCAAGATCCAGGGCTCGTCGATGGGCTCGAACCATTTCCGCGTCGACATGCCGCGGCTGGTCGAGTTCTACATGCGCGGGCGGCTGCATCTGGAGGACTGGATCTCGGCCAAGCTGAAGCTGTCGGAGATCAACGAGGGCTTTGCCGCGATGAAGGCCGGCAAGACCGTGCGCAGCGTGATCGTGTTTGATGCGTAATTGACGTCATTCCGGGGCGTCGCGCAAGCGACGAACCCGGAATTCGCATCGAAGTTGTGCGGTTCTGAGATTCCGGGTTCGCGAGTTTCACTCGCGCCCCGGAATGACGGATGACCTCACCGCGAAACATGCGCCGATACCGCGAGCCAGCGGCCGTTTTGCCGCGCCCAGACAGTCGGTGTAGCGGCCCGACGCCTGTCTGGCCGTCCGGCGTCGTGTAGCTGGTACGCGGCGTGGATGATCGCAAAATCGCCCATCAGGCGAATCTTGACGTCATGCGCCTCGAGATTCCTGATCGTCACCGGCACCGCGGTCTGCTTGAGAAAGCCGGCACGGTCGACCAGCGACTTGTCGGGATTGGAGCAATAGAAATCGTCGGCGAGGATTTCGTCGAACCGTTTGACGTCGGAGTTCTGCACGGAGTTGACATAATCGCGGTTCAGGCGGTCAGTTCAGCGAGGTCATTTCGCATGAGTTTTCCTCCTCTCCCTGCCCTCATGGCGAGGAGCCACTGCGTCGTCGCGACCATGCGGCCCGTCACGTCTCATCCTTCGAGACGGCGCAAGAGCGCGCTCCTCAGGATGCGGCAATTTCTAGTCATCAAACATCGGCGGCGGAACAAAACCGCCGAATTCGCGCTCGATCAGTTCGGCCAGTTTCAACGGCGTGCGGTCTTCCAGCCACGGGCCGACGATCTGCACGCCGATCGGCAATCCTTCCGGCGACAGGCCGATCGGGATCGCGGTGGCGGGCAGGCCGGGCAGCGTGGCGATGCCGGGCCACGCCAGCTGATCGGGGTAGACATAGTCCTCGCCGTCGATGTTGATGCGGCGGGTTTCCTGATCCGGCGAGTGATCGTGCGGATAGGCCGGCGTCGGCATCACAGGGCAGATCACCGCGTCGAACGTCTTGAACAGCTCGCGCCATTGCGCGCGCAGCCGCGCGCGCGCGCCGTCGGCCATCACCCAGTCGCGATGGCTGAGCATCGATGCCGCGCAGGCGCTCGGCCGGCAAGGCTCATGTCGTCGGGCGCGAGCTTGGCTGCCGCGGCTTGCGCGCCGGCATAGCTCTCCGGGGCGAAGGATGCGCCGAGAAACGACATCAGCATCCGCATATAGAGCCGCGTCGAGGCGGCGAAGTCGGGCAATAGCGGGCTTCGCGCGTGTCACGGTTACGCCGGCCTTGGCGAGGTTGCCGGCAAGCTTTTCGATCGCCGTGCGCACGCTGGTCCCGGTCGGCATCACCGGATCGCTATCGATCAGCAGCACGCGAAAATCCTTCAACTCGCCGTGGCGCGGCGGCGGCAGCGCCAGCCTGTAGGCCGATGCCGGCCTCCAGCGGGTCGGGTCCTGCGATCACGTCGAGCAGCAGCGAAAGGTCGGCCGCCGAGCGCGCCATCGGCCCGATCACCGCGAGGTCGCGGTCGACCGGCAGCGGCGGCAACGGCGGCGGCGTGTGGCCGCGCGTCGGCACCAGCGCGAAGGTCGGCTTGTGCGCATAGACGCCGCAATGGAACGCCGGCACGCGCAGCGAGCCGCCGATATCGGAGCCGAGCGAGAGCGGACCGTAACCTGCGGCCAGCGCCGCCGCCGATCCGCCGGAGGAGCCGCCGGCGTGCGGCCGAGATCGAAGGGATTGCCGGTGATGCCGTAGATCTCGTTGTAGCTCTGCCAGTCGGCGAGCCCGACCGGCACATTGGTCTTGCCGAGGATCACGCCGCCGGCCTGCTTGACGCGGGAGATCGACAGCGCGTCTTCCGGCGGGACAAAATCCTTCTGCGCCGGAGAGCCCCAGGTCGTCGGCAGTCCGGCGACGTTGTAGGATTCCTTCACGGTCAGGGGAATGCCGAGCAGCGGCCCTGTTTCGCCGCGCGCGCGCGCGGCGTCGGCGGCGCGGGCGGCTTCCAGGCCGCGGGCGAAATCGCGCACGCAAATCGCATTGATCTTGCCGTCGTGACGCTCGATGCGGCCGATCGCGTCCTGCGCCAGCTCGACGGCGGAGACTTGCTTCGCCGCGAGCGCCGCCGACAGTTCGGTCGCGGTCCTGAAACTCCATTGCGATCTGGCCAAGGCATGCTCCCGGTCGCGTTTCACGATCTTGCCGGATGATGCTTCGTTTCGGCGACGGCCGCTAGACCGCTATTGCTGCCGAGGCGCAGCTATTCCGGCAGCATCCGCTGCATGATGCGGTCGCGATAGATGAAGGCGTGGGCCAGCGCCGACGCGACATGGATGCCGATCACCGCCAGCAGCGCCCATTCCGTCGCCTGATGCAGGCCGTCGATCGCCTTGCCCGCCGCCGGCATTGTCCGAAGCCAGCATCGGCATCGGCGCGAGATAGAAGAAGGACATCGACCAGCCGCGAAACGAGGCGAACAGCCAGCCGGTGACGGTCGTCGCCAGTACCAGCGCGTAGAGCAGCCAATGCACGGCTTCCGAGGATCAGCCGCTGCCAGGGGGGAAGCGAGCTCTCGGGCGCAACGGGGTGGGTCAGCCGCCAGGCGAACCGCAAGAACGATCAGCACCAGGATGGTCAATCCGACGGAGACATGGAATGTCATGGCGGCGCCGGGTTTCTGGCCGCGATGAATGTCCGGCATCAGCCAGCCGATCGGATATTGCACGAGCAGCAGCGCCACGACGAGCCAGTGGAACACCTTCGCGGTGGTGCCGTATTGCAGACGATCGGTCATGAGATTCCTTTCGACGTTGGCAGGATAGCGCTACGCACGGAGCATGCGCGGCGTTGCGTCAGGGTTGCGGGAATCGCGCGGAGGCGTGCGCCATCGGATTGACGGGCCCGGCAGAGGTGCGCTCGCTGGCGCCGGGATTGCTTCCCGGGACCGGGAAACGCATATCCGACGATCGTCTTGACGACCCAGCGATCGGACCGCCGGCGTCAGCCCGTAACCGACGCCGAAGTTCACGCCAAAGTCGCCGAGCTTGAAATCCGTCACGGCGAACAGCGTGTGTTGCTGATCGGCCAGCTTGGCGAAATTCCCGATCTCGCCAAAGTCGGCGTAATATTCCAGCCCCACGAACAGATCCGGCCCGAGCTTGCGCGCCAGGCGCGCCGCCGGCGTAAAATCCGCCTCGCCATATTTTCCGAAGCTGATGTCCACGATCGGGTTGACGATGAATTCGTAGTCCGCGTTGCGGACGCCGATGATCGGCCGTATCTCCATCCCGAACCTTGACTGCGAGAATCTCGGCGTGGTGTTGCTGAATTCGAAATTGACGCCGTAGAAGAAGTTGCGCTGCTCGGCATTGGGCGACGACGAACAGGGTCCGCAGCTTGAAGGCGTCCGACAGGAATTGCTGATCCTGGATCGCGAACGGCAGATAAAGGCCGACTTCCCACCAGTCGGTGACCCCGTAGGCAAATTCCGGCGTGCCGTTGATGCTGTTGTTGGAGATCGAGGCCGCCGGGAAACGGCGGCTCCTTGAGCCCGAGCGGGATATAGTTGAGGTGCTGCTGGATCGTGAATTGGCCGGGCGCCGCGATGCCGGCATTGTAGACCTGGATTTCGTCGGTGGCCTGCGCCGGCTGCCCCAGCACGACCCAGAAAGCCGCGCCGGACAGCAGGCAGAGGTGGCGCCGGGAGCCGGGTCTGAGACAGCGTTTCATCATCGCTCGCAACGCTTACGCCGCTCCGATGAGAATGCCGACCGCGAGCACGATGACGCCGCCGAGCACGATCTGGAACACCGCCTGCAGGAACGGCGTGTCCATATAGCGCGCGCGAATATAGGCGATCGCCCATAGCTCGAAGAACACCACGACGCCGGCGATCGCGGTCGCGATCCAGAACGCATTGGCCCAGGAGTCCGGAACCAGATAGGGCATGGTGTGGCCGAGACCGCCGAGCGTCGTCATCACGCCGCAGGTCACTCCGCGCAGCCAGGGCGAACCGCGTCCGGTCAACGATCCATCGTCGGACAACGCTTCCGCAAAGCCCATGCTGATGCCGGCGCCGATCGAGGCGGCAAGCCCGACCAGGAATGTCTGCCAGTTCTGATGCGTCGCAAAGGCAGCGGCGAACAGCGGCGCCAGCGTCGACACCGAGCCGTCCATCAATCCGGCGAGACCCGGCTGCACATATTGCAGGACGAACACGCGCCGGCGCGTCTTGTCCTCTTCGCGCGCGCACGTCCGGGCTGAGGATCTGGTCGGTCAGCTTGGCCGCGATGCTTTTCGTGGCCTTTTTCCGCTTCCGCGAGATCGCCGAGCAGCCTGCGGACGCCGACATCCTGGGTTTGTTCGGCGGCCTTGACGTAGAACCGCTCGGCCTCGAACTCCATCGTCCCGGCTTCCTTGCGGATGGTGTCGAGCGACAGGTTCTTGGTCAGCCAGATCGGACGGCGGCGCAGGAAATCCCTTGACGTTTTCTCTGCGAATCGGCGGAAGGTTGGTGCCGAAACGCTTTTCGTACATTTCCAGCAGCATGTGGCGATGGGCTTTTTCCTCCTCGGCCATCTCCTCGAAGATCTTGGCCGAATTCCGGATAACGCTCGGCGAGATCTTCGGCGAAGGTCATGTAGATGCGGCTGTCTTCCTCTTCCGCGGAGATCGCAACCGCCAGCACTTCGCGCTCGGTCAGATCGGCGAAATTCTTCACAGCGACGCCTCTTCATAATTTAGAATTGTTCTAAAAGATATAGAGGCGCGTTGCTGCGAGGTCAATTTATCAACCTTGCGCGCTTGCGCGCAGAAAGCCGATCAACAGCCGGCTCACCTCCTCGGGCTGTTCCTGCTGCACCCAGTGACCGGCGCCGTCGACCAGATGACAGCCGATCATGCGCGTGCAGGCGCTTGACTGCATCGCTTCGAACACGCCGGGGCGCTGATACGTGCCCCAGTCCTGCTTGCCCGAGATGAAGCAGGAGGGCACGTCGATGCTGCGGCCCGACCAGGTCTGCGAGTTCGGCGGATGAATGCGCCCGAGGTGCCGCAGCGATACCATTGCAGGCCGCCCTGGAATCCGGTGCGCGCATATTCGGCGCTGTAGAAGGCAAGCTCGCGGTCGGGCAGCCATTTGTTGGCGGCGATCGTCCTCCGCCGACGGCATTTCCTCCGCCACCGTCTCGGCCATGTTCTTGGCGAGATCCATCACGTAATAGGTCGGCAGTTTTGCCAGTTCGCTCGCGGACCACGATTTGCAGCGGATAGGGCTTGTTGTCTTTCCAGTCCGCGCTCTTGTGATGGTAATAGGCGCGCAGGAAATCATGCACGCCTTGCGGCGCGTGGTGCATGTCGGCGTTCGCCTCGCGCGTCGAGTAGTACCATTGGTAATGCTTGCGCGGCCGCGGCAGCGCCGCGAGCTCGCGATGCACGGGATCCTCGCGCTTCGGCTTCGGCGGCGCATCGGCGGTGTTGAACGGCAGCGGCGGCGGGCCCGCGAACGGCGCGCTCATCAGCGCCACCGATCGGAACACGTCGGGCCGCAGCAGCGCGCACCAGGCGGCGACCGAGGAGCCGAAATCATGTCCGACCACGGCATCGACCGCGCGATAGCCGAACGCCGACACCAGCCCGAGCGCGTCGCGCACCAGATTGAGCAGCCGGAACGAAGCGAGGTCGCCGTCGTAGTTGGCGTCCCAGCCGGTGGTGCGGCCATAGCCGCGCTGGTCCGGCGCGATCACGTGATAGCCGGCCTCCGCCAGCGCCGGCATCACCTTGCGCCAGCTGAAGGCGAGTTCGGGAAAGCCGTGCAGCAGCAGCACGCAGGGCCGGCCGCTTGTCTCGAAGCCCGCCTCCAGCACATGCATGCGCAGGCCGTTGATGTCTTCGACGAAGCGCGAGCGGATGCCGGAGGGAAGGGGGATGTCGGGGAGGGTGGTGTCGTGTTCATGGCCGCGCTCCTTCCTCACGTCGTGGCCGGGCCACGTCGCCGCGCCATCCGCGGCTCCATAACCACCAATTGTATGACGTGTGACGCCGGGGCCGCAATGCCGCATCACGAACTCAATCGCAGTGATTATGGGTCCCGGCGTTCGCCGGGACGACGGCGAAATGATGCGCGCTTACACCCGCACCGCCGTCTTCGGCCAATATTTGTCGCGCAGATGCCGCTTCACCAGCTTGCCGGTCGGCGTGCGCGGCAGTTCGGCCTCGAAGTCGATGCTCTTCGGGCATTTGATCGGCGACAGATGCTTGCGGCAGAACAGGATCAGCTCGGCTTCCAGCTCCTTGCCCGCTTTCGCCATGTCGTGCGGCTGCACCACCGCCTTGACCTCTTCGCCCATCTCCTCGTTCGGCACGCCGAACACCGCGACGTCGGCGACGTCGGGATGGGTGATCAGCACGTCCTCGGTCTCCTGCGGATAGATGTTCACGCCGCCGGAGATGATCATGTAGGACTTGCGGTCGGTGAGATAGAGGAAGCCCTCGTCGTCGAGATAGCCGACGTCGCCGAGCGTCGACCAGCCCTTGGCGTTGTAGGCGCGCTTCGTCTTCTCGGGATCGTTGTGATAGGTGAACACCGGCGCGTCGGCGAAATACACCGTGCCGATCTGCCCCACCGGCACTTCCTGGTCGTTCTCGTCGAGGATCTTGATCTTGCCGACCACCGCGCGGCCGACGGTGCCGCGATGCGTCAGCCATTGCTGCGAGGTCGACACGGTGACGCCGTTGCCTTCGGAGCCGGCGTAATACTCGATCAGGATCGGTCCCCACCATTCGATCATCTTTGCCTTGACGTCGATCGGGCAGGGCGCGGCGGCGTGGATCGCGCCCTTCAGCGAGGAGACGTCGTAGCGCTTGCGCACTTCTTCCGGCAGCTTCAGCATGCGCACGAACATGGTCGGCACCAGCTGCGACTGGGTGACCTTGTGCTTCTCGACCAGCTTCAGGAATTCCTCGGCGTCGAAGGATTCCATGATGATCGAGGTGCCGCCGAGCGTGATCGCCATCATGTTGAAGCGCAGCGGAGCGGCGTGATAGAGCGGCGCCGGCGACAGATAGATGCTGTCGGAATTCATCCCGCACATGTCGGCGCAGAGAATCTTCAGGAACGGATTCGGCAGGTCGATCGGATTGTGCTCGGATTCGCGCTTGATGCCCTTGGGCCGGCCGGTGGTGCCCGACGAATACAGCATGTCGTAGCCGGCCTCTTCATCCGCGATCGGCGTGGTCGGCTGCTTTGCCAGCTTCCTTGTCCCAGGAGCGGAAGCCCGGCAGCGGCTCGTCGAGCATGTAGAACAGCGGCTCGCCGGGCGCGCCGGTGACCAGGCCCTTGATCTGCTCGGCGCATTTCGGCGAGGTGATGACGACCTTGGCGCCGCAATCGCCGACGATGTAGGCGATCTCGTCCTGGGTGAGGTAGCGGCTGATCGCGGTGTAATAGAGCCCCGAGCGCTGCGCCGCCCAGCAGATCTCCATGAACGCCAGCCGGTTCTCGATCAGGAACGCGATGTGATCGCCGGCCTTCAGGCCGAGCGAGCGGAACAGATGCGCGCCCTGGTTCGACAGCTCGTCGAGCTCGCGATAGGTGATCGCCTTGCCGGTGCCGGCCATCTGATAGGCGATCTTGTTCGGCTTGGTCCGCGCGTGGATCGACGGATGGGTCATGGTGAAATTCCTGAACAACGTGGTCGTCCCCGCGAACGCGGGGACCCATAACCACCGATTTAGATTTTTGAGCGAGCTGGAGCCCCAGCTGCGCGCAACCACGAACACTTGTGGTTATGGGTCCCGGCTCACGCCGGGACGACACCAGTTATTGTTGCCGTCGCGCGCTTACAGCCGCTCGACGATGGTCACATTGGCCATGCCGCCGCCTTCGCACATGGTCTGCAGGCCGTAGCGCTTGTTGCGCTGCTTCAGCGCGTTGATCAGCGTGGTCATCAGCTTGGTGCCGGAGCCGCCGAGCGGATGGCCGAGCGCGATCGCGCCGCCGTTGACGTTGAGCCGCGCCGGATCGGCGCCGGTGGTCTTCAGCCACGCCGTCGGCACCGAGGCGAAGGCCTCGTTGACCTCGAACAGGTCGATGTCGTCGATCGACATGCCGGCCTTCTTCAGCGCGCGCTCGGTGGCATGCAGCGGCGCGTCCAGCATGATCACGGGATCGCCGCCCATCATGGTCATGTGATGGACCCGCGCCAGCGGCTTGACGCCGAGCGACTTCAGGCCCCGCTCGTTGACCACCATCACGCCGGAGGCGCCGTCGCAGATCTGGCTGGAACTGGCGGCGGTGAGCTTGCCGTTCTCCGCGATCAGCTTGACGCCCTTGATGCCTTCCAGGCTGACGTCGAAGCGGATGCCTTCGTCGATGTGGTGGGTGTCGGTCGAGCCGTCGGCGCGGGTGATCTGCAGCGGAATGATCTCGTCCTTGAACTTGCCGGCCTGCGTTGCGGCGATCGCGCGCTGGTGGCTGTTGTAGGAAAACTCGTCGAGTTCATCCTTCGAGAGGCCGTATTTCTCCGCCATCATTTCCGCGCCGGTGAACTGGCTGAACACGATGTTCGGATATTTCTTCTCGATGCCCGGGCTCTTGTAGGTGCCAAAACCGTTCTTGGCCGGCAATTGCGACGAAAGGCCCATCGGCACCCGGGTCATCGACTCGACGCCGGCGGCGATCACGATATCCATGGTGCCGGACATCACCGCCTGCGCGGCGAAATGCAGCGCCTGCTGCGACGAGCCGCATTGGCGGTCGACCGAGGTGCCGGGCACGCTTTCCGGCAGCTTCGAGGCCATGATGGCGTTGCGCGCGATGTTGTTGGACTGTTCGCCGACCTGCATGACGCAGCCCATGATCACGTCTTCGATCTGGTCGGGATCGGCGCCGGAACGTTCGACCAGCGAATCCAGCACGGAAGCGGCGAGATCGGCCGGATGCCAGCCGGCGAGGCGTCCTCCCTTGCGGCCGCCTGCGGTGCGTGCGGCGGCGACGATATAAGCCTCGGCCATGACTGTTCTCCCTGATTGTTGTGGGTGCTGTTGGAATGACGGGGCCGGATTTAAGGGGCGCCAAGGGATTTAGTCAATCAATCAATTAACTCTTGAGGTGGGCGCTCGCATCGGGTTATCTGCGCCCGCGTATTTCCCGACAGGCAGGTCATGGGATCACAGTTGACTACCAGCGTACCGACCAGGCTTCCGGCTGCAAAAAATACCACCGCCGAGAAACTCCTCGTCGCGGCGAGCGAACTGATGATCGAGCGCTCCTCGATCGAGGTGTCGCTCTCGCGACATCGCGCAGAAATCCGGCGTCAACGCCGCGCTGGTGAAATATCACTTCGGCAACAAGGACGGCCTGTTGCTGGCGCTGTTGGCGCGCGATGCCGCGACCGAGGTGGCGAACCTCGAATATCTGCTGGCGCAGCCGATCACGCCGACCGCGAAACTGAGGCTGCATATCGCCGGCATCATCCGGGCCTATCACCAGTTTCCCTATATGAACCGGCTGATCCATTATCTGCTGCATGAAAGCACCGCGGAAGCCGCCGACGAGGTGTCGAAATTCTTTGTCGCGCCGCTGCTGGATTTCCATCGCCGGCTGCTCGCCGAAGGCATCAAGGCCGGCGAGTTCCGCGACATCGATCCGGTGCTGTTCTACACCAGCCTGATCGGCGCCTGCGATCATCTGTTCTTCGGGCGGCACGCGATGTCGCGCGCGACCGGCGTCGGTCCGGTCACCGACGAGGTCTGCCGCCAATACATCCGGCACATGGAAGCGCTGATTTGCGGCGGCATGCTGACGAACACGGAAAAGGCGGCCGGCATCCCCGGATGACGGCCGCCTAGGCTTTAGAGACTTCAAGACCAGAAGAAACGCCCAAGGAAAGGTTTTATCATGCAGTTGAAAGACGTTGCCGTTCTCATCACCGGCGGTGGCTCCGGCTTCGGTGCCGCCACCGCGCGCGCCATGGCCGCCAAAGGCGCGAAAATCGGCGTGCTCGACCAGAGCAAGGAGAACGCCGAGAAGGTCGCGGCCGAAGTGAAGGGCATCGCCGCTGCATGCCGACGTCACCGACGAGGAGCAGGTCAAGGCGGCGATCGCCAAGGCCGAAGCCGCGCACGGCATCGCGCGCGTGCTGATGAACTGCGCCGGTATCGGCGGATCGCAGCGCATCGTCGGCAAGGACGGCGTCTATCCGCTGGCCAAGTTCGCGCGCATCATCAACGTCAACCTGATCGGCACCTTCAACGTGCTGCGGCTGTTCGCCGAGCGTCTCGTCACGGCCGAGCCGATCGGCGAGGAGCGCGGCGTCATCATCAACACCGCGAGCGTCGCGGCCTATGAAGGCCAGATCGGCCAGATCGCCTACTCGGCCTCAAAGGGCGGCGTGGTCGGCCTGACCCTGCCGGCGGCGCGCGACCTCGCCAGCCAGAAGATCCGCGTCAACACCATCGCGCCCGGCCTGTTCCTGACGCCGCTGCTGATGGGTCTGAACGAGGAAGCCCGCAAGAGCCTCGGCGCGCAGGTGCCGCATCCGGCGCGGCTCGGCGATCCCTCTGAATACGGCAACCTCGCGGTGCACATCGTGGAGAACCCGATGCTGAACGGCGAGACCATCCGTCTCGACGGCGCGATCCGCATGGCGCCAAGGTAGTCTGTTCGTCGTCCCGGACAAGTCGCGCAAGCGAGCGCGATCCGGGACCCATAACTCCGCGGCGGTTCTTGTTTCAGGAGGTCTCTGCGACCATGCCAACAACGAAACGGCACGGAGTATGGGTCCCGGCCGCGCTTCGCTTGGCCGGGACGACGATGGCGAGGAGGCTCGCGTGACAAAACCGCTGCTGATCGAACATGACGACGGGGTCGACCGGGTGACGCTCAATCGCCCCGAAAGCCTCAACGCGCTCAACCCTGATATGATCGACGCGCTGAACGGCTATTTCGAAAGCCTGCAGCGCAACCGCGCCACCCGCGTGGTGGTGCTGAAGGGCGCGGGCTCCTCGTTCTGCGCCGGCCTCGATCTCAAGCACGCGATGGCGCGCCGCGCCGGGCAGCAGGAGCCGCCCGGCGTCACGGAGTCGCTGGATTCGCAGCGCCGGATCGCCGACATCGTGATGCTGATGCGGCGCTGCCCGCAGCCGATCATCGCGCTGGTGCAGGGTGCGGCCGCCGGCGGCGGTTTTGCGCTGGCGCTCGCCGCCGACATTCGCATCGCCACCAAATCCGCGCGGATGAACTGCGCCTTCATCAAACTCGGGCTGGGCGGCTGCGACATCGGCACCAGCTATTTCCTGCCGCGGCTGGTTGGCGTGTCGGTCGCCTCCGAACTGATCCTCACCGGACGTTTTATCGGCGCCGAGCGCGCGCTGGCGGTCGGCCTGGTTTCGGAAGTCGTTGAGGAGGGACGAACTCGAGGCCGCCGCAGCGCCCTATATCGATGCGATGATGACGGCCTCGCCGACGGGTTTGCGGCTGTCGAAGGAATGCCTCAACATGAGCGTCGATGCCGGCTCGATCGAGGCCGTGATCGCGATGGAAGACCGCAATCAGGTCCTGTGCAGCCGCTCGGAAGATTTCAACGAAGGCATCAGGGCCTTCCTTGAGAAACGAAAGCCTGTCTATATCAGGCGATAACGACAAGGATCCGAAAAACGGACCAATATTTCGGGAGACGCAATATGAGTGGGAATGCAGCCGCGGTGCTGACCAAGCCGGCCTTTCGCAAGATCGAATGGCTGGAGCGCGATATCGCGGTCGAGCGGCGGCCCGACGGCGTCATCGTCCTGAAGTCGCGGATTCCGCTCAAAGCCTACGAGAAGCATATCCCGGCCTCACTGGCGAAATGGGCCAAGGAGCAGCCCGGCCGGATCTGGCTGGCGCAGCGCACGGGCACTGAGCGGCAATGGCGCAAGGTTTCCTATGGCGAGGCCAAGCGCACGGTGGACGCGCTGACGCAAGCGCTTCTCAATCTGAAGCTCGAGCCCGGCAGTCCGGTCGCGATCCTCTCGGGCAATTCGATCGAGCATGCGCTGATGACGCAGGCCGCGATGCAGGCGCGGTTTCCGGCCGCCCCGGTGTCGCCGGCCTATTCGCTGATGAGCCACGATCACGTCAAGCTGAAATATCTGTTCGACCTGATCAAGCCGAAGGTGGTGATGGTGCAGGACGGCCCGGCCTTCGAGAAGGCGCTGAAGGCGCTTCGATCTCGACGGCGTCACCGTCATCCATGTCGCGCGTCCCTGCGAGGGCATCAAGAGCACAGCCTTTGCCGAGCTGGCGGCAACGCCGGTGACAAAGGACGTCGAGGATTCGATCGCCCGGATCACGCCGGATACCGTCGGCAAGCTGCTGTTCACCTCGGGCTCGACCGGCATGCCCAAGGCGGTCATCAACACGCAAGGCATGATGTGCGCCAATGCCGCGATGATGATGCAGGTGCGGCCGCGCGATCCCAACGCGCCGCAGGCCACTTATCTCGACTGGATGCCCTGGAATCACACCATGGGCGGCAACGCGCTGTTCAATCCGGTGCTGACCGAAGGCGGCACGCTCTACATCGACGACGGCCGGCCGATGCCGGGCATGATCGAGGAGACGCTGCGCAATTTGCACGAGATCTCGCCGACCTATTACGCCAACGTGCCGGCGGGCTATGCCGCGCTCGCCGCCGCGATGGAGAAGGACGACGCGCTGTGCCGCAGCTTCTTCAAAAATCTCGGCCTGATGGCCTATGGCGGCGCGCGGCTGCCGGACGATCTCTATGAGCGGATGCAGGCGCTGGCGGTGCGCGCCACCGGCGAGCGCATCGTGTTCTACACCGGCTGGGGCTCGACCGAGACCGCGCCGACCTCGACCGGGACCTATTGGGACACCGAGCGCGTCGGCCTGATCGGGCTGCCGTTTCCCGGCGTCGAACTGAAGATGGTGCCGGTCGGCATCGAAATACGAATTGCGCCTGCGCGGCGTCAACGTCACGCCCGGCTATTTCGGCCGGCCCGATCTGACCAAGGCCGCGTTCGACGAGGAAGGCTTTTACTGCATCGGCGACGCCGGCGTGTTCGTCGATCCCAAGGATCCCGTGCAGGGCATCATCTTCGCCGGCCGCGTGGTCGAGGATTTCAAGCTCACCACCGGCACCTTCGTGCATGTCGGCTCGCTTGCGCACCGACGCCATCGCCGCAGCCACGCCGGTGGTGCAGGACGCGCTGGTCGCGGGGCAGGATCGCCCGTTCGTCGGACTGCTGGCCTGGCCCAATCTGCACGCCTGCCGGCAGATCGTCGGCAATCGCGGACGCGAGCTACGAGGACGTCGTCAGGCATCCCGAGGTGATCGCGTGCCTGAAGCGGGGCCTTGAGGCGCATAACAAGTCGACCGAAGGCGCCAGCAGCATGCGGATCGCGCGCGCCATGCTGATGGTCGAGCCGGCCTCGATCGACGGCAACGAACTCACCGACAAGGGCTACATCAACCAGCGCGCCGGGCTCGAGCGCCGCGCGGCGCTGGTGGAACGGCTCTATGCCGATCCGCCGGGCGAGGACGTGATTGTGCTGCAATGAAGTTCCTTGACCAACTTCAACGTCGTCCCCGCGAACGCGGGGACCCATACGCCGGGGCTATCAATGTCAGGTTGAGCATTCCGGGCAATCAAACACCGGTGTTATGGGTCCCTGCGTTCGCAGGGACGACGCAACGAACAGATGCCTCACACAACAGAGTAGCGCCATGAATTTCGATTTCTCCGACGAACAAAAGCAGATGCGCGACGAGGCGCGGAAGTTTCTCGCCGAGAAATGCCCGCCGAAAGCGGTGCGCGCGGTGCTCGACGGCAAGGCTCCCTATGACACGGAATTGTGGAAGGGCCTTGCCGAGATGGGCTTTCTCGGCGTCGCGATCCCCGAAAAATTCGGCGGCGCGGGCGCGGGCCATCTCGAGCTCTGCGTGATCGCGGAGGAAATGGGCCGCGCGCTGGCGCCGGTGCCGTTCTCCTCGACGGTCTATCTCGCGGCGGAAGCGATCCTGCTCGCCGGCAGCGACGCGCAAAAGCAGAAATGGCTGCCGCTGATCGCGTCCGGCAGTGCGATCGGCACGCTGGCGCTGTTCGAGGGCAAGGGCAATCCGTCGCCGGCAGGCGATCAAGCTCACCGCGTCCGGCGGCAGCCTCAACGGCGTGAAGAAGCCGGTGCCCGACGGCGCCATCGCCGATTTTGCCATTGTCGCCGCGCGCACCGGCTCGACCGGGCGCGACAGCGACATCTCGCTGTTCCTGGTCGACATGAAAGCCGGCGGCGTCGAAGCCAGGGCGTTGACCAATGTCGATCCGTCGCGCGGCCAGGCCGAACTCACCTTCAAGAATTGCAAGGCCGAGCCGCTCGGCCGCGCCGGCGAAGGCTGGAGCATTCTTTCGCAGGTGCTCGACCGCGCCGCGGTGCTGATGGCGTTCGAGCAGGTCGGCGGCGCCGACCGCGCGCTGGAAATGGGCCGCGACTACGCGCTCGATCGTATCGCCTTCGGCCGGCCGATCGGCTCGTTCCAGGCGGTAAAGCACATGCTCGCCGACATGTATGTCTCGGCGACGCTGGCGCGTTCGAATTGCTACTACGGCGCCTGGGCGCTCTCGACCAACGCCTCGGAACTGCCGGAAGCCGCCGCCGCCGCGCGCATCAGCGCGACGCAGGCGTTCCAGCATTGCTCCAAGAACAACATCCAGGTCCATGGCGGCATGGGTTTCACCTGGGAGTTCGACTGCCACCTGTACTACCGCCGCTCCAACGCGACGGCGCTGTCGCTCGGCTCGCTGTCTTATTGGGAAGACGCGCTGATCGACCGCATGCGCAAGCGGAATGCGGCCTGAACGTCATTCCGGGATGCGCCGTCAGGCGCAGACCCGGAATCTCGCAGTTGTTGGATCGAGATTCCGGGTATCGCGCTTCGCGCGCCCCGGAATGACAGGAAGAAAGAACAGCCATGAATTTCGACGACACCCCGCAGGAAGCCGCGTTCCGCGCCGAGGCGAAGGCCTGGATCGCGGCCAATGCGCCGAAGCAGTATGAGGACGAACTGCGCAAGTCCTCGCTCGGCCGCACCCAGCTCAAGGGCGCCAACATCCTCGAGGTCGCAAAGGCCTGGCAGAAGAAGAAGGCCGAGGCCGGCTGGGCCTGCCTGCACTGGCCGAAGGAATATGGCGGCCGCGGCGCAACCCCGATCGAGCGCGTGATCTGGCAGCAGGAAGAGGGCCCGTTCGGCAAGCTCAGCGGCATGTTCATCATCGGCCACGGCATGTGCGGACCGACCATGATGGCGTTCGCCAAAGAGGAGCAGAAGCGCCACTATCTGCCGCCGCTGGCGTCGGGCGAAAACATCTGGTGCCAGCTGTTCTCGGAACCCGCCGGCGGCTCCGACGTCGCGGGCCTGCGCACGCGCGCGGAAAAGAAGGGCGACGACTGGATCATCAACGGCCAGAAGATCTGGACCTCGGGCGCGCATTACTCGGACTACGGCATCCTTTTGACCCGCACCGATCCCAACGTGCCCAAGCACAAGGGCCTGACCATGTTCTTCCTGGACATGAAGAGCAAAGGCGTCGAGGTCAAGCCGATCAAGCAGGCCAGCGGCCAGTCCGATTTCAACGAGGTGTTCTTCACCGATGTGAAGATTCCGGACGCGCAGCGGCTCGGCGCGGTCAATGACGGCTGGAACGTGTCGCTGACCACGCTGATGAACGAGCGGATGTCGATCGGCGCGGGTGTGTCGACCGGCTTCCCGGAGCTGTTCGAGTTCTGCAGCAGCCTGATGCTGGAAGACGGCCTGGCGATCGACGACCGCAATGTGCGCTCGAAACTCGCCAACTGGGCGGTCAAGGCCAGCGGGCTGAAATACACCAGCATGCGCGCGATCTCGGCGCTGTCGAAGGGCGAGCGCCCGGGACCGGAGAATTCGATCGGCAAGCTGGTGGCGGGCTCGATGGTCCAGGATGTCGCGACCTACGCGCTGGATCTGCAGGGCGCGGCCGGCGTGCTGAGCGGGGTAGAGGACGCCGAAGTCGCCGGAAAATTCCAGGCGATGCTGCTGCGCGCGCCCGGCACCCGCGTCGAAGGCGGCACCGACGAGATCATGCGCAACATCATCGCCGAGCGCGTGCTGGGGTTGCCCGGCGACATCCGGGTCGACAAGGACGTGCCGTTCAACAAGATACCGACCAAGGGACGGGCGTGATGGAAGGTGGCGATACATCACTAAGTCGTCATCCCCGCGAACGCGGAGACGCCAAGCCGCGGCAGTCAACTTGAGGCAGCGGCTGTTGGCAACTTTCGGATCGAGACATCAGCTGTGGTTACGCGCCTCCGCGTTCGCGCGGGACGACCGCGAGAATGACGAAAGGAAGCTCGCCATGAATTTCGATGACACCCCGCAGGAAGCCGCGTTCCGCGCCGAGGCCCGCAAGTGGATCGACGCCAACGCGCCGAAGGAATTCGAGGCGGAGCTCTCAAAATCCTCGCTCGGCCGCATCAAGCTGAAGAAGCACGACATCGTCGAGGTGGCAAAGGCCTGGCAGAAGAAGAAGGCCGAGGGCGGCTGGGTCTGCCTGCACTGGCCGAAGGAATATGGCGGCCGGGGTGCTACGCCCGTCGAACGCGTGATCTGGCAGCAGGAAGAGGGCATCTATTTCAAGCTCACCAGCCCGTTCCAGATCGGCGAAGGCATGTGCGGGCCGACGGTGATGGCCTATGGCAGCGAAGCCGACAAGCGGCGCTATCTGCCGAAGATCGCCTCCGGCGAGGAAATCTGGTGCCAGCTGTTCTCCGAGCCCGCCGGCGGCTCCGACGTCGCCGGCCTGCGCACCCGCGCCGAGCGCGACGGCGATCACTGGATCATCAACGGCCAGAAGATCTGGACCTCGGGCGCGCATTACTCGGATTACGGCATTCTCATCACCCGCACCGATCCCAACTGTGCCCAAGCACAAGGGCCTGACGATGTTCTGGATCGACATGAAAAGCAAAGGCGTCGAGGTCAAGCCGATCAAGCAGGCCAACGGCATGCAGGAATTCAACGAGGTGTTCTTCACCGATTTGCGCATTCCGGATTCGCAGCGGCTTGGCGCGGTCGGCGACGGCTGGAACGTCTCGCTGACCACGCTGATGAACGAGCGGATGACGATCGGCGCGCGGCTGGCGACCGGCTTCCCCGAATTGTTCGAGTTCTGCAGCAACCTGATGACCGAGGACGGGCTTGCGATCGACGATCGCGCGACGCGCTCGAAACTCGCCAACTGGGCGGTGAAGAACTCCGGCCTGAAATATACCAGCTACCGCGCGGTCTCGGCGCTTGTCCAAGGGCGAACGTCCGGGACCGGAAAACTCGATCGGCAAGCTGGTCGCCGGCTCCATGCTGCAGGACATCGCGATGTACGCGATGGATCTGCAGGGCGCGACCGGCATGCTGACCGACCCCGAGACCGCCGAGGCGGCCGGTCAGTTCCAGGCCATGATGATGTCGTCGCCCTCGACCCGCATCGCCGGCGGCACCGATGAAATCCTGCGCAACATCATCGCCGAGCGCGTGCTGGGGCTGCCCGGCGACATCCGCGTCGACAAGGATGTGCCGTTCAACAAGATCCCGACCAAGGGAAGATGATCATGGCGGATGTCGTCGAGAAGGCGCCGGCTGGCCGGCACAGCGTCGAACAGCGCATCGGCGTGCTGGAGGAGTTGCTGGGCGAACGGTTTTCCTGCCGCGCGTTCCGGCCCGATCCGGTGCCGCGCCCGACCATCGAGCGGATACTGACGGCGGCGCAGAAGACCGCGTCGTGGTGCAACAGCCAGCCGTGGCAGCTCGTGATCGCCTCCGGCGCGGCTACCAAAAAGTTCCGCGATGTGATCTACGGCGCGGCCTCCAGCGGCAGGCCGAACACCGGAGATTTTCCGTTTCCGCGCGAATATCGCGGCGTCTATCTGGAGCGCCGGCGCGAAAGCGGCTTCCAGCTTTACAACTCGCTCGGCATCCCCCGCGGCGACAAGGCGGGCTACGCCAAGCAGGCGCTGGAGAATTTCAATTTCTTCGGCGCGCCGCATGTCGCCATCGTCCATACCGACGAGGCGCTCGGCGTCTATGGCGCGATCGATTGCGGCGGCTATGTCACGAGCTTCATGCTGGCGGCGCAGGCGCTGGGGATCGCCACGATACCGCAGGCGGCGCTGGCGTTTCATTCCGACCTGGTGCGCCGGCATTTCGGTCTCGGCGACGACCGCAAGGTGGTCTGCGGCATTTCGTTCGGGTATCCCGACCGCGACCACAAGGCCAACAGCTACCGCACCACGCGCGCCGGCATCGCCGATACCGTCACCTTCGTCGACGAATAGCCGCGACAACAATCAGGAAAGCCCCGATCGCCGAGGCGATCGGGGTTTCCACTGCGGGCAGTTCGTGCGCGATCAGTAGATGTCGTAGGCGCAGACGTTGACGGTGCGCAGGCGCAGGCCGTGGCGGGTCTGAACCATCTGCTGCTGATAGCAGTCGCTGACGCCGGTGTTGATATAGAGGCCGCCGAAGCCGAAGCCGTGGCCCCAGCCGCCGTGTACCCCAGCCGCCGCCATGGAAGCCATGCGCGGAAGCGGGAGCCACAGCAGCAACGCTGAGGGAAGCCGCGGCGATCAGTCCAAGAGCAATCTTGCGAAGCATTGTCTTAATCTCCAGTGTTGGCGCGAAGCCGTTGTTGTGTCCCTGCCCCTCTGTCGAACCGACTTCGCCGCGCGTTCAAGCGCGCGGCCAAGAATTGTGTTTCCGGAATGTTTCGTGGGGCCGGCGAAGGACGACATTCTGGCGCGCTGGCTGCGGAGCTACTCACGGCCTCATCCTGAGGAGCGGCGTCTTCGCGCGCGTCTCGAAGGATGGGGCCGGCCCTCGTCCTTCGAGACGGCGCCAAGAGCCGCCTCCTCAGGATGAGGGCGAGGCCAGGCTCCGGCGAAGCATTGATTCAAAACTTCGGCGGCCGCTTTTCCGCAAACGCCTTGATGCCTTCCTTGATCTCGGCGCCGCGCATGCTGTCGCGGTGGCGGCGGTCGGCGGCTTCTTCGTCGAGCTCGCCGCGGGCGAATTCGTTGATGGCGCGCTTCATGCCGCGCATCGCGACCGGCGCATTGCCGGCGAGGATTGCCGCCAGTCTGTCGACCTCTTCGTCGAGCGCCTCCGGCGGCACCATCGCGGTGAGATAGCCGATCCGCAGCATCTCGGCGGCGCCGATCTTCTCGGCGGTCAGGAACAGCCGCTTGGCGTTGTCGGCGCCGAGCCGCGACACGTAGCGCTTGATGCCGCTCTTGTAATAATGCAGCCCGAGCCGGGCCGCCGGCATGAACATCTCGCAGGTGTCGACGCCGATGCGGAAATCGCAGGCCAGCGCCAGATCGGTCGAGCCGCCATAGACGCCGCCGTTGAGCCGGCAGATCGTCGGCACCGCGAGATCCTCCAGCCGGTTGACGACGATCTCGAACGCCGATCCCGCGGTCTGCTCTTGCGCGTTGGCCGCGCGTTCGGCGATCGAGCCGAGATCGTATCCGGCGCTGAAGGCGCGGCCGGTGCCGGTCAGCACCAGTACCCTGATCGCGGCATCGGCCTCGATCCGGTCGAACAGTTTTATCAGTGCATCGAGGTCGTCGGGCTGCAGCCGGTTCAGATGCTTCGGCCGGTTGAGGCGGATGGTGGCGCGCGCGCCCTCGATCTCGAGCACCGGCGCGCTCGCCGGCTCGGCGGCTGTCGACATGTCTCTGTCCTTGCATCTATTTGTTCTCCAGCGCGCGCCGCTTGGCTTCGGCGTCGATGGTCTCGGCGAGATCGGGATGCCGCGCCATCAGCATGCGGAAGTCCACGAGATCGAGCACCAGCAGCCGCGACACCCGCGTGGTGGTGATATTGGCGGAGCGCAGATTGTTGCCGAGCAGCGCCATCTCGCCGAAGAACGCGCCTTCGCCGAGCCTCACCTTCTTGCCCGGCAAATCGACCTCGACCTCGCCGGCGGCGATGAAATACATGCAGTCGCCGGCCTGGCCCTTGCGGATGATCATGGTGCGCGCCGGCAGGTCCATGGTGCGCAGCATGTGCGTCACGTCGGCGATCGCCGACGGGCCGAGGGCTGCAAAGAACGGCACCTTGCTCACCGATTCCCAGGTCTTCAGGAAATTGTCGCGGCGGGTCTCCGCGGCAAAGCCGGTGGCGAGGATACCGGTCCAGAGCCCGAACACGCCGAGCCCGCAGATCATCACGAACGCCGCGACCAGCCGGCCGAGCGGCGTGATCGGCACCACGTCGCCATATCCCACGGTGGTCAGGGTCGCGACCGCCCACCACAAGGCCGCCGGCACGCTGCCGAAGGTGGCCGGCTGGACGTCGCGTTCCAGAAAATATACCGCCACCGAGGCGAGAAACAGCACCATCAGGAAGATCACCAGCACGCTCAGCAGCGGCCCGGATTCCAGCACCAGCACCCGGCGCAACTGCCGCAATCCCGGAATCCCCGGGACCACCTTGAGCATCCAGAACACGCCCAGCAGCCACGCCGATTTGGGATCGGCGCCGAGCACGAGGGCGAGCGGTATGGCCGCGGCGGCGACGGCGTCCACCAGCCCGCGGCCGGATAGCGCGTAAGCCCATCCGCGTTGCGCCAGAGAGGCGTGGCGAAGCCGGACCACCCATTCGAACACGAAGAAAGCCAGACACGCCCACAGCACCGCGTCGACCCAGTGATGCGCCGCCTCATAGGCGGGGTCGACCGTGAGCAGCAGCATCATGACGACGCCGGCCGCAACCGCGACATAGGCCGCCTTGGTCATGTTGCGGCCGGCGGTCGCGGCCGCGAATTGCGCCAGAGCTGGGAGAAAACAAGCGGCTTGGACATCGGGAGGCGGCGCCTGTCGCTGGAAGAAACCTGATACGGCCATGGCTTGCGCGTGACCGGTCCCCCAAAGTGCCCGGGCGGGGGGAGGCCGTCAACGAGGCGCCGAAAACAGCGTTATCGCCCGCCGCGGGCCGGTCCGAACGGGGCTCGCAGAGCCCGGCGGGAGCGGAATTTTTTGGCGCGGATCGGCTAAAATCCCGGACAAAACGTCGCCTTTTCCCCGTATATCAAAAGCTCCCGCGGACATTATGATGACGGGCAGCGCGCTGCGAACCGCGAAACCGTTCACTCCTCAAAAGTTGGTTGGCCTCCGATGGATACCTCACATCTCGCAGAACACGCCGGCACTGCCGGCACTCTGTTCGCGTCCGTTTTCGTCGTTGCGACCACCACGATGCGGACGATGATCCCGTTGCGGGTTTTCGGCATTCTCACCAACATCGTCCTGATCGCGACGGCGATCCCGACCCATAATTATCTGGTCATCATGGTGCAGTCGGTGGTGCTGGTGCTCAATTCCTACCGGCTGCACCAGATGCTGCAGCTGGTGCGCGACGTCAAGAAATCGGTCAACAGCGACCTGTCGATGGAGTGGCTGAAGCCGTTCATGACCGAGCGCAAATGCGCGCGCCGGCGAGGTGCTTGTTCTACAAGGACGAGAAGGCCGAGGACATGCTCTACATCGTCAGCGGCCGGTTCAGGCTGGTCGAATCCGGCATCGAATTGCCGGTGGGCGCCATCGTCGGCGAACTCGGCATGCTGTCGCCGTCGAACATGCGGACCCAGACGCTGGAATGCGTCGAGGCCGGCGTCGATCCTGAGCGTCAGCTACACCAAGGTCGAGGAACTCTACGTGCAGAATCCGGCGTTCGGCTTTTACTTTCTTCGTCTTGCCAGCGCCCGGCTGTTTGAGAACATCGCAACGCTGGAGCAGCGGCTGGCGCAGCAGGCGGCGTCGCGCCTCGGCCGCTGCGCCGAAGCCCGCCTGACAAGACCGGGACCGCCAGGGTGGCAAGGTGTCCTTTCCTCGCTCCGCTATCTGCTCGCCGATTTCATCGGCGAGGACGACGGCACGCCGCCATTCCTGCCCGAAGGCTTGCCCGACAGCGCGGTGGCTGATGTCAGCGACGGCATCCATCTGCTGATGGACTATCAGGGCTCGAGCTACGCGCAGCTTTATGTCGACCGGGTGCGGCGCTTCGTCGGCCGGCGCGGCGTCGATGAGGCGATGCTCGGCGAAATCGCCCGGCTGATGGCGATGCGCATGAGCTATCAGGATCCGATCCGGATCGCGCAGCTGAAGCTCGCCGAATTCGAGACGGCGGCCGGCGGTCCGCGCGCGCCATCGGCCGACGACGTCAGGAAATTCCGGCTCGATGAATTGATCGGCGCGCTTCCCGCGGTTGTCGCCGAGCCGGTGCTCGATGCGCTGGAATGGGTGGGCTGGACGCACAAGCCGGTCTCGATCCGCTTCAGCACGAACAGCCGGTGGGGCATTCGCCGTCTGAAGATCGAGGCGTCGTTGCGGCGATGGCGGCTGTTCTCGGTGCGCTACGCCAGGGAGCGCGTCTGGGTCGAGCGCTGGCTGCACATGATCGGCCGCAGCCTGGAGAAGCAGCCGAAGGCGGCATCCGCCATCGTGCAGACCGCGACCATGATCCAGGGCTATGGCGACGCCTATCGCCAGGGTCTCGCCGACTGGCATGCGATCATCGATGGCCTCGCCAAGCCGACCTTCGACGGCGTGCTGCCGCTGGCCGATCTCGCCGGCGCCGATCGCCGAGGCGCGCGCCGCCGCGCTGCCCGATCCGCGGCAGGTCGCGCTCAAGCGCACCATCGCGGAGATCAGGGCGCGGGCGCTGTCCGCCGGCGCGAATGCGGCGGCGGGGTGAATTTACCCTCACCCTGAGGAGCGGCGTCTTCGCCGCGTCTCGAAGGATGAGCTACCCTCATGGTTCGAGACGGCACGCCTGCCACCTCTGCTTCAAGGCTTATAGGCAGCATCTTTTTTCCATCCGTCGAGTCCGGTTTGCAGCAGGACGACATTGTCGCGTCCCGCAACCCGCAGCGCGAATGCGGCCTGGGCTGAAAGGCTGCCGGTGTTGCAGAACAGGATGACCTTTTTGTCTTTGGGGATTTCATCGATGCGGCTGAGCACCTCGCGCCATTCGATATTGCGCGCGCCCGGGATCGAACCTGTGGCGAACTGCGCGGCATCCCGCGTGTCGATGAACACGACGCTGTCGAATATTTCCTTCGAGAGCTGCTGCGGCACGATGATGCCGGCCTCATAGGGAGCGAACTCCATGTAATCCTGCATGGCCTTGATGGCCGGGCTCTCGGCAGCAGCCGGACCGACCAGAAGTGTCACGCCCAGCAGGGCTGCCGACAAGCGGCTTAGAAAGGCCATAACACTTGCTCCTTGGGTACCAATGATCTTGAACGTTCGTTCGCGCGATCGCTTTCGCGCGCAGTGCCGTCAACGGCATCTGTCGGTTGTTTCCCTATTCAGGCCACGGCTTCGACCGGCAAACCCGCAGCCTTCCATTCGGGATAACCATCCTCAAGCCGGCGGACGAGATAGCCGCGCGCGCGAAGCGCCGCGACCGCCTCGAACGAGAGAACGCAATAGGGACCGCGGCAATAGGCGATGACCTCGCGGTCCGCCGGCAGCTCGCTCAAGCGATGCTTCCAGTTTGCCAAGCGGGATATTGAGCGCGCCGGGAAGATGCCCGAGCGCAAACTCGTCTTCGGGCCGCACGTCGAGAACCGTGACAAGCCCGTCACGCAGCCGGAGACCAGGTCCTCTCGCGACACAGGCTCCAGCGCGTCGCGAGCATGGAAGTAGTCGGTCATGATGCGATTGACCTCGGCCACGTTCCGCTCGCCCACACGTCCGAGCGCCCGCATCAGCGTCAACCACTTCGTCATCGCCGGCGAGCCGATACAGCACGTGCTTTCCGCGTCGTTCGGTATCGACGAGGCGCGCGCGCCGAAGGATCTGCAGGTGTCGCGACGTGTTGGCGAAGCTCAGATTGGCCCGCGCGGAAAGTTCCTCAACGCTGCGCATGCCCTGGGCGACGTGCTCCAGCAGTTCCAGCCGGTGGGCGTGGCCGAGCGCCTGGGCCACTTCGGCAAGGCTGGCAAAGATCGCTTGTTTCGGTCCGGTGCTTGACACGGCTTCCTCTCAGTGAAACATTCAGCAGAATGATTGAATGTTACTATCTCGTCGGAAATTCGGGAGTGCAAGCCATGATCCTCCGTCAATTCCTGCACCAGGATCCCGTCGGCATCTCATACCTGTTCGGCTGTGGCGGACGTGCGGCCGGAGCCGTCGTCGATCCGGTCGGCGAGATCGAGCCTTATCTGCGCGCCGCAGAGGCTGCCGGCATGCGCATCCTCTTTGTCATCGACACCCATGTTCATGCCGACCATCTCTCGGCAGGCCGGCAGCTCGCCGAGGCGGCCGGCGCAGAGTATGTGCTCTCGGCGCGACGCGAAGGTTTCGTTTCCTTTCAGAGGAGCGCGCGACGAAGAGGTGCTTCCGCTCGGCAACGTCGCCGCGAAGGTGCTGCACACGCCGGGCCACACGCCGGAACACATCTGCATTCTCGTGAGCGATCGCACCCGGGCCGACGAGCCCTGGTTCGTGCTGACCGGCCACACTCTGATGGTCGGCGACCTCGGCCGCACGGAGCTCGCCGTCAGCGCTGAACAGGGCGCAAAGGACCTGTTCCGCAGCGTGGGACGGCTCAAGGCGCTCCCGGACTACGTCGAGGTTCTGCCCGGCGCCTATGCCGGCTCGGTGTGCGGCCGGCGTCTGAGCGGCAAGCCCTGGTCGACCATCGGCTTCGAGAAACGCCACAACGAGGCGTTCAGGATCGAGGAGCAAGCCGAGTTCATCCGCTTCATGCTCGCCGAGATTCCGCCGGCCCCGCCCGAGGCGGCCGCACTGAGAGCCGCGAACTCCGGCGCGACCGCCGCGGCAGCCTGACCGATGAGCGAAGCGGCATCGATTCCACAGTCAACAGGCTCGCGTGTCAGGCTCGGGCTCAAGGAAAACTGGCGGCAGTTCGCGCTGCTCATCCTGATCAATGCCTTCGTCGGCGGCATGGTCGGGATCGAGCGAACGGTCGTGCCGCTGATCGGATCGGAAGAGTTCGGCATTGCCTCGACGACGATCGTCGTCTCCTTCATCGTCAGCTTCGGCGTGATCAAGGCCCTTGCCAATCTCGTCTCGGGCCAACTCGCCGATGCCTGGGGCCGGAAGCGTGTTCTCGTCCTCGGCTGGCTGGTCGGGCTGCCCGTCCCCTTCATGATCATATGGGCTCCGAGTTGGGGATGGATCATTGCGGCCAATGCGCTGCTCGGCATCAATCAGGGGCTTGCCTGGTCGATGACGGTGATCATGAAGGTCGATCTGGTCGGGCCGAAGTCGCGCGGCCTTGCCGTCGGCCTCAACGAGTTCGCCGGCTACCTCGCCGTCGGCGTCACGGCATTCCTCACCGGCTATCTCGCCTCCCGATACGGTCTTCGACCGGTGCCGATCTATCTCGGTATCGGCTATGCGGTCCTGGGGGCCTTGCTGTCGATCATGCTGGTCCGCGACACACGTGATCACGTCCGGCTCGAAGCCGCGTGCGACTTCACAGCAATCAACTCCGATGAGCTTCCGGGAAATTTTCGTGCTCACCTCGTTCGGCGACCGCAATCTCTTCGCCGCGTCGCAAGCTGGCCTCGTCAATAACCTCAACGACGGCATGAGCTGGGGCATCTTCCCGCTGTTCTTCGCCTCCTTCGGCCTCGGCGTCGAGCGCATCGGCATTCTGAAGGCGGTCTATCCCGCGACATGGGGAATCCTGCAGGTCGCCACCGGCCCCTTGAGCGATCGCTGGGGCCGCAAGGGCCTGATCGTTGCCGGCATGTGGATTCAGTCCGCCGGCCTGTTCCTTACCGCCGCAACGCGCCAGTTCGAATGGTGGCTCGTCGGCAGTCTTCTGCTCGGACTCGGAACCGCGATGGTTTACCCGAGCCTGATCGCGGCCGTTTCCGACGCCTCGCATCCGACCTGGCGCGCGCGCTCGCTCAGCGTCTACCGCTTCTGGCGCGACCTCGGTTACGCCATCGGGGCGCTCTCGGCGGGCATCATCGCCGACATTTTCGGAATGACGTGGGCCATCGGGTCGATTGCCGCGCTGACGTTTCTTTCGGGAGCCGTCGTCGCCGTGCTCATGCGCGAGCGCCGCTCTCTTGATCTTGCGCAAAATGCCAAACCGCTCGGCCAACTAAAATGACAATTCGATGACCTGCCAAGATGGATGGAGGCAAGCCAATGCCAAAAGCCTTGATCAAGATGGTCGCCGCAGCCGGGTCCGCTCTGGTCCTTATGCCTGGCGCGGTGTGGGCGCAGACGTCGTCAGACGCCGACAGATACGCCTATGGGCCACATATGATGTGGTGGGGTGGAGGATGGTACGGCATGATATTCGGTCCGCTGTTCATGATCCTGGTGCTCGCCGTGGTGATCGCCGTCGTGGTCCTTCTCGTCCGCTGGGCCGGCGGGCCAGGGCAGGCGACCGCGCCGTCGCATCGCACGCCGCTCGACATTCTCAAGGAGCGCTTTGCTCGCGGCGAGATCGACAAGGACGAGTTCGAGGAGCGGCGCCGCGTGCTCGGTGAATAAGCCGTCAAAGCATCGATCGTCTGCAAGATGCTTTCCGGTCGAAGCGCGCTCGAAGCAGCGCAGAGAGGACGCCAGTGCAAATCCTGTTCATCCTGAATGACCCACCCTATGGCACCGAGCGGTGCTACAATGGCCTGCGCCTGGCGCTCGCGCTCATCAAGAATGAGCCCGCAACCGCCGTCACCGTGTTCCTGATGGCCGACGCCGTGGTGGCCGCGAAGACGGGCCAGAAGACCCCGGATGGCTATTACAATGTCGAGCGCATGCTCAAGCGCGTGCTGTCGGCCAACGGCAAGGTGCTGCTGTGCGGCACCTGCATGGATGCGCGCGGTCTTGACGACGCCGCCGTGCTGGCGGGCGCTCGCCGCAGCACCATGGACGAACTCGCTGCGGCGACCGCTAGAGGCCGATAAGGTGCTGGTCTTCTGAGCGGAGGTTGTCTCGAACTCGAAAGAACGCCTGCACGCTCATCGGTATTCAAGGAGCAGGACATGGGTCAGTGGGAACCGGCGCAGCTTGCCACGCTTGGCGGTCTGGCGATCGGCATGCTGTTCGGAGGTGTTGCGCAAGCCACGGCCTTCTGCAGCAGCGGGGCGATCCTTGATTTCGTGCGATCCGGCGACGGCAACCGCTTGCGCGCCTGGCTTTTGGCGATGGCCGTGGCGATCTGTTCCACTCAGATGCTGCTGGGCTTCGAGGTGGTGGACCTGCGCAAGGCTGTGTATCTGACGGCCCCTTTGAACCTCGCTGGCCTCGTGATGGGCGGTCTCATGTTCGGAATCGGCATGATGCTGGCGCAAGGATGCGCCGCGCGGAACCTCGTTCGCCTCGGCGGGGGGAATCTGCGCGCCTTCGTTGTCGTTCTCGTTTTCGCCGCCGTCGCCTATGCCACGATGCGTGGCATTCTTGCACCAGGCCGCGTCGAACTGGAACGCCTCACACGCGTCAATCTCGGCGCTGCCGGCGTGCCGGAACTCCTTGCCGGAGCTTTAGGGATGGCGGCTGAACCCGCGCGCTGGATCGTCGCCCTTGGCACCGCTGGTGCTCTTGCGGTGTTCTGCTTCGCAAACTTGGCCTTTCGTTGCTCGCCGCGCAATATTGTCGCTGGTCTGGCGATCGGTTTGCTGGTGACGGCGGGTTGGTATCTCACTGGCGCTCTCGCGCAGGACGAGTTCAACCCGATGCCGCCTGCGAGCCTGACGTTCGTCGCGCCGCTCGGCGACAGCCTGCAGTACGTCATGCTCTTCACCGGCATGAGCGCCAACTTCGGGATCGCGCTGGTGGGCGGCGTCATCCTCGGGGCCTTCCTGACGGCGCTGGTTCGGCGCCGGTTTCAGATCGAGGGATTTGGCGACCAGCGGGACTTCATTCGCCAGTTGGGCGGAGCCGTCTTGATGGGTGCGGGCGGCGTGTTAGCCATGGGCTGCACGATCGGCCAGGGCCTGACGGGGGTCTCAACATTGTCGCTCGGCTCTGTTCTCGCGGCAGTTTCAATCGGCGCAGGCGGTTTTCTCGGAGCTCGGCTAGTCGAGACACCTGTCGAGGCAGCCGATGAACGTCGGACAACTCCCGGCGCAACGGGCAGGGTCACGGCAGCATGACCACGGAGCGCATCTATCTCGATTACAACGCGAGCACGCCGATCGATCCGGCGGTCGCCGCCGCGATGATGCCGTTTCTTGCGGATCACTTCGGCAACCCGTCGAGCGGACATTGGGCCGCCGCGCCTGCGAAAGCCGCCCTTGAAAAAGCGCGCGGGCAGATTGCGGCTCTGCTCGGCTGTGAGGAGGATGAGGTCGTCTTCACCAGCGGTGGAAGCGAGGCCAACAATCTTGCGCTCAAAGGCGTGTACTTGCACGGCGCGACAGTGGCGATCACATCATCACCACGCGGATCGAACACCCGGCGATCATTGAACCGTGCCGGTTTCTTGAGCGCCTGGGCGCACGCATAACTTACCTGCCCGTGGATAGATACGGGCGCGTCGATCCCGACGACTTAAATCGGGCCATCACGCCGCGCACGATCCTCGTCAGCGTCATGCACGCCAACAACGAGGTCGGCACCATCCAGCCGATCGAGGAGTGCGCGCGCATCGCCCGCGAGCATGGCGTCCTCTTTCATACCGACGCCGCTCAATCGGTCGGCAAGATTGCGACTGACGTGAACGGGCTCGGCGTCGATCTGCTCTCGATCGCCGGACACAAGCTCTATGCGCCCAAGGGTGTCGGCGCCCTGTTCGTGCGCCGTGGCGTCCGACTCGAGCCGCTCATTCACGGGGCCGGACACGAGAGCGGGCGGCGCGCCGGAACCGAGAGCGCGTTGTTGGCGGTCGGTCTCGGCAAGGCTTGCGAGCTGGCGCGTGATCTCTCGTCGATGGATCGGGTGCGCGCCTTGCGCGACCACTTCTGGCGCGAACTACAGTCGCGGTTCGGCAATCGCATCGCCCTCAACGGACATCCTGCGCATCGTCTGCCGAACACGCTCAATGTTTCCTTCATTGGCCGCGTCGGCGCCGAGATACTGGAACGGTTGGACGGCGTCGCCGCCTCGACGGGCTCGGCGTGCCATGCGGGGCGCATCGAGCTGTCGCCCGTCCTTGAGGCGATGGGCGTCACGCCGGAAGTGGGCATGGGTGCCATCCGCTTCAGCCTCGGGCGTGGGACGACGCACGAGGAAATCGAAGCCGTGGTTGAACGCCTGAACGGCGTCCTCGCCGTCGCGTCATGACCGGTGGCGCGTTCGGACACAGCAAGCATCTCTTCGGAACACCGCATGGGCGGCGCGCAACCGGCGGAAGAGCTGACCGAGTTGTACGTCCGGTGGAGATCGAGCCGTCTCGGCCGGATCACCGACGCCCTTGAGCGGCAACTGCTCGCGGGACTTCTCGGCAGGGTTGCCGGCAAAAAACTGCTCGATGTCGGTTGCGGCGATGGCGCAATGGCATTCGAACTGGCGCGGCAAGGCGCAACAGTAACGGCGCTCGATGCCGACCCGTCAATGATTGCAGCCGCCCGTCTTCGCGCCGAAAATGAAGCCACCCGGGTTCAGCTCGTAGAGGGCAACGTCGAGAGCCTGCCCTTCGATGACGCCACTTTCGATGTTGTGGTGGCGGTGACCGTCCTCTGCTTTGTTCAGGACGCTGAGCACGCGTTGACCGAAATCGCCCGCGTGCTCAAGCCCGAAGGACGGCTTGTCGTCGGCGAACTCGGACGCTGGAGCCTTTGGGCCGCGCAACGGCGCATGCGCGGCTGGCTGGGGCATCCGGTCTGGCGCGCAGTGAAGTTCCGGACGGCGGCAGACCTCCGGAGGCTCGCGGAGGCGGCGGGGCTGCGTGTCGTTGCGATACGCGGAGCCGTGCACTATCCACCGTGCGGCGTGGCGGCACGGCTCCTTGCCCCGGTTGATTTATGGCTTGGGCAGCAGACAACGTTCGGAGCTGCATTCCTGGCCATGTCTGCGGCCAAGAAGGTGGAATGAATGGCTGGCGGATACGGAGCACCATGACAGTGAGAAAAGAAAAAATGCCGCCGATCCTGTCGCACAAGCACTACGATGCGCCGTCCGCCTTCAGGCCGGAGAACCTGTTGCGCGAAGCACGCCGCCAGAAAGGCCTGTCGTCAGCCCCCGTTCCGGAAATCTGCATCCTCGATCCCGATGGCGACATGGTTCGATATCTGCGCGCCGCCGGCTCGGCCAGCCGCCATCCCGGCTGGGCTTGCTACCACACCGATCTCGATGTCTTTCGTGAAGGCGGGCATGAATATGGCATCCTGGGCTGCGCCGTTGGCGCCGCTTTTGCGGTCCTTGTCGCCGAGGAGCTGTTCGCGTCCGGGCTGCCGGCTTCTTGTGAGCATGACCTCCTCAGGCCAAATTCTTCCCGTGCAGGCGCCGCCGTATTTCATTGTCATCGAGCGTGCGCTTCGCGACGAAGGCACGAGTTACCACTACCTGCCGCCTTCCGATTACAGCGAAGCGGCTGTGCATCTGACGCAATTGGCGCGAGAAGCGCTGACTGCGGCGGGCATTCCGGTCCAGTCCGGCGCGACATGGACCACGGATGCTCCCTTTCGGGAAACCGAGCAGGCGATCGGCGCGGCAAGAAACGCCGGCATTCTGGCAGTGGAGATGGAGGCGGCCGCGCTCTACGCTTTTGCGAAAGCCCGCGATCGCGCGGTGCTTTGCTTCGCGCACGTAACCAACCAGATGGGCCGGATCGAGGGAGACTTCGAAAAAGGCGTCGCGGACGGAGCCGAGGAATCGCTTAAGGTAATAGCTTTGACCGCGGCGAGTTGGAGAGCTTTTAGGGCGGATTAGCGAAGCGAAACGCCGCCATTTTCCGATGATAAGACAAGGAGGCGGGTTACGCTTCGCTAACGCGCCCTACGCGCTGGCGCAATTTTCCACAGGTTCGGCGCCACTTTGCGCCGTCGTGCCAATCTGCCGCGGTCGTTATCATTCGATCTAACCCCAAATCACTTTCATAACTCCCGCCGTCCCGCCCCACAGAGGGGCGACACGCGATCGTCACGGCCGCGGGGCGGGATGCGGTGGACGCAAGGAAGTGCCAAAGACGAGGGCGCTTTCTTGCGGACGGCGAAGTCGTGTGGTCCTGACGCCCCGACGCTGGCGTCAAGTTCGCGGAAGCAACTTTCGCGGGCGACGGTGGCAAGAAAGCCCGGTCACCGGGGAGAGCGCGAAGGAAACCGTTAAAACCATTGCGCGGGGAATGCCGGGTGATTCCGGTGTGACCTGACTAACGCGTGTGCGTTCTACCACTATCATTGCACACGCGGCTATCGGGCGCATCGGGCGCCCGGCATTCCCTGCGCCCTCTGTTTGGAGAGGGCGGGAATTTCAGGGCAAAACTCGCGCGTAATCGGCGGCGAGATCGCGAAACCGTGCTCGTTGATCTCCCCTCCCTCCACGCGCCATTGCGCGCGGCGAGGAGGGGTCGGGGCGGGGCGTCATCGGCAGGAATGCAGCTTCAGTGTATGCGGCACCGCCCCCCACCCCCAACCCCTCCCCGCCGCTTCGCGGGGAGGGGAGGAATAGTTGCCGTCGCGATGGCAGGCTGTCTGGAAATCGAATTCGCGAAATGCCGAGCTTACGCGCTTTGCGCGGTCTTGACGATCACCACATTGTCCTCGTGGCCGGCGTGCCGCTTCAGGTGCTCGCGGCGCATCTCGATGTCGTCGCGCACGAATTCGTAGCCGAGCTTGAATGTTTCCAGCCCGTCGGTCGAGATGGTTCCGTCGCGCAGTCCGATCACCGCGCCGCGAAGGATGTCCTCGAGTTCGTCCTGCAGCGCTTCGAGCGCATCCAGCGAATTGGCGTGTTCGATTTTTTCGCCGATGTCGAGAATGGCGGTCGCGAGCTCGCTGGCCTTCTCCGGCGCGACGCGGGTGATCTTGGTGTAGATCGCGGCGAAGATCGAGCCGATCACGCTGAGCGCGCCGGCGCCGAGATACATCATGTCGCTGTAGCGGTCCATGAACGACTTGGTGTCGTCGTTGATGTATTCGGCGGCGCCCTGGTGCGCGACGATGAAGGCGTCCTTGTCGGTGTCCGCCGGTTCGATCCTGGAGGCGAAACCGTCTTCCAGCGCGAGCTCGGCCTTGTTTTCGTAGATCGCGCGCGCGAGGTCTCCGGCCGTCGTCGTCGCCATCCTGGACTGCGCGACCAGCAGCCACTGCAGCCCGATGGTATCGATATCGTCATCGGGTATCGCCGGCGAGGAGGACAGCATGCCCGTCGCCAGCGTTTCCTCGGAGATGCCGGGGTTTCGCCTCGCCAGCGCTTTCGATTCGTCGATCGCGTTGACGGTGAAGCCGCCGCGCCTGGCGTATTGCTCGTAGCGCTTGTCCTTCACCAGCGTCGAGGCGTGGGCGATGGCGACGACCGCGCCGTAACCGCCGGATGCGAACAGTTTGTCGAGCGTCGAATTCGGCGGCGCCGGCTGGACCCGCGAATTGACGTCGGCGCCGTCGGAAATTTCCAGCGCATTGCGGACGAAGGCCACGCCGCTGTCGCCATCGGCCAGCACGGCGATCTTCTTCTTCCGGAGCTCGGCGAGCGATTTTATCTTTTTGCCGCCGGGGCTGATCAGCAGCACCAGATCGTGCTCCAGCACGGCCAGCGCGCGGGCGCGCTGCGGGACCTTGGCGTCGGTGCGCAGCACCGCCAGGTCGGCCTGCCTGTGGTCGAACGCCGCGAGCGCTTTGGCGCTGTCGGCGCTGGACACGATCTTGAGGCGCAGCCGCGAATTGGTGTTCTTCAGCACGGTGGCAAGCCTGGCGGCAAAGCGGGCCTCCAGGCTGTTGCCGTCGCCGACGGCGAAGACCAGCGTTTCGGAATTCCTCAGCCAGGTGCGGCCGCCCCATGCGACCGTCGCTACCGTCAGAATCAGTGTCAGGACGGCGAACAGCAGCACCTGGCGGCGGTTGCTCCGGACAACCTGCGAGCGCTTGGGCGGCTCGTTCACGTATCGGCGTTGGGACTTCAGCGCTCATGGCTCATACCCGCGACCAGCAAGGGCGATTTCGTCGCCTGATCGGCGCCGCGGATCGCCCGACGAGATCGTAAATGACTAAAAAAGAACGATAATTTTCCGTTTACCAATGATATCCGCCTCGTTGCGGATTGCAAATCGGGCCCGCCGGTAACCTTACCGGCGGGGTCGCCGTCAATGCCGCGGCATATCGCCGTAAGGCCACACTTGGCGTTTTTCGGGTTCCCCGAGGGTGCATTCTGGCCCGGGAGATGTCATAAATGACCAATACCGGTCGAATTGTCCGGGGTTTGCGAAGAAGTGGCGCCAACGCCTCCCCGCTGTCTTTAATCATTCCAAGCCAGTCCGAGCGAGGACGTCAGCTTTGTCGTTTCCCCCCATGTCCTCGTCGGTCCCGGTAGGCGCGCTGATCGGATGGATGCTGCTGCTTACCGTCAAGCACGTCATCGCCGATTTCGTGCTGCAGACGTCCTGGATGGCCATCGGCAAGGACCAGAAGACCGGCTGGGCGCTGCCGCTGCTGGCCCACTGTCTCGTGCACCTTGCGGTTGCAATGACGCTGATCCTGATCGTCGCGCCGCGGTTCTGGTTCGTCGCCGTGATCGATTTCTTGATCCACATCACGGTCGACCGCGCCAAGGGATTTTGCGCCGCGAATTTCGGCGTGACGCAGGAGAACAAGCATCCGTGGTTCTGGACGCTGATCGGCGTCGACCAGGCGCTGCATCACCTCACCGGTTTCGGCCTGTCGATTTTCATGGCGGCGAATCCTTGATCCGGGCGGCTTCGGGACCGGCGTCCCGGATAAACACGTTCAGATGGTTCGGTCCGACATCCCGTTCGATCGGAGTCCAGCCCAGCCTCCGGTAAAATTCCGAACGTTGCGGCCGCGCGCACAGATAGGCGCGGCCAAAGCCCAGCGCGAAGCAATCTTGCGCGGCGCGGTTGACCAGCGCGGCGCCGACGCCGTGCCGGCGCGCCGGCGGTTCGACCCACACCGCCGCGACCCACGGCGTCAGTTGCGGACGCTCCGCGAGATCGGAGGCGATCACCGAGGCGGTGCCGAGAAACACCCCGTCGTCGTGGGCGACCAGCGCGAACGGAATCGGCGTCGCGTTCAGGTTCTCGCGCAGGCGGCCCGCAATATAGTCGGGCGGATGGCCGTCCGCCTTCCACCACGCCTGCCAGATCCGGTCGGCGACGCGATCGAAAAATTCGGGGCGCTGCCGAAGGTCTGAGATGGTGCAGGTCATGGGCATCGTGGCGTTCACCTAACACAGGCCGCGGCGATTTGCGTCGAGCCGATCGCGCGCCGCCGCGCTGTCCGATTCGGCTCATCCCTTCAAGCCCCCCGGGACGGCTACCGGGGGCCGTGGTTAACCTTTCGTTAGAGAGTTGCACTGCATCCTTCGCGGCGGGGGATATGCAAATGTTTTCAAGCCGCGAAGCCTTCGAGAACGATTTCTGCCCGGTCCGGGATGAATTGCTCGGCGAAATGTACCGCGCCAACGAAAACGGCCTGCCCCGATTGGTGGAGAGCGTCTCTTCCGACGTCCGGGCCATGCTGGCGCTGTTCTGCTATCGCAGAAGCCATTTGCACACGCTGGCGCTCTCGATCGCCGCAAGCTGCAGCGAACGCGAACTGATCGAGCTGGGCGGCCGCGTCGGCTCCACGCTTTACGCGCTGTCCCGCGAACCGGCCGCGCGTTCCGCGCCATCATCGTCCAGAACCGCAAGCCGATCACGCTCTCGACCAAGCCGCTCTCGACCTTCGCGCCGGTCGAGGACGAGCTCGACGAAGATCTCGCCAAGGCGGTCACGGCGTAATCCAATGGCCGTCGTTCCCGCGAAAGCAGGAACCCATAACCACCGAACTCCTTTGTTTTGGAAGGCGTCGACCAAATCGCCTTATCGGTAGATCACGCGGTATGGGTCCCCGGTCTCGCCGGGACGACCCGGGATCAGCCTAGCGCCGGCAGGCCGTGCCGCCGCCGCGCCATCTCGCATTCGGCATCGCCGGGCATGCAGGTCCGGCACACTTCGGGCCGCACCGCATAGATGGTGCACGAGGTCGCAACCCCGATCCGGCCCGACAGCGCCGAACAGCGGTCGCCGTCGCAGCGCATGCCCGACAGTCTCTCGTTGACGAATTTTTCCGGGATCAAGTCGAGCGCCGCGTCGTCCTCGGTGGTGAAGCGCGGCCAGTTCTGCGAATAGGCACAGCAGGCGCCGCAGGCCTGGCAGGGGTTTTGGACGTCAATGGCTGGACTGCTGGTTTCCATGCGCCATCGTTTAGCGCGGAATGAGGCGGCCGGCCATCAGGTATCTTTCGGCGCCTCCCAGACCAGGCTCCTGCGCCATTTCGCCCGGAGCAGATCGCGCCGCTCCGGATATTTTTCGTCGTGGTAGACCGCGTCGACGACACGGTCGGTTCGAAAACTGCGAAAATCCTTGCGCAGCTCGCACCACGCCGCCAGCAGCCGCACGGCTTCGAGATAGCCGATGGCGATCGGCCAGATCGTGCGTTCGCTGTCGCGGCCGTGTTCGTCGCGATAGTTCAGCGTGATTTTCTTGCCGTCGTGAATTTGCGCCCGCGTCCGCACCATGTCGATGCGGTCGGGCTCCCGGTTCCAGCCGGGACGCGCGCGGCTGGCAGGCTCGAGCACAAACGGCCTCAGCCGTTCGGGGACGGTGTCGGCGATTTTCGCCATCAGGTCCTGCGCGGCGCGGGCCAGCACGTCGTCGGCATGGCCGGCGACCCATTGCGCGCCGAGCACGGCCGCCTCGATCTCGTCGGGCGTGAGCATCAGGGGCGGCAGGTCAAATCCCTTCTCCAGGATATAGCCCATGCCGGCCTCGCCGCGGATCGGCACGCGCTGTTCGATCAGGGTGGCGATGTCGCGGTAGATCGTCCGCTTCGAGGTCTCGAGCTCGGCGGCGATCGCATCCGCCGTCAGCGGTTTTCGGGTGCGCCGTAGCACCTGGATGATCTGGAACAGCCGGTCGGCACGTCTCATGGAGCGTCTCTTCTGCTTCTCTCAGAGGGCCGCCATCCGATGCTGACAGCATGTTGGCAGCAGGGGGCGAGTATACCGGGACAACACTCCAACGAAGAGGATTTTGTCCATGATGATTCTGTACGGCCTCGACCTCTGGACCACGATGTCGCCGCTGCTGACACCACGGTGGCAGCAGGGGATGGCTAGCCTGAAGCGCCTGCTCAAGAAATCGGGAGCGCTCAATTGATCACCCTTTATGGCTTTGGCCCGGGCTTCGGCCTGCCGGAGATCAGCCCCTTTGTGACCAAGACCGAAGTCCAGCTGAAGATGGCGGGCCTCGCCTATCGCAAGGAGAAGGCGAGGCCGCCGGCCTCGCCCAAGGGGCAACTGCCCTATATCGTCGATGAGGCCGAGAGCATCGCCGATTCCACCTTCATTCGCGCGCATATCGAAGGCAAATACGGCTTCGATTTCGACGCGCCGCTCAGCCTGCAGGCGCGGGCGCAGGCCTGGGCGTTCGAGCGGATGATCGAGCACCACGTCTATTGGGCGCTGGTCGGCGCGCGCTGGGTCGATGCCGAAAACTTCGCCAAGGGGCCTTCGCATTTCTTCGACGGCGCGCCCGAGCATCTGCGCGAAAAACTTCGCGAAGACGCGCAGTTCCGCGTCGCCGAGAACTATCTGTTGAGCGGTCTCGGCCGCCACGCCCCGGACGAGGACGTCGACCTTGCGGTCCGCTCGCTGTTTGCGCTGTCGGTCCAGCTTGGGGACAAGCCGTATCTGATGGGCGATGCGCCCTGCGGCACCGATGCCACCGCATTCGCGACGCTTGCCGGGATCCTGACGCCGTTCTTCGCCTCGCCATTGCGGGAGCGCACCGAGCACTTCCCAAATCTCACCGCCTATGTCGACCGGATGATGCTTCAGTACTATCCGGAATTTGCCTGGACACCGCTGCGGCAGGCCGCCTGAGGGCTTTCGAGAGAGGGGCGGTTCAAGCGATGCGCCCCGGATGCGATAGGGACGCGTTTCTAGTGCGCCGGAGCTGGCGCGCCTTCAACGCCGCCAGCTCCGCCTCCAGTTCCGCGATCCGCGCATCGCGCGCGGCCAGCGCCGCCGCCACGTCGGCGGCGTCGAATTTTTGCGGAATGTGCTGCGGGCAGTTGGTGTCCCACGCGGCAATCCTGAACAGGATGACCTGTTCGGGCCGCGCCTTGTAGCCGTGCGGCATCAGCGATTGCAACAGCGCCGGATCGTCATCGACCACGCGCGCCTCGCCCCAGATCTTCACCCGGCGGCGATGGGCATAGTCCATCACGAAAATATAGGCCTTGGGGTTTTCGGAGAGATTGCCTTGCGTGATGTATTGCCGGTTGCCGCTGTAGTCGGCGAATGCCAGCGTGTTCTTGTCGAGAATTTTGACGAAGCCCTTCGGCCCGCCGCGATGCTGGATGTAGGGCTGACCATCGGCCGAGGCGGTGGCGAAATACAGGCTGTTCGCGGCCGCCAGAAACGCGGCGAGGTTGTCGTCGATCTCGGTGCGCCAGCCGCCGCGCTGCCTCGACCATGGGCATAGGCGTCGCGCGATCCCTTGCGGGCCTGGATCGCCTTCACCGCCGGGGTGAACGCCACGTCGCTGGAATAGGTGTGGGTGTCTGACATCGGAAATCTCCGGGCCGTGAGCGGCGATCCGCCTGTCTTCGTCCTCCTAACATGACCCCTTTCGAAATTCGAACAATCTGCCGGATTGACACTTCATCATTGCAATATATGAAATAATGCCATGGATCGCATCGACGCCATGCAGGCCTTTGTCGCGGTGGCCGACCTCCAGGGCTTTGCGCCGGCGGCGCGCAAACTCGGGCTGTCGCCCTCGGGCGTGACGCGGCTGATCGCGGCGCTGGAGGATCGCCTCGGCGCGCGGCTGCTGCAGCGGACCACGCGGTCGGTGACGCTGACCGATGTCGGCGCGCGCTATCTGGAGCGGGTGCGGCGCATCCTCGCCGATGTCGAGGAAGCCGAAGGCGCGGCCGAGGGCGAACGCACCCGGCCGAGCGGACGGCTGGTGGTCTCGGCGCCGGTCGGATTCGGACGCCTCCACGTCAGTCCCGTCATGTCGGCCTATCTGAAGCGCTATCCGGAGGTGTCCGGCGAACTGCGGCTGTCGGATCAGCATGATCAATCTGGTGGAGGACGGCGTCGATCTCGCCGTCAGGATCGGCCACCTCGCCGATTCCACGCCTGGTCGCGCGCCATGTCGGCGAGATGCGGCGGATCGTGGTCGCCTCATCAGGCTATCTCAGGCAGCGCGGCGAGCCCGACACGCCCGAGGCCGATCGCCTCGCACGACACCATCCAGTTCGGCGCCATGACCGCATCGCCGGACTGGCGCTTTGTCGAAGACGGCCGCGAGGTTCGCGTGACCTGCACGCCGCGCTTCGTCACCAACAGCGCCGACGCCGCGATCCAGTATGCCGAGCAGGACGGCGGCCTGACGCGGGTGCTGGCCTATCAGGCGGCCGACGCGATCAAGGCCGGCCGGCTCAAAATCGTGCTGGCGAAATTCGAGCCGCCGGCGCTGCCGATCCATCTCGTCTATCCGACGTCGCGGCTGTTGTCGGCCAAGGTGCGGACGTTCATCGATCTCGTGATCGAACTCAGCGACTGGCATTTCGGCTAACGCCACGATGTCATTTCGGGGGGCGATAGTTGCTGTCATTCCGGGGCGACGCGCAGCGTCGAACCCGGAATCTCGAGGTTCCCCGATGCGCAATTGCGCATCTGAGGTTCGCGCTATGCGCGCCCCGGAACGACGCCGTCCTTCTTCGGCACCACGCGGAACGTCGCATTGGCGCGCGCGATCACGGCGTCGTCGGCTTTGACAAGACTTTGCGCGAAGCAGATCGTGCTGCCGGTCCTGATCACGTCGCTCTCGACAGCGAGCCATTGCCCGACCTGCGCGGTGCCGATGAAATCGACCGCAAGGCCGATCGTCACCAGCGAGGATGCGCCGCCCATGACATGGGCGCAGCTATAGCCCATCGCGTTGTCGGCAAGTGCCGCGATCAGCCCGCCGTGAATCAGCCCGCGGCCATTGGTATGCGGCTTTGCCAGCCGCAAGCCGATGATCACGGCCTTGTCGGTGCGCTTCGAATACAGCGGCTCCCAGGGATCGGTGAGCGGGCTCTGCCGGAAGTGAGGCTCGAAGCCTTCGGGGATATCGAGTCGATGGCGGTCATGCGCGGCTCGCGGGTTGTTCGATGCTGCTCGCCATTAAACGCGATGCGCGCGCGAAATTCACCGCCTACAAAGTTTTAAACGGAATTTTGTCGTGCTGTTTGAAACGCAGCGTCCGCGCGGACGTCATTGCGAGGAGCGCATGCGACGAAGCAATCCAGCCTTACTTCGTAGCGTGGACTGCTTCGCGGAGCCTGTCATCGGGCGCACATTTGCGCGACCCGTTGGCTCGCGTGCATAATGCGCGTCGAGATTCGGGAAAGTCCCCGGCGCAGGCTTCAGGGTTACGGTCTATCGTTAGGCCGTAACCCCTCACCCGATCGCTAAGCGCGATCCGACCTCTCCCTAAGGGAGAGGTGAAGCGAAGTCCGCAGCCAGCTCCAAGCACGGCACCAATGCGCTAATACGGCAATCCCACGTAATTTTCCGCCAGCGACGTCGTCGCCGCCTTCGAGTGGACGAGATAGTCGAGTTCGGCCAGCTGGATGCGCGCGCCGATGCCTTCGGTGTCGGGGAAGCGGTGCAGGATCGAGGTCATCCACCAGGAGAAGCGCACCGCCTTCCAGACCCGCGACAGCGCCTTTTCGGAATAACCATCGATCCCGGCGGAGGATTTCTCGTCGTAATATTCCCGCAAACTCCGCGACAGATAATGCACGTCGCTGGCGGCGAGGTTCAATCCCTTGGCGCCGGTCGGCGGCACGATGTGCGCGGCGTCGCCGGCCAGAAACATCCGCCCGAACCGCATCGGCTCGGCGACGAAACTGCGCAAGGGCGCGATGCTCTTTTCGATCGAAGGGCCGGTGACGAGCTCGTCGACCGCCTTCTGGTCCAGCCGCCGCTTCAATTCATCCCAGAACCGCTCGTCCGGCCACTGATCGACGTGATCGTCGAGCGGGCATTGCACGTAATAGCGGCTGCGGCGCATCGAGCGCATGGTGCAAAGCGCAAATCCTCTGGCGTGGTTGCTGTAGATCAGTTCGTGGCTGACCGGCGGCGTTTCCGACAATATTCCGAGCCAGCCGAACGGATAGACCCGCTCGAAGGTCTCGATCGCCGAAGGCTTGATGCTGGCGCGGCTGACGCCGTGGAATCCGTCGCAGCCGGCGATGAAGTCGCAGGCGATCTCGCGGGCGACGCCGTCCTTGACGTAAGTGACGCGCGGACGGTCGGTATCGAAATCATGCGGCTTGACGTCGGCGGCCTCGTAGACCGAGGCCAGGCCGGCCGCCTTGCGCGCGTTCATCAGGTCGAGCGTCACTTCGGTCTGGCCGTAGATCATCATCGTCTTGCCGGTTAAGGCCTTCAGGTCGATGCGATGGCGGCGGCCGCCGAAGGCGAGTTCGACGCCCTCATGGACCAGGCCCTCGCGGTGGGCGCGGGCGCCGACGCCCACCTCGTCGAGCAGGGCCACCGTGCCCTCTTCCAGGAGGCCGGCGCGGATGCGGCCGAGCACATAGTCCGGGGTCCGGCGCTCCAGAATGACGTTGTCGATGCCGTAGCTGTGGAGCAATTGCCCCAGCAGCAATCCCGCCGGCCCCGCGCCAATGATTGCTACTTTTGTCCGCAACACTTGCCCCCCCGATTATTATAGGCTTGAAGTGGCCGGCGCGGACGTGCCCGCCCGCACTTGCAATGATAATTATATCATATAACAATATCCGCAAAGGGCCGTTGAAGCCCAGAGGTAAAGGGGAGACGATGTCGATGAGGAAGACGTTCTTGGCGTTGCTGCTGGCCGCCAGCGTGACGCCTGCGTTCGCGCAGGAAAAAACCTTCGAATTGAAATTGTCGCACTGGGTGCCGGCGTCGCATCCGCTGCAAAAGGCGCTGGAGGACTGGGGCGCCGCGGTCGAGAAGGCATCCGGCGGCACCATCAACTACAAGGTCTATCCCGCGCAGCAGCTCGGCAAGGCGTTCGACCATTACGACATGGCGCGCGACGGCATCGCCGACGTCACCTACGTCAATCCGGGCTATCAGCCCGGCCGCTTCCCGATCATCGGCGCCGGCGAACTGCCGTTCCTGATGTCGGACGCCAAGGGCGGCTCGATGGCGCTCGACGCCTGGTACCGCAAATATGCCGAGAAGGAGATGAAGGACGTCAAGTTCTGCCTGGCCTTCATCCATTCGCCGTCGTCGTTCCACTCGCGCACCAAGAAGATCGTCGTGCCTGACGATATCAAGGGCATGAAGATCCGTCCCGCCCACGCCACCATGGCCAATTGGGTGACGCAGCTCGGCGGCACCAACGTGCAGTCCTCGGCGCCGGAAGTCCGCGACATCATCGAGCGCGGCGTCGCCGACGCCGTCAGCTTCCCGTGGGGATCGCTGGTGCTGTTCGGCATCGACAAGGTGACGAAATATCGACATGGACGCGCCGCTCTACGTCACGACCTTCGCCTTCGTGATGAACAAGGACAAATACAACCAGATGTCCGACCGCCAGAAGAAGGCGATCGACGACAACTGCAACACCGAGGCCGCCGGCCGCGTCGGCGAACCCTGGGGCAAGTTCGAGGACGCCGGCGTCGACAAGGTGAAGGCGGAGGAGGGTCACGAAGTCTACAAGCTGACGCCGGAGCAGACCGCGCTGTGGAAGAAGGCGTCCGAGCCGCTGATCAAGACCTGGGCCGACAGCGTCAAGAAGACCGGCACCGATCCGGATGCGGCGATGGCCGAACTTCGCGCCTCGCTCGCCAAATACAACGCGCTGGCGCAGTAACAACCCAACCTGTTTCGCCGCGGCGGCGGGATCCTCCCGCCGCCGTTTTCTCTCTGCAATCTCGCCGTCTGGAGCGGACATGAAGCGCGCGTCTATGGATCGTTTCATCGACACGATCGAATGGATCGCGGCCGGATTCGTCGGCATCGTCGCCGCCAATATTTTCATCGCCGTGCTGTTGCGCAATCTCTTCAATTATTCGATTCCCGATTCCTTCGATATCGGGCGCATGCTGCTGGGCATCCTGATCTTCTGGGGCATCGCCGCCACCAGCTATCGCGGCACCCACATCACCGTCGATCTGATCTGGGCCAATGTCGGCCCGAAATACCAGCGCTGGATCGACGTGTTCGCGACGCTGGTTCTGCTGTTCGTGGTGACGGTGCAGACCTGGACGTTGTTCGACAAGGTCCACGGCACCTATAACGATCATGTCACGACATTCGATATGCACATGCCGACCTGGCCGTTCTTCGCGGTCGCGTGGGCCGGCGACGTCTCCGCGGTGCTGCTGATCGCGATCCGCACCTACCGGCTGATTTTCCACCCGGAGGAGATGCACGACCCCAAGATCAAGGGCACGGAGTAAGGCATGAGCACCGACGCCGTCGCCGTCCTCGGATTCGTCGCGCTGTTCGCGCTGATGCTGCTGCGCGTGCCGGTCGGCATGGCGATGGGCCTCGTCGGCGTCTCCGGCTTCGGCTATCTGGTCGGCGGCACGCCGGCGCTGAAACTGGTCGGCCAGACCTCGATGCGGACGGTGACCGACTACACCTTCGGCGTGATTCCGATGTTCCTGCTGATGGGGACCTTCGTCAGCAATTCCGGGATGAGCCGCGACCTGTTCCGCGCCGCCAACGGATTCGTCGGACATCTGCGCGGCGGGCTGGGCATCGCCACGGTGGCGGCCTGCGGCGGCTTTGCCGCGATCTGCGGCTCGTCGGTGGCGACGGCCGCGACGTTTTCGGCGGTGGCCTATCCGGAAATGCGCCGCTTCGGTTATCCGCAATCCTTCGCCACCGGCGTGATCGCGGCCGGCGGCACGCTGGGCGCCATGCTGCCGCCGTCGACGGTGCTCGCGGTCTACGGCATCATCACCGAGCAGGACATCGGCAAGCTGTTCATCGCCGGCATCATTCCCGGCCTGCTCGCGATGACCATGTACATGATCACCATCGCGCTGATCGGCTATTTCCGGCCCGGCTTCCTGCCGAAGGGCACCTGGACAACGTGGCGCGAGCGGTTTGCCGGGCTGAAGGATATCTGGGCGCCGGTGCTGCTGTTCGTCTTCGTGATCGGCGGGCTTTACGGCCTGCCGTTCCTGCCGCGCTTCACCCCGACCGAAGCCGGCGGCGTCGGCGCGACCGGCGCGTTCCTGATCGGCGTGTTCACCGGACGGCTGGACAAGGAGAAGATCCTCGCTTCGCTGTTGCAGGCGACCCGCACCGCGGCGGCCGTGTTCACGGTGCTGATCGGCGCGCTGATCTTCGGCTATTTCCTGACGGTGACGCAGACCCCGCAGAAGGTCACGGAATTCCTCACCGGCCTCGGGCTCGGCAGCTACGGCGTGCTCGCCCTCATCATGGTGATGTACCTGGTGCTCGGCTGCCTGATGGACGCGATGGCGATGATCATCCTGACGGTGCCGATCATCTTTCCGGTGATCTCCCATCTCGGCTTCGACCCGATCTGGTTCGGCGTGATCATCGTGATGACGGTGGAACTCGGCCTGATCCATCCGCCGGTCGGCATGAACGTCTTCGTCATCAAGAGCGTGGTCAAGGACGTGTCCTTTGCCACGATCTTCAAGGGCGTGATTCCGTTCGTGGCGACCGATCTGGTCCGGCTGGTCATTCTGATCGTGTTTCCGCTGCTGGCGACCTGGCTGCCGCAGCGCATGATGCATTAAAGGTTTTCGAGCGAAGTGGATACCGGTTCGCGTGAAGAAAACGCGTCAAGATATAGGACTGGAGGCTGGTCGGTTCTGATTTCATTCAGAACCGATCAGGCTCCAGATTCTCTTCCCCTGAAACGAGAAGGTGAGGACGATCCATGGCTCCCGCGCTTGAGACGAAATACGTCTTCAGCCTCGCGATCAAAATCGGCGCGCCGATCCTCGCCGGCGATATCGGCTACGGCGTCAGGCGGATCATTCCGATCCTCGGCGGCGAGGTCCGTGGGCAAGGCATCAAGGGGACGATCTTTCCGGTGGGGGCGGATTTCCAGACCATTCGTCCCGACGGCCTGACCGAGCTGGAGGCGAAATACGCCTTTGAACTGGACGACGGCGCCATCGTCTATATCGAGAACATCGGCATCCGCTTCGGTCCGAAGGAACTGCTCGACCGGATCGCCAGGGGCGAGAGCGTCGATCCCGCGCTGATCTATTTTCGCTCGGTGCCGAAATTCGAAACCGGCAGCGCGAAATACCGCTGGCTGATGCAGAACCTGTTCATCGGCGTCGGCGCGCGCCACCCCGACCGCGTCGAGATCGACGTGCATCAGGTGCTGTGACGCTTGGTTTCCCGTCATATGCGAAGCCAGAGCGGGTCGCGCAGAATGCTCGCGCCCGCTATGAGGCAGAGCTCGGCGAGGAGGCAAGCCGCGGACTCCGGCAAAGGAAGTATGGACCGCCCCGTCGCTAACGCTCCCTCGCAAGGGAGTGAACGGTGCTGCGCGCAGCGGTGCCGATGACAGCGTCACTTATTGACTCCCCGCCAATTCGTTATAAAACATAACTATTCTGGACAGGACGTAATAAGCCGATGGGAAACGCCGCCACCGCCGCGACCGCGGACACCTCCGCGCTGCTCAGGATCGAGACCGCGGGTCCGGTGCTGTCGGTCGGCCTCAACCGTCCGGCCAAGCGCAACGCGCTGAACGACGGCATTATTCTGGCGATCCAGGATTGCTTCTCGCATATCCCGGACGGGATCGGCGCCGTGGTGATCCATGGCATCGGCGATCATTTCTCCTCCGGCCTCGACCTGTCGGAACTGACCGAGCACGATGCGACCGAAGGCCTGCGGCATTCGCAGATGTGGCACCGGGTGTTCGACCGGGTGCAGTATTGCCGCGTGCCCGTCATCGCCGCGCTCAAGGGCGCGGTGATCGGCGGCGGGCTGGAGCTTGCCTGCGCGGCGCATATTCGCGTCGCCGAACCCAGCGCCTATTTCGCGCTGCCCGAGGGCCAGCGCGGCATTTTCGTCGGCGGCGGCGGATCGGTGCGGCTGCCGCGGCTGATCGGCGTCGCCCGGATGACGGACATGATGCTGACCGGGCGGGTTTATTCCGCGACCGAGGGTGCATCCTACGGCTTTGCGCAATATCTCACCGAGGAAGGCAACGCCTATCCCAAGGCGATGGAGCTCGCCGCGCAGGTGGCGAAGAATGCGCCGCTGACGAATTTCGCGGTGCTGCAGGCGCTGCCGATGATCGCGGAGGCCAATCCGCAAACCGGCCTGTTGATGGAATCGCTGATGGCGACGGTGGCGCAGAGCGACAAGGAAGCAAAACTCCGGATCCGCGCGTTCCTCGACCACAAGACCGCAAAGGTGAAGCCCGCCTGACATGAGCGCGAAACCCGACATGTCCATGCCGACCGCGCGCAGCGACTGCGCCGCTGCGCCCGATTTCGTTCGGCGATCCCGCCGTGTCGATCGAGCGCCGCGATGACGGCACCATCTATCTGCGGCCGAAAATCGCGCTCGGCGAATATCCGCTGCGGCTCACCGACCGCCTGCACCATTGGGCGAGGCTCGAGCCGAACCGCATCTTCATGGCGGAGCGCGACGGCGGCCGTGGCTGGCGGCAAATCACCTACGCGGAATTGCTGATCTCGAGCCGGCATATCGCCTCAGCCTGCTGGCGCGCGGCCTCTCCGCCGAGAAGCCGGTCGTGATCCTCTCCGGCAATTCGATCGACCACGCGCTGATCGCGTTCGGCGCGCTGTATGCGGGGATTCCGTTCTGTCCGGTGTCGCCGGCCTATTCGCTGGTGTCGAAGGATTACGGCAAGCTTTCCTATCTGATGAAGCTGTTGACGCCGGGTCTGGTGTTCGCCGACGACGCGGATAAATTCGCCGATGCGCTCGAGGCCAACGTTCCCGCCGGAACCGAGATCGCCGCCTCCTATGGCGCGTGGCCGGGCCGCGATGTGACCATGCTCGCCGATTTGATGGCGACGCCGCTGCATCCCGGCCTCGATGCCGCGCATGACGCCATCGGCCCGGATACGATCGCAAAATTCCTGCTGACCTCGGGCTCGACCGGCAATCCCAAGGCGGTCATCAACACCCAGCGATGATCTGCGCCAATCAGGTGATGATCCGCGAGACCATGTCCTTCCTGAAGGACGAGCCGCCGGTCATCGTCGACTGGCTGCCGTGGAATCACACCTTTGGCGGCAATCACAATATCGGGCTGACGCTGTTCAACGGCGGCTCGATGTATCTCGACGCCGGCAAGCCGATGCCCGGCGGCATCGAGGAGACCGTGCGCAATCTCCGCGAGATTTCGCCGACGGTCTATTTCAACGTGCCGAAGGGCTATGAATCGCTGCTGCCTTACCTGCGCGACGACAAGGCGTTGCGCGCCAAATTCTTCCAGCGCCTGCACGCGATGTTCTTCTCCGGTGCCGCGCTGTCGCCGTTCATCTGGAACAGCCTCGACGAACTCGCGGTGCAGGAAACCGGCTTCCGCGTGCCGATGCTGACCGGCCTCGGCGCCACCGAGACCGCGCCGTTCTTCATGTCGGTGAATCCGCGCACCAGCCGCTCCGGCCATGTCGGGCTTCCCGTATCCGGCAACGATGCCAAGCTTGTTCCGAACAACGGCAAGCTGGAGGTTCGCGCCAGGGGGCCGAACGTCACGCCGGGTTACTGGCGGCAGCCGGAACTGACCGCGACGGCCTTCGACGAGGAAGGTTTTTACAAGTTCGGCGACGCGATCAAGCCGGCCGATCCCAACGATTTCGACGCCGGCTTCGATTTCGACGGCCGCATCGCCGAGGATTTCAAGCTCGCCAGCGGCACCTGGGTCAGCGTCGGTCCGCTGCGCGCGCGCTTTATCGCGGCCTGCGCGCCGCTGGTGCGCGACGTGGTCATCGCCGGCATCAACCGCGACGAGATATCGGCGCTGGTGATTCTCGATCTCGACGGCTGCCGCCTGATCAATCCGACGCTGCCGCTCGACGATCTCGCCGCCACCGCCGCCGATCCGCTGATCCGCGACGCGTTTCGCGAGCGATTTACAAAATTCCTGGCGACCTCGACGGGGTCTTCGACGCGGATCACGCGCGCGATCCTGCTCGATACGCCGCTGTCGATCGACCGCGGCGAAGTCACCGACAAGGGCTCGATCAACCAGCGCGCGGTGCTGGACGCGCGCAGCCGCCTGATCGAGGAGCTTTATTCGCCAACGCCGCCCGCACACGTGATAACGCTTTAGCCAACCGCCGCTAACCAATTCGCCAGGGAGAGAACCATGCAGTTGAAGGATCAGGCCGCCATCGTCACCGGGGGCGCATCGGGATTGGGCGCCGCGACCGCGCGCAGGCTCGCAGCCCAGGGCGCCAAGGTCGCCGTGTGCGACCTCAATGCCAAGCTCGCCGAAAGCGTCGCCGCGGAGATCAAGGGCGTCGCGGTGGTCTGCGACGTCGCCGACGCGGCCTCGGCGGAAGCCGCCGTCGCCGCCGCCTCCAAGGCCCATGGCCCGGCGCGGGTGCTGGTCAATTGCGCCGGCATCGGCGTCGCCAAGCGGGTGATCGGCCGCGACGGGCCGATGCCGCTTGACCGATTTCGACAGGGTGATCAAGGTCAACCTGATCGGCTCGTTCAACATGCTGCGGCTGGCGGCCGACGGAAATGTCGAAGCTGGAGCCGCTGTCGACCGGCGAGCGCGGCGTCGTGATCTCCACCGCCTCGGTCGCGGCCTTTGACGGCCAGATCGGACAGTCGGCCTATTCGGCCTCGAAGGGCGGCATCGTCGCGATGACGCTGCCGATCGCGCGCGAACTGGCGCAGTTCGGCATTCGCGTGCTGACCATCGCGCCGGGGCTGTTCCTGACGCCGCTGTTGGCCGGTCTGCCGCAGGAGGCGCAGGACTCGCTCGCCGCGTCGATCCCGTTTCCGCACCGGCTCGGCCAGGCCGACGAGTTCGCTTCGCTGGCGCTGCACATGATCGACAATCCCTATCTCAACGGCGAGGTGGTGCGGCTCGATGCCGCGCTTCGCATGGCGCCGCGCTAGGATCGGTTTGTGAGCATGGAATTGAAGCGTGCGGCGAGTTCCTTCACCTCTCCCATCGGGGAGAGGTCGGATCGCGCAGCGATCCGGGTGAGGGGTTACAGCGTCTATCGCGAAACCGTAACCCCTCACCCCAACCCTCTCCCGATGGGAGAGGGAGCCCACCGACGTCGCTGCGTCTATCAGGGGCTTGGTGAAGCGATGTTCGTCCACCGGCGCGACGTGCAGATCCAGTGGGGCGACTGCGACCCCGCCAATATCGTCTATTACCCGCGCTACTTCGCGATGTTCGACGACTCGACCTCGATCATGTTCGAGGCCGCCGGCTTCTCCAAGCAGGACATCATCAGGAAATATGGCCTGGTCGGCATTCCCATGGTGGACACGCGGGCGAAATTCTATATCGCCTCGACCCATGGCGACTGGATCACGATCGAGAGCCGGGTCGAGAGCTTCAAGCGCTCGAGCTTCGAGGTGACCCACAAGGTGTTCAAGGGCGAGGCGCTGGCGATCGAGGCGTTCGAGACCCGCGTGCTGGTCGGACGTCACCCGGACGATCCGGCGCGGCTGAAATCGGCGGCGGTGCCGGAGGAGATCGTTGCGAAGTTCATGCGGGGCTGACTTGGCAAGGGACTATCACCTAAAGAAGGGGCTGAATTGCGAAGCGAATTTTGATCTAGACTGAAAACAACATCCAAGGGAGGAATGAATGAAAAGGTTTTATCTGTCCGCCGCGGTCGTCGCGGCGTCTCTTGCGCTGCCGGGGTTGCCCGCGCTGGCGCAGACCAATGAAATCACCATCGGCATCACCGTCACGACGACCGGACCGGCGGCGGCGCTCGGCATTCCCGAACGCAACGCGCTGGAATTCGTGGCGAAGGAGATCGGCGGCGTGCCGCTCAAGGTGATCGTGCTCGACGACGGCGGCGATCCGACCAACGCCACCACCAATGCGCGGCGCTTCGTCACGGAGTCCAAGGCCGACATCATCATGGGCTCGTCGACCACGCCGCCGACGATCGCGGTGTCCAACGTCGCCAACGAGGCGGGCATTCCCCATATCGGCCTCGCGCCGTTCCCGATCACCCCGGAGCGCGCAAAGTGGTCGGTGTCGATGCCGCAGCCGATCCCGATCATGGGCAAGGTGCTGTACGCGCACATGAAGGCGCATAACGTCAAGACCGTCGGCTATATCGGCTATTCCGATTCCTACGGCGATCTCTGGTTCAACGACTTCAAGGCGCAGGGCGTGCCGATGGGCATGACGATGGTCGATGAAGAGCGCTTCGCGCGGCCGGATACGTCGGTGACCGGACAGGTGCTGAAGCTGGTCGCCGCCAATCCCGATGCGGTTCTGGTCGGCGCCTCCGGCACCGCGGCGGCGCTGCCGCAGACCGCGCTGCGCGAGCGCGGCTACAAGGGCCTGATCTATCAGACCCACGGCGCCGCCAGCATGGACTTCATCCGCATCGCCGGTACGGCGGCGGAGGGCGTGCTGATGGCGTCGGGTCCGGTGATGGATCCCGAGGACCAGCCCGACAGCGCGCTGACCAAGAAGCCGGGACTGGCGCTCGACAAGGCCTATGAGGCGAAATACGGCCCCAACAGCCGCAGCCAGTTCGCCGGCCATTCCTACGACGCGTTCCTGGTGCTCGAACGCGTCGTTCCGGTGGCGCTGAAGAAGGCAAAGCCCGGCACGCCGGAATTCCGCGAGGCGATCCGCCAGGCGCTGCTGACCGAACGCGACATCGCCGCCAGCCAGGGCGTCTACAACTTCACCGAAAAGGACCGCTACGGCCTCGACGACCGCTCGCGCATCCTGCTGACGGTGAAGGACGGCAAATACGTGCTGGTGAAGTGAGCGGCGTCTGCCACCGGCAATTCTCTGAACGACTGACGCTGAAGCCGGCCTCTCGCAAGGGGGCCGGCTTTTCTCTTACCCTCCCCTGGAGGGGAAGGGTCGCCCGCGCTCGGCGATGCGCATGCTACGTTTCCTGTCGTCATCATCCGCGAAAGCGGATGATCCAGTAAACGCCGCGCGACTGAGTCTCGACGCCGCGGGATACTGGATGCCCCGTGCACGTTTCCTGTCGTCATCATCCGCGAAAGCGGATGATCCAGTAAACGCCGCCGCCCGACTGAGAGTCTCGACGCCGCGGAATACTGGATGCCCCGCTGGGGCCTGTCATCGGGCTCGCCGAAGGCGAGACCCGGTGGCGGGGCATGACGGCCGGCGCTTAAACCGCGCTCTCGCCCTCGTGCGTGAAGCCGAGATAGCTCGCCGCGACGCGCGCGTTGGTGGCGATATCCTTTGCCGGTCCGTTCAGGATGAATTCGCCGAGCTCCATCACATAGGCGCGGTCGGCGATCTTCAGCGCGGCCTGCGCGTTCTGCTCGACCAGCAGCACCGAGACGCCGCTGGCGCGCAATTCGCCGATGGTGCGGAAGATGTCGGCGACGATGATCGGCGCCAGCCCGAGGCTCGGCTCGTCCAGCATCAACAGTTTTGGCGCGCCCATCAAGGCGCGGCCCATCGCCAGCATCTGCTGCTCGCCGCCCGACAGCGTCCCGGCCAGTTGCCTGCGCCGCTCCTTCAGCCGCGGAAACAGCGTGTAGACCCGCTCGAACGATCGCGCCGCGACCGCCTTGGCGATCCGGAACGCGCCGAGCTGCAGATTGTCCTCGACGCTCATGGTGGCGAACAGCTCGCGATGTTCCGGCACCAGGCTCAGGCCCGCCGCGACGCGGTCCTCGATCTCGAGCGGCGCCATGTCCTCGCCGGCAAAGGCGACGCGGCCCTTCAGCGGCAGGATCCCCATGATGGCGTTCAACAGCGTGGTCTTGCCGGCGCCGTTGGCGCCGATGATGGTGACGATCTCGTTGACGCCGACCTCGAGCGACACCGAGCGGACCGCCTCGACCTTGCCATAGGCGATATGCGCGTCGGAGACGGACAACAGCGCGCTCATGCGACCGCTCCGAGATAGGCCTTGATCACGTCGGGATTGGTCTTGATCGCCTCCGGCGTGCCTTCGGCGATCTTGGTGCCGAAGTCGAGCACCACGACGCGGTCGGCGAGATCCATCACGAATCCCATGTCGTGCTCCACCAGCAGCACCGACATGCCGCCGTCGCGCAAGCTGCGCAGCAGGGCGGCGAGCCGCTGCTTCTCCATGTGCCGCAGTCCCGCGGCCGGCTCGTCGAGCAGCAGCAGCATCGGGTCGACGCACAGCGCGCGCGCGATCTCGACGATGCGCTGCTGGCCGAGCGAGAGGGAGCCCGCCAGCTGATCGATCTGGTCGGCGAGGCCGACGCGCTCGATCTGGCGCGCCGCTTCCGCCAGCAATCTTGCCTCGTCCGACGCGGTCGAGGCGGAACATGCTGGAGAGCGCGCCGGCATGGCCGCGCAGATGCGCGCCGATCGCGACGTTTTCCAGCACGGTCATGTCCGGCACCAGCTTGACGTGCTGGAAGGTTCTGGAGATGCCGAGTTTTGCCACTTCCTGCGGCGGCGCGTTGTCGATGCTGTCTGCCGAGCACGGAGATCTTGCCGCCGGACGAGGTGAGCACGCCGGTGATCAGGTTGAAGGTCGTGCTCTTGCCGGCGCCGTTCGGGCCGATCAGCGCCACGATCTCGCGGGCCTGGACGTCGAAGGAGACGTTGTTGACGGCGATCACGCCGCCGAACTGTTTGCGCGCGTTCTCGATCTGCAGCAGCACCGAAGGAGCGCCCGCCGGCCGCGGCGCGCGCCGGCAAGGCCAGCGAAGTATCGGGCCGCTTGCGGTCTGGCTTGAACGGCAGCCGCGCCATCAGCCAGGGCCAGACCCCGGTCGGCGCCAGTTGCAGCAGCACCACCAGCAGGATGCCGAACACGATGGTCTCGAGCTGGCCTTCGCCGTCCGAACAGATACGGCAGATAGCTCTGCAGGATTTCCTTGAGGATGACGACGATGGCGGCGCCCAGCACGCCGCCCCAGACATAGCCGGCGCCGCCGACCACCGCGATGAAGAGATATTCGATGCCGGCCTGCGCGCCGAACGGGGTCGGATTGGCGGCGCGCTGGAAATGCGCATAGAGCCAGCCGGAGAGCCCGGCCAGCACCGCGGCATAGATGAAGACCAGCAGTTTGGCGCGCGGCGTCTGCACGCCGAAGGCTTCGGCGGCGATGTGGCCGCGGCGCAGCGCGCGGATGGCGCGGCCGGTGCGCGAGTCCAGGAGGTTCATGGTGAGCAGCGCCGAGAGCAGCACCGCGATCCAGATCGCAAAATAGATCGTGCCGGGGTCGATCATCCTGAACGAGCCGATCGACAGCGGCGGGATGGCGGAGATGCCGTCGTTGCGGCCGAGGAATTCGAGCTTGCTGAACAGATAGAACAGGCCGAGGCCCCAGGCGATGGTGCCGAGCGGCAGATAGTGGCCGGACAGCCGCACCGTGACGAGGCCGAGCAGCACCGCGGCGACGCCGCTGACCAGAAGCGAGAGCGGCAGCGTCAGCCACGGCGACATGCCGTAGGCGGTCGTCAGCACCGCCGTGGTGTAGGCGCCAAAACCGCAGAACGCCGCCTGGCCGAAGGAGGTGAGGCCGCCGACGCCGGTCAGCAGCACGAGCCCCATCGCCACCAGCGCGGCGAGCCCGATATTGTCCAGGAGCACGATCCAGAACGGCGGCATGCCCGGGATGAACGGGATCGCCGCCATGACGAGCGCGAACACGATGACGGGCAGCCGCTGTCGTCATCGCGATCAATCCTTCTCTTCCTCGACCGCGGGCGCCGCCAGCGACCGCAGCACGAGAACCGGAAGGATCAGCGTGAAGACGATGACCTCCTTGAAATTGCTGGCATAGAACGAGGAAAAGGCCTCCACCGTGCCGACCACCAGCGCCGCGACCGCGGTCAGGGGATAGCTGACGAGGCCGCCGATGATCGCGGCGATAAAGCCTTTCAGGCCGATCAGAAATCCGGTGTCGTAATACAGCGTCGTGATCGGCACGATCAGGATCCCCGAAATCGCCCCGATCACCGAGGCCAGCAGGAAGGCGATCTGTCCCGACAGCGTGGTCCTGATGCCGACCAGCCGCGCGCCGAGACGATTGACCGCGGTGGCGCGCAGCGCCTTGCCATAGAGCGTGAGGCCGAAGAACAGCCAGAGGCCGACGATGAAGGCGATGGTGATGGCGTAGACGGCGATGCTCTGGCCGGTGAAGCGCAGCGGGCCGAGCGGTGAAGGCCGCATCCGAGATCGTCGGGCCGCGCTGGCCTTCGGCGCCGAAGAACACCAGCCCAAAACCCTGCAGCGCGAGATGGCAGCCGACCGAGGCGATCAGCAGCACCAGCACCGAGGTGTGCGCAAGCGGCTGAAACGCGATGCGATAGAGAAACAGCCCGATCGCCGCGACGATCAACAGCGACAGCGCGATGTTGACGGCGATCGGCGGATGGCGGCCGGCGAGCCAGGAGGTCAGGGCGAAGATCAGCGCGGGCAGCACGATGTTGACCGCGAAGGCGCGGCCGACCAGTCGCGCATGCAGCGACCTGCGGCCGGCGAACAGATCGAGGCCGAACGCCACGATCCCCATCGCCACCGCCAGCCGCGCGGTGCCCGGCATCTGGCCCGACGACAGCGAGGCATAGGTCAGCGCGCCGTAGGTGACGAATTCGCCCTGCGGAATCAGGATCACGCGGGTGACGGCGAACACCAGCACCAGCGCAAGGCCGAGCAGCGCATAGATCGCGCCGTTGGTAATGCCGTCCTGCACCAGGAACAGCATGATCGTCGTGTTCAAGACCGGACGCTCCCCCTCACACATCGGCCCGGTCGCGGCCTCGAGGGGCCGGCTGACCGTCCGATAACAGCAGTTGAAAAAGGCTGCCGATATTTGATATGGTGGATAACAATTATCAAATATAATCTCAAGGCCCGACCGTTCCGGCCCGGGCCGTTTCCAGCCTAGCCCGAGGATTGCGAGCATCGAGCGATGACTGTTTCCAAACCGCCGCGGTCGATGCCGCCAAGGCGTCCCGCCCCGCCCGCAAGGAGCCTGCCGAGGGGGCGGCGGAAAGCACCGCGCTGCAGATGGGCGAATTGTCCGAGCTGTTGGGCTATTCGCTCAAGCGCGCGCAACTGAAGGTCTTCGAGGATTTTCTGCGCTGCGTCGCGCCGCTGCAACTGACCCCGGCGCAGTTCTCGGTGCTGTTGCTGCTCGACAAGAATCCCGGCCGCAACCAGACCGAGATCGCCAATACGCTCGGCATCCTCAGGCCGAATTTCGTGGCGATGCTCGACGGGCTGGAGAGCCGCGACCTCTGCACGCGGATACGTTCCACCAACGATCGCCGCTCCCACATTCTGATGCTGACCGACAAGGGCCGGGCGGTGCTGGCGCGCGCCAAGAAGCTCGTCGCCGCCAAGCACGAAGCGCGGCTCAACGAGTTGCTGGGCCCCGCCAACCGCGCCGCGCTGCTGGACATGCTGGCGACGATCGCGCGGGAGTTTTGATGATCTCGTCATTCCGGGGCGGTCGCGAGGCAGCGCAACCCGAAGCAATCCAGTTCGCAGATTCCGGGTTCGGATCGCTTCGCTGCGCCCCGGAATGACGCGCGATAGCGCTCAGCCCCATCCACCAAAATCACCCTGATATCGTTGACGTTGGTGAGCGTCGGGCCGGTCAGCAGCAGATCGCCGGTCGCGGCGAAGAACGCGGTGGCGTCGTTGTTGTCGAGATAGGCCTCGGGGTCGAGGCCGAGCGATTTCATCTTCGCAAAGGTGCCTGCGTCGATGATCGCGCCGGCGGGATCGGCCGCGCTGCCGGCGCCGCCGTCGGCGCCGTCGGTATCCGCCGCCAGCGCCGAAATGCCCGAGGTGTCCTTGAGCAGGCCGGCCAGCGCCAGCGCATATTCCTGGTTGGGGCCGCCGCGCCCGTTGCCGCGCACGGTCACGGTGAGTTCGCCGCCCGACAGGATCGCCACGCGCCTGCCTCGCTCGCGCGCCTCCAGCGCGAGCTGCGCGTGATCGGCGGCGACGTTGCGGGCCTCGCCTTCGAGGTCGGCGCCGAGATCGACGATGTCGTAGCCGGCGTCCCTGGCGATCCCGATCGCGGCGTCCAGCGACGCCTTCGGCCGCGCGATCAGTTCGAACTGCGCGCGCGCGAAGGCGGGATCGCCGGGCTTGCAGCTCTCGTTCCTGGCGTCGTCGAGCGCGCGGCGGATGGCGTCGTCGAGCTTGAGGCCGATATTTCGCGACGATGGCGCGGGCATCCGCGAGCGTGGTCGGATCCGGCACCGTCGGTCCCGAGGCGATCGCGGATGGATCGTCGTGCGGAACATCCGAGATCGCCAGCGTCACGATTTCGGCGCAGCTTCCCGGCGCGCGCCAGCCGGCCGCCCTTGATCCGCGACAAATGCTTGCGGACGGTGTTGACCTCGCCGATCGGCGCGCCCGAGCGCAACAGCGCCCGGGTCACCTGTTGCTTCTGCGCGAACGACACGCCCTCGACCGGCGCGATCCAGTTCGCGGAGCCGCCGCCCGACAGCAGCACCAGCAGGAGATCGTCGGCGCCGGCGTCCTCGGCCAGCTGCAGGCTTTCCTCCGCGCCCTTCAGTCCGGCCTCGTCGGGCACGGGATGACCGGCCTCGATCACCTTGATCCGCCGCGTCGGCACGCCATGGCCGTGGCGGGTGGTCGCTACGCCTGAGAGCCGCGACGGCGCGAGGCCGAGTTCGTCGAGATAATGCCGCTCCGCCGCCGCGGCCATGGCGGCCGCGGCCTTGCCGGCGGCAAGGCAGATCACCCGGCCCTTCGGCAGCGGGCGCAGATGCGCCGACAGCACGACGTCGGGATGCGCGGCGGCGACGGCGGCGTCGAAGATCGCGCGCAGGAGAGGGCGTCTGTCGGTCATTGTTTCGGGAACTTCGGCTTCACGGGATTTGCGATGGAAACAATGAAGGCCGGTTATCCATCCGATTGCGGCAAAAGAAAACCCCCGCAGCATGCTGCGGGGGTCTTGCGTGAGCCCCTGAGGGCCGATCGAAGCGACGGTGAGGCGTCAGCCGCCGACGTCGCCGGAGACGATGTCGCCGAACAGTTCCCACTTCTCGCCCTTGAACTTCATCAGCTGAAGCTGGCTGATCGGGGCGAAATCGGTCGGTGAGGTGTTGATCTTGATGCCGGGCAGCAGGACTTCGGTGCGGAAATCCTTGAGGCTCGCCGCCTGCTTCATGACGTTCTCGCGGGTGAGGTTGTCGCCGCACTGCTTCAGCACCTGAACCAGGGTTTGCGCGACGCCGTAGCCGACCACGACCGAGCCGTCGAGCTTGTTGCCTTCCGGGAAATCCTTGGCGAGGAAGTCGAGGAACTCCTTCATGCCGGGATCGTTGTCCCACTGCGGATCGGAGACATCCTTCAGATAGGCCGCGGAAATGATGCCCTGCGAATTCTCGAAACCGGCCGGCTTGATCACGCTGCCGACCGACGCCGAGACGTTGTTGAGGATGTGCAGCGGCTTCCACTCGATTTCGGCGATCTTCTTGATCGCCTGCGCGGCGAATTTCGGCGTTGCGATATTGACGAACACGTCGGCGCCGGTCGATTTGAGCTTGACGATGTGGTTGTCGATGGTCGGCTCCGTGGTCTCGATAGCTTTCCTCGGCGATGATCATCGAGGCGGCCTTGGCGCCGAGCCCGTCCTTCAGGCCCTTCAGGTAGTCCTTGCCGTAGTCGTCGTTCTGGTACAGCACGGCGATCTTGGCGTCGGGCTTTTCCTTCAGGAGATACTTCGCGTAAATCCGGGATTCGCTCTGGTAGTTCGGCTGCCAGCCCATGGTCCAGGGAAAGTCCTTGGGATCGTTCCACTTGGTGGCGCCGGTGGCGACGAACAGCTGCGGCACCTTCTTCGAATTCATGTATTTGTGGATCGCCGAGTTCGACGGCGTTCCGAGCGAATTGAAGATGAACAGCACCTCGTCGCTCTCGACCAGCTTGCGCGCCTGCTCGACCGCCTTCGGCGGGCTGTAGCCGTCGTCATAGCTGATGAAGTTGATCTTGCGGCCGTTGATGCCGCCGGCGTCGTTGATCTTCTTGAAGTAGGCGGCTTCGGTCTTGCCGATCACGCCATAGGCGGAGGCGGGGCCGCTGTAGGGCATGATGTTGCCGATCTTGATTTCGGTATCGGTGGCGCCGGTGTCGTATTTTTTTTGAGCGAGCGCGCCGCTGCTCGATGCTGCGAGCACGACGAACGCAGCCGAGGCAATGGCGAGTCTGCTGGTAGCAATAGGCATTCCGGATCTCCCTTTGGATGTTTGTTATGCGCCAAGCCCTTTTCTTGATTGGAGATTTCTTGCGGCGCGGCAGCAATTGAATACCATTTGGCGGCGGCCATCAAGAAAAAGCCCCTGCGGCAAGGCCGCAGGGGCTGCTTCTTTAGTAGTCAGCGGGTCGGCCGGAACAGCCGACCGTCCGGCAAGGGTCAGCCGCCGACGTCGCCGCTGATGATCTCGCCGAACAGGTCCCATTTCTCGCCCTTGAACTTCATCAGCTGAAGCTGGGAGATCGGGGCGAAGTCGGTGGCGCTGGTGTTGACCTTGATGCCCGGCAGCAGGCCGCCGAGCTCGAGCCCGTTGATGCTGGCCGCCTGCTTCATGATGTTCTCGCGCGTGAGGTTGTCGCCGCAGGCCTTCAGCACATGCACGAGGCCTTGCGCGACGGTGTAGCCGTACATCACGGAGCCATCGATCCGGTTGCCTTCCGGGAAGTACTTGGCGAGGAACTCGTCGAAGGCCTTCATGCCGGCATCGTCCTTCCACTGCGGATCGGAGGTATCCTTCAGGTAGGCGGACGAGATGATGTCCTGGCTGGCTCTCGAAGCCGGCCGGCTTGATCACGCTGCCGATCGAGGCCGAGACGTTGTTGAGGAAGTGAAGCGGCTTCCACTCGATTTCGGCGATCTTCTTGATCGCCTGCGCCGCGAATTTCGGCGTGGTGACGTTGAAGAACACGTCGGCGCCGGTCGATTTCAGCTTGACGATGTGCGAGTCGATGGTCGGCTCGGTGGTCTCGTAGCTTTCCTCGGCGACGATCATCGAGGCGGCCTTGGCCCCGAGGCCGTCCTTCAGGCCTTTCACGTAATCTTTGCCGTAGTCGTCGTTCTGATAGAGGATGGCGATCTTGGCGTTCGGCATGTTCTTGAGGATGTACTTCGCGTAGATCCGGGATTCGCTCTGGTAGTTGGGCTGCCAGCCCATGGTCCAGGGGAAGTCCTTGGGATCGTTCCACTTGGTGGCGCCGGTGGCGACGAACAGCTGCGGCACCTTCTTCGTGTTCATGTATTTCTGGATCGCCGAGTTCGGCGGCGTGCCCAGCGGATTGAAGATGAACAGCACCTCGTCGCTCTCCACCAGCTTGCGCGCCTGCTCGACCGTCTTCGGCGGGCTGTAGCCGTCGTCATAGCTGACGAAATTGATCTTGCGGCCGTTGATGCCGCCTTCGGCATTGATCTTGTTGAAGTAGGCCTGTTCGGTCTTGCCGATCACGCCGTAGGCGGAAGCCGGTCCGCTATAGGGCATGATGTTGCCGATCTTGATCTCGGTGTCGGTGGCGCCGGTGTCGTATTTCTTTTGCGCGAGCGCGCCGCTGCTGGTTACCGCGAGCTAACGCGAGGGCAGCCGAAAAGGCCCCCAATCGCAACTGGATAGCAGGCATTTGGAACTCCCTGATCTGGTTGAATGCGTCGTTTTTTTTGATTGGAAGCGCTTTTTGGCTCCTGCCCGCATTCAATACCTTCTCCGGGTGCCCATCAACAAAAAGCCCCCTGCGACGGGGTCGCAGGGGGCGATATTTAGTCGAACAGCCGGCGGGTATTCCGCGCCGCGAAATAGGCCTCAGTTGCTGAGTTCGCCGCTGATGATGTCGCCGAACAGATCCCACTTCTCGCCCTTGAACCGCATCATCTGAAGCTGCTCGATCGGGGCGAAATCGGTGGCGCTGGTGTTGATCTTGACGCCGGGCAGCAGGGTGTCGGGCGTAAAGTCCTTCAGGCTCGCCGCCTGCTTCATGACGTTTTCGCGGGTCAGGTTGTCGCCGCACATCTCGAGCACCTTCGCCATGGTCTGCGCCGCGCCGTAGCCGTACACGACGGAGCCGTCGAGCTTGTTGGCGTCGGGATAATACTTCTCCAGGAACGCGAAGAATTTCTTCATGCCGGGATCGTTGTCCCACTGCGGGTCGGCGCCGTCCTTGGCGTAGGCGGCCGACAGGATGCCCTGGCTGTTCTCGAAGCCCGCCGGCTTGATCACGCCGCCGACCGACGCCGAGACGTTGGAGACGATGTGCAGCGGCTTCCACTCGATCTCGGCGAGCTTCTTGATCGCCTGCGCCGCGAATTTCGGCGTGGTGATGCTGATGAAGACGTCGGCGCCGGTGGCCTTCAGCTTGACGATGTGGTTGTCGACCGTCGGCTCGGTGGTCTCGTAGCTTTCCTCGGCAATGATCATCGACGCCTTGGCGCCGAGCCCGTCCTTCAGGCCCTTGAGGTAGTCCTTGCCGAAATCGTCGTTCTGGTAGAGCACCGCGATCTTGCCGTCCGGCTTCTCCTTCATCAGGAACTTCGCGTAGATCCGCGCTTCGCTCTGGTAGCTCGGCTGCCAGCCCATGGTCCACGGGAAGTTCTTCGGATCGTTCCACTTGGTGGCGCCGGTGGCGACGAACAGCTGCGGCACCTTCTTGGCGTTCAGGTATTTCTGGATCGCCGAATTCGACGGCGTGCCCAGCGGATTGAAGACCAGCAGCACCTCGTCGCTCTCCACCAGCTTGCGCGCCTGCTCGACCGCCTTCGGCGGGCTATAGCCGTCGTCATAGGTGATGAAATTGATCTTGCGGCCGTTGATGCCGCCCTCGGCGTTGATCTTCTTGAAGTAGGCCTCTTCGGTCTTGCCGATCACGCCGTAGGCGGAGGCCGGTCCGCTATAGGGCATGATGTTGCCGATCTTGATTTCGGTGTCGGTCGCACCGGTGTCGTATTTCTTTTGGGCGAGTGCACCGCCGGAGGTGGCAACGAACGCGATGACCGCCGTCGAGAACGCGGCGATACGTAGTTTTTGTCTAGAAAGCATAGTCTCTCCTTAGTTCAGTCTTTCTTGAGCTTGCCGATCAGTTGCTGGGCAACGATGGCGACCTGCCGTGCGCCGTGCGGCACCAGGAAGATGACGAGGAACAGCAGCACGCCGAACACGGCGCCGGAGAGGCCCTTTGAAATTCCCTCCGCGATGTTCGGCACGAAGATGATGAAGGCCGAACCCACGATCGATCCGGGCAGCCAGCCCACGCCGCCGACCACCATGCCGAGAAACAGCGAGATCGCCAGCGTGATGGTGTAGCCGTCGGGCGCCACGAACTGCACGGCGATGGCGCCGAGGCCGCCGGCGACGCCGGTGATGCCGGCGCTGACGCCGAACGCCAGCGTCTTGTACAGCGCGACGTCGATGCCCATGGCGGAGGCCGCGATTTCGTTGTCGCGGATCGCCATGAAGGCGCGCCCGGAGCGCGACTTCAGCAGATTGACCGAGAAGATGTAGATCGCGATCGTGACCACGAGCGTGAAATAATACAGCCACATGTCCTGCGACATCGGCAGGCCGAACGGCGCATCGGGCTTGGTCACCACCAGGCCCTGCACGCCGCCGGTCCAGTGCTCGAAATAGCCGAGCTTCAGAAGCTGCGGCATCGCGGTCGCCAGCGCAAAGGTCGCCAGCGCCAGATAGACGCCGCACAGACGCAGCGCCGGCTGGCCGAACAGGAATCCGAAGCCGAAGCAGACGACGCCGGCGATCGGCAGTGTCAGGGCGTAGTTCATGCCGGCATGTTCCATCAGGATCGCCGAGGTGTAGGCGCCGACCGCGTAGAACGCGCTCTGGCCCAGCGAGAACTGCCCGCTGCCGCCGGTCAGGATGTTCAGCGCCAGCACCGCGAGGCCGTAGATCAACAGCATCGTCAGCTGGAAGATGATGAAATTCTTCACGAACAGCGGCGCCAGCGATCAGCAGTCCCAGCACCACCAGCGAGGTGCCGTAGCCGAGCGTCATGGCCCGCTTGGGAACGGCCTCGACGGCGGGTGCTTCGGTGACGACTTCCTCAATTGCGCTCATGATCAAACTCGCTTCACGATGGGCCGGCCAAACAGGCCAGCCGGTTTGACAACCAGGACGGTGATGATCAGCGCCAGCGCGATCGGCAGTTTCAGTTCATTGCCGACGCCGGGGATGTAGGTTCCGGCGAGATTTTCGAAGATGCCGACCAGGAAGCCGCCGACCACCGCGCCGAACGGGCTGGTCAGGCCGCCGAGCACGGCGGCGGCAAATCCGTAGATCAGGACGCCGCCCATCATGTTCGGCTCCAGAAACACCACCGGCGCGATCAGCATGCCGGCGATCGAGCCGATCGCCGCCGCCATGCCCCAGCCGAGCGCGATCATCCACGAGGTGTTGATGCCGACCAGCCGCGCCGATTCAGGCAGCGAGGCGGCCGCGCGCATCGCCAGCCCGATCCGCGTGAACTGGAAGAAGAAATACAGCGCGATCAGGAGCAGCACGGTGACGCCGATCATGCCGGCCTGATGGGTCGAGATCAGCTGGCTGCCGAGGAACGGATGCGAGCCGAACGGCGTCGGGTATTGCTTGATGGTGAAGTCCCAGATCAGGCCGGCGACGCTGTTGATGATCGCGAACAGCGCGATGAAGCCGGCGACGTTGGTCAGGATCGGCGCTTTCGCCAGCGGCTTGAACAGCAGCCGCTCGATCACGATGCCGCCGGCGAAGGAGAATGCCAGCGTGAGGATGAAGGCCCCCCAGTAGGGGATGCCCCACTGCATCAGCTGCCAGGAGATGAAGGTCGAGAACATCGCCATTTCGCCCTGGGCGAAATTGAGATGGTCGATCGCCTGGTAGATCATGACCACGGCGAGCGCCATGCAGGCATAGATCGCGCCGGTGGCGATGCCGGCCAGGATTTGATTGGTAAAAAGCTCCATGACCGCGCTCCTCAATAGCCCAGATAGGATTTACGGACGTCTTCGTTGTTCGCGATCTCCTGAGCGTCGCCCGACATCACGATGCGTCCGGTTTCGATCACATAGGCCTGGTCGGCGAGCTCCAGCGCCAGCTGCGCGTTCTGCTCGACCACCAGAATGGTGACCTTGTCCTCGCGATTGATCTTGCCGAGGATCTTGAACAGGTCGCGCACGATCAGCGGCGCGAGGCCGAACGACGGCTCGTCGAGCAGCATCAGTCGCGGACGCAGCATCAGCGCGCGGGCGACCGCCAGCATCTGCTGTTCGCCGCCGGAAAGCGTGCCCGCCTGCTGGGTGTGGCGCTGCTTCAGGACCGGAAAGTGGTCGTACATCCGCTCGATGTCGGAAACCACGCCGGCCCTGTCCTTGCGCGTGATCGCGCCGAGCTGAAGGTTTTCCTCCACCGTCATGGTGGTGAAGGTGCCGCGGCCCTGCGGCACATGGGCGATGCCGAGGCGGACGATGTTTTCGGTCGAGCGGCCGGTGAGCGGCGCGCCGTCGAACTCGATCGCGCCGGTCGAGCGCACCATGTTGCAGATCGCGCGCAGCGTGGTGGTCTTGCCGGCGCCGTTGGCGCCGAGCAGCGTGGTCATGCTGCCTTCGTTGAGACCGAAGCTGAGGCCGTGAAGCGCCTGGACCTGGCCGTAATAGGCGCGCAGATCCTTTACGTTGAGCATCGCCGTCATTGGTCCTTGCTCCCCAGATAGGCTTTGATGACATCGGGGTCGGACTGCACCTTGGCCGGCGTTCCCTCGGCGAGCTTGCGGCCGAAATTCAGCGCGACCACGTGGTCGGCGATCGACATCACGAGCCCCATGTGATGTTCGACGAGCAGGACCGTGACGTGACGCTCGTCGCGGATGCGGCGGATCAGATCGCCGAGTACGTGGACTTCCTCGTGGTTGAGGCCGCCGGCGGGCTCGTCGAGCAGCAGGATCTTCGGATCGGCCGCCAGCGCGCGCGCCAGCTCGACGCGCTTCTGGGTGCCGAACGGCAGGCCGGAAACCGTGACATGGGCGACGTCGTCGAGATGGAGATAGCTGACGATCTCATGGACGTGCTTGTTGAGTTCGGCCTCGCCGCGGCGGACCCAGGGCAGTTTCAGCGAGTCGCTGATGATGTCGCTGTTGGTGCGGGCATGGGTGCCGACCCGGACGTTGTCGAGCACCGAGAGATTGGGAAACAGCGCGACGTTCTGGAAGGTGCGGCCGATGCCGATTTCGGCGATCCGGTGCGGCGGCCGCGACAGGATGCTCTGGCCTTCCATCAGGATGTCGCCGTTGCTCGGCTGGTAGAGCCGGCTCAGGCAATTGAACAGCGTCGTCTTGCCGGCGCCGTTCGGCCCGATCAGGCCGAGGATCTGGCCCTTGTGCATGTCGAAGGACACGCCATTCAACGCGATGATGCCGCCGAACACGACGCTGACGTCGCGAACCGCAAGCAGGGGTGACTGTCCCTGCGCGAGTTGTGCCTGCGTCATTTCGCTGCGCCCGAACCCGTTGGGCCGCGATGACCATGCGAAACAGTTCGCCGGTCGCAACGCTGAAGGCTACCTGATCCCCTCGACCATACGTGCAACTTTCCCTCCTGCTTTCAACTTTTTGGTTTCTTCTTTTGGTGATTGCGGCGCCGTGCCGCCAAGCGCGGCCTCGACGTTCCTTACCATCGCCACGAGACGAGGTCCAATATCGTTGCGCAGCCGATCTTCCGTGAAACGGAATGCGGGCGCACCACAGTTAAACGCATAAGGACCGGTTCCGTCATTAAGCTTTAGTGCTACGCCGACCGCATGGATGTCGTCGTGCCACTCGCCGGCCGAGATCGCAAAACCGAGTTTGGCGACCGTTTCGCCGGCGCGTTCGATGCCGTCGCGCATCCGCGGCCAGCGGCTGCCGTAATGCTCGCGCAGTTCGCGCAACAAGGCGGCGCGCTCCTCGGCCGGCAGCGCCCAGATATAGGCCCGCCCCATCGCGGTGGTTGCAATCGGAACCCGCGAACCGACGTCCAGTTGAACGCCGAGCGTCATGCCGCGGCTCTGTCCGAAATAGATCATGCTGGTGCGGTCGCGGCCGCCGACCGCCACCGCGCCGCCGGTCTCGCGCATCACTTCCTCGCGGAAAGGTTCGGACAAATGCCGAACGCCGAGATTCGCAAGGGCGGCATACCCGAGCGCCATGGCCGAGGGCGCCAGCTGATATTTCTCGAACCGCGGAACGGGTGTAAGGTAACCGAGCTTGGTCAAAGTATATGTCAGCCGCGAAACGGTCGGCTTTGGCAAGTTGGTACGGGCCGCGATCTCCTGATTGCCAAGAAGCCCGTCGTTGGGACGGAATGCGCGCAACACATCGAGGCCGCGGGAAAGCGCGACGACGAAGCTGCGATCGGTCGCCACCTTCTTGCCTGGACGTTTCATGGCCTGCTGCTGCGCGGACCTCGTTGACAAGGGACGTGCTTCAAAATAACCCTCCGTGTCAAGATGTGGAATTAAATTCCGCTGTGCGAAATAGCCAGTAAACGCAAGCCAAGAACAACGCAACGAAGAACGCACTAAACAATTCAGGGAGAGTCTCGTGAACGAAGTCGTAAAACTCGAGCGTCATGACGTCATCGCCGTCGTCACGGTTAACAGCCCTCCCGTCAACGCGCTGAGCGCCGCCGTCCGCGGCGGCATTTTCGAATGCATCAAGAGCGCCATCGCCGATCCCGAAGTGAAGGCGATCGTGCTGACCTGCGGCGGCCGCACCTTCATCGCCGGCGCCGACATCACCGAATTCGGCAAGCCGCCGAAGCCGCCGGGCCTGCACGAAGTGCTGGACACGATGGAGAAATCGCCGAAGCCGATCGTTGCCGCCATTCACGGCACCGCGCTCGGCGGCGGTCTCGAAGTTGCGCTTGCCTGTCATTTCCGGGTGGCGACCAAGGACGCGAGGCTCGGCCTGCCCGAAGTGAAACTCGGCCTGCTGCCGGGCGCCGGCGGCACGCAGCGCCTGCCGCGCGCGGTCGGTCCGGAACTCGCGGTCAAGATGATCGTCGGCGGCGATCCGATCAGCGCGCAGGACGCGCTCAAGAACGGACTGATCGAGGAGATCGTCGAGGGTCCGGCTTCCGGCGGCGAGGCCTTTGCCCGCAAGGTGCTGGCGGAGAAACGCCCCTTGCGCAAGTTGCGCGACGACGACAGCAAGCTCGCCGCCGCCAAGGCCGACCGCTCGATCTTCACCAATGCGGTCGCGGCCCTCACCAAGAAGGCGCGCGGGCTGGAAGCGCCGTTTGCCGCAGCGGATGCGGTCGGCGCGGCGATCGACCTGCCGTTCGAGGAAGGGCTGAAGAAGGAGCGCGAGGGATTCCTCAAGCTGGTATCCAGCGACCAGTCGAAGGCGCAGCGTTACGCCTTCTTCTCCGAGCGCGAGGCCGCCAAGATCGCCGGCGTGCCCGAAGGGACAAAGCCGCGCAATGTCGAGCGCGTCGCCATCATCGGCGCCGGCACCATGGGCGGCGGCATCGCGATGTCGTTCGCGAACGCCGGTATTCCGGTGACGCTGATCGAGACCGGCGAAGAGCAGCTCAAGCGCGGCATGGGCGTGATGCAGAAGAACTACGAGGCCACCGCCGCGCGCGGCGGCATTCCTGCCGACGCGCCCGCCAAGCGCATGGGCCTGATCAAGGGCGTGGTCGGCATCGAGAACGTCAAGGACGCTGACCTGGTTATCGAAGCCGTGTTCGAGACCATGGCGATCAAGAAGGAAGTGTTTGCGGCGCTCGACAAATACGCCAAGCCGGGCGCGGTGCTCGCTTCCAACACCTCCTATCTCAACATCGACGAGATCGCCAAAGAGACAAAACGTCCGCAGGACGTGCTGGGCATGCACTTCTTCTCGCCGGCCAATGTCATGAAGCTGTGCGAGATCGTGCGCGCGGCCAAGACCGCGCCGGACGCGCTGGTGACCGCGGTCGCGGTCGCGCGCAAAATTGCAAAAGTGCCGGCGGTGGTCGGGGTCTGCGACGGCTTTGTCGGCAACCGCATGCTGCATCAGCGCGGCAAGCAGTCGGAAAAGCTGCTGTTCGAAGGCGCCTTGCCGCAGCAGGTCGACGCGGTCGTGACCAAATTCGGCATGCCGATGGGACCGTTCGCGATGAGCGATCTCGCCGGCCTCGATATCGGCTGGCGCTCGCGCAAGGACCGCGGCATCAAGTCGGAAATCGCGGATGCGCTGTGCGAGGCCGGCCGCTTCGGCCAGAAGACCGGCAAGGGCTATTACAAATATGAAGGCGGCTCGCGCGCGCCGCTGCCCGATCCCGACGTCGAGAAGCTGATCGACGAGACGCTCACGCGGCTCGGGCGCAAGCGGCGGGTGGTCTCGGACGAGGAAATCCTCGAGCGCATGATGTATCCGATGATCAACGAGGGCGCGCGCATCCTCGAAGAGGGGATCGCGGCGCGTCCGAGCGACATCGACGTGATCTGGATCTATGGCTATGGCTGGCCGGTCTATCGCGGCGGCCCGATGTTCTACGCCGACCAGGTGGGCTTGAAGCACATCGCCGACCGGCTGTCGTACTACGCCAGGGAAACCAACGATCCCTCGCTGGAACCGGCGCCGCTGCTCAAGCGCCTCGCCGCCGAAGGCAAGACCTTTGCGTCGCTGGCGCAGACGGCGAAAGCCGCCTGATGGGGATAGGGCCTATCCCCGCGCTTAGTTCCACCTCTCCCATAGGGAGAGGTCGGATCGCTTTGCGATCCGGGTGAGGGGTTACGCTCTATCGATGGACCGTACCCCCTCACCCCCTCCCTCTCCCCATGGGAGAGGGAGGGGTCGGCGAACCGGGAGAGACTGAAGCATGCATCCCGGCGAGCAATTCTATCCGCAAGGCGTCCGTTGGGACGATCCGATCGAGCAGGGAACGCTGCCCGATCTGTTGTCGACGGCAGCAATCGAATTCGGCGCGCGGCCGGCGATCGAATTCCGCGACCGTCCGATCAGCTATGCCGAACTGGAAGACAAGGTCGAGATCGCCGCCAGCGCCTTCCTGCGCGCCGGCTACGGCAAGAACACTTCGGTGGCGCTGTTCCTCGGCAACACGCCCGATCACCCCGTCAACTTCTTCGGCGCGCTGAAGGCCGGCGCCCGCATCGTGCATCTTTCCCCGCTCGACGGCGAGATCGCGCTGTCGCACAAGCTCGCCGATTCCGGCGCGCGCGTGCTCGTCACCAGCAATCTCCAGGCGCTGTTGCCGACGGCGCTGAAGTTTCTCGACAAGGGCCTGCTCGACCGCCTGATCGTTTGCGAGGACGACGACTGGGGCAAGGCCGGCACGCCGCAGACGCCGCTGCCGCAAAATCCCGCCATCATCACCTTCCGCCGCTTCATCGACGGCGTGACCAAACCGGCGCAGTGGCCGGCGATCTCGGTCGATGACGTCGCCTTGCTGCAATATACCGGCGGCACCACCGGATTGCCGAAGGGCGCGATGCTCAGCCACGGCAACCTGACGTCGGCGGTGTCGATCTTCGACGACTGGGGCAAGACCTGCGCGCGCCGAGCGCAACGCCATCGAGCGCGTGATCTGCGTGCTGCCGCTGTTTCACATCTTCGCGCTGACGGTGGTGCTGCTGTCCTCGCTGCGGCGCGGCAATCTGATCTCGCTGCACCAGCGCTTCGACGTCGAGGCCGTGATGCGCGACATCGAGGTCAAGCGCGCGACCGCCTTCCCCGGCGTGCCCACGATGTGGATCGCGATCGCCAGCCTCCCCGATCTCGACAAGCGCGACCTGTCGTCGCTGGTGAGCTTTGGGTCGGGCGGCGCGCCGCTGCCGGTGGAAGTCGCAAAGATCTTCGAGCGCAGGGTCGGCATGAAGCTGAAGAGCGGCTGGGGCATGACCGAGACCTGCTCGCCCGGCACCGGCCATCCGAAGGAGGGACCGGAGAAACCCGGCTCGATCGGGCTGATGCTGCCGGGCATCGAGATGGACGTGGTCGCGCTCGACGATCCCAAGAAGGTGTTGCCGACGGGCGAGGTCGGCGAGATCCGCATCCGCGGTCCGAATGTGACCAAAGGCTACTGGAACCGGCCGCAGGAAACCGCGGAAGCCTTCGTCGGCGACCGTTTTCTCACGGGCGACATCGGCTACATGGACGAGGACGGTTACTTCTATCTGGTCGACCGCAAGAAGGACATGATCATCTCCGGCGGCTTCAACGTCTATCCGCAGATGATCGAGCAGGCGATCTATACCCACCCCGCGGTGCAGGAAGTGATCGTGATCGGCATTCCCGACGATTATCGCGGCGAGGCGGCCAAGGCCTTTGTCAAATTGCGCGACGGCGCCAGGCCGTTCACGGTGGAAGAGCTGCGCGCCTTTCTGACCGGCAAGCTCGGCAAGCACGAAATTCCCGCAGGCCTCGAATTCGTCGCCGAACTGCCGCGCACCTCGGTCGGCAAACTCTCGCGCCACGAATTGCGCAACCGGCAGGCATCCGCGCAGCCCAAACAACAACTCGCTTCAGGAGGTCGCGTGTAGAGGCCGCCAGCGAAAACTCCATCGTCGTCCCCGCGAAGGCGGGGACCCATACGCCGTGTCCTCGGCAATGAAAGATGGGGCCAGTTGCCTTTGCGACAACAAACACCGGCGGTTATGGGTCCCCGCTCCCGTGCGCAATTGCGCACTAGGCGGGGACGACATAGGGAAAAGATAACGCGTACGCAGGAATTGAATTCATTCGCTCACAGGAGGATCCGATGGATCTCAGCTTCAGCAAGGAAGAAATGGCGTTTCGCGAGGAAGTGCGGGCGTTCTTCAGGGACAACGTGCCGCCGGCGACGCGGCAGAAACTGGTCGAGGGCCGCCATCTCTCCAAGCAGGAGATGATCGACTGGTGGCGCATCCTGAACAAGAAGGGCTGGGGCGTCTCGCACTGGCCGAAGGAATATGGCGGCACCGGCTGGACTCGGTGCAGCATTACATCTTCAACGAGGAACTGCAGATGCACCCGGCGCCGGCGCCGCTCGCCTTCGGCGTCAGCATGGTCGGCCCGGTCATCTACACCTTCGGCAACGAGGCGCAGAAGCAGCGCTATCTGCCGCGCATCGCCAATGTCGACGACTGGTGGTGCCAGGGCTTCTCCGAGCCGGGCTCGGGCTCCGACCTCGCCTCGCTCAAGACCAAGGCCGAGCGCAAGGGCGACAAATACATCGTCAACGGCCAGAAGACCTGGACCACGCTGGCGCAGCACGCCGACATGATCTTCTGCCTGTGCCGCACCGATTCCAGTGCGAAGAAGCAGATGGGCATCTCCTTCATCGTGTTCAGCATGAAGTCGAAGGGCGTCACGGTGCGCCCGATCCAGACCATCGACGGCGGCCACGAGGTCAACGAAGTGTTCTTCGATGACGTCGAGGTGCCGGTCGAAAATCTGATCGGCGAGGAGAACAAGGGCTGGGACTACGCCAAGTTCCTGCTCGGCAACGAGCGCACCGGGATCGCCCGCGTCGGCGTTTCCAAGGAGCGCATCCGCCGCATCAAGGAACTGGCGGCGAAGGTCGAGTTCGGCGGCAGGCCCGTCATCGAGGACCAGAAATTCCGCGAAAAGCTCGCCGAGGTCGAGATCGACCTGAAGGCGCTGGAGCTCACCCAGCTTCGCGTCGTCGCCGACGAGGGCAAGCACGGCAAGGGCAAGCCCAATCCCGCCTCCTCGGTGCTGAAGATCAAGGGCTCGGAAATCCAGCAGGCCACCACCGAGCTCCTGATGGAAGTGATCGGCCCGTTCGCCGCGCCCTACGACATCCACGGCGACGACGGAAGCAACGAGACGATGGACTGGACCGCGCAGATCGCGCCGAGCTACTTCAACAACCGCAAGGTCTCGATCTACGGCGGCTCCAACGAGATCCAGCGCAACATCATCACCAAGGCCGTGCTGGGGCTGTGATCTCACTTTCGTCATGCCCGGCCTTCCGGGAGGGCCGGCCCTCAACGTCTCAATTGCCCGGCCGAGGTTGAGCGAAGCGAACGAGCCCGGAATGCATGACCGACCGGGACGATGGATTCCGGGCCATGACGCCAAGCGACGCATCCCGGAATGACGAAGACGGTTTCGCATACGAGGAAAGCAAGAAAATGGATTTTGATCTGTCCGAGGAGCAGCGGCTTCTCAAGGAAAGCGTCGAGGGCCTGTTGGGCTCGTCCTACGATTTCGACAGCCGCAAGAAGTACATGGCGGAGAAGGGCGGCTGGAGCAAAGCCGTCTGGAGCAAATTGGCGGAACAGGGCCTGCTCGGCCTGCCGTTCTCCGAGGACGACGGCGGCTTCGGCGCCGGCGCGGTCGAGATCATGATCGTGATGGAGGCGATGGGCCGGGCGCTGGTGCTGGAGCCTTATCTGGCGACCGTGGTCATCGCCGGCGGCTTCCTGCGCCATGGCGGCTCGGCGGCGCAGAAGGCCGCGCATATCCCGGCGATCATCGACGGCAGCAAGACCTTTGCCTTCGCGCAGCTCGAGAAGAATTCGCGCTACGATCTGCAGGACGTCGCCACCACGGCCAAGAAGAAGGGCAGCGGCTGGGTGATCGACGGCGAGAAATTCGTCGTGCTCAACGGCGAGGCCGCCGACACCCTGATCGTCACCGCGCGCACCAAGGGCGGCCAGCGCGATGCTGCCGGCGTCGGCGTGTTCCTGGTGCCCGCCAACGCCAAAGGCGTCGCCAGAAAGGGCTATCCGACCCAGGACGGCCTGCACGCCGCCGACATCACCTTCACCGGCGTCGAGGTCGGCGCGGACGCCGCGATCGGCGATCCCGAAAATGCCTTGCCGCTGATCGAGCGCGTGGTCGACGAGGCGCGCACCGCGATGTGCGCCGAAGCGGTCGGCGATCATGGACGAGTCGCTGAAGACCACCGTCGAATATCTCAAGACGCGAAAGCAGTTCGGCGTGCCGATCGGCAGCTTCCAGAGCCTGCAGCACCGCGCCTCCGACATGTTCGTGGCGCTGGAGCAGGCCCGCAGCATGGCGCTGTTCGCCACCATGGCGAACGACTTCGACGACGCCAAGGAACGCGCCACCGCGGTCGCCGCGGCGAAAGTGCAGATCGGCAAATCCGCAAAATTCGTCGGCCAGCAGTCGATCCAGCTCCATGGCGGCATCGGCATGACCATGGAGGCCAAGATCGGCCACTATTTCAAGCGGCTGACCATGATCGAGAACACGCTCGGCGACACCGACTACCATCTGCGCCGCGTCACCAACTCGGGCGGGCTGGTGTAGGCACAACCGTCATTCCGGGGCGACGCGAATGCATCGCACCCGTGAATCTCGAGAATAACTTCTGATTCCGGGTCCACGCGAAGACGCGTGTCCCGGAATGACAACCGACAACCGTCATTGCGAGCGAAGCGAAGCAATCCACCGTGCAGCGAAGGAAGAATGGATTGCTTCGTCGCTTGCGCTCCTCGCAATGACGGCAAGGAAAATCAGGGAGTAGCGCAGATGAAGAACACCCCGTTCGATCTGACAGGCCGAGTCGCCGTCATCACCGGCTCCAGCCGCGGCATCGGCCGCGCCTCGGCCGAACTGCTGGCAAAACTCGGCGCCAAGGTGGTGATTTCCAGCCGCAAGGCCGACGCCTGCAAGGAAGTGGCGGACGGCATCAGGAAGGCCGGCGGCGACGCCCACGTCATCCCCTGCAACATCTCGCGCCGCGCGGAAGTCGAGGCGCTGATCTCGGGCGCGACCAGACACTACGGCAAGATCGACATCCTGGTCTGCAATGCGGCCGTCAATCCCTATTACGGCCCGCTGCTCGACATCAAGGACGAGGCCTTCGACAAGATCATGGCTTCCAACGTCAAGAGCAACATCTGGCTCTGCCAGCTTGCGATCCCGCAGATGGCCGAGCGCGGCAACGGCTCGGTGGTGATCATCTCCTCGATCGGCGGCCTGCGCGGCTCGACCGTGATCGGCGCCTACGGAATTTCCAAGGCGGCGGATTTTGCGTTGTGCCGCAGCCTCGCCGGCGAATGGGGCCCGAAAGGCGTGCGCGTCAACTGCGTGGCGCCGGGCCTGGTGAAGACCGATTTCGCCAAGGCGCTGTGGGAAGACGAGGAGCGGCTGAAGCGCCGCTGCGCCACCACGCCGCTGCGCCGCATCGGCGAGCCCGACGAGATCGCGGGCGCCGTCGCCTATCTCGCCTCCGACGCCTCGACCTTCATGACCGGCCAGACCATCATCGTCGACGGCGGCGTGACGACAGCGTCGGTGTAGCTTCTCACCGCGCTCCATCCCCACGTCGTCCCGGCCTTGAGCCGGGACCCATAACCACGCGAAGCTGGTTTTGCGAAGGCCGGCAGCGTCACCTTTGCGCAATCTCGAACGCTTGCGGTTATGGGTCCCGGCGTTCGCCGGGACGACGGTGAGATATTGACCTCCGCCTCCCAATCCGCTTGCCTTGGCGCAACACCGCACAACAAATCACCCCGGGAAGCAACGCCAGGAAAAATACAATGTCCTTTGTGCTGGCCATCGATCAGGGCACCACATCCTCGCGCGCGATTGTGTTTCGCTCCGACATCTCGATCGCCGCGACCGCGCAAGCCGAATTCCCGCAGCATTTTCCGGCGTCGGGCTGGGTCGAGCACGAGCCGGAGGACATCTGGACCTCGACGCTCGCCACCTGCCGCGAGGCGCTGAAGAAGGCGGACGTCACCGCAAAAGACATCGCCGCGATCGGCATCACCAACCAGCGCGAGACCACCGTGGTGTGGGACCGCGCCACAGGCACGGCGGTGCACCGCGCCATCGTCTGGCAGGACCGCCGCACCGCCGACATCTGCGCGAAGTTGAAGGCCGAAGGCCACGAGCCCGCGATCTCGGCCAAGACCGGCCTGATCATCGATCCCTATTTCTCCGGCACCAAAGTCGCCTGGATCCTCGACCACGTCCCCGGCGCGCGGGCGCGCGCGGAGCGCGGCGAACTGCTGTTCGGCACCGTCGATTGCTATCTGCTGTGGCGGCTGACCGGCGGCAAGGCGCACGCCACCGACGCCACCAACGCCTCGCGCACGCTGCTGTTCAACATCCACACCGGCGCAGTGGGACGACGAGCTGCTGAAGATCCTGCGCGTGCCGCGCTCGATGCTGCCGGAGGTGAAGGATTCCTCCGCTGACTTCGGCGCCAGCCTGCCGGAACTGTTCGGCGGCGCCATCGCGATCTCCGGCATCGCCGGCGACCAGCAGGCCGCCACCATCGGCCAGGCCTGCTTTTCGCCGGGCATGATGAAGTCGACCTACGGCACCGGCTGTTTTGCGCTGCTCAACACCGGCGCCACGCCGGTCAAGTCGAACAACAAGCTGCTCACCACCATCGCCTATCAGCTCGAGCGGCAAGCGCACCTACGCGCTGGAAGGCTCGATCTTCGTCGCCGGCTCCGCGGTGCAGTGGCTGCGCGACGGGCTCGGCATCATCAGGCAGGCCGCCGAGACCGGCCCGCTCGCCGACAAGTCGGACTCCATGCAGATCGGTCTACCTGGTGCCGGCCTTCGTCGGCCTGGGCGCGCCCTACTGGAATCCGCGCGTGCGCGGCGCGCTGTTCGGGCTGACCCGCAACACCGGCCCCGCCGAGCTCGCGCACGCCGCGCTGGAAAGCGTCTGCTACCAGACGTTCGATCTGTGGGCGGCGATGCGCGCCGACTGGCCGGAGGCGAAGGCCGCCAACGTCGTGCTGCGCGTCGACGGCGGCATGACCGCGTCGGACTGGACCATGCAGCGCCTCGCCGATCTGCTGGACGCGCCGGTCGATCGCCCGATGATCCAGGAAACCACCGCGCTCGGCGCCGCCTATCTCGCGGGGCTTTCCGCCGGCGTCTATCCCGAGCCCGCAAAATTCGCCGACAACTGGCGGCTCGAACGCCGCTTCAAGCCGGCGATGAGCGCGGCGACGCGGGAGCGGAAACTGGCGGGCTGGGCGCGGGCGGTGAAGGGGCTGCTGGCGAGCGATGAGGGGGAGGGGTAGGGGTAGGGGTATTCTTAAGGATCAACTCGCTGCTTGCGATGATTTGGACTCCTTACCCTCTCGCGTTTTCGCCGTTGTTGGCAAACCTTGAAGCTTCCGAGAAAGCGATAGGTCGGACACCACTTCCGATGGAACTTCGCGAATTTCGAACTCTGTCTTGAAAATGTCACGGTATGTTTTAGCGAAGCGCTTTGTGCTTCGAAACTTTTTGAACAAGGGCCATTCCTGATAGTTCTCTTTGGTCACTTCGCCCGAAGTTCCAATTTTTTTCATTAACGAAATAACCTCATCGAAATCATCTTTTAGAACTGCAAGTGCAAGTCGGAGTTCCAAGGGAACGGCCGACCAATTCGCTGCCCCTATGAATTCAGCGCATTTCTTCTCATCGTCGCCATATACGCTAACGCTAGGTTCCCCCTTCGTCCGCCGCGTCGCGATTGCGATGCGGCTGTACGGGCTCGCCTTCGAGCACCGGCCGTGGTCGACCTTCGGCGATGCCGACAAGATCGCGCCGTATAATCCGCTGCGGCGGGTGCCGACGCTGGTGCTCGATGACGGCGAGGCGCTGATCGAGAGCACGGCGATCCTGGATTATCTCGATGAGCTGGTCGGGCCGGACAAGGCGATGATCGCGCCGAGCGGGCCGGAGCGCCGCCATGCCTTGAAGATTTGCGCGCTGGCGACCGGGCTTGGCGACAAGGCGGTCAGCCTGGTCTACGAGCGCGTGCTGCGCAAGGATCAGTCGAAAATCTGGGTCGAGCGCTGCGAGGCGCAGATATCAGGCGTGCTGGAGGTGCTGGAAACGGAGCGCGCCCGCGTCGCCTCGCCGTACTGGTTCGGCGAGCGCATCGGCCACGCCGACATCGCGGTCGCCTGCGTGCTGCGCTTTACCGGCGAGGCGCATCCGGCGCTGTTTCCCGCCGCGCGCTATCCGGCGCTGACGGCGCACGCCGCGCGTTGCGAGGCGCTGCCGGCGTTTCGGGAGATCGTGCAGCCGCTGGCTCCGCCGAGCGGGGATTGAGCGAGGCCGCTCCTTCTTTATCCCTCCCCCTTGTGGGGAGGGTGGCCCGCTGAGAGCGAAGCGAACAGCGGGTCGGGTGGGGGTCGCGGTCTGCGCGAAGCGAATTTCCGCGATGCCGGCAGCAACCCCCACCCGTCACATCGTTCGCTGCGCTCACGATGTGCCACCCTCCCCACAAGGGGGAGGGATAGGAAAGAGCCGACAGCCAACTGATTTGCCCGTCGGGCTGTTTTGCGCGCACCCTGTCCAGCCCCTTTCGCAAAAATATTTCTGCTTCTCCGTATGCCAAATCAGCTCTACGATCTCCGTCGTCCCGTCCCGAAAGAGGGGCGTTGCGCAACGTCATCAACGCGGGGCGGGATGCGGTGGACGCTGAGCGGCGCTGCAGACGAGGGCGCTTCTTGCGGACGGCGAAGTCGTGTGGTCCTGACGCCCCGACGCTGGCGTCAAGTTCGCGGAAGGCAACTTCTCGCGGGCGACGGTGGCAAGAAAGCCCGGTCACCGGGGAGAGCTCGAAGTAAACCGTTAAAACCATTGCGCGGGGAATGCCGGGTGATTCCGGTGTGACCTGACGAGCGCGTGTGCAGTTTGTTTCACATGGCACACGCGGCTATCGGGCGCATCGGGCGCCCGGCATTCCCTGCGCCCTCTGATTGGAGAGGGCGGGAATTTCAAAGCAAAACTCGGGCGCATCGCGCCGCGAGAACGCGGATGCATATTTTCGTCATTGCGAGGAGCAACTTGTCCGCCGTAGCTCAACCAGCGAAGGCGGAAGCGACGAAGCAATCCACGTCTCTCATTCGCGGCGCTGCCAATGGATTGCTTCGCTTGCGCTCGCAATGACGGTGCTGGGCTTTTGTCGTCCCCGCGAATGCGGGGACCCATAACCACAGGGCCCAGTTCGCTGCGAAGGCAGCGACGATTGCGCTCCAACGAGAGGCCGCGGCGTATGGGTCCCGGCGTTCGCCGGGACGACGTGTGATGGAGCTACGCCCGCGCCGCCTTCTTGCGATACGCCAGATGCACCGCGCAGTTGCAGCCGGGCGGATGCGAGGCCGACGGGGTCGTTGGCGGGCACGGCGGAAGCCGGCGCCAGGGTCGGCATCGCCTCTTTCACGCGGCGGTCCTGCGCCTGGCGATCCTGCGCCGGGATGTAGTTCAAGACCGGCGCCAGCCAGCGCTCGGCTTCCGCCACGCTCCAGCCCTTGCGCGCGGCGTAGTCCTCGACCTGGTCGCGCTCGATCTTGCCGACGCCGAAATAGAAACTTTCGGCATTGCTGAAATAAAGCCCGGACACCGAGGAGCCCGGCCACATCGCAAAGCTTTCGGTCAGTTTCACGCCGGCATTGTTCTCGGCATCGAGCAGCGCGAACAGCGTCGCCTTCTCGGTGTGATCGGGCTGCGCGGGATAGCCGGGCGCGGGGCGGATGCCCTGGTATTTTTCGAGGATCAGATCATCCGGCGTCAGCGCCTCGTCCGGCGCGTAGCCCCAGAATTCGCGGCGCACCCGCGCATGCATGCGCTCGGCAAAGGCTTCCGCGAGACGATCGGCCAGCGCCTTGCACAGGATCGAGGAGTAATCGTCATTGGCATTTTTAAAACGGTCGGCGACGACGTCCTCGCCGATCCCGGCGGTGACCACGAAGGCGCCGATATAGTCCGGCACGCCGACGAACGCGGCGCGATGAAATCCGACAGCGCGGCATTGAAGCGGCCTTCGCGCTTTTCCAGTTGCTGGCGCAGGGTGTGGAAGGTCGCGATCTGGCTTGGTGCGGGTGTCGTCGGCATAGACCACGATGTCGTCGCCTTCCGCATTGGCCGGCCAGAAGCCGATGGTCGCCTGCGCCTTGAACCATTCTTCCCTGACGATGAGATCGAGCATCTTGCGGGCGTCGTCATACAGCGAGCGCGCGACTTCGCCGACTTTGGGGTCGTCGAGAATGGCGGGAAAACGCCCGGTCAGTTCCCAGGTCTGGAAGAACGGCGTCCAGTCGATGTAATCGGCGAGTTCGGCGAGGTCGTAATCCCGGAAGCTCTTGATGCCCAGAAACGCCGGCTTCTTCGGCGGCGTTTTGGCGAAATCGATCGCGACCGCGTTGGCGCGGGCGTCCGCCAGCTTCAGGCGCTTCTTGTCGGCCTGCGCGCGGAAATGCGCCGCGGAAATTTTGGCGTAGTCGGCGCGCACCTCGGCGGCATAGGCCTCGCGCTTGTCCGGCGACAGCAGCGACGAGGCGACGCCGACGGCGCGGCTGGCGTCGTTGACATGCACCACCGGCCCGCTGCGGTAGTTCGGGTCGATCTTGACCGCGGTATGGACGCGGCTGGTGGTGGCGCCGCCGATCAGCAGCGGCACCGTCATGCCCTGGCGTTCCAGCTCGCCGGCGAGAAAACTCATCTCGTCCAGCGACGGCGTGATCAGGCCGGACAGGCCGATGATGTCGGCGCCTTCGGCCTTCGCGGTCTCGATGATCTTGGTGGCGGGCACCATGACGCCGAGGTCGATGACCTCAAAATTGTTACATTGCAGCACGATGCCGACGATGTTCTTGCCGATGTCGTGGACGTCGCCCTTGACGGTGGCGAGCACGATCTTGCCGGCGGAGTTGCGGCCGTCGCCCGCGATGCCGTTGGCGAGGTTGCGCGCCTTCTCCTCTTCCATGAACGGCATCAGATAGGCGACCGCCTGCTTCATGACGCGGGCGGATTTCACCACCTGCGGCAGGAACATCTTGCCGTCGCCGAAGAGGTCGCCGACGATGTTCATGCCGGCCATCAGCGGGCCTTCGATCACGTCGAGCGGGCGCGTGGCGAGCTTGCGGGCGTCCTCGGTGTCGGCCTCGATGAATTCGGTGATGCCGTGCACCAGCGCGTGGCTCAGCCGCTTGTCGACCGGCCATTCGCGCCAGGCGAGGTCCTGCTCCTTGGTCTGCTTCTCCTTGCCGCGGAATTTTTCCGCCAGCGCCAGCAGCCGTTCGGACGCGCCGGGGTCGCGATTGAGGATGACGTCTTCGCAGGTCTGGCGCAGCTCGGGATCGATGTCGTCATAGACGATCATCTGCCCGGCATTGACGATGCCCATGTCCATGCCGGCCTTGATGGCGTGATACAGGAACACCGAATGCATGGCCTCGCGCACCGGCTCGTTGCCGCGGAACGAGAACGACAGGTTGGAGACGCCGCCGGAGATATGCGCGTGCGGCAGGTTCTGGCGGATCCAGCGCGTCGCCTCGATGAAATCGACGCCGTAATTGTTGTGCTCCTCGAGCCCGGTCGCGATCGCGAAAATATTGGGATCGAAGATGATGTCTTCCGGCGGGAAGTTCAGTTGCCCGACCAGGATGTCATAGGCGCGCTTGCAGATCTCGGTCTTGCGCGCAAAGGTGTCGGCCTGGCCGGCCTCGTCGAACGCCATCACCACCACGGCGGCGCCGTGACGCCGCGCGATTTTGGCCTCGTGGATGAATTTTTCCTCGCCTTCCTTCATCGAGATCGAATTCACCACCGGCTTGCCCTGAACGCATTTCAGGCCGGCTTCGATCACGGCGAATTTCGAGGAATCGACCATCACGGGCACGCGGGCGATGTCGGGCTCGGCGGCGACGAGGTTGAGGAACGTCACCATCGCCTTTTCGGAATCGAGCAGCCCCTCGTCCATGTTGACGTCGATGATCTGGGCGCCGTTCTCGACCTGGTCGCGCGCCACCTGCAAGCGCGGCGGTGTAGTCGCCCGCGGTGATCAGCTTGCGGAATTTCGCCGAGCCCGTGACGTTGGTGCGCTCGCCGACGTTGACGAAGGGGATCGCGGGCGTCAGTTCGAACGGCTCCAGGCCCGAGAGCCGCAGCCGCGGCTCGATCACGGGGACGGTGCGCGGCCGGTGCGGCGCGACGGCGGCGGCAATCGCCGCGATATGATCGGGCGTGGTGCCGCAGCAGCCGCCGACGATGTTGACGAGGCCGGCTTCCGCGAATTCGCCGATCAGCCGCGCCATATATTCCGGGCTCTCGTCGTACTGGCCGAATTCGTTGGGCAGCCCGGCGTTCGGATAGGCGCAGACCAGCGTGTCGGCGACGCGGCCGATGTCGGCGATATGCGCGCGCAGATCCTCGGCGCCGAGCGCGCAGTTGAAGCCGACCGTGATGGGTCTGGCGTGGCGCACCGAATTCCAGAACGCTTCCGGCAATTGCCCCGACAGCAGCCGGCCGGATTTGTCGGTGATGGTGCCGGAGATCATCACGGGCACGTCGATGCCGCGCTCTTCGGTGATTTCGGCGATCGCATACAGCGCCGCCTTGGCGTTCAGCGTGTCGAAGATGGTTTCGACCAGCAGCAGGTCGGCGCCGCCGTCCAGCAGACCCTTGATCTGTTCGCCATAGGCCGCGCGCAGATCGTCGAAGGTGACGGCGCGGAAGCCGGGGTTGGAAACGTCGGGCGAGATCGAGGCGGTGCGGTTGGTCGGTCCGATGGCGCCGGCGACAAAGCGCGGCTTGCCGTCCTCGGCCGCGACGCGCGCGGCGGCGGCGCGCGCCAGCTTGGCGCCTTCGAGATTGAGCTCATAGGCGAAACCGGAGAGGTCGTAATCGGCCTGCGCGATCGAGGTCGAGGAAAAGGTGTTGGTGGCGACGATGTCGGCGCCGGCGCGCAGATATTCGGCGTGGATGTCCTCGATCGCCTTCGGCTGGGTCAGGATCAACAGGTCGTTGTTGCCCCTGAGGTCGCGGTGAAAATCCTTGAAACGTTCGCCGCGGAACGCGGCCTCGTCATATTCGAGGCCCTGGATCATGGTGCCCATGGCGCCGTCGAGCACCAGGATGCGCTCGCGGGCTGCCGCGAGCAAAGCGGTTCGCTTGGGAGAGAGCAGGCACGGTCATCGGATCAGGCGGCTTTCTGTGCGCCCGTGGGGCGGATGCCGAGCAAATGGCAGATCGCGAACACGAGGTCCGCGCGGTTCATGGTGTAGAAATGAAAGGTGTCGACGCCGTGCTTGGCCAGCTTCTGCACCTGGCCGGCGGCCACCGTCGCCGCCACCAGCTTGCGGGTGTCGGGATCGTCGTCGAGGCCCTCGAATTTCTTCGCCAGCCAGTCCGGCACGCTGGCGCCGGTGCGCTTGGCAAAATTCGCGGCCTGCTTGAAATTCTGCATCGGCATGATGCCCGGCACGATCGGAATGTCGATGCCGCGGGCGCGGACGCGGTCGAGGTAGCGGAAGTAGAGATCGTTGTCGAAGAAGAACTGCGTGATGGCGCGGGTCGCGCCGGCATCGACCTTGGCCTTCAGCATGTCGATGTCGGCATCGAAGCTCGCGCTTTCCGGATGCTTTTCCGGATAGGCCGAGACGGAAACCTCGATATCGGGATGCCGCTTCTTGATGCCGGCGACGAGATCGGCCGAGGTTTGATAGCCTTCCGGATGCGCGGCATAGGCGGTGCCGAGCCCGCCGGCGGGATCGCCGCGCAGCGCCACGATATGGCGGACGCCGACCTCGTGATAGCGGCCACGACGTCGTCGATGTCGGCGCACGGCGCGTCGACGCAGGTCAGATGCGCCGCCGGCGTCAGGCTGGTTTCGGCGAGGATGCGGGCGATGGTGGAATGGGTGCGCTCGCGGGTCGATCCGCCCGCGCCATAGGTCACGGAGACGAAATTGGGCGCAAGCGGCGCCAGCCGGCTGATCGTCTCCCAGAGATTGCGCTCCATCTCCTCGGTCTTGGGCGGGAAGAACTCAAAGGAGATCGCGGGCCGCGTCAGCGCGGGGGGCGTAACCTCGGTCATGGCACCACAAACTCCACTTGAACCGGGAAGGCAGGTCTAGCTGCACAGCGCTAAAATAAGCCAAACGCTTCCATTCAAATAGCCCATCCGAAATGGGAAATTGCCCAATTTTTGCAAAAAATATGAAATTAAAGTTCTATTTTGCAACGGGTGGGCCAATATCCGGCGGTGTCTCCCTTGATCCAAAATATCCATAAGATACTTGTCTTATAAGGAATTTTTCATGAAATAGCCGTCGCCTGCCCGGCTCGACCTGGCGGTGGGCAGAATTTGAAAACAGGCTTTTATCGAGTTTTTGTCCCAACCATCCCGTCCGAAGCGCCGTTGCCGGTCCCGCCGGCGCGCGCCTGATCTGCGCCAGACAGCGCTTTGTCGCCCCGGCCCGGCGCACTAGGTTAGCGCCATGATCCCGCTCTCCATCCTCGACCTCTCCGTCGTCACCACGGGCACCCGCCCGGCCGCGGCGCTGCGCAACAGCATCGATCTGGCGCGCCATGCCGACGCGCTCGGCTATGTCCGCTACTGGCTGGCCGAGCATCACAATCTCGCCTCGGTGGCGAGCCCGGCGCCCGACCTCATGATCGGGCAGATCGCCGCGGTGACCAGCCGCATCCGGGTCGGCTCCGGCGGCGTGATGCTGCCGAACCATGCGCCGCTGGTGGTGGCCGAGCGCTTCAAGATGCTGGAGGCGCTGTTTCCCGGCCGGATCGATCTCGGCCTCGGCCGCGCGCCGGGCACCGACGGCGCCACCGCGCACGCGCTGCGCAGCCGGCTCGACCGCCGCGAGGGCGACGATTTTCTCGAGCGGCTGCATGAATTGACCTTGTGGGAGACCCGCGATTTTCCGCCCGGCCATCCCTACAACAATGTGGTGGCGATGCCGGACGATACGCCGCTGCCGCCGATCTGGCTGCTCGGCTCCAGCGACTACATCTTCGGAACTCGCCGCGCAGGTCGGCATGGGCTTTGCGTTCGCGCATCATTTTGCGTCCTATGACGCGATCGAGGCGATGACCAATTACAAGGCGCACTTCAAGCCGTCGGGCTGGCGCTCGACGCCGCACGGCATTCTGGCGGTCGCCGTGGTATCGGCCGAAACCGATGCCGAGGCCGAGCGGCTGGCGTCGTCGATGGATCTCAACCGGCTGCGCCGCGATCGCGGCCAGTATCTGCCGCTGCCGAGCGTCGAGGAGGCGCTGGCCTATCCCTACACCGACAGCGAGCGCGCCTCGATCGCGCGCAACCGCTCGCGGCTGTTCGTCGGCAGCCCCGCGACGGTCATGACAAAACTGCAGCCGATGATCGCGGCGAGCGAGGCCGACGAATTGATGGTCATCACCGCCGTCTACGACCACGACGCGCGCAAGAAGTCCTATAGCCTGCTGGCGGACGCGTTCGGGCTGGGCAAGAAGGCGGCGGCGTAGCGGCTATTAACCACGTCATTCCGGCGAGCGAGCCCGCAGGGCTGAACCCGGAAGTCGCAGAGCTGCATTAACCACGAATTCCGGGTTCTGACGCTGCGGCGTCGCCCCGGAATGACGGCCCGATCTACTCCGCCTTCTCGCTGAACGTCGCGCGGAAGGGATGGCCGGGATAGACCCCGACAATGCGGAATTCGCGCGAGAAGAATTTCAGCTCCTCCAGCGCGAACGCCAGATTGCTGTCCTCGGGATGGCCGTCGACGTCGGCGTAGAATTGCGTGGCGAAGAAATTGCCGTCGATCATGTAGCTTTCCAGCTTCGTCATGTTGACGCCGTTGGTGGCAAAGCCGCCCATCGCCTTGTAGAGCGCGGCAGGCAGGTTGCGCACCCGGAACACAAAAGAGGTGACCAGCGGCCCCGATCCCTGGGCGGCCCATTTCGCCTCGCGCGCCAGCACCACGAAGCGCGTGGTGTTGTGGGTCTCGTCCTCGACGTCCTCGGCCAGGATGTCGAGGCCATAGATGTCGGCCGCCAGCCTCGAGGCGATCGCCGCGCAGCTCTTGTCGCCGCGCTCGGCGACGAGGCGGGCGGCGCCCGCGGTATCGCCCGAGACGATCGGCTTGATGCCGAGCTTGCGGATGATGCGGCGGCATTGCCCGAGCGCGTGGACGTGGCTTTCGACGGTCTTGATGTCGGCGAGCTTGGCGCCGCGCGGCGCCATCAACTGATGATGGATCGGCAGGAACCATTCGCCGACGATGAACAGGCCGGATGCCGGCAACAGATGATGGATATCGGCGACGCGGCCGGCGACCGAGTTCTCGATCGGGATCATGCCGAGGTCGGCTTCCCCCGAAGAGATCGCGGCCAGCGCGTCCTCGAAGGTCGGGCAGGCCAGCGGCTCGGCGTCGGGATAGGCCTCGGCGATGGCGATATGGGAATTCGCGCCCGGCTCGCCCTGGAATGCGATCTTCTTCTTGGTCGTTGTTTGTCATGGGCGCCTTGTATCAGCCGCTCAGGCTTTTGGCCAGTATTCGCCGGGCGGTTTCGAGGTCGGCCGGGGTGTCGACGCCGCGCGGCACCGTGTCGACAATGCTGATATCGATCCGCATGCCGGCCTCGAGCGCCCGCAGCTGTTCGAGTTTCTCCTGCTGCTCCAGCGCCGAGGGGGGAAGCGCGACAAAACGCTCCAGCGCCGCGCGGCGATAGGCATAGAGGCCGATGTGATGGTAGCGCGGCCCGTCGCCCCAGGGCGCGGTGGCGCGGGTGAAGTAAAGCGCGCGCAGCCGCCGCGCGCCGATCGGCGAGCCGACCGCCTTCACCACGTTCGGATTGGTGCTCTCCTCCTCGGTATGGATTTCGGCGGCCAAGCGTTGCGATATCGACCGCGGGGTCGGCCAGCGGCGCCAGCACGCTGCGGATGTTGTCGGGCAGGATGGTCGGAAAGTCGCCCTGCAGGTTGACGACGATTTCGGCCTCGCGCCTGGGATCGAGCTTGCCAAGCGCCTCGTAGATCCGGTCCGACCCGGAAGGGTGATCGGCGCGCGTCATGACGGCTTCGCCGCCATGGGCGGTCACCGCGGCGGCGATCTCCGGCGTGTCGGTGGCGACCGCCACGCGGCCGATCCGGGCGGCCTCGGCCCGGCGCAGCACATGGACGATCATCGGCAGGCCGGCGATATCCAGCAGCGGCTTGCCGGGCAGGCGGGTAGCGGCCATGCGGGCGGGAATCAGCACCAAAGTGCGGGTATCTGGCATCAGAATGAGGTCTGGATCCGGTCGGATAACAAGCCGGAAATGATGGGGATGGGGCGAAAGCCGGCGCATTTATACGGGTTGCCAGAGCACGGGCAAACCGATATCTGATCGTGGCTCGGGGTGCGGTGCGAAAGCCTGATTCCTGATGCATCCGCGGCCGCTTCTCGCCGGCCTAAAGTCGACTTTCCGGCCTGGAGCCTGATCCGAAATGGACTCCTTCGAACTCAATAAAATTATCGGTGCCATTCTGGCCACCTGCCTTCTCCTGTTGGTGACGAGCTTCACCGCCGGCGCGCTGTTCGCGCCCGAGATGCCGGAAAAGCCGGGTTACGAAATCGCCGTGAAGGTGGAAGCGCGAAGGCGGCGGCCAGGAAGCCGCGCGGCCGCGCCGTCCGAGCCGATCGAGAAGCTGCTGCAGACCGCCTCCGTCGAGAAGGGTGCCGCCGCGGCGAAGAAATGCGCCGCCTGCCACACCTTCGAGAAGGGCGGCCCCAACCGCGTCGGCCCGAACCTCTACGGCATCGTCGACCGCGACCGCGCCAGCGAGCCCGGCTTCAACTATTCCGCCGCCATGAAGGCCAAGGGCGGCAAGTGGACCTATGACGACCTCAACAAGTTCATCGCCAGTCCCAAGGGCTTTGTGCCGGGCACCGCGATGGGCTTTGCCGGCATCCAGAAGGACAGCGAGCGCGCCGACGTGATCGACTATCTGCGCACGCTTGCCGATAACCCGGTTCCGCTGCCGACGGCGTCGAAGTAACGGCCGTCCGGTCTCCGAATGAATTTCCTCGCAGCGGCCAGGCCAATTGCCTGGCCGTTTTGCTATCCGGGGGCGCCGGCGCATGATCCGCAAAGGCATGCCCCGAACCTGCCCCAGGGGACGTTTCGCCGCAGCCGGGCCATTCACAAGCTAGTATCATGAGGAAAAAGCAACATAATCGGTCGAAACCTTGCCTTATATTGCGCTTCTAAGGGGCATGTTTCGTTAAGCGACAGGAATTCCTCATTGGCGATTACCCGACGACATCTTCTGCAGAGCGGCGCCTTCGCCGCGGTCGCCCCGGCTTTGGGAGCGACCGGCCTTCCGGCGGTGACCCCGGCGGCAGCGCAGACGGCAACCGGCGAACCGGCCTGGCGGCACGCGCTGTCGCTGTTCGGCGACATCAAATATCCGGCCGACTTCAAGCGCTTCGACTACGTCAATCCGGATGCGCCCAAGGGCGGCGTCGCCCGCATGATATCGATCGGCACCTTCGACAATTTCAATATCGCCGTCATGGGCGTGAAAGGCTCGATCGCGCCGGCCGCCGCCCTGATCTACGAGACGCTGATGACGCGGTCGCAGGACGAGGTCGCCACCGAGTATGGTCTGCTCGCCGAGGCTGCCGCGCATCCCGACGACTTTGCCTGGGTGATCTATCGCCTTCGCAAGGAGGCCCGCTGGCACGACGGCAAGCCGGTGACGCCGGATGACGTGATTTTCTCGATCGACGTGCTGAAGAAGCAAAGCCCGTTTTATGCTTCCTATTATCGCCACGTCGTCAAGGCCGAAAAGATCGGCGAGCGCGATATCAAATTCACCTTCGATGCTCCCGGAAATCGCGAACTGCCGACCATCGTCGGCGAATTGACCGGTATTGCCGAAACATTACTGGGAAGGCACCGACAGCCAGGGCCGCAAGCGCGACATCTCGGCGACGACGCTGGAGCCGCCGCTGGGCTCCGGCCCCTACCGCATCAAGGAATTCGTCGCCGGCCGATCGGTCAAGCTGGAGCGGGTCAGGGATTATTGGGGCGCCAACCTGCCGACGCAGATCGGCCAGAACAATTTCGACGAAATGCGCTTCGAGTTTTTCCGCGACAACCTGGTCGCGCTGGAAGCGTTCAAGGCCGACCAGGCCGACTGGATCGCCGAGAATTCGGCGAAGCAATGGGCGACGGCCTATGACTTTCCGGCGGTCGCGGAAAAGCGCGTGGTGAAGGAAGAATTCCCGGTCAACGATTCCGGCCGGATGCAGGCTTTCGCTTTCAATCTGCGCCGCGACCAGTTCAAGGACGCGCGGCTGCGCCGCGCCTTCAACTACGCCTTTGATTTCGAGGAGATGAACAAGCAGCTGTTCTACGGGCAATACAAGCGCATCAACAGCTACTTCGACGGAACCGAGCTGGCGTCGTCGGGCCTGCCGGAGGGGCAGGAGCTTCGAGATTCTCGAGATCCGTGCGCGACAAGGTGCCGGCCGAGGTCTTCACCACGCCCTACACCAATCCGGTCGGCGGCAATCCGGAAGCCGTGCGCGCCAATTTGCGGGAGAGCATGAAGCTCCTGAAAGAAGCCGGCTTCGAGATACGCGACCGCAAGCTGGTGGATGCCGCGGGCAAGCCGGTCAGCCGTCGAGATCCTGGTGCAGGATCCGTCCGCCGAGCGGATCGCGCTGTTCTACAAGCCGTCGCTGGAGCGCATCGGCGTGACGACCTCGATCCGCATCGTCGACGACGCGCAATATCAGAACCGGCTGCGCAGTTTCGATTTCGACATGATCATCGATCAATGGGGACGAGTCGCTGTCGCCCGGCAACGAGCAGCGGGAATTCTGGGGATCGCAGACCGCCGATCGTGCCCGGCTCGAGAAATACCATCGGCATCAAGAATCCCGCCGTCGATGCGCTGATCGACAAGGTGATCTTCGCCAAGGATCGCGCCGACCTGGTGGCCGCGACCAAGGCGCTCGACCGCGTGCTGCTGTGGAATTTCTACGTCGTGCCGCAGTTCACCTATCCCTTCTCGCGCTACGCGCGCTGGGACCGCTTCAGCCATGCCGAGCCGCTGCCGAAATACGGCCGTTCCGGCCTGCCGTCCTTGTGGTGGTTCGATGCCGACAAGGCCGCCAGGATCGGCAAGCGGTCTTGAGGGATTCTTCACGCATGGCGCGCTTCTCCCGCCGGCATGTGCTCGGTCTCGGCGTCGGCGCGCTGGGCGCGCCGCTGCTGCGGCCCGCGGCGGCGGCCGATGCGCGGCGCCGAGGCTCACGGCATGTCGGTGTTCGGCGACCTGAAATATCCGGCCGACTTTCATCATTTCGACTACGTCAATCCGGCGGCGCCGAAGGGCGGGATGTTTTCGCTGATCCCCTCGGTTCGCGCCTACAATCAGTCGTACCAGACCTTCAATTCGCTCAACGCCTACATCCTGAAGGGCGACGGCGCGCAGGGCATGGACATGACGTTCGCGTCGCTGATGGTGCGCGCGGGCGACGAGCCCGACGCGATGTACGGCCTGGTCGCGAAATCGGTGCGGATTTCAGCCGACAAGCTGACCTATCGCTTCACGCTGCGGCCGGAGGCGAGGTTTCACGACGGCTCGAAACTGACCGCGCATGACGCCGCCTTCTCGCTGACCACGCTGAAGACCAAGGGCCATCCGCTGATCCTGCAGCAGATGCGCGACATGGTGAAGGCGGAAGCGCCCGACGACGCGACGCTGGTCGTCACTTTCGCCGAAAAGCGCGCGCGCGACGTGCCGCTCTATGTCGCGAGCCTGCCGATCTTCTCGAAGGCCTATTACGCGACGCGGCCGTTCGATGAATCGACGCTCGATATCCCGCTGGGCTCGGGGCCGTACAAGGTCGGCAAGTTCGAGGTCAATCGCTACATCGAATTCGAACGGGTCAAGGACTGGTGGGGCGCCGATCTTCCGGTCAGCGCGCGGCAGCTACAATTTCGACACCGTGCGCTACGAATTCTACCGCGATCGCGATGTCGCCTTCGAGGGATTCACCGGCAAGAGCTATCTGTTTCGCGAGGAATTCACCGCGCGGGTATGGGCGACGCGCTACGACTTTCCGGCCGTCAAGGACGGCCGCGTCAAGCGCGAAACCTTGCCCGATGAAACGCCGTCGGGCGCGCAGGGCTGGTTCATCAATACCCGCCGCGACAAGTTCAGGGATTCGCGCGTCCGCGAAGCGCTGATCCAGGCGTTCGATTTCGAATGGACCAACAAGACCATCATGTACGGCGCCTATGCGCGCACCCATTCGCCGTTCCAGAATTCGGACATGATGGCGAACGGGCCGCCGTCGCCGGAAGAACTCAAGCTGCTCGAGCCGTTCCGCGGCCAGGTGCCGGACGAGGTGTTCGGTGAGCCGTTCGTGCCGCCGGTGTCGGACGGCTCGGGGCAGGACCGGACGCTGCTGCGCAAGGCGTCGCAACTGCTGCAGGAGGCCGGGCTCGTCATCAAGGACGGCAAGCGGCTGCTGCCGAACGGCGAGGTCTTCAGGATCGAATTTCTGCTCGACGAGCCCTCGTCTGCAGCCGCACCATGCGCCTTACATCAAGAATCTCGGCACGCTCGGGATCGAGGCGAGCTTGCGGCTTGTCGATCCCGTGCAATACCGCGCCCGGGTGGAGGATTTCGATTTCGACATGACCATCGAGCGCTTCAGCATGTCGGCGACGCCGGGCGACGCCATGCGGCCGTTCTTCTCGTCGCAGGCGGCCGCGACCAAGGGCTCGTACAATCTCGCCGGCATCGCCAATCCGGCCATCGACGCGCTGATCGAAAAGATCATCGGCGCCGACAACCGCGCCGATCTGACGATCGCGTGCCGCGCCTTCGACCGGGTGTTCCGCGCCGGGCGCTATTGGGTGCCGCAATGGTATCGCACCACGCCACCCGATCGCCTATTGGGACGTGTTCGACCATCCGGCGAAGCCGCCGCGTTATGCGCAAGGCGTCGGCGCCCCGGAAAACTGGTGGTTCGATCGCCGCCAAATCGGCCAAGGCGGAGCAGGCGAAATAATCCATGAGCGCCTACATCGCCCGCCGCATTTTGCTGATGATCCCGACGCTGCTCGGGATCCTGTTCGTGTCCTTTGTCGTGGTGCAGTTCGCGCCGGGCGGACCGGTGGAGCGCGTGATCGCGCAGCTCAGCGGCGCCGACACCGGCGGCACTTCGCGCATTTCGGGATCGCGGCGGCGATTTCGGCGCGCGCGGCCAGATCGGCGCTTCCGCCGACGCCGTCAGCTCGAAATACCGCGGCGCGCAGGGGCTCGATCCCGATTTCATCAAGAGCCTGGAAAAGCAGTTCGGCTTCGACAAGCCGGCGCCGGAACGCTTTGCGCTGATGGTGTGGAATTTCGCGCGATTCGATTTCGGCAAGAGCTATTTCCGCGATGTCAGCGTGCTGCAGCTGATCAAGGAGAAGCTGCCGGTCTCGATGTCGCTCGGCATCTGGATGACGCTGTTGACCTATCTGATCTCGATCCCGCTCGGCATCCGCAAGGCGGTCATGGACGGCTCGAGGTTCGACACCTGGACCTCGGCGGTGGTCATCATCGGCTTCGCGATCCCGGGATTCCTGTTTGCGATCCTTCTGATCATCCTGTTCGCCGGCGGCTCGTTCTTCAACATCTTCCCGCTGCGCGGGCTGACCTCGGACGGCTGGTCGCAATTTCCCTGGTACTGGAAGATCCTCGACTATTTCTGGCACATCACGCTGCCGCTTGATCTCGATGGCGCTCGGCGCCTTCGCCACCATGACGCTGCTGACCAAGAACTCGTTCCTCGACGAAATCCGCAAGCAATATGTGATGACCGCGCGCGCCAAGGGCTGCAGCGAACGCCAGGTGCTCTACAACCACATCTTCCGCAACGCCATGCTGATCGTGATCGCCGGCTTTCCCGGCGCGTTCATCCACGCCTTCTTCTCCGGCTCGCTCCTGATCGAAACCATCTTCTCGCTCGACGGGCTCGGCCTGCTCGGCTTCGAGAGCGTGCTGAACCGCGATTATCCCGTGGTGTTCGGAACGCTGTTCATCTTCTCGCTGGTCGGCCTCGTGGTCAATCTGATCTCCGATCTCGCCTACATGTGGATCGATCCGCGGATCGATTTCGAGGCGCGGGAGGTCTGATGACAATCATCGCGCCGCCGCCGGTCGAAACCACGACGCAGTCGCCGCTCGGCGAGGCCGTGCCGATGACGCGCCACCGCTTCAGCCCGTCGCCGCTCAACCGCCGCCGCTGGCAGAATTTCAAGTCGAACCGCCGGGGCTACTGGTCGTTCTGGATCTTCCTGATCCTGTTCTTCGTCTCGCTGTTCGCCGAGTTGATCGCCAACGATCGCCCGTTCCTGATCAAGTTCGACGGCCATCTGTATTGGCCGGCCTTCGTCAGCTATTCCGAGACCACCTTCGGCGGCGACTTCGAGACCGCGGCCGACTATCGCGATCCCTATTTGCAGAAGCTGATCGCGGACAAGGGCGGCACCATCGTCTGGCCGCTGATCCGCTATTCCTACGACACCCACAATCTCGACCTGCCGACGCCCGCGCCGTCGAAGCCGACCTGGATGCTGACGGAGGCGCAGTGCAAGGAGGTGGTGCAGAAGAAGGGCCTGAAGAGCTGCCGCGACCTCGAATACAACTGGCTCGGCACCGACGACCAGGGCCGCGACGTGGTCGCGCGCCTGATCTACGGCTTCCGCATCTCGGTGCTGTTCGGCCTTTCCCTGACCATCATCTCCTCGATCATCGGCGTCGCCGCCGGCGGCGTGCAGGGCTATTTCGGCGGCTGGATCGATCTCGGCTTCCAGCGCTTCATCGAGGTCTGGACCGCGATCCCCTCGCTGTATCTGCTGCTGATCCTGTCGTCGGTGCTGGTGCCCGGCTTCTTCGTGCTGCTCGGCATCCTCCTGCTGTTCTCCTGGGTGTCGCTGGTCGGCCTGGTGCGCGCGGAATTCCTGCGCGGGCGAAATTTCGAATACATCATGGCGGCGCGCGCGCTCGGCGTGTCCAATGCCGTGATCATGTTCCGGCATCTGTTGCCGAACGCCATGGTCGCGACCATGACGTTCCTGCCGTTCATCGTCTCGTCGTCGGTGATGACGCTGACCGCGCTGGACTTCCTCGGCTTCGGATTGCCGCCGGGCTCGCCGTCGCTCGGCGAATTGCTGTCGCAGGGCAAGGCCAACGTGCAGGCGCCATGGCTCGGCTTCACCGGCTTCTTCGCGGTCGCGATCATGCTGTCGCTCCTGATCTTCATCGGCGAAGCCGTGCGCGACGCGTTCGATCCGCGCAAGACGTTCAGATAGGCCGCCGCTCATGGACGCCATCAACCAGCCCCTGCTCGAAATCCGCGATTTGTCGGTGGCGTTTCACCAGCCGAGCGGCTCTTCGATCGCGGTCGATCACATTTCCTATGAGATCAAGCGCGGCGAGTGCGTGGCGCTGGTCGGCGAATCCGGCTCCGGCAAATCCGTCAGCGCCTTGTCGATCCTGAAGCTGTTGCCGTATCCGACCGCCTCGCATCCTTCCGGCAGCATCCGCTTCAAGGGCCGGGAACTGCTCGGCCTGTCGGAGCGCGAAATTCGCGGCATCCGCGGCAACGACATTTCGATCATCTTCCAGGAGCCGATGACCTCGCTCAATCCGCTGCATACGATCGAGTCCCAGATCGGCGAGATCCTGCAGCTGCACAGCGGCATCAGCGGGCAGAAGGCGCGGGCGCGGACCCTCGAACTGCTGACGCAGGTCGGCATTCCCGAGCCGGAAACCCGGCTTGCCTGCTATCCGCACCAATTGTCCGGCGGCCAGCGCCAGCGCGTCATGATCGCGATGGCGCTTGCCAACGAGCCCGATCTGCTGATCGCGGACGAGCCGACCACGGCGCTCGACGTCACCGTGCAGGCGCAGATCCTGGCGCTGCTCGCCGAAATCCGCGCCCGGCTCGGCATGAGCCTGTTGTTCATCACCCACGATCTCGGCATCGTGCGCCGCATCGCCGACGTGGTCTGCGTCATGAACGGCGGCAAGATCGTCGAGCAGGGGCCGGTGGAGCAGGTTTTTACCGCGCCGAAGCATCCCTACACCAAGGCCTTGCTCGCGGCCGAACCGAAGCCCGACCCGGCGCCGCCGCGGCCGGAATCTCCGGTCGTGATCTCCTCGCGCGACCTGAAGGTCTGGTTTCCGGTCAAGCGCGGCCTGTTGCGCTCCACGGTCGGACATATCAAGGCGGTCGACGGCGTCACCCTTTCGGTGCGCAAGGGCGAGACGCTCGGCGTGGTCGGCGAATCCGGCTCCGGCAAGACCACGCTCGGGCTGGCGCTGTTGCGGCTGATCTCCTCCGACGGGCCGATCGTGTTTCTCGGCAAGGATATCCAGGGCCTGCGCTTCAAGGAGATGCGGCCGTTCCGCCGCGACATGCAGATCGTGTTTCAGGACCCGTTCGGCGCGCTCTGCCCGCGGATGTCGGTCGGCGACATCGTCGCCGAAGGCCTCAGCGTGCATCAGCGCGCGCTGTCGGAAGGCGAGCGCGAGGCGCGGGTGATCAAGGCGCTGAAGGACGTCGGCATGGATCCGGCGACGCGCTTCCGCTATCCGCATGAATTCTCCGGCGGCCAGCGCCAGCGCATCTCGATCGCGCGCGCGGCGGTGCTGGAGCCGAATTTCGTCGTGCTGGACGAGCCGACCAGCGCGCTCGACATGCTGTTCCAGGCGCAGATGGTCGATCTGCTGCGCGAATTGCAGCGCAAGCGCGACCTGACCTACATGTTCATCTCGCACGATCTGCGCGTGGTGGCCTCGCTCGCGAGCCATCTGATCGTGATGCGGCAGGGCAAGGTGGTGGAGGAGGGGCCGGCTTCGGAGCTGTTCAAGAACCCGAAGACCGACTACACCCGCGCGCTGTTCGCCGCTGCGTTCCGGCTGGAAACCGCCAACGGCGGCGCGGTCGCTACTGAGCTGATTAGGTACAGCGATGCCGCAGACTCCGTTGCACCTCTCCCACAGGGAGAGGTCGGATCGCGTCAGCGATCCGGGTGAGGGGCTCCGGACCATCGAGGGACTTTAACCCCTCACCCGAATTGCTTCGCAATTCGACCTCTCCCGATGGGAGAGGTGAAGACATATCTCGGCGCTTCAATCCAGCCGCTTGATCGCTGATATCTCGCTGCCGGCGGCCTTGATGCGGGCGATCGCCGTCGCGGGTGTCCTCGATCACGGTCGCCATATGATGGGCGTTGGCGTGCACGATGTTTTGCGCATCGCGCACGATCGCGACATGGCCTTTCCAGAAGATCAGGTCGCCGCGCTGCAGGTTTGCTGGATTCCGCCAGCCCCAGCATCCGGCCGAGACCGTCCTGCTGCATGTCGCTGTCGCGCGGGCAGCCGATGCCCGCGGCGTTCAGCGAGATCTGGACGAGGCCGGAACAGTCGATCCCAAAACTGCTCTTGCCGCCCCACAGATAGGGCGTGCCGACGAAGCGTTCGGCCACCGCGACGAAATCCTCCTCATAGCGGTCGATGCCGCCGACATGCTGGCGCGGCAAATGCCAGCCCTCGCGCGTCACGGCGAACGGGCCTTCCTCGCGGATCACCGTCAGCAACGACCCCATCACCAGCGTTTCGGCCGGCGGCAGTTTTATCGAGGGACCCGGAAAGGCAAACGTTCTGATCGCGGTGACCTTGTGCGTCGGCTGGCCTGAGGGCCTTGCCAGCGCGCGATCGGGCAGCCAGCCGACATAGCCGTCGCTGTTCAACTGGCCCCAGGCAAAGCCCTCGCCGTTGCGGTCGTAGATGGTGACGCGCTCGCCTTTCAGCGCCTGCGTCAGCAGCGCGGCCTCCGTGGACGGCGCCTCGCGCAGCGGCGCCAGCGCATCGACGATCTCGAATTCCTCGCCGGTGACGAAACGCGCCGCCTTGACCTTGCCTTCGAGATATTTCGCGGCAAGCTCCGGCCGCGCCGGCGTCAGGCGCGGATCATCCATAGCGTTCCCCGAGCAGCTTGTAGATCGCGCGCGCGGCCTGGCATTCGCCGCCCTCGGGCCGCCCCGGTTTTGCCGACGGCGTCCAGCCGTAGATGTCGACATGCAGCCAGCTTTTCGCGCCCTCGACGAAGCGCTGCAGAAACAGCGCGCAGGTGATGGAGCCGGCAAACGTGCCCGACGGCGCGTTGTTGACGTCGGCGACTTTGGAATCGAGCCAGCTATCGTAAGGCGGCCACAGCGGCAATCGCCACAACGGATCGTTCTCCTCTTTGGCGCAACGCGCCACGTCCTCTGCCAGCGTCTCATCATTGGTGTAAAAGGGCGGTAAATCCGGCCCCAGCGCCACCCGCGCCGCGCCGGTCAGCGTGCCCAGATCGATCAGCAGATCGGGCTTTTCCTCATCCGCCAGCGCCAGCGCGTCGGCCAGCACCAGCCGGCCTTCGGCGTCGGTATTGCCGATCTCCACCGTGATGCCCTTGCGCGAGGGGAAGATGTCGAGCGGGCGGAAGGCGTTGCCGGCGACCGCGTTCTCGACCGCGGGGATCAGCACCCGCAGGCGCACCTTCAGCTTCGCATCCATCACCATCTGCGCCAGCGCCAGCACGTTGGCGGCGCCGCCCATGTCCTTCTTCATGAGCAGCATGCCGGTCGACGGTTTGAGGTCGAGCCCGCCGGTATCGAAGCAGACGCCCTTGCCCACCAAAGTCACCTTGGGATGAACCGGATCGCCCCAGCTCAGATCGATCAGCCGCGGCGCGCGCGAGGACGCCATCCCCACCGCATGAATCAGCGGAAAATTCTGCCGCGTCAGTTCCTCGCCGACGATGCAGCCGAAGCTGGCGCCGAAGCGCTCGGCAAGATCCTGCGCCGCCCGCGCCAGTTCTTCCGGCCCCATGTCGTTCGACGGCGTATTGATGAGGTCGCGGGCGAGCGCCGCGGCGTCCGCCATTCGCGTGATGGCGGCAACGTCGATGCCATCGGGCGGCACCAGCCTGACGTCGGGCGCATCCGCCTTGCGGTAGCGGCTGAAGCGATAGCTGCCGAGCGCGAAAGCCAGCGCAGCGAGCCGCGTGTCGTGCGGCGCATTGGCAAAACGATAGACGCCGGGCGGCAACAGGCCCGGCAACTGGCCGGGTCTGAACAGGTCGCGGGATTTGCTGGTCGCCTCCTCCAGCCCGAACAGGACTTGCGCGATCTTCCCGTCCGCGGCCGGCAGCGTGAGGCACGCCCCGGGCTTGGCCGCAAAGCCGTTGGCCAGCGCGAACTGCCGGGCCGCGCCGGGAAGGCCGGCGCAGACCGCATCCCACGTCGCCTTGGTCGCGAAGGTGATGGGAATGGCTGTTACGGCAGGCGCGGTCTCGAACACGGAAGGCATGCTGGTCTCGGGCTTCGATTGGAACAGGAGGGCGGGAGGCGCGGAAGGTCGATGGTCCTGGCGTTGCTGGCTTTCGCTTCTACAATGGCTTGCAAGGCCAAACCAGCCCGAACGTCGGCCTTGAATCATTCCGGATGTTTTTGCCACGGCATTTGTGCGCTCCCCGGCGCAGAGACGATGACGTTGAGGTGACTTGACCGGAAGCGCGACGCAAACCTACGCTTTTGATCATGAATGTTGCCTGTGCGTGAAAAGGCCAGGGAGCGGGAGAATCTCAATGGCCCATCAGCGAACGAGCCTTCGCAATATGCTGACGCGCAGTTTGGCCGTGATGGCATTGCTCTGCATTTACAGCGTCAGCTTGCTCGGCGCATCGGCGATGTTGGTGGGAGCATCCACGACTTCTGCCCTTGCCCGTGGCGGCGGTTTCCACGGCGGCGGTGGTTTCCATCACGGCGGCGGCTTTCACCGCAGGGCATTCGGGCCTGGTTGGGGCCTGGGCCTATATCCCTATTATGGCTACGGCGGATACTGGCCCTACTACGGCGACGTGGGCGTCTGCTATGCGGTTCAGCAACGCGTCAGGACGCGTTACGGCTGGGGCATACGCCGCGTCTCGATCTGCGAGTGAATGGCGATGCCGCCCGGCCTCGGCGCCGTACGCCCGAGGCCGCCTCGCTGCTGCCGGCTGAGCGGCGCGGGTCGCGTCTGATCGCGATCCGCTATCGGCCGCAGTTCCAGACATTGCCGATCGGGGTCTGGGTCCAGCACGGGCCGAACCCGCCGCCGTTCCAGCGTCCTCGATAAAAACCCGGGCCGCCGTACCAATAGAACTCGCTCGGGATATCGCGCCTGTTCCCGTTCGATCCGCTCGGGTGAGCGGTAGCCGGGCAAGAAGCCGTAGCCGTGCCAGTGGCGCGCCACATGCCGCTTTCCGTGCGCGGGCGCAGCCATCGTTGCCGTGGCCGACAACAGCAAAGCTGCCATCGCGATCGGACCGAAGAGCTTTCGTAACATCGAGCACGTCCTTCACATGCAACCCGCAACAGGCATCCACTACACGGCGTTTGCAGATCGTGATAGGCTCCGCTCATCACAAAATCCGGCGGGGGATGCGGGATCGGCGCTTCACCGATCGACGGCGGTTGTCCAACATGGAAAGTCACCACTGGATCTTCGGCTTTCTGGCGCCGGGCTATATCTTCTGCCTGCGGGACAGAAGCCTTCACGCCCGCTTCGACGCGCTCGACCAACGGGTCGACGAGATCAGGAAGCGCCTGGCCGCTGAATATTGAGGCGTTGGGCTGAAATCGGCGGCCGCCGGGACGGCATCATCCGAGCTTCCATCGCGCAATGGCGCGCATCCCGATTGAAAACTGCGGCACCCGCCGAACGGCGCGCCGCCAGGCCAGGCGGCCGGCCTCGGCGCGGGCCGCATTAACCGGACGTTAGGGTTAACAGTCTATTGCTGGCGCGTTCGGCCCGATCAATCCGCCCGTGAGTTAAGTGCATGCGTCAGCAGTCCAGTCTTGCCCGGCTTCTTGCGTCCGCGGCCGTGACGGCGATTTTGGCCGCTGGTCTGGGCGGCTGCCAGACCATGTCCGACGTCACGGGATCGATCACGTCGAAGTCCGAGGCCAGCCCTGGTCCGGATGCCGATCCGCGGCGCGCGGTGGAGGTCTACGGCGAACGCTACCGCGCCAATCCCAAGGATACCGACGCCGCGCTGGCCTATGGCCAGGCGCTCCGCGCCACCGGGCAGCGCGCCCAGGCGGTGGCCGTGTTCGAACAGGCCACCATCGCCCATCCCAGCAACAAGGCGCTGCTCGCCGGCTTCGGCCGCGCGCTCGCCGATAACGGCAATTTCCAGCAGGCGTTCGACGTTCTCAGCCGCGCCCATTCGCCCGAAAATCCCGACTGGCGAATCCTGTCGGTGCAGGGCACCGCGCTCGACCAGATGGGCCGGCACGACGAAGCCCGCCGCTATTACGCCAGCGCCCTGAAGATCGTGCCCGAGGAGCCCTCGGTGCTGTCGAATCTCGGCCTCTCCTACATGCTCACCAAGGACCTGCCGAAGGCGGAAGAGATTCTTCGCCGGGCCTACGCCAGCGGCAAGGCCGACGCACGGGTGCGGCAGAATCTGGGACTGGTGGTCGGACTGCAGGGCCGCTTCGGCGAGGCCGAGACCATCGTCAAGGCCGATCTGCCGGCGGAAGAGGCGGCAGCCAATGTCGCCTATCTCAAGGAAATGCTGAACCGCAAGGACGGCCCGCGCGCCGCCAACGCGGCGATGCCGGTGGCGTCCGTCAAGCACCGGGACTGAGCGGTTCGATCAAGAAATCCAGCCTTACCTCTTCCGCTTGGGGGGAGCACAGGCCGCCTTCGGCGTCCTCGGACAAGAACGCCGAAGCCGAGCTTTCGGCTTTGGCGCTATTAGCGGCAGTGCTTCTGTCGGGCAGCCCCGCCCCAACCCTTCCCCGCAGGCGGGAGAGGGGGCGCACTACCGATATCGAGAGAATTCCAAACCGCCGCCGTCGAGCGTGGCCTCACTGCATCTCCGCGACCTTGATGCCGGTCGGCCCGAGGATGACGACGAACAAGCACCGGCAGGAAGAACAGGATCATCGGCACGGTCAGCTTCGGCGGCAGCGCCGCGGCCTTCTTCTCGGCCTCGTTCATGCGCATGTCGCGGTTTTCCTGCGCCATCACGCGCAGGCTCTGCCCGAGCGGCGTTCCGTAACGCTCCGACTGCTGCAGGGCCAGGCAGACCGACTTCACGCCCTCAAGTCCGGTGCGCTTCGCCAGGTTTTCGTAAGCCACCTTGCGGTCCTGCAGGTAGGACAGTTCGGCCGTGGTCAGGGTGAATTCCTCCGACAGCGCGATCGACTGGCCCACGATCTCGGTCGAGACCTTGCGGAACGCGGTTTCGATCGACATGCCGGACTCGATGCAGATCAAGAGCAGATCGAGCGCGTCGGGAAAGGCGCGCCTGATCGAGAGCTGGCGCTTGGAGATCGCGTTCTTCAGGAACAGCATCGGCGCCTGCAGGCCGAGATAGGCCGTGCCGATGCAGATGCCGATCTTGATCGGCATCGACTTCTGCATATGCGAGATCAGGAAGACATACAGCACCGCCGCCAGGAACATCACGATGGGCGTCACCAGCCGGAAGAACAGGAAGGTGACGTAGGGCGCGTGGCCGCGATAGCCGGCCATGGTGAGCTTTTCGCGCGCGGCCTCCTGCGCCAGCCATTTTCCGAGGTTGAAATCCTCCACCACCTTGGAGACCAGCTGCTTCGGGGTCTGGCGCAGCGACACCTTTTCGGTCTTGGACAGGCGCTCGCGTTCCCGCTGCCGGATCCGCTCGCGTTCGCTGGCGACCGCCTTCATGCGCTTTTGCAGGCTTTCGCCCGCGAACAGCGGCATGATCAGGGTGTAGGCGGTTGCGCTCACGGCGATGGCGGCGAGCAGCATGGCCATGAAATGCGCGTCGTGTATCTTGTCGACCAGAAACTGAATCATGCTGCACCGTCAGAAGTCGAAGTTGATCATTCTTTTCATTACGAAGATGCCGATGGACATCCAGATCACGCAGCCGACCAGCATCAGCTGACCGGTCGGGTGGGTCCACAGCAGCGAGATATATTGGGGGGTCGAGAGGTAGACCAGGATCATGACGATCGGCGGCAGCGAGCCGATGATGGCCGCGGACGCCTTGGCTTCCATCGACATGGCCTGAATCTTCTCGGCCATTTTCTTGCGGTCGCGCAGCACCTTGGACAGGTTGCCCAGGGCCTCCGACAGGTTGCCGCCGCTCTTCTGCTGGATCGAGATGACGATGCCGAAGAAGTTCGCCTCCGGCACCGGCATCCGGTCATAGAGGCGGGCGCAGGCTTCGCCGAGCGGCATGCCGATGGCCTGGGTCTCGATAATGGCCAGGAACTCGCCACGCAGCGGCTCCGGCGCATCGGCGGCGACGACCTTGATCGATTCGAACAGCGGCAGGCCCGCCTTGATGCCGCGAACGATGACGTCGACGGCGTCCGGCAGCGCCTTGAGAAAGTTCTTTTCCCGGCGCTTCTTGAGATAGCTCAGGCCCCAGCGCGGCAGACCGAAGCCGGCGGCGAAGGCAAGGCCCGCGGCCGCCAGCAGCCCGCCCCCGGCCAGCATCGCGACCGCGAAGCATATCGCCGCGAGAATGCCCGACATGATCATGAATTTCTGCGCCGACCAGTCCAGCCCGGCCTGGGTGAGACGGGTGCTGAGCGAGATCTTGTTTTCCTTCTGGCGGCGCGCCTCGAGATCCTTCAGCGACGATTCGACCTGTTCGCGGCGCGAACGCTGGGTCTTGTCGACGGTGCGGGTGGCCGGTTCCAGTTTCGCCACGGAAGCGCGGCGGCTCTCGGCCTTCTTTTCCCCGGACAGGAAGGGATAGATAAAGACCCAGGCGATCCCGCCGATCGCGGTGGCGGCCAGGAAGGCCAATGCCAGCGTTTGTATTTTCATGGCACGCTCCCTTAGACCTCTGTTTTGACTTCGGCGGCGTCGAGCGCCGCGGCCAGCCGCTTCTCTTCGCCGTAATATCGCGCGCGATCCCAGAAGCGCGGCCGTCCGATGCCGGTCGAGCGATGCCGGCCGATGATGTGTCCGTTGGCGTCCTCGCCGACCAGGTCGTAGATGAACAGGTCCTGGGTGATGATGGTGTCGCCTTCCATGCCCATCACCTCGGTGATGTGCGTGATGCGGCGGGAGCCGTCGCGCAGGCGGGCGGCCTGGATGATGACGTCGATCGAGGCGCAGATCATCTCGCGGATGGTCCGCGACGGCAGCGAAAAGCCGCCCATCGTGATCATCGATTCGCAGCGCGACAGGGCCTCGCGCGGATTGTTGGCGTGCAGCGTTCCCATCGATCCGTCGTGGCCGGTGTTCATGGCCTGCAGCAGGTCGAACGCCTCCGGTCCGCGGACTTCGCCGACGATGATGCGTTCGGGACGCATACGCAGGCAGTTGCGGACCAGTTCGCGCATGGTGATCTGGCCCTCGCCCTCGATGTTGGGCGGACGGGTTTCCAGCCGCACCACGTGCGGCTGCTGCAGTTGAAGTTCGGCGGCGTCTTCGCAGGTGATGATGCGCTCGTCGTCGTCGATGTAGTTGGTCAGACAATTCAGCAGCGTCGTCTTGCCGGAGCCGGTGCCGCCGGAAATCAGCACGTTGGCCCGGCAGCGCCCGATGATCTGCAGGATCTCGGCGCCCTCCGGCGTGATCGCGCCGAACTTGACCAGCTGATCCAGGGTCAGCTTGTCCTTCTTGAACTTGCGGATGGTGAGCGCCGGGCCGTCGATCGCCAGCGGCGGCACGATGGCGTTGACGCGCGAGCCGTCGGCGAGGCGGGCGTCGCAGATCGGCGAGGATTCGTCGACGCGCCGGCCGACCTGGCTGACGATGCGCTGGCAGATATTCAGCAATTGCTGATTGTCGCGGAAGCGGATTCCGGTGCGCTGGATGCGGCCCGAGACTTCGATGAACACCGTGCCGGCGCCGTTGACCATGATGTCGGAGATGTCGTCGCGCGACAGCAGCGGCTCCAGCGGCCCGTATCCGAGAACGTCGTTGCAGATATCGTCGAGCAGTTCTTCCTGCTCGGCGATCGACATCACGATGTTCTTGATCGCGATGATCTCGTTGACGATGTCGCGGATTTCCTCGCGCGCGGACTCGCCGTCGAGCTTGGCGAGCTGGGCCAGGTCGATCGCCTCGATCAGGGCGCCGAAGATGGTCGCCTTGACCTGGTAGTAGTTGTCCGACCGCCGCGTTTCGATGACGGGCGGAGCCGGCTTGGCCGGCGACAGCGGCGGGGAAGCAACGGTCGGCGGAGGCGCGCTGCGCGGAACGGCCGGCGCCGCGCTGGAAGCTGGTTCCAGCACGCCGGCGGCGGGCTTTATCGCCCGGGATTCGATATCAGGTCCGCTACGCTTACCAAACACGACAGTACTCCATGCGGGCTGCCTACTTTGCCCGCAGCTTCTCGATCAGGGGCGACAGGAAGGAACCGCGCGGCTTTTTGGTCTCGCCGCGGCCGGTCAGCCGTTGCGCGATCTGCAGGAACATTTCGGTGGTGCGATGAGTGGCGGAGATTTCCGCGATCATCTGGCCGTTATTGGCCGCCGAGCCGAACATTTGCGGGTCGAACGGAATGGTGGCGATCGGATCGCTCTCGATCGCCTTGGCGAATTCGTTGAAGTTGATTTCCGGCCGCTTCGGCACGCCGACCTGATTGAGACAATACAACGGCGCGCGGTCGTTGGGCCGCGACGCCTTCAGCAGGTCGAAGATATTCTTGGTGTTGCGCAGGTTGGCGAGGTCCGGCGCCGCGACGATCAGGATGTCGTCGGCACTCACCAGGGCGCGCTTGGTCCAGCCCGACCACTGGTGCGGAACGTCGAGCACGATGCACGGCATCGTGGTGCGAAGCGTGTCGAAGATCGCGTCGAATGCGTCGTCGCCGAAGTCGTAGACCCGATCCAGCGTCGCCGGCGCCGCCAGCAGGCTGAGGTGGTCGGTGCATTTCGACAGCAGACGGTCGACGAACGCGGTATCGACGCGATCGGGCGAGAATACCGCGTCCGCGATGCCCTGCGCGGGATCCTGATTGTAGTCGAGGCCGGCGGTGCCGAACGCGAGATCGAGATCGGCGACGACGGAATCCAGCGCGAGATCGCGCGCGATCGCCCAGGCGACGTTGTGGGCGATGGTGGATGCGCCGACGCCGCCCTTGGCCCCGACGATGGCGATGATCCGGCCGACGGCCTTGGCCTCCGGCGCCGAGAACAGGCCGCAGATCGAGCGCACGACGTCAAGCGCGTTGACCGGCGCAAGCACGTAGTCGCTGACGCCGCGCCGCACCAGTTCGCGGTAAAGCGCGACGTCGTTGATGCGGCCGATCACGATGACGCGGGTCCCGGCGTCGCACACGGTTGCGAGCTGATCGAGGCCGGTGAGGATGTCGCTGCGGCCTTCGGTCTCCAGGATGATGACGTTCGGGGTGGGAGCGGTCCGATAGGCCTCGATGGCGGCCGCCATGCCGCCCATCTGAATCTTGAGGTGGGCCTTGCCGAGGCGGCGGTCTTCGCCCGCCGATTGCACGGCGGCCGCGGTTTCCACCGTCTCGCAAAAGGCCTGCACGGACACACGCGGCGAAGGCGCGATGTGATCCTCCGCCGGCGGCGTGGCCTCCGGCTGCTCTTCGGGATTCTGGCGCGCGTAGCTGATCATTTGCCTGTATCGCTGAGTTTGGCCTTGTCGGCTTCGGGATAGGTGGTCGAGGTCGAGGTGCCCTTGCGATACTTCTCGAAGGCTTCCGAGCGCCGCGTCGTATAGGGAGGCGTTTCAGGCCGCGGCTGCACGAGGTCCGACGGATTGTCGACCATCGCCGCCATGTTGCGCTGGTAGGCGCAGCCGAAATTGTAATACGGCTTGTTTTCGAAATAGCCCTTGTTCTTGATCGAGGGGCCGAGATCCTCGGGCCACAGGCCGCAAGGACCGGCGACCGCCGAAATTCTCGGATAGGTCAGCCGGATCGTCGCCATCTGGCGCGGATCGTCGGGATGGTAGCGGCGCACGACAAGTCCGCGCGGCGGCACGCCGGCGGAAGCGAGCAGCGCCTGGATTTCCCGCAACGCATCCGCGGCGGCGCGCGCGTTCGGCGTGTCGACCGGCAGGTCGGCGCTGATCGCGCCGGTTCCTTCACGGAGCCAGGTTTGCGCCAGCCCCATCACATCGGCGCGCTGGGAAGCGGAAAGACCGCCGCGCGCATGGCCGACGAAGATGACGATCGACTGGTCGGCTTCCTGGACCGCAATGGGATGACGCAGGCGATAGTCGTCAGGAATGCTTGCCGTCACCGCCTCCTCGGTGTGCGTGCAAGCGCCCAGCACCACTGCAAGACCGACAAGCGCTCCCGCGATGCGGAAGGCGCGATTACGGTCGACGGGTATTTTGGCTGTCATCGTTTTGTCCTCGTCCCGCCTCAGTCGGTAATAAAGCCGTAGGTGCCGCGATAATTCCGCGCCGGCTCGACACGGCCCGGAACGCCATAGATGCGATTGATGCTGCCCAGCAGATCGGCCTGCGGATCCGATGCGCTGGCAAATCCGTCATCCGGACGCGACAGGTCCTTCTGCGCGACCGCGCGCACGACGAAAGGCGTCACCAGCACCATCAGCTCGGTCTGGCTGTTGACGAAGTCGCGGCTGCGGAACAGCGAGCCGAGCACCGGCAACTGCGCGAGGCCGGGAAATCCGTTGATCGCCTGCTTGGTCTGTTCATGGATCAGGCCCGCCATCGCCATCGCGCCGCCCGACGGAATTTCCAGCGTCGTTTCCGCGCGCCGGGTCCTGATCGAGGGCACCGTCAGCGCATTGCCGGCCGACTGGACCAGCGTGAAGGAATTGTCATTCGACAGCTCCGAGACCTCGGTCATCACGTGCAGGCTGATCCGCCCTTCGGTCATGACGACCGGCGTGAAGTTCAGCGAGATGCCGAATTTCTTGAAGCTGATCTGGGTGGTGCAGACATGCGTGACCGGATCGCAGGAATAGCCTGCCGGGACCGGAAACTCGCCGCCGGCGATGAACGTCGCCGATTCTCCGGAAATCGCCGTCAGGTTCGGTTCGGCCAGCGTACGGATCACGCCGGCGCTCTCCATCGCGCGTAACGTGCCATTGATGGACGGTATGCCCGGGACAGTTGCCGGCACGCCGTTCGCGAGCGCCGAGGAAGAGCCGAAACCCGGTGCCGTATAGTTGCCCGCCACCAGCGGACGGCCGAGAGCCGTAAAGGGATTGCTGTTGTTGAAGTTCACAACAGCGGTGCCGTAACTCAAGCTGCCGTTGATGTCGATGCCGAGCTGCTTGATGATGCTGCGCTGAACCTCGGCGACCGTGACCTTCAGCATCACCTGATCGCGGCCGCGGACCGCGATCGAGTTGACGACCTTGTCGGGGCCGCCCGCCAGCCGTGCGGCGAGATCGCCCGCCTGCTGCGCCTCGAGCGGGTTCGCTGCCGAGCCGGTCAGAATCACGCCTTCGCCGAGGCCGTCGATCTGGATATCGGCATTCGGCAGCGTCTGCTTCAGCGCGGCGCGTAGGCCGTTGAGGTCGCGCTTGACGGCGATGTCGTAGGCGGCGATCTGCTGGCCCGCGGAATTGAAGAACACGATGTTGGTCTGGCCGACCGCCGCGCCGATGATATAGGCGCGCTGCGCGGAGCGGACGACGGCGTTGGCGATCTTCGGATCGGCGACCAGCACGTCCTTGATGTCGCGCGGCAGGTCGATCACGATCGATTTGCCGATGCCGAGCGACAGGAAGCGGGCATTCATCTGGCCGTCGGCGACGATCGGCGCCGCGGCGCGGTAGTCGCTCGCCACCACGGGCGTCAGGGCCGGATTGAGCGTGAACGCCGTGACGGCCGAAAACGACAGGGCGCGGACCAGAATGGTCCGCATCGTCAGCTGAATTCCCCCGCGTTTCATATCGTGCGTCCTTTCGGTCACTTCTGTGTCGTCGTCGAGCTTGAGACGCCGTAGCGAACCACGTTGATGCTTTCGCCCCGCTTCGGAGCCTGATCGTCGGTTTTGTTCTCGACCATGTGGATATCGGTGATGCTGCGCAGCGCCAGCTGCAGCGTGCCGGTCTGGCGCGCGCGGGCGAGCGTCTCGGCCTGTTCGGGTTTCAGCTCGAGCGTTACGGTCTTGCCGACGACGGCGTTCTGTCCGTCCTTTTCCTTCGGCGCCTGATCGATCGCGAGAACGCGGATATTCGACAGGATGATTTCGGAGTTGACGACGTCGGTCGCGCCCGCACGGTCCGCATTCTTCTCGCGCTTGGTAAGAATGACGTCGACCCGGTCGTTGGGCAGAATGAAGCCGCCGGCGCCGGTTTCCGGCGAGATTTCGGTCGAGATCGCGCGCATGCCGGTGGGCAGGATCGCCGCCATGAAGCCCGATCCATTGGCCTTGACCAGCTTCGGCTCGCGAATCGGCTCGCCGGCGATGAAGGGGGCGCGCGCGATCGAGCCGGCGACCTGGGTGGTCGCATCCGGGCGTTCGTTGCGGCGAATGAAGGTGTTGCTCGCGGTCGCCGCCGGCCAGGTCTGCCAGATCATGTCTTCGGGCGTGACGGTCTGGCCGAGGCCGATGTCGGCCTTGGCGACAAGAACGTCCACGGTTTGCAGCTGCGCCACCGGCTCGGTCGGCGGAGGCTTGTTGTCCGACCCGCTCGCAAGATATGCGGCGATGCCGCCGGCACCGACGGCGATGGTCAGGACGACAATGCGTGCGGTATTCATACGCTTCACTTTCCACAAAACGCCGCGGCGCTTCCGCCGCCGTGATGGGAGTTGACCAGCTATTCGTCAAAGCATGGTTAATGAGGCGTATCTAAATCAACTTAACGCCGGGTTTATCCGGCGCGGTCAGCCGATCGCGAAGCGGGCGAGGTCGACCGCCCTGATCCACTCCGTCTCCGGGTAGACCGTCAGCGCGCCGATCGCGAGCGCGATGCCGTAGGGAATGCCGCTTTCCTTGGCGTGCAGCTTCAGGAGCCAGGCCTGGCCGGCGAACGGGTAGGGCAGCGGCCACTGCCGGAACTGGAGCAGCAGCAGCGTCAAGGCGCCGCCGAACAGCGAGGCATAGACCAGGTAGTTCAGGAGATAGCCGAAGCCGAACCAGAGCCCGGCCGCGGCCGCGACCTTGGCGTCGCCGCCGCCGACCCAGCCAAACGCGAAGCAGGCAAAGCCCACCGCGAGCACGGCCGCGCCGGCACCGAGGTGCATCAGGATATCGTAAAGGCCCATGCCGCTCATGAGCGCGAGCGCCAGGAAGCCCGCCACCAGCGCCAGCGACACCCGGTTCGAGATCGTCATGGTGAAAAGGTCGCTCGCGGCGGCGAACGCCATCAGGGCCGGAAACAGCAGAAGCCGCGCGATGTCGAGAATCATGGATCTATGGGCCCGTGTGGCCGGCGCGAAGGTCGGAGCATCGCCGAAGCCTAGCGCCGAGAGATGAACAATCGGGAAACGGCCGGCCGGTTCACCAGACACTGGCGATCCGCACCGCGAGAACGAGCAGCGCCAGCGCCAGCGCCAGGCAGACGAGTTCCGTGGGCGCGTCGGTCCGGCGGCCGGCCGGCCGCGAAGCTGTTGTCGCCGCAGCAGCGGCGGACTCGGGTTTACGCATCTTTACGCCGCATCGTCAGGCGGAAACAACAAGGGCCCCGGACTGCCCGGGGCCCTTGAGCTCGTCGGACGCGCTCGCTTATTTCAGCGAGGTGTTGATCGAGGTGAACTTGGTGTTCAGGTTGCTGCCGAGGCCGTTGACCACAGCGATGATCGCGAGCGAGATGCCGGCCGCAATCAGGCCGTATTCGATAGCGGTGGCGCCGGACTGGTCCTTCACGAAACGCGCAATCAGGTTCTTCATAGATAACACTCCATGTGTACACGTGGCTGGTCGAACTAACGTTTGGTCTCGCCGGCGTTCTCAGCACCGTGACCATGCCGTCACCCTAGGAGCGGGAACTTGCGGTGCAGTTAATTCGATCGAGTAAACCTGCCCGCGTTGGCCAGTTCTTGAGCACAGTAAATTTGGAATTAAGGGCTTCGCTAAAATACCGTGCTGGCTTCGCCGGCCTCTATCATAAAGAGCGGCCGGCCGCCGGCCGCCTGCTGTTCACGGCTCCTTAAGCGGCGGGGGGTACCCCTTGAGCGACCCGATCAGATGAGGCGGCCATGTCCAATCTACCCCTGGAAGTCGTCGAGATGCTCGGCGGGACGATTGCCAAGGTGGTGCCCATCACGATCGTGCTGGCGCTGGTGTTCTCGGTGCTGACCCATTTCTGGGCCTGCAACCCCGGCGCGCCGTGGTGGCGCAAGCGCGAGCTGGTCACCGACATCTGCTACTGGTTCTTCGTTCCATTGTTCGCGCGGGTATTGCGGATCGGGCTATTGGTGCTCGGCGCCGGCGTGATCTTCAATATTCACGACGCCGACGGGCTGATCGCCTTTTACGACAACGGCCATGGGCCATTGGCCGAGCTGCCGCTGTGGCTGCAGGGGCTGATGTTTCTGGTGCTGTCGGACTTCATGCTGTACTGGCTGCACCGGCTGTTTCACGGCGGCGGATTCTGGAAATATCACGCCATCCATCATTCCTCGGAAGATCTGGACTGGATTTCGGCGGCGCGCTTCCACCCGGTGAACCTGTTCCTCGGCACCATCATGGTCGACGTCATCCTGCTGATGGCCGGGATCTCGCCGAACGTCATGCTTTGGGTCGGGCCCTTCACGACCTTTCATTCGGCCTTCGTTCACGCCAATCTCAACTGGGCGCTCGGCCCGTTCAAATACGTGCTGGCGACGCCGGTGTTCCACCGCTGGCACCACACCGCGCTCGAAGAAGGCGGCAACACCAACTTTGCCGGGACGTTTCCGGTCTGGGACGTGCTGTTCGGCACCTTCCGGATGCCGGAAAACAGGCTGCCCGACAATTACGGCAGGGACGAACCGGCGATTCCGTCCGAGATCGCCGGACAATTGGCCTATCCGTTCCGGCAATTCTAAACAATTCGGTTCGGTAATTCTAAGCATACCCGGCTTATCGGCCATCTGTTTGCAGTTCGTTCATGAATTGACGCCTAGATTTGCCCTGTCGGGCGCCGGTTCCGCTGCATATCGCTTTAGCCGGCTTGTCAACGCCCCGGGGTATAGTATGTCGAGTTCCTTGCGTAGGCGCGCGCGCGCGTCGTCCGGATTTCGGTCGCTTGCGATCGGGATTCTGTTGTGGCCGGCTGCCGCTATTGCCGAGCCCGCCGCTGACGCCATCGCGGTCAATGTCGATCAGGCAAGGCTCGTCAAGCTCCCCGCCCGCGTTGCGACCATCGTTGTCGGAAACCCGCTGATTGCCGACGTAACCCTGCAGACCGGCGGCATCCTCGTGGTGACCGGCAAGGGATACGGCGCGACCAATTTCATCGCCGTGGACCGCAGCGGCGAGGTCCTGGTGGACCGCGTCATTCAGGTCGAGGGCCCCACCGACCAGCTGGTCACGGTCTATCGCGGGATCGAGCGCGAATCCTATAGCTGCATGCCGGTCTGCCAGCGGCGCATCACGCTCGGCGACGGCGAGAACTACTTCAAGTCCGCGATGGATCAGGCCGGCTCATTCAACAGCCAGGCCACCGGCAGCGCCGCGGCGGCGGGCAAAGCCAACTAACCGGCCCATCGGCTGATTTCGCTTTCGGGGTCCGGCCCGCAGCCGGCGAACGCCGCCGGCGTTCGGCCCGCGATTCGCTTCGTTTCGCGCCCACAACATGGTTAAGCCCGGGTTAACGGAACAGGCCGGCCTGCAGCGGCTTGCCGAAACAATTCAACAATGACTTTCGGGTAATTCTGGCGGGCAGCCAGCCGCTGCCGCCCCAGGGATTTATCGATGCCGTCGCCCGCCGCCTCAAAACCCTCGCTGCGAAAATTATTTCGCCGGTTTCGCCGCAGCCGGCGCGGATCGACCGCCGTCGAGTTCGCGCTGGTGGCGCCGGTGTTCTTCGCCCTGCTGTTCGCGATCATCGAGACCGCGATCGTGTTCTTCGCGGGCCAGGTGCTCGAATCCGTCACCCAGAATGCCGCGCGCACGATCATGACCGGTCAGGCGCAGAACGCTGGCTACGACCAGGCGCATTTCAAGTCCCAGGTCGTTTGCCCGTCTGGCAGTCTCGCCAGCGTGCTGTTCGATTGTGTGAACGGCATCTACATCGACGTGAAGAGCTACCCGGCCTTCGGCAACGTGACCCTCAACAGCCAGATCGATGCCAGCAACAATTTCGTCCCCCCCACGAACTACAGCCCGGGAGGCCCCGGCCAGATCGTTGTCGTGAGGTTATTCTATCAATGGCCGCTGTTCGTCACCGGGCTTGGCTACAACATTTCGAATTTGGCAGGCAGCAAGCGATTGCTGACCGCCACGGCCGCGTTCCAGAACGAACCTTATTGAGGCAGGGCGATGAAGACGATCTCGGGGATGCGGCTTCGTGCGAGGCATAGCGTGGTCAAGATGCTCGCGGATTGCCGCGGCATCGCGGCGACCGAGTTTGCCGTGATCGTTCCCATCATGCTGGTTCTGTTCTTCGGCACGGTCGAGTTTTCATCCGGCGTGGCGGTCGACCGCAAGGTAACGATGATCGCCAGAACGTTGTCTGATTTGACGTCTCAAGCGGCGCCCAGTTCATCATCCGCCTCGACGGTGAACGACACCTATCTGCAGAATGTCTTCACGGCCAGCATAGCGATTCTGGACCCGTACTCGCCGACGCCCGTGAAGGCTACCCTTTCGGAGATCTACGTCGACTCCAGCAATGTCGCGACAATTCAATGGAGCAAGGCTGCGACCATTGCGAGCGGCGCCTCGCAGGCCACGCTGACGGCGTCGAGCCGCAGTGCGGGCGATAACGTTACAAGTATGGTGCCGCCGGCGCTGCTGGTGAAGCAAACCTATCTGATCTTCAGCGAGGCGAGCTACCTCTACGTACCCACGATCGGCTACGTGATGGCGAAGTCCGGCGTGAACTTGAGCGATGTCGCCTATACCCGGCCACGTCAGTCCGTTTGCGTGATTTACAACAATGCCCCCGCCAGCAATTGCCCGACGCCCTGACGTCGATACCCGCTGTTCGGCACGCAGAGAAAAGGCCGTGCGATAAACACGGCCTTTCCCGTTTGTTTGAATTTCTCCGCGCGGGTTTTCTCAAGCCGCAGCGGAACAAATTCGCTTAGCCGGCGGCGCGCAGATTGTCGGCCGAAGACTTGCCAGAACGGCGATCGGCTACGATCTCGTAGCTGATCTTCTGGCCTTCGCGCAGTGTGCCAAGGCCGGCGCGTTCGACGGCGCTGATGTGCACGAACACGTCGTTGCCACCGTCGTCCGGTTGAATGAAGCCGAAGCCCTTGGTCGCGTTAAACCACTTCACGGTTCCCATGCTCACGGGGTAGTCCCTTCTCAAGATAGATATAGTAGAAGCCTGCGTTCGACAGGCTGGTGAGATCGAATTTTTGGAAGGGTCGTCAGCGTCTAAACCGGCTGTACCGGTGGATAGCTAATGTCGTCCGGCCGAAAATCGATAGGTTATGTTATTCCAAAGTAGCGTCCAAAACAATCCTGACGTGCACGATTTTTTATTCACGCCGGATTTGCAACCGGGAGGCTGTCTCCCGCGCGCTGACATGGTTTTGTCTTGCGCGATCTTGCGGCACCGCGATCACAGCGTTTTCGAGCGAAGTGGGTACCGGTTCGCGTGAAGAAAACGCGTCAGAAATCATGGCGTTTTCGAGCGAAAGCCTGCCCCGCACCCGGATCGTGGGGGTGGATACCGGTTGGCGTGGAGAAAACGTGTCAAAAACAAAGCGTTTTCGAGCGAAGTGGAAGTCGGTCCGCGCCGGGGAAACGCGTCAAACCAAAAGAATAGAGCCTCGGTTCTGTTTCAATCAGAACCGAGGCTCCAGCGCTTACCTGCGGCGGAATTGGCCGCGCGGCGGTGCACCACGCGGAGCTCCGCCCGTGCCCGGACGCTCGTCCTTGTGGCGGAAAATGAGCCGGCCTTTTTCCAGGTCATAGGGCGACATTTCGATCGTCACCCGATCGCCGGCCAGCGTCTTGATCCGGTTCTTTTTCATCTTGCCCGCGGTATAGGCCACGATCTCGTGTCCTGCATCGAGTTGCACGCGGTAGCGTGCGTCGGGGAGGATTTCGGTCACCAGTCCTTCGAACTGGATCAGCTCTTCCTTAGCCATGGTTATCTCCAGATCGATCGACGGCTAGCGTGGACGTTGGGTGCGGTTGGGTTTTGTATTGGGTCGGCTTTCGCGATGCAAAAAGGCGACGCCTTGCATCCCTTCAGCCTTGCCGCCGCCATGCGGCGACGACGATGAACGGATCGGCTCATGCCGGTTGGCCTCGTGCCGGTTGGTTTGCGGAGCGCCATTATTACCACCGGGACGGCGGTTACGGCGAGGGCCTTTTGAACCAGGCGCGGCTTCATTGCCCCTGGCGTGCACGCGCGGCCCGGATCGTGCCCCGCGATGTTGCGCCGGCGCCGGCGCGGCCTCACGATGGCCCGGCGTGCGGCGGTCTTCCCGGGGCAGCGCGATGCGGATCAGCTTTTCGATGTCGCGCAGGTATCCCATTTCCTCGGCGCCCGCGATCAGCGAGATCGCGATGCCCTCGGCGCCGGCGCGCGCGGTGCGGCCGATGCGGTGGACATAGGTCTCAGGGACATTGGGCAGGTCGAAATTCACCACATGGCTGATGCCGTCGACGTCGATGCCGCGGGCGGCGATGTCGGTGGCGACCAGGGTGCGGATCTCGCCGGTGCGGAACGCCGCCAGCACCCGCTCGCGGTGGTTCTGCGACTTGTTGCCGTGGATGGCGTCGGCGGTGATGCCGGCCCTGGCGAGGCCCTTCACCACCTTGTCCGCGCCATGCTTGGTCCGGGTAAAGACCAGCGCGCGATCCACCGGCTCCTGTTGCAGCAGCTGCGCCAGGAATGCGGGCTTGTTGGAGTGATCGACCTGGATGATGCGCTGGGTGATGCGCTCGACCGTCGAGGCGACCGGCGTCACGGCGACCCGCGCCGGATCGCGCAGCATGGCTTCGGCGAGTTCGGCGATATCCTTGGGCATCGTGGCCGAGAAGAACAGCGTCTGCCGCTTGATCGGCAGTTTGGAGACGATCTTCCGGATGTCGTTGATGAAGCCCATGTCGAGCATGCGGTCGGCCTCGTCGAGCACGAGAAACTCGACCTGTCCGAGCTTCAGGCCGTTGCTTTGCACGAGATCGAGCAGGCGGCCGGGCGTGGCGACCATGACTTCGACGCCCTGCATGATCGAGCGGACCTGACGTCCCATCGGCACGCCGCCGATCGCCAGCGCCGAGGTCAGGCGGATGTGGCGGCCATAGGCGTTGAAGCTGTCGAGGATCTGTCCCGACAATTCGCGCGTCGGCGAGAGCACCAGCACGCGGCAGGCCTTGGGCTGCGGCCTGATGCGGTTCTCGAGGATGCGATGCAGGATCGGAAGCGCAAACGCTGCGGTCTTGCCGGTGCCGGTCTGGGCAATGCCGACGACGTCACGGCCGGCAAGGGCTAGCGGGATGGTTTGAGCCTGGATGGGGGTGGGCGTGACGTAATTCTCTTCTTTGAGCGCACGCGAGATGGGATCGGCAAGGCCGAAATCCTGAAAGGAGGTCAAAAGGTGGGTTCTTTCCATTATAAAAGGCAGGCGCCCGGCGGTATTCGCCAGGAGCGCGCGAGGGTGTCAGAGACACCCGCGTGTTTGGGGCGTCGGCTTTGGTTGGCTGAAGGGGCAAGCCAGAACCGTTGGACGGGCTCAGAACACGCGGCTCGCAATGACCCGGTGATTCCCTGGGTCGTGATAGTCATATGGAACACGAACGCGGCGCTTTCAAGGTGCAAAGCCGAACCAGGCGTCGGCGCGGTTAAGAAATGGCCGGAAAGTGCCCTCTTCCAGCCGATTCCGCGCCCGCTCGCGCGCTGCATCGCAAAAAAATCTGATGCCGGAAATTTAGCCAGTCGGTCAGATTTGACTATAAATTAGACTGTTTGCCGAATAAGCATACATTTTCCCGGTCTAAATATTAGGCAGCCAAATCGCCCGATTTCGCGCGATACGCTGAATTCTCCAATGAAGCCATGGAGTTATCGCCTTCGCGGACCGTGGCATGGTTCTTGCGATTCCGTTAACGCAGGCGGCCGTGGGGCCGTTTCGCAGCGTCTAACGTCTGCGTCCAGGGAGATTGCACCTCATGCTTACTCAACTCACTCACGATATAGCGTCTTTGAGCCGTCGTCGCTGGCTGGCGGCCACCGCCGGGCTGGTTTTGGGCTTGGCTGCGTTTAGCTCGGCCAAAGCGGCCGACGACACCATCAAGGTCGGTGTGCTTCACTCGCTCTCCGGCACCATGGCCATCAGCGAGACCACGCTGAAGGATACCATCCTCTTCCTGATCGACGAGCAGAACAAGAAGGGCGGCTTGCTCGGCAAGAAACTCGAGGCCGTGGTCGTCGACCCCGCCTCGAACTGGCCGCTGTTCGCGGAAAAAGCCCGCGAGTTGATCACCAAGGACAAGGTGGCCGTGGTGTTCGGCTGCTGGACCTCGGTGTCGCGCAAATCCGTGCTGCCGGTGTTCAAGGAGCTGAACAACATCCTGTTCTATCCCGTGCAGTATGAGGGCGAGGAAAGCGAGCGCAACGTGTTCTACACGGGTGCGGCGCCGAACCAGCAGGCGATTCCAGCCGTCGACTATCTGATGAAGGAAGAGAAGGTGAAGCGCTGGGTGCTGGCCGGCACCGACTACGTCTATCCGCGCACCACCAACAAGATCCTCGAAGCCTACTTGAAGTCGAAAGGCGTCAAGCAGGACGACATCATGATCAACTACACCCCGTTCGGTCATTCCGACTGGCAGACGATCGTCGCCGACATCAAGAAGTTCGGCTCGGCCGGCAAGAAGACCGCGGTGGTCTCGACCATCAACGGCGACGCCAACGTTCCCTTCTACAAGGAACTCGGCAACCAGGGCATCAAGGCCACCGACATTCCGGTCGTCGCCTTCTCGGTGGGCGAAGAAGAACTCGCCGGCATCGACACCAAGCCGCTGCTCGGCCATCTCGCCGCCTGGAACTACTTCGAGTCGGTCAAGACGCCGGCGAACGAGAAGTTCATCAAGGACTGGCAGGCCTACACCAAGAACCCGAAGCGCACCACCAACGATCCGATGGAAGCGCACGTGATCGGTTTCAACATGTGGGTCAAGGCGGTCGAAAAGGTGAAGTCGACCGATCCCGACAAGGTGATCGACGCGTTGCCCGGCATCGAAGCGCCGAACCTGACCGGCGGCATCTCCAAGATGCTTCCGAACCATCACATCACCAAGCCGGTGTTCATTGGCGAAATCAAGGGCAACGGCCAGTTCGACGTGGTGTGGAAGACCCCGGGCCTGGTGGCCGGCGATGCATGGTCGAAGGAGCTCGAGGGCTCCAAGGACCTGATCGGCGACTGGGTCACCAAGAAGTGCGGCAACTACAACATCAAGACCAACAAGTGCGGCGGTCAGGGCTCCTGATTGAGACTTGAGTCCGAACCAACCAGGGAGGGCGGCGATGTCCGCCGCCCTCCTGCTGCTCCTGCCGGGGTCGTCCAGTGCTTAGCAAGGTCTCCAGATACTTCCGCGCGCTCCCCTTCGCCGTATTGTTGATCGTCGCAACGGCACTGCCCGCGCTCGCGGGAGCGTTCGAGGACACGGTCGCCAAATTCGCCAACGACGAGTATTCCGACACGGAAGAAGCCGTCGATGCGCTCGCCACCAGCGCCAATCCGCTCGCCTACACCATCGTCAGTGCGCTGCAGGACGATCGGCTGATGGCCGATCCCGACACCAAAAAAGTCTATGTCAAAAAATCCGACGGCAAGATCATCGATGCCTTGACCGGCGACGGCGTCGTCAGCCTTCCCGACAGCGCCGCTTCGGTTCGTCTCAACAACAAGCTGCGCCGCCACGTCGAGGCCGCGCTCGGCAGTCTGACGTTGCAGTCGGCCGATCCCTTGAAGCGCATCCAGGCCGCGCAATCGGTTTTCAAGACCCACGACGAGTCCATGCTGCCGGCGATCGACAGCGCGCTTTCGAAGGAGACCGACAAGGGCGCGAAGCTGGCATTTTCCGAAGCGCGCGCGGCGATCCTGCTGTTCAAGGAGGACGCCACCGACGTCGAAAAGCTTGAAGCCATCGCCACCATCAAGGCCCGCGGCGATCAGGAATCGCTCGCTCTGTTGACGGGGTTGAGCGGCGAGCAGCCGCCGGCGATCGCGCGCGCCGCCGCCAATGCCACGGCGGCGATCCAGAGCAATCTCGCGCTGTGGTCCATGGTGCAGAACGCCTGGTACGGCCTGTCGCTCGGCTCGGTGCTGCTGCTGGCGGCGATCGGGCTTGCCATCACCTTTGGCGTCATGGGCGTCATCAACATGGCCCATGGCGAGATGGTGATGATCGGGGCCTATACCACCTTCGTGGTGCAGCAGACTATCCGCAGCAGTTTCCCCGGGCTGTTCGACTATTCGCTGCTGATGGCGGTGCCGCTGGCCTTCATCGTCGCCGGCGCGGTCGGCGTCCTGATCGAGCGCTGCATCATCCGCTTTCTCTACGGCCGTCCGCTGGAAACGCTGCTGGCGACGTGGGGCCTGTCGCTGGTGCTGCAGCAGGCCGTGCGCACCATGTTCGGTCCCACCAACCAGGACGTCGGCAATCCCTCCTGGATGAGCGGCGCCTTCGATCTCGGACAGATCACCATCACCTACAACCGGCTGTGGATTCTCTGCTTCACGCTGGCCGTGTTCGCCATCCTGCTGGCGATGCTGCGTTACACGGCGCTGGGGCTTGAAATGCGCGCGGTGACGCAGAACCGCCGCATGGCGGCCTCGATGGGGATCGCGACCTCGCGCGTCGATGCGCTGACCTTCGGGCTCGGCTCGGGTATCGCCGGGATCGCCGGCGTGGCGCTGTCGCAGATCGACAATGTCAGTCCAAATCTCGGCCAGAGCTACATCATCGACTCCTTCATGGTGGTGGTGTTTGGCGGCGTCGGTAATCTCTGGGGCACGCTGGTCGGCGCCTTCGCGCTCGGCATCGCCAACAAATTCCTCGAGCCGGTCGCCGGCGCCGTGCTTGGCAAGATCGCCATCCTGGTGCTCATCATCCTGTTCATCCAGAAGCGCCCGCGCGGCCTGTTCGCGCTCAGGGGGCGGGCGGTGGAAGCATGATGCCGCTTGTTGCCAACGAACTTTGCTCGGCGTTGTGGCGCAACTCCCTCTCCCGCTTGCGGGGGAGGGTTGGGCTGGGGGTTCTCACCGCCAAGGGAATGTCGAACGGGTGGAGAGTTTTTCCCCCACCCGCCGCGCTTCGCGCGTCGACCTCCCCCGCAAGCGGGAGAGGTAAGCGCCGATGATGCCGCACGTGCTCACGCGCTCGCTCGACCGCAGCGCGACCGTTTTCCTGGTGGTGGTCGCCGCGTTCGGCGTGCTGATCCCGCTGTCGAACCTGCTGCTGCCGGCCGCCTCCTTCCTGCAGGTGCCGACCTATCTGGTGGCGCTGTTCGGCAAATACGTCTGCTACGCCATTCTGGCGCTCGCGATCGACCTGATCTGGGGCTATTGCGGCATCCTCTCGCTCGGCCACGGCGCGTTCTTCGCGCTCGGCGGCTACGCGATGGGCATGTACCTGATGCGCCAGATCGGCAGCCGCGGCGTCTACGGCAATCCGGTCTTGCCCGACTTCATGGTGTTCCTGAACTATCCGAGGCTGCCCTGGTACTGGAACGGTTTCGACATGTTCTGGTTCGCGGCGCTGATGGTCATTGTGGTGCCGGGCCTTCTGGCATTCTGCTTCGGCTGGCTGGCGTTCCGCTCCCGCGTCACCGGCGTCTATCTCTCGATCATCACCCAGGCGATGACCTACGCGCTGCTCTTGGGATTCTTCCGCAACGATTTCGGTTTCGGCGGCAACAACGGCCTCACCGATTTCAAGGACATCCTGGGTTTTAGCGTGCAGGCCGACGGCACGCGCGCGGCGCTGTTCGCGCTGAGCTGCCTCGCGCTGATGATCGGCTTCCTGGTCTGCCGCGCGGTGGTGACCTCGAAGCTCGGCAAGGTGCTGATCGCGATCCGCGATGCCGAATCCCGCACACGGTTTCTCGGCTACCGCGTCGAATCCTACAAGCTGTTCGTCTTCACGCTGTCGGCCTGCATGGCCGGCGTCGCCGGCGCGCTGTACGTGCCGCAGGTCGGCATCATCAATCCAAGCGAATTCGCGCCGGGCAATTCCATCGAGGCGGTGATCTGGGTCGCTGTCGGCGGCCGCGGCACGCTGATCGGCGCGGCGCTGGGCGCCGTCGTCGTCAACTACGCCAAGACCTTCTTTACCTCCGGCGCGCTGGCGCCGTACTGGCTGTTCATGCTGGGCGCGCTGTTCATCCTGGTTACGCTGTTGCTGCCGCGAGGGATCATCGGCACCTTCAATGCCTGGTGGGAGCCGTGGAAGGCGCAGCGCCTGACGGCGGCTGCGAACGCCGTCAGCGCCGCGCGCGAAGACGGCGTCAGCGAACCCGATATGGCGGAGTGAGCGATGAACGTCATGGAAACCCGTGCCACTTCCGCGCTGCTCTATCTCGACGGCGTGCACGTCTCGTTCGACGGCTTTCACGCCATCAACAACCTGTCGCTGACGCTGGCGCCCGGCGAGATGCGCGCCATCATCGGCCCCAACGGCGCCGGCAAGACCACGATGATGGACATCATCACCGGCAAGACCAGGCCGGACGAGGGCGAGGTGCTGTTCGACGGCGTCACCGACCTGACCCGGCTGGATGAAACGCGGATCGCCGAACTCGGGATCGGCCGGAAATTCCAGAAGCCGACGGTATTCGAAAGCCAGACCATCGAGGACAATCTGTTGCTGGCGCTCAACGTCGATCACAGCGTCAAGGGCACGCTGTTCTGGCGGGGAAACAAGGCCGAGAGCGAACGCATCGAGAAGGTGCTGGAGACCATTCGCCTGACTGATGCGCGTAACCGCCTGGCGGGCAGCCTGTCGCACGGCCAGAAACAGTGGCTGGAGATCGGCATGCTGCTGGCGCAGGACCCGAAATTATTGCTGGTTGACGAGCCCGTCGCCGGCATGACCGACGTCGAAACCCACCAGACCGCCGAGCTGTTGAAGGAAATCAACAAGGACAAGACCGTGATGGTCGTCGAACACGACATGACCTTCGTCCGCGAGCTCGGCGTCAAGGTGACCTGCCTGCACGAAGGCTCGGTGCTGGCCGAAGGGACCATCGACCAGGTGTCGTCGAACGAGCGGGTGATCGAAGTGTATCTGGGAAGGTGAGGGGCGAACAGCGAATGGCAAACGGCGAATAGAAAGACGGTCCTTTTTACTATTCGCCATTCGCTACTCGCGGTTCGGCCGGTGAGGGCGCCACATGCTAAAAGTCGACAATATCAGCCTCTATTACGGCGCGGCCCAGGCGCTGCGCGGCGTCTCGATCTCGGCCGAGCCGGGCAAGGTGAGCTGCGTGCTCGGGCGCAACGGCGTCGGCAAGACCTCGCTGTTGCGCGCCTTGGTCGGCCAGTATCCGATCGCCTCCGGCTCGATCACCTTCAACGGCGCCGACATCACGGGCCTAAAACCCTATGAGCGGGCGCGGAAGGGCATCGGCTTCGTGCCGCAGGGCCGCGAGATTTTTCCGCTGCTGACGGTGGAGGAGAATCTCAAGACCGGCTTCGGTCCGCTGAAGCGCGACGACCGCAACATTCCCGATGACGTGTTTTCGCTGTTTCCGGTGCTGCAATCGATGCTCGGCCGCCGCGGCGGCGATCTGTCCGGCGGCCAGCAGCAGCAGCTCGCGATCGGGCGCACGCTGGTGATGCGGCCAAAACTGCTGTTGCTCGACGAGCCTACCGAGGGCATTCAGCCGTCGATCATCAAGGACATCGGGCGCGCGATCACGTATCTGCGCAGCCTCGGCAACATCGCGATCGTGCTGGTCGAACAATATCTCGACTTCGCCTGCGAGCTCGGCGACAATTTCGCGGTCATGGACCGGGGCGCGGTGAAATATGCCTGCGATCGCTCTAACCTCGATCCCGGCGAGATCAGCCGCCAGATGGCGCTATAACAAGGCCTGGTGACGCGGCCGGCAGAGGTCGCGCGCCCTTTTGGGGAGATTTGGGAGCGGATGCGGACCGGGAGCACCAGCGCGACTTCGGCGATTTTTGCGGCCAACCGCGCCCGCGGTGAGGTGCGCTTCGACGTGCATCAGGTCGAAGGCGCCACCCGCCGCCGGAACCTGCATGAATCCGGCTCGCTGCGGGTCCGTTTTCCCTCGCCCGAGGCGGAGGGGCTGTCGGCGGTTTTCGTCAACACCGCGGGCGGCGTCGCCGGCGGCGACCGCTTCGACATCGAAATTGCGGCCGGCCAGGGGACGCGCCTTTCAGTGACGACCGCGGCGGCGGAAAAAATCTACCGGGCCGAGGGCACGGCGGCGCGGCTCGACATATCCCTGAAGGCGGCTGCGGGCGCGCATCTCGCCTGGCTGCCGCAGGAGACCATTCTGTTCGACCGGGCGCGGGTATCGCGCCGGATCGATATCGATCTCGCCGAGAGCGCTTCGCTGCTGCTTTGCGAAATCGTGGTGTTCGGCCGCGCCGCGATGGGCGAGCGCCTGCAACGGGGCGAATTCGTCGACCGCTGGCGGCTGCGCCGCGGCGGCCGGCTGGTGTTCGCGGAAAATGTACGGCTTGACGGCGACATCGGCGAAAAGCTCGCACGGCCTGCGATCGTGAAAGGCGGCGTGGCCATCGGCACCGCGCTGATCGTGCCGGGCGACGAGGCGCTGGTGGAGCGGATTCGCGAACTGGCGACATCGTTCGGCGGCGAGGTCGGCATCTCCTGCTGGAACGGGTTTGCAATGGCGCGTTTCTGTGCCCAAGATGCGGCGAGGCTGCGCGCCGACATGATGGCGGCGCTCGGCCGCGCCAGCGGTTCCGAATTGCCTCGGCTCTGGCTGAACTAGAATGTGGCTGAACTGGATCCGGTCAAAATCATCAGAGTGCTCGCATGAATTGTCTCCCCGCGAAAAGGACAAGCTTCTGATTTCAATGGCGGCCATGGTGGCGCGCCGGCGGCTGGAGCGCGGCGTCAAGCTCAACCATCCCGAAGCCGTCGCCATCATCTCCGACTTCATCGTCGAGGGCGCGCGCGACGGCCGCACCGTGGCCGACCTGATGCAGGCCGGCGCGCAGGTCCTGACCCGCGCCCAGGTGATGCCGGGCATCGCCGAGATGATCCACGACATCCAGGTGGAAGCGACGTTTCCGGACGGCACCAAGCTTGTCACCGTGCACGAGCCGATACGATGAGAATGATTTGTCGTCATTCCGGGGCGGCGCGAAGCGCCGAACCCGGAATCCAGAGCTAACTTATTTCGAGATTCTCGGATGTGCAATTGCACATCATAGCTCGCGCTACGCGCGCCCCGGAATGACGAGGAAGGGAAGACACGATGATCCCCGGTGAACTCTTCATCAAGGACGGCGAGATCGAGCTCAACGCCGGCCGCAAGACGGTGACGCTGACAGTGGCCAACACCGGCGACCGTCCGATCCAGGTCGGCTCGCACTATCATTTCTTCGAGACCAACCCGGCGCTGAAATTCGACCGCAAAAAAGCCCGCGGCATGCGGCTCGATATCGCGGCCGGAACCGCGGTGCGGTTCGAGCCGGGACAGACCCGGAACGTGCAGCTGGTGGCGCTCGCGGGAAAACGCGTGGTCTACGGTTTTCGCGGCGAGGTGATGGGCAAACTGTGAGGCAAGGCTGCCATGGGACAGGTTGCAAAGGACAAGATCGAGATCGGTATCGTGCTGCAGGGCGGCGGCGCGCTCGGAGCTTACGAGTACGGGGCGATCGTCGCGCTGCTTGAATTGATGGATGCAATCGAAGTCCCGGGCAGGACCGTGCGGTTGGTAGCGGTAACCGGAGTTTCGATTGGCGCGATCAATGCGGCTTGCGTGGTCGGCGCCAAGGACCGGGCCGACGCGCGAAGACGCCTGTATTCCCTGTGGTCCGAACTGTCGCTGGAGGCGCCGAAGTACTGGTGGGATGCCGCAAGCCGCGATCTCGCGTTGTTCGGCGTGCCCGGCTTTTATACGCCTCGCCGGGATGTCTGGAATTTCTTCAGCTGGACGAACTTCTACGACACCGATCCGATGCTCGAAACGCTGAAGAATCATGTGAACTTCGATTTGCTGAACGGCAGCACGACCGCCTTTGTCGTTACCGCGGTCGACGTGTCCTCCGGCGAGCTGGTCCGCTTCCGCAATCATCCCCACAAGACGGAACCAAAGACCGAGATCGGCCCGCGCCATGTCCTGGCGAGCGGCAGCATCCCGCCGGCCTTTCCGGCAACCGCGATCAACGGCGCGAACTTCTGGGACGGCGGGATCGTCGATAACACGCCGCTTGGCGACGCGATCGATGCGTTTTCCGGATCGGACGACGCCGACCATTTTCTGATCGTGATGAATTTGTTTCGGAATAACCGCGCGTCGCCGAAAAACATGATCGAGGTTAACGACCGCCTGGAGGAACTGCGCTACGGCAACCGGGTTCGCCAGGATCGCGCGAATGCGCATACCATCAACGAGCTGTTGCTGACAATCGACGAACTCGCGGCCGTTGTCCCCGAAGGATCGCTCGATCAGCAGCTCGAGGCCCGGATTTTTGATGCGCGCCGCTTCAAGGTTCTCAACGCGATCACCGACATCGATCTGGCGGATCCCGCTCTCATGGCGGAAGCGGGCTTTCCGGTCTCGTCCGACGAGTTCCGGATCCTTCCGCGATTTTTCCGCTGCAGGCATCAAACGGCGCCATGATGTCGGATACAAGCTTGCACAACTGAAGCTGCAGAATTTGTTCAAAGAGCACGGCCTGCTGCCGGCGTCCCACTGACCAGGAGTTCTTTATGTCGATCAAGATGCGGCGTTCCGTCTATGCCGACATGTTCGGGCCGACCACCGGCGACCGGGTGCGGCTGGCCGACACCGACCTCATCATCGAGGTGGAAAAGGATTTTACCGTTTACGGCGAGGAGGTGAAATTCGGCGGCGGCAAGGTGATCCGCGACGGCATGGGCCAGTCGCAGGTCACCAACCGGCAGGGCGCGGCCGACACCGTCATCACCAATGCGCTGGTCGTCGACCACTGGGGCATCGTGAAGGCCGACGTCGCCATCAAGGAAGGTTTTATCAGCGCCATCGGCAAGGCCGGCAATCCCGACATCCAGCCCGGCGTCACCATCGTGATCGGCCCGGGAACGGATGTGATCGCGGGCGAGGGCAAGATCCTCACCGCCGGAGGCTTCGACAGCCACATCCATTTCATCTGCCCCCAGCAGATCGAGCACGCGCTGATGTCCGGCGTCACCTCGATGCTGGGCGGCGGCACCGGCCCGTCGCACGGCACCTTTGCCACGACCTGCACGCCCGGGCCCTGGCACATGGCGCGGATGATCCAGTCGTTCGACGCGTTTCCGGTCAATCTCGGCATTTCCGGCAAGGGCAACGCCTCGCGCCCGGCCGCGCTTAAGGAGATGATCAAGGCCGGCGCCTGCGCCCTGAAACTGCACGAGGACTGGGGCACCACGCCGGCCGCGATCGACAACTGCCTTTCCGTCGCCGACGATCACGACATCCAGGTGATGATCCATTCCGACACGCTGAACGAGTTCGGCTTCGTCGAGGATACCGTCAAGGCGTTCAAGGGCCGCACCATCCACGCCTTCCACACCGAAGGCGCCGGCGGCGGCCACGCGCCCGACATCATCAAGATTGCCGGATTGAAGAACGTGCTGCCGTCCTCGACCAATCCGACCCGCCCGTTCACCCGCAACACCATCGACGAGCATCTGGACATGCTGATGGTGTGCCACCATCTCGATCCCTCGATCGCGGAGGATCTCGCCTTCGCCGAGAGCCGGATCCGGAAGGAGACCATCGCGGCGGAGGATATCCTGCACGACCTCGGCGCGCTGTCGATGATGTCCTCGGATTCGCAGGCCATGGGGCGCTTGGGCGAGGTCATCATCCGCACCTGGCAGACCGCCGACAAGATGAAGAAGCAGCGCGGCGCGTTGCCGGAGGACAAGGGCAACAACGACAATTTCCGGGTCAAGCGCTACATCGCGAAATATACCATCAACCCCGCGATCGCCCACGGCGTCTCGAAACTGATCGGCTCGGTGGAAAAGGGCAAGCTCGCCGACCTCGTGCTGTGGTCGCCGGCCTTTTTCGGCGTCAAGCCCGATTGCGTCATCAAGGGCGGCTCGATCGTGGCGGCTCCGATGGGCGATCCCAACGCCTCGATTCCGACGCCGCAGCCCGTGCATTACCGGCCGATGTTCGCGGCCTTCGGCAAGTCGCTGACGGCCTCCTCGGTGGTGTTCTCCTCCAAGGCGGCGGTGGCGTCGGGGCTGGCCCGGAAGCTCGGCATCGATAAAAAGCTCTATGCGGTCGAAAATACCCGCGGCGGCATCTCCAAGAAGAGCATGATCCACAATTCCGCCACGCCGAAAATCGAGGTCGATCCCGAGACCTACGAGGTCCGCGCCGACGGCGAATTGCTGGCCTGCAGGCCCGCCGAGGTGCTGCCCATGGCGCAGCGCTATTTCATGTTCTAAGGCGCGATCAGCAAAAGTGGGCACCGGTTTTGCGTTCGATCGCGCTTCTGGGCTAAGGTCGCTCCCGGCGCCTCAAGCCAGAACAAAGCCGGGAGGATTGAAGTGATTTACGTCGTTGCCACACTGACCGTGAAGCCTGAAACGCGCGCCGAATTCATTGCGGCTGCCACCGCCTGCATCAAGGAAACCCGCAAAGAGCCCGGCAATATTGCCTATGACTTGCATGAGAGCGTCACCGATCCCGCCAAAATGGTGTTTGTCGAGCAGTGGCAGAACGCCGAGGCGCTGGTGCCGCACCGCTCCGCCGAGCACATGAAGACTTTCGGCCGCGTCGCCGTAAAATGCTTCGCCGCGCCGCCCAAGATCGAGATCATCACGCCCGAAAAGGTCGACGTCCGCTGAGCAACGAGAACAACGGGAAAAACAATCCATGATCTATGTCGTCGCCACCACCCAGGTGAAACCGGACCAGCGGGATGCCTTCATCAAGGGCGCCAGGGAATGCATCGCCGCCACCCGCAAGGAGAAGGGCTGCATTTCCTACGAAAACCACACCAGCATCAACGACCCCAATCTGTTCGTGGTGGTGGAGCGCTGGGAAACCCGCGAGGACCTCAACGCGCACGGCAAAGCGCCGCACATGAAGGTCTGGCGCGAATATTCCGCGCCCCTGAAAGTGTCGCCGACGGTGATCGAGATCATCAGCGACGGCAAGGTGGAGAAGTTCTAGAGCATGATCCGGAAAAGTGGACACCGGTTTTCCGAAAAGATCATGCTCAAACAAAAAGATAGAGCGGGATGACAATTCGAAGAAAAGTCATCCCGCTCTAGAGCGTTTTCAAGCGAAGTGGGAACCGGTTCGCGTGAAGAAAACGCGTCAAAAAGAGAAGCTGCTCACATGATCCGCGCCACGCAAGTCCGGGGACAGCATCGCTGGAGCGAGCCGGCGGCCGATACCGTCGTGCTCGATTTCGACGACCGCCACCGGCGGCGGATGGCGATGACGGGCACCCGCGGCCTTGAATTCCTGCTCGACCTGGAAAACGCGGTCGCGCTGCGCGGCGGCGACGCGCTGGTGCTCGAGGACGGAAGGCTGGTCGAGGTGGTCGCGGCACCCGAGCCGCTTTCCGAGATCCGCTGCAACGATCCGCAGCACCTGGTCCGGGTCGCCTGGCATCTCGGCAACCGCCATCTGCCGACCCAGATCATGGCCAAGGGCTTGAGGATCCGGCGCGACCACGTCATCGAGGCGATGGTGAAGGGGTTGGGTGCGCGGGTGATCGAGATCGAAGCGCCGTTCGATCCCGAAGGCGGCGCCTATGCCGAGGCCTTCCATGCGCATGCGGGGGAGGGCGATGCGCATCACCCCCACGCCGCGCATGATCATTCGTCGCATCACCATGACGACCACGGTCATCGCCATGACCACCACCATGGCGATCATCACCATGATGACCACCATCATCATGACGAGCATTGCGACCACGACCATCGCCACGGCCAACCCCATGCTCATGACCGCAAATAGGCCGCCGGCGAAACCGCGGCGGCGCAGGGCGGTGCGAGCGGGCGCAACCGGCGAAGTCGACGCGCGGCGGCCCGGCGTTCAAGCGATGAGCGAAAGCGAGGCGGCGGCGCTGTATCGGCTGATGACCTGGCTGTCGCCTTCCTTTCCGGTCGGCGCCTTCTCTTACTCCAGCGGCATCGAATGGGCGGTGGAGACGGGCGATATCGGCGACGCCTTATCGTTGCGGGACTGGCTGGCGGCGATGCTGTCAGACGGAAGCGGATTTTGCGACGGCGTGTTTCTGGCCCACGCCCACCGGGCCGCGGCGTCGCGCGACGACCGCGCGTTGCGGGATCTCGCGGAGCTGGCGGCGGCGTTTGCGCCCTCGCGCGAGCGCCAGCTGGAGACCTCGGCGCAGGGCCGCGCCTTTATCGACATCGCGCGCGCGGCCTGGAATTGCGGCGGCCTGGACGACATGATCGCAGGCTGCGACGCTGCAATCGTCTATCCCGTCGCCGTCGGTCTGGTCAGTGCAGCGCATGCGGTTCCGCTTCCCGCCACGCTGCACGCCTTCCTTCACGCGCTGGCATCGAACTGGATTTCCGCCGGCAGCCGGCTGATCCCGCTCGGGCAAACCGACAGCCAGCGCGTGCTCGCTTTGCTGGAGCCGGTGGTCGCCGCCACGGCCCAACGCGCGCTGGTGGCTTCGCTGGACGATCTCGGCAGCGCGACGTTTCGCGCCGACCTCGCCAGCCTGCGGCACGAGACGCAATATACCAGGCTGTTCCGGTCATGAGGGGCTCGCTGCACTTACCACGCGTCGTCCCTGCGAACGCAGGGGCCCATAACCACAGGCTTTGGTTGTTGCGGACGGTGTCGGCGAGCCTGCCTTATCGATGGATCACGCGGTATGGGTCCCTGCGTTCGCAGGGACGACGATAGCCAAGGGATTATTTCACATGTCACATTCTCACGGCCCGCTTCGCGTCGGCATCGGCGGTCCCGTCGGATCGGGAAAGACCGCGCTGATGGACCTGCTCTGCAAGTCGATGCGCGCCCGCTACGACATCGCCGCGATCACCAACGACATCTACACCAAATGGGACGCCGAATTCCTGGTGCGCTCGGGATCGCTGACGCCGGACCGTATCGCGGGCGTGGAGACCGGCGGCTGCCCGCATACCGCGATCCGCGAGGACGCCTCGATGAATCTCGCCGCGGTCGCCGACATGCGCGCGAAATTTCCCGGTCTCGACCTGGTGCTGATCGAATCCGGCGGCGACAACCTCGCCGCCACCTTCTCGCCGGAACTCGCCGATCTGACGATCTACGTGATCGACGTCGCCGCCGGCGACAAGATCCCGTCCAAAGGCGGCCCCGGCATCACCCGGTCGGATCTTCTCGTCATCAACAAGATCGACCTCGCGCCGCATGTCGGCGCCTCGCTGGAGAAGATGGACCTTGATGCCAGGCGCATGCGCGGCGAGCGCCCGTTCGTCATGACCAACTTAAGGAAGAGCGAGGGGCTCGACCGCATCATCGGCTTCATCGAGGCCAAGGGCGGTCTTGCGCCGGCGCAAGCCCAGGCGGGTCTTGAATTAGATTCGTTAGACAGCTGTTGGCGCGCGTTCGGCGTTAACACTTGTGGCGAGTGAGCCGGTCTTCGACGAAGCACATTGGCCGCCCGTCATTGCCGGGAGCCGATGCGAAGCAATTCGCCGATTGGCGCGAGCGAGCCCGGAATCCATAACCACGGTCGGGGGTTATCGATTCCGGGCCTGCGCCTTGCGGCGCGTCCCGGAATGACGGCTTCTCGATTGTTTCTTGATGCGAGCGGCGGCACTAAAATCTTTCGCGCTTCACCGGGAACCAAATCGCGCCGGCGCGATTATCATCCCTCGGCCTTTGCCGGGACGACGCCAAGAACAACATCCATGGCGGCCCCGTTCATCCTTTCCGCCTGCCATAGTTGCGTACCCATGATCGCTGCTTCATTATCCCTCGCGGTTGGCCTTCATTGCGCTTCGCTTTGTTGCCGTCACGGCAGATCTTCGATGCTTTCTTCCATTCCTCGCCAACGCCTCATTCCCTGAGTAACCGAGTGGTTCGGCTTAGTTTCATCATCGGTTTCATCGCGACGATCGGGGTTCTGCTCTCCGGGCTCGCGGCCTATCGCGTCCACGATCAGGAATTGACGGTCGACGGCATCGCGCTGGCGCGCGCGATCGACGTTCACGCGAGCCTCGTTCAGGACCGGCTGACCGAGCGCGAATTGCTCGCCCGCGTCGCATCCGGCCTGTTTCGCGCGCCGTCGGTGATCAAGGCCAATATGCTGCAGCCGCTGCGGTCCTCGATCTACGCCTTCAAGACCGATTTCGTGGTGGCAGGCTGGATCGCGCGGCTCGGGCCGAACGAACTGGAAACGGCGCGCGCGGAACTCAAGGGCGCCGGGATTTACAATCCGGCGATCCGCAATTACGACGATCGGCCGCTGGAGGCGCGCGCGCTCGACCAGCCGGTCGATGTCCTGATGGACGTCGAACCCCGCAACGCGGAGACGATGGCTTTCGCGGGCCGCGCCTTCGATCCGGCATCCGGTCCTGGGGCCGATGCTGGCGCGGGCCATGGCCGACGGCAAGCCGGTGGCGTCCGATCCGATGCCGCTGTTGCGCCCCGACGGCCCGATCGGCCTGGTGCTGGCCGCGCCCGTGCTGCAGGAGGGCGAGGCCCAGCCGGCGGGTTTTGTCACCTTCTCCTACGATCTGGCGTCGCTGATGCTGACCAACGACGACCTCTCGCTGTTCTCGGTGGTGCTGAAGGATCCGCGCGACCCCGACAGCGAACTGATCGCCGATCACCACGGCGCTCGTCACGTCGCGGACGGCCCGGGAAGCGGCGCCGCCGTCGATGCTGCGGACGGTGACGTTCGGAGGCCGCGACTGGTCGCTCGGCTATTACGCCAAGACCAACGCGGCGAAGCGCGCGCAGGAAACCGCCGCCGTCGTCGGCGCCATCGGTCTGGCGCTGACCGCCATCGTCTGCGGGCTGTTCGGCTATGTCGCCTACAACAATCTGCGGCTCAGCCGCGAAATCGAGGTCAGGATCGGCTTCGAACGGCGGCTGACCGCGGTCATCGACGAGCTCAACCACCGGGTCAAGAACATCCTCGCCGTGATCCAGTCGATCGTGACGCGCACCTTGCGCCATGGCTCCGACGTCGATGTCGCGCGCGAGCTTCTGATCGGCCGCATCCATGCGATGTCGAACGTGGTCTCGCTGTTGAGCGAAAGCCAGTGGCAGGGCGTGAAGCTGAAAGGCCTGTTCGAGGCGCGCGCCATCCCCCACGCCGAGCGGATCGCGGTGGACGGTCCCGATATCGCGGTCAGCGCGCGCGCCGCGCAAAGCCTTTCGCTGCTGTTCTTCGAGCTGGCGTCGCATTCCGACGAGGGGCTGTCGCTGGTCGGCAAGCACCCGCACATCGTCGTGCGCTGGGAAGTGACCGGCGAGGAGCCCGACACCGTCTTTCGTTTCCGCTGGGAGGAATTCAACACCAGCGAGGCGACGCGCCGCCCGGACAGCGATTTCGGCGTCATCCTGCTCGACCGCGTCGCGCCGGAGGCGCTGGGCGGCGTGTCGAAGCGGTATTTTACCGATGTCAGCTACGTCTACGAGCTCACCGCGCCGATGGAGACCGTGGTCGACATGACCGAACGCGACCGCACCGAACAATTTGCCATGCCGCCGAGGCAGGGGCGGTAGCGGCGTGTTTTCGTCATTGCGAGGAGCAAAGCGACGAAGCAATCCATAACT
>CAWGSB010000011.1:0-287529 GCA_963825105.1 uncultured Alphaproteobacteria bacterium
CCAGTCCGGCGCGCCGAAACGTCCCTGACGCGCGCAGGGCGGCCGGCCAATGGCGGTTACGCCTCCACGGCAAATCCGGTCAGCAGCCTGGCAAACTCCTCGTCGCCAATTTCGGTCTGCGCGACCAGGACGCTGCAGCGAAGAATTCTTGACCAGGTAGGTCCCGACCGAGCCGAACCACCATCGCGCCAGCGGTCCGTCGGGACGATGGCCGACGACAACGAGGTTTGCTCCGATCTCCTGGGCGACCGCGGCGATCTCGCGTCCGGCTTCTCCCATGCCCAGCCGCGCCGTGGGCGAGAAGCCCATGGCCTTCAGCCGCTCCACGCCCTCCCCAAGGATTTTGTTAAAAATTTCAATCTGTTCGGTGATCGGGATCGCGAACCCTCCCTCCAGGGTTCCGGTGCCTGCGGAAACTTCCACCACCGCAAGCAGGAATACCTCGGCGTTGCAAAGCTGGGCGATTCTCGCCCCTTCCCGCAATGCCCGCCGTCCCTCGATCGAGCCGTCATAGGCGAGAAGAACTTTCTTGTACAAGAAATCCCCCCATCGATTTCCGCCGGGACCCGCCGCGAAGTCTAGCACAGTTTTTCACCGCAGCGGCCGGCATCTGCCGCCTGAACAAGGCGGCAGGCAAGTCAGGCGGTTTTCTCGAACAGGCGCTTCCAGAAGGCGAGCATTTCCGCCTTGAACAATTCGCTTTCGCCCGCGCGGCTTCCGATCTTCGCGCCCTTCCGTCCATAGCCGGACTTCAACGCATAGACCATCAAATCGCGATCGTTGAGGTCGGCATTGGGAACGTCTTCGTTGGGATGGATGAAGGCGCCGTCATCGGCGAGATAGGCTGTCGGGGCAGCGGGCGAAACGGAAGCATCGGCAACTGTGGCGATCGGGGTGCCGCGATCGAAGCTGTGGTGTGCACCCGCCACGAGTTTCATCGTGACGTCGCCGCCCGTCAGGCGGATCGCCTGACAGTGCCCCTGAACCTGCATCGGCGAACACCACTCGTCGGCATCCCCCATCAGAACACGGACGGCGGTGGTGCCGACGCTCGGGTCACGGAACTGGTGCCCGCTCCAGGGATAGGCGGCGAGCACGCCGCGCAGACCCCGGCCTGGCCCTGCCACGGCGTCCGCGAAACGACGCGTGGCCGCCGTGAGAACCGCCGATCCGCCGCGACTGTGTCCCTGTGCGCCGATCCGGGATCCGTCGATCTCGGGAAGCTCGGCAAGAACCTTCCATGCGGCAAGCACGTCATAGGCGCTGGCGGCAAACGAGAACTGCGTCTGGTTGGCGACCGTCGACGTGACCCCACGCGCGCCAAAACTGTCGAGGACGAAGGTTGCGAATCCTGCGCGGGTGAGCGTCTCGGCGTGTGCGAGATGCGACGGTGCGACCCCGAGGCTGCCGGGCACGATCATGACCAGCGGCAATTTGGCTCCGGCAGGGCGCCGGTCGCGGGCCGGCAGAAACAATTTGCCGTCGATCGTCGTCCGCGGCATGTCCGCGGGCTTGCTGATGACCTGATGATAGTTGGTCGGGGAGGCCGACGGGATATCGATGTTCCTGCCGGCGCCGAGGTCGCCGAAGGAGATCGCCTGGTCCCGGAAGCGCGCCGAACCAATCGCCTCTGCCGCATTGGTCATGTCAAAACCTCTTGTGGCATCCGCTCGCGATGCTGCTTGTGGGCTCCGAGCAAACCAAATCCCAGGGCAATTTCGATCTTGCCGTGGTTCACGCGGTCGCCGCTTCGAATTGCTCCGGGATTATTCGGCTGCGACCGCAAGGCGATTGTTCTCGATCTCCGCTTCCAGCCGGGCTTTCTCGAGAAGCGATTTGCTGGATGCTCTGCTCCTTGATGTGGCCGAAGCCGCGGATCGTTTCGGGCAGCCGCGCCATTCTGGCGAGGATCGGAATCTGCTCGCCTTTCAGGGTTGCGACGTGCCGCTCGATCATGGCCAGGTAATCTTCGATCAGCTTTCGCTCGGCCTTGCGTTCCGCGGTGTGTCCGAAAGGATCGAACATCGTGCCACGCAGGAACCTGAGCCGCGCGAGCAGGCGGAAGGCGTGGATCATCCAGCCGCCATATTCCTTCTTCTGCAAATGGCCCGTCTCCTTGTCGCGGCGCGCAAAGAGCGGCGGGGCAAGGTGGTACCTGAGGCGGACGTCGCCTTCGAATTTTTCACCCAGCTTCCTGGCGAAGGTGTCATCCGTGTAGAGCCGCGCCACCTCGTACTCGTCCTTGTAGGCCATCAGCTTGAAGAGGTTTTTCGCCACCGCCTCCGTGAGCTCGCTGGAGCCGGGAGCGGCCTTGGCTTCGGCGGCGCGAACCTTCGCAACCGTCGAGAGATAGCGGTCGGCGTAGGACTGGTTCTGATATTCGGCGAGGAATTTGGCCCGGTAGGCGATCGTTTCGTCGAGCGTCCGGGTCGTCGTCGCGGCGCGGGCGCGGAACTGGGTCACGCTGCGAATGCGCGCGATGTCGTGGCAGGCAAGCCGGCCCCAGGCGAAGGCCTGCTTGTTCATCTCGATCGCGGCGCCGTTGATTTCGATGGCCCGCAGGATGGCTTCCAGCGAAAGCGGAATGGCGCCTTTCTGGAACGCAAAGCCGAGCATGAAGGCGTTGGTCGCGATGCTGTCGCCCATCAAGGCCGAGGCGATGCCGGTTGCGTCGATGATGTCGAGATTCTTGTCTCCGATGGCGTCGCGAAGGGCTCCCTGCATCGCATTCATCTCGAAATCGATGTCGGGGTTGATCACGAAGCTTGCGGTCGGCTGCAGATCGGCATTGACGATGGCCCGGGTCACGCCGCGTTCGACGCGGCTGAGCGCCGTCGCGTTGGCGGAAACCACGATGTCGCAGCCGAGAATGAGGTCGGCGCCGCCGGAGGCGATGCGAACGGTGGCGATGTCTTCCGGAGCAGGCGCAATGCGGACATGGCTCATCACGGCGCCGTTCTTTTGCGAAAGGCCGGTGAAGTCGAGCGCCGAACAGCCGCGGCCGTCCAGATGCGCGGCCATGCCCAGCAGCGCGCCGATCGTGATGACGCCGGTGCCGCCGATGCCGGTGACGAGGATGTTGTAGGGCGCATCCAGTTCGCGCCGGGGCGGCAATGGAAGGTCGGCGAACAACTGGCCGGAATCGACCGCAGAAGTCTCCACCTTCTTCAGCGTGCCGCCATGGACCGTGACAAAACTCGGACAAAATCCCTCGACGCAGGAATAGTCCTTGTTGCAGTTGGACTGGTCGATCTGGCGCTTGCGGCCGAATTCGGTTTCGAGCGGCTGGACCGATACGCAGTTCGAGACCTGCGAGCAGTCGCCGCAGCCTTCGCACACGAGATCGTTGATGAAGACGCGCTTGGGCGGATCGGGATACAGCCCGCGCTTGCGGCGCCGGCGTTTCTCGGCGGCGCAGGTTTGATCGTAGATCAGAACGGAGAGACCCTTGATCTCGCGCAGTTCGCGCTGAATCCGGTCCAGCTCGCGGCGATGATGGACCGTCGCGCCTTGCGGGAAAGTAGTTCGTCTGCGAGGGTATTTGCCGGGATCGTCCGAGACGATGGCAAGGCGCTTGGCGCCTTCGGCCCACACCTGATGGGCGATCTGCGAGACGGTCAATCCGCCCTCGGCGGGCTGGCCGCCGGTCATGGCGACCGCGTCGTTGTAGAGGATCTTGTAGGTGATGTTGACGCCGGCGGCCGCCGCCGCCCGCAGCGCGAGCAATCCCGAATGCGTGTAGGTGCCGTCACCGAGGTTCTGAAAAACGTGGGCTTCGCTGGTGAAGGGCGCCTGGCCGATCCAGGTCACGCCCTCGCCGCCCATGTGCGAGATGGTCGCGGTGCGCCGGCTCGGGATCGACAGCGCCATGCCGTGACAGCCGATGCCGGCCATCGCGCGGCTGCCGTCCGGCACCTTGGTCGAAGTGTTGTGCGGGCAGCCGGAGCAGAAATACGGCGTCCGCTGCAGCGCCATCGGGGCGCGCATCGTTGCCGGATGTTCGAACGCCTCCAGCCGCGCCAGCCTTTGTTCCAGAACCGGGCTTTGGTGACCGAGCCGGCGCAGGCGCGAGACGAGGGCCGCGGCGACCATGGTCGGCGTGAGTTCGCCTTCGCTCGGCAACAGCATCGCACCGCTGTTCGTCGCGCTTGCCGACCACGGAAGGACGCCTGGAGGCGTCCATGTTGTAGAGAATTCGCACCAGCTGATCTTCGATGAAGCCGCGCTTTTCCTCGACGACCAGCACGTCCTGCAGGCCTTCGGCAAAGCGTCTCGCGCCGCTCTCTTCGAGCGGCCAGGTCAGCGCGACCTTGTAGATGCGCAAGCCCAGTTCCCTGGCGTCGTGCTCGGTGATGCCGAGGTCGGCGAGCGCCTGCCGCAAATCCAGATAGGCCTTGCCGGTGGCAATGATGCCGAGCCGCGCCGGCTTGCTGTCGAGCACGATCCGATCGAGCTGGTTGGCGCGCGCGAATGCGGCAATGGCCGCCATTTTCGGGCCGTGCAGCCGCCGCTCCTGTTCGAGCGGCGGGTCGGGCCATCGGATGTTCAAGCCGCCCGGCGGCATTTCGAAATCCGACGGCAGCACCACCTGCACGCGCGACGGATCGCTGTAGATGGAGGCAGAACTCTCCACGGTCTCCGAGATCGCCTTGAAGCCGACCCAGCAGCCGGAGAAGCGGGAAAGCGCAAAGCCGTAGAGTCCGAGGTCCAGATAGTCCTGCAGCGTTGCCGGATTGAGGATCGGCATCATCGCCGCCGCGAACACCTGTTCGCTCTGGTGCGCGAGCGTCGAGGACTGGCAGCCGTGATCGTCGCCGGCGAGCGCCAGCACGCCGCCATGCCGCGAACGTGCCGGCCGAATTGGCATGCTTCAGCGGGTCGACCGAGCGGTCGACGCCGGGTCCCTTGCCGTACCATATGCCGAACACGCCATCGACCTTCGCGCCCGGAAACAGGCCGACCTGCTGGCTGCCCCACACCGCGGTCGCCGCAAGATCTTCGTTCAGTCCCGGGACAAAGGCGATGTCGTGGGATTGCAGAAACGACTTGGCGCGCCACAAGGCGTTGTCGTACATGCCGAGCGGCGAGCCGCGGTAGCCGGAGATAAAGCCGGCGGTGTTGAGATTCTGCAGGCGGTCGCGTTCGCGCTGCAACATGGGCAGCCGCACCAGCGCCTGGATCCCGGAAAGGTAGATTCGCTTGGCCTCGAGCCGGTATTTGTCGTCCAACCCGACCTGCATCAGCGTCATCTTGTTGCTCCGTTAAATCGCCGTGGGACCCTGATAGCACGTTTTTCGTATTTGCTTGAGATCGCGCTTCTGAATCCAGTGAATGCCTGCCAGCTGCTTCTCGCGGGGCGCGGAACGGGTTCGCATCCTTGACTCGTCGATAACCATCCTCTTCTCTTTGCGGACCCGCTTTGAGCGGTTATCCCCGGGCCGGAGAACAATATTGGCAGTCAAACGGAAGTTGTCGCCGACGCACGAGGCGCCCTATCGTGGCTTGCGCGTTCTCGACTTCGGGCAGGGGATCGCGTCGCCTTACTGCGCCATGCTGCTCGGCGTTTACGGCGCCGACGTCATCAAGGTGGAACCGCCTGAGGGCGACTGGTCGCGCTATTTGGGGACGACCTACGGAAGTCACACGGCGCTGTCCGCCGTCTACAATCGCGGCAAGCGCAGCCTGTGCCTCGATCTGAAACACGAAGAGGGAATTGCAATCGCCAAACGGCTCGCCGGGGATTGCGACGTCTTCATCGAAGGCTTCCGGCCCGGCGTCGCCGCCCGGCTGGGACTTGGATATGAGACCCTGGCCCGCGACAATCCCGGCCTGATCTACCTCTCGGTCTCAGGCTTCGGGCAACAGGGGCCTTACGCAAAGCGTCCAGGTTCGGACTCCGTAGCGCAGGCGTTTTCCGGGCTCGTCTCGGTCAACGTCGGCAACGACAAAACCCCGCACCGGGTCGGTACGACGATTTCCGACGTGGCGACCGGGGTCTACGCGTTTCAGGCCATCGCAACCGCCTTGTTCGCGCGCGCGACCGTCGGCACCGGCCGCTGGATCGATGTCAGTCTCACCCAGTCGACGGCGGCCTTGCTGGGCCACAAGGTCGCCGAGCATGTCCTGGAAGGCGGCGCCCCGCGCGCCCTTAACGTGCCGGCGGGCTCCTATCAAACCAGGGATGGCTGGCTCATGGTGACCCTGGTGAACGAGCCGCAATACAAGCGCCTGTGCGCTGCAATCGGACGAGACGATCTTGCCAGCGATCCGCGGTTCGCTGATTTTGCCAAACGCGCGGACGCGGCGGACGCGCTGATCCCGCAAATGCGTGAAGTGTTCCTGACCGAGACGAGCGAAACCTGGCTCGGCCGGCTGCATGCGGCGGACATTATCGCGGAGCGCATCCTCAATCCCGGCGACTGGCTGCGTAATGTTCACGTCGAGGCGACGAAAGCCGCGGTCTGCCAGGATACCCCGGGAGTCGGCCCGGTCTACGCGCCGCGCACGCCGGGCTTCATGGGCCTCTCCGAAGATGAGCTGTGTCCCGCGCCGGATATCGGCGCGGACAGCCGCACGGTTCTCCTGGACGCCGGGTTCGAGCCCGGCGCCATCGACGAGCTGATAAGGGCCGGCGTTGTACGCACCCCGGCAGGCTAGGCCAAACCAGATGGAGACCAGGCCCATGGGTGCTGAACTCGTTCGCTATACCGTCACGGATGCGATCGCCGAAATCACGCTCGACCGCGCGCCGGTCAACGCGCTGAGCATGCCGCTGATCGACGCCCTGCTGGCGGCGCTGGAAAAGGCGAGGGAAGACGCGTCGGTGCGCGCGGTCGTCATCGCCAGCGCCCACAAGGTGTTTTGCGCCGGGCTCGATCTCGAGATCGTGCGCGGCAAACGCGGCATTGACGCCAGGCTTTTCCTCGAGCGCCTGTATTTTGCGCTCAACGACGTACAATACCGGATGGGCAAGCCGACCATCGCCGCCATCGATGGTCCGGCGCGCGCCGGCGGCATGACGATTGCGATATCCTGCGACATGATCATTGCCGGCGAGGCCGCGACATTCGGCTATCCGGAAATCGATGTGGGACTGATTCCGGCTTTGCATTTTGTGCAATTGCCGCGGCTGGTCGGCAAGCATCAGGCATTCGGCCCGCTGTTCCTGGGCGATCCGTTCGATGCCGCGACCGCGTTTCGCATGGGCCTCGTCAGCGAAGTGGTTCCGAAGGGAACCGCGCTCGACCGCGCGCGCAATTTGGCGCGGCGCTTCGCGGAGAAGTCGCCGATCGTCATGAAGATCGGCCGCGACGCCTTCATGCGGGCGTTCGATGCGGATTATCGCCGCGCGATCGAGAATGCGGCCGAGAGCTTTGCGCTGGTCGCGACCACGCAGGATTGCCAGGAAGGGCTTGACGCCTTCGTCGAAAAGCGGCCACCGAAATATACCGGGCGCTGACGCCGAATAGTCAACCGACAGCAACCAACACCTGGAAAGGGGAAAAGATGGCAGGACTGTATTTCGAGGAGTTTGAGGTCGGCCGGGAATTTCATCATGAATTCAGCCGGACCGTCACCGAGATGGACAATACGATGTTCAGCCTGCTGACGATGAATCCGCAGCCGCTGCATATCGACGCCCATTTCTCGGAAAAGACGGAATTCGGCCAGCGGCTGTTCAACAGTCTTTATACGCTCGGCATCATGATCGGCATGAGCGTGTACGACACCACCCTTGGCACGACGATCGGCAATCTCGGCATGACCGACGTCAAGTTTCCGAAGCCGGTGTTTCACGGCGACACGCTGAAAGCGCATACCAAAATTATCTCCAAGCGCATCAGCAAATCGCGGCCGACGCAGGGTATCGTTGAATTCGAGCATACGGCGACCAACCAGCGCGGCGAGGTGGTCGCGAGCTGCCGCCGTACGGGGCTGATGCATTGCAAACCGCAACCGAAGGTGTGAGGCGATGCGATCATTCCTGTTCGTTCCCGGCGACAGCGTCCGGAAATTCGAGAGCGCGAAGAAGACCGCGGCCGATGCCCTGATCCTCGATCTGGAAGATTCGATCGCGCCGGACCAGAAGGTTGTCGCGCGGGGCATCACGCGCGAGATGCTGGACGCGCGCAATCCGACCCAGAAGATGTATATCCGCGTCAATGCGCTCGATACCGGCCTGACGCTCGGCGACCTCGCCGCTGTGATGCCGGGCCGGCCCGACGGCATCGTGCTGCCGAAATGCGCAGGGGCCGCCGACGTCAATCACCTCGCCTTGTATCTCGACGCGTTCGAGGCGGCGTCGAATCTCGAACATGGCAGCACGCGGATCGTCGTCGTCGCCACCGAGACGGCGCGGGCCGTGCTCAAATTGCTCGATTTCGAGGGCGCCAGCCCGCGCCTGTGGGGCATGATGTGGGGCGCCGAGGATCTCGCCGCTTCGCTCGGCGCCTCGCGCAACCGGACCGCCGGCCGTTATCACGGGCCGTTTCTGTTGGCGCGCGATCTCTGCCTGATCAGCGCGGCGGCCGCCGGCGTCGTCGCGATCGACACCATCGCCACCGACATCGACGATCTGGTCGCGCTAAGGGAGGAAGCGATTGCCGCCCGGCATGACGGCTTCCTGTCGAAGGCCGTCATTCATCCCAAGCATGTCGATGTCGTCAACGCGGCCTTCATGCCGACGGAAGAGGAAATCGCCTGGTCGCAAAGGGTCGTTGCGGCATTCGATAACAACCCTTCCGGTGTCGCGAAGATGGACGGCAAAATGCTCGACAAACCGCATCTTCGTGCGGCCGAAAAAATCCTCGCATTGGCCGAGCGCAGGCGCTGAATGCATAGCGCAGGAATCCGAGGCGGTGCGCCGCTTTCGTGCGGCGACGACAAAATCACTCCGGAGATCACGACATGCGACTGACAACCCCACGCGTTGCGCCCGTCCCGGCCGAAAGCTGGACGGAAGAACAGCGCGAGATCGTGGAGCCGATGCGGGCGCGTGGTCCGGTGCTCAATATCTTCCGCACCCTGCTGACCCACCCCGCGGCGGCCAAGGCCTTCCTGGTGTGGGGCGGCTACATCCTGGGCCGCAAGTGCACACTGCCGCCGCGCGAGCGCGAGATCGTCATCCTGCGCACCGGATTCCTTTGCCGCTCCGGCTATGAATGGACCCAGCATGTGCCGATCGCTCGACGGGCCGGCCTGACCGATGACGAGATCGCCCGGATCAAGCTTGGCGCTGACGCGCCCGGCTGGAGCGAGGCCGATGCGGCGCTGCTGCGGGCCGCCGACGATCTGCACCGCGAGCAGTTCATCACCGAACCGGTCTGGGCGGAGCTGACGCGGCACTTTGGGGAACGCCAGCGCATGGATCTGGTGTTCACGGCGGGCCAGTACACCCAGGTCTCGATGCTGCTCAACAGTTTTGGGGTTCAGCTCGACGAAGGCCAGGTGCTTGATCCCGATCTGAGGGGATTTTGAGATGAGCGGGCGTCTGCAGGGCAAGACGGCCATCATCGTCGGCGCGGGCCAGTCCGCCGGCGAAACCATCGGCAATGGCCGGGCCATGGCGGTGCTGTTCGCGCGCCACGGCGCGCAGGTGTTGTGCGTCGATCGTCGTCTGGAGAGCGCGATCGAAACGGTGGCGATGATCTCGGCAGAAGGCGGCAGTGCTGCGCCGTTTCAGGCAGACGTCTCGCGCGACGCCGACTGCGCAGCTGTCGTCGCCGAGGGCAGGTCGCGCTGGGGACGGATCGACATCCTGGTCAACAATGTCGGCATTGGCGGCGGTGGCGACGGGCCCGCCCATCGTGCCGAGGAACAGGCCTGGGACCGCATCCTTGCGGTCAATCTCAAATCCGCATGGATGACCATCAAGCACACCATCCCCGTGATGCGCGCGCAGGGCGGCGGATCGATCGTCAATATTTCGTCGCTGGCCTCGCTCGCCGGCGGCAATCAGGTAGCCTATGAGGTTTCCAAGGCGGGAATGAACCGGCTCACCACCAGTGTCGCCAACGCCAATGCCGCGCACGGCGTGCGCTGCAACGCCGTGCTGCCGGGTCTGATGGATACGCCCATGGCCATTACAGGGATCGCCGAGGCGACGGGGTCGACGACATCGGCGGTCCGCGAAGCCCGCAACGCCCGGGTACCGCTGCGCGGCAAGATGGGAACCGCCTGGGACACCGCCCACGCCGCCCTGTTCCTGGCCTCGGACGAGGCCAATTTCATTACTGGCGTGCTGCTGCCGGTGGACGGCGGGATGTCGGCGCGCGTCGGCTGACGATTGCGAATTGCTTCGCCGCTGCGCTCCTCGCAATGGCGACGACGGACGGCCGATTCCATCGGCTGCGTTTTGAATCAGGCTTACCCGATTGCTTCGCATCGTCGCTCCGGATCAGGCTGCCTTCGGCAGCGAGCGCCTCGATCTCGCGGTCGGAAAATCCGACCTCGCGCAGGATCTCGTCGCCATGCTCGCCGAGACGCGGCGGATAGTGCCGGATCGACGGCGGCGTCTTGCTCCAGGTCGCCGCGGGTCCTGCGACGCGCAGCGTGCCTTCGGTCGGATGGTCGATGGATTGAAGCAGTCCGACCGCGGCCAGATGCGGATCGTCGATCAAACTGTCGAGGTCGTGCAGCGGCGCATGGGGAATGTCGGCCTCCTCGAACAGGCGCATCCATTCGGCGGTGGTGCGGGTTTTCATGACGTCGGAGAACCAGCCATAGACGAAATCGTAATTGTTCGTCCGTGACGTGATGCTGTTCAGGCGCGGGTCGCGGTCGGCCTCGTTTTCCTGGCCGATCGCGCGGAAGAATGCATCCCACTGCTTGTCGGTGTAGACCAGCGCGCAGAGATAGCCGTCGCGGGTCTGGTAGGGGCGGCGGTCCGGCGAAAGCAGTCTCGCATAGCCCGGCGGCCCGATCGGCGGCTCGAAACTTCGCCCGGCCATGTGATCGCCGAGCACGAACTGGGCCATGGTTTCGAACATCGGGATTTCGATCGATTGTCCCTCGCCGGTGCGGTCACGATGCAGCAGGGCGGCCAGAATCGCGTGGGTAGCGTTGAGGCCGACAATACGATCGGCGATCGTCGCCGGCGAATAGCGCGGCTCGCCGGAGATCTTTCCGGTCAGCGCCGGCAAGGCCGTCATTCCCTGGATCAGGTCGTCATAGGCCGGCCGCCCGGCATAGGGGCCTTGCTCGCCGAAACCGTGCAGGCTGGCATAGACCAGCCGCGGGTTGAGGGCGAGCAGGTCGTCCGCGCCCAGCCGCAGCCGGCGCATCGCGGCCGGCCGCACATTATGAACGAACACGTCCGCGGTGGCCGCAAGCCGCAGCAGCGCATCGCGGCCGCCGGCTTTCTTCAGATCGAGCACGATGGAGCGTTTGTTGCGGTTGCCCTGAAGATACATCGCCCCCATCTGCGGATGGCGCATCGGCGCCGCGTGCCGCATCACGTCGCCTTCCGGGCTCTCGACCTTGATGACGTCGGCGCCGTAGTCGCCGAGAATCATGGTGGCGTACGGACCCATCATGACGCTGGTCAGATCGATGATCCTGACGCCGGCGAGAGGTCCCGCCGGCGCAGCGCTCGGTTTGTTTCGCGGAGCGCCCGATCAACGGCTCGCCGCCAAAGCCCCGGTGAAAGCCTTGAAGACTTCGGTGCCGGGTTTGCCGCGCTTGTCGATATCCTTCACCCAGTCCTCCGCCACGTTCTTGAAGGCCGTGTCGAACACCTTCTTGTCCTCGGGGCCGAACTCGATGACCTTCATGCCCTGCGACTTGATCTTTTCGGCCGCGGTCTTCTCGCCGTCCTCGAAGCGCTTGCAGCCTTCGCGCGTGGTTTGCTCGCCGGCTTCGACCAGGGCCTTGCGGACGTTCTCCGGCAGCGATTTGAATTTCGCCTCGCCGATCGAGTAGGTGAAGATGGCGGTACCGAAGTTCAGCCCTTCGGTGCCGGATTTCAGGATCTTGCCGAAGTCGTAGGACACCGAGCTCTGATACGAAAAGATCAGGCCGTCGAGCGTGCCGCGGGTCAGCGATTCATAGATCTCGGGCGCGGCCATGCGCACCGGCACGCCACCGATCGAGCGCATCATCAGGTCCATCGCCCCGCCGGTGGTGCGGATCTTCAGGCCTTCCAGATCCTTTGCGGTCTTGACGACGCGGCTGGTGGCAAGCTGGATCTGGTAGGCCGGCAAGGCGATCGTCACCAGCGGCCGCAAGCTGGTTCGGCCCGAATTCCTTGGTCTCCAGGATCCCGCCATTGTGCGAGATCTTGTAGAAGGCCAGCGACCCCTGGCACTCGGTATCGAAGATGCCGGGAAGCTCGGCGACCGCCGTCAGCGGATATTTTTCCGACGAATAAGACGGCACGATATAGGAAACGTCGGCAACGCCCGCGACCGTCAGCTGCGCCATGTCCTTGGCCTTGCCAAGCTGCTCGGCGGGGTAGTGCTGGAACGTGACCTGGCCATTGGTCGCCTTGGTCACCAGCTCCATGAAGGGCTTTGCCACCAGTTCGTGGATGACGTGACCGGCAGGAAGGCTTTCGGCGAGGCGCAGCGTGATTTTTTCCTGCGCAACCGCGGGGCTGACGCCTGCGGCCAACACCGCCGCCGCAGCGATGACCCGCCTGTCCAAACGAACGATCATGAGGTTTCTCTCCCGTTTAGTTGTTGTTCTTTAGTAACCCATTTTGATCGGCAGCCAGAGGATGATTTGCGGCCAGACGACCAGGATCGCGATCGCAATCAGATGGGCCACGAAGTGCGGAAACACGCCGTGGAACACTTCGCTGACCGGGCGCCCCGAATAACGCGCCACCACGAAGCAATTCAATCCGACCGGCGGGGTGATCATGCCGACTTCCGCGGTGACGATCTTGATGACGCCGAACCACAGCGGATCGTAGCCGAGCGATTTGATCAGCGGCAGCACGATCGGAACGGTGAGCACGAGAATCGCGATCTGGTCCATGAAGGAACCGAGCACGATGTAGCCAAACAGGATCAGCGTCAGGACCACCCAGGGCGGTACGTGGAGACCCGCCGACGAAGGCCACCAGGTTTTGCGTCACCTGGGTCAGCGTGAAGAAGTAGCCGAAGATCGAGGCGCCAAGCAAAATCATGGCGATCATGCAGGTGCCGTGTGCCGCGCGCAGCAGGGCGCTGCGCAGGCTCCGCAGATCGATCTTGCCCTTCCAGAAGGCGAGGCAGAAGGCGCCGAAGGCGCCGAGCGCCGATGCTTCGGTCGGAGTGGCGACTCCCGAATAGATCACGCCCGTGACCATGCCGAACAAGAGCAGCATCGGCCCGACGACTTTCAGCATCCGGAATTTTTCGCGCGAGCGTGACGGACGGGCCTGCCGGCGCGCGGGAAGGATCCTGCCAGGCGAGAAACCAGACGGTCGCCATGATCGTGATGGTAACCAGCACGCCCGGGATGACGCCGCCGATCAGCAGCGCGCCGATGTTCACTTCCGCGAGCAGTCCGTAGATGACAAGGGCCACCGACGGCGGAATCAGCATCGCAAGGGTGCCGGAGATCGCGACCACGCCGGCGGCCATCCTCGGCTCGTAGCCCTGCTTCAGCATCGCGGGCAGGCTGGTGGCGGACAGCGTCGCCGCCGAAGCCGTGCTGGTGCCGCAGATCGCGCCGAAACCGGCGCCGGCCAGAGCGGTCGCCATGCCGAGCCCGCCGGGCACCCGGCCCACCCATGCGGCGGTGGCCTTGAAGAGGTCGTCGGCGATGCCGCTGACCAGAACGAACTCGGCCATCAGCAGGAACATCGGGATCGTGATCAGTTCGTAGGAAGTGACGGCCGACAGCGGCGCCGTTTGCAGTATGCCTGTCAGTATGGGCATGCCGCCGATCAGATAAAGTCCGAGCACGCCGGAGCCCGCCATTGCAAAGCCGACCGGCGTGCCGATCGCCAGCAGCACGAACAGAACAACCATGACGAGGGTCAGGATCATTCGAAGGTTTCCCCGGCAGCGTGCGATGCCGGCAGGGCGATCACGGCACGCCCGGTGGCAAGAGAAAGGACATGAGCGACCAGGTGAAGCACCAGCCGCAGCGTGATCAGCCCGGCTCCGAACGGCACCAGCCCGATCGAGGGCCACATCGGCCATGGAATGCCGCCGGCCATGACATCGCTGGCTCGAAAGCTTTCGACGGTGCGCAGGAAGCCGAGATAGGCGATCAGCGAAAACACTGATATGCCGACCAGGCAGGTGACGATCTCCGTCACGCGGATCATCGCCGGCGGAAATTTCTGCTGGAGAATGTCGACGCTGACATGGGCGTGGCTGGCGTAGGCTTCCGACAGGATCAGGAAGAAGACGCCGGCCATCAGATAGAGCGAGATCAGGTCGTAGGCCCACGAGAACGGCCGGTTGAAGGCATAGCGCATGACGACGTCGCTGAACACGATCATCATGATCGCAAACATGAAGATCGCGGCGATCGTGGACACCGCTTTTTCGACGACCGCCAACGCTCTCAATAATCCGTCGAGCACATCGATCTCCCCAGGATATTCTTGTTGCAGGCCGCGGCGAACCTGGTCCGCGTCCTGACAACTCTATTTGGCCGGAATGGCCGCGACCGCCGCGTCGAATTCCTTGAGCGCGTCGCTGCCGCGCTTGCCGCGTGAATCGAGTCCGTCTGCCCAGGTCTTGGCAACGCCCTTCATAAGATCCTTGAACTTCGCCCGGACATCAGGCTGCAGGGTCTCAAAACGAACTGCCGCTTCGAGGGATTTCTTGGTCTCTTCGTCAGCCTTCTGCACCTGCTGGCAGGCGGAGGGAATGATCTCGTTCGCCACGTCGGTCATTGCCTTCTGGATTTCCGGCGACAGCTTCTTCCAGGCGTTATCGCTGATGGAATAGGACACGATGAAGCTGCCGAAGCCCAGTCCGTCGGTCGAATATTTCACCAGCTTGTCGGCGCCGTAGGCGACCACGCTCTCCAGCGGAAACAGCAGTCCGTCCATTGTGCCGCGCGACAGCAATTCATAGGCGTCGGGCGCCGCCATGCGGACCGGCACCGCGCCGATCGCGCGCAACGTCAGGTCCTGCGCCCCGCCGGTGGAGCGCAGTTTCAGGCCGTTGACATCCGCGACATCCTTCACCGGCTGTTTGACGGTGAAGATGCGGTATTGCGGCAGGCTTACCGCCAGCAGCAGCCGGATATTGTTGCCGGCATAGTCCTGCTCGGCGATAACGCCGCTCCTCGCCAGCTTCCAGTAGGCCAGCGTGCCCTGGCACGAATGCTCGAAAGCCCCCGGCAACATCGCCACTTCGGAGACCGGCATCTTGTCGGAGGCATAGGCCGGAGCGACATATCCGATATCCGCCACGCCGGTTTGCGTCAGCTTCAGCATATCGGTCGCCTTGCCGAGCTGTTGCGCAGGGTAATGTTCGAAGGTGACGGCGTTGTTGGTGCGCTTCTTGACCTCTTCCATCCACGGCTCGAGGATCAGCTTTACGAGATAGTGGCCCTTCGGAAATGAATCGGCGACCCGCAGCGTGATTGGATCGGCGGCTTGCGCGAAAACCGTCGAGGCAATCAGGAAACACGAAATGGAAAAAATTCGTCGGGCTGCCGCCATTGTCGCCTCCACCGGGATTTATTTTGATTTTGTGTAGCTGCACATAAACCTGTTATGCCGTCAAGAATGACCCCGCCTGTGGCAGCGCCCCGAATTGGAGGGCTTTCCACAACCGCAAGGCGTGCCGTCGCGACGATATGCTTTCGACGGATGCAATCCGGCCGCGGTGTGCAACCGGCGATGCGATGCAATTCATAGCCATCTTCGTGCCTGCGTTCTCCGACATTGAATTACGGTTGCGGGTCCGGTTCCACGACCACGACGACGGCGTTGCGCTCGACGGTTTCGCCCGCGCGACAATTGACCGCGGTAACCACGCCGTCGGTCTCGCAACTGATCCGTAATTCCATCTTCATCGATTCCAGAACCGCGGCGACATCGCCTGACTTGATCCTGTCGCCGACCGCGACGTTCACTTTCAGGATCATGCCCATCATGGGCGCCCGGAGTTCTCCGCTGGTTTCGGTGACCGCGCTGATGTAGGCGAGATAGGGAATGGCGGTGAGCGTATGGACGCCGCGGCGGTCGTGGACGAAGATCGTCTCATCGTGCTGGTGGATGCGCACGGTCTCGCGGCGCGCGCCGACGATGGCGGTGAAGCCGTCGTCTTCAAGCGGAACCAGTCTGACCGGCAGCTTGTCGTCATTGACGCCGACAATCATGGTGCCATCGGCCTGCCGCGGCGCGAACCTGATCTCGGCGCTCGTGCCCGCAGCCTCGAGATGCAGGATCGGGATCGGCGACAGCCCGTCGCCGCCAGCCGCCATTTGCCATCCGGTCATGTCGCGCGACTGCCACGGGCTATCGGCCGCGGGCCGGCGTTGCCGCATCATCCAGAAATAGGCCCCCAGCGCCAGCGCTTCGGTGTCCGGACCCTTTGCCTTTTCCACAATCTGGTCGATCTGCTCGTCGATCAGCCGGGTGTGGAAGGTGGCGTCCCGCGTCGCGGGCAGGTCGATCAGACGCTTGAGAAACGTCTGATTGGTCGTAATGCCGAAAATCGAGGTCTCGTCGAGCGCGCAGCCCAGTTTGTCGAGCGCCTCGTCGCGCGTTTCGGCGTGAGCGATCAGCTTGGCCAGCATGGAATCGTAATAAGGTGTGACGGCCGATCCGCTTTCGACGCCGGTCTCGACGCGAATTCCGCCGGCCGGAAATCTGACATAAGCAAGCTCCCCGGAGCAGGGCAGGAAATTGTTCGCCGGATCCTCCGCGCAGATTCGCGCCTCGACGGCATGGCCGTGGCACCGCACGTCGCTCTGGGCGAACGGCAATCCCTCGCCGGCGGCGATACGCAGCATCGTCTCGACGATATCGATGCCGGTCACCATTTCGGTGACGGGGTGCTCGACCTGGAGGCGCGGATTCACTTCCAGAAAATAACAGGTGTCGCCGCTCAGGATGAATTCGACCGTGCCGACCCCGCGATAGTTCAGGCGCTTGCCGAGCCGCACCGCGTCGGCGAGCATCTTCTCGCGAAGCGTCGCGGGGAGATTGGCGGCAGGGGCTTCCTCGATGAGTTTCTGGTGGCGCCGCTGCAGCGAGCATTCACGCTCGAACAGGTGAACCACGTTGCCCTTGCCGTCACCGGCGATCTGCACCTCGATATGGCGCCCGCGTTCGATCAGTTTTTCGACGATCAGCCCGGCATAGCCGAACGAATTTTTTGCCTCCCGCATGGCCGATTCGATTTCGGTTGCGATACCGTCGAGATGCGAGACGGCGCGCATGCCCTTGCCGCCGCCTCCGGCCGCGGCCTTGAGCATCACCGGCAGCCCGAGTTCACGCGCGATGCCGGCGATCTCTGCTGCGTCCTCGCTCGGCGTCTTGCTGCCGGGGACGGTCGGCACGCCGGCGGCTTCGGCCTCGCGCTTGGCGGAAGCCTTGTCGCCGAGCCGCTCGATTGTCTCGGGCGTCGGACCGATGAAGACCAGGCCCGCGGCCTCGACGGCGCGCGCGAACGCGGCATTTTCGGCCAGAAATCCAAAACCGGGATGAATGGCCTCCGCGCCCGACGTTTTCGCCGCGTCGATCACGGCGTCGATCCGCAGGTAGCTGTCGGAGGCGGCCGCATTGCCGATCTCGACGGACTCGCCGATCATCCGGACATGCAGGGCGTCGGCGTCGGCCGCGGAGTGGATGCCGGCGACCGCGATGCCCAACCGATGACAGGTTCGCGCGATGCGGCAGGCGATTTCGCCGCGATTGGCGATCAGGATTTTCTTGAACACCTGGCGATATCCCCTGTCGTCACATTCTGAACACGCCGAATCCGGTGTTCTGCTGCGGCAGACGGCCGGCAAGATCGAGCAGCAGCGCCATCACATCGCGGGTTTCGAGCGGATCGATCACCATGTCGCACCAGGTGTTGCGGGCGAAATTGTAGGCGTTGGCAAAATCCTCGAAGGTCTTGCGTACCGGCGCCCGATAGGCCTCGCGCTCTTCCTCGGTCCAGCCTGTGCCCTCGCGCCGGTGGCCTTCGTCCTTGACCATGGCGAGCGTGTTGGCGGCCTGATCGGGCCCCATGATCGCGGAGCGTCCGTTTGGCCACATCATCATCGCATGGGGCTTGAAGGCGCGGCCGCACATCGCGAGGTATCCGGCGCCATAGGCGTTGCCGATGATCAGCGTGTATTTCGGTACGTTGGCGCTGGCCATCGCCGTGATCATCTTGGCGCCGTGCTTGGAGATGCCGCCTTCTTCGGCTTCGCGCCCGACCATGAAACCGGTCACGTCGGCCATGAACAGCAGCGGAATGTTGCGCTTGCAGCAGAGGTCGATGAAGTGCGTGGCCTTCAGCGCGCTTTCCGAGAACAGCACGCCGTTGTTGCAGAGGATTCCGATCTCGAACCCCATGATGCGCGCAAAGCCGGTGATCAGCGTATCGCCGTACAGCGGCTTGAATTCATGAAACTCGCTGTCGTCGACCAGGCGCGCGACGATATCGCGGTTGTTGGTGGGCACGCGCGGATCGGCGCTGATCAGTCCGTAGATATCGTTGGGATCGCAGCGCGGCGGGCGCGGCGGCGCCACGTTCCAGCGTTGCGCCGGGATCTCGCCGAGATGGGCGACGATGTCGCGGGCGATCGCGATCGCGTGGCCGTCGCTTTCCGCCAGATGGTCGGTCACGCCGCTGACGCGGCTATGCATTTCGCCGCCGCCGAGCGCCTCCACGCCGACCTCTTCCTTTGTCGCCGCGTAGACGAGCTGCGGCCCGCCGAGGAACATCGCGCCCTGATTCCGCACGATGACGGTTTCGTCGCACAGCGCCGGCATGTAGGCGCCGCCGGCGGTCGAAGGCCCGTGAACGATGGCGATCTGCGGAATGCCTTCGCTCGACATCCGCACCTGGTTGTAGAAAATCGAACCGAACTGGCCTTCGTCGGGAAAGATATGGGGCTGATCCGGCAGATTGGCGCCGCCGGACTGAACCATGGTGACGCAGGGCAGCCGGTGCTGCCAGGCAAACCGCTGCGCGCGGACGTGCTTCTTGCAGGTGATGCCGTAATAGGTGCCGCCCTTCACCGTGGCGTCATTGGCGATGATCATGCAGGCGCGGCCCGACACCGTGCCGACGCCGGTGATGATGCCGCCGCCGGGCGGCACGCCCTCATACATGCCTTCGCCGGCAAGCTGGCAGAATTCGAGGAACGGCGAGCCGGGGTCCAGCAGGGCCGCGATGCGTTCGCGCGGCAGCAACTGACCACGCTCCTTGTGCAGCCGCCGCGCCCGCTCCGGACCGCCAAGGGCCGCGGCCGCGCGGCGCGCCTTCAGATCGGCGATCCGATCGTCGTAGACTTTCCGGTTGCGGCGGTACTCTTCGCTCGCCGCCGAAACGTCGGACTTCATGATGGCCATCGCAGGCAATCCTAATAGCTGCGCGGCAAGCCCATCACGTGCTCGCCGATATAGTTGAGGATCATTTCGCGATTGAGAGGAGCGGTCTTCAACAGCCGCACCAGCGGATAGATATCGAAGATGCCATACTCCTTGGTGAAGCCGTTGCCGCCATGGCACTGCAGGGCGATATCCACCGCCTTGATGCCGGCGTCGGCGGCCGCGAGCTTCGCCATATTGGCGAACTCGCCGGCTTCGCGTCCCTGATCGAAGATCCATGCGGCCTTCAGGGTCATCAGAGAGGCCATCTCTATGTCGGTCCGGGCGCTGGCGAGCGGATGCTGCAGTCCCTGATAGGCGCCGATCGGCACGTCGTTGAAGACCTTGCGCTCCCTGACGTAGTCGACCGCGCGGTTCAGCGCGTAGCGGCCGAGACCGCAGCAGATCGAGCCCACCAAAATCCGTTCCGGATTGAGGCTCTTGAACAGAATGCCGAAACCCTTGTCGATCTCGCCCACGATGTCTTCCGGCCCGAGGTCGACGTCGTCGAAGAACAACTGCCACTGCGTTTCCGGCGCCGGGATGCTGACCGGAATGTATTGCTTCTGCAGCCCCTTGGCTTTCAGGTCCACGACAAACAAGGTGAAGCCGTCGGTCTTCTTCCGGGTTTCGGTGTGCGGCGTGGTCCGCGCCACGACCAGCACATAGTCGGCGCCGTCGGCGTCGGTAATGAACGTCTTCTGGCCGTTCAGCGCGAAGCGGTTGCCGCGCTTTTTCGCCAGCGTGGCCGTCCGGATCGTGTTGCTTCCGGCGTCGGGCTCGGTGATCGCAAAGCAGAAGCGCGTCCTGCCCTTGCAGGCATCGGGCAGGTAACGGGCTTTCTGCTGTTCCGAACCGTGCCTGGCGATGAAGCCCAGGCTCATCGCGGCGCCGACGACGAGATTGAGCAGCGGAATTCCGTTGTTCGACAATCCTTCGAGGAACAGGTGCATTTCGACCATGCCCTGGCCCGCGCCGCCATACTCCTCCGGCACCATCGTGCCGACGAACCCGTCCTCAGCGACCTGTTGATACAGCGCGTCGGGAAACACATGCTTCTCGGCGCATTCCATCCAGTATTTGCGATCGAATTTTTGCGCGACCAGATTTCCGTATTCGAGGATCTGCCGCTGTTCGTGCGTAAGGTCAAAGTCCATGCATCAAATCCCTCGCCGAATAGCCGCGCGGCCATCGAACAGCGTTTCCATGTCGCCGGCATTCGTTGAAGCGGCCGCTGTCCCGCGAGCCGGCATTTTCCTGCTCGCCATTTTTAGGCAGAAGCCACCGGGATTTCAATCTAACAATCGTTCGAAATCGAACAATTGTTAGAAAATGGATATCAGGCAAGGCGCGGACGCTTTCCGCATGCCGCGACGCCGCCGATAACCGCCGCGATGAAACCGGCGGTCGCTGTGTTCCGGATACAGCTGCTGCGCGGCCGGGTTATGCCCGCCGAAAACGCGGCAGCGTCACATCCTCGCTGATCGGTTCGCAGACGAGCACGACGTCCATGTCGAACGAGACCTCTTCCGGCTTGCCGCCGGTATAGGTGCTGATCATCCGCGGGCCTTCTTCCAGATCGACCAGCAACACGGCGTAGGGGACGTCGGCCTTGAATGCGGGTCCCGGCGCCCGATGCACCACGCTGAAGGAATGCACCTTGCCGCGCCCGCTTGCCGGACGGTGGGAGAGATTGCCGCCGCCGCATTGCCGGCACATCGCCTGCTGGTAATATTGCACGTGACCGCAGTCGGCGCAGTGCTGCAGCAGCAGCACGCCGTCGCGCAGGCCGCGCCAGAAGGCGGCGGAATCCGCGTCGGGCGCCGGCACCGGCTTGCTTCATGGCGTCTTCGGACGAGATCACAGCGTGTTCTCCGTGCCCAGAATGGTGGTGGCATTGGTCGCGAAACCCGCGCCGAGGCTGTGCACCAGCCCGAGCTCTGCGCCCGGCACCTGGCGTTCCCCGCACTGGCCGCGCAACTGTGCGACGACCTCATGAAAATGGAACAGCGATCCCGGCATTCCCGAATGAGCGAACGACAGCAGTCCGCCATGGGTGTTCGATGGGATCTGGCCGCCATAGGTCGTATGCCCGTCCGCGACGAAACGGCCGCCTTCGCCCTTGGGGCAGAAGCCGAGATCCTCCAGCATCATGATGACGGTGCCGGTGAAGCAGTCATAGACGCCGGCGACGTCGATGTCGTTCGGGCCATAGCCGGCCATCTCGTAGGCCTTGCGGCTCGAACTCGACCGCGCCGGTGGTGGTCAGCGAGGGCATCAGGAAAATATGTTCGTGGGTGTAGCACTCGCCGCCGCCGAGAATGTAGATCGGGTTTTCGATTGCAAGCGCCTTGGCGCGTTCGGCCGACGTCAGCACGAACGCCGCGCCGCCATCCGATATCAGCGAGCAATCGAGCTTGTGGTAGGGCGTCGTCACCATGCCGGAATTGAGCACGTCGTCGACGGTGATCGGTTTGGTCTGCTGCGCGCCCGGCGTGCGCGACGCATGGCGCCGTTGCGTCACCGCGACCTGTGCGAGCTGCTCGGGCGTGGTGCCGAACTCCTTCATGTGACGGTGGGCGGTCATCGCAAAGGTGTTGGCGACCGGAATGCCGAACGGCATTTCGTATTGCTGGTCGCGGCTTTCCGTCAGCGAGCGCAGCGCCAGATCCGGCGTCAGGCCGCTCAGCAGGCTGTCGCCGCCGACGACGAGCACGACGTCGGCGAGGCCGCCGTGAATAGCGGCGGCGCCGATATTGAACATGGTCGCCGCCGTCGCGCCCGATACCTGCAACGTATTCGAGAACGTCGGCTGGATGCCGAAATATTCGCTGAAGGCCACGCTGAAGCGGTGGAACGGCGACGCCATCGCGTGGCTCGACAGCACGCCATCGACCTCTTCCTTGCCGATGCCGGCATCGGCCAGCGCCTTGTTCGCAGCGTCCGCGGCAAGCCACAGCGGGCTCCTGCCGGGCACCTTGCCGACCGGCGACATCCCGATGCCGATGATGGCGACCTTGCCGCGGAGATTGCGCGCGGTCATGGATTCCCCCTGGCGAGCCGGGCCTCGAGCTCGTGCCGCTGCACCTTGCCGCTCGTCGATCGCGGAAAATCGGAGAAATCGATGAACTGGAATTGCCGCGGACATTTGTATCCCGCGAGATCGCGGCGGCACAGCCCGAGCAGGTCGGTTTCGGTGATGGTCGCGTCGCGGCGCGCCACGAATGCCACGGGCACCTCGCCCCATTTGGGATCCGGCGCGCGCACGACAGCGGCTTCGGTGATCCTTGTGTCGCTCATCAAGACGCGTTCGATCTCGGCCGGATAGACGTTCTCGCCGCCGGTCTTGATCATGTATTTGGCGCGATCGACGAAATCGAGCGAGCCGTCTTCATTGCGCCGGAACACGTCGCCCATGTGAAACCAGCCGCCGCGAAAATCGCGCGCGTTGGTTTCCTCGGCCTGCCAGTAGCCGGAAAACAGCGTCGCGCTGCGAATGGCAAGCTCGCCGGGCGTGCCCGGCGCCACTTCATTGTCGTTGGGATCGACCAGCTTGACCTGGCAGAACGCGCTTTGCTGCTTTGACAGGCGGGTCGGGATTGCGCCCGCCGGGATCAGGGCCCTGGTCGCGGGCGGCAATCCGGTTTCGGTCGATCCAAAACTGTTGAGGTATGGCGCCTGCAACAGTTCGGTCACTTCGGCGATGGCATGCGGGGGAACCAGATCGGCCATCGCGCCGCAAACGGCGACGCCTTTCACCCCTGTTGCCTGCGCCTTGAGCGCGGCGGCAAAGGCTTCCACCATGCCCGGGATCAGGACCAGCCAGCCGATATGGTGCCGTTCCACTGCCGCAAGCAGTGGATCGACCTGGAAACCATCGATCATCACCACTGTGCCGCCGCGAAGCAGCGTGGCCAGGCCGTGATCGGTGGACGCCATATGAAACATCGGCGCCCAGGCGACAAAGGAATCGCGATGCGAAATGCTCAGCTCGGAGCTGAACACCAGCGCGCGCGTCACCATCGCGCGATGCGAGATCACGGCGCCTTTCGGCAGGCCGGTGGTCCCGCTGGTGTAGAGGATCACCAGGCCGTCCTCGGGGGCCGCCGCGATCGGCGCGAGGCGGCCGCTTTGCTGCTGCAGGAGCCGCTCGTAATGCGCGCCGATTTCAATGACCGGGCGGCCCTCGGCGGCGGGAGCCGACAGATGGCCGGCGAGTTCACCTTCGGCGATCACGAGCTTCGGCGACACCAGTTCGATGCAGTAGGCAAGCTCGCGCTGCGACAGCCGCCAGTTCAGGCACGCGGTGATGACGCCCAGATTCGCAGCTGCCAGTTCGACCTCGAAATATTCCGGTCGATTGTGCGACAGCAGCGCGACGCGGTCGCCGCGGCGAAGACCGTGACTTGCCAGCATCGCGGTTGCGCGTTGGACGCGGTCCAACAGCTGCGCATAGCTGATCTGCCGTCCCTGATATTCGATCGCCGTCGAGGCTGAATGGATTTGCGCGCAGGCGCGAAACAGTTCGCCCACCGTGGGAACCTCGCCCGCGATCATCGAGGGGGTGTTCTTGAGTTCGCCTGTCATTTGCCGTTTCCCCCAAAGGCGTTCTTGTTGTGCGGCGGCCGACGGTCCGGCCGGGAACTATACGCTTGCGGCAAATGCCGATCAAATCTAAATTCTAACATCTGTTCGAATTGATGGATCACCGGTTGCGCGCAGGCGTTCGAAGGACCAGAGTCGGCCCGCAATAGAGACAAGGGGAGTGTCATGTCCGACCGTTACGCCGCCTACACCAAGCTGAAGATCGACTATCCGTCGAAGCGCATTCTGCGGCTCACCTTCGACCGGCCCGAGACGTATAACTCCGTCGATGCGCAAACCCACACCCAGCTCACGAATATCTGGCGCGACATCAACGACGATCCCGATATCAATGCCGTCATCGTCACCGGAGCCGGCAAGGCGTTTTCCGCCGGCGGCGATTTCGAGCTGATCAAGAGCATTCTGGACAATCCGGTGGCGCGCATGGCGACCTGGAGGGAGGCCAAGGACCTCGTCTACAACGTCATCAACTGCAACAAGCCGATCATCTCGGCGATCAACGGCGTCGCGGTAGGCGCGGGGCTGGTCGTCGGCATCCTCGCCGACGTGTCGATCTGCGGAAAATCGGCGCGCATCGTCGACGGCCACACCCGGCTCGGCGTCGCGGCGGGCGACGTCGCCTGCATCATCTGGCCGCTGCTGTGCGGGCTTGCCAAGGCGAAATACTATCTCTTGACCTGCAAGCCGCTGTCGGGCGCGGAAGCCGAGCGGATCGGGCTCGTCTCGCTGTGCGTTGAGGATGCGGATCTGCAAAGGATCGCCCTCGAAACGGCCGAGGATCTCGCCAACGGCGCGCAAAGCGCGATCCGCTGGACCAAATACGCCTTGAACAACTGGCTGCGGGTGAACGGCCCGCTGTTCGATACTTCCACCGCGCTCGAAATGCTTGGCTTTGCCGGCGCCGAGGCGCGCGAGGGCCTCGCCTCGCATCTGGAGAAGCGCAAGCCGGTGTTCCCGCAGGACTGCCCGATCTGACGATCGGCCTGGGAGAAACAGAATTCGCCGGGAAGGCCAGGTCCGCCGGCCTTCGCCCGCGGCTCAGGTGACGCGGAGTTTCTCGCGCAGCCGTTCGACGGCCTCGGGGTTGGCAAGCGCGGAGAGATCGCCGGGATCCCTGTGTTCGAACACCGCCCGCAGCACCCGGCGCATGATCTTCAGATTGCGGGTGCGCGGCAGATCGTCGACAAACAAGACCGTTTCGGGACGATAGGACGCGCCCATCCCCTTGACGATGGCGTCTGAGAGTTCGCTCGCAAGGCCGTCATTTCCCTCCACATTCGGCATCGGCACGCAGGCGCAGACGATAGCCGAGCCTTTCACCGGATGCGGAATGCCGAACACGGCGGCCTCGGCGACCTTGCCCGTCGCGATCAGGATACCCTCGAGCTCGGCGGGCCCGGTCCGCTTGCCGGAAATCTTGATCGTGTCGTCGGAGCGGCCGAGAATATAGTACAGCCCGTCATGGCCGCGCATCGCAAAGTCGCCGTGCACCCACAGCCCCGGAAGCGTGCTCCAGTAGCTTTCGACATAGCGGGCATCGGCTTTCCACAGGCTCTTGGTCAGGCCGATCGACGCGTGCCGCAACACCAGTTCCCCGACCGTCCCGGCGGGTACGCGCTGTCCCGTCATGTCGACGATGTCGGCGCCGACGCCGAGCGCCGGCCGCGAGAACGAACAGGGGTTCATCGGGTGGTTTGGCGTGCCCGTGAAGATGCAGCCGCCGACTTCGGTGCCGCCCGAAATATTGATGATCGGGATCTTGTTCTTGCAGACGTGCTCGAAAAACCACAGCCACGGCGCCGCGGTCCACGCCTCGCCGCCGGAGGCGGTGATGCGCAGGCTCGAGAGATCGTAATTTTCGACTTCCAGTCCGTAGCGCATCAGGCTGCGCACGATCGTCGGCGACACCCCGAGATAGGTCACCCGATGATCCCCGATCAGGCGCCAAAACCGTCCGGTGTCCGGATAATCCGGCGTGCCTTCCGCGATCAGAAGACTGCCGCCGGCGAAACTCGGAATGCAGGCGCACATCGCGCCCACCATCCAGCCCATGTCGCTGAAGAAGAAAAATCGATCCGACGGTTTGAAATCCCCGCAGATGATCATGTCGCGGGTGACCATCGAACCGATGAAACTGATGTGGGTCCAGATGCATCCCTTCGGTTCACCCGTCGTGCCCGATGTATAGAGCAGGATCGCCGGGTCTTCCGCCTGCATCTCTGCGGTGGCGATGGCGCCGTCCTTGCCGGCAACCACCTCGCTCCACCAGCGGTCGCGTCCCTCGCGCATGGGTGTTTCGATTTCGAGGCCGTCGCGGTTGGCGACGATCACGTGCTGCACCGTCGGCGAGGCCTCAAGCGCCACGTCAAGCACCGATTTGAGCGGCGCCGGCGCGCCGCGCCGCCAGGTTCCGCTCGCGGTGATCACGGCCTTGGCTTCGCCGTGGTTCAGACGGGACTGGATCGGACTGGGGCCGAACCCCGAGAACAGCGGCATGACGATGGCGCCCAGCTTCAACGCCGCGAAGAAAGCGACAAAAGTTTCCGGCAGATTCGGCATGTAGATCGCAACCACGTCGCCCTGGACGATGCCGAGATCGCGCAGGCCCTGCGCCAGCCGCCCGACTTCACGGTCGAATTCGCCGTAGCTCAGCGAGCGCCGTTCGCGCCTGTCTTCGCCTTCCCAGACCAGAAATGTCCGGTCCCACACCGCGGTGCCGCGATGTTTGTCGATGCAATTCAGGACGATGTTGGTGGTGCCGCCGACGCACCAGCGCGCCCATGGCTGGCCGCGCGACAGATCGAGCATTGCGTCGTAACGCCGGTAGAACCGGACATCGCAGAATTTGAAAACCTGCTCCATCAGCCAGGCGGGATCGGCGTCCGCCTTCGACGCAAGATCGTCGTAATCCTGCCGGCCGGTCGCGCGCAGGAATGCCGTCAGATTGCTTTGCGCCACCAGTTCCGGCGGCGGCGTCCACATATACTGCGTCGCGTCGTTCATGGGCTATCTTGCGAATGTCTCTCAAGCCGGGCGGGCCCGCTTGCGTGAAAGCTAGCGCTCCGGGGCGATCTGGGTCAATGGCGGGGCCGGCTATCTTTCGATTCTAACATTTGTTAGATGAATGGCGGTTTGCCAGCACGGGGAAAGGGAATGAAGCCGAACGCCAGCGTTCCCGAGTTTCTTGTGTCGACAGCGTTTGTCGACAGCGACTTATCGGAGGTCCGCGAGTTCGTCGCGCGCAGCCTGGGGAGCGCGCACGATCTGTCGGCTACCGGCAAGGCGATCCGGCTGTTCGAGGCCGTACGCGACCGGATCAGGTATAATCCGTTCGATGTCAGTTTTTCCGAGGATGATTACCGCGCCAGCCGGATCGCCGGAAAACCGTCGAATTACTGCGTACCCAAGGCGATCCTGCTGACCGCCGCGTTACGCGCGGCTGGCATTCCGGCGGCGGTCGGATTCGCCGATGTCCGCAATCATCTGAATTCCCCGAAGCTCGCGGAGCTGATGGGGACCGACCTGTTCATCTACCATGGCTACGTCGCGCTTTGGCTCGATGGCAGGATGTTCAAGGTCACGCCGGCATTCAACACGGAGCTGTGCGAACGCTTCGGCGTCAGGCAGTTGATCTTCGACGGGAAAAGCGACGCGCTGTTTCACGAGTTCGACACAAAGAGCCATCGCCATATGGAATATGTCAACGATCGCGGCTGGTTCGCAGAGCCTCCGATCGGACAGTTGCTGCAGGAGTTGCGCACCACCTATCCGAAGCTGTGGCAGTCGAGCACGGATCGTGTGTCCGTCAGTGACGCCGCTTTCGGGGACGAGCGATAGGACGCAAGTCCGGAAAAGCCAGCGCCGATCCGAGGCTCTTGGATTTCCCTGGGGCCGCTACTTTGGTTTCACGACCGCGGGCTCGCGTCTGGAAAACTTGGCCGCGTCGATCATCTGGCGCGCGTCATGGGCGAGGTGCAACGTTTCGCCGCCGTCAACGTACCATTCCTCACCCGTGACGAATTTCCCCAGCGACGAACTCAGGAAGACAATAGCGGCCGAAACATCCTCGACGTCTCCCATATGTCCGAGCACATTGCGGTTGAGCTTCAGCCATTGCTCCGGTTCGATCGGGTAGTGGTCCATGCCTTCGGTCTTGATGGTGCCGGGCGCGACGCAATTGAGGCGAATGCCGAATTCCGCCCACTCGAAGGCCAGCGTCTTCATCATGGCGAGGACGCCGCCGCGTGCCGCGGCCGTATGCACGAAGCCGCTCAAGCCGGAACGGACGCAAGCGGTCACGAATACGATCGATCCGCCGTGCTCCAGCATGAAGTGATCCGCGGCGGCCTTCGTCATCTGCCAGGAGCCGATCAGGTTGTTGCGAATCACGGTCTCGAAGCCCTTGTTGCTGAGCTCGCGCGCCGGCGTCACGAACTGGCCGCCCGCGTTGTTGACAAGGATGTCGAGCCGGCCGAACTCGTGCTTGATCCGCTGCATGGCGTTCTCGATCTGGTCGGGCAGGCGAATATCGGCCGATATGGCGACGGCCTTGCCGCCGATCTCGCGGATGACCTTGGCGCAGTCCTCGATCGGTTCGATGCGCCTGCCCAGCACGGCGAGATGTGCTCCGCAGCGCGCCATTTCGATGGCCGTGGCGCGACCCATCCCGGTTCCGCCGCCGGTCACCAGTGCGACCTTGTCCTTCAGGAGATCCGGCGCGAAGCGCATGTTCGAAAGCTGCTGCATGACTGTCCCGACCGCTGAATTCCGATTGTGTTCGGTCCGCCCGCGAGTATTCTAACAGGTGTTAGAATTTTCGAAAGAGCCAGCCGATGTCCGACAACGATCCGATCCGGTATGCGATCGACGATGGCGTGGTGACGATCACGATCGACCGGCCCGCGCGCAAGAACGCCCTGTCGGTCGAGGCGATGAACGGTCTGACCGATGCGTGGGAGCGCGTCGAGAAGGATTCGCGGGCGAGGGTGGTGATTCTGACCTCGGCCGATTGCGGCGTGTTTTCCGCCGGCCTCGACCTCAAACAGGCGGCCGAGATCAGGGCGCGCGACGGTGTCGATATTCTCACGCTGATGCGCGATCCCATGCAGACGGCGATGCGTGCCGTCTCAAAGCCGATCATCGCGGCGATGACCGGATCGCTGATGGCGGGCGGCATGCTGCTGGCGATCAAGGCCGACCTCAGGGTCGGTCTTCGCGGAACGCGCGCCGGGATCACCGAGGTCAAGATGGGGCGCGGATCGCCGTGGGCGGTGCCGCTGCTCTGGATGCTGCCGCAGCCGGTGCTGATGGAGCTTGTTCTCACGGGCGAGACGATGCCGATCGAACGGCTCGCCGAATACGGGTTCCTGAACTATCTGGAAGACACGCCCGATGCGGTCCGCGCGCGCGCGATGCAACTGGCCCGCACGATCGTCCAGGGCGCGCCGCTGTCGGTGAAGGCGGCCAAGGCCAGCGTGCTGGCGGCGATGGACCTCGGCTGCGAGAAGGGACTTGTCGAGGCGAACAGGCTGCATGTCGAAACCTATGCCAGTCTCGACGCCATCGAAGGTCCAAAGGCGTTTGCCGAAAAGCGAAAGCCGGTCTGGCAGGGCAAATAGACGAAGCGATCAGGATGACGCTGACAGCGCGCGCCCGGAAATTGCCGGCGCTATGCCTTCTTGACGCCGTCGAAGATCAAGAGTTCGGTTCGGCGGGCCAATTTCAATACGGCGTCCTTGCTGCTGAAGCTGAACCACTCGATGGTCCAGTTCAGGGCGCCCAGCACGAATATCCGCAATGGGACGATCTCGATATCGGCGCGAATTTCCCCCGCACGCCGGGCGTCCAGAAACAGCTGGTCCCAATATCTGGCGTAGGCCCTGCGCAGCGGGCGGTGCGGCTTTTTGAGGTGCTCGGGAAGCTGGCCGTAGATACGGATATTCGCCGAGGTGAAATCGCTCGCTTCGTGCAGCGCCACCAGATGCGCCTCGATGGCAAGCCCGATCCGGCGCCGGTGCGAGACCTTGCCTGCTCCTTTCACCGCCATCTTGACCGCCTCGAATACTCGGAGCAGTCCGCGGTGGAGCACCTCGTCGAGAATGACTTCCTTGGAATCGAAATAATAGTAGATGCTGCCAGCCTTGATCTCGGCCATCGTCGCGATCTGGCGTAACGTGGTGGCCGAGTATCCCTGGCGGCGAAACAGTTTCGCCGCGGCTTCCAGAATCGAATCGCGGGATTTTTCGGATTTTGAAATCTGGGCGATGTCGCCGGCCGCCCGTTTTTTCTTCGCTGGCGGGACTTGGCGTTTCGATTTCGGCGCGCGAAGCGGGGTCGAAGTACGCCTGGGTCTGGATTTGACGCGCGGCCGGAGCCCGGTAACCAACAAAGACCGCCGCGTCGGATTCATGTTCAAAGCGCCTTCCGCCGGGGATTATTGGCGCAGCCAAAAGGCTTCGTCAACCGCGCCGGGGATTCGACAAGACGACGACAACGCAATCCGACATCGACCGCGGCATCGTGAACATCGTCGTCGCATTTGCGCCGGTGAGGCCGGCGGAGTTGGTCAACTTCCCAATTCAGCAACAGGCTGGCCAAACCGCGTCGTAGCGAACGGCCTGCCGCCTTTCCGTATCCCGTCAGACGAACGCGATGTGCTTGTTCAGGGGCAGCTCGCGGATGCGTTGGCCGGTGGCGGCGAAAATGGCGTTGGCAAGGGCGGGCGCGGCCGGCGGGACGCCGGGCTCGCCGATGCCGCGGATCTCGCTTGCGTTGGCGAGTGCGCGAACCTCGATCTTCGGCGCCTGGTAAAGCCGCATGCCCTGGTAAGCATGGAAGTTGGTCTGCTCGGCGATGCCGTCGGCATAGGTCAGCTCGGCATTCATGGCGTGGCCAAGCCCCCAGATCACGCCGCCCTGCAGCTGATTTTCAAAGTTTTGCGGGTCAAGCACGCGTCCGACTTCGACGGCGACAAAGACCTTGTCGATCCTGATGCCTTTGGGCGTGTTGGTGACTTCGACCACTTCGGCCGCGGGCACCCCGAAGGAAAGCGTGAAGGCGACGCCGCGGCCGCGATCCTTGCCGGGATCGCTGCCCCAGTTCGACATCTCGCCGACCGCCTCGAGTACCTTTCGCGAGGGCTCGTGCCAGCACAGGCGCAACCGCTCCTTCAGGGGATCCGCGCCGGCTTCATGGATCAGTTCGTCGAGGAAGCAGTCGTGCAGGAAGCCGTTGCCGGAGGCGCCGACCGAACGCCACGAACTCACCGGCACCAATTCAGGGACGCGGTAACCGGTCACGCGATAGTTCGGAATCCTGAAGGGCTGATCCCAGGCGCCGGCCACGATCGCAATGTCCGGTCCGGGAAGCGACATGTTCAGCCGGCCCATCTGGGAGGTCGTCACGGACGGGCAGGCGATGGAGAGATCGTAAGCGTGGACCTGCCCGTCTTTCACGGCGCCCCGCATCCGGGCCATGCCGAGCGGCCGCGGGAAGTCGTGGGTCATGTCCTCCTCCCGGGTCCAGGTCATCTTGATCGGCCGGCCCTGAAAGGCCTTCGCCAGCTCGATGGCCTGGCGGACATAATCGTCTTCCAGGCGCCGGCCGAAACTGCCGCCGCACATCTGGACATGAAGATGAATATTCTCACGCGGAAGCCCGGCAACGCGTGCGGCGGAATCGATCAGGAACAGCGGAATTTGCGTGCCGGTCCAGATATCCAGCCGCCCGTCCTTGAGCTGGACCACCGCGTTCATCGGTTCGAGCGGCGCGTGCGCGAGGTAGGGAATCCTGTATTCGGCCTCGATGACCTTGGTTCCCTTGAGCGCACTCTCGACGTCGCCTTCATTCTTGAAGTGGCTGTCCCGTCGAGCGGAGATGAAGGAGCCTGCCACCGTCTCGAACATCGCCGCCGATGTCGCCGGGTACGGCGCCGGTCCCCAGTCGAACTTGATCGCGTTGGCGGCCTTGAACGCGCGCCAGGTGTTGTCGGCGATCACGCCGACGCCGCCGGTGATCGGCACGACCTTGAGCACGCCCTTCGCCTTCTCGGCGGCGCCGGCGTCGTAGCCATTCAGGCGGCCGCCGATCCGCGGGTTGGTGCGAACCGTGGCGTAGACCATGCCGGGCATCCTGATGTCGATGCCGTAGCTCGCCGTGCCCGTCGATTTCGAGACGATGTCGATGCGCCGCATCGGCTTGCCGAGGTAGCGCCACTCGGTCTCGGGCTTCAGTTTCACGCTTGCCGGCGGCTCGATCGTCGCCGCAAGGCTGGCGAGCGAGGCGTAGCTCAGCGACTTCCCGTCGGGCGTGATGACGGCGCCGTTCCTGGTCTTGAGGTCGGCTTTCGCGACCCCCGTTTGTTTCGATGCCGCCGACAGCAGCACCTCTCTCGCCACCGCGCCGGCGATCCGCAGTTTCTCATAGGCGTCGGGCACCGTTGAGGAGCCGCCCGTGACCTGCAGGCTCAGGAACTTGCCGAGGGCGTCGCCCACGACGCGCATGCCGCGAGCGATCGTACCGTCATCGGTCGCAGCGATCGGGAAGCCTTCGGCCAGCACCTTGGTATTGTAATAGGCGGTGCCCGGCGGACCCGGATCGACCTTGATGTCGTTCCAGTCGAGATCGAGCTCCTCGGCGACCAGCGCTGCCTGCACCGAATAGGCGCCCTGGCCGAAATCGGCCCGCGGCGTGATGATGGTGACGCCGCTTTGGTCGATCCGCACATAGGGCGTAAGCGCGGTCTCGCCGGCGCCGAGCTCAGAGAGCAGCGGGTTGGCCGGCGTTCGCTTGTAGGCGTAGTAGCCAAACGCCACGCCGCCCGCGATCGCCGCCGAACCGACCAGAAAAGTGCGGCGTGCAATGGTTCCGATCCGGCTCATGGCTTGGATTTCCTTAAATTCGCGGCGGCGGCTTTCACGGCGAGCCGGATCCTCGGATAGGTGCCGCAGCGGCAGAGGTTGGCCGACATCGCGCGATCGATGTCTTCGTCCGTCGGTTCCGCGTTGAGGCCGAGCAGCGAAGCCGCCGCCATGATCTGGCCGGGCTGGCAGTAGCCGCATTGCGCGACCTGAAGCTCGACCCATGCCGCCTGCACCGCGTGCATCGCCTCCGGCGAGCCAAGCCCCTCGATCGTGGTGATTTCGCCGCCGACATCGCCGACCTGCAGCGAGCAGGATCGCACCGCCTGGCCGTCGACATGCACGGTGCAGGCGCCGCACATGGCAATTCCGCAGCCGTATTTCGGACCGGTGATGCCAAGCTCGTCTCGCAGGACCCAGAGCAGGGGCATGTCGGCCTCGACATCCAGCTGGTGCGTCTTTCCGTTGACCTTCAGTTCCATGCAGCCTCCAGAGGAAGTTAGATCGGCGCCAGCAGCCGGCCAGCCCTTAGGGATCGATGAGCACTCCCGGGTTGAGCATGCCCTGCGGATCGAGTTCTTTCTTTGCGGCCCTGAAAGCTGCCGCGAACAGCTCCGGACGCTGACGATCGTACCAGGGCCGGTGATCGCGCCCGACCGCGTGATGATGCGTGATGGTGCCGCCCGCCTCGATCAGCGCGTCGCTGGCCGCGTTCTTGATCGCCTGCCATTGCTTAAGCAGCGCGCCGTGGCGGCCGAGGGCATGGAAGGAGAAATAGGGCGCCGGGCCATCCGGATAGACATGGGTGAAGCGGCAGGTGACCTCGCCCTTCACGCCGGTCGCATCGAGAATCGCGCGCTCGGTCGCCGCCTTCACCTTGTCGTGGAAACTTTCGAACCGGTCCCAGGTGATGGCGGTCTCGAAGGTGTCGTTGATGAGGCCCGCCGGCGTCAGAAATTCGCGCGCATAGGGCATGCGGATAAAGGCATTGCGCCAGATGCCGGCCGCGCCTTCGAGATGCGCGTCGCCGGCCTTCGCGGCCTCGGGCGTTCCGCCATGATCGGCGCAGCATTCGAGCGCGCGCGCCATCCATGCGTCCGTCGGATGATCGCCGGATTCAAAGCCGAGCACCATGATCGCCACGCTGCCGTCGGCAGCACCCGTGTTGAAGGCCTCCTGCGCGTCGAGGATGCGGCAGTTCGACGGATAGAGGCCGGCTTGCGCGATGGCGCGCACTGCGCTTGCCGCCGCGAAGAACGAGCGGAAACGAACGGAAGCGCCGGCGCGGAATTTCGCACGCGACTGCAATCGCATCCATGCGCGCGAAATCACCCCTAACGTGCCTTCCGAGCCGATCAACAGGCGGTCGGGGCTCGGTCCGGCGCCCGATCCCGGCAGGCGGCGGGTTTCCAGGACGCCGCGCGGCGTCACCACGCGCAGGCTTTCGACGAAGTCATCGATATGGGTGTAAAGGCTCGCGAAATGGCCACCGGATCGCGTCGCGATCCAGCCGCCAAGCGTCGAAAATTCAAAACTCTGCGGAAAATGCCGCAGCGTGACGCCATGCGGCTTGAGCTGGTTTTCAAGCGACGGACCGAAGGCGCCGCCTTCGATCAGCGCGGCGCGCGAGGTCTGATCCACCTCGACGACCTTGCCAAGTTGGCGCAGGTCGAGCGTGACGGCCGCCTTGTAACGAATGCCGTCGACGCGCGGCTCGACGCCGCCGCAGACGCTCGAGCCGCCGCCGAATGGCGTCAGCGAGGCACTGACGCCGCCGGCCCAGTCCATCACGGCGGAAATCTCCGCCTCGTTGCGGGGATAGGCGACGACGTCGGGCGCGCAATCATAATCGCCGAGCATGGCGCGCACATAATCGGGATAGGACTTGCCGTAGGCATGCGCGACCCGGTCGTAGCGGTCGGTCGTGCAGAACGCGGCCAGCGAGGCCGGCGGCGTCACGCGCGGCGCGCGCAGCGCGAGATCCTCCAGCCGCGGCACTGCTATGGTTTCGAACGCATCGCGCGAAAATTTCGCGCGGTAGCGGCCAAGCACAAAAGCCTGCTCCGCGGCCGTCATGCCCTCGCCCTCGCGGCCCCAGCCGTAATGCTTCAGCCTTGCGCCGGTCATGGTCGCCTCCTCGGGTTTGCGTCCTGAATCTTCTGGTTCGCGGCAAATACCGGTCGCAGTCTCTCGCGGCAGCGCGTTCTCAGCAAGCTTGAACGGTCGTGATTTTCGAAGACTCTTTTTGCGACGCGACGGTCAGGAAGTCTTGACCTGGATAAGCTCGATGCGGTTTCTGAAGGGGTCATTGACGAAGAGCCTGTTGTAACCTTCCAGCGGCTCGTCATGGGCGATCGAATAGCCAGCCTTTTTCAAGGCGGCCTCCGAAGGCAAGCCGACGACGCCGCGGGGGCCATCCCGCTAGCGGCAAGGTCATTGAGATAAATCCGGCCCTCTTCTAGGCTGCCGCCCCATGACCGTGATCAACCCGGTTGAAAACAACAGAAACGTTCAGGGAAACGCACTTTCAAGGAAACGTCCATGGCCAGACGACTGATCGATATCTCGGTGCCGCTGCAAAACGACGTGCCGGCCGATCCGCCGGGCGGACATCCCACCATCCAGTACATCGATCACCAGCAGGGCCTGCCGCGCATGCTGCAGTTCTTCGAAGGCCTGAAGGCCGAGGATCTGCCGGACGGGCAGGGCTGGGCGGTCGAGCAGGTGCAGCTCTCCACCCATAACGGCACCCATCTCGACGCGCCCTGGCACTTTCATCCCACCATGAACCGCGGCGAGCGCGCATGGACCATCGACGAAGTGCCGCTGGAATGGTGCCTGCAGCCGGGCGTGAAGCTCGACTTCCGGCATTTGCCGGACGGCTATGTGGCGACCGCCAGGGATGTCGAGAACGAGCTCAAGCGCATCGGCCACACCCTGTCGCCGCTCGAGATCGTCGTGGTCAATACCTCAGCCGGGGCCAAATACGGCAGGCAGGATTACGTCACGTCCGGCTGCGGCATGGGCTATGAAGCGACGATGTACCTGCTCGAGCGGGGCGTGCGGCTGACCGGCATCGACGGCTGGAGCTGGGACGCGCCTTTCGTCTACACCGCCAGGAAATATGCCGAGACCAAGGACGCCAGCCTGATCTGGGAAGGCCACAAGGCCGGGCGCCACATCGGTTACTGCCATATCGAAAAGCTGCACAACCTCGAGCAATTGCCGTCGACCGGATTCACCGTGTCGTGTTTCCCGGTCAAGATCGAGCGCGCCTCGGCGGGCTGGACCCGGGCGGTGGCGATCATCGACGGGTGAAGCCGCAGCCGGCTTCCCCGCTACTTCTTCTGGTCCATGATGAACGCCGCGATATCCTGGGCGTCGTTGCGGCTGAGCGGCAGGTTCGGCATGGTGGCGTGCGGCAGGCGCAGGAACGAGGCGATCATCTCGGTGGTGATTTTTTCCTTGGCGGCGATCGCTGCAAACGATCGCGCTTTGCTGGTCTTGCCGGAAGGTCCGATCGCGTGGCACTCCACGCACCATCGCTCCGACAGCCGCCGGCCATTTTCGAGATTCTGCGCGTAAGCTGAGCCAGCGCTTCCGAACAGGGCAAGCGCGGCAGCAAGATACAACGCTCGTGGATACCAATTCATGATTTCAGGCCATGCGCTCACAGCGGCTCGTCATCCGTTGTCGAGGGCTGCTCTTGCAATGAGACAATATCGCCGCCGCCGAAATCCTCTTCCGGAGGCGGGTAGTCGCGCGCGTCGCTGAGATTGTCGATCACCTGCCTGACGCCCGGAACGTTTTCCGCGGCGACGATCGCCGCCTGGCGGGCATTCTTGTTATCGACAACGCCGCTGAGGCTAACGATCCCGTCACGGACGCTGACCTTGACTTTGCAGGGTCGCCACGCGGCTTGCTCGATTTCAGCCGACACCTTTTGGCGAATATGTTCATCATCTGCGGCCGGTCCCGGAGCATGGCGGGCAAGGGCGGCGACGGTCGCCAGAAAATCCGAGCGGGTCACGATTCCGACCAGGCGATTGCCGCGCACCACCGGAAGGCGTTTGACGTTGTTGGATTCCATGATCTCCACGATCTGATCGAGCGGCGTATCCTCGGTGATGGTGAGAGGATCCAGTGTCATGATCTCGCTGACCTTGCGGCCATGCGCATGCACGAAGTCGGCCGCGATCCGGTCTGTGCCGACCAGAAAACTCAGCCACCGGCCACGCTTTCGTTCCGTGCCGATCTCCGCGCGGCGGATAAAATCGCCTTCCGAAATGATGCCGATCAGCTCGCCTTCCGCGTCGACCACGGGCAGCCCGCTGATGTGGTGCCGCAGCATCGTGTCGACGGCCTCCGCAATGGACGTATCGGCGCCGACCGTAATGACTTGCTGGGTCATGATTTGATGCGCGCGCATTAACGGTCTCCAGGGCCGGCATTCGTGGGACGGCCAAAATAGCTGCAAGACAAGCTAATCGAAAAAGGCGCCTTTGGCTTGATCAAAGTCAACCTCCGAAACCCCCGAGAAGACCCGGGGCCGGCGACTTTCTGCTTCGCCCAAGGGTTCGTCTGCCGGGCAAATGACCGGCAAGGGGTGGCTGGGTTCGTTCGCGCAAGGACGGCTATTTGCCGGCCGGGTCGAAACCGGCCGGGAAAAAGGCACGTTGCCGCTGGTTCAGCGCGGAGGCCGACGTTCGTGGGATCGTCGTTTCAGGACGACCGGCTGCAACGCGTGATCCTTCAACGCCAGCGCTGAACAGACCCACGCCGCCGCCCGGCCCAACAGATTCAGCAGAAAGATTTTCGCCGTTTGGTTTGCCATATCGACACCCACGCAGATAGCTGCGCCTTGAAAATTGTTGTCAGGCTAAAGCCGGAATCCGGGCGGTACCTTGTCTTAGATCAATATTCGGCAGAATTCCCGGCGTCACGCCGCCTGCTTCGTCTCTTCCAGCGCCGAGGCAATGGCATCGTCGACACGATCGAGCCAGACGAACTCCAGTTTGTCGCGCGCTCCCTGCGGAATTTCATCGAAGTCCCGCCGGTTCCGCGCCGGCAACATCACCCTGGTCAGCCCGGCCGCGGCGGCCGCGACGACTTTTTCCTTGATGCCGCCGACCGGCAGCACCAGGCCGCGCAGCGATATTTCACCGGTCATCGCCGTGTCGCTCCTGACCGTGCGGTTGGTGAGCAGGGAAGCCAGCGCCGTGAACATCGCAACGCCCGCGCTCGGTCCGTCCTTCGGCGTGGCGCCGGCGGGCACATGGACGTGGATGTCGCTTTTTTCGAACAGCGAGGGATCGATCCCGAGCTGCGCGGCGCGGCTCTTCGCCAGCGTCAGGGCGGCCTGCGCGCTCTCGCGCATGACGTCGCCGAGCTGGCCGGTCAGGATCAACGCGCCTTTTCCGGGAACACGGGTCGCCTCGATAAAAAGGATGTCGCCGCCCACCGGCGTCCAGGCCAGCCCGGTCGCGACACCGGGGATGCTGGTGCGCATGGCGATCTCGCCCTCGAAACGGGGCTGCCCGAGGACGGAGGTCAAGTCCCTGACGGTGACGGTGACCTTGCTCGCGCTGCCCTCGGCGATCTGCACCGCCGCATGGCGCAATGCCTTGCCGATTTCCCGCTCCAGCGAGCGGACCCCCGCCTCGCGGGTGTAGCCCTTGATCATGAGCCGCAGCGCTTCGACGTCGATCTCGGCCTGCTCCGGTTTCAAGCCATTGGCTTCGAGCTGGCGGCGAACCAGATAGCGCCGCGCGATCTCGAGCTTTTCGTCCTCGGTGTAGCCCGGCAGGCTGATGATCTCCATGCGGTCCTGCAACGGGCCGGGAATCGTATCCAGCATGTTGGCGGTGGCGACGAATACCACGCGCGACAGATCGAACGGCACGCCAAGATAATTGTCGCGAAACGTCGCGTTCTGCTCGGGATCGAGGACTTCGAGCATCGCGGCCGACGGATCGCCCTGAATTCCGCGTCCCATCTTGTCGATCTCGTCGAGCATCATCACGCAATTGCGCGCGCCCGCTTTCTTGATGCCCTGAATGATATTGCCGGGCAGGGAACCGATATAGGTGCGCCGGTGGCCGCGGATTTCGGCCTCGTCATGAAGACCGCCCAGGCTGACGCGGACGAACGGCCGGTCCATGGCGCGCGCGATCGACTGCCCCAGCGAGGTCTTGCCGACCCCGGGCGGTCCGACGAAGCACAGGATCGGCGCCTTGCCGTGCGGGGCCAGTTTTCGAACTGCCAGATATTCGACGATCCGGCTCTTGATCTTCTGCAGGCCGAAATGATCCTCGTCGAGGATGCGTCGCGCCTCCGGAATATCGATGGTCTTTTCGGGCGGCAGCGCCCATGGCAGTTCGATCAGCCAGTCGAGATAGCTGCGGACCATGCCGGCCTCGGCGGCGCCTTCCGGCATGCGCTCGTAGCGGCGCACTTCCTTGCGCGCCTGGCTTTCCGCCTCCGCCGGCATCTGGGCCTTGGCGATCGCCTCGTTCAGCTCCGCGACCTCCTGGGTCTTGCCGTCGCCTTCGCCCAATTGACGCTGAATGGTCGCCATCTGTTCGCGCAGGATCGCCTCGCGCTGGCGTTCATCGAAGGTGGCCTTGGTCTTCTGGCCGATCTCGGCCGTCAGCCGAAGCACTTCGAGCCGCTCGGCGAGGTGGCGCGAAACTTTCTCCATGCGCAGCGACAGGTCGATGGTCTCCAGGATCTCCTGCTTGTCCTGCGGCTTGATGTCCATATAGGAGGTCGCGAGATCGGCGAGAGCCGCGGGAGAGGTGGTCGACTGAAACAGCGCGACGAGTTCCGGCGGTGCCTGGGGCAGCAGCTGGATGGCTTCGATCGCCTGCCTTTGCAGGTTGAGAAACCGCGCCTCGATCTCCGGCGAGCTTGTCGTCGGGCTCCGGAATACGCAGAACCCGCGCCGCCAAAAATGGCGTGCCGGGAAGGAAATCGAGAATGCGGGCGCGCTGGACGCCCTGGCAGATGATGTGGTGGGTTTCATCCGGCGCGGTGACGTAACGTACGATATTGGCGACGGTGCAGACCCGGTTGAGTTCGTCGGGACCGGGATCGTTCGCTTCGGGGTTTCGCTGCAGCAGGATCCCGATCGGCCGCTGCTCGCGCAGCGCCTGCTGGGCGGCGGCGACCGATTTCGGCCGGCCGATGGTAATGGGGGTGACGACACCCGGAAACAGCACGGTATTGCGGACCGGAACGATGATCAGGGCATCGCTGGGGATCGGCACGGAATCCGCCTGCGTGGTGGCGGGAGACGGTGCTGAACCTGAAGCGGTTTCTTCGTTCGGCATGGCCATCCTCACACAGATTTCGCCAGGCGCAGCGCAATGCATCCGTTCACTGCGAAGCGGCTGACGGCGTAGCGCCCCGTGGGCAGTACGATGCGACGCTCGAACCGGCCTTGCGGGAGCTCAAGCCGGTGAATCCTCGCATTGCGCAGCTCGACCGGCAGTACCCGGTGTCCGCTGACGACAAGCGTTCCGTTTTCGATCACGGCCTCGACCTGATCGGGATCGACGCCGGGCAGGGCGACGAGAATCAGAAACTCCCGGTCGGTCTCCAGTACGTCGATCGGGGGTTCCCAGCTCGGCTCCCGCGAGCCCGCCGTCGACTGCAGGCTGAAGAACTGCTGGCGTAACCGTTCGGCGCGGGCAAGTGAATCGATCGCTTCGGACAACATCCAGTTGACGGGATCTTTTTTCGGCATTTGCTGTCTCGCCTTCTACTCGCCTTCTGTTCAACTCCTGAAACGGCCGTTTCGCGCTATCCTGCGAACGCTCATGCAACGGGATCCGGGACCGCCGGAATAGTTCTACGCTTGCGCAATCCCGTCAATCAGGCGCGAAGGAAGATGAGAACGGCGGACCTTTTGCTATAACGTAGTGGGCGTTTCGGACCGCGTTCGCGCGATGATGCCGGCGGCAATTTGCATGGTAGCGCCGATCCCCCAGCAAGAACTGATCAGGAGAGCGGTACTCGCGCGTGCCGTCTCGTCCAGAACAATGCTGGAGACCGACACCACCGCCGCTACCGCGGCGAGGAAGGTGCCGGCCGCGCTGAGCAGTTCCACGGCATCCCATTTGGAACCCAGCCCGTGCCGCAGCGGCAGGTGCATGTGGTGATCCGGGGGAGCACGGGGCAGGTCGATCCCGAGATAGAATCCGGCGGCGCCGTAAAGCATCATGGCAAGCACGGTGGCGGCTGAACCGATCAGGTCGATGCTGGCCCTTCCCACATGCGCGGCAACGAACACCCCGCACGAGGCTCCCGTCAAGGCAAGCCCGGTCCGCTCAAGTACGTGCGCCCACCGGCTGATGGTGGAGCGGGTATCCCATGGTTCGGTGCGCTTGATCATTTGACTTGGCTACCAGATAAAAACTGGGGAGCCATTGACGGAGATCAAGCCCTGGCCCTTTCGCTTCCTTCGGAACGGCGAGGGCGCATTTCCTCGCATGTTGATGCGTATCAAGGTGGACCGTCGGTTTGCGGCCAGTATAGTGGGCGGGTGGAATGACCGTCTCTCTAGCCGGCCGGAGGGCAATTGACCCAAGTACAGTCAACAAGCCGCAGCGGGGGCATCTCGTTGCGGAAGATGCTTCCGAGTGTCATCGCAGGGAGCACATTGCTTGCCGACCGCTCGATTGCCGAATCCCCGCCCGAACGCAACATCAAGGCACCGCAATATCTCACCGCGCATTACTGGTGGGCCTATGTGCACCCCAGGGCGATCTGGTTCTTCGAGCGGCAATGGCTGGTCAACCTCATTCTGTGGGGCAACTATCCGCGGCTGCGCAATGCGGCGATGACGGAATTGGGGGATGCGCTTCCCGGCGCGACCTTGCAGGTGGCCTGCGTCTACGGAGATCTGACCGCCAAGTTGACGCAACGGGTTGCGGCCGGCGGCGGCAGGCTGGATGTCGTCGATGTCCTGCCGATGCAGCTGGAAAACCTGCGCGGCAAGTTGCCGTCAGACGCACCGGCGCGGTTGCTGGCGATGGATTCCGCCGATCTCAGGCTTCCGGACGCGAGCTACGATCGGGCGCTGTTGTTTTTCCTTCTGCACGAGCAGCCCGGCGACCATCGCGCGCGGACGCTGAGCGAAGTCTTCCGCGTGGTCAGGCCGGGCGGCGAGATCGTCATTGTCGACTATGCGCTGCCGCGCTGGTGGCATCCGCTGCGGTATTTGTGGCGGCCCTTGCTCGCCGCGCTCGAGCCCTTCGCGCTGGATCTGTGGCGCTGCGAAATCGGCAACTGGCTGCCCGCGGCCGCGCGCGCCGGATGGCGCAAGCAGTCCTTCTTCGGCGGGCTCTATCAGAAAGTCGTCATCAAGCGCTGAACCCGCGGATCGGATTTTCCGCGAATGCCGCAATCGTTACATTGTGCAAGTGCAATATGCCCAGCGGACGCGGCAGGCTTGCGGGATGAGGCAGCGCAAAAAAAATCCAGCATGCCCGTTAATGCAAAATAGGTGCAAGTCTTTGCGCTAGATCAATGCCGTGACTGAACGGGTAATCGAGCATGTCGAAAATTACAAGGTTTGCTTGCGAGGCCAACGGTGGAACACGCAAGTTCAGGAGCAGGCTTCGGGATACTGGCTCGTGAAGATTTTTCCGAGCTCACGTATTCGCTGGTCATCGATCATCCGCTGATGGCCAAGGCCGCGCGGCCGGGTCAATTTGTCATTGTCATGTCTCATGAGTCCGGTGAACGTATCCCGCTGACCATTGCGGACTTCGATCGTAAAAAGGGAACAGTAACCCTGGTCGTCCAGGCGGTCGGGAAATCGACCAAGGAGATGCAGCAGCAGTGCACGCCAGGGACTGCTCTCTATGGGATGGTTGGGCCCATGGGGGTGCCAACTTCGCTTGCGGGCAAGAAAAAAGTAGTCTGCGTTGGCGGCGGCCTCGGCGTCGCACCTATCTTCCCGCAGGCCCGCGGGTTCAAGGAGAATGGCGCCTACGTCATTGGCGTACTGGGATTTCGCAGCGAGAAGCTGATCTTCTGGGCGGACAAGTTCAAGGCCTGCTGCGATGAATTGATTCTGTGCACGGATGACGGGTCAGCCGGAATCAAGGGCTTTGTCAGCGATGGCATCAAGCGCGCCATCGAGAGGCATCCTGACATAGATGAGGTGGTCGCGATCGGCCCTCCCATCATGATGAAAGCCTGCGCCGAGACCACGCGGCCACACGCGATCAAGACGGTCGTCAGCCTCAACCCGATCATGGTCGATGGAACCGGGATGTGCGGCGGCTGCCGGGTCAAGATCGGCGACCAAGTCAAGTTCGCCTGTGTCGACGGCCCTGATTTCGACGGGCACAAGGTCGACTTCAATGATCTGATGATGCGCCTTCGGCGATACGCCGAAGAGGAAAAGTCCGCGCTGAAGCGCTGGTCCGATAGCTGCCGAATGGCGAAGCCGAGTTCTCCGGATTTGCTGGATGAGCTGGAGCTGCCCGATCCGTTTGAAGAAACCGGGGGAGGATAGCGCCGGTCCCCTGCCAAGTGTCCTGGGAAGGAAATCGGCCGCCCATCATCGCGTCCGGTAATTCCGCTAGCCGTATGGGATTCACATCGTGGCGAGCAAGAAAAAAACCATCCGCAGCATTCCGCAGGAGCGGACCCCTGTGCGAGAACAGGATCCACATGCTCGGGTGAAGAATTTCGACGAGGTGAATTGCGGATATTCATTGCAAGAGGCGCTCCGCGAGTCGGAGCGCTGTCTGTTGTGCCCCGACCCGGCCTGCGTCGAGGGTTGTCCGGTCAATATCGACATCCCGAAATTTATCGAGGCCATCAGCGCCAAGGATTTCCGTGGTGCCTATGACGCCGTTACCGCGAGCAATCTATTGGCGGCGGTGTGTGGCCGCGTCTGCCCGCAGGAGACACAATGCGAGGGCGTATGCGTGGTCGGAGATACACTTGAACCGGTCGCGATCGGCCGCCTCGAACGCTGGATCGGCGACTACGCCATCAAGGAAAAGTGGTCCAACATTCCATACATCGAGCCAAATGGTTTCAAGGTCGGGATCGTTGGTTCGGGGCCCGCCGGCATGGCGTGTGCGGCGGACATGGCGAAAGCCGGATGTGAGGTGACGGTTTTCGAGGCCTTCCACCAGGCTGGCGGGGTTCTCAAATATGGCATTCCCGATTTCCGTCTCCCCAACGCGGTGGTCGATGCGGAAATCGAAAATCTGCGCAAGCTCGGCGTCAAGTTCGAGTGCAATACGCTGGTTGGCCGTTTGTTCACCATCGAACAGATGCGTGACGAGTTGGGCTTCGATGCCGTCTTCATCGGCACCGGCGCCGGCTATCCGTCGATGCTCGGAATTCCCGGCGACTCGCTCAACGGCGTTCTTTCCGCCAACGAGCTCCTGACCCGCTGCAACCTGATGCGCGCGAAGGAGTTCCCGAACTATGACACCCCGCTTCCGCTCGGGAAGCGAGTTGCGGTGATCGGTGCCGGCAACACGGCCATGGACGCCATGCGGGTCAGCCTCCGGCTTGGCGCCGAGGAGGTATATTGCGTCTATCGGCGGTCGCGGGCCGAGTGCCCGGCGCGAGCGGAAGAAGTCCATCACGCCGAGCAGGAGGGGGTCGAGTTTCATTGGTTGACCAATCCGGTAGCGATCCTCGATGACGGCAAGGGGAATGTCCGTGCCATCCGTTGCATCAGCATGGAGCTCGGCGAGCCGGACGAATCCGGCCGGCGGCGACCGATGCCGGTGGGCGGCAGCGAGCACGAGTTCGAGACCGATCAAGTTGTGTTCGCGATAGGGACCAACGCAAACCCGATCATCGGGCAGACGTCGCGGCTTCGCCTCAACAAGCGTGGCTATATCGAGACCGACGAGACCCTGGCTACCTCGATGGCGGGCGTGTTTGCCGGCGGCGATATTGTCACGGGCGCCGCGACGGTGATCGAAGCGATGGGCGCCGGCCGCAAAGCCGCGCGCAGCATCAAGAACTATTTGAGAATTCGTGATTCCGGCGTTGACGATGTCGGCGATGTCGGCGTCGGCACCTTCTTCGGGGTCGATCTCCGGGAACGCAACTACGCGCGCATTCGCGCCGCCTAGGGTGGTAAGATGAACGAGCCCATTGCCGCAACCGCATTCAAGCCTCGCCCGGGCGCGATCAACCTTGTCCGGGCCGCTCCCGGCGAGAAGGCCGCTGTCACGTTGAACCAGCATATTGTCGAGATCATCAGCGATTCGGGGGAGGGTGCGCAGCGGTGCGGACAGTCGTTCGGGGCCATTGCCGCGCGGATGGGCAATGGTGTCTGGACCGTGGAGATCATCCCCGCGGAAATCCGCCCGCCCGCGCGCAGCGTTGCCGGCGGTAGCGGAAATCGCATTCGTCTGGGCTCGGGTCGTGTCACAAATGGTGGCAATGAGACCGACCTGGTGATCGCTTTCAACGAACAGGTGCTGCTCGGCCGGGTCCGCACCGGCGAGCTCAAGCCAGGCTGCACCATTCTCTGGAAAGCATGTGGCGCGAGAGTGCCGACCAGAAGATTGCCGCGGCTTATGTCGAGACCCACGATCAGCTCGTGGCGGCGGGATACAAGGTCGTCGAAATTCCGATGGAGCGCGAGTGCCGTGCCATCGTCGCCGACGCCCGGCGCGGAAAGAACATGTTCGCTCTGGGAATGCTATGCAGCATTTACAGCTTCGACCTGCAGCTCGGACGCGAGCAGATTTCCCGCACATTCGGCAAGAAAGATGCCAGCGTCATTCACTCGAACGTGAAACTGCTGAACGCCGGCTATGACTGGGCCGAGAAGAATCTCGAATTCAAGTTTCGCATCCCGGCCACGCGCAGCACAGAACCGCAAATCGTGATCGACGGCAACACCGCGCTGGCGCTCGGCGTGCTCGCCTCCGGCATGGAAATCTGCGCGATGTATCCGATCACGCCGGCCACGTCGGTATCGCATTATCTCAGCAGCGCGTTCGAGAAGGTCGGCGGCATCGTCCATCAGGCCGAGGACGAAATTGCCGCCTGCACCTTCGCGATCGGCGCCTCCTATGCCGGCAAATGCGCCGTTACCGTCACGTCCGGACCCGGATATTCGCTCAAACAGGAAGCCATCGGTCTCGCGGCGATGGGTGAAATCCCGCTCGTCGTCGTCAATGTGCAGCGTGGCGGGCCCAGCACCGGCCAGCCGACCAAGGCCGAGCAGGGCGATTTGATGACGTCGATCTTCGGGAGCCACGGCGACGCGCCCAAGGTCGTGATCGCGCCGGGCACGATCGAGGAGTGCTTCTACTCGGTCGTCACCGCACGCAAGATCGCCGAGACCTTCAACATGGTTGTGGTGATCCTCTCCGACGCGAGCCTCGCCTCGTCCCAGCAGCCATTCCCGCGGCCGCAATTCTGCGAAGCCTGGCTCGCGCCGCCGGTCGACCAGAGTGAAGTGCCGGAAGGGCTCAAGCCCTACGATTGGAACCCCACGACAGGCTTGGCCCGCCGGTTCATCCCGGGCCAGCCCGGCGGCATGCACACCCTGACCGGCCTTGCTCATGACAGCCTGAGCCACGTCGCCTACGACCCGGAGAGCAACGAAACGAGCATCCGTGCCCGCAGCCACAAGCTCGCCGCGCTGCAGAAATCCCTCAAGACGCCGACGGTCTTTGGCGACGGGAAAGGCGACCTCCTGGTTGTCGGCTGGGGGAGCACCAAGGGAGCGATCGAGGAGGCGGTGACGAACCTGCGCGCCGATGGCCACAAGGTCTCGTCGCTCCATCTCACCTTCCTGCAGCCGATGGCGCCAGGTCTCAAGGAGATCATGGGGCGGTTCAAAAAGGTCATCACGATCGAGGGTAATTGGAGCGATGACCCGAGTGACGCGATCATAGACGAAGACAATCGTCGCTACTCGGCGCTCGCGATGTTGCTGCGCTCGCGCTACCTCATCGACGTCGATTGCTGGAGCGAGGTGCGCGGCCAGCCAATCAAACCGAACACGATTCAGCGCGTCATTCTCGAAAAATTGAAGAAGCAAGAGGCCCGGTCATGACGATTCACGCCACCGAATGCCTCCTGCGGATGTACGACCAACATCACGATCTCGAAGATTACCAGAGCGGCGTGCCGCGCTGGTGTACCGGCTGCGGCGACAACGCCATTCTCGCGGCGGTGCAGCGCCTGTGTCGCGATGAGGATTTGCGGCCCGAAAAGACCGTATTTGTTTCCGGCATCGGCTGCTCCAGCCGCTTTCCCCATTACATGAAGACCTATGGATTCCACGGCATCCACGGTCGCGCACTGCCGGTGGCCGAAGGCATCAAGATGGCGCGGCCGGATCTGAACGTGTTTGTGAATACCGGAGATGGCGATTGCTGCAGCATCGGGGCGGCGCATTGGATCCACGCCATCCGCTACAACATGAACATGACCGTGATGCTGCACGACAACCAGATCTATGGTCTGACCAAGAAGCAGGCGTCGCCGACGTCGCCGCGTGGAACGAAGAGCAACACCACGCCGTTCGGCAGCTATCTGGAAGCACTGCAGCCGCTGACAGTGACGCTTGGTGTTCAAAACGTGTCCTTCGTCGCGCAAGCGGTCGACTGGATACCCGAGGTGCTCTACGACATCATATTGAAGGCCTATCGACACAAAGGGTTCTCGTTCGTCCGCATCATTCAGCGTTGCCCCGAATGGCTGCCGAATGTGTTCGAGCCGTGGATGCAGGATCCGCTCAGGACCACGCTTCTCACGCACGAACACGGTCTGACGGTCAGCCCGAACCTCTCCAAGGTTTATAAGAATCAGGAGCGGCATGATCCTTCGGATATCAACCGCGCGCGCCAGATCGCCTCGCTTCAGGATCCGATCCCGGTCGGGATCCTGTATCGCAATCCGGACGTGCCCTGTTACGAAGAGCTTCGCGGTGCCGGGCAGCAGCGGTCGGCGCGATACATCAAATCCGGTCTCGATGCGGAATTTGACAAGTTCACGATTTGGCCGCAGGACGCAGACATCAAGGATCAGCCAAATGCATGAGGATCCGGGTTGATTCAAACTGAAACGGTCGAGGCAACGACATCATGCAAGCAGAACTTCAGGCGCACCTGGCGTTTCACCTCGCGGGAAGAAGGTCACAGGGCGAGCTCGACGAGCTTGCTCATCCCGAAGCATACCCTGCAATTCTCTCCGGATACCGGGACCTCGCGACGCTACGCTATGATTTTCCGCTGGTGCTGGTCCGGGAGAGCGACGGAAAATTCGTCCAATCGCTTTCCGGCCTGTTCGACGGCGCGCTCAGGGATATCGCGGCAGACGGTGATGGGGAGCGGGTCAGGAAGCATGCCATCCGGCTCGAGCGGGAGATCCGCGGACTGGTCGCAGAGGGAATAACCGGGTCGCTATCGAACCTCTGGGGCCTCGGTGTCACGCGTGTCGGTGCGAAAAGCGACGAACTGTTGCAGGATAGCCTGGGCCGCCTGCGTGCCGCGCTGAAGACCGATGGTGATGTCATCGACTGCGACAAGGCGATGCCGTTCCGCCTGTTTCAGCACGCCTGGCAGATTTCGCAGGACCGGAAAGCGCAGCTGTTCCGGGCCGACCTCAACAAGCTCATCATGAAGCTGACCGACATTCTGAGCGCGGACTTCGTCCGTTCGAAGGAAGGATTGAGCGCGGACAGGCTGAGGGCCTCGATCGGGACGGCGCATCGGGACACGTTCGACTTCGAAGCGATGTCCCGCATGCTCGCCGAGACCTCGGCCAACGTGCCGATGCCGGAAAGTCGCCGCCAGCGGGTTCGCGGGCTGCTCTCGGTGCTGAGGTCGCAACGCTTCTTCGCGCCGGCAGGTGAAAGCGACAAATGGATAGGCGTCGCCGAGCCATACTCTTTCGTCTTCGAAAATTGCTCCGACGCGGTCACGGCATACCGTGAGCGGTTGCCGAAGATGATCGAACTGGCCAAGGCCATTGCAATGGCCAGGCTCGAAATCGAAGGAGAATACAGCGAAGCGCGTCATGGCGTCTTTTTCGCGGCATTCGGCGACAACGGGCTCGACCCGGACGACATCGCTTCATTCCCGGATTATCTGATTTGCGCCCGCGCCGCCGACCTCCGGGCGGCGGAATGTGACTTGATCCTGCAGGCTTTTGTCGAAGGCTTGCCGGTAAAGGTTCTGATGCAGACCGACGACCTGCTGGAGCAATCGCTGATTCGAGGCGACTACCTGATTTCGGGGCTTCGCGGCCGGCAGCTCGCGAGCGCCGCGATTGGATTTGGCACGAACTATGTCTTGCAATCGAGCGGCTCGGGTCTGTTTCGGCTCCGGGAGCAGATCGCGCGCGGGCTGGCCTATCCGGGGCCGGCACTGTTCAGCGTTTTTTCGGGCGCGAGCGGAACCCTTCTTGCGCCCTATCTGACGGCCGCCGCCGCGGCGGAATCCCGGGCTTTTCCGGTTTTCATCTATGATCCATCGGCCGGACCTGACTGGGCATCGCGGTTCTCGCTTCACGCCAATTCGCAAATCGATCTCGATTGGCCGTTGCAGCGCTTCGACTATGAGGACGAGGAGCAACAGTTCGTATCCGAGAACCTCGCCTTCACCCTGGTCGATTTCGCGGCCTGCGATCCGCGTTTCGCCAGGCATTTTGCCAGGGTTCCCCGGATCAAATGGAGTGCCGATCTGGTGCCGGTAGCCGAATTCCTGGCACGCGAGCCGAAGGACCTGTCCGAAAAGGTGCCGTGCCTGTTGATGGTCGACGACGACAATCGCCTGCAAAAAGTCATCGTCGACGACAGACTGGTGCAGCAGGCGCGCCGTTGCGCCGAGGCCTGGCGCAGCCTGCAAGAGCTCGGGGGCGTTCACAATTCGCATGCGGCCCGCCTGCTCGAACAGGAGCGGAAAGTGTGGGCCGAGCAATCGCGGCCGGTGACCGAACCCGACGAGAAGAAGACCGACGTCGCCGCCGCCGAAGTGCCGGCTGCGTCCGATTCGGCGCCCGCCGAAGCGGTGGCCGAAAGGTCATCCGACGATCCCTATATCGAGACGGCCCGATGCACGAGCTGCAACGAATGCACGCAGATCAACGACAAGATGTTCGGATATGACGCCAACAAGCAGGCATCCATCATCAATCCGGATGCCGGAACCTACCGTCAACTGGTCGAGGCCGCGGAGAGCTGTCAAGTCTCGATCATCCATCCGGGCAAGCCTCGAAATCCGAACGAGCCTGACCTCGATGAATTGAAGAAGCGGGCGGAGCCTTTCTTGTAGATCTTATGCAGCGCACTTCCGGTCAGTCAGGTCGCGATCAGCGCGCCGGCGGCGGCGAGGATCAGCAGCCAGGCCGTGCCATAGCAGGCTGTCTTGACGGCGACGCCGCTTCCCAACCCGAGGTCGTGCGCCGTCATGCGCAAACGATGCGCGGCGTGCCAGGCCGGAAGCGCCACCGCGCCGAACAGGACCAGCTTGCCGATCGGATTGTGGGCAAACGCGGCAATCGTTTCATAGCGCAAATGAAGAATGCCCAGCGGCACCAGCACGCCGGTGATCAGGATCAGCACCGGCGTGACGAGCGCCGCCACCAGTCCACCGCCGGCAAAGGGCAGCCACAGGATGGGTTTGTTCGATCTCGCCATGGCTTACATCCCCGCTGCAATCAGCACGGCGGCCGACACCGCCGCCCAGGCGACATAATGGGCGCCGACGATCACGATGCCGGGCACCGGCTCGCCTTTCATCATCAGCGGCATCGCCTTCGGCGTGAGTGCGAACCAGGTCACGCTGTGATAGGTCGCAAAGGCGAGGCATAGCAATTGAAAGGCCACTCCGAGGGGACTGGAGAACGCCGCGACGAATCCGTCCCATGCCGCCTGGCCTTGCGAAAGTCTGACAAGACCCACCACCAGCAGCGCGCAATAAAGACCGACGAACAGGCTGGTCAGCTCGCGGACCATGTAGCGGATGTAGCGGGGCTGCTGAAGCCACCAGCTGCGTTCGATCTTGCGCACATAGGGGCGGCGACTCATTTGTGCGCTCCCGGCGTCAGCAGGTCCTTGAGCCAGTCGACCGAGGCGGAGATCTTGGTCTGCTGGATCGCGGCGGCGGGATCGACCTGTTTGGGACAAACCTGGGAGCAGGCGCCGACGAAGGTGCATTCCCAGATACCCTCGTTGCTGGCGACCATTTCGGCGCGCGCGTCCTTGCCGCCGTCGCGGGAATCGAGATTGTAGCGGTGCGCCAGCGCCAGCGCCGCCGGACCGACGAAGTCCTCGTTCAGACCGATCTGCGGGCAGGCGGCGTAGCACAACAGGCAGTTGATGCACTGGGTGTACTGGTGGAAGGCATTGAGCTCGCCCGGCGATTGCAGGTATTCGCCGGCGCTCAGCGGCTTGTCTTCCCTGGGGATCAGATACGGTTTCACGCCCGACAGCTTGTCCATAAAACTGTCCATCACGATCACCAGGTCGCGCTCGATCGGGAAGTGGTCGAGCGGCTCGATCCGGATCACGCCGCCGCGATAGTCGCGCAAGAAGGTGTGGCAGGACAGTTTCGGCTCGTTGTTAATCGTCATGCCGCAACTGCCGCATACCGCCATGTGGCAGGACCAGCGGTACGACAGCGTGGCGTCAAGATGGTCCTTGATGTGATTGAGGGCATCGAGCACCACCCAGTCGTCGCGGTAGGGCACGGTGTAGCGCTGGAAATGCGGCTCGCTGTCGGTCTCGGGGTGGTAGCGCAGGACCTCGAGCGTGATGGTCTCGCTCATGTCGCGGCTCCCCCGTAGACGCGTTCGGCCGGCTGCGATTTGGTGATGACGACGTCGCGGTAGCCGATCGACGGCGGCTCGTCGCCGCGCCAGGTCGCAAGGCTGTGCTTGAGATAGTTGGCGTCGTCGCGCTTGGGATATTCGAGGCGCTGGTGCGAGCCGCGCGATTCCTTGCGCTCCAGCGCCGAATGCGCCATCGCGGAAGCGACATCGAGCATGCAGCCGAGTTCGAGCGCCTGGATCAGGTCGGTATTGAAGACATTGCTGCGGTCCTGCAACGGCACCTTGCGATAGCGCGCGCGAAGGTCCGCGATGATGCTGCAGGTTTCCTGCAGCGTATCCTCGCTGCGATAGATGCCGGCGCCGCTTTCCATGGTGTCGTTCATCGCCTTGCGCAGGCCGGCGACCGAATCGCCGCCGCCCTCGCGCCCGAACAGTTCGCGCAGGCGCGCTTGCGCCGCCTCGCCCGCTTTCCCGGAGGCGCCGGGCTTCGGGTTGGCTTTGGCAAAGGCCGCCGCCCCGCGGCCGGCGCGGGCGCCGAACACAACGATTTCGGCGAGCGAATTGGAGCCGAGGCGGTTGGCGCCATTGATCGAGACGCAGGCGCACTCGCCGGCGGCGAACAGGCCGGGCAGGGGGGTGGCGGCGTCGATGTCGGTGTGAATGCCGCCCATGGTATAGTGCACCACCGGCCGCACCGGAATCATCGCATGCACCGGATCGACGCCGACATAGGCTTGCGCCAGTTCGCGCACCATCGGCAGCCGCTCGTTGATCTTCTTTTCCCCGAGGTGACGGATGTCGAGATGCACCACGTCGCCATGCGGCGTCTTGATGGTGCGGCCCTTCCGCTGCTCGTGCCAGAAGGCCTGGCTCAGACGGTCGCGGGGCCCGAGCTCCATGGCCTTTTTGCGCGGCCAGGGGTCGGGCGGTCCGAGATTGTAATCCTGCAGGTAGCGGTAGCCGTCCTTGTTGACGAGGATTCCGCCCTCGCCGCGCGATCCCTCGGTGATGAGGATGCCGGTGCCGGGAAGCCCGGTCGGGTGGTACTGCATGAATTCCATGTCCTTCAGCGGCACGCCGGCCCGATAGGCCATCGCCATCCCGTCGCCGGTCTTGATGGCGCCGTTGGTGGTGAAGGGAAAGATGCGCCCGGCGCCGCCGGTGGCGATGACGACCGCCCTGGCGCGGAACGCCACCATGCGGCCCGATCGCATCTCGATCGCGATGACGCCGGTGCAGCGGCCATCCTCGACGATCAGGTCGGTCGAATAATATTCATCGAAGCGCGTGATCGAGGGATATTTCAGCGAGGTCTGGAACAGCGTGTGCAGAATATGGAAGCCGGTCTTGTCCGCAGCGTACCAGGTGCGCTCGATCTTCATGCCGCCGAACGGCCTGACCGCGACCCTGCCGTTTGCTTCACGGCTCCAGGGACAACCCCAGTGCTCCAGTTGCAGCAGTTCCAGCGGCGCGGCGTTGACGAACAACTCGACCGCATCCTGGTCGCAGAGCCAGTCGCCGCCGGAGACGGTGTCGTGGAAATGGTTGTCCAGGCTGTCATTGCCCTTGATCACGCCGGCGGCGCCGCCTTCCGCGGCCACGGTGTGGCTGCGCATCGGATAGACCTTGGAGATCAGAGCGAGCGTGAGGGAGGGGTCGGTTTCCGCCACCGCGATGGCTGCGCGCAGGCCGGCGCCGCCAGCCCCCACAATCGCGACGTCGACTTCAATCACGTCCATGAGACACTGTTCCCGGAAACGGCTCGCCGCCGGTCTTCAATGGGCCATGGGGCCGCGGAACAGGCGTTGATTTAGGTCAACGCACCGCCGGCGAAGGGCATAAATATTGATTTGGTTGCGCCGGCTCCTTCATGCAAATGGCTGGCCCCTCGCGAGCGATTCAGCTGCGTCATTGATCTAACGCAAGGACGCGCGTCGATTTCGCATTGATTCTGTCCTTTGGAATCCACTGCGAAAGGGTCTGTCGGCAGCGTCAGGCTGGCGCGGCCGAAATTCGCTCAGCGCAGCAAAGTGACCCAGGCGTCTCGCGACTGAAAAGCAACAACAGGGAGAAACAACATGCCCATTACCCGGCTGCGGCTTGCCGCTTTTTCGGCGGCCGTCATCTTCGGCGTCGCTGCTTCCGGCAGCGCGATCGCCCAGAAGAAGTACGACACCGGCGCGACCGACACCGAAATCAAGATCGGCAACATCATGCCGTACAGCGGCCCCGCCTCGTCCTACGGGCTTATCGGCAAGACCGAGGAAGCCTATTTCAGGATGGTCAACGATTCCGGCGGCATCAACGGCCGCAAGATCAACTTCATCACCTATGACGACGGCTACAGTCCGCCCAAGGCGGTGGAGCAGGCGCGCAAGCTGGTGGAGAGCGACGAGGTGCTGGTGGTGTTCAACCCGCTGGGAACGCCGTCGAACTCCGCGATCCAGAAATACCTGAACTCCAAGAAGGTGCCGCAACTGTTCGTCGCCACCGGCGCCACCAAGTGGAACGATCCGAAGAACTTCCCGTGGACCATGGGCTGGCAGCCGAGCTACCAGAGCGAGGCGCAGATCTACGCCAAGTTCATCCTCAAGGAGAAGCCGGACGCCAAGATTGCGATCCTCTATCAGAACGATGACTTCGGCAAAGACTACCTCAAGGGCCTGAAGGACGGGCTCGGCGCCAAGGCGTCGATGATCATCACGGAGGAAAGCTACGAGACCACGGAGCCGACCATCGACTCCCACATCGTCAAGCTGAAATCCACCGGCGCCGATGTCTTCATCAGCATCACCACGCCGAAGTTCGCGGCGCAGGCGATCAAGAAGATCTCCGAACTGCAATGGAAGCCAATGCAGATCGTCGCCAACGTCTCGGCGTCCGTCGGCAGCGTCTTGCAGCCGGCCGGCTTCGAGAATGCGCAAGGCCTGCTCTCGGCCACCTACGTCAAGGACGGCGTCGACCCGCAGTGGAAAGACGACCCCGGCATGAAGAAATGGTCGGCGTTCATCGACAAGTACATGCCTGGCGCCAATCGCTCCGACGGCAATCTGGTCTATGGCTACGGCGTCGCGCAGACGCTGGTCGAGACGCTCAGGAAATGCGGCGACGATCTGACCCGCGCCAACGTGATGAAGCAGGCGGCGTCGCTCAAGGACTTCACGCCCGACACGCTGCTGCCCGGCGTCAAGATCAACACGTCAGCCACCGACTTCGCGCCGCTGTCGCAACTGCAGATGATGCGGTTCAAGGGCGAGAAATGGGAGATGTTCGGTGATATCATCAGCGGCGACGTCGTCACCAATTGACGGCTGTCGCGCGAGACCGGTACCGTAACGGAAAACAGAGACCGCCTTCGGGCGGTCTTTGGCCTGCGGAGATCAACTTAACGACGCCAGGGTGGTTTGCTGATCTTCGATAGCGCAGGAGCGGTCAAATGAACGGCGCCCAATCACTGGTTCAAACGCTGGTCAATTGCGGCGTCGATACCTGTTTCGCCAACCCCGGCACCTCCGAAATGCATCTGGTCGCAGCCCTCGACACCGTGAAGGGGCTGCGGCCGGTGCTTTGCCTGTTCGAGGGCGTCGCCACCGGCGCCGCCGACGGTTACGGCCGCGTTGCCGGCAAACCCGCCGTGACACTTCTCCACCTCGGGCCGGGTCTCGCCAACGGCCTTGCCAATCTGCACAACGCCCGCCGTGCGGCGACGCCGATCGTCAATATCGTCGGCGATCACGCCACCTATCACCTGCAATATGATGCGTTGCTGACCTCCGATATCGTCGGCTTCGCCCGCCCGGTATCGAGCTGGGTCCACGAGACCAAGAGCGCAAAACTCGCCGCCAGCGATGCGGCAAGGGCGGTGCAGGCCGCGCGCTCCGCGCCCGGCGGCATCGCCACCTTGATCTTGTCGGCCGACGCAGCCTGGAATCCGGCCGAGCGCGCCGCGGAGCGATTGCCGGATATCGGGCCGGCGATCGTGAACGCGAGTACGATCGAGGACATCGCCAAACTGATGTCGAATGGCAAGAAGACGGCGATGCTGCTGCGAGGCCGCGCCCTGATCGGCGACGGGCTGGAGGCGGCCGGGCGTATTCATGCCAAGACCGGCGTGCGGCTGTTATGCGACACCTTTGCGCCGCATGCCGAGATGGGCGCCGGTCGCGTCCCGGTGGAGCGAATTCCGTATTTCGGCGAGCAGGTCACGGCATTTCTTGCGGGAACGGAGCAAATGATCATGGTTGGCAGCAAGCCACCGGTGTCGTTCTTTGCCTATCCGGACAAACCAAGCTGGTGGTGCCCGAGGCTGTGCGAGCTGATTTACCTCGCGCATCCGCATGAAGACGGCGTCCGCGCCTTGCAGAAGCCTGGCCGACGCCTTGGGCGCGCCGCAGGAGGGTCTCGACCCGCGTCCCGTTGCAGCTGCCGGACCTGCCAACGGGATTGCTGAATTCGCTCAGCGTGGCCCAGATCATTGCGAAACTGACGCCGGATCATGCGATCTACGCCGACGAATCCAACACCGCCAGCCTGCCGCTGTTGATGACGCTGGCGCGCGCGCGTCCGCACACCCATCTGCCGCTGGCCGGCGGCTCCATCGGCCAGGGCCTGCCGCTCGCCGTCGGCGCGGCTCTGGCCGCTCCCGATCGCAAGGTGGTCTGCCCGCATGGCGACGGCGGAGCCGCCTACACCATGCAGGCGCTATGGACCATGGCGCGCGAAAAGCTCGATGTGACCACCGTCATCTACGCCAACCGGTCCTATGCGATTCTCAATTACGAACTGTATCGGGTGGGCGTGACGGCGGTCGGAGAAAATGCGCGCTCGATGCTCGACCTGCACAATCCGGAAATGAACTGGGTGCAGATCGCCAACGGTCTGGGCGTCGAAGCCAGCCGCGCCACCACGGCCGAAGAGTTCGCCGCACAATATGAATCGGCGATGAAGCAACAGAGGACCGCGCCTGATCGAGGCCATGATTTGAGGAGATCGGCCGTGGACACAATCGATGCGCTGCGGGCAATTGTCGGCGAGACCGGCGTGTTGAGCGCGGCCGATATCGCCACGCGATCCGCCGGCTTTCTGCGTCCGGACACCCTCAAGGCGCGGGCGCTGGTGCGCCCAAAGGACACCGAGGAGGTCTCGAAAGTCGTTCGCTGGTGCCATGACAACGGCATGCCGGATCGTGACCCAGGGCGGTCTCACCGGTCTCGTGCATGGGGCCGATGCGTCGCCTGACGAAGTGATCGTTTCGATGGAACGGATGCGCGCCATCGAAGCGATCGATCCGGTTCAGCGGATCGCCGTGGTGCAGGCCGGGGTCACGCTGCAGGCGCTGCAGGAGGCGGTCGAGCAACACGATTTGAGCTTTCCGCTCGACCTCGGTGCGCGCGGAAGTGCGACCCTTGGCGGCAATGCCGCGACCAACGCCGGCGGCAATCGCGTGATCCGCTACGGGATGATGCGCGACATGATCCTGGGCCTCGAGGTCGTATTGGCTGACGGCACCATCCTCTCGTCGATGAACCGCCTGATCAAGAATAACGCAGGCTATGACCTCAAGCAGGTCTTCGTCGGCTCCGAGGGCACGCTCGGGATCATCACGCGGCTGGTATTGCGGTTGCGCGAGAAGCCGCGGTCGCAGGATGTGGCCATCGTCGCCGTGCCGAGTTTCGAGGCGCTGACGAAATTGCTCAAGCATGTCGACAGCGCCCTGGGCGGATCGCTCTCGGCATTCGAGGTGATGTGGCAATCCTTCTATCGGCCTGGTGACGTCCCCGCCGGCCAGGGGCAAGCCGCCGGTGAGCCAGGATCATCCATATTACGTCCTGATCGAGAGCCTTGGCGCCAATGCCAAGCTCGATTCCGAGCGCTTCGTTGCGGCGCTGGAATCCGCGCTGGAAGCGAAGCTGATTTCCGACGCGGCGGTGGCGCAGTCCGACAGCGACCGGCGCGCGTTCTGGGCGCTGCGCGACGACGTCGTGCAGGTCGTGGTCGGCGGCATGCCGGTCGTGTTCGACATTTCGCTGCCGCTTGGCTGCGATGGAGCAATATGTCGGGGCCTTGAGCCAGGGATTTGAAGGACGGGATCGGCGAGCACAGGCTCTGGATCTTCGGTCATCTGGGGGACGGCAATCTGCATGTCATCGTTCAGGTCCCGCCCCAGGACTACATGACGTTGCGGCCGAAGATCGAAGCGCTGGTCTATGGCCCGCTCGGCAATTTCGGCGGATCGATTTCGGCCGAACACGGAATTGGATTGGAGAAGAAGCCCTATCTGTCGGTCTGCCGAAGCGAAAACGAAATTGCCTTGATGCGCGCGCTCAAGAGCAGCGCTCGATCCCGACGGAATTTTGAATCCGGGCAAGATCTTCTGACAGGCGTGGAGAAACAGGCGGGACCGATGATGAAGAATCTGCCTTTGGCAAAAGTCTATCAATTGCTGGAGCCGGGCCCGGTCGTCCTGTTGACGACCGCGCGCAAGGGCCGCGCCAACGTCATGACCATGTCCTGGCACATGATGGTCGAATTCGAGCCGCCGCTGGTCGCCTGCGTCGTCAGCAACGCCGATTACAGCTTTGCGGCGCTGACGGCGACCAAAGAGTGCGTCATCGCCATTCCGGCGCGGCGTCTTGCGCAAAAAGTCGTGGACGTCGGCAATTGCTCGGGCCGCGACGTCGCGAAATTCGAAAAGTTCGGACTGACGCCGCTGAAGGCCGCGCGCGTCGGCGCGCCGCTGGTCGCCGAGTGCTTTGCCAATCTCGAATGCAAGGTGGTCGATAGCCGTCTGGTGAACAAATACAATCTGTTCGTTCTCGAAGTGTTGAAGGCCTGGATCGACCCCGGCCAGAGAAATCCGAAAACCATCCACCATCGCGGCTACGGCAAGTTCGTGGTGGATGGCTCCACTGATCAAGCTCAAGTCGAGAATGCGGTGAGCGCTTCTCGACGGCGCGCGCGGAGCCGCCTCTGGATCGGCGAGGCCGAGATCGTGCCGCGATGCAGGCGACACGACGGGCGGCTCTGGAACATCACGCTCAGCAAACAGGCAATATGCGCGCGACGAGATATGGCGCACGGGGACCAGCAGCCAGCGCGCGGTTCGAGATGCAACCGACTGAAAATTCGTAAGAATTCGTCAAACGGATGTACTGGCAGGAGAAATTGTACACAATGGCACGGGCCTTGCTTCGGTCGATTCCGGGAGTTCTCTCGCTCGGGGCGCGCGTACGCCATGGCGAACTCAACGCGGCCATCCACCGGCACGGTCGTCGCGGAGCCGGAACCGATCGATCTCGACTGGGCGGCGACGGCGCTTGGTTCGGCGTCGGCGTGCCGGCGCCGGGCCCGCCAAAAGTCCGACGTCAGGCTGCCACGTCCCACAGTCGCGGCGAGCCTCGCAGCAGCACGCTGCGGCCTTTGGAGGTGATGACCGGGCCATCGCCGGTCATCACAGCAAGTTGAAGCGCGACGAGACCCTCGACGACGAATCGATTCAAGGCGCGGCTTTCCGGCGCGGGCAGGCGAAGCGCCTTCAGCGCTTCCCATTGATCCGGCGTGAGGTCGTAATCGATTTCCGCGTTCATGTTGCCTCGAATGCGCTGGTTTCTTCCGCGCGTGTCTTACAGCGCCAGCGTGAACGGCATGCGACCAGAATGAGTCCGGATTTGGATCAAGCGAACAACGCTTTTTGACTTCGTGCAGCGGACGGTAACGCCCCCGTCACATTAACGTGCCAGAGGATGTATCGGCCGCCGCGGCCCCGCGATCGGCGGGCTCGACCAGTTCACCGATGCCTGCGTGCGCGATCCCAAGGTTCTTGCGCTGCGCAGCAAGGTCGAAGTTGAGCGCGATAGTGCGCGGCGGTCGAAATCACCACCGCCGATGGTGCAATCCATAAATTGTCACAGTCGGCGGCGCGCGGGAGTGACGTCAATCCAATGGATGACGCCGATCTGGATCAGAAACTGCGAACGGCCGCCGCCGGGCGTATTGTGCAATGCCGTAACTGCATCGCGGAAGGCTAGATGCCCTGCTCGGGCGTGCCTCCGCACGCGCGACTTTCTGCTACCTTTTCGGTCGCGACGTGATCACCTAGGCTTGGTATACAAGGCGACCACGACAATAAATAAAGAATGGTCGCCGGCGAGGGGAAAGCGCTTTGAACGGACAGGCGGGCCGGCGCATCGAGGTTACGCGCAGCGGCGTTGAGGATATTCGCCGGCGCGTATGGGCCGGCCTGTGGGTTACGCTGCTGCTGGCGATTCTCGCCTTTCTGGTCATCTATCCCGTGCTCACGCTGCTCTTGGGCGCGTTGACCGACACCAATCCGGTGGTCGACGGCTTCAGCCTGCGTCATCTCTCGATCACGAACTTCCTCACCGTGCTGGCCAACCCGAACGTGGCGGAGGCGCTTGCCAACACGCTGATTGCCTGCGGCGGGGGCACGCTGATCGCGGTCGTGATCGGGCTTCTGTTTTCCTGGATCGTCGTGCGCACCAACACGCCGTTCAAGGGTTTTATCGCCGCCGCCAGCATCCTGCCGCTGTTCGCGCCGCCTTTGGTCGCGGGGGTGGCCTGGAGCATCCTCGGCTCGCCGAAGACCGGCCTCATCAACACCATGTTCAAGTGGGCGCATCTCGACTGGCACGTCGATTTCTATTCGCTGTGGGGACTGGTGTTCGTGTTCGGCATCTATTACGCGCCCTACGTCTATATGTTCACTTCCTCGGCGCTGCGCAACATGGACCCGAGCCTGGAAGAGGCCGCGGAAATCTCCGGCGCCAGCGCGTTCGCGACCCTGTTCTCGGTGACGTTCCCGCTGATCATGCCGGCGATCGTCTCCGGCATGCTGCTGTCCTTCATCGTGATGCTCGGTATCTACGGCATTCCGGCCGTACTGGGCGCGCCGACCAATATCAGCGTGCTGACCACCTATATTTTCAAGCTCACCAACTGGTCGCCGCCGCTCTACAACACCGCCGCCGCGGTCGCGATCATCCTGATGGTCGTCACCGGCGCGCTGGTGTTCTTGCAGCAGAAGGTGCTGAGCGGGCGCAGCTACACCACCGTCGCCGGCAAGGCGTTCCGGCCGCGCAATCTCGATCTCGGGCGCTGGCGCTGGCTCACCTTCGCGCTTGGCCTCGTCTATCTGCTGGTGGTCGTGATCCTGCCGAGCCTTGCCCTGATCGTGGCGGCGTTTCGCAAGTTCATGTTCATCCGCGACGCCGCCAGCCTGTTTGACGCGCGGCAATATTCGCTGGTGCATTTCTACAGCATCTTCGACAATCCGCTGACGATGAACTCGATCTACAACGCGGTCGAGGTCGGCATCATCACGGCGATCGTCGGCGGCGCGCTCGCCTTTGCGATCGGCTATACGATTCATCGCACCAATGTCGCAGGGAGGCGCAGTATCGATCTGGTGTCGACCTTGCCGGTGGCCATTCCGGGTCTGGTGATCGGCGTCGCTTACTTATGGGCCTGGATCGGCATTCCCGGCGGGCTCTACGGCACCATCTGGATTCTGGCGCTGGCGTTCATCGCGCGCTTCATGCCGGATACGGTCAAGGCGCTGTCGACCTCGTTCCTGCAGATCCACCGCGAGCTCGAGGAAGCGGCCTGGGTCTGCGGCAAGGGCATGCTCGCCACCATCACGACGATCGTGCTGCCGCTGGCGCGGCCGGGCGTGATCGCCTCGATGACGCTGTTGTTCGTGCTGGCGATCCGTGAACTCGGCTCGTCGCTGTTTCTCTACACCAGCAACACCATGGTGATGTCGGTGCTGCTGCTCGATTATTATGAAGGCGGAAATCTCGGCAAGACCGCGGCATTCAGTCTGGTGCAGACGGTGCTGCTGGGCGTTCTCATCGGCGGCGCGAACTGGCTGTCGCGGGGCGCGGCCCAGGGCAGCGTCGCGCAGAGGATAAGAGTAACAGCAAGGGAGGATCGGCCATGAACGGAAAACTCGTTGCCAGGATCGTTACACTCGCCGGCGTCGCCGGTCTCGGCCTCGCGCTGAACACGCCAGCAGCGCAGGCGCAGCAGGAATTCGGCTCGCCCGAATTGATCGCGGCGGCGAAAGCCGAGGGCAAACTGGTCTACTACACCGCGAATTTCGCCGAGGTCGAGCAGCAGGTGATCAAGGAATTCAACAAGCGCTTTCCGGAGATCAAGATCGAGATGGTGCGCGCCCCGGGCGGGCAGCTCATCACCCGCGTCAAGACCGAGGCCGCCGCCGGCAAGCTGATCGCCGACGTGGTCGACCATTCCGACCGCGCACTGATGCTGCCGCTGGCGGACATGTTCCAGGATTACGCGCCGCCGAACGCCGCCGACTATAATCCCGATGCGCAGATTTCCCCGAAACTGTGGCCGCGCGCCACGCTGGTGTGGTCGATCGCCTACAACACCGAGCTGGTCAAGGACCCGCCGAAGACCTGGATGGATCTGACCAAGCCCCAATACGACAAGATGACCGGGCAGGTGTTCGCCCAGTCCGGCGGCACCACCTGGACCCGCATCATGTTCGAGCGCCAGGTGCTCGGAGAGGATTATTGGGCCAAGCAGGCCGCGACCCATCCGATCCTCTATCCATCGGGCGCGCCGATGTCGGATTCGATGGTGCGCGGCGAAGTCGCGATGGGCCCCTTGCTCTACAACGCGATCTATCCGAAACAGAAGGACGGCGCGCCGATCAAGATTTTCTTCCCGCCCGAAGGCGCGCCGGTCAATCCCTATGCCTCGGGAATTCCGAAGACCGCCGCCCATCCCAATGCGGCGAAACTTTTCCTCAACTGGTGCCTGTCGAAAGAGGGCCAGACTTTCATGATCAAGGAACTCGGCAATCTGACCTCGCTGAAGGTGGCGCCGGTCTATCCCGAAGGCTTCGATCCCAAAATCGTAAAAGTCTGGTTTCCGAAGTTCGACGAGTACGTCAAGCTGCACGGGCCGTGGGTTGCCGAATGGGACAAGACTTTTGGGTACCGGCAGTGATCGGGTCCGTGAAGCAAATGAAATCATGACGGCAACGCTCGACGTAACCGACCTGCGCAAGCAGTTCGCGATCGGCCGGCCGGCGATCGACGGCGTCAGCTTTGCGGTGCCGGCCGGCGAGATCGTGGTCCTGCTCGGGCCCTCGGGCTGCGGCAAGACCACGACCTTGCGCTGCGTCGCCGGGCTGGAGCATCCGACATCGGGCGAGATCAGCATCGGCGGGCGGGTGGTATCGTCGCCCGAACGCGGCATTCTGGTGCCGCCGCGGTCGCGCGACCTCGGCATGGTGTTTCAGTCCTACGCGGTGTGGCCGCACATGACCGTGCGGCAGAACGTGGTCTATCCGCTGAAACATCGCAAAATCGCGCGAAGCGAGGCCAACCGCAAGGTCGACGAGGTGCTGCAACTGGTCGGCCTGTCGGAATATGCCGACCGGCCGGTGGTGGCGCTGTCGGGCGGCCAGATGCAGCGGGTCGCGCTGGCGCGCAGCATCGTCTACCGGCCGCAGCTGTTGCTGCTCGACGAACCGCTGTCCAATCTCGACGCCAAATTGCGCCTGCGGCTGCGCGACGATCTGCGCGTCATCCTCAAGCAGACCGGCATGACCGCGCTTTACGTCACCCACGACCAGGCCGAGGCGGTCGTGCTCGGCGACCGCATCGGCGTGATGCGCGACGGCAAGCTGTTGCAGATCGGCACGCCGGACGAGATCTATAACCGGCCGGCCGATCTGTTCGTCGCCAATTTCACCGGCGCCACCAACGAACTCACCGGCACCCTGGTCGAACGCAATGGCGAATTTGGCGTGGTCGACTTCGGCGACGGGCGGCGCGGGGAGGCGGCCTTGCTGCACAACCTCAATGTGGGTGACAAGGTGCGGATCGCGGTGCGGCCGGAAAACATCGGCATCGGCAAACAGGATGGCGCCAACCTGTTTCCTGCCCGCGTTCTCGGTCGACGCTATCAGGGCACGCAGACCGTCTACGACATCGATTTGTTCGGCCGGCGGCTGGAAGTGCTCGAGCTCGGCACTGCCGCCCGCCATCAGATCGGGGTCGAGACGTCGGTTACGCTTCCGCGTGAGGGTTGCTGGGCGTATCGTGATGCGGGACCGTCGTCTTACGAATAGACCACTCCGCATCGTCGTCATGCCCGGGCTCGACCCGGCCATAACGAAGACTGTATCGGGCGCCACGAGCGAAACTCCCTCTAGAACTGATAGCGGCGCAGTCCGCCGTCGACGGGAATGACCGTGCCGGTGATGTAGCGCGCCAGCGGCGAGGCGAGGAACACGGCCAGCACGGCAAGGTCCTCGGGCTCGCCCCAATAGCGCACCGGGATCTCTTCCTCGGCAAAATGCTTGCGGTAATCTTCCGGATAATTGCGCCGGATCTGCTCGCTCATGATCCGGCCCGGCGGAATGCTGTTGACCGTGATGCCGTGCTTTCCGACCTCGCGCGACAATCCCTTCGCCCAGGCATGCACCGCGGCCTTCGCGGCGAACGCCGCATTGAGTCCCTCCGGTTCGGACTTGCCGGTGATGTTGATGATGCGGCCCCATCGGCGTTCGATCATCTGCGGCAGCAGCGCATGCGTGACCTGCCGGTAACGGGTGAAATTCAGCGAAATGGCTTCGTCCCAATCGCTGTCGGGTGCATCCACCGGCAGCGGCCGGCTGCCGCCGGCATTGTTGACCAGGATATCGACGTGCCCCAGTTCGGCGATCGCGGCCGCCGCCAGCTTCTTTGCGGCATCTTCCTCCATGATGTCCTGCGTCACCGGAATCACGGTGCCTCCCGCCGCCTTGACCTCCTGCGCGAGCTGATCGAGCAGATCCTTGCGCCGGGCGACGCCGACGACGCGCACCCCCTCCAGCGCGAGCCCCTTGGCTATCGCGCGGCCAATCCCGATGGAGGCTCCGCTCACGACGGCGGTCTTGGACTTGAGATCGAGGTCCATGTTCGAAGTCTTTCTTTCGTTAACAACATGCACGCATGTTAGGGTGGATTTGGCCGGCCGGCGCCTGTATTACCCCTGCCGCCGTTCAAGGGAAGAAGAAAAAACGATGGTATGGAATCCGCAGCAATATCTGAAATTTTCCGGGCATCGATTGCGGCCTGCCGTCGATCTCTTGATGCGGATTCCGGATTTTCCGGTCAGACGCGTCGCCGACCTCGGCGCAGGAGCGGGCAACGTCAGCAAGCTGATCAAGGAGCGATGGCCGGACGCCGTTGTCGTCGGCGTCGAAGGCTCCGCCGAAATGGTCGCCGCCGGCAAGAAGGCCGCACCCGAGGTCGAATGGCTGCATCAGGATTTGGGGTCATGGCAGCCCGCGCAGAAATATGACGTGATCTACTCCAATGCGGCGCTGCACTGGCTGCCCAATCATGAAAGACTGTTTCCTTCGCTGATGGAGAAAGTCGAGCCCGGCGGCATCCTCGCCGTGCAGATGCCTCGCAATTTCAGTGCGCCTTCACACCTGTTGATCGCGGAAACTGCCCTGAACGGACCGTGGCGCAGCCGGCTGGAGCATCTCGTCACGCCGCCGCCGGTCGCAGAACCCGGCTTTTACCACAGCCTGCTGGCGCCGCAGTCCGAAAACATCGATATCTGGGAGACGGAGTACCTGCAGGTGCTGGAGGGCGAGAATCCGGTCAAGGAATGGACCAAGGGCACCTGGCTGACGCGATATCTGGACGTCCTTCAGGGTGATGAAAAAGCAGCCTTTGAGGCGGCTTACGGCGAGCGCGTTGCGAAAGCCTATCCGCGGAATTCGCGGGGCCAAACGCTTTTCCCGTTCCGGCGGCTTTTCATGGTGGCCCAGCGCAAGGCCTGACGCTATCGCGCCGCAACAACGGATGTGACATCGATACCGGACGGGCGGGCTGGAGCGGGATCGAAAATCTGCCTATACAATGCGTCATTCGGCCTGATATCCGGCCTCGCCAATTCGGCTTAGGTCTAGTTGTTCGGGTAACTGTTTACTGCCACACCTGAAAACCGGAAAACCAAAAACAAGCCGGTTTCTGACGCCAATTGGGAGGAGAGCCTATGCGCAAGTTTGTTCTGGCAGCGGTTGCGGCCGCTGTTTTCATCGCTCCAGGCGCCGTCATGGCCCAGAGCCCGATCATCATCAAATTCAGTCACGTTGTCGCCAACGACACGCCGAAGGGCAAGGGCGCGCTGAAGTTCAAGGAACTCGCCGAGAAATACACCGACGGCAAGGTCAAGGTCGAAGTCTACCCGAACTCCTCGCTCTACAAGGACAAGGAAGAGATCGAGGCGCTGCAGCTCGGCTCGGTGCAGATGCTGGCGCCGTCGACCGCGAAATTCGCCCCGCTCGGCGCCAAGGAATTCGAGGCGCTCGATCTGCCCTGGCTGTTCAAGGACGAAGAGACCTACAGCAAGGCCATGAAGGGCCCCGTCGGCAAGTGGCTGTTCCAGAAGCTCGAGGCCAAGGGCATCAGCGGGCTCGCCTATTGGGACAACGGCTTCCACATGACCTCGGCGAATTGCCCGCTGTTGATGCCGGCCGATTTCCAGGGGCTCAAAATCCGCATCTCCGGCTCCAAGATTGCCGACCAGTATTTCCGCAATGTGGGTTCGATTCCACAGATCATGGCGTTCTCGGAAGTCTACCAGGCCCTGCAGACCGGCGTGGTCGATGGCTGCGAGAACACGGCGTCAAACTATCTGACGCAGAAATTCCACGAGGTGCAGAAAGACATCACGGTCTCCTACCACGCGCACCTGCAATACGCCGTCATCGTCAACTCGAAGTTCTGGAACGGATTGCCGCCGGATATCCGCAAAGCGCTCGACAAGGCGATGGACGAGGCGACCGACTACACCAACTCGATCGCGGTCAAGGAAAACGAGGATGCGCTGGCCGAGATCAAGAAGTCCGGCAAGACCACGCTGCACTATCTGACCGACGATCAGAAGAAGGCCTGGCAGGACGCGATGCGTCCGACCTATGCGTGGGCCAAGGGCCGCGTCGGGCAGGAGGTGCTCGACCTCATCGCCAAGGAACTCGACGTCAAGATGAACTGACGGCCGGCCTTTAGCATAGCAACAGGAAACGGTCGGGAGTGATCGCACTCCCGGCCGTTTCGGTCTGAGACGGGGGGATATGCGTGCTTAAAGTGCTCAACCGGGCGCTCGACCATCTGGAAGAGTGGCTGATCGCTGCCCTGATCGCGGCCGCTACCGCGCTGATCTTCTTCGCCGTGCTGCACCGCTACGGGACCGGCGTCTCGATCGATCTGTCGAAATGGCTGGCCGCGCGCGGCGTGCCTGTCCTGCCTGAGATTCTCAAGGACATTTACCTGTGGCTTGCCGCGCTCGACGTCTCGTGGGCGCAGGAGCTCTGCATCTACATGTTCATCTGGATGGCCAAGTTCGGCGCCGCCTACGGCGTGCGCACCGGCATCCATGTCGGCGTCGATCTTCTGGTCAACCGGGTGCCGCTGCGCTCGCGCAAGCAGGTTATCCTGTTCGCCTTGTTGTGCGGCGCGTTCTTCACCGGAATGATTGCGTCATTCGGCGCCTCGTTCGTCGGCGAGATGTTCAAGACCGGCCAGCAATCCAACGATCTCGAAGCGCCGATGTGGATCATCTACCTCGCGATCCCGCTCGGCTCCGGCCTGATGTGCTTCCGCTTTCTGCAGGTTTCCTGGTTCTATTACTGGACCGGCCACCTGCCGCACCACAATGAAGCGCACGTCGAGGGCATCGAGGTAACCGTCCCGGCCCTGCACCCGTCGACGGAGGATTCCGGCGAGGACTTCGGCCGCAAGACCAGCCCGTTGGGATTGATCCTGATTCTGGCGCCGATCCTGATTCTGGCGATCTGCCTCGGCGAGAAGGCCGGCATCATCGTCATGCCGCAGGCCCTGCGCGCCGGCATCGATCTTCGTGCTGCTGATCGCGCTGATGCTGACCGGCATACCGGTTTCGATCGCGCTCGGTCTCACCGTGCTGACGTTCCTGTTCACGCTGACCTCGGTCCCGATCGAAGCGGTGTCGATGAAACTGTTCACCGGCATCGAGAGCTTCGAGATCATGGCGATCCCGTTCTTCATCCTGGCCGGCAACTTCCTGACCCATGGCGGCGTCGCGCGGCGGATGATCGATTTCGCGACCTCCCTGATCGGCCACTGGCATGGCGGACTGGGGCTCGCCGGAATCGTCGCCTGCTCGATGTTCGCGCTGGTTTGCGGATCGAGCGTCGCCACCGTCGCCGCCGTCGGCGCAATCGTGCTGCCGGAGATGGTGAGGCACGGCTATCCGATGCGATTCGGCGCCGGCATCATCACGGTCGCCGGTTCGCTCGGCATCCTGATGCTGCCGTCGATCCCGAAGATCATCTACGCGGTCGCCACGGGCACCTCGATCGGCGCGCTGTTCGTGGCGGGACTGCTGCCCGGCATGCTGCTGACCTCGATGCTGTGCGTGGTGACCTGGTTCCTGGCCAGGAAGCGGGACTATCCGCGGATGAAGAAAGCGAGCTGGGGCGAGACCTGGTACGCGTTCCGGGAAAGCATCTGGGGCCTGATGCTGGTCGTCATCATCATCGGCGGCATCTATAGCGGCCTGTTCACCGCGACCGAAGCCGCCGCCATGGCCGCCGTCTATTCGTTCTTCATATCGGTGTACGTGTACAAGGCGCTCAAGTTCAAGGACGTGCCGCGCGTGTTGCTGCGGGCCGCCAACACCAGCGCGATGCTGCTCTATATCGTGACCAACGCGGTGTTGTTTTCGTTCGTGCTCAGCAACGAGAATATTCCCTCGGCGCTCGCCGACTGGATCACGGCGCAGGATCTGGGCTGGGTCGGTTTCCTTCTGCTGGTCAACGTCTTGCTGCTATTGGCCGGCAATTTCATGGAGCCGACGTCGATCATCCTGATCATGGCGCCGATCCTGGCGCCGGCCGCGAAGCGGCTCGGCATCGATCTGGTCCACTTCGGCATCGTCATCGACGTCAACATGGAGGTCGGCCTCTGCCACCCGCCGGTCGGCCTCAACCTCTACGTCGCATCGATGATCGCCGGCATGCGGATCACCGATCTGGCCATGGCGGTGATGCCGTGGCTGCTCACCATGCTGGTGTTCCTGGTCATCGTGACCTACTGGCCGGCGCTGACGCTCTTCCTCCCGAAGGCGCTCGGGATGTACTAGGAACGTGCCGGATTTTTCGCGTCACATGCCGAGATCAGACGAAATCGGAATCGATCAGCTGAAAGCGGTCAAATCGCATCTCGGGCTTTCCGGGCGCCAGATCGCGCAGTTGAACGAGCATCGGAGGCCGAACGCGGGCCGGCAATGGAATTCCCGGAAGTTTTGGCAGCCTGTCATTGACGCCGGCATAGGCGAACAGCGGCCGCCTCCAGAAATGGCAGGCGGCGCGAACCAGTTCGCGGACATCGCGTGACGCGATCGCGGCAAGCGGCCGCGCAAAGAAGCCGCAGAGCAGGGTGTAGCTGACGCCCCTGGTTTTGCGGGACGACGAAATCAGGACAAGATCGACGGCGGCATGAACGGCATAGTCGCGGGTCGGATCGTTCAAACGATTGAACAAGCTCTCGCCGTCCCATCGCAACCCGTTCTCGGCGGCCGGTGTGGCGAAGCCGGACAACAGATCGACCGCCTTCTCCGGGTTGAGGGATTTGAGATAGCCGGAATATTTAAATCCGGAGCGGCCCGGCGGCCGCAATGCGATGCCTGCGCGAATTGGCAGCCAGAGCAGGGGCTTGAGCTTGAGCAAGCGGGCATTGAGCGACTTCGCATTCGCGTTCGGCACGCCGAGAATGAAACGCACATTTCCGTCCATGCAGAGCTGCTCGACCTCTCTATAGAGGCGGCGGATCAGGTGCGGGGAGCGGTGGCTCTCCGAAACGAAGAGATCGACGAGCTGAATGGCGGAGCACGGCGCGCCGTCGCAATGAATGGTCTGACGGACCAGTGCGATTTGGCCAATTTTTGCGCCGTTGTCGGTTGCGGCCAGAACGATGGTGCCTTGTCCGAAACCGCGCTCGTAGAGCCACTTCATCCGGTTCGCGTTAAAGACGACTTCGCGCGAACCGAAGGCCTCGGTGGCGATCCGGGCCGTGAGTTCGTAATCGACCGTTTTCTCTTCCGAAACCGTTATTGCCATCCAGCCTCGATCAAACGGCATACGAGAAGCGCGTCGCGGACGGTCGAAAATATCCTCAATCCCGATGATTCTGGAATGACTGAATGGTGTCTAATCGACGCTGATGCCGCCGGCCTTGATCGGGGCCGCCCATTTGGCGATCTCGCTTTGCACGAATTTCGCGAGATATTCCGGCGTGGTGCGGTCGTCGGAAACGAATTTCAGGCCGGCGCTTTCGAGCTTGTCCCGCACCGCCGGCGTCTTCATGGCCTCGACCGTCGCGCGGTTGAGCTTTCGCACGATGGCATCCGGCGTTGCCTTCGGCAGGAAAAACGCGTTCCAGGTATAGGCTTCGACCTCAAATCCCTGCTCGATGGCGGTGGGCACGTTCGGCAGCACCGGCGAGCGCTCCTTGGTCAGGATGGCGATCGCCTTCACGGTGCCGCCGTCGATCTGCGGTTTTGCGGTGGTGATGATATCGCAGAGATAGTCGACCCGGCCGCCCATCAGGTCCTGCATCGCGGGGTTGGCGCCGCGATAGGGGACGTGGACGATGTCGAGGCCGGCGACCATGTTCACCAGCGCGCAGCCGAGATGGATCGCCGATCCCGTGCCGGCGGAAGCGAACTGCATCTTGTCCTTGTTGGCTTTGCCGTAGGCGACGAATTCCTTCATGTCCTTGACCGGCAGGTCCTTGCGCGCGACCAGCACCAGCGGCGCCTCGACCATCAGCGCCACGGGCGCGAAATCCGTCACGGAATTGTAGGCCGGCTTCTTGAACAGCGTCTGGTTCTGCGCCTGTGTGCCGACGGTGCCCAAGAGGAAGGTGTAGCCGTCGGGCGCGGCCTTCGCGACGCGGTCGGCGCCGTTCATTCCGCCGGCGCCGCCGATGTTTTCGATGATGATCGACTGCCCCAGGATTTCGCCCATGCGCTGCGCGAACAGCCGCGCCAGCACGTCGTTCGGCCCGCCGGCGGCGAACGGATTGATCATGGTGATCGGCCGCGTCGGCCAATCCTCGGCCTTGGCGGCGCCGGTCATGGCCAGCGAGGCAACGGCAACAAGCGCGCTGACGATTTTCGTGACATGGTTTTCTCCGTGGTTTTTTGGTTCTTGTCTTCAGACGAACGAGATCGCTTCGGCCATTTCGAGGATTCGCCGGATTTCGACCAGCGCGCGCTCGAGGTCGGCTTCGGTCGCGGGCGCGCCGAGGCAAAGCCGGACGCCGAGGCTTTCATTCTCCATGCGCCGCAGCGCGCCGGGAGGCGCGAGCGTGATGCCCGCTTGCGCGGCTTGCGCGATCAGCGCCGCCAGCGTGCGGCCGGCGGGCAGCGGCAGCCAGAGATGAAAACCGGGCACGCCGGCCGGAGCGGGCAGCCACTCCTTCAGAACCCGGCGGGCGATGCCGTCGCGCAATGCGGCCTTGTTGCGTTTGAGTTTTGCCTGCCGGGCGAGGCCGCCATTATGGATCAGCCGCGCCACCACTTCGGCCATCACCGGCACGGCCATCCAGCCGGTGGCGCGCAGCGCGTTGATCGAACGGTCGCGAAACGCTTCCGGCGCGATCATCGCGCCGATGCGCAGCCCCGGCGCCAGGCATTTGGCGAAACTCACGACGTAGAAGCTGCGTTCGGGAATGAGCCGCGAGACGGGCGCAAGCGGCGGCGACAGCAGATAACCGTAGGCGTCGTCTTCCAGGAGATAGGCGTCGTGCTTGCGGACGATCTCGGCGATGGCCTGACGGCGTTGCAGCGGCATCACCGATCCCGTCGGCGTTTGCAGCGTCGGCATGCAATAGAGCACGCGCGCCCTGGTCTCGGTGAAGGCGCGGTCGAGACTTTCCGGGATCAGCGCCGTGCGCGTCGGTCGCGACGCCGTGCAGCCGGTAGCCCGTCTGCGCCGACAGCGCGAGCATGCCGGAATAGGTGTAGCTTTCGGTGAGCACGGTGTCCTCGGGGGAGGCGACCATGGAAAGCGCGATCGACAGCGCGTGCTGCCCGCCATGGGTGATGAAGAGGTGATCGGCCTCGGTGGTCACGCCGAGCGAGGTGAGCCAGGTCACCATCGCCTCGCGGTGCCGGCGCAGGCCCTGGTGCGGCAGATAGCCGAGCAGGTTCGACATCTCGCCGTCGGCGACGATATCGGCCAGCACCGATGCGATGACGTCGTCTTCGCCGGTATAGGGCGGCACGTTGAGCGCCAGATTGATGGTCGCTTCCGGGCGCCGAGGCCGCGCGCTTCGCCCCGCCGCCTTTGCACGAACGTGCCGCGTCCGACTTCGCCCGAGATCAGACCGCGCTGCTCGGCCTCCGCATAGGCTTTCGAAATCGTCCCGACGCTGAGCTCGAGCCGCTGCGCCATATCGCGCTGAGGCAACAGCCGCATGCCCGGCTTGATCCGGCCCGCGGCGATGTCGGCTTCCAGCGCGGCAACGAAGGCGAGATAACGCGGCCCGGGAAACGGAGCGAGAGCGGGTACCCAGTCGGTCATTTCCAGTTATCCGCGAGGTAGCGTTGGCGAAGCCACGATCGGCATCCCTGCTAGGTAGTACAATTCTGTAAATTGTTGCAATATTTGACACAGACTTTGGTGCCGGCGCGGATCGGTCTTCGTTGACTGCAGGCAGATCGATATCCATAAGTCTCAGTGTTTAAAAGCATTTTTTGAACGGTCCTGATCGTTTCATTTGTCCGATTGAACCAACTCAATCCTGCATAATTCGCCTGATTGCCTCAGTTTGTGTTTGACAATTTCGCCACGGGCTTCTATCGTTCCCGCTCAAGGCAGCGGGTTCTGACAAGCTGTCCGTTAGAATCGGGAGCGCGTCTTGATCTACGAAATCCGGGTCTATGAGGCCGCAGAAGGCCGCGCCGATGCGATGCGCCGCCGGTTTCGCGACAACGTTGCGCCCCATTTTTTCCCCCGTCACGGCATCGAGCTTCTCGGCGTATTCACCGCGCCGGTCGAAGACGGCCGCCTCACCTATGTGACGCGCTTTGCCGACGAGGACGCGCGCAAGCAAGCCTGGGCCTCGTTCGCCGCCGATCCGGAGTGGGCGGCGGTGAAAGCATCAAGCGAAACCGGCGGACCGCTCCTGAAAAGCCAGACGGTTTCGGTGCTGTCGCCGGCGATCGCCGGTTTGCCGCTGGGCTAGCGGCGCCAATGAAACCCGCACCCTTCGACTATGTCCGGCCGGCTTCGCTCGCGGAGGCCTGCGAGCTGCTGGCCGGCGACGAGGATGCGCGGCTGATCGCCGGCGGACAGACGCTGGTGCCGATGCTGGCGATGCGGCTGGCGCGTCCGGCAAAACTGATCGACATCCTGCGATTGCCGGAGCTCGCCGGAATTCGCGAAGAACAGGGCGCGGTCGTCGTCGGCGCCACCACGCGCCAGGCGCAGGCCGAACGCGATCCCGTCATCCGCGCCTCGGTGCCGCTGCTGGCGCACGTGCTGCCATGGGTCGGGCATCCGCCGACCCGCAACCGCGGCACGATCGGCGGCTCGATCGCGAACGCCGATCCGGCCGCTGAAATCCCGCTTGCCGCGGTGACGTTAGGCGCCGAAATCATGCTCGCGACCACGAATGGCCCGACCTCAATGCCGGCGGATGATTTCTTCGTCGGGCCGATGCTGACATCGATCAGTCAGGGCGAATGCGTGCGCGCGATCCGGTTTCCGGTCTGGCCGCATCGGCGCGTCGGCACAGGCTTCTTCGAAGTCAGCTCGCGGCGCTCGGATTTTGCATTCGTCGCAGCCGCCGCCCAGGTCGCGCTCGACGAAGAGGGGCGTTGCCTTGAAATTGCGCTCGGTCTTGGCGGCGTCGCCGACCGGCCGTTGCGGCTCGATGTGTCGTCGCTGGTGGGAACCTCGCTCGATGCGGCATCTGGGGTGGACGCCGTCAATGCCGCCTGCGCCGATATCGAGGCGATGAGCGATTTGCACGCCAGCGCCGCCTATCGCCGCCGGGTGGCGAGCGTGCTCTGCATTCGCGCGCTGCAACAGGCGCGCGACAACGCTGCGGCCAGAGCCTTCGAAAGGCGCGCGATGAAAGTCGAATTGCGTATCAACGGCGTCGACCGTTCCGCCGATATCGAGCCGCGCAAGACGCTGCTCGACGTGTTGCGCGAGGATTTCCTGCTCACCGGCGCCCATGCCGGTTGCGAGCACGGCGTTTGCGGCGCCTGCACGGTGCTGGTCGATGGCGAGCCGGTGCGATCCTGCCTGATGTTCGCGGTGCAGGCTGACGGCTACGAGATCACGACCATCGAAGGCGTCGCGCCGGCGCCGGGCGAGCTCAGCGTGATTCAGGATGCGTTCTGCGAGACCCACGGTCTGCAATGCGGCTATTGCACGCCGGGCATGATCCTGTCAGCGCATGCGCTGCTGCAGCGTAACGTGACGCCGACGCGCGAGGACATTGTGGAGGCGATCTCCGGCAATATCTGCCGCTGCACCGGCTACGGGCAGATCATCGAGGCGGTCCAGTTCGCTGCGGAGCGTTTACGGGTTGCCAATACGCCGCGCCCGGCCGCGCCAGCCGATGCATCGTCCGTGGAGGCGAAATGAGCGCCGATCCCGCGGCCTTCCGTTTTGTCTCGACCAACCGCAGGGTTCGCGAGGATCGCCGCTTCGTGGCGGGCCGCGGCCATTACGTCGCCGATGTCGCGCTCGAAGGCATGCTGCATGTGGCGGTGCTGCCTTCGCAGCACCCGGCCGCGCGCATCGTCGCGATCGATGCTTCCGAAGCGCTGGCGATGCCGGGTGTGCACTATGTGCTCACCGGCGAAGAGCTTGCCGCCGCGACCGATCCCCTGATGAACGGCCTCGATACGCCCCTGGTAAAGCGCCATCCGCTCGCGGTCGGCCAGACCCGCTATGCCGGCGAATGGGTCGCGGCCGTGGTCGCGGAATCGCGCGCGCTCGCCGAAGACGCCGCTGAGAAGGTTCGTATCGACTATCAGCCGCTGCCTTTCGTGCTGAATGCGGAAGAGGCGCTCAGGCCGGACAGTCCGCCGGTGCATCCCGCGCACGGCTCCAACGTGCTGCTCGACCGCACCTTTGTCTGGGGCGAGGTGGAAAAACATTTCGCCGAGAGCCCGCGCCATCTGTCGTTCCGCGTGACCTGGGGCCGCAGTTCCACGGTCCCGATCGAGACCTTTGGCGTCGTTGCCTCCTGGGATCCCTGGCGCGACATGCTGGACGTGTGGGCGTCGATCCAGATGCCGAAATATCCCGACCAGATCGCGCGCGCGTTGCGGATACCCGCCAATGGCGTGCGGGTGCATCAGGATGTCGATGTCGGCGGCAGCTACGGCGTCAAGCGCGGCATCAAGCAGACCGTGCTGGTGGCGCATCTGGCGCGGCGGCTCGGCCGGCCGGTGCGCCTGATCGAGGACCGGCTGGACAATATGGGGGGCGGCGACGCCCACGGCCCCGACCGCATTTTCGATGTCGATGTCGCGTTCAACGATGACGGCATCGTCAAGTCGATGAAGATCCGGGCGCTGGACAATGCCGGCGCCTATGCCGGCCGCGCGCCGTTCCAATTGGGCAAGCCGATCGGCGCCATCGTCGGGCCGTACAAAATCGAAAGCGTGCAGTACCGCGCGCAGTCGGTGACGTCCAACAAGGCCGTGCAGGAAGCCGTGCGCGGTTTCGGGCAGTCGCCGACCAATTATGCGATCGAGACCGCGATCGACAAGGTCGCCGCGGCGACCGGCCTCCACCGCATGGAAGTGCGCCGCCGCAATTTCATCCGCAAGGAGGAATTCCCCTATCTGATCCCGAGCGGCAGCACCTATGACAGCGGCGACTACCACACCGTGGTCGACAAGGTGTTCGCCCATATCGATTTCGCCGCGCTGGAACAGGAACGCGACCGGCTGCGCGCTTCCGGGCTCCTGGCCGGCATCGGCATTGCGGCTTGCCTGGAGCCGAGCGGCGGCAACTCGTCGTTCGAACCGCTGCTCAATGAAAAGAACACCACCACCACCTGGATGGATTCCTGCCGCATCAACGTCGACGGGCTCGGCTTCGTCACGGTGACCATCCACAACACCTCGTCGGGGCAGGGGCACGAGACCCTGGTTTCGACGGTGGTGGGTGAAGTGCTGCAGATCGATCCTGACCTGATCCGCGTGGTGCGGCCGGATTCGCTGGCATGCCTGCCTTCCAATTCGCCGGTCGGCAGCCGGATGGCGATCATGCTCGGCGGCGCGGCGTTTCATGCCGCGCAGAAGCTGAAGGCAAAACTGACGCGGATCGGCGCGCATCAGTTCGGCCTTGGCGAGGACAAGGTGGTCTACGCTTCCGGCGGCGTCAGCGACCCCAAAAGCGGCAGGCAGCTCGGCTGGGCCGAACTCGTCACGATCGCCCACCGCAACTATCATCTGCTGCCGGAGGGCATGGAGCCCGGCCTCGAGACCACGCATGTGATGCAGGTGCCGACCGGCACCAGGCTGCCGAAGGACGGCCGCGTCCAGATGTATCCCTGTCACTCCTTCGAGTTTCACGTGGTGCTGATGGCGATCGATCCCGCGCTGGGCAAGCCGGAAATCAGGCGCTACGTGATCGGTCACGATTGCGGCACGGTGATCAACCCGCATATCGTCAAGGGCATGACGCTGGGCGGCATCGCGCACGGCCTCGGCGCGGCGCTGCTGGAGGAATTCGTCTACAATGACGAGGGCCAGCTGATCACGCAGGGGTTCATGGACTACCTGCTGCCGTCCGCCCACGAGGTGCCCGCGGTCGAGATCGTGCATCACTGCACGCCGTCGCCCTATACCGTGTTCGGCCAGAAGGGTTCCGGCGAAAGCGGCTATCTCGGCGCCCCCGCCGCGATATCGTCCGCCGTCAATGATTGCGTCGCGCCGCTGGGTATTTCCTTCAACAAGCTTCCGATCCGCATTTCCGCCATCGGCGACGCCATCGCGGACGCGCAACAAGCAAAATCAAAAGAGCAAGCGAAATGATCATCGACTGCCACGCCCATCTGGTGCCGCCGAGCCTGTTGGACGCGATCCGCTCGCAGGCGTCGAGTTTTCCGTCGATCCGGCTGATCGAGGACGGCGGCAGTCTTGGTTTCTCCTTCGCCGGGGGAAAGCCGACCCGGCCGGTCTCAAAGCCGCTGGGCGATTTGCCCGGCCGCCTGAAATGGATGGATGAGCAGAAGATCGAACGGCAGGTGGTCGGCGGCTGGCTTGACATGTTCGCCTACGAAGTGCCGGCGGAGGAGGGGGCGATCTGGTCGCGCCTGATCAACACGCATCTCGCGCAAACCGCGATGCGCGAGCCGCGCTTCGTGCCGCTCGCCACCGTTCCCTTGCAGGACGGCGCGCGCGCCGCGGAAGTGCTGCGGGAAGCCCACGCCTCGGGCTTCAAGGGCGCGATGATCGGGACGCAGCCCAAGGGCAAGGGCGGGGTGCTCGACGATCCCACGCTCAAGCCGTTCTGGGAGGCCGCCAACGAGCTCGGCTCGGTCGTCTTTATCCATCCGGTATTCGAAAGCGGCGACGACCGCGTGCATGATTACGGCATGGCCAATGCGGTGGGACGCATCACCGATACGCTGATCGCGGTGTCGCGGCTGATCTATGCCGGGCACGTCACCCGCTATGCCAATGCGAAGATGATCGCCGGAATCGGCGGCGCGGCGCTTCCTTACGTGATCGGCCGGCTGCGCCGGAATTATACCCTCGACAAGGACAAGCTCGGCGATCCCGACGCGGCGCTGGCAGCCATGTATTACGACACCATCGTGCAGGACCCGCGCACGCTGCGCTACCTCGCCGACATCGTAGGCCCCGAACGGATCATGATGGGTTCGGACATGCCGTTTCCGATCGGCGACCTCGCGCCGCTGAAAATTGTCGCCGAGACCAGATTTTCCGATCACGAGCGCGCCGCCATCAATGGCGGGCTTGCGCGCAAACTTTTCGGCCTGTGAGGAAATTGCGGATAGTAGCGAGCAAAGATTGCGGGAGAAGGATCATGAATAGATATCTGGCTTGTCTTGTATGCGTCGGGATTCTGCTCTCGTCGGGGGCTTCGCGGGCGCAGGCTCCCGAGCCGCTCTCCATCGTCGTGTTCGGGCCTCCCTCGCTCGGCGCGTTTCTGCCGCCGGTGATCAAGGCGCAGAAGCTGGACGAGAAGAACGGACTGGCGATCAAATTCGAGGAGCGCACGCCCGACGCCTATACCGCGCAGTTCAACTCGGGCGAATTCAAGCTCGGCGGCAGCGCCGCGTTGCTGACGGTCGGCCTTGCCGATACCCGCGGCGTCAAGGTGACCTATCTGTTCAACCTGTTTGATTTCTGGGGCGCGGTCGTCACCTCCCGGCCCGAGGTCAAGACCCTGAAAGACCTCGAAGGCAAGGACCTCGCCGCGGCCAAGGGCACCACCAATTATGTGATGTTCGACTGGTTCGCGCGGCAGCTCGGCGCGGATCCCGCGAAATTTTCGGTGGTCAATACCGCGACCCCGGGCCTGATCGGCTACGCGCTCGCCGATCGCGCCGCCGCGGTGCAGCTCTGGGAACCGGCCTACACCACGCTGCTGACGAAGAAGCCGGACATGCGGACGATCGATCTCGCCATTGCCGACAGCTGGAAGAAATTCACCGGCAGCCGCAACATTCCCTATCTCGGCGTCGCCGCCCACACCGACTGGGTGGAGAAGAACCCGAAGCTGGTTCCGAAGCTGTACGCGACCTATAAGGAAGCCGCCGAATGGGTGACGGCGCACCCCGACGAGGCTTCAAAGCTGATCGCGGCGAAGGGAACGCCCGAGGACCAGAAGGCGATCGCGGACCTCATCCGCGCCAATGACCGGCTCGGCATGAACGTGCAGTGGGCCTCCGACGTCGCCAAGGAGATCAAGTCGGTCTATTCCGCCGGCAAGTCGATCGCCTTCCTGCCCTCGGACCCCGCCGCCTCGACGATCTACCAGGCGCCGGGCAAATGAGCGAGGCCGCGCCTCAAGCCGGACCGTCGCCGCGGGCGAATATGCTGTTCGCGGCGATCAGGCGGCTGGGGACGTCGGTGCTGCCTTTCGTCGTGGTCATCCTGGTCTGGCAATTCGCCTCGCTGTTTTTCCCGCGCTTCCTGTTTCCCTCGCTGATCACTGTGTTCTGGCGCTGCCTGGAGATATTTTCCAGCGGCGCGATGTTCGCCGACGTGCTGGCCACCATCCTTCGTATCCTGGCCGGGCTTGCCGGCGCCTTCATCGTCGGTGGCGGGCTCGCGCTGTTGATGGTGCGCTCGCGCGCGGTCGATCAATTCCTCTCTCCGATCCTGACGCTGTTCCAGGGCATTCCCGCGCTGTCCTGGGTGGTGTTTGCCATCATCTGGTTTCACGGCATCGAGTTCCGCATCTTCTTCATCATGGTGATGACGACATTGCCGGCCTTTACCTTTCAGGTGCTGGGCGCGTTGCGCGGCATGTCGAAAGACCTGATGGAGATGGTGTTCAGCTTCCGGCCCACCCGCCTAAAACTGTTCCGGGTGATGATCGCCCCCGCCATCCTGCCGGACATCCTGACGGCGTGGAAAGTCAATCTCGGCAACGCCTCGCGCGTGGTCGTCGTCGCCGAACTGGTCGGGGCGACCGGCGGCGTCGGCTATCAGTTGCTGCAGCAGCAGCAGTTGTTCGACATGGCCGGCGCGCTGGCCTGGACGCTGCAGCTGGTGTTCTTCGTGCTGATCGTGCAGGGCGCGCTGACCTTGATCGAAAACACCGCGTTCCGCTACCGCGCCGTGTCGGAGCGCGCGATATGAGGGATACCGTCACGCCGGTTGAGGCGGCCATCCACCTCGACCGTGTGTCAAAAGTGTTCGGCAAGGCCGGCTCCGACGCGGCCTACCGCGCGGTCGACGATCTCAATCTCGACGTCCGCCCGGGCCAGATGCTGGCGCTGCTCGGCAAGACCGGCTGCGGCAAGTCGACCATCTTCAACATGATCGCAGGATTGACCGAGCCGACCAGCGGCACGGTGCGCGTTGACGGGCGCGATCCCTTCGCCGATTTCGACTCGTTTCGCGGCAGAATTGCGATCGTGTTCCAGAACGACCGGCTGCTGCCGTGGCGCACCGCGATCCAGAACGTCGAACTGGGGCTGGAGATGCTGGAGGTGCCGGCGGCGGAACGGCGGACGACGGCGCAGCTATGGCTGACAAAACTCGGACTCGGCGGGCACGAGGATGATTACCCGCACGCGCTGTCCGGCGGCATGCGCCAGCGCGTCTCGATCGCGCGCGCCTTTGCGACCAATGCCAATATCTTGCTGTGCGACGAGCCGTTCTCGGCGCTCGACGAATCCACCGCCGGGCGGCTGCGCGCGGAATTCGTCCGCCTGGTGAAGGAAAACGGCAAGACCGCCGTCTTCATCACCCATTCGATCAGCGAGGCGCTGGAGATCGGCGACCGCATCGTGGTGCTGAAACGGCCCGCCAAAATCGCCTACGACGTCAGCTTCGATGCCGATACGGGGCGAGAGGAGCGCGAACTCATCCGCAGCCGGATCGGCGAGGTGCTCGCGGCCTGATAAAGTGGGAGCCCGCGCTCAACGCCGCCAATCCAATTTTCCTCAACCGGAGACAAAAATGGCCAGGATCAAATTCAGCTTCGCGCGCGGCGGCCACTTCACGGCAAGGGTGATGCTGGACAAGGCCCCAAAGACCTGGGAGGCGATCCGCAAGCAGCTGCCGCTCACCATCAAGGCCTATAACGCGCGATGGACCGGCCGCGAAACCCACACCAAGCTCGATTTGCCGAACAAGCCGCCGCGCGAGAACCAGATTCTCAACGCCGGGCTCGGCGACGTCATCTACGCCTGCGAGTGGTCGGACCGCGACGTCACCGGCTTCGAGGCCATCGGCTGGTTTTACGGCACCGAGACGGTGCGCGACTGGCGCGGCGAATCCAGAGTCAACCTGTTCGCGCGCGTCGACCAGAGCGAGTGGCCTTTTCTCGAGGAAGTGGGATTACGAACCTGGCGCGAGGGCGGCGAGGACTGCACCATCACGGTTGCGGAAGAGTGATCCTTGCAGCGGCCAAGATCTGCCTTCCGCACGTCTCACGCCGGGTGGGCGGGCCTGGGCGGGTGCGCGGTTCTCGGATGATGGTCGTGAAGAAAGACGGCGAAGCTATATCTCAGCTGAGGATTGTCGGGGACAGCCGCCTCAAAAAGTCTTTCCTGCATATCGCGCGGCAGGTCTGGCCAAAGCTTGAACGCTGCGTGGCCCAACAACAGCTGAAACTCCCTGGACAAATTATTCATATGCCACCTTTGGCTTATGATTGAAGATTTGTCTGTTTTTGAAGATAGCGGATTTCCCGGGTTCCAAATTTGATATACGTCAACCCGCCGTCTACCCGGCGCTGTTGCCGTTCGCCGCGAAGGGTATCAATCAACGAGATCGAGGCGCAGCGCCGCGAGACGATGCTGTTCGATCTCGTCCGCGATGATCAGCTTGCGGTACTTGAGATCGGCGACCCTCAGGTCGTCGGCAGGTCCGCGAAGCAAGGCGTTCGCGATTTCATTCTCGAGCGCCAAGTATCGCTGTTCGAGATAACGAATGTCGATATTTCTCGCCACGATGTTTCTCCAAATCTTCCTGTTTGGAGCCGAGCACATGCCCCGCACAACGATTTAGACCAGCGCGCGCAACGCTGCCCGAGGCCGTTTCCTCTACATCGATTGTTGGAGGCTCATCCGCTTGTTCGCGAAGCGCCGGGTCGCAATAAAAACACAGAATATCCAGACTTCCTTGACCTGGATCAAGAAAGGAGGCACGTGCCCGGCGCTTGGCCGTCGAAAAATTGGGCAGACAGCGATCCGATCCGTCATTTGACGACGTCGCTCCATTCCGGGCAGGTCTGCTGGTTCACCGGAACCAGCCAGGCCTTGTAGTTGCTCTTGTCGATGATCTCGGCCGGCAGCATGATCTTTTCCGGCAACGGCTCGTGCTTGAGATAGCGCACCGCCGCGCGCGTCGCCGTGCAGCCGATCTTGAACATGTTGAAATCGACCGAAGCTAGGATCGCGCCGGTCTCGATCTGCTTCACCGCCGGCAGGATGCCGTTGACGCCGATCACGACGGCGGTCCGGTTGGCCTCCTTCAGCGCCTCCAGCGCGCCGAGCGCCATGCCGTCATTGGCCGAGAGCACGGCGTCGATCTGCGGGTGGTCTTTCAGGAATTTCTCCATCACGCGTCTGGCGTCGGGTTGCTGGTAGTTGCCGATCCCGGAGCCGAGGACCTCGATGCCGGGAAACTCGGCAAGCGCGCGCTTGTAGCCGCGCACGCGTTCGCGATTGGTCGGCGCGGCGGGCGTGCCTTCGATGATCACGATCTTTCCCTTGCCGCCGAGGTGTTCGAACAGATAGCGCGCTTCGCGGTATCCGATCTCGAAGTCGTCGGCGCCGACATAGGTGACGAAACTGCCGGGCAGCGGGTTGGAAACGAGCACGATCGGGATTTTCGCCTCGTTGAGCTTCTTGACGGAATCGATCATCGCGACGTCGTCGACCGGGATGAAGATGACGATGTCCGGCCTGTCCTTCAGGACGTGCTCGACCATCGCCTTCTGTTCGTCGACATTGTCCGGCTTCTTCGGAACGTAGTGCACGGTCCGCGCCTCCGCCGCGCGCGCGATCTGGTCGGCGGCGAGGCGGAACGCTTCATAGGCCGGATTGGTCGAGTTCTTGGTGAAGACGGCGATAGTGAACTTCTCGTCGGTCGCCATGGCGTGACTCGCGAATAGGGTTATTGAACCGGCCAGTATTGCCGCCAGCAGATGTAGCATCATGGCCTCCTTCGGTCTCTCAGCGTCATTGCGAGGCGCGAAGCGATGAAGCCTGACGGCTGTCATTCCGGGATGGTCCAAAGGACCAGACCTCAGATGTGCAATTGCTCATCGGGGAATCGCGAGCTTCCGGGTGCGGAGCCTGTCATCGGGCCGCGCTAGGCGCGGACCCGTTGGCATCGCACCGGAATGACGGCTTCGCCTTTTCACAGCCACAGGATTTTCTTGCGGTATTCGAGATCGGTCAATAACGGCGCCGCGGGCCCCTCGTGGAACACCGCGCCGCGCTCCAGCGCGAACACGCGGTCGGCCAGCGCCAGCACCAGATCGAGATTGTGCTCGACGATCACGATGGAGGTGTGCCGGCGCAACAGGTCGAACACCTTGAACAGTTCGAGGATCACGGTCGGCGCCAGCCCCTCGAACGGCTCGTCCAGCAGCAACAGTTTTACGTTGCCCGACATGGCGCGGGCGACCGCCACCATCTGCTGTTCGCCGCCGGACAGATAGTCCGCCGCGACATTGATGCGCTCTTTCAGGCGCGGGAAATATTCGAGGATCTGCTCCTCGCTCCACACCACGCCGTGGCTGCCGTCGGTCTTGCGCGCCAGGCGGCCGAGCGAGAGATTTTCCCGCACCGTCATGCCCGCGAACAGGCCGCGCCCCTGCGGCACGTAGCCGATCCCTGCGCGCGAGATATCCGGGGCCGGCAGGCCTGCGATATTGCGGCCCTCATATTCGATCTTGCCCGAGGCCAGCGGGACCAGCCCGGCCAGCGTCTTCAGCAGCGTGGACTTGCCGGCGCCGTTGCGCCCCAACAGCGCGACGATCTCGCCTTCGCGCACATCGAGCGTCGCGTCGTGAAGAATATGGCTCTTGCCGTAGAAGGTGTTGACGCCTTCGAAGCGCAGGATTTGCGCGGCTTCCCGCTGGACGTCATCGCTGCGGTTGTGCTCGACCTCGGGAATGCCGGTGCCGGTGTAGATTTCCTGCACGCGCCGGTCGGCGCGCACCGCGTCGGGCGAGCCCGTCATCAGCACTTCGCCCTGGTTCATCACGGTGACGGCTTGCGAGAAGCCGAGCACCCGGTCGATGTCGTGCTCGACGATCAGGACCGGAATGTTGGCGGCGACGTTCTTGATCAGGTTCGAGACGCGTTCGCGCTCGGCGGCGGCAAGGCCGGCCAGCGGCTCGTCGAGCAGCAGCACCTGCGGCTTGGAGCCGAGCGCAATGCCCAGATCCACCAGCCGTTGCCCGCCGTAGGACAGTTCGCCGCCCTCGATCTGTCTCGATGCCTTCGAGGCCGAGGAATTTTATCAGTTCCGCGGTTTCGGCGTGGATCTCCGGGATAGCTGTCGATGTCGCGCCAGATGTTGAAGCGCATGTCGCTCTGCGCCTGCAGCGACAGCCGCAGGTTTTCGTAGATCGACAGGCCGCGGAACAGGTTGGTGATCTGAAACGAGCGCGCCAGGCCGCGGTGGCAGATCAGGTCGGACGGCACGCCCTGAATCTCCTGGCCGTTGAGCCGAATGGTGCCGGCGTCGGTCGGGTAGAGGCCCGATACCAGGTTGAACAGCGTGGTCTTGCCGGCGCCGTTCGGGCCGATCAGGGCGTGGATCTCGCCGGCGCCGATCTGAAGGCTTGCGTTGGTGACGGCGCGGATGCCGCCGAAATGCTTGGAGATGCCCTTGACCTCCAGCACCGTGCCCTTGAGGCCCTCGGGCATCAGGAAACCCGGCAGCGGCAGGCCTTCGTAGATCTTGCGCTTGCTCATGGCGGCGGCTTCTTCCGGCGCCGGCCACCAGCGCCGCATCAGCGTGCGCCAGATGCCGACCAGGCCGTCCGGCGAATACAGCACGAAGGCGACGAAGATCAGTCCGAACCAGAGCAGCCAGTTCGGCGTCCAGATCGAAAACAGTTCGCGGAACAGGATGAAGAACAGCGCGCCGAGCGCCGGCCCCAGCATGCTGCGCATGCCGCCGATCACGACCATCGCCAGCATTTCGCCGGAGAACGGCACCGAAACCGCTTCCGCCGAAACCAGGTAGGTCTGGAACGCGAGCAGCGCGCCGGCAAGCCCGGTCACCACGGCCGAGATCACGAAGACGACGAGCTTGTAGCGCTCGACCGGATAACCCTGGAAGGTGGCGCGCAACTGGTTTTCGCGGATCGCCACCAGGACGTGGCCGAACGGCGATCGCAACAGGCGCAGCAGCACATAGAGCACGGCGAGGCCGATCAGCGCGACGGTGATGTAAAAGGTCAGCGCGTTGTCGAGACTGAACGTGCCGATGCTGCCGCGCTGCAGGCCGCCGAGGCCGTCTTCGCCGCCGGTCACCTCGCTCCAGCGGAACGCGACGGTGTAGGTCAGCGCGGCCAGCGCCAGCGTCAGCAGCGAGAAATAGACGCCGCGCCGGCGCAGGATGATGACGCCCGCGGCCGCGGACAGGATGGCGACGAAGACCATCGACAGCAGCAGCGGCAGCCAGATCTCGCCGCCGAACCAGTGCAGCTGGATCAATCCCGCGGCGTAGGCGCCGATGCCGAACCAGGTGCCGTGGCCGAACGACACCAGTCCGGTGTAGCCGACGCACAGATTGAGCCCCATGGTCGCGATCGCGAGGATCACCACCATGGTTCCGGTGTTCAGCGAGAGCCCGAGCAACGGCAGGACGAACGGCAGAACGACCAGCGCGAGGCCTGCCAGCAGCAACGGCCGGTATTTCTGGGCGGGCGAGGCGGTCTTCATTCGAATTTCTCGATACGCTCGCCGAGCAGCCCGCGCGGCCGCACCAGCAGGATCAGAAACATCAGCACGTAGATCGACGCTTCGCCGGCGGCCGGGACGAAATGAATGGTGATGCCGCGCACGACGCCGACCAGCAGCGCCGCGATCACCACGCCCCAGAAGCTTCCGAGGCCGCCGATCACCACCACGACAAAGGCGACGGTGATGATCTCGGCTCCCATCGCCGGATGCACGATCGTGATCGGCGCAAAGAACGCGCCGCCCATCGCGGCCATGCCGACGCCGAGCATGACGATCGCGGTCATGTAGGGCTGCAGCCGGATGCCGAGCGCGGCGACCATGTCCGGCCGCTGGATGCCGGCGCGCACGACGCGGCCGAACGAGGTCTTGTGCAGCAGCAGCCAGACGCCCGAGCAGTACCGCGGCGACCACCGCCAGCAGCATCAGGCGGTAGCGCGAGAACAGGAAGTCGCCGACGATCACCGAGCCGCGGAACACCGGCGGGATCGAAGCCGGCAATGGGGACGCGCCCCAGATGATGCGGATCGTCTGCTCGGCGACCATCGCAAGTCCGAAGGTCACCAGCAGGCTCAGGATCGGATCGGCGGTGTAGAACCGGCGCAGGATGTAGCGCTCGAACAGAATGCCGAGCATCGCGACCGCGATCGGCGAGATCACGACCGCCGCGCCGAAGCCGAGATATTTGGTGATTTCGAGGGACAGATAGGCGCCGAGCGCGTAGAACGCGCCGTGCGCCAGATTGACTACGCCGCCGACGCTGAAGATCAGCGACAGCCCCAGTGCGATCAGGAGATAATAGCCTCCGAGCACGAGGCCATTCACCACCTGTTCCAGCAAGAACCCGAACTGCATTCTCGCTCCAGGGAGACCTTGATGTCAGCCGCGCCGCGATGCGCGACAATACGCTGCCGCCCGGCGCGTCCCGAACAGGACGCACCGGGCGGCCAAAGCAGAGGTTACAACGAGCAGGGGTTCTGCTCTTTGGTCGGATTGAGGACCTCGAGCGGCTCATTCGCGGCGGGAACCGCCGCGCCCAGCGTGATGAGGTCCCATTTATCCTTGGCCTGGCCCTTCGGTTTCGGCGAGAACGTATAGGCTTCCTGGATCAACTGATGATCCCACGCCCGGAAGTGCGCCTTGCGCGCCTTGAGGATGTCGAACTCCGTTTCTTTCTCGAGATAGGCGATCAGCTTGTCGGTGTCGGTCGACTTGGTCTCGTTCATGGCCTGCGCCATGATCTTGAACGCGACGTATTCGATCCAGGCGTGGTTCTCCGGCGGCTTGCCGTTCTTCTTGGTGAAGTTCTCGACAAAGGTCTTGGAGGCCGGGACGTCGAGGGTGTGATACCAGACCGTCGGCCAGATTCCGGAGAGATTGCCTTCGCCCGCCGCCCAGGCGTCGGCGGTGTTGAGGTTGAAGCCGACGATCGGATAGGGCAGGCCGAATTCGGCATATTGCTTGATCAGGGTGGTCACCTGGTTGCCGGCGAGGTTCGAACAGACCACGTCGGGCTTGGCCTGGCGGATCTTGAGCAGATAGGGGCTGAAATCGGTGACGTCGGTGGCGATCAACTCGTCGCCGATCAGATTGCCCTGATTGGCGGCGAAGAAGCGCTTGGCGGCGGCCAGGAGATCGTGGCCGAAAATATAGTCGGCGGTCAGCCCGAAGAACTTCTTGTCCTTCACCATGTTGTCGCGCAGCAGCGCCTTGCCGACGGTATTCACCATCACGGTGTTCGGGATATCGGTGTGGAACGTGTATCTGTTGCAGTTCTTGCCGCGCAGCGCGTCGGAGCGCGCGCCGGTCTGGATGAACAGCTTCTTGTTGCGCTCGGCCACCTGCATGATGGTCAACGCGGAGGCCGAATTGACTTCGCCCATCAGCACGAGCGCGCCATCCTGCTCCAGCATGCGCTGCGCCTTGGTCGCCGCGGTCGCGGGATTGACCGAGTCTTCCGACATCACGTCGAGCTGGCGTCCCATGACGCCGCCGGCTCTGGTTGATTTCTTCCACCGCCATTCTCATGCCGAGCGCGGCATAGGCGCCGAGCGCGCCGAGAAAGCCGGTCAGCGGCGTGAGGTGGCCGATTTTGATCTTTTCGGCCTGGCCGTAGACGATCGACGGAAATCCGAGCGTCGAGGCGCCGGCAAAGGCGGCGCTGGCTTTCAACAGGGTTCGTCGGCTGTAGCGGGTCATCGTTGGTTCTCCTCCCAAAGGGCTTGGCGATGTCCCCCTTCAATTCCGGCTCATGCGAGAATGTGAGAGACGTTTTTCTATTGTTGGATGATATTTCCGGACGCGGCCGCCGCTGTCAACGCCAAAAGCGAGGCACGGCCTGGTTCATGAAGATTTCGCCGGGCTATTTGCGCCGAATTCGGCGGACAGCCGGCTGGCGGCCGCCTGCACGATCTGCGCGCTGTTGTGCAGTGCCTGGTTGGACAGCCGCCAGATCGGGCCGGAAATGCCGAGCGCGCCGATCACCTGGCCGGTGAAGTCCGTCACCGGCACGGCGACGCAGCGCACTTCCGGATTGAACTCGCCGTCGTCGAAGGCGATGCCGGTGCGCTTGATCTCGGCGATTTCGCGCAACAGCACGGCAGCGTCGGTGATCGACTTCTCGGTCGACGGCTTCATGTCGACGCGCTCGAGGAAACGCTTCAGCTGATCGGGGCGCAGCGAGGCGAGGATGATCTTGCCGAGCGCGGTGCAATGCGCCGGCCGCACCACGCCGACGCGGTCGGTCAGCTGAAACGCGCCGGGGCCGCTGGTGCGGGCGATCACGACGACGGCGTCGCCCATCCGCACCGCGTAATGGGCGCTTTCGCCGGTTTCGCGCGACAGCTCCTCGAGCATCGGGGTCGCGACATTCACCATCTCGATTTCGTCGAGCGCGCTGGCGGCCAGCGCAAACAGCGGCCGGCCGACGCGGTAGCGCTTGGAATCCTTTTCCTGGCGCAGATAGCCCAGCGACACCATCGTCTTGGCGAGGTGGAAGGTGGTGGAATTGTGCAGGCCGACCAGCTTGCTCAGTTCCGCAAGCCCGATGCCGTCGCGGTGACGCGCGACCTCTTCGAGGATCGCAAAGGCGCGGCCGAGCGACTGGACGCCGACCCGCTGCCGGTCGTCGGCGTCGTCGTCGATGTCGCGCTGCGGCGGCTGCACCAGCTTGGCGATGGCGGCCTTGCGCGGACTGGCCGGCTTCTCACTGGTCTTTTGCTTGGTACGCGCTCTCACGGATTAAGCCTCCATGCCGCCTGAGCGAATGATGCTACGCTGTCATTGGCCGCTGCCGCAAACGGCTTCGAATGCGTTTCTTCAATGTGCTCGGCGTGCTCGGTGGCGTTCCCTGCCGGCAGTCTACCACAATATAAATTGACGTACAGTATTATGAGAAATAGGGTGCCGCGCGCCCGGGCAGTGTCGGCAGAAACAAGTACGCCGACCTCCTGAAAAGAAGTCGAACCGGTAGGGAGAAATGCGATGTCGCCGCGCAATGCGCTCAATGGGGCCCAGGTCATCGTCGACTATCTGATCCAGGAAAAAGTGCCGCAGGTGTTCGGCCTGTGCGGCCACGGCAATATCCAGTTCATCGACGCGCTGTATGAGCGTTCCGACGAACTCAAGACCATCTCGGTGCATCACGAGAGCGTCGCCGGCTTCATGGCCGACGTCTATTACCGGGTCTCGGGGCGGCCGACCGCGACCTTCACCTCCTGCGGGCCGGGCTCGGCGAACCTGCCGATCTCGCTCGGCAATGCGTTTCTCAACTCGGTGCCGTTCCTGGCGGTGACCGGCAACGTGCCGACCAGCCAGTTCAATCGCGGCGCGTTTCAGGAACTTTATCGGCATTATCAGGCCGACTTTCCCTCCACCGTGCGCTCCTATTGCAAGAAGGTGTTCCAGCCGACGCGCGGCGAGATGGTGCCGCTCGCGGTGCGGCAGGCCTGGAAGACCATGACCACGGGCCGTCCGGGCCCGGTGGTGCTGGATGTTCCCTTCGACGTGTTCATGGAATCGGCGGCCGAGGAAGCGCCGAACGCGAAGGCCTGGAACGGCAATATTTCGAGCCGCTGCGGCGCCGATCCCGAAGGCGTCGTCAAGGCGGTCGACATGCTGCTCGGCGCCGAGCGGCCGGTGATGCTGGTCGGCCAGGGCGTGCGCTATGGCGGCGCCGCCGACGAGTTGCTCAAGCTCGCCGAGCGGCTGCAAATTCCGGTGGCGGCGTCGGCCTCCGGCCTTGGCGCCATCGACTGCAATCATCCGCTCGCGCTCGGTCTGGTCGCGCGCGCCGGCCATTACCAGGCCAATCACGCCACCCGTCAGGCCGACGTGCTGCTGGCGCTGGGCGTGCGCTTCGACGACCGCACCTCGAGCTCGTGGATCCCCGGCTATTCCTTCACCATTCCGCCGACGCGACTCATTCACGTCGACATCGATCCGGAGGAAATCGGCCGCAACTATCCGGTCGCGCTCGGCCTGATGGCCGACGTGCGCACCTTCCTGCGGCAGATTCATGCCGAACTCGACCGCCGCGCCGATCTGACCAAACGCGCCGACGCCCGCAAGAAATGGCTGGCGCAGATCGACACCTATCGCAAGGAATGGGACAAGTTCGTCGCCCCCGGTTTTTCCGACGACACCACGCCGATCAATCCGCAGCGCGCGGCAGCCGAGATCGACAAGGCGCTGCCGGAGGATGCGATCCTGGTCAGCGACATCGGCGTGCACCACAATTGGCTGTTGAGCTTCTGCAAGCCGAAGCGGCCGGACTCGCTGATCGGCTCGATGGGTTTTGGGCCGATGGGTTTTGGCGTTGCCGGCGTGATGGGCGCGAAATTCGCCGCGCCCGACCGTCCCTGCGTGTCGGTGTGCGGCGACGGCGCGTTCTTCATGCATGCCAACGTGCTGGGAACGGCGGTCGAATATAATCTGCCGGTGGTCTGGGTGGTCTGGAACAACTACGCCTATGCCTCGATCCGCGGCCTGCAGCGCGGCTATCTCGGAGGCCGCGAGCTCGCCACCGACTTCCACGATCCCATGACCGGCGCGCGTTACAATCCGGATTTCGCCGCGATGGCGCGCTCCTGCGGCGTCGAAGGCGTGCGGGTCGATCGCGCCGGCGATCTCGGCGAAGCCATCCGCAAGGGCATCGCCGCCAACAAGCCCTATCTGATCGACGTCGATATCGCCGCCGACATCAATCCCACCGGCGCCGGCGTCTGGGAGCTGCCGGGGCTTGGACGAAGCAAGCCGGGAATTGGCACGCAATTCGAACCGACCTGATCGTCGCATCGAACCGGCGCGGCGTTCGTATCCGCGAAAACAGAAGAGTTGAGGAAACAACATGATGCTTGCAGGCAAGAAGGTCGTGGTCGTCGGGGGCTCGTCCGGCATCGGTCTTTCGACCGCCGAACTGGCGACGCGGGAAGGCGCTGACGTCATCATTTCCTCCCGCAACGCCGAACGCCTCAATGCGGCTGCCACCAGTCTGGGCGCCAAGGCGATACCGGTCGACGTCACCAGTGACAAAAGCGTTGAAGATCTCTTTCGCGCCTGCGGCCCGGTCGATCATGTCGTGGTCACCGCGGCGCAGCTCAAGATCAGGTCCCTTCAAGACCGTGGCGATGGAAGACGTGCGCTCCACCATGGAGGGCAAGTTCTGGGGCGCCTGGCGCGTGGCGCGATCGGCCGAAATCCGCCCCGGCGGATCGCTGACGCTGGTCTCGGGTTTCCTGAGCATTCGTCCCCGGCCCAATTCCGCGATCGTCGGCGCCGCCAACGGCGCGATCGAGTCGCTGGCGCGCAGCCTCGCGCTCGAACTCGCGCCGGTGCGCGTCAACGCGGTATCGCCGGGGATCATCGACACGCCGATCCGCGCCGCGATGCCGGAAGCGGCGCGCCGCGACATGCTCGCCAAGACGGCCGCCAGCCTGCCGGTCGGCCGCGTCGGCGTCGGCGAGGATATCGCGCGGCAGATCCTCGCTTTCATGACGATCGGCTTTGCGACGGGATCGATCGTCTATATCGACGGGGGCGCGCTGATCACCTGACGCGCAGGCCTGAGCCGTGAGCTTGAATGTCGCAAAATCCTCCAAAGCTGGTTGTTGTCGGACACGGGGCGGCCGGGCTCGCCGCAGCGCTCTCGGCGGCCGAGCAGGCCCGCAGCCGCGGCTTGCCCGTCGACATCACGTTGCTGGAGAAATCGCGCGAAGACGAGGCCGGCGGCAACACCCGCTGGTCGCCTTCGAACATGCGGCTCGATGCGCCGGACCGGATCGACCCCGCCTTTGAAGACGACATGGTCAAGGCGTCCGGCGGACTTGCCGATCGCAGCTATTTCCGCACGCTGGCGGACAACGCCACCGCGACGGTTGGATGGCTGCAAAGCCACGGCGTCGAGTTCATCACCCCTCGCTATTATCTCAGCGCCGGTCCCTCGCGCATCCAGCCGGTCGGCGGCGGCAGCGCCATCATTGAAAAGCTTCGCGACGCCGCGAAGAACGCAGGGGTGAGGGTTCGCTACGAATGCCCGGTGAACCGGCTGGTGATGGCCGGGGATCATCGCGTCGGCGGCGTCGAGGTTCGCACCGGTGACGGGGGCGCGACAACGCTCGATGCCGACGCCGTGATTCTCGCCTGCGGCGGCTTCCAGGGTAACCCCGCGATGATGCGCGCGCATTTCGGGCCCGGTGCCGAGACGCTGCGGCTGATTTCGCCGGGAACGCGCTTCGACAGCGGCGACGGCATCCGCATGGCGACCGAACAGGGCGCCGTCATTGCCGGCGACTGGAACGGCATGCACATCGAGCCGGTCGACCCCCGCAGCACACATTCCGCGCCGGTCGTGCTGGTCTACCCTTACGGCATCGTGGTCGACCAGGACGGGCGCCGCTTCTTCGACGAAGGCGGCGGCCTCATGCACGAGACCTGGGAGGCTTTCGCCCGCGACATCCATTTTGCCCGGCCGAAGCGTATCGCCTATGCGATCCTCGACTCCCGGCTGTTCGAGATCGAAGGTTTTGAGCGCGCGATCAGGTCGGACGTGCCGCCGTATCGATCCGACACGATCGAAGGTCTTGCGGCGCAGATCGGCGTTCCCGCCGGCAATCTGCGGGAGACGATCGATGCGTTCAATGCCGCGGCGACCGGCGACCCGGCGCGGTTCGATGCGACGCGCTGCGACGGACTGGCGGCGGCCGGCACGTTGAAACCGCCAAAATCGAACTGGGCGCGGGCCATCACAAGACCGCCATTTCTCGCCTATCCCCTGGTCGGCGCCGTCGCCTATACCTTCGGCGGTCTCAAGACCAACGCCAAGGCGGAAGTCCTGGGCGAGCAGGGGCCGATGCCCGGCCTCTACGCGGCCGGAGAAACCACCGGGCATTTTTACGGCACCGCGCCGAATGCGGTGGCGGTGCTGCGGGCGCTGGTTTTCGGAAAAATTGCGGGACGAGAGGCTGTCGGCTTCCTGCACAGGCGATAACATCGCTTCCCGCGCTGGTGACGATTTGGAGAGGAAACAACGACCATGACTTCAGAAAATAGCGGCGCCTTCATCCGCAATATCGCCGAAGTGCCCTGGCGCGAATTTCCCAATCATTTCGGCGGCGCGCTGTCGAAGCCGCTGGTGATGCCGGAGACCGCTGGTACGCGTCACCTCGATTACCGGATTTCGATGTATCAGCCGATGGCGCATGTCGCCCGGCACAAGCATCAGGTTCAGGAGCAGATCTACCACGTGCTCGAAGGCGAGGGGCTGATGGAGATCGCGGGCAAGAACCATGTGGTGCGCAAGCACGATTTTATCTTCCTGCCGCCCGGGGTGGAGCACGCGATCTCGAATTCGGGTCTGGTCGATCTGGTGTTTCTGGTGATCACCTCGCCGGTCACCGACGACGCCAGGATCGTCTGACTAGCTGTATCCTAACCGCACGGTCCGCAACCATCATGCCGGCTTCCGACGCTTACGATGTCGTCGTCATTGGCGCGGGCGCCGGTGGAATGACGGCCGCCGCGGTCGCAGCCGCGAGGGCTTGAGCGTTCTCGTGATCGAGAAGACGGAATTTGTCGGCGGAACGACGGCGTGGTCGGGCGGGATGGTCTGGATTCCCGTCAACGGCAAGATGAAGCAGGCGGGCATCGACGACAGCCTGTCCGATGCCGCGAGCTATCTCGCCAGCACCGTTCCGGAACGCGAAAACGCCGATTTGCGGGAAACATTTCTGGCGCGGGGTCCGGAGGCGGTCGACTATCTCGAAGCCAATACCGAGGTCCGGCTGCAGCCGGTGAAGACGTATCCCGATTATTATCCGGAAAAACCGGGAGCCACCGCCGGCGGCCGCGTGCTCGAGCCCGTCAGTTTCGATGGCGCAAGACTCGGCGCGAACTTTGCGCGGCTGCGTCCGCCGCTGCCGGAATTCACCGTGTTCGGCGGCATGATGGTCAACCGGCTCGACATCCCGCACCTTCGCAAATTCGGGCGCTCGTTTCGCTCGACCCTGCGCGCGCTGCGTCTGATTTCGCAATATGCGCTGCAACGGCTTCGCGCGCCGCGGGGAACGACGCTGCATCTGGGCAATGCGCTGGCGGCGCGGCTCTACGCGTCGCTGCTTGCGCGAAACGTCGATGTCCTGTTCGGCGCAAGCGTCGAGCAACTCTTGATCGAAGGCGATGCCGTCAGCGGTGTGCGGATCAGGGATTCATCCGGCAGCCGGCCGATCGTCGCGCGCAAAGGCGTCGTGCTGGCGACCGGCGGCTTCTCGCACGATGCAAGACTTCGCGAACAGTTCTTTCCCGGCGGCGCGGGGATGGTTTCCGCCACGGCTCCCGCGGGGACCGGCGACGGCCTGCATGTCGCGATCGCCGCCGGCGCGGCCTCAATACGCGCGTGGCGAGCCCCGCTTACTGGGTGCCGGCGTCGCTGTTTCGGCGCGCGGACGGCAGCCAGGGGGTTTTCCCGCATACCGTGACCGACCGCGCGAAGCCCGGCGTCATCGCGGTCAATGCGGCCGGAAGGCGTTTTGTCAATGAAGCCTTGTCCTATCACGAGTTCGTCCTCGCCATGCTGCGCGATGGCAACGACGCGGCGAACCGTTCGTTTTATCTCGTCTGCGACCGCCATTTTCTCTGGACCTACGGGCTTGGCCGCATCCAGCCCTTCACCGTGCATCTGAAGCGCTACGTCGAAAGCGGCGAATTGATCGAGGCGCCCAGCATCGATGCGCTCGCCGATTCGATCGGCGTCGAAAAAACGGCGCTCTCGACGACCGTCAAGAATTACAACGCGCATGCGCTGGACGGGGCTCGACCCGGAATTCGGACGCGGCAGCACCATCTATCAGCGTCACCTCGGCGACGCCAGCCATTCGCCCAATCCTTGCGTCGCGCCGATCGAGCAGCCGCCGTTTTACGCGCTGCGGATCTATCCGGCGGATCTGGGCACGGCGATCGGCCTGCAAGACGGATTGCCATGCACGGGTTCTGCGCAAAGACGGCACCGCCATCGCGGGCCTTTATGCCTGCGGCAACGACATGGGTTCGATCATGAACGGAAATTATCCGGGGCCCGGCATCACGCTCGGGCCGGCGCTGACATTCGGCTACATCGCCGGCCGGCACCTTGCGCAGACGGCCGCAGGAGAGGGGACAAGCATGAAAAACCCAGCCGCCGGCTTCGGCGTCAATACCTACTCCTACATTTTCGGCGGCAGCGCCGCCGATACCGTGGCGCGGCTCGCGGACCAGGGTTATGGCGGGGTCGAACTGATGTTCTTTCCCGGCCATCTCTGGCCGGCCGAGCTTGACGCCTCGCAGCTGCGCAGCCTTGCGCAATCTCTGCGAAGCGCGGCTGCGGCTGGTCGCCGTCAACATGCCGAATGTCGACATCAATGTCGCCGCCGCCGCGGAGGAAATGCGCGCCTACACCCTCGATCTCCTGATAAAATTCGTCCGCTGCGCCGGCGAACTCGGAGCGGGCGGGATCATCGTCGGCCCCGGCAAGCCCAATCCGCTGTTTCCGATGCCGCGCGATCGCATGATCTCCTATTTTTATCGCGCGCTCGATACGCTCGCGCCGCTGGCGCGGCAGGTCGGCACAAGACTGTTCGTCGAGAACATGCCGTTCGCCTTCCTGCCGGATGCGGAGTCGCTGATGAAGGTGGTCGATGGCTATGGCGACGACAGCATTCGCGTGATCTACGACGTGGCCAACGCGCACTTCATCGGCGAAGCCCCCGACGGAAGGATTGCGGCGCGTCCGCGACCGGCTCTCTCTGGTGCATTTTTCCGATACGACCCGGCAGAGTTACAAGCACGATCCGCTTGGGATGCGGAGATGTTCCGCTCGCGGGCATTGCCTCCGTCATGAAAGAGGTCGGATATACCGAGCTGCCGATGCTGGAAGTCATTTCGCTGAACCCGGATGCTGACATCGCCGATAGCTGCAGGCGTCTCCAGGAAGCGGGGTTAGGCTGCGATGGCTGACCGGGTCGCACTCGTCATCGGGCCGACCGGTGCGACCGGCGGTCCCATCGCCGCAGCGCTGGCGCGCCGTTCCGGATGGCGGGTCTACGGCATGTCGCGCACCGCGCCGTCGGGCGAGGCGCCGTTCACCCATATCGCGGCCGATCTGACCGATCCCGCGTCCTGCCGGCGCGCGCTGGCGACAATCGAACCGGTGACGCATGCCTTTTTCGCCGCGCGCGCGCCATTCCGGGAAGGCGGTGTCGAGGACGTCGAGGGCAATGTCGCCATGCTGGCCGCGACGCTGGACGCGCTGGCGACGCGCTCCGACGCGCTCGAGCACGTTCACCTGCTGGAGGGAATAAAATGGTACGGCATGCACCTCGGCCCGTATCCGACGCCGTCGCGCGAAGACGATCCCCGGCATCTGCCGCCGAACTTCTATTACGACCAGCAGGACCTGTTGAGCGCGCGGGCGGCGCAAGCGCGCTGGAGCTGGTCGGCCTCGCGGCCGTCCTATATCTGCGACTTCGCGCCGAACCGCTCCAGAAACCTGATCACGGTGCTCGGCGCCTACGCGGCGATCTGCCGGGAGCTCAATGTGCCGCTGGATTTTCCCGGCAGCGCCGCCGCCTATTCCGTGCTGTCGGAATTGTCGGACGCGACCTGTCTGGCGGAAGCGATCATTTTCCTCTCGACGCATGAGACGGGGAAGAACGCGGCGTTCAATGTCACCAATGGCGACAGCTTTCGCTGGTGCCAGGTCTGGCCCTTGCTGGCGCAATGGTTCGGCATGCCCTGCGGCGTGCCGCGCAATATGAAGCTTGCGACCTGGATGGCCGACAAGGGGCCGGTCTGGGACCGGATCGTCGCGCGGCACGGGCTTGAACGGCGCTCGCTTGAAAGCCTGGCGTCATGGGAGTTCGCCGATTTCGTATTCGCCAAGGAATGGGACCTGCTCACCGATACCGGCAAGTTGCGGCGCGCGGGCTTCAATGCCTGCGTCGATACGATCGCCATGATCCGCGATCAGCTCGACCGATATCGCGAGGCAAGGCTGCTGCCGCGGTAGATTGCCCGGATGCCGATAAAATCTAGGCGACGATACTGGCTGGTCCAACGCTACTCGTTTCAACCCGAACTGATCACGCTCCAGGGAGGACGACAACATGACCCAGACAGCCACCAGCGAAGCCCCGCAAGGAGGCCTCAAGCACGGTTGTCGCGCAGCAGGCGGCGATGCTGGAAGCGCTGCCGTTCTCCGACACCGCCGACTTCGACGATGCCTCGCGCGGCTTTCTCGGCACGCTGGACCATGCGCGGATCACATCCGCCCAAGGACGCGTGGTCTGGAGCCTCGAGCCCTACGGCTTCCTGTCCGGGGAAAAGGCGCCCGCGACCGTCAACCCCAGCCTGTGGCGGCAGTCGCGCCTCAACATGCAGCACGGTCTCTTCGAGGTGGTGCCCGGCGTCTATCAGGTGCGCGGGCTCGACATCGCCAACATGACGCTGATCGAAGGCGACACCGGCGTGATCGTGGTGGATACGCTGACGTCGATCGAAGGCGCGCGTGCGGCGATGGAGCTCTACTTCAAATACCGCGGAAAGCGCCCGGTGACTGCGGTCATCTTCACCCACACCCATACCGACCATTGGGGCGGCGCCCGCGGCGTGCTCGACGACGCGGCGCTGGCGAGCGGCAGGGTGCCGATCATCGCGCCCAATCTCTTCATGGAGCACGCGGTTTCGGAAAACATCATCGCCGGGCCGGCGATGCTGCGGCGCGCGCAATATCAGTTCGGGCCGTTCCTCGCCAAGGGGCCGCGCGGGCAGGTCGATTGCGGGCTCGGCAAGTCGATGGCCGTGGGTTCGGTGGCGCTGCTGCGCCCGACCGATCTGATCATGGAGACCGGGGACAAGCGCACCATCGACGGGCTCGAGTTCGAATTCCAGATGGCGCCGAACTCCGAGGCGCCGGCGGAGATGCATTTTTACGTTCCCCGCTACAAGCTCCTGAACCTGGCCGAGAACTGCACGCATAATTTCCACAATCTGCTGCCGTTCCGCGGCGCCGACGTGCGCGACGCGCTCGCCTGGTCGAAATATCTCGGCGAGGCCTTGCAGATGTGGGGCGGCAAGGCGGATGCGATGTGCGGCCAGCATCACTGGCCGGTGTGGGGGAAAGAGCGCATCGACACCATGATCCGTCAGCAGCGCGACCTCTATAAATTCGCGCATGACCAGACCATCCGCCTGATGAATCACGGCCTGACGGCGACCGAGATCGCCGAAACGATAAGACTGCCGGCAAGCCTCGAAGGCGCCTGGCATACGCGCGGCTATTACGGCCACATCCGGCACAATGTGAAGGCGATCTATCAGAAATATCTCGGCTGGTACGACGCCAACCCCGTGCATCTCGATCCGCTGCCGCCGGTCGAGGCCGGCAGGAAATACGTCGAATATATGGGCGGCGCGGCGGCGATCCTCGATCGCGCGGCCAAGGATTTTGCCAAGGGCGAATTCCGCTTCGTGGCGCAGGCCGTCAGCCATCTGGTGTTCGCCGATCCCGACAACCAGGCGGCCCGCGCAATGCTCGCCGATACCTTCGAGCAGCTCGGCTATGCCGCGGAAAGCGCGACCTGGCGCAACGCCTATCTGTTCGGCGCGCAGGAGTTGCGGCAGGGCATGCCGAAGGCGCCGCCGCGCGCGGCGATGCCGCGCGAGACGCTGGCCGCGCTGCGCACCTCGCAATTGTGGGACGTGCTCGGCGTCCGGCTCAACGGGCCGAAGGCCGAAGGCAAGCACATCGTGCTGAACTGGACCTTTACCGACACCGACGAGACCTTCGTTCTCACGCTGGAGAACTGCGCGCTGACCTATCTCGAGGGCGCGCAGGCGGCCGACGGCGGACGCCGAGCTTCACGCTGGCGCGCAGCGACGCTCGACGAGGTGATCGCGAAGCAGACGTCGTTTCCGGAAGCGGTCGGCGCCGGCAAGATAAAATTCACCGGCAATCCGATGCGGCTCGGCGAGCTGATGGCGCTGATGGACGAATTTCCGCGCATGTTCGAGATCGTCGAGCCGAGGCGGACGGCGGTGAGTTGAGAACTGTTGCCGTCTTAAAGCTTCTGCGGACCAACACCGCAAGCCCGGCGAAGCCTGATGGCCGGGACGAAGCCCGGCCATGACGAAAGAGTGGAAGCTTTCTTAGCTGTTTGAAAACCGAATCGGACGTTGCGCTTCGGGCAGGAAAAACCGGCCCGGTCGGCGAGATCCGCCAACCGGGCCAAGTCTCAGGGGAGGATCGATGTGAAACTTGCTTTGTTACGCGTCCAGGCTGCGCAGCCGCTGGCGGTTGCGGAGCACGATCTGGCGGGCGCCGGAGAATCCGAGGATGCCCTGGGTGTGGAGCTGGGAAAGCGCCCTCGACACCGTTTCCAGGGTCAGGCCGAGATAGTCGCCGATATCCCTGCGGCACATCGGCAGCGCCATCATTCCCGCGACCGCAAGCCGGCCATCCATTTCCAGGAGGAAGGTGGCGACCCGCTCCATCGCCGTCTTGCGCCCGAGCAGCAGCATATGGTCTTCCGCGTGCCGGAGATCGCCGGCCGTCATCGCCCAGAGCTTGCGCGCGACCTGGACATCGACCCCGGCCGCCTGTTCGAGGCTGCGGCGCTTCACCAGCCGCACGGTGGTATCGATAATGGCTTCCGCGGCCAGCCGGTGGGCCGTTCCGGATTCGAGGCCGAAAACGTCGCCCGGCAGGTGGAATGCGCCGATCTGACGCCGCCCGTCGGAAAGCAATTTGTAGCTGCGAACGGCGCCTGAAATCACCTGGTAGACATATTCCGCAGGCTCATCCTCGCCGTAGATTTCCTCGTCCTTCTTGTAGGAGAACTCGGTGGCGATGAGGCCGGCGTGCCCGGTGACGGCGCCGAACTGGTCAGGAGCGGGGGCGGGGTAAGCAACGGGGCTGATCTTGTGGGCGACAACCGAGGTGCTGAGTGATTGGTTGAGCATGTGCCATCTCCTTTGCAGCGGATGGCGAATTAACTACGCGGGATAACCTGGGTTGAAAATTTCGCGTGATATCTTAAGGGGGTTTACCTACGTATATTACCGGAGGTCACCGCTCCCTTGGCCTTAGCCGGCGGCCGGACGGCTCGCCTGAATCGCGCCCCGGATACGGGTGACAAGGCTCTCGTCGAGCAGGGGTTTTAGCAGAACATCCCGGACGCCGGCCGCTTCAGCCCTGGCCGCGATATTTTCGTCGGGGTAGCCGGTAATGAGAATGACCGGCGCGGCGATGTCGCGGTTTCGCAAACGGCCGGCCAGATCGATGCCATTCATGTCGGGCATCTTGTAATCGATCACAAAGCAGTCGACGCCGGTCGAACGGACGGCGTTCAGCAGCGACGCGCCGCTCCGGAACGTGCGAACGTTGAATCCGTCCGTTTCAAGAAGGAATCGCAGCGAACCGAGGACATCCGCGTCGTCGTCAACCACGTAGACCGTTGGTTTGGTGGGGGACGACATCACGAAAACCCGCGCCTCTTCCGTGCTGATCTGGGCCATGGTTTTTCCAGATAGCACGCAGCGGGCGGATTGGGCTTGATTTAGCTCAATCGTTCAGCAGGCCGGCGCGCATCGCCAGCCGCACCAGTTCCGACAGGCTGTTGGCCTGCATCTTGGTCATCACGTTGGCCCGGTAGACTTCAATGGTGCGGGGGCTGATGTCGTAGTCGCGGGCGATCAGCTTGTTGGAAAGTCCCGCGATCAGGCCGTCCATGACCTGACGCTCGCGGGGGCTGAGCGTTGCTATCCGCGCCGCGATGTCGTGCGCGACCGCCTCGCTCTTCGCGGTCGGCTCCGCCTGCCGGATCGCGGTCTCGATCATGCCGATCAGGCGGTCATCCTCGAACGGTTTTTCGAGAAAATCGACCGCCCCCAGCTTCATCGCTTCAACGGCGAGCGGCACATCGCCGTGTCCGGTCATGATCACGATCGGAAACGTACTGTGGTCTGCCTTCATGCGCTTCAGAAGCTCGATTCCGTCAAGGCCGGGCATGCGCACGTCGGAAACCACGCAGCCGAAGTCAAGGCCGGGGAGGGCGTCGAGAAATTTCACAGCGCTCTCAAACAGCATGACCTTGAAGTCGGCCGAATCGAGCAGGAAGTTGAGCGAATCCCGCATCGCCTCGTCGTCGTCGATGACGTAGACCTTTCCCCTATCCGGCATCTCTCAACTCTCGTTTGCTGCCGCGGGCAGCGTGAAGCGAAACGTCGCGCCTCCCGCGGCATTGCTTTCGGCCCACATCCGGCCGCCATGGGCTTCGATGATCGACCGGCTGATGGAAAGTCCTACCCCCATGCCGGTCTCTTTTGTCGTAAAGAAGGTTTGAAACAGGTTGGCCTTGACGTCGTCGTGGAATCCGGACCCGGTATCCGACACCTCGACTTCGATCATGTCGTCTCCGACCTTGGCGTTGGATGCAATGAGCTCCCGCCGCGGCGATTGCGCCATCGCCTCAAGGGCATTGCGAAAGAGATTGACCAGAACCTGCTGGATCTGCACCCGATCCGCCAGAACCAGATCGAATTCCGGGTTCAGATTGAAGCGAAGCTGGATGTTCTGCTCGCGGGCGCCCGCCAGACCGAGCGCGCCGGCTTCCTCGATCAGTTTTGAGAGGCTTTCGACGCGCTTCTCCGATTCGCCCCGCGAAACGAAGTCGCGAAGACGGCGGATGATCTGGCCGGCGCGAAGCGCCTGTTCGGCGGCGCGGTCCATGGCATTTTCAATTTTGGACGTATTGGGATCGGTGCTGCCGGCCAGCAGCCGGCGCGAGCCCTTCATGTAGTTGCTGATGGCGGCGAGCGGCTGGTTGAGCTCGTGGGCGAGCGCGGACGCCATCTCGCCCATCGCGCTCAGGCGCGAAATGTGAACCAGTTCGGACTGCAGTTCCTGCAGCCGGGCCTGCGTCTGCTGGTGCTCGGTCAGGTCGCGCACGAATCCGGTGAAGTAGGGCTCTCCGCCGGATTGCATTTCGCCGATCGAGAGGTGCATCGGAAAGGTCGTTCCATCCCTGCGCTTGCCGGTCACGATCCGTCCGATGCCGATGATGTGCCTTTCGCCGGACGACCGGTAGCGCGCCAGATAGCCGTCGTGGCGCGCACTATCCGGGTGGGGCATCAGCAGACTGACGTTCTTGCCAATGGCTTCCTGCTCGGAATAGCCAAACTGTCTCTCGGCGGCGGTGCTGAAAAATTGAATGATGCCATGATCCGTCGATCACGATCATCGCATCCGGCACGGTATCGAGGATCGAGCGGAGATGGCTTTCCCGCGTTCTCAGCGCCTCTTCGAGCTGTTTCTCTTCGTCGATATCGAGAACGATCCCGCTGAGATGGCGCGCGACCCCGGCGTCATCCTTGACCAGGCCGCCGCGGGCGCGGATCCATTGACCGGGTCTCGGCGTTCCGCCGATCCTGAAGGAGACGTCGAGATTGCCGCCGCGTCTCGGCAACCTTCTTTATCGCCTGTTCCGTGCGCTCACGATCCTTCGGTTCGAGGAGAGAAAGAAACAGCTCGTAGGTAACCGGCTTGTCGCGGGCGATCCCGAAAAGACTTCTTCGTGGTATCGGACCACTCCAGCTTCTGCGTCGAAAGATCGAGGTCCCAGGTTCCGACGCCGAATCCCTCGATTCGGAGCCTGAAGATGCTCATTTCGAACGGGGTCGTCTGGCAGTGACTGAATGGTGCCGGTCACGCTCAAGCCTTCACTTCCAATATATCCGGCCTCCACCGGCCTGAACCAGCAAGTCCCGAGTCGAATCAATCCTACACGAGATTGACGTCAGAAAAGCGCCTCGAGTCTCAAACTATGATGCAAGATTCACAATTTCACCCGAAAATCGCAATGTGGACCAAGGTTTCTCGCGTAGCCACCACGAAATCGTGCCCGGAATTTCGCCGTTAATCGGCGAGGCCCGCGACGTCGGCGGATTTCGCCGCGGTCGCAGGCACTTTGATCTATCTCATCCTGCGCTTCGATTCCGCCCTTAAGAATCACGTCCGTGGCAACGGAGAAATCGAATGACTTACGCGACCGTCATGGTCAGCCTGGCGCTTGATCAGTCGAACGAGGCTCGTCTCGAGGCGGCCGGCCAGATCGCCGAACGATTTGACGCAAGCATGGTCGGGATCGCGGCGTCGCAGTTCAGTCCGCCGCTCTATTTCACTTCGGGAGAGCAGGCCCAAAATCTGATCGACGAGGGACGGGCATCGATAAAAAAGCGCATCGGGGAATTGGAAGTGCAATTTCGCGAGGCGATAAAAAATCGGGCCAGGCAGGTCGAATGGCGGTGCGCCATCGACTTCCCGGCACGCTACATTCTACAGGAAGCGCGTTGCGCCGACGTCATCGTCAGCGCCGCAGACAGGGGGGTGCTTTCGGACCCACTGGCGCAGGCCAGCCCGAAGGATCTCGTGATGCAGGCGGGCCGGCCACTGCTCATTGTCCCCGATTCGGTCAATTGGCTCGATTTGCGAAACGTCCTGGTGGCATGGAAGGATACGGCGGAGGCGCGGCGGGCTATCGCCAATTCCCTGCCCGTGCTTCGCAAGGCCAAGGACGTGACCGTCGCGGAAATCCCGGAGAACGGCGGCGGCCGATCGACCGCCGCGTCGCGGGTCCGCGATGTCGCTGCCTGGCTGTCGCGGCACGGTATTTCAGCCTCCGAACTCGTGCCGGACAGGGATCAGGACCAGGACGCGACTGCTCAGCTGGACGAAATAGCCGCCGATCTCGGCGCCGGCCTCATTGTCGCGGGCGCCTATGGTCATTCGCGATTCCGCGAATTGATACTCGGCGGCATGACGCAGCATCTCATCACCCAATCCGCCCGCTGCGTGTTGCTGTCGCACTAGAGGTCAACGTTGTAGCCACGGAATCGATTGGATCGCGCCTTGTACAAGTTTCTCGAACAAACCGTTGCCGGTTACATGACCCACGCAGTCAGGACTGTGACGCGCGAGGATACGGTGCGCGACCTCAGCGCCATGTTCGACCGCGACGATTTCAACTCCTATCCGGTCGAAGAGGAGGGGCAGGTCATCGGCATCGTGACCAAATTCGACCTGCTGAAGTGTTTTATCTTTACGCCGAGCCAGATGATTCCGCCGTATGAGCAGCTGATGAGGCGGACCGTCGGCGATGTCATGACTTCGGAATTCATTTACGTCCGCACCGACACGAAATTGACCCGGGTGCTCCAGCTCATGGTCGATCACCGCATCAGGAGCGTTCCGGCACTCGACAACGACCATCGATTGGCCGGCATTATCGCCCGCAGGGATGTCCTCAGGGCGCTTGCGGATTGTGCCGGCAGCGGCGAATGACCGTGCGCGATCCGAAGACGCGGCGCGTCGGGTCCACAGCCTTCTCATGACCGGTGTCGCGAGCGAATCGCATTCGCCAAGCCATTGATCATGAAGCTAAAAAAGTGATTGCCGGGTTCGATACCGGCCTCGCTGGTCTTCCATCAGTTGATCTCGATCAAATCGCCTTCCACCGGACTGTGGTTGGTGGATTCGTGTCCCCTGAGAGAGAACCCGCATGAGCCAGGCCTCCAATTCAAAATCCATGACCATCGGCGAAAGTGGCTTGTCAGTGATATTTGCGGTGACCGCCTTTCTCTGCGTGATCGCCGCGGCCAAAGCCGTCGATGCCCCCTTCGCATTTCATGCCTCTCTCGCCGCCGTCGCCAGCCTTGCGGCGGTTTTTGCGATCCTTAACCGGTATTTCGATCGCCCGGCCGCGCTGCCGGCGCAGGAAATCAATGGCCGGCCCAATTACAACATGGGCCCGATCAAGTTCGCGGCGGTGATGTCGGTGTTCTGGGGGATCGCCGGATTCACCGTCGGACTTCTGATCGCTTCCCAACTGGCGTGGCCGGCGCTGAATTTCGATCTGCCGTGGACCAGCTTTGGCCGGCTGCGGCCGCTGCATACCTCGGCGGTGATCTTCGCGTTCGGCGGCAACGTCCTGATCGCGACCTCGTTCTATGTCGTGCAGAAGACCTGCCGGGTTCGTCTCGCCGGCGATCTCGCGCCATGGTTTGTCGTCGTCGGCTATAATTTCTTCATTCTCATCGCGGGCACCGGCTATCTTCTCGGGGTAACGCAATCCAAGGAATACGCCGAGCCCGAATGGTACGCCGATCTGTGGCTGACGATCGTCTGGGTGACCTATCTGCTGGTGTTCCTGGTGACGCTGATCAAGCGCAAGGAACCGCACATCTTCGTGGCGAACTGGTTCTATCTCGCCTTCATCGTCACCATCGCGGTGCTTCACCTCGGAAACAATCCCGCATTGCCGGTGTCGCTGTTCGGCTCGAAGTCGTACATCGCCTGGGGCGGCGTGCAGGATGCGATGTTCCAGTGGTGGTACGGACACAACGCGGTCGGCTTCTTCCTGACCGCCGGCTTCCTCGCCATCATGTACTATTTCATTCCGAAGCGCGCCGAGCGGCCGATCTATTCCTACCGCCTGTCGATCATCCACTTCTGGGCCCTGATCTTCCTCTACATCTGGGCGGGCCCGCATCATCTGCACTACACCGCGCTTCCGGACTGGGCGCAGACGCTCGGCATGACCTTCTCCATCATGCTCTGGATGCCGTCATGGGGCGGCATGATCAACGGCCTGATGACGTTGTCGGGCGCCTGGGACAAGCTTCGCACCGATCCCGTGCTGCGCATGCTGGTGGTGTCGGTCGCCTTCTACGGAATGTCGACCTTCGAAGGTCCGATGATGTCGATCAAGGTCGTGAATTCGCTCAGCCACTACACCGACTGGACCATCGGTCACGTGCATTCGGGCGCGCTGGGCTGGGTCGGATTTGTCTCGTTCGGCGCGCTCTATTGCCTGGTGCCGTGGCTGTGGGATCGCAAGGGACTTTACAGCCTCAAGCTCGTCAACTGGCATTTCTGGATCGCGACCATCGGAATCGTGCTCTACATCTCCGCGATGTGGGTGTCCGGGATTCTGCAGGGCCTGATGTGGCGCGCCTATACGTCGCTCGGCTTCCTCGAATATTCCTTCATCGAGACCGTGGAAGCGATGCATCCATTCTACATCATCCGCGCCGCGGGAGGAGCGCTGTTCCTGATCGGTTCGCTGATCATGGCGTACAATCTCTGGATGACGGTGCGCGCCGGTGAGGCGGAAGTGCAGTCGCCCGTCGCTCTTCAGCCGGCGGAATGAGGAGCGATTAAATGTCTTTCTGGACACGGCATCAAATTTTCGAAAAGAACTCGATCATCCTGATCGTCGGAATTCTGGCGGTGATCGCGATCGGCGGCCTGGTCGAGATTACCCCGCTGTTCTACCTGAAGAGCACGATCGAGGTGGTCGATGGCGTCAGGCCATACACGCCGCTGGAGCTCGCCGGCCGCAATGTCTACGTCCGCGAGGGCTGCTACCTCTGCCACTCGCAGATGATCCGGCCATTGCGCGACGAGGTCGAGCGTTACGGTCACTTCTCGCTCGCCGCCGAAAGCATGTACGACCATCCGTTCCAGTGGGGATCGAAGCGAACCGGGCCCGATCTGGCGCGGGTCGGCGCCAAATATTCCGACGACTGGCATGTGACGCATCTGACCAATCCGCGCGCCATCGTCCCGCAGTCGGTGATGCCCGGATATCCGTTCCTGGCCGAGACCGAAGTCGATGCCGATACGATCGCGGACCATCTGCGGACCAACCGCGCCGTCGGCGTGCCCTATACGGACGATCAGATCGCCAACGCCGTTGCCGATCTGAAGGCGCAGGCCGATCCGGACAATCCCGGGGTGGATGCGTTTGCAAAACGCTATCCGAAGGCCGTCGCGCGCAATTTCGACGGCAAGCCGGGTGCTCCCACCGAAATGGACGCGCTGATCGCCTACTTGCAGATGCTCGGCACGCTGGTCGATTTCAAGCTGTACAACGAAAAAGCAAATCTTCGCTGAGAAGGCAGAACGATGAGAGCAATCCTAACCGTCCAGAATTTCACATCGGATTTCGTCGCCACCTTCTGGACGCCGATCTTCGTCGGAATTTTCATCGCAATCGTGACTTACGCGCTTTGGCCTCGCAACCAGAAAGCCTTCGACGAGGCGGCGAGAATGCCGTTGCGGGAGGAATGACAGAATCATGACTGAGCATAGCGATTTCGACCACGTCTCCGGCAAGACCACGACCGGTCACGAGTGGGACGGCATCAAGGAATTGAACACGCCGCTGCCGCGCTGGTGGGTCATCACCTTCTACGCTGACCATCGTCTGGGCGATCGGGTACTGGATCGTGTATCCGGCGTGGCCGCTGGTTTCGGGATATACGTCCGGCATGCTGCATTATTCCTCGCGCGCGGACGTCGCGGTGGAACTGGCCAATCTCGAAAAGATCCGCGGCGACAAGATGGTGGCGCTTGGCGCGGCTTCGCTGGCGGATATCGAGAAAGATCCGGCGTTGCTGGCGCTGGCGCGCGCCCGCGGCAAGACGGTGTTTGGCGACAATTGCGCGCCATGCCACGGCAGCGGCGCCGCCGGCGCCAAGGGCTATCCCAACCTGAACGACGACGATTGGCTCTGGGGCGGCACGCTCGACCAGATCATGCAGACGATCCAGTTCGGCGCGCGTTCGGGGCATGCAAAGACCCACGAAGGCCAGATGCTCGCCTTCGGCAAGGACGGAACCCTGAAAACGGAACAAATCGTCACGGTCGCCAACTACGTCCGGTCGCTGTCGGGCCTGCCGACGCGTCCCGGGATATGACGCGGCAGCGGGAGCGAAGATTTTCGCGGAAAACTGCACGGTGTGCCACGGCGACGCCGGCAAGGGAAATCAGGAGGTCGGAGCGCCGAATCTGACGGACAAGATCTGGCTCTATGGTTCCGACGAGGCGACGATCATCGAAACGATCACCAATGGCCGCGCCGGCGTCATGCCGGCATGGGTGGGCCGGCTCGATCCCGCCACGATCAAGGCCATGGCGGTGTATGTTCACTCGCTCGGTGGAGGGAAGTGACCCGGGGGCGGGCAGGAGAATCCTGCCGTGCCGTTTGCGCTGGATCAACCGCGCGTCGGAAGTTGGGTCTAGGCTCGACGGCCAATGCGAGATCAAGCCTGCCGATGAACAAGCCCGTACTGCCGACCGAGGTGGATGTTGACGATATCGGACCGCTTTATGCGGCCCGAAAGAAGGTCTATCCGCAGAGCGTCTCCGGAACATTCCGCCGCATCAAATGGGGCCTGATGGCGTTCTGCCTCGGCGTCTATTACCTGCTGCCGTTCGTGCGCTGGAACCGCGGCCTGGGTGCGCCCAACCAGGCGGTGCTGATCGACCTCCCCAACAGCCGCTTCTATTTCTTTTTCATCGAGCTGTGGCCGCAGGAGGTCTACTATTTTACCGGGCTCTTGATCATCGCCGCGATCACGCTGTTTCTGATGAATTCGGTCGGCGGACGCATCTGGTGCGGATATCTCTGCCCGCAAACCGTGTGGACGGATCTGTTCTACGCCGTCGAGCGCATGATCGAGGGCGACCGCCGCGAGCGCATGAGGAAAGACGCCGCGCGCGGCACGCTGAAGCTGGAGCGCTTCGCCGAGATCGTGCTGAAGCATTCGATCTGGCTGATGATCGCCTGGTGGACCGGCGGCGCCTGGGTGCTCTATTTCAACGATGCGCCGACGCTGGTGAAGCAGCTCGTCACCTTCCAGGCGCCGATGCTGGCCTATATCTGGATCGGGATCCTGACCGCCACGACCTATGTGCTGGCCGGCTTCATGCGCGAGCAGGTCTGCGTCTATATGTGCCCGTGGCCGCGCATCCAGGCGGCGCTGACCGACGAATGGGCGCTCAACGTCACCTACAAATACGACCGCGGCGAAAAGCGCACCTCGCTGAAGAAGGCCAACGAATTGCGGGCGCTGGGCGAAACCGCCGGCGACTGCATCGATTGCTATCAGTGCGTCGCGGTCTGTCCGACCGGCATCGATATCCGCAACGGCCCGCAACTCGACTGCATCCAGTGCGGCCTGTGCATCGATGCCTGCGACACGGTGATGAAGAAGATCGGCCGGGAAACCCGGCTGATCGGCTACGACAACGACATCAACATCCACCGCCGTCAGGCCGGCAAGCCGCCGATCTACCGTTTCGTCAGGCCGCGCACCATCGTCTACAGCGCCGTTGATCGCCGCCGTCGGCGCGGTCATGCTGTACGCCCTGCTGACGCGGTCGCTGCTCGACGTCAACGTATTGCATGACCGCAATCCGGTCGCGGTGAAACTGAGCGACGGCTCGATCCGCAACGCCTATACGGTCCGCCTTCTGAACAAGCGCGGCTTCGATCGTGTCATCGCGATCGACATCGACGGCCCGACCAACGCCACCGTCCATGTGGTCGGCGCCGATTCCGTGACGCCCGACAGGCCCATGATCATTCTGGCGCGGGATACCACCACGGAACTGAGGGTTCTCGTCACCGCACCCTCCGAGGACAACCCCGAGAAATCGATTCCGGTGAAATTCCACGTCACCGACATCGGCCTTGGCGAGGTTGCATCGGCGACCGATAATTTCGTGACCCCATGAAAATCCAGAAGGAGCCTGGCATGAGCAGATCACCCGTTTCACCGAAGCCGCTGACCGGACGCATGGTGCTTTTCATGCTGCTCGCGTTTTTCGGCGTCGTGATCGGGGTCAACTTCATCATGATGAGGCTTGCGATCGAGACGTTGCCCGGCACCGAGGTCGACAGCGCCTACAGCGCGAGCCTCGCCTACGAGAAGGAGATCGCGGCCGCCCACGACCAGAACGCGCGGGCCTGGAAGGTCAACGCCCATATCCAGCGCGGTCCGGATGGCGGCGCCACGCTGCAGGTCGAGGCGCGGGACAAGCAGCGGCATGCCGATGTCCGGCCTGACGTTTCAGGGCCGCTTCGAGCGGCCTACCGACCGGCGGGCCGACCAGCCGGTCGGCCTCTCGGAAGTAGGCAGCGGCATCTATCGCGGCAGCGCGCCGCTGATCGCGCCCGGACAATGGGACCTGGTACTCGAGGGCGACGCGGCAGGACAGCGGATGTTCCTGTCGAAGAACCGCGTGCTGCTGAACTAGGAAGGCCGCAGTCATGCAGGCGACGCGCGACTTCTCGCATTATGTCAGGGACGCAGGCCCGGGACTGCAGCACATCGATCTTGCCGTCGAAGGCGTCAGTTGCGCCGGATGCATGTCGAAGATCGAGCGGGGGCTCTCGGCGATACCCGACGTCACGCTCGCGCGCGTCAATCTGACCGACCGCCGCGTCGCGCTGGAATGGAAGCAGGGCACGCTCGACCCCGCCCGCTTCATCGACCGGCTCGCCGAGCTCGGATACAAGGCCTATCCGTTCGAAACCGCAGAGCGCGGAGGCTGCGGAAGCCGAACAATCGCGCTTCCTGCTGCGCTGTCTCGGGGTCGCGGCATTCGCGACCATGAATGTGATGATGCTTTCGATTCCGGTGTGGTCCGGCAATGTCAGCGACATGATTCCCGAGCAGCGCGATTTCTTTCACTGGCTGTCGGCGCTGATCGCGCTGCCGGCGGCGGCCTATGCGGGCCAGCCTTTCTTCCGGTCGGCGTTTCGCGCGCTGCGCACGCGGCAACGTCAATATGGACGTTCCGATCTCGATCGGCGTCATTCTTGCGCTGGGCATGTCGGTCGTCGAGACGATCAACCACGCCGAGCATACCTATTTCGACGCGGCGATCATGCTGCTGACCTTCCTGCTGGTCGGGCGCTATCTCGACCAGAGCATGCGGCGGCGAACCCGGGCGGTCGCCGGAAACCTCGCCGCGCTCAAGGCCGAGACCGCGACCAAATTCGTCGGCGCCGACGAAATCTCGGTGGTGCCGGTGGCGGCGATCGATCCCGGCGACATCGTGCTGCTGCGGCCGGGCGAGCGTTGCGCGGTCGACGGCACGGTGATCGAGGGGCGATCCGAGATCGACCAGAGCCTGATCACCGGCGAGACCCTGTACGTCGCGGCGGAGCAGGGCACCGCGGTCTATGCCGGCTCGCTCAATATCTCCGGGACCTTGCGCGTCCGGGTTTCCGCGGCGTCGGAAGGCACGCTGCTGGCGGAGATCACCCGGCTGCTCGACAATGCCCTGCAGGCGCGCTCGCGCTATGTGCGCCTCGCCGACCGGGCGTCCCGGCTCTATGCGCCGGTGGTGCATGCCACCGCGCTACTGACCATGCTCGGCTGGGTGCTGATGGGCGCGAGCTGGCACGACGCCATCGTCACGGGCGTCGCCGTTCTCATCATCACCTGTCCCTGCGCGCTGGGTCTCGCGATCCCGACCGTGCAGACGGTTGCGTCGGGCGCGATGTTCAGGGCCGGCGTTCTGCTCAATTCCGGCGATGCCATCGAACGGCTCGCCGAGGCCGACCGGGTCATCTTCGACAAGACCGGAACCCTGACTCTGCCCGATCTCGAAGTGGTGAACGCCGCCGGCATCCCCGAAGACGTGTTTCGCCTCGCCGGGCAGCTCGCGCTTTCGAGCCATCATCCGGTCGCGGCGGCGGTGGCGCAGGCGGCGGGCGCGAAATCGCCGCTTGTCGGCGCCGTCGAAGTGCCCGGACAGGGGGTGCGCGGCACGATCGGCGAAACCGAGATCAGGCTTGGAAGGCCGTCGTTCTGCGGCGCGGAGCAATTGGCGAACGAGCAGCGCGAACCTCGATCCGGAGGCTTCCATCGTTGCCTTCAGCCTTGGCGAAGCGAAATACGTATTTTCCGTACGCCAGGGGCTGCGCCCGGACGCGCAGGCGATGATTTCGGCGCTCGCAGAAGCGCAACATCAGGGTCGAAATTCTCTCGGGCGACCGGGAGCCGGCGGTTGCGGCGGCGGCGCGGGCGCTCGGGATCAGCCGAGTGGCGGGCGGGCGTGACCCCGGCCGACAAGATCGCGCGTATCGAGGATCTGAAACGCCGGGGCCACAAGGTGATGATGGTCGGCGACGGGCTGAATGACGCGCCATCGCTGGCGGCGGCGCACGTCTCGATGTCGCCGATCAGCGCCGCGCATCTGAGCCAGGCGACCGCCGATCTGGTTTTCCTCGGCAAGCCGCTGGCGCCGGTGGTCGCGGCCATCGATTACGCGCGCAAGGCGCTGCTGCTGATGCGGCAGAACCTCTGGCTCGCGGTCGGCTACAATGCTCTCGCGGTTCCGATTGCGATCAGCGGGGTGGTGACCCCGCTGATCGCGGCGGCGGCGATGTCCGGCTCCTCGCTGCTGGTGATGCTGAACGCGCTTCGCGCGCGCCGCGTCGCGAACGGGAGGGCGTGATGGAAGTGATGGTCATTCTCGTGCCGCTGGCGCTTGGGCTCGGACTGGTCGGCCTGCTCGCATTTCTCTGGTCGCTCAAGAGCGGGCAATATGACGATCTCGACGGCGCGGCCTGGCGCGCCATCGCCGATGACGAGCCGGCGCGGGAGACTCCATCGGACTGAACGTGAATGCCGGTGCGCGCTTAAGAGGACAACGCCTTCCGATAGAGCGCGCTGTAGCAGGCGGCGGAAATGTCCCAGCTGAACGATCGCGACATCGCGCTGCGGCGCATCGAGTTGAGGCGATCCTTCGCCATGAAGGTCGCGAAGGCGCGCCTGATGCCGCCGAGGAACGATTCGGTGGACGGCCGGTCGAACAGGAATCCGGTTTCGCCGTCGGTGATGGTTTCCGCGAGCCCGCCGGTCTGGTGGCCGATCGGCAGCGATCCGAATTTCTGCGCATACATCTGGCTCAGCCCGCACGGCTCGAAGCGCGACGGCATCAGCGTAAAATCGCTGCCGGCAAAAATCCGCCGCGCCTGTCCGTCGTTGAAGCCGATGGCGACCCCGATCGCATCCGGCCTGCGGCGGTGCGCATCGACCAGCGCCTGCTCGATGTCGGGCTCGCCGCTGCCGGTCACGATGATCTGGCCGCCGGCCTCGATGATCTCGTCGGCGGCGGACAGTACGAGATCGACGCCCTTCTGATGCACGAGGCGGGCAACCAGGCCGAAAATCGGACCGCGCGACAGCGCCAGGCCGAACTGCTGGCGGACGTAATCCGAATTCGCCTGCTTGCCTTCCCAGTCGCCCGGCAGCAAACGGTTGCGCCAGTTGCGCGCAGACCCTCGGGTCCCAGCTCTCGTCGATGCCGTTCAGGATTCCCGTCAGTTGCGCGGCATCGGAGCGGCGGCGAAGCAGACCCTCGAGCCCGCAGCCGAGTTCCGGCGTGGTGATCTCCCTGGCATAGGTCTCGCTGACGGTGGTCAGATGCGATGCGTAGACGAGGCCGCCCTTGAGGAAGGACAGTTTGTCGTAGAATTCGAGCCCGTCGATATGGAAGGAGTCCTCCGGGCGCGCCGATCCGGCGCAGCGACGTCCTTCGGAAACAGGCCCTGATAGGCGAGGTTGTGGATGGTCAGGATGGTGGGGATCCTGACGGCGTTCCAGGCGAGGTAGGCCGGCACCAGCGCGGCCTGCCAGTCATTGGCGTGAACCAGATCCGCTGCCCAATTCTTGTCCAGACTGCCTGCGGCCAGCTCGGCCGCGGCTGAGGCAAATCGTCCGAAGCGCACGTCGTTGTCAGGCCAGTCCCGGCCGGACGCATCGCCATAGGGGTTGCCGGGGCGGTCATAAAGTTGCGGGCACAGCAGAACGTAGACGGGCAGGCCGTCCTTGGTCGATGCCAGCCCAAGCGAGCAGGCCGGCATTTCCGCCATCGCCGGGCAGCGGCCAACGATTTGAATATGCATGAATTGTTCGACGACGTCGCGATATCCCGGCAGCAGGATCCTGACGTCGCTCCAGAGCCGAAGCGCCCGGGGGAGAGCCGCCGAAACGGCCGCGAGACCGCCCACCCGGACAAAGTCGTCCATTTCGGTCGTGACGAACAAAACTCTCAAAAAACGCCCTCTTGGCCGCCTTCGCACTATAATTATGCAAGAACGGTTCCAGCTTCTTTCTGGACTGAAATACGGGCCGGTCAGGCGGCCGCCGAAGGTGTCGGAGCCCGGGGGAATTGCTTCCCCGGCCGAGCTGCGCAATTTAGGGTCTCGCCGCGGTAAGGCGATACGCGGGCCGGAGGGAGTTTTCGGAACATGACGATAGCGGCAAACGATGAGGCTAATTTGACAAAGAGTTTTGAGGGTCTTCGCGTACTGGATTTTTCAACCACGATTGCCGGTCCGCATTGCACGCGGATGCTTGCCGACATGGGCGCGGAGGTCATCAAGATCGAGTCGGTCGAAGGCGAGACGATGCGTACCCGTCCTCCGGTCCGCAACGGCTGCTCCACTGCCTTCGGCCAGCTCAATGTCGGCAAGAAGAGCCTCGTTCTCGATTTGAAATCGCCTGACGCGATCGAGATCATCCGCCGGCTGGTCGCCGATACCGATGTCCTCGTCGAGAATTTTCGCCCGGGCGTGATGCGCAGATTGAAGCTGGACTACGACTCGCTGCGTGAGCTCAATCCGAAACTGATCTATTGCTCGATCTCCGGCTACGGCCAGACCGGGCCATCGGCGGAACTGCCGGCCTATGCGCCCGTCATCCACGCGGCTTCCGGCTACGAGATGGCGCACCTCGCGTACCAGCCCGGTCGATCCCGGCCGGATTACTGCGGCATCTATCACGCCGACGTTCTTACCGGCGTCTATGCCTTCGGCGCCATTTCGGCGGCATTGTACCAGCGTCACGGCAGTCAAGAAGGCCAGCACATCGACGTCTCGATGCTGGAATCGATGCTGAGCCTGACCTTGAATGAATTGCAGTGGTCGCAATTCGAAGTGAAGCAAACCCAGCGGCCGATGTTCGGCCCGGTCGAAACGTCGGATGGCTATGTGATGCTGGCCGTCGCCAGCGAGAAGACGTTCCAGAGCCTGATCAAGGTGATCGGCCATCCCGAGTGGATTGCCGATTCCCGTTTTGCGAAATATTCCGACCGCCGCGACAACTGGGCGGAGTTGATGAACGGCGTCGAGACGTGGTCGCGCACGCTCACGACCGAAAAATGCCTGACCGAATTGAATGACCACGGCGTTCCCTGTTCTGCCTATCGCACCGTCGCCGAAGCGTTGAAGGATCCGCAAATCGCCCATCGCGGCGCACTGTCCGAGGTCAGGGATGGCGGCGGCACATTTAAAGTCCTGAACCTGCCGTTCCGCATGTCCGGAACCACCGTGTCGGCGGCAAAGCGGATGTCGACCTTGGGCGAGCACACCGTTGCGCTTTTGAAAGAGGCCGGTCTTTCGCAGGACGAAATCGCCGCCTTCTCGGGGAAACCGCTGGTGGCGGAGCTGCGCTGAAGGCAAGCGTCGCTTCGACAACGGCCGCAAGAACTGCGGCTTTTCATCCGGCGCACATTTGCGGCCTTGCCGGGGCTGCCGATTCCGGCCAATCTGACGAACAGTCACCAACGATCCGGAATACCGGACGACGGCACATTGGAGGGAGCAGCAAATGAAGGCGGTATCGCGCTCGCGCGCGTTTGCGCGAATTTTCCTTACTACGGTATTTGGCGTGGCCTTGTTTGCTGGCGCCGCCCACGCCCAGAAGCAGGGCGGCAGCATCACCGTTGGCCTTGAACTCGATATTCCCGGTTTCGATCCGCTAAAGGTCGGCGTGTTCGACACGTCGGCGGAAACCGCGGCGGCGGCGATCTTCGATACGCTGGTCGCTCTCGATGACAAGGGCCAACCGGTGCCGAAGCTGGCGCTGTCCTGGACACACTCCGACGACTACAAGACCTGGACCTTCAAGCTGCGGCCCGGCGTCAAATTCCACGACGGCACGCCGTTCAACGCCGAAGCCGTCAAGGCCAATTTCGACCGGCAGAAGGATCCGGCCAACAAATGCCGTTGTGCCTTCTACATCGCCTACGTCCACGACGTGCAGGCGCCCGACGAGCTGACAGTGGTCTACAATTTGAACGATCCGGCGGTGAACCAGCCGGCGCTCATGACGATCCAGAGTTCCAACAATGTCATCCAGTCGCCGACGGCATGGAAGACCAAGGGCGACGATTACAACCGCAATCCCGTCGGTACCGGACCCTATATCCTGAAATCGTGGACCGCGGGCGACCGCATGGTTCTCGAGAAGAATCCGGACTACTGGAACAAGGGTCATCCCTATCTCGACCGCATCGTTCTGAAGCCGCTGCCGGATGCGCAGTCGCGCTTCGCCAGCCTGCAATCGGGCGAGGCTGACATCGTCTGGGACGATGAATACGATGCGGACAATATTCAGAAAGCCCAAAAAGACCCGAAGATGACGGTCCACACCTATGCGGGCTCCGGCGCCGCGGTCTACGCCTTCAACACCAAGATCGCGCCGTTCGACGACGTGCGCGTGCGCCAGGCATTGGTGATGGCGATCGATCGCAAGAAGATGTCGCAGGCGATCACCAACGGTCTTGCGCGACCGGCCAGCAACCCCTACGGCGATGGCTCCTGGGTCAAGTGCAAGGACGACGGCGCGCTTCCGAACGATATCGAAAAGGCCAAGGCGCTGATCAAGGACTATGGCAAGCCGGTCGATTTCAAGATGATCGTCACCGCGACGCCGCGCGGGCGCACGATCGGTCAGGTCCTGCAGCAGTTCTGGAAGCAGGTCGGCGCCAATATGGAGATCGAGCAGGTCGATCAGGCCACCATCGTGCCGCGCGCCTTCATGCGCCAGTTCCAGTTGACGCCGTGGCGGATCGTCGATCTCGCCGATCCCGACCCGCAGATGTATGCGAATTTCCACACCGGCAGCCCGGTCGCGCTCGCCAATTATTCCAATCCCGAGCTCGACAAGCTGCTCGAACATGCGCGGACGACCGCCGACACCGCAAAGCGCACCGAGGATTATTGCGCGATCAGCCGGCTCATCAACAAGGAGGCGATCTGGTTCTGGACCTTCCAGAACACCTATTACGCGATCTCCACTTCCAAGCTGAAAGGCCTGCCGAAGATCTATCACGGGGTGATCGACGTATCCGACGTCTGGCTGGAATGACCGTCCATGCTGGGCTTCGTTGCTCGAAGGCTCCTGTATCTGGTGCCGGTTCTGGTCGCCGTATCGCTGCTGACATTCCTGATCGCGTCGCTGCTTGCCGGGCGATCTCGCCTACGTGATCCTGGGCGATCAGGCGACGCCGGAGAAGGTGGAGGCGCTGCGCCATGACATGGGGCTCGATCAGCCGATCTGGTGGCGTTACGTCAGCTGGCTGGGTCACGTGCTGCAGGGCGATTTCGGCCGATCGTTCCGCACCGGACAGACCGTGCTGCAGGCGGTGGCGGAGCGGCTGCCGGTATCGTTCGAGCTGATGATCCTCGCCGAGATCATTGGGCTCGCCATCGGCGTTCCCCTCGCCATCGCCTGCGCGGTGCGCAGCGGCAGCGCCTTCGACCGCTTCATGACCGGCAGCGCCTTCGGCATGCTGTCGGTGCCGACATTCCTGTCCGCGATCCTGCTGATCTATTTGTTTGCGGTCGAGCTTCGCTGGCTGCCGGCGACCGGCTACGTGCCGTTCGCAGAGGACCCGGTCGGAAATTTGCGCTTCTTGGTGCTGCCGGCGCTGACGCTGGCGCTCGCCGAATGGCCGGGAATCATGCGCGTGCTGCGTTCCGACATGATCGCGACCCTGCAGGAAGACTATATCGCGCTGGCCAAGGCCAAGGGATTGAAGGCCTCGCGCATCCTCTTCGTGCATGCCTTGAAGCCGTCGTCGCTGACGCTGGTCACGATCACCGGCATCAATATCGGCCGCCTGATCGGCGGCGCGCTGATCGTCGAGACGATTTTCGCGCTGCCGGGAATCGGCCGGCTGCTGGTCGGCGCGATCTACACCCGCGACCTCATCATTCTGCAGGGCGTGGTGCTGTTCGTCGCCGGCGGCTTCGTGGTGATGAATTTTATCGTCGACATGCTCTATGCCGTCCTCGATCCCAGGATCCGTCATGGCCACGCTTGAACTCGGCATCGACGAGGATGTCGCCGTCAGTCCGGTCAGGCGGACGCGGCGGCTGGGGCCGCTGTTCTGGGCGGCGATCGGCTGGACGGTTTTCGTTGTTGCCGCGGCCGCCCTTGCCGACCTGTTGCCGCTGCCCAGTCCGACCGACATGGACATGCTGGAGCGCCGGGCGCCGGCCTCGGTGCTGCACTGGCTCGGCACCGACGGCCTCGGGCGGGACGAACTGGCGCGGCTGATCTACGGCGCGCGGATCTCGCTGACGGTGGGCCTTTGCGCGCCGGTGATCGGGATCACGATCGGCGGCGCGCTCGGCATGCTGGCGGGCTATTTTCGCGGCCGCTTCGAATCGCTGGTGGTCGGCAGCATGGACGTGCTGCTCGCCTTTCCGCCGCTGATCCTGGCGCTGGCCGTGACCGCCTATCTCGGACAATCCATCCTCAATCTCACCTGCATTCTCGGCGTGCTCGGCATTCCCGCCTTCATGCGCGTCGCGCGCGCGGCAACGCTTACGCTGGCGCGGCGCGAATTCGTGATCGCGGCGCAGGCGCTGGGCGCGACGCATGCGCGCATCCTGCTGCGCGAGCTGTTGCCCAATGTGTTCCTGCCGCTGCTCGCCTTCTTCCTGCTCGGCGTCGCCGTCACCATCGTCGTCGAAGGCGCGCTGTCGTTCCTCGGTCTCGGGGTGCCGCCGCCGATCTCGAGCTGGGGCAGCATGATCGGGGAGGGGCGCGAGAGCCTGGAAATGGCGCCGCGGCTCGCCTTCATTCCCGCGATCGCGATGTTCCTGACCGTGCTGGCCTTCAACCTGATCGGCGACACGCTGCGGGCGCTCACCGATCCGCGTCAGGGCGCGCTGTGACCGAATCTGCATTGCTTTCCGTCGAGGATGTCTCGGTCGACCTGCCGACCCCGCGCGGCAATCTTCGCGCGGTGGATCAGGTCGATCTGACCGTCGGCGCCGGCCGGACGCTCGGCATTGTCGGCGAATCCGGTTGCGGCAAGACCATGCTGTCGCGCGCCATCCTGCAACTGCTGCCGAAAAAGGCGAAACTTTCCGGCCGCGTGATGTTCGACGGGCAGGACCTCGTGCGCCTCGATCCCGAACGCCTGCGCAAGCTTCGCGGCAGGTCGCTCGCGGTCGTGTTCCAGGACCCGATGACCTCGCTCAATCCGGTGCTGACCATCGGCACCCAGCTGATCGAAACGCTGCAGGAGCATCTCGAACTCGACGCCGTGGCGGCGAAAAAGCGCAGCGCCGAACTGCTGGCGGCGGTCGGCATTCCCGCGCCGGAGCAGAGACTGACGCAATACCCGCATCAACTCTCGGGCGGCATGCGGCAGCGGGTGGCGATCGCCATCGCGCTGTCCTGCGAGCCGAAACTCTTGATCGCCGACGAGCCGACCACGGCGCTCGACGTCACCATTCAGGCCCAGATCCTCGATCTGCTGGCGCGCGAGCAGCGCCGCCGCCACATGGCGATGATCCTCATCACGCATGATCTCGGCGTCGTCGCCGGCCGCACCGATGAAGTCGCCGTGATGTACGCCGGCCGCGTCGTGGAACGCGCGCCGACGCCCGTGCTGTTCAAGAAAATGCATATGCCCTACACCGAGGCGCTGCTCGCGGCGATCCCGAAGACTCGACGCCGCTCCGCATACGCCGCTGCCGGCGATCTCCGGACGCCCGCCCGATCCGACCCGGCCGATCCAGGGCTGCTCGTTTTCGCCGCGCTGCCGCTATGCCGCCGGGCTGTGTCATCGCGAAAAGCCCGTGCTTACGGCGGCGGAATCGCCGGCGCACCAGTTTGCCTGCTTCCACCCGATTCTGGCGCCAGCCGTTGAAGAGGCATGATGCAGGAAACGCAGCCATCCCCCTCGCGCGATCCGCTGCTCAAGGTGGAAAATCTCGTCGTCGAATATGCCGTCGGCGGCAAGACCATCCACGCGGTGTCCGACGTCAGTCTCGAAGTCGCGCGCGGCGAGACCCTCGGCCTGGTCGGCGAGTCCGGCTGCGGCAAGTCCACGCTCGGCCGCGCGGTGCTGCAGTTGCGGCAGGCCGTCTCGGGGCGCGTGCTGTTCGACGGCCAGGACCTCACGGCGATGCACGGCGACGCCTTGCGCAAGATGCGCCAGCGCGTGCAGCTGATCTTCCAGGATCCGATCGCCTCGCTCAATCCGCGGCGGCGGATCGGCGATATCGTCGCCGAGCCGCTGGTGATATCGGGCGTCAAGGATCCCGGGAAACGCGAGGAACTCGTCTGCGAGGTGCTCAGCGCGGTCGGACTCGACCCCGCGCTCGTGATGGGACGCCTGCCGCATGAATTTTCCGGCGGACAATGCCAGCGCATCTGCATCGCGCGCGCGCTGGTGCTCAATCCCGAATTCATCATCTGCGACGAGCCGGTTTCGGCGCTCGACGTTTCCATCCGCGCGCAGATCCTCAATCTGCTGGAGGACATGAAGGCGCGCTTCGGGCTGACGCTGCTCTTCATCGCCCACGATCTCGCGGTGGTGAAGGCGGTGAGCGACCGGGTGGCCGTGATGTATCTCGGCCGGCTGTGCGAGGTCGGCCCGTCCGAGCAGGTGTTCGCCACGCCCGCGCATCCCTATACCGCGCTCCTGATCGAGGCGATCCCGGTGCCCGATCCGGACGTGCGTCCGGCCGAAAGCGTGCCGGTCGGCGAGCCGCCGTCGCCGATGTCGCCGCCCTCGGGCTGCCGTTTCCGCACCCGCTGCCCCCGGGCGGACCAGCGCTGCGCCGAGGAGATGCCGGAACTTCGCCAGGTGGCGCCGGAGCAGTTCGCCGCCTGCCATCATCCATTGATCGCAGCCGGCTAACCATCTAGGAACGGCAGGCGCAGGCGTGGCAATGTCCGCCCAAGAGCAAGAACGATTGACGGGAGAGACGCGATGAAGAGTTTTCAGGTCGCCGATTTCAACGCCCCCCTGAAAGAGGTGGATGCGCCGACGCCGCAGCCGCCGGGAACCCAGGTGCTGATCAAGGTGAAGGCCGCCGGCGTCTGCCACAGCGATCTGCATATCTGGGAAGGCGGCTACGATCTCGGCCATGGCCGGAAACCGCTGTCGCTGAAGGATCGCGGCGTGTCGCTGCCGCGCACCATGGGACATGAGACGGTCGGCGAAGTCATTGCGTTTGGACCGGACGCCAAGGCTGCATGCCGGCGATCTCAAGATCGGCGACGTCGCGCTGGTCTATCCCTGGCTCGGCTGCGGCAAATGCGAGACCTGTCTCGCCGGCGACGAGAACATGTGCCTGAAGCCCAATTCGCTCGGCGTCTACTGCGACGGCGGCTATGCCGACCACATGACGGTGCCGCATCCGAAATATCTGTTGAACCTGAAGGGCCTCGATCCCGTGACCGCGGCGCCTTACGCGTGCTCCGGCGTCACCACCTACAGCGCCCTGAAGAAGGTCGAGGCCGGATTTCAACACCCCGATCGTCATCTTCGGCGCCGGCGGTCTCGGCCTGATGGCGCTGTCGCTGTTGAAGGCGATGGGCGGCAAGGGCGCCATCGTCGTCGATATCGACGCGCGCAAGCGCGAAGCCGCCGAGAAAGCCGGCGCGCTCGCGACCGTCGACGGCACGGCTCCCGACGCGCTGGAGCAGCTCGCCCAGAAGGCCGGCGGCCCGATCCGCGCGGTGATCGATCTCGTCGGCAACGCCAAGACCACGCAGCTCGGCTTCGACTGCCTGACCAAGGGCGGCAAGCTCGTCATCGTCGGCCTGTTCGGCGGCGGCGCGACCTGGGCGCTGCCGCTGATCCCGATCAAGGCCATCACCATCCAGGGCAGCTATGTCGGCAATCTTCCGGGAGACGCAGGAGCTGCTCGATCTCGTCCGCGCCAAGAAGATCGCGCCGATCCCGGTGACGCCGATGCCGCTCGCCAAGGCCAACGAGGCGCTGGTCGATCTGCAGAAGGGCCGGCTGGTCGGCCGCGCGGTGCTGACGCCGTAGGTCCGTCATCCCACCGTCATTGCCGGGATGCGAAGCGCGAAGCAATCCAGATCCGGAATCTCGAGATTCCGGGATCGATGCTTCGCATCGCCCCGGAATGACGGCTTCGACGTCTTGCTCGTCGCAATGACGGTTACTCTATCTCCGGCTTCCATAAGGAATCCCCATGTCCGCCAATAACGCGCTCCACATCGCCGTGCTTGCCGGCGACGGTATCGGTCCCGAAGTGATGGCGCCGGCGCTCGAGGTCCTGCGCAAGATCGAGGCGACGTCGGACCTGAAATTCCGCTTCACCGACGCGCCGGCCGGCGCCAACAATTATCTCGCGACCGGCAAGTCGATGCCGGACAAGCACGGTGCGGCTGTGCGACGAGGCCGACGCGATCCTGCTCGGCGCCTGCGGCCTGCCGTCGGTGCGCTACCCCGACAACACCGAGATCATGCCGCAGGTCGAGCTGCGCTTTCATTTCGATCTCTATGCCGGCGTGCGCCCGGCGCGGCTGATTCCGGGCGTGCCGAGCCCGATCGTCGGCGCCGATCCGCGCGGCATCGATCTGGTCGTGATCCGGGAATCCACCGAAGGCCTGTTCGCCTCGATGGGCAAGGGCGTCGTCACCGACACCGAGGCGCGCGAGACGCTGGTCATCACCCGCAAGACCTCGGAGCGGTTGTTCGAGTTTTCCTTTCGCCTCGCCGAGCGCCGCAAGGCGCGCGGCCGGCCGGGTCAGCTCACCTGCGTCGACAAGGCCAACGTGTTCAAGGCGTTTGCGTTCTTTCGTGAGATGTTCGACGAGGCCGCAAAACGCCATCCCGAGGTCAAGACCGACCGGCTCTATGTCGACGCCTGCTCGGCGCTGCTGGTGAAGCGGCCCTGGGATTTCGACGTCATGGTGATGGAGAACATGTTCGGCGACATCCTCTCCGACATGACCGCCGGCCTGATCGGCGGCATGGGCATGGCGCCGTCGGCCGACATCGGCGACACCCACGCGGTGTTCCAGCCGTGCCACGGCACCGCGCCCGACATCATGGGGCAGGGCAAGGCCAACCCGACCGGGATGATCCTTTCGGCCGCGATGATGCTGGACTGGCTCGCCGACAAGCACGGCATCGAAGCGGCGGCCGAAGCGGCGAAAGCATCGAGCGCGCCGTCGACAAGGTCTATGCGGACGGCATCAAGCCGATGGAATTCGGCGGCCGCAACGGCACCGCGGATATCGCCAGGGCGGTGCTGGCGGCGCTGTAGGCGTCCGTCGTCATTCCGGGGCGATGCGAAGCATCGAACCCGGAATCCGCGGCCTCCCGATGTGCAATGACATCTGAGGTTCGCGCTGGCGCGCGTCCCGGAATGACGGAGTCTGCAGCTACGGATTCAAATTTCAAACAGCCTAATACCGTCATTGCGAGCCAACGGGTCGCGCGAATGCGCGCCCGATGACAGGCTCCGCGAAGCAATCCATGGCTCCGCAAAGTAAGTCTGGATTGCTTCGTCGCTTCGCTCCTCGCAATGACGGCAGACACGGCTTCGCGATCTCGCGGCGCGATTTCGCCCGAGTTTTGCTATCAAATTCCTGCCCTCCGAATCAGAGGGCGCAGGGAATGCCGGGCGCCCGATGCGCCCGCAGCCTCGTGTGCAATGATAGTGGTAGAAAGCACACGCGTTAGTCAGGTCACACCGGAATCACCCGGCATTCCCCGCGCAATGGTTTTAACGGCTTCCTTCGTGCTCTCCCCGGTGACCGGGCTTTCTTGCCACCGTCGCCCGCGAGAAGCTTGCTTCTCAAGAACTTGACGCCAGCGTCGGGGCGTCAGGACCACACGACTTCTCCGTCCGCAGTCAAGCGCCTTCGTCATAAGCGCCACTCCGCGTCCACCGCATCCCGCCCCGCGTCCGTGACGATCGCGAGTCGCCCCTCTAGAGGGACGGGACGGCGGATGGATATAGCAGTGATTTGGGTCTTCGGAAAAGCAGAAATATTTTTGCAAAAGGGGCTGGACAGACGGATGACTGGAAGGTGATTGATTTGCCCGTCGGGCAAACCATCTTGAATCGCTTCAACAAATCGCCGCGGCGCGCCGAAAGATCTTTGGGAAATTTACCCCATAGGCGATCAGATCGGGCCCACCCTGTGCGGCGCGAACCACGTCCGAGATGATTGGACATGTGGTGGGCATGCCGAAATTGACGTTGGCGTTGACCCATCTCCTGCATGGCCGGCCGGTCGGGTCGCCTATGGCTCCGGTTGTTGGCCGAAAGCCGGTGCCATTAACCAATCGTTAACCAAGTACGCCGATCTTTAACCATTCGATAAGAAAGGCGAGTTGACCATCATGCACGCAATTGCTGCGAAGCCGCCACGTCAACTGGTTCGCATGCGGGGCCGTTCTTACGTTGCGTTTGTGTTTTGCCCGGTCGTTCCGATCGTAGGCTGGCTCGAAGAGATAGACGCAACGCTTGCGCGCTCGCCCGGCTTTTTTGTCGGCAAGCCGGTGGTGCTTGATCTGTCCGCCGTGGACCTTAGCCAATCCGCTATAGCGCACCTCGTCACCAGCCTCGAACAACGGAATATTCGCGTCCTCGGCATCGAGGGGGTGGACGCCGCTCAGCTGACTGCGAGCATGCCGCCTTTGCTCACAGGCGGACGCAACTGCGTGCTGATGCAAAACGAACCGAAAAAGCCCGAGGTCAAACCGAAACCAATGTCCCTGCTGCTCGAAAGCCCGGTGCGCTCCGGTCAGTCGGTTGTCTTTACGGAAGGCGACGTGACGGTGCTGGGTTCGGTCGGTTCCGGCGCGGAAATTGTCGCCGGCGGGTCTATCCATGTCTACGGAACGCTTCGTGGCCGCGCGATGGCGGGTGTCAACGGCAATTCAGCCGCGCGGATTTATTGTCAGAAGATCGAGGCAGAGCTGCTGGCCATCGACGGTTACTATCAAACTGCTGAAGAAATAGACGCCACCTTGCGCAATCGGCCAGCTCAAGCGTGGCTCGAAGGCGACATCATGAAAATCACACCGCTGAATTAATCGGCTAGGGAGGCAAGAAATGGCCAAAGTCTTGGTCGTGACGTCTGGCAAAGGCGGCGTCGGTAAGACAACTTCTACAGCCGCGCTTGGCGCGGCGCTCGCGCAAATGGGGGAAAAAGTGGTCGTCGTCGACTTCGACGTCGGTCTGCGCAACCTCGATCTTGTCTTGGGGGCGGAGCGACGGGTTGTGTTCGACCTCATCAATGTGGTGCAGGGCGTTGCGAAACTCTCGCAAGCTCTCATTCGCGACAAGCGCCTTGAGAATTTGTGGTTGCTTCCCGCATCCCAAACCAGGGACAAGGATGCCCTGACGGACGAGGGCGTCAGGAGCATTATCGCGGACCTGCGAACCAAATTCGACTGGATCCTCTGCGACAGCCCGGCAGGCATCGAACGGGGCGCGACGCTTGCGATGCGCTATGCGGACGAGGCGGTCATCGTCACCAATCCCGAAGTCTCGTCGGTGCGTGACTCCGACCGCATCATCGGAATGCTTGATTCAAAGACCGTGAAGGCCGAGAAGGGCGAACGGGTAGAGAAGCATGTGCTGATAACCCGGTATGACTCAGGGCGCGCATCACGGGGAGAAATGCTCAGCATCGACGATATCCTTGAAATCCTCGCGACGCCGCTGCTTGGAATCATTCCCGAGAGCCAGGACGTTTTGCGTGCGTCGAACGTCGGATCTCCGGTTACCCTCAACAACGCCACCAGCGCGCCGGCCCGCGCCTACATCGACGCAGCGCGTCGTTTGATGGGCGAAACTGTCACCATGATGGTGCCGGTCGAGCGAAAAGGCCTGATGAACCGATTGCTGGGACGGAGGGCCGCATGATGAATTTGCTGCGGCTTCTCAGTGGCCGTACTGCTTCCGCGCCTGTTGCACGGGAACGGTTGCAGATTCTCCTGGCGCACGAACGCGGTTTGCGCGGCCAGCCTGATTTGTTGGAACTGCTGCGGACAGAGATACTTGGCGTGGTCTCGCGGCATGTCGTGCTCGACCCGGAAAAAGTCATCGTTCGGATGGATAGGGGAAAGAATGTATCGACGCTTGAGGTCGATATTGAAGTGCCCAACGGTGTCGAAAGATTGATCGCAGCTGCAGCCACATGATTCCCGGACGCGCCAGATCGGCGCGTCCGAGGGTGCTTGCGAAGCAGGCGTGACGAGGCCGAATTACCGCCCCCTGAACTGCGGCTTCCTCTTTTCCATGAACGCGCGCCGGCCCTCGCGAAAATCCTCACTGTCCATGCACGCGGTGCCGATCGCCTTGATGGCGTCCATGTCGCGTCTGTCGGGGTCCTTCAGGACCTGCGCGATGGTGATCTTGGCGGCCTGAATGGCCAGCGGCGCGTTGCCGGAAATGGTGCGGGCGATCTCCATCGTCGCGTCCCACAGCTCGATGTCCGCTACCACGCGATCGACCAGCCCGATCCGAAGCGCTTCCGCGGCATCGATCCGCATGCCCGTATACATCAGCAGCCGCGCCCAGGACGGGCCGACCAGCGACACCAGATGTTTCAGGCCGTCATAGCCATAGGCGATGCCGAGTTTGGCCGCGGGAATGCCGAATTCGCTGTAGTCGGAGGCGATGCGGATATCCGCCAGCATCGCGACCTGCATGCCGCCGCCGAGGCAAAAGCCGCGGATGCAGGCAATGGTCGGCTTCGGATAGTCCGCCAGCAGCGCGCGCTGCGCGGCGCTCTTTTTCGAATATTCCTCCGAGGCTTCGGCGTTGTGCCGGGTTTTCTCGAACTGGCTGATGTCGGCGCCCGACACAAAGGCCTTGTCGCCGGCGCCGACCAGGATCACCACGCGCACATCCGGATCGTCGCGCAATTCGATGAGCGCGTGGCCGAACCCTTCCCACATGTCGAGCGACATGGCGTTGCGCTTGTCGGGATTGTTGAAGGTGATGACGCCGACGCCGTCCGTGACGCTCTGCAGGATCTTGCCGTCGGCAAAGGATTTTTCGGTGGCTTTTGGGATGTTCAGCATCGGGCGGCTTTCGGCGGTTGGAGTTTTGACTATTGAAGCATTGGTTCGATGCCTCGGCAATGACGGTGGGCTCCCTCTCCCACAAGGGGAGAGGTGCCACCGAGCGTGCGAAACCCGATGCTTAAACGCAGGAGAGGGATTTTTCCGCCCTACGACTCCAGAAACGGACCGATCTTCGCCCGCGCGAAGGCCGGCCGCGCCTGTATGTTGGTCCACCAATTGGCGACGCGGGGATGTTTCCTTGCCGTCACCTCATCCGGCGCGATTTCCTCGTCGATCCGCTTCACGAACGGCACGGCCGCGATATCCGCGATCGAATAGGCCTTGCCGACCAGCCAGCCCGACGGTTTCAGCGCGTCCTCCATCCGGTCGAGCAGTTGCGATACGAGCTTCGCCCGCGCGGCGTCGCGCTCTTCCTCGGTATAGGGTTTTCGCGCCACCCGCAGCCAGGCTTCCTGGCGCTCCTTGCTCGGGATGTTCTTGAGCTTTTCGGCGAGCTCCTCGTCGGTCCATTGCTGCGCCGTCTTCTGCAGGTGGTGCCGCCAGTTGAAGATGATCAGGTTGCCGATCAGCCCGTCGATATGCCGGATCCAGTTGCGCATCTCGGCGCGTTCATAGGGCGTGTCGGGACGCAGCGGCGGATCGGCAAAACTCTCGTCGAGATATTCGCAGATCGTGCCGCTCTCGTGCAGCGGCCTGCCGTCATGGATCAAAGTGGGGATCACGCCGTTCGGATTGATCTTCAGATATTCCGGCGAATGATGCTCCATTCTCGCCATGTCGACGACATGGCTCTCGTAGCCGAGGCCCTTCTCCTCGAGACAGAGCCGCACGCGGCGCGAGGCGCTCGAGCGCCAGCCGTGGTGAAGGATCATCATGGCGTTCCCCGTATGTTGTTGTTTCGGATTGAAGCATTGCTTCGCTGTCCCGGCAATGGCGGTGCGCTCCCGGCCTCCTTGTGGGAGAGGGTCGGGGTGGAGCTGCCTGCCTGGAATGCTAGCGCCGTGGAGGCAATTTAGCGGCGGATTACGCCATCGCTAGATCCGCCCTACAAGCTATTTTTCTCGTCATTGCGAGGAGCGAAGCGACGAAGCAATCCATGCAGCACGCACTCTGGCCTCGGATTGCTTCGCTTCGCTCGCAATCGACGATTTCCAGCTCCGGTGACTTCACTCGTCACCGCGCCAGATGCGCCGTCAACGGATGATTGGCCGCCTGGTTGAAGAACGCCGCTTCCTCGGCGGTGGCTTCCAGAAGCTGGGTGTCCTGGTCGTAGATGTCGTTGCGGAACTGGACGGTCTGGTCTTTCGTCATCCATGCCGTGAGATAGATCCAGGCCACCGGAACCTTCTTCGGCAGGCGGACGTCCTGGCGCTGGCCGGTGGCGATCGCCGCGTCGATCGCAGCGCGATTCCACTGCGGCATCTCCGCCTGCAACAGCCAGGCGGCGAGGTCGCGCACATTGTCGACGCGCGAACAGCCGTGCGAGTCGAAGCGGTAGTCGTCGCTGAACAGGTTGCGCTGGTTGGTGTCGTGCATGTAGACCGAATAGGCGTTCGGCATGTCGATCTTGACCGCGCCGAGCGCGTTCCAGGCGCCGTTTAGCTGGCGCACCGTGAAATTCGGCGTGCGGGCGCCGGACCAATCCACCGAGCGCGGGTCGATCGGCGCGTCGTGCGCATCGAGCACCTCCATGTGCATGCGGGAGAGATAGCCGGGGTCCTTGCGCATATGCGCCGAGATTTCGGTTTTCGCGATCGAGGACGGAACGGTCCAGGTCGGGTTGAGATTGACGCTGGTGATCTCGGCGGTCAGCGTCGGCGACGGCTTTTCGGTCTTGCCGACGATCACGCGATAGCGCCGCACCACCTTGTCGTTCTCGACGGCCTCGGCGAAGGTCGCGGGGATGTTGACGACCACGTAGCGCTGTCCGAACGCGAAATTCATGTTCTGCAGCCGCTCGAGCGAGGCCTCGAGCTGCTTGATCCGCTTCTGCACGGAAACGTTGAGGGCGGCAAGCGTACGCGGCGTCACCGTTCCCGTCGCCGCCAGGCCGTGGCGCACCTGGAAGCGCTTGACCGCCTCGGCAAGCACATCGTCATACGGACCGCTCGCTCTGTCGGGGGCGAGATCGCCGCTGATCAGAAGACGCCGGCGCAGCAGGTCGTCATAGGGTCCCTGCACGCCCGCGGCGAATTTGGCTTCAGCGGGAATCGTCGGCCATCCGCCGCGGACCGCGAGCGCCGAATAACTCAGCGCCGCCTCCTTGATGCGCTGCGCGGTCCCTTCGTCGTAGGTCGGCTCGTGCGAGAGCGCCAAGGCCTCCGCCGAACGCGATTCGGGGGTGGATGCGGCAGCGGCTGCCGGCTTTGCCGGGGCGACGCGCGCCGGATTCGCCGCGCCCGCCGGCGCCGCATTGGCCGGTTTGGCCGGAGCCGTGCCGGAGCCGGCACTGCCCGGGGTCTGGGCGAATGCCGGCGCAGCCGCAAGCATCGTGGCAATGGCAACGACTGTCATTCTTCGCATGGGTAGTGCCCTTGGGATGCGCCATGATGGCGGAGACGTTGAAATCAACAGGCCCGGCCGTTGCGGCCGAACGAACGGGATCGGATCCGTTCCGGAATCGGGTTTTCGCAAATATAGTCCCTGAGAGTTGCGTTCCGATTAAGTTGTCATTGCGGCTGTTGCACTGCCGCAAAGCTGGATTGGACTTTGGTGGCTTTTGATAGGTCGCCGCAGCGGCTAATGTGGTTCGCGAGGGCATTCGCCGAACAGAAAATTTAGCCTGCCTTTGGGAGAACAAATGCTGTTGACGCGTCGGGAGGCGATCGCCGGATTTGGCGGCGGGCTGGCCTCGCTGAGGGGACTGCCGGCACTGGCGCAAACGGCCTATCCCAGCCGGACCATCAAGATGATCGTGCCCTATCCGGCCGGCGGCACCACCGACTTGCTCGGCCACATGGTCGCCGACCAGCTCAAGGCCGGTCTCGGCGCGACCGTCGTCGTCGAAAACAAGCCGGGCGCCGCGACCGCGCTCGGCGCGGAGCAGGTGGCGAGGGCCGAACCCGACGGCTATACGCTGTTGATGGCGACCTCGACCACGCTTGCCATCAACAAGACGCTCTACAAGAAGCTGGCTTACGATCCGGTGAAGGATTTTACGCCGATCGCGCTGGTGGCCGCCGTGCCGTTCGCGCTGATCGTCAATCCGCAGATTCCGGCGACGACGCTGTCGGAATTCATCGCCTACGCCAAATCGAAGCCGGGGCTGGCCTATGGCTCCGCGGGCAATGGCAGTCCGCAGCATCTCGGCGCCGAAATGCTGAAGACCGCGGCCGGAATCGATATCCGCCACGTGCCGTATCGCGGCAGCTTGCCGGCGATGCTCGATGTCATCGCGGGACACATTCCGTTCATGGTGGTGGATCTCGAACCCGCCCTGCCGCAGATCCGCCAGGGCAAGGTAAGGGCTTTGGGCGTGACCTCACTGAGGCGGGTCACCGCGGCGCCCGAGATCCCGACCCTGGCCGAAGGCGGCCTCGCCGGCTTTGAACTTGTCGCATGGCAGGGCGTGGTCGCGCCCGCCGGCCTGCCCCGGGGGATCGTCGACGCACTGGCCGCGCAGATCGGAAAACTGGTTGCCGATCCGGCAGCGCGCAACAGGCTCACGGCGATTTCGCTGGAGCCGCTGCCCGGATCGACGCCGGACAGTTTTGCACTCTATATCAAGACCGAGGTCGATCGCTGGGCTGACATCGTCAAACATTCCGGCATCAAGGTGGAATGACGGCGGCGTCCCACCTGCGGGATCAACGTCCGGCAAGATGCCTGCGCGGGTCTCAATGTCGGCCTGCCGGGATCTGATCCTGCCGTGGACGTTGCTGCGCCCGAGCTTGCCCGCGAGAGGGCAGTGCCGCCGAACATTCTCGACATGCAACGCCGACACCCGCCATGTTCCATGGCGGCGGGCTGGCGCTATCGCATTAGCATGTGGCCTGGCGCGGCAAAACGCTGCCAGCGGATCCGCTGGCATTGATCGATCATGTGCGCTGCGCCTGCAAGCCAAGGGTAGCGAGGCCAGTCGCGGCCACGCGGTCTCGATCGCCTAGCCTTCGTTGGCGGCGATCGATTCCATCAGGGATACCAGCTGACGCTGTACGGTCTGATCCTTGATCTTGCTATAGGCCCGCAGCAGTCTCAGGCTAAACGCGCTGTCGAGGAACAACAGGCTCTCGACCTCCCGCGCTTTGCCGTCGCCGTCGTAGAAGAATGTGACGGGCACATCGAGCGCAGTGGCGATTTGCTGAAGACGGGCGGCACCGACGCGGTTGACGCCCTTCTCGTATTTTTGAACCTGCTGGAAGCTGACGCCGAGCTTGTCGCCGAGCTCCGCCTGCGAGATTTTTTGTTCGACGCGCCGTAGCCGGATTCGCTTGCCCAGTTCAATGTCGGGTTTGCCCGCACTGCGCTGCTTCATTTTCTTTGCCGCTGATTTGTTCATTCTGTTTCTACCGTCCTTCGGTGGAGAAGCCCCCAAACAGATTGGTCAGGGATTCACCCTTATATACCGGTTTAAACTCGCTTGGATGGATGAATTCGTCCTTAAACCACGGGAATTTTACGGGGTTGAAGGCCTCTACCAGCCAGTCGATCATGTGCCGCACCCGCGGTATTCGGCCGCTACCGGGATGGTAGGATAGCCAAATGTCGAAGGGCCGGTGCAATGCAACTTCGTAGAGGTATCATTTTCCCGCCAAGCGCGCAGGCGTAGGTCGGAAATACCCCGATTCCGGCGCCGTTGGCGACGGCCCAGTAATTGGCGCTGCTCACATTGGTTCTCATCACCAGCAAGTCCCGCTGGGAGTAACCGGGAAACAGGCTTTCGAAGGCCTCCTTGGCGGCGGTCTGGTCGGCGACCTGCATCACGAGCCGGTGCTTGACCAGTTCCTCCATGGTTCGCGGGGCGCCGTAAGTCTCGATGTATTTCTGGCTGGCGAAAAACATCAAATGCATGCGGCCGAGCCGGACGAGTTTGACGTCGAGCGCTGATGGTTGCGACAAATGGATCGCAACGTCGGCCTCATGCCGCGACACGTCGGCGGAGCGCATCGCGCAGTGGAGATCGACAAGAATATTCGGGAACGCCTGCTGGAATTCGACCAGGCGAGGGGCCAGCCAGAAGGTTCCCAACCCCTCGGTGACGGCCACCCGGACTTCACCCGACAGCGTATTGGCAACGGAATTGCCGGCGCGCAGCAGGTCGAACGAAGCGGCCTCCATGCGTTCGACGGCCGAAACCACCAGCGAACCTTCGTCGGTCAGATGGGTGCCGTGGACGTCGCGCGTGAACAGGGTGGCGCCGATTTGCCGCTCGAAGTCATCGATCCGCCGGCGAACGACGTTGATGGACAGATCAATCCGCTCGGCCGCGGACCGGAAGCTCCCGCAACGGACCACTTCCAGAAAAATCCTGGCCGCGTCCCAATCCGTGAGACTGCCGATCGCAACCTTTTGGCGTTCCTCCTGAGGAACGCCCCGTTCCAGCGCCAGATGCATACACAGCCCTTTTCGCACGCTAATTTTGCCAGAGTATTGAGCGAACCACAACCATGGCGGGTCCGGCGCCCTGCCTTTCGACGCCTATACTTACCGTCCAGGCCGCGGTTCCGGACGCGCCGGGGGACGCGGGGCGTCAAGCCTTGCCGCCGTTGAAAAGGGAAGCGCGTGACTTCAGCCGTCAGCCTCGGGACATTGGCAAATTCGTCGGGCGTTCCGATCGTCGTATTCGAACGATCCAGCCCGCCGTGTTATTCTTGCCGCAACAAGGTCACTTATTTGTGCGACGTATCGGCCAGTCACGCACGTGACGAAATGCCGACGGGCGAAATCCGCCGGGCAACGTCGAAGACATCCGCAAGTCAGGCGGAAGCAATTGAAACGGACGATTGGGTCGAACGGACTTTACCTCGCAAGCTCGCTAATGGAAGAAACGCCGGTGGCTAATTCAGACGAACGATTGCATTTGATTCTCTCCACGCTTGAGCAGTGCCGGGCGGGTCTCATCGACGGCGCCCACCGGGACACCGCCCAGTTGGTGTCGGTGGCGATTCTCGAGCTTCGGATGAAGCTCAACCGGATTACAGACCTGGAATTGAAGGCCTTGTGCGATGCGATGTTGCGGGATGACGCGCCGGCGGAAAGGCCGCAAGATCCGAAATCGCCGCACGGCCAGCGCCGCCGCCCGCTGCTGAGACTGGTCAAATAGCGAGCGGTTCCCGCGTTCCCGACACCCAATTCCGCCCCCGGTCGTGACGGCGGCACCCGCTCGGGATGTCCTGATGCCGCATTGTTGATCGGGAAATCCACCGGCATCGCCGGCAGGGCGCTTCGCAAGGCTGCGGCTCTGTTGCGCATTCCCGCCCATCCGGTACATCAAGCCGGCGCCCCCCGCGCCGGGCCCGGCCACGGGCCGCCAGATTAGCAACGATGGCAATGACGGCATGATTCAAGATGTTTCGGTCCCCGCGGCACTGATTGCCGGTCTGGTCAGCTTTCTGTCGCCCTGCGTGCTGCCCCTGGTGCCGCCGTACCTGATTTACCTCACGGGCGCGACCATCGAGCACCTCGAAAATGAGGAGACGGAATCCGCCTCGCAGCGCGCGGTGATGATGTCGGCGGTCATGTTCGTGCTCGGCTTTTCCACCGTGTTCGTGGCACTCGGCGCCAGCGCCTCCCTGATCGGCGGGTTGATCCGCGCCTGGTCGGCGGAGCTTTCGATCGTCGCCGGCATCGTTATCATCGTCATGGGCCTGCATTTCCTCGGGCTGACGCGGATATCCTTCCTGATGCGGGAAGGGCGGTTGCCCATTCCAAAGCCCGTGGGCTTGTGGGGAGCCTATGTGATGGGCCTGGCGTTTGCGTTCGGCTGGACGCCCTGCATCGGTCCGATCCTCGCGGCGATCCTGTCGGTGGCTGCCGCCGAGGCCACCGTGACGAAGGGCGCGTGGCTGCTCGCGGTGTATTCCGCCGGGCTCGGCATCCCGTTCCTGATCGCGGCTGTGATGGTCGAACAGTTCTCGTCGCTGTTCGCGCGGATGAAACAACATCTCGCCAGCGTCGAGCGGGCGATGGGCGTGCTGATGGTCCTCACCGGCATCGGCTTTCTGACCGGCGCCATATCCTCCGTGAGCATCTGGCTGCTGGAGACGTTTCCAGGCTTGCAGAGCTTCGGGTAAGTCCGGCCCTCATCCGAGAGCCCCGGTTCCGGTTAAATCAGAACCGGGGCGCGCGGTGTTCTGTTTGAGTCTAGAGCGGGATGACTTTTCTTCGAATCGTCATCCCGCTCTATCTTTTTGTTTGAGCATGATCTTTTCGGAAAACCGGTGTCCACTTTTCCGGATCATGCTCTAGAGATTGCTGTCGGTGATGGCGGCGTAGACCAGGGTGCGCAGCTCGCGCCGCAGCGGATAGGCGCTCGACGGCAGCACCTGGGTCATGAAAATGGCGATCAGTTCTTCCGCGGGATCGATCCAGAACGATGTGGTGGCGGCACCGCCCCAGGAATACTCGCCGGCGCTGCCGGGGATCAGGGTCTTCGCGGGATCCATGGTGACGGAGAAGCCGAGACCGAAGCCGATGCCGTTATAGGTCGCCTCGGAGAACAGCGAGCGCGACATTCCCGGCAGGTCGCTTCCTTCGGGCAGATGATTGGAGGTCATCAGCGCCAGCGTCTTCGGGCCGATCAGCCTGACGCCGCCGAGTTCGCCGCCGTTAAGCAGCGCGCGGCAGAAGGTGAGATAGTCGGCCGCGGTCGAGCACAACCCGCCGCCGCCGGAGATGAACGACGGCGGCGACAGGAACGAACTCGTGGCCGGGTCGTCCTGCAAGGTCAGGCCGCTTCTCTGTTGACCGGCGTGGAACGTCATGCCGCCCTTCGGGTCGGCCGAGTAACACGCCGCGAAGCGATGGGCCTTGTCGGCGGGCACGAAGAAGCCGGTGTCGTTCATGCCGAGCGGATCGAGGATGCGTTCCTTCAGGAATTGCTCGAACGGCTTGCCGCTGATCTTGCCGATGAGATAGCCGATCACGTCGGTGGAGACGGAATAGTTCCAGGCCTCGCCGGGCGAGAATTCCAGCGGCATCTTCGCGAGGTCTTCGATCATCTGATCCAGCGTTCCCGCCTTTTCGACCTCGCCGATCTTCATTTCGCGATAGGCGGCATCCACATTGGAGCGCTGCTGGAAGCCGTAGGTCAGGCCGGAAGTGTGTCGCAAGAGGTCGACGATCAGCATCGGCCGCGTCGGCGGCCTGGTCAGAAAGGGCGGCGCCGAGCCGGCCTGGAATACGCCGAGGTTCTTCCATTCCGGGATGTATTTATGGACGGGCTCGTCGAGCGCGACGCGGCCCTCCTCGAACAGCATCATGAAGGCGACCGAGGTGAGCGGCTTGGTCATCGAATAGATGCGGAAAATGGTGTCGTCCTTGACCGGCGCCTTGCGCTCGATGTCGGCAAAACCCTGCACCGCGCTGTGGACGACCTTGCCGCGGCGATAGACCAGCACCTGCGTTCCCGGAAAGCGGCCGGCGTCGATGTAGCGTTCCTTGAGATGCGCTTCGAGGCGGTCGAAGCCGGCCTTGGACATGCCGGCGGATTTCGGGCGAGGCGGGGGTCGGGGCTAACATCGGGATGATCTCCGGGGGCTTTCGGGGGTACAGCTTTGATAGCCGAAAATGGTGCCGGGTTCCATCAGCCCGCGAGCTTACGCAGGCCCGGCCGCCGGTGTAGGCTTGCGCCCGCAATGAAACCCCCAGGAAATCAACAATGCCCCAATTCAGCGACACCGAACTGACCGCCGCCGTCATCAAGAGCTTCGAGGAGACGCCGGACCCGCGCGTCAAATTCCTGATGGAAGAACTGGTGAAGTCGCTGCACGACTTCGTCCGCAAGACCGATCTCACCTTCGACGAATGGGGTTATGCGATCGATTTCTTGACCCGCGTCGGCCAGAAGTGCTCTCCGAGCCGGCAGGAGTTCATCCTGCTGTCGGACGTGCTCGGGGTTTCGATGCTGGTCGATGCCGTCAACCATCGGGAACGCGGAGGCGCGACCGAGACCACCGTGCTCGGCCCGTTCTACGTCGGCGAGCACAGGCCGATGCCGCACGGCACGGATATCTCCGCCAGTCTTGCGGGTGAGCGGATGTTCGTGCAAAGCCGCGTCACCGATCTCAAGGGCAAGCCGCTGGCCGGCGTTGCGGTGGACGTCTGGCACGCCGACGATGACGGCTATTACGATTCGCAAAGGCCGGAGTATGAGACGCAGGGGCCGTCATCGCGGGCGCGGTTCATCACCGACGCCGATGGCCGGTTTTTCTTTCGCACCATCCTGCCTTGCAGCTACCCGATCCCGACCGATGGTCCCGTCGGGGAAATGATTCTGCAGGTCCGGCGCCATGCGTATCGGCCGGCGCATGTGCATTTTCTGGTCGATGCGCCCGGCTACGAGCCGCTGATCACCCACGTCTTTATCGAGGGCGACAAATATCTGGATTCCGACGTGGTGTTCGGGGTGAAGGACGACCTGATCTCCAGGGTCGAAAAACGCACCGATCCCGTGATGCCCGACGGCAAGCCCGCCGAGGGACCCTGGCATTTGATGACCTACGAATTCCGCATGAAGCCGGGCCAGGGAACGGCGCCGAAGCCGATGATGGCGGCCACCGAGGACGCCTGAATTCATTTTTTTAGGCACTTGCTCAATTTCTTGTGCGGCGCACAAGAATTGAGCGAATCGCAATTCAAGAAATAAGCGAATCGCAAAATTTGCATGCGGATTAACCCCTGCAAAAATCTAGGCGATTCAAATAAGTTCTGAAAAACATATGTAATTAGCGCCGCCCCGGCTTGGCACGAAGCTTGAATAGCTTGTGCCGACGCCATTGATGCCGTCCCTCGAAACCAATCATCCGAATTGTGACACCGCCAGACTGGGGCCTCCCCAGAGCGCGCTTCTATGCCTCTGAGCGACCGCGGTGCCACCAGACGGACGGCCATTCAGACGCAAAGGACCACAGCATCCCATGACGAAGCCCACCGACCAGACCTCGCGCCGCGGCCTCAGCCGCCGTCAAATCCTCAAAGCCACGGCGGGAACGGCCGCGCTGCTTGCCGCCGCCAAACTGAATTTTCCCGCCGGCGCCTTCGCGCGAAGGCGCAGGGCCGGAAGTGACGGCCGCGAAACTCGGCTTCATCGCGCTCAGCGACGCCGGTCCGCTGTTCGTGGCCAAGGACAAGGGCCTCTTCGCCAAGCACGGCATGCCCGATGTCGAGGTGCAGAAGCAGGCCTCGTGGGGCACCACGCGCGACAATCTCGTGCTCGGCTCGGAAGGCAACGGCATCGACGGCGCGCATATCCTGACGCCGATGCCGTATCTGATCTCGTCCGGCAAGGTGACGCAGAACAATCGAGCCGACGCCGATGTACATCCTGGCGCGGCTCAATCTCGATGCGCAGTGCATCTCGGTCGCCAAGGAATACGCCGACCTCAAGGTCGGCGTCGACACCGCGCCGTTCAAGGTCGCGCTCGACAAGAAGAAGGCCTCCGGCAAGTCGATCAAGGCCGCGATGACGTTCCCGGGCGGCACCCACGATCTGTGGATCCGCTACTGGCTCGCCGCCGGCGGCATCGATCCGGACAAGGACATCGAAACCATCGTGGTGCCGCCGCCGCAGATGGTCGCCAACATGAAGGTCGGCACCATGGATTGCTTCTGCGTCGGCGAACCGTGGAACCTGCAGCTGATCCATCAGGACATCGGCTACACCGCGGTCAACACCGGCGAAATCTGGAACAAGCATCCCGAGAAATCGCTCGGCATGCGCGCCGCCTGGGTCGACAAGAATCCGAAGGCCGCGCAGGCCATCACCATGGCGGTGATGGAAGCGCAGCAGTGGGCCGACAAGGCCGAGAACAAGGAAGAACTCGCGACCATCATGGGCAAGCGGCAGTGGATCAACTGCCCGGTCGAGGACATTCTCGATCGCACCAAGGGCAAGTTCGACTACGGCACCGGCAAGGTGGTCGAGAACAGCCCGCACGTCATGAAGTACTGGCGCGATCACGCCTCCTATCCGTTCCAGAGCCACGATCTCTGGTTCCTCACCGAGGATATCCGCTGGGGCAAATACGAAGCCGGGCTTCGACACCAAGGCGCTGATCGCCAAGGTCAACCGCGAGGATATCTGGCGCGACGCCGCCAAGGCACTCGGCGTTGCCGCCGCCGATATTCCGGCGTCGAAGTCGCGCGGCAAGGAGACCTTCTTCGACGGCAAGGTGTTCGATCCGGAAAATCCGGCGGCGTATCTGAAGTCCCTGTCCATCAAGCGTGTTGAGGTCTGATCCAAGCCGGACCGCCCGCGTGCGGGCGGCCCGCCCAGTGAACACGGAGAACCAGTTCCGATGAATATGCCTGTCATGAAGACCGAAGCCGCCACGGCGGTGCTTGCGACCACAGCGGCGCCGGTCGTGACGATGACGCCGAAGCGGCCGCCGCGCGCCGAAAAATACGTCAAGATGGCGCGCGAGACCGCGGTGCGCGTCGTGCCGCCGCTGATCGTGCTCGCGCTGCTGATGCTGATCTGGGAACTGGTCTGCCGGCGCGCCGGCTCGACCCTGCCGCCGCCGTCGCGGGTCTTCAAGGACACCAGGGAACTGATCTTCGATCCGTTCTTCGATCGCGGCGGCATCGACAAGGGCCTGTTCTGGCATCTGTCCGCCAGCCTGCAGCGCGTCGCGCTCGGCTATTCGCTGGCGGCGGTCGCCGGCATCGCGCTCGGCACGCTGGTCGGGCAATCGGTCTGGGCGATGCGCGGGCTCGATCCGATCTTCCAGGTGCTTCGCACCATTCCGCCGCTGGCCTGGCTGCCGCTGTCGCTCGCGGCGTTCCGCGACGGGCAGCCGTCGGCGATCTTCGTGATCTTCATCACCTCGATCTGGCCGATCATCATCAACACCGCGGTCGGCATCCGCAACATTCCGCAGGACTACCGCAACGTCGCCGCGGTGGTGCGGCTCAACCCGCTGGAATTCTTCTGGAAGATCATGATCCCGGCGGCGGCGCCCTACATCTTCACCGGCCTGCGCATCGGCATCGGCCTGTCCTGGCTCGCCATCGTCGCGGCGGAAATGCTGATCGGCGGCGTCGGCATCGGCTTCTTCATCTGGGATGCCTGGAATTCCTCGCACATCAGCGAAATCATCCTGGCGCTGTTCTACGTCGGCATCATCGGCTTCGTGCTCGACCGCATGATCGCGGGCCTTGCCAAGATCGTGACCCGCGGCACCGCGCTGAACTGAAGGAACGCCATCATGCAGCCCTATCTGAAACTCGATCACATCGACAAGACCTTCACCCGCGGCAGCGCCTCGACCGAGGTGCTCAAGGACATCAACCTGACGATCGAGAAGGGCGAGTACGTCTCGATCATCGGACATTCCGGCTGCGGCAAGTCCACGCTGCTCAACATCGTCGCCGGTCTCACCCCGACCACGATGGGCTGCGTGCTCCTGGAAAACCGCGAGGTCAATTCGCCGGGTCCGGATCGCGCGGTGGTGTTCCAGAACCACAGCCTGCTGCCCTGGCTCACGGTCTACGAAAACGTGCGGCTCGGCGTCGACAAGGTGTTCGCGTCGAGCAAGACCCGCGCGCGAGCGCGACGCCTGGACCATGCACAATCTCAATCTCGTGCAGATGGCGCACGCCAAGGACAAGCGGCCGGCGGAAATCTCCGGCGGCATGAAGCAGCGCGTCGGCATCGCGCGCGCGCTGGCGATGGAGCCGAAGGTGCTGCTGCTGGACGAGCCGTTCGGCGCGCTCGACGCGCTGACCCGCGCGCATCTGCAGGATTCGGTGATGGCGCTGCATCAGAAGCTCGGCAACACCATTCTGATGATCACCCACGATGTCGACGAGGCGGTGCTGCTGTCGGACCGCATCGTGATGATGACCAACGGGCCGAGCGCGCGGATCGGCGAAGTGCTCGACGTGCCGCTGGCGCGCCCGCGCAAGCGGCTCGAACTCTCCACCAACGCCGCGTACCTGAAATGCCGGCAGCGCGTGCTGGAATTCCTCTACGAGCGGCATCGTTTCGTCGAGGCCGCGTAATGCGCCTGTATCGCCGAAGCGTCGACGTCGAACGGCAATATCGACGCTTCGCGACCGCAGGTCACGGTGAACACGCGGGAGAGTCGAATGACACCGACCAGATCAAACTCGTGCAGCAGAGCTTCGCCAAGGTCGCGCCGATTTCGGATCAGGCGGCGGTGCTTGTTCTACGACCGGCTGTTCGAGATCGCGCCATCGGTCAAGGCGATGTTTCCCGCCGACATGACCGAGCAGCGCAGGAAACTGATGGCGACGCTGGCCATCGTGGTGAACGGTCTCGACAATCTTGAGTCCATCCTGCCGGCCGCGAGCGCGCTCGCAACCCGCCACGTCAGCTACGGCGCCAAGGCCGAAGCACTATCCGGTCGTCGGCGCGGCGTTGCTGTGGACGCTGGAAAAGGGACTTGGCGACGCCTGGACGCCCGAAGTCGCGGACGCCTGGACGGCGGCTACGGGACGCTGTCCGGCTTCATGATTTCCGCAAGCCTATGGCCGCCCGCAGGCCGCCGAGTAAGGATACGCCGTGAGCGAACCACTGGTCATCGTCGGCAACGGAATGGCCGCCGCGCGTCTGGTCGACGAACTGGCGAAGGTCGCGCTCGGACGTTACGCCATCGCCGTGATCGGCGACGAGCCGCGGCTGGCCTATAATCGCGTGCTGCTGTCGTCGGTGCTGGCGGGCGAGACCGCCTCGCACGACATCGAACTCAGGCCGGCCAAGTGGTGGCGCGACCGCGGCGTCACCCTGAAATATGGCTGCGTCGCCACCGAGATCGACGTCGGCCGCCGCGAACTCAAGATCGCCAATGAAGAGAGCATCGGCTTTTCCAGGCTGGTCCTTGCCACCGGCTCGACGCCGCTGCGGCTCAACGTGCCCGGCGCCGATCTCGCCGGCGTGCACACCTTCCGCGACAGCCGCGACGTCGATCTGCTGCTGACGCTCGCCGCGCAGAAGAAGCGCGTCGTCGTGGTCGGCGGCGGATTGCTCGGACTGGAGGCGGCTTACGGCCTCGCCAAGGCCGGCGCGCCGGTGACGCTGATTCATCTGATGGACCGGCTGATGGAGCGCCAGCTCGATGCGCCGGCGGCGGAACTGTTGAAATCCCTGGTCGAGCGCAAGGGCATCAAGATTCTGCTCAATGCCAACACCGCGCGGCTCCATGGCGAGACGCGCGTCGAAGGCGTCGAACTGGCGGACGGACGGCGGATCGAGGCCGACGCGGTGATTTTCGCGGCCGGCATCCGGCCCAATGTCGCGCTGGCGAAGGACGCCGGCATTCCAGTCAATCGCGGCATCGTCGTCGACGACCATCTGCAAACCGGCGCGCCGGACATCTTCGCGCTCGGCGAATGCGCCGAGCATCGCGGCATCTGTTACGGCCTGGTCGAGCCGGCCTACGAGCAGGCGCGCGTTCTGGCGCGGCATCTGGCGGGCGCCGCCGCGGCCTATCACGGCAGCGTGGTTGCGACCAATCTGAAGGTTTCCGGCGTCAGCGTGTTTTCCGCCGGCGATTTCATCGGCGCCGACGGCTGCGAAGCCATCGTGCTCAGCGATGCGAGGCGCGGCACCTACAAGAAGCTGGTGATATCCGACGGCCGGCTGACCGGCGCGGTGCTGGTCGGCGATGTCGCCGATGCGCTCTGGTATCTCGAACTGATCCGCAGCCGCGCGCCGATCGCGCGAATTCGCAGGCGATATGATGTTCGGCCGCTCGCTCGCGATTCCGTCGGAGGCGGCGTGATCCGATGACGCGGTTGTTCAAATGACGTCCGTCGATCCCACGCTGCGCGCCACGCGCACCACCTGTCCCTATTGCGGCGTCGGCTGCGGCGTGCTGGCGACGCCCGACGGCAGCGGCGGCGCGGCGATCTCGGGCGATCCCGAACATCCCGCCAATTTCGGGCGGCTGTGCTCGAAGGGCTCGGCGCTCGGCGAAACGCTCGGCCTCGACGACCGGCTGCTCTATCCGATGATCCGCTGCAGCAAGGGCATCATGGAGCGGGTGGCCTGGAGCGACGCGCTCGACCATGTCGCGCATCGCTTCGCGCACATCATCACGCGCGACGGCCCCGGCGCGGTGGCGTTCTATCTCTCCGGGCAATTGCTGACCGAGGATTATTACGTCGCCAACAAGCTGATGAAGGGATTCATCGGCAGCGCCAATGTCGACACCAATTCGCGGCTGTGCATGTCGTCGACGGTCGCCGGCCATCGCCGCGCGTTCGGCGCCGACACCGTGCCCGGCTGCTATGAGGATCTCGACGCGGCCGACCTGCTGGTGCTGGTCGGCTCCAACGCGGCGTGGTGCCATCCGGTTCTGTTCCAGCGCATGCTCGCCAACAAGCAGGCGCGCGGCGCGCGCATCGTGGTGATCGATCCGCGCCGCACCGATACCGCCGGCGATGCCGACCTGTTTCTGGGATTGAAGCCCGGCACCGACACCGCGCTGTTCTGCGGGCTGCTGGTGCATCTCGCCGACACCGGCGCGCTCGATCGCGACTACATCGATCGGCACACCTCCGGTTTCGAAGAGGCGCTGGCGCGCGCGCGCGGCATCGCCGGCAGCATTGGCGCGACCGCGCTGGCGACCGGCCTCTCCGAACAGGATGTCGCCGACTTCTTCCAGATGTTCAAGAATACGCCGCGCGTGGTCACGCTGTATTCGCAAGGCGTCAACCAGTCGGCGCAGGGCACCGACAAGGTCAATGCCATCATCAACTGCCATCTCGCGACCGGGCGGATCGGCAAACCGGGCGCGTCGCCGTTTTCGCTGACCGGCCAGCCCAATGCGATGGGCGGGCGCGAGGTCGGCGGGCTCGCCAATCAGCTCGCCGCCCATATGGGCTTCACGCCGCCGGATATCGACCGCGTGCGCCGGTTCTGGAAGGCGCCGCGCATCGCCACCCATGAGGGGCTGAAGGCGGTCCAGATGTTCGAGGCGATCGCGCGCGGCGAGATCAAGGCGCTGTGGGTGATGGGCACCAACCCCGCGGTGTCGCTGCCGGACGCCGACGCCGCGCGCGCCGCGCTGAAGAAACTCGAACTGTTCGTGGTCTCGGAGAACGTGCGCTCCAACGACACCGTGAACGCGGGCGCGCATGTGCTGCTGCCGGCGCAGGCCTGGGGCGAGAAATCCGGAACCGTGACCAATTCGGAACGGCGCATCTCGCGGCAGCGCGCGTTCCTGACGCCGCCGGGAGAGGCCAAGCCGGACTGGTGGATCGTCAGCGAGGTGGCAAAGCGGCTCGGCTTCGGCGCGGCGTTCGATTTCAGTTCAGCGGCGGACGTGTTCCGCGAACATGCCGGCCTGTCGGCGTTCGAGAACGACGGCGGCCGCGATTTCGATATCGGCGCGCTGAAGGCGCTGTCGGACGAGGCGTTCGATGCGATGGCGCCGGTGCAGTGGCCGGCGCGCGAGGGCGCGCCGCCGCAGCAGCGGTTCTTCGCCGACGGCGGATTCTTTGCAAACGACCGCAAGGCGCGCTTCGTCGCGCCGGAAATTCCGGCGCTGCGGACCGAGACCACGCCGGACGGCCGCTGCGGCTGAACACCGGCCGCATCCGCGATCAATGGCACACCATGACCCGCAGCGGCATCAGCCCGCGGCTGGGCCAGCATCTGCCGGAGCCGTTCGTCGAGGTTCATCCCGACGATGCCGCAAGGTTCGGCGTGGCCGACGGCGACTTCGCGCGCGTCGTCACCGATTACGGACAATGCACGCTGCAGGGTCGTCGTCAGCGAGCGGCAGCAGCGCGGCATGCTGTTCGCGCCGATCCACTGGAGCGAGGCGACCGCGTCCGCCGCGCGCGTCGGCGCGCTGGTGGCGCCGTTCACCGATCCGTTTTCCGGCCAGCCCGAGAACAAGGCGACGCCGGCGTCGATCGCGCCTTACGAATACGTCTTTCGCGGCTTCGCCCTGTCGCGCACGCCGCTGGAATTGCCTGACCATGCCTGGTGGACGCGCGTGGCCGTGACCGGCGGCTACGGCTATCTGTTCGCCGACAATGCCGATCTGGCGGGATGGCAATCCTGGCTGCGGTCGGTCGCCGGCGACGATCTCGCCGAATACAGGGATTTCGGCGGCGGCGTCTATCGCGCGGCATCGTTTGCCGGAAGACCGCATCGAGACCTGCCTGTTCGTCGGGCCCGGCGCGGGACGCGGGCGACTGGGATGTGGTCAAGAGCCTGTTCGCCGCCGAGGCGCTCAGCGACGATCAGCGCCGGATGTTGCTGTCGGGCAAATCCGACCGACGGGCTGGCCAGCGCCGGGCCCATCGTCTGCGCCTGCTTCGGCGTCGGCCGCACCACGATCTGCGACGCCATCGCGGCCGGCGCCGGCACGGCCGCCGAGATCGGCGCGCAGCTGAAGGCCGGCACCAATTGCGGCTCGTGCATTCCGGAATTGAAGCGGCTGATCGCGCAGACGAATGTTGCGGACATCGGTCCCGAGCAACGTCAAATGGCGGGCGCGAGGTGAAATCTGGCGGGGCTTGAGGGCGGCTGCTGCTAGGCGTCATTGCGAGGAGCGAAGCGACGACGCAATCCACTCCTTCTTTCCGCGGCTGAATGGATGTGAGCTATCGCGGTTGCGCGACCCGTTGGCTCGCAATGACGGGATAGCATTGCGTTTCCGGCACAGTCTCGCGCAGGAGAGGCAATCGACGGCGTAAACGATGTCATCTATGGTGCGCGCCTGCTCTGCCACCACGGATGAAAACAAGAAAATGATGTACCTCGACACCCCGCCGAAGCTGATTCGAGACTCAGGTGTTTTCGGCGATGCCCGAGGCATTCAGGCGCAAGGGCGTGCGCACCGACTGGGCCGACGCCAACCGGCCGGGCCAGCCGACCGACTGCTTCATTGAAGGCCCGTCATTCGACGCCGACGGCAATCTCTACATCGTCGACATCCCGTTCGGCCGCATCTTCCGGATCGCGCCCGACGGCGCATGGTCGCTGGTTGTCAGAATATGACGGCTGGCCCAACGGCCTGAAGATCGCCGCCGACGGGCGGATCCTTGTCGCCGACTACAGGCACGGCATCATGGAGCTCGACGCCAAGGCGGGGCGGATGCGGCCGGTGCTGACCGCGCGCAATTCCGAATCCTTCCGGGGCTGCAACGACCTGCATCTGGCCGGCAACGGCGACATCTATTTCACCGACCAGGGACAGACCGGGCTGCACGATCCCACGGGAAAGGTCTACCGGCTTTCGCCTGATGGCCGGCTCGCCTGCCTGATCGATACCGGCATCAGCCCCAACGGGCTGGTGCTCGATCCCACCGAGACCGTGCTGTTCGTCGCGATGACCCGCGACAATGCGGTCTGGCGCCTGCCGTTGATGAAGGACGGCAATGTGGCAAAGGTCGGCCGCTTCTGTTCGACCTTCGGCGCCAGCGGCCCCGACGGCCTGACCATGGACAAAGCCGGCCGGCTGTTCGTGGCGCACGCCTCGCTCGGACATGTCTTCGTGTTCGCGCCCAATGGCGAGCTGATCGCGCGCGTCAAATCCTGCGCGGGACCGACCTGCACCAATGTCGCGATCGGCGGGGCAAACCGCGACCGCCTCTACATCACGGAGTCGGCGACCGGCACCGTGCTGGTCGCCGATATCGGCGTTTCAAGCATTGCGAAGCACATGCGCAAGCTTCGCGGCGTCTGCAGCATGCGAGTTCGGCGAGATGAAGCGAGGCAGCTTGGCCAACGGCCCGCAGGTGCCGGTGATCGGGCAGGGCACCTGGTATATCGACCGCGGGGACCGCAAGCGCGCGGTCGCCGCGCTGCGCCGCGGCATCGATCTCGGCATGACCCACATCGACACCGCCGAAATGTATGGCGATGCCGAGCCTGTCATCGCGGAGGCGCTCGCCGGGCGGCGCGACGACATTTTCCTGGTCTCGAAGGTGCTGCCGGGCAATGCCTCGCGCCGCGGCACCGTCGCGGCGTGCGAGCGCTCGTTGAAGCGGCTGAAGACCGATCGGCTCGATTGCTATCTCCTGCATTGGCGCGGCTCGTATCCGCTGGCCGAAACCGTGGCCGCGTTCGAAGAACTGGTCGGCGCCGGCAAAATCCGTTCCTGGGGCGTCAGCAATTTCGATGCGGACGATCTCGACGAGATGCTCGAGGTCGCAGGCGAGGGCAGGATCGCCTGCAACCAGGTGCTCTATCATCTGAAGGAGCGCGCGATCGAGCACGCGGTGATCCCGTGGTGCAAGAAGCACGGCACGGCCGTGGTCGCCTATTCGCCGTTCGGCCATGATGATTTTCCGGCCCCGCACAGCAAGGCCGGCGCGGTGCTGCAGACCATCGCCGAGGCGCATGGCGCTTCGCCGCGCCAGGTCGCGCTGGCGTTTCTGACGCGCGATCCGCAGGTGTTTGCGATTCCAAAAGCCTCGAGCGCGGAGCACGCCGCCGACAACGCCGCCGCCGGCGGCCTCGTGCTTGGCAGTGACGAAATCACAGCCCTCGACAAGGCCTTTCCGCTGGGCGCGCAGACCGCGCAGCCTGCCGATGCTGTAGCCGCTCCTCATGGTGAGGAGGCGCAACGCGCCGTCTCGAACCATGAGGCCCGTGGCCCATCCTTCGAGACGCGCGCAAGTGCGCGCTCCTCGGGATGAGGCAGAACAGCGCCGGCCGCGGCGGGCCGCCGCGCACAATCGCGCATATCGGCATCCTGTTTTCGGACCTTGTCGGCAAAGGCCAATTATCGTTTTTTGGACGCTCGCCCGATTCGATGATTCCTGCACCCGAGTTCCATTGTGACCCCGCCACCCGCCGCGGCCGCCAGGCTGGACAGTGCTCCCTTGCCTTTGCCTAAGAAGAAGTCGGCGACGCGACCTGCGCCCGCGCGCGCCGACCGGCCGTTTCGCGGCATCGCGCTGATCCTCGCCTCGACGGTGTTTCTCGGGGCTTCCGATGTCACCGCGAAATATCTGTCGGCGACATTGCCGTCGATCGAGATCGCCTGGATCAGGTTTCTGGTGTTCGCGCTGATCATGTCGCCGGCGATGCTGCCGGGCTCGCCGCTGTTTGCCCTGCATTCCCGGCGGCCCGGTTTCCAGCTGATGCGCGGCGTCGCGCTGTTGGCGTCTTCGCTGTTCTTCATCTCGGGCCTGCGGTTTCTCCCGATCGCCGAAGCCTCCGCCACCGGCTTCGTCTCGCCGCTGTTCGTCACCGCGCTGTCGATCGTGTTTCTCGGCGAGCGCGTTGGCGTGCGCCGCTGGATCGCGACCGCGGTCGGCCTGGTCGGCGTGCTGATCATCCTGCGGCCGGGCTCGAGCGCGTTTCATCCCGCCGCGTTCTTCCCGATCGTCTCGGCGCTGGCCTGGGCCTGCACCCTGATCATGACGCGGATGATGAGCGGAAGGGAGCACGCGCTGACCACCATGACCTATTCGTCGATCGCGGGCGTCTGCGTGCTGTGCGCGCTGGTGCCGCTGGTCTGGGTCACCCCGAGCTGGCACGATATTCTCTTCGGAATCTTCATCGGCGTCGCCTCGACCGCGGGGCAGTGGATCGTCGTGCTCGCCTTCCGCTACGCCGACGCCTCGGTGCTGGCGCCGTTTTCCTACACCCAGCTGTTGTGGGTCTGCTATCCTCGGCTTCGTGATCTTCGGCGAGGTGCCGGATGTCTGGACCGTGACCGGCGCGGTCTTCATCGTCGGCAGCGGTCTCTACACCGCGCACCGCGAGCGCGTCAGGCGGTCGCAGCTTCTGGCGCTGGACGGCGAACTGTCTCCCAACGCCTGACAGCGGGTATTCTCCAACGTCACCAGCGGCGTTCACGAGCCGGAGGAGCGGCACCGCCATAGCGGGCGGCTATCGATCCCAGAGCCTGCGGGCATCGTGGCCTGCTTTCGTTCTTTCCTTCCGCATTCGCTTGTGGGAGAGGGAATGCCAACGACGATGAACGAGACGCGGGGAGGACGGGTTGCGCGCTGCCATTTTCAGGAACGGCGAGATCGTCGTCGACACGTTGCCCGAGCCCCGGCCTGCGGCTGGGCAGGTGCTGGTCAAGACGCTGGCCTGCGGCATCTGCGGCTCCGACCTGCATGCGCGCCAGCACGCCCATCGCATGGTCGAACTGACAAGGCATTTCCCGGGCCGCAAACCGATGGATCTTTCCCGCGATATTGTGTTCGGCCATGAATTCTGCTGCGAGATCCTCGACTACGGACCGGCGACGCAGCGCAAATTCAAGACCGGCACGCGCGTCTGTTCGCTGCCGGCGCTGCTGACGGCGGAGGGGCCGCAGGGCATCGGCTATTCCAACGACAATATCGGCGGCTATGCCGAGCGCATGCTGCTCAGCGAGGCGCTGCTGCTGGAGGTGCCGAACGGCCTCGCGGCGGAGCATGCCGCCTTGACCGAGCCGCTCGCGGTCGGCGTTCACGCGGTCGCCAAGGCCAATGTGCGCGGCGACGAGGCGCCGCTGGTGATCGGCTGCGGCCCGGTCGGGCTCGCCGTGATCGCGGCGCTGAAACTGAAGGGGCTTCACCCGATCGTCGCCGCCGACTATTCGCCGGCGCGCCGGGCGCTGGCGCAAAGGCTCGGCGCCGATATCGTCGTCGACCCCGCGCGCACGCAGCCCTATGCGACCTGGGCCGAGCACGCCGCGATGTCGCCGGAACAGAAGGCCGCGCGTCCCGCCCTGCAGGCCTGGCTGCCGGCGCTCAGGCCGGCGCTGATTTTCGAATGCGTCGGCATACCCGGCCTGCTGCAGCAAGTGTTCGAAGGCGCGCCGCGCGACGCCCGCATCGTGGTGGTCGGCGTCTGCATGGAAACCGACCGCTCCGAGCCGATGCTCGGCATCATGAAGGAGCTCAACGTCCAATACGTGCTGGGCTATACGCCCGAGGAGTTTGCCCATTCCCTGCGCCTGATCGCGGAAGGCCAGGTCGACGCCGCCGTCGCTGGTGACCGCGACCGTCGGCATCGACGGCGTCGCCAAAGCGTTCGACGATCTCGCCAGTCCGGAGCGCCACACCAAGATCATCGTCGAGCCGTGGCGGTAGATGTCGTCGCAGTGATTCCGATCGTCCGCCCGTTCTCGCGCATCAGCGCTTTGTTGCGGACCGGGAATCCTTTGCAGGCCTGAACCTCGGCAGCGCTTCCAGCGCATCCACGACACCAATCTGTGGGGCGCTGAAGCATCGCTTTCCGGGCTGGGCTCGGAGCTGGACGCGACCGCCGTGCTGCGCGCGGAATTGCCGAAGTTGCTCGAAAGGCTTGGGCGTCACCTCGCTGCTCGATGCGCCCTGCGGCGACGCCGGCTGGATCAACCAGGCCGCGCTCGGCGTGCGCTATGTCGGCGTCGACATCGTGCCTTCGCTGATCGAGCGCCTGCAGGCCCGCGCCGCCGCCGGAGAGATTAGCGGCGAATATCATCTCGCCGATATCGTCAGCGATTCCTTGCCGCGATGCGACGCCATCCTGTGCCGCGATTGTCTGGTGCATCTGTCCTTTGCCAATATCGAGCGCGCGGTCGCGAATTTCAGGGCGTCCGGCGCGGCGTGGCTGATCGCGACCACGTTTCCGGATTGGCAGGTCAACGCGCGATTGCGAGGACGGCGACTGGCGCGCGCTGAATTTTGAACGCGCGCCGTTTCATTGGGGACCGCCGGTCGAACTGCTGAACGAAAATTGCCTGGAAGCCGGCGGCGGCTGGCGCGACAAGAGCCTTGGGGTGTGGCGGCTCGCGGAATCGTGACGTCATGAAGCGGCGACGCATCCAGCTCTATGCGTCGCGGGATATGGATGCTTGCGAGCCGCATCGGGCGCGCATTCGCGCTACCCGTCGGCCGCAATGACTCTGGGCCAGATTCTTCTGCAACAATCATCGCCGGTGGTTATGGGTGCCTGTTTCGCGGGCGACGGATGACATCACACCGGCAGCGCGATCGAATATTTCACCTGGCTCAGCGCAAAACTCGACTCGATCGAGGCGATGCCGTCGAGCCGGGTCAGCTTGTTCTTCAGGAACGCCTCATAGGACGACAGGTCGGCGGCGACCACGCGCAGGAGATAGTCGCGGTTGCCGGTCATCAGGTAGCATTCCAGCACCTCGTCCCATTTCGAGATCGCCTTGGCAAAGCGGTTGAGGTCTTCCTCCTTCTGCCGCGCCAGCTTGATCGAGATGAAGACGCTGACGTGCAGGCCGAGCGATTTCTGGTCGACGGTCGCGATATAGCGCGTGATCACGCCGCGCTCTTCCATCAGCTTGACCCGGCGGTGGCACGGCGACACCGACAGGCCGACCTTGTCGGCGAGTTCCTGCATGGTGGTGCGGCCGTCGGTCTGCAGAATGGCGAGGATCTTGCGGTCGATGGCGTCGAGCGTGTGCATTGGGATAAACTCTGGCTGAAGGGCTCCGGATTGGTAATTTATCCCAAAATACCCGGGTATGTCGCGAGAATTTGAGATTTTTGGCCGAGGCCGCGGCGTTAACATCCTGCCGATATTCACTGTGCCGGGGAGCGCCGCTCATGCCGATCGAGCCCGCACGCCTTGAAATGCTGTCCGCGCTGGCGCGCAAGGTCCTGTGGCTGTCGTCCTGGACCATCCATCACGCCAACCACATCCGCCCGAACACCGACGGCCTGAAGGTCGGCGGCCATCAGGCTTCCTCGGCCTCGCTCGCCACCATCATGTCGGCGCTGTATTTCTCGGTGCTGCGGCCGGAGGACCGCGTCGCGGTGAAGCCGCATGCGAGCCCGGTGTTCCACGCCATCCAGTATCTGTTCGGGCGGCAGAGCCGCGACAGGCTGGAGAATTTTCGCGGCTTCAAGGGCGCGCAGTCCTATCCGTCGCGCACCAAGGACACCGACGACGTCGATTTCTCGACGGGCTCGGTGGGCCTCGGCGTCGCGCAGACATTGTTCTCCTCGCTGGTGCAGGACTACGTCAAGGCGCATGGCTGGATGAAGGACCGGCGCGAGGGACGGATGATCGCGCTGGTCGGCGACGCCGAGATGGACGAGGGCAATATCTTCGAGGCGCTGCTGGAGGGCTGGAAGCACGGCCTGCGCAACACCTGGTGGGTGGTCGATTACAACCGCCAGAGCCTCGACGCCGTGGTGCGCGAAGGGCTGTGGGAGAAATTCGAAACCATGTTCCGCAATTTCGGCTGGGACGTGGTGATCGTGAAATACGGCCGGCTGATGCAGGCGGCGTTCGCGGAACCAGGCGGCGAGGCCCTGAAACGCTGGATCGACGCCTGCCCGAACCAGCTCTACGCCGCGCTGTGCTTTCAGGGCGGGGCCGCGTTCCGCAGGCATCTGCGCGACGAGATCGGCGACCAGGGCGCGGTGTCGCAACTGATCGACAAGCGCAGCGACGACGAATTGCTGGCGCTGATGTCCAATCTCGGCGGCCACGACATGGCCAGCATGGTCGAGGCCTTCGAAGCGATCGATCACGACCGCCCGGTCTGCTTCATCGCCTATACCATCAAGGGCGTCGGCCTGCCGTTCCAGGGCCACAAGGACAACCATGCGGGACTGATGACGGTCGCGCAGATGGAGAAGTGGCGCGGCGCGCAGAATATCCGGCCCGGTCACGAATGGGAGAAGTTCGAGGGGTTGTCGCTGGCGCCCGCGGCGCTGGAGGCGTTCCTCGCCGCTGCGCCGTTCAACCGCGACGGCCGGCGCCGCCTGAACGCGCCGGTGGTCGACGTGCCCGAGCGGCTTTCGTTCAATCCGTCGCCTGTCATGTCGACCCAGCAGGGTTTTGGGCTCGTGCTCAACGAACTGGCGCGCGGCGATAGCGAACTCGCCTCGCGCATCGTCACCGCCTCGCCCGACGTCACGGTGTCGACCAATCTCGGCGCCTGGGTCAACCGGCGCGGGCTGTTCGCGCGCGCCGAGAAGGCCGACCTGTTCCGCAGCGAAAAGATACCCTCGACCTTCAACTGGGATTTTTCGCCCAAGGGACAGCATATCGAACTCGGCATCGCCGAGATGAACCTGTTCATCCTGATGTCGGCGCTGGGGCTGTCGCACCAGATCAACGGCGAACGGCTGCTGCCGGTCGCCACCCTGTACGATCCCTTCATCGAGCGCGGGCTCGATGCGCTGAACTACGCCTGCTACCAGGACGCGCGCTTCATGGTGGCGGCGACGCCGTCGGGCATTACGCTTGGCGCCGGAGGGCGGGGCGCATCAGTCGATCGCGACGCCTTTGATCGGCATGGCGCAGGATGGGCTGGCTTCGTTCGAGCCGGCCTTTGTCGACGAACTCGCCGTCATCATGGGCTGGGGTTTCGGGCATATGCAGCGCGAAGGCGGCGACGGCGGCTCGGTCTATTTACGGCTGTCCACCCGCACGCATCGAGCAGCCGCAGCGGATGATGACGCCCGATCTGCAAAAGGGCATCACCGACGGCGCCTATTGGCTGCGCAAGCCCGGCGAGAATTGCGAAGCGGTGATCGCCTATGCCGGCGCGGTCGCGCCCGAGGCGATCGAGGCCACTGGCCTGATCGGCGAGAGCCGCCGCGATGTCGGGCTGCTGGCGGTCACCTCCGCCGACCGGCTGCATGGGGGCTGGACCGCGGCGCGAAACCTGCGCCGCGACCGCCGCGGGCTGGCGCATCTCAGCCATATCGAAAAACTGCTGGCGCCGCTGCCGCGCGACTGCGGCATCGTCACCGTGATCGACGGCCATCCCGCAACCCTCGGCTGGCTCGGCAGCGTGCGCGGCCATCGGGTCGAGGCGCTCGGCGTCGAGCATTTCGGCCAGACCGGCACGATTGGCGACCTCTACCGCCACCACGGCATCGACGCCAACGCCATCATCGATGCGGCGGAAAGCCTCACCGCCGGCGCGCCGGTCCGGCACCGCAAGATGGCGGTGTGATACGCATCGGAGCAAGCGGCGCCCCCACCCCAGCCCTCCCCCGCAAGAGCGGGAGAGGGAGTTCACTGCCGTCGTGGCGGGCGGCGTTGATAAATTCGCTGAAGGCGGCTGTAACGCGAGCCGCATTGCCGCCGGATATCTGCTCGGTGTTCGCAGCGTGTGCAGTCCGCCGCCCTCTCCCGCTTGCGGGGGAGGGCTGAGGTGGGGGTGTCGCCACACGCGCAAATGGAGCGAGCGTCATGCCTCCCTCACAGCCGCCGGCTTTATATCTAGCGTCCGCCGCAAGGCGGCATCCCGCATATGGCGGGTTCAATTATCCGGGGTTTCGTGCAAGGATGCCTGCCGAACGCTCCGTTCCCCCTGCATTTGCCCCGAAAATAAGAGGTTTACGATGGTCAACCGCATGCAATTCTACATCGACGGCGCCTGGGTCGATCCCGTCGTCAAGAAGTCCACGCCCGTCGTCAATCCGGCGACCGAAGAGGCGATGTACGAGGTTGCGCTCGGCTCCAAGGCCGACGTCGACAAGGCGGTGGCCGCCGCGCGCCGCGCCTTCGAGACCTATTCGCAGACCAGCCGCGAGGAGCGCGTCGCGCTGCTTTCGAAGATCATCGAGGTCTACAAGACCCGCATGAAGGATATCGGCGCCGCGATCTCCGACGAGATGGGCGCGCCGCTGCCGATGGCGGAGAAGATGCAGGCCGGCGCCGGCCTCGGCCACCTCGCTTCCACGCTGGAGGTGCTGAAGAACTATCATTTCGAGGAGCCGGTCGGCTCGGCGGTGGTGCTGCGCGAGCCCGTCGGCGTCGTCGGCATGATCACGCCGTGGAACTGGCCGCTGAACCAGATCGCCTGCAAGGTCGCGCCCGCGCTCGCCGCCGGCTGCACCATGATCCTGAAGCCGTCGGAATTCACGCCGTCCTCGGCGCTGATCTTCGCGGAAATCCTGCATGAAGCCGGCGTGCCGAAGGGCGTGTTCAACCTGATCAACGGCCTCGGCCCCGAAGTCGGCGCCGCGATGGCCGAGCACCCCGGCATCGACATGATCTCGTTCACCGGCTCGACCCGCGCCGGCGTCGACGTCGCCAAGCGCGCCGCGCCGACCGTCAAGCGCGTCAGCCAGGAGCTCGGCGGCAAGTCGCCGAACGTCATTCTCGACGACGCCGACCTGCAGAAGGCCGTGATCGGCGGCGTGATGCACATGTTCAACAATTCCGGACAGTCGTGCAACGCGCCGTCGCGCATGATCGTGCCGCTGTCGAAGATGAAGGAAGTCGCCGCGATCGCCAAGGGCGTCGCCGACAAGACCAAGGCCGGCGATCCCCGCGCCGAAGGCACCACCATCGGCCCCGTGGTCAACCGCGGCCAGTGGGACAAGATCCAGGCGCTGATCCAGAAGGGCATCGAGGAAGGCGCCACGCTGGTGGCCGGCGGCCCCGGCCTGCCCGAGGGCGTCAACAAGGGCTTCTATGTCCGCCCGACCATCTTCGCCGACGTCACCAACGACATGACCATCGCGCGCGAGGAGATCTTCGGGCCGGTGCTGACGATCCTCGGCGCCAAGGACGAAGCCGACGCGGTGCGGATCGCCAACGACACGCCGTACGGTCTGGCCGGTTACGTCTCGGCCGGAACGGTCGAGCGCGCCCGCAAGGTCGGCCGCCAGATCCGCGCCGGCAACGTCAACCTGCAGGGCGTGCCGAACGAGCGCACCGCGCCGTTCGGCGGCTACAAGCAGTCCGGCAACGGCCGCGAATGGGGCAAGTTCGGCCTGGAGGAATATCTCGAGGTCAAGGCGGTCGCCGGCTACAACGCCGCGTAAGCGTCCGAAACAGGATCGGAAAGCGCCGGGGCGGATGGCATTCCGCTCCGGCGTTTTGCGTTATGGGGGACGCTTAGCTGCCCACAGAACGTGATCATCCCCCGGCGCGCCTTGCGTGTTCACATAGAGCGCGTAGATCGACTGGCTCGCGGCCATGAACAGCCGGTTGCGCTTCAGCCCGCCGAAGCAGACATTGGCGCAGCGCTCCGGCAGCGCGATGCGGCCGATCATGACGCCGTCGGGCGCGAACACCACCACGCCGTCGAGTTCGGGATCGCCCATGCCCCAGCCGCACCACAGATTGCCGTCGATGTCGGCCCGCATGCCGTCGGGCGTGCCCGGACCGGCGTCGACGAACACGCGCTTGTTGGAAATCTTGTCGCCGCTCGCCGCCACGTCGTAGGCGAGAATCTTGCGGTTCGGCACGCCGCGCGATTCGATGATGTAGAGGATCTTTTCGTCCGGCGAGAAGCACAGCCCGTTGGGCCCGAGCACGCCTTCGGCGACGATGCTGGCTTTTCCGGTCTTGCCGTCGATCCGGTAGACATTGGCATCGATCTCGGACTCGGCCTTGTAGCCTTCGTAATTGCCGAGCAGGCCGAACACCGGATCGGTGAACCAGATCGAGCCGTCGGATTTCACCACCACGTCGTTCGGCGAGTTCAGCCGCTTGCCGTCGAAGGAATCCATCAGCACCGTGATCGAGCCGTCATATTCGGTTCTGGTGACGCGGCGTCCGCCGTGCTCGCAGGTGACCAGCCGTCCCTGGCGGTCGCGGGTGTTGCCGTTGGCGAAGTTCGACGGTTTGCGAAAAACGCTGACCGCGCCGGTTTCCTCTTCCCACTTGATGATGCGCTGGTTGGGAATGTCGCTGCACAGGAGATAACGCCCGTCGCCGACCCACACCGGGCCTTCGGCCCAGCGCAATCCCGTGGTCAGCCGCTCCACCGCCGACAGTTTCAGCCAGTATTTTTCGAAGCGCGGATCGAGCGCGTGGATCGCCGGATCGGGGTAATAGCTCGCCGGCTGCCAGCCGGCGCGGGGGGATTTTGTATCGGACATTTGCTGTTCTCGTTGTTGTCTTGAATTCCTCACCAGTGGCATTTGCTACCATTGACGCGTCACGGCGGCAAGCAACGGTCGTTGTCCCGTCATTGCGAGCCAACGGGTCGCGCGAATGCGCGCCCGATGACAGGCTCCGCGAAGCAATCCAGTGTTAGGCCAGCAAGCTGGATTGCTTCGTCGCTACGCTCCTCGCAATGACGGCAAGCGGCAACGTCTTGCCGCACCACGGCCGCCGCGCCATACTCGTTACAACTCGGCAAGAACAAGAGGAACAAGATGCCACGCATATTGATGACCGGCGCATCGGGAGGGATCGGCACGTCCTTGCGCAAACTGTTGCCGCCGATCTATCCGGACCTGCTGCTGAGCGATGTGAAAACGCCCGCCGATCTCGGCAGAGGCGAAAAATTCAAGGCGGCGGAGCTGTCCGATCTCGCGCAGGTCGAGGCGATCTGCGATGGCGTCGACGGCATCCTGCATTTCGGCGGGTTCTCGGTCGAAGGCCCGTGGGACACGATCCTGCAGTCCAACATCATCGGCTGCTACAATCTGTTCGAGGCGGCGCGCAGGAAGGGCGTCAAGCGAATCGTGTTCGCGTCGTCGAACCATGCGGTGGGGTTTTATCCGCAGGCATCACCGGATCGGCACCGACGTGACCGCACGCCCCGACAGCCGCTACGGCGTCAGCAAGGTGTTCGGCGAAGCGGTCGGCGCGTTGTATGCGGACAAACATGGACTTGCGGTCACATGCCTTAGGATCGGCAATTTCGGCGACAAGCCGCTCGATCACCGGCGGCTTTCGATCTGGCTCAAGCCGGAAGACCTGGTGCAGCTGTGCCGGATCGGGCTCGAGCATCCCGACATCCATTTCGAAATCTTCTACGGCGCGTCCTACAACGAGCGCGCGTGGTGGGACAACCACCGCGCCTACGACCTCGGCTATCGCCCGACCGGCCGGGCCGAGGATTTTCGCGAGCATGCGTTTGCCGAGCAGGCGAAACTCCCGCCCGATCCCGTCGGCGATTTCTACCAGGGCGGCGCGTTCTGCGGCATGGAGTTCGACGGCGACATCAGCAGGATCATCGACTGGAAATGACGCTCGCGTCATTCCGGGGCGCGCGTTAGCGCGAACCCGGAATCCCGATGTTGTCTTGCGATTTCAGTACCTCGAGATTCCGGGTCTGCGCTTCGCGCATCCCGGAATGACGTTTCTAATCCTAGCTCTGACCGGCGCCGATGCGGCCGAGATAATCCGACTTGCTGAATTGCATGTGGTCGACGCAGAGCTGCGCCAGCGCCCAGCCGTCGCGCCCGCGCAGCAGCTCGATCATGAACTCGTGCTGGCGCCGCGACAGCGCCAGGCCGTCCTTGTCGGCGAGATTCTTGGCGCGCATCGGCAAGGTCAGGTTCATGTAATCCTGCAGCGAGCGCACCAGATAGGGATTGCCGCAGGCGGAGAACAGCGCGACGTGGAACGCGTCGTTGGCCTCATGGATGCCGCGCAGATCCTGCGCGTCGGCTTTTGCGCAGTATTGCCGCTGCAGCTCGGTGAGCTGTTCGATCAGCTCGGCGGGCGCGGGCAGCGCGATCATCAGCGCCGCCTGCCGGGTCAGCATTTCCCGCACCTCGTAGATCTGCCGCACCTCTTCGCTGGAATAGAACCGCACGGTGGCGCCGATGTTTTTTTCGCGCAGCACGATGCCCTGGCGTTCGAGCTGGAACAGCGCCTGCCTGACAAAATGCCGGCTGGCGCCGTAGCGGCCCATCAGCGTGTCCTCGACCAGCCGCGAGCCCGGCGCGAAGCGGCCGAAGATGATGTCCTCCTCGAGCCGGCGGATCACCTCGGCCTGTTCTTCCTCGCGGGTGAGCGGGGAAATTTCCGGTGATGCGGCCTGTGCTTTCATGGGCGCTCGCTTCGGATCATCGTCGAAGTCAGCACGGCACAGCGTCCATTGTCAATAATGATGACCTTTGATTTCCGTTTTCGCCGGGTCACCGGCCTTGATTATCAAATATTGACAATAATTCCGTGGGCTCCTTTAGTGAAACGCCAATGCAAGGGAATAAGAACGATGGCTGACGGACTTCGCAAGGGACTGACGAGTTATGGCGACGCCGGGTTTTCGCTGTTCCTGCGCAAGGCCTTCATCAAGGCGATGGGCTATTCCGACGACGCGCTGAACCGGCCGATCGTCGGCATCACCAACACCTACAGCGACTACAATCCCTGTCACGGCAACGTGCCCTCACATCATCGAGGCGGTGAAGCGCGGCGTGATGCTGACGGGCGCGATGCCGATGGTGTTCCCGACCATCTCGATCGCCGAAAGCTTTGCGTATCCGACCTCGATGTATCTGCGCAATCTGATGGCGATGGATACCGAGGAGATGATCCGCGCCCAGCCGATGGACGCCGTTGTCGTGATCGGCGGCTGCGACAAGACCTTGCCGGCGCAGATCATGGCCGCGGTCTCGGCCGATCTGCCGACCGTCGTCATCCCGGTGGGCCCGATGGTGGTCGGCCATCACAAGGGCGAGGTGCTGGGGGCCTGCACCGATTGCCGCCGGCTGTGGGCGAAATATCGCGCCGGCGAAATCGACGATGTCGAGATCGAAGCCGTCAACGGCCGGCTCGCGCCGTCGGTCGGCACCTGCATGGTGATGGGCACCGCCTCCACCATGGCCTGCATCACCGAAGCGCTGGGCCTGTCGCTGCCGATGAGCGCGACGATCCCGGCGCCGCACGCCGAGCGCTTTCGCTCCGCCGAGGCCAGCGGCAGGGTCGCCGCCGCGATGGCCAAGGCGAAAGGACCGAAGCCGAGCGAACTGCTGACCAAGGCCTCGTTCCGAAACGCGCAGGTGGTGCTGCAGGCGATCGGCGGGTCGACCAACGGCCTCATTCATCTCACCGCGATCGCCAACCGCACCTCCCATCGCATCGATCTCGAAGCCTTCGACAGGCTCGGCCGCGAGGTGCCGGTGCTGATCGACTTAAAACCGTCGGGCGAGCATTACATGGAGCATTTCCATCATGCCGGCGGCTTGCCGAAACTGATGGCGCAGCTCGGCGACCTCATCGACCTCGACGCCAGAACCATCACCGGCGCGACCTTGCGCGACGTCGTCGCCGCCGCCGAGGAGGTGCCGGGGCAGGACGCGATCCGTCCTCGCAACAATCCGATCAAGCCGGAAGGCGCGATGGCGGTGCTGCACGGCAATCTGGCGCCGCGCGGCGCCGTGATAAAACATTCGGCGGCAAGCCCCAAATTGCTGCAGCATACCGGCCGCGCCGTGGTGTTCGAGTCGGTGGAAGACATGACCTTGCGGGTCGACGATCCCGCGCTCGACGTCAACGCCGACGACGTGCTGGTGCTGCGCAATGCCGGCCCCAAGGGCGCGCCGGGCATGCCGGAGGCGGGCTATCTGCCGATCCCGAAGAAGCTCGCGCGCGGCGGCGTCAAGGACATGGTGCGGATCTCGGACGCGCGGATGAGCGGCACCGCGTTCGGCACCATCGTGCTGCACATCACGCCGGAATCCGCCGTCGGCGGGCCCTTGGCGCTGGTGAAGAATGGCGACATGATCCGGCTCGATGTCGCCAAACGAGGCATCGATCTGCTGGTCGATGCCGCCGAACTGGAAAAACGCCGTGCCGCGCTGGCGCTGCCGGCGACGCCGGAATGGGCGAGGCGCGGCTACGCGCATCTGTTCAACGAGACCATCCTGCAGGCCGACGAAGGCTGCGATTTCGATTTCATGCGCGGCAAGGGGAAGGAGTAGCGGCCTTCCCTGGCGAGAAGTGCATCGCTACATGAAGCTATCATGCCCGCGAAAGCGGGCATCCAGTACTCCGAGGCGGTGAGATAAAGCCGATAGGCCGCGGCGTACTGGATCATCCGCTTTCGCGGATGATGACAGCGGTTTTTGCGGCTGAGCCGCTACTTCGATTTGCTCGTGAATTTCTTCACCGCCACGCGGAACTCGTCGGTGTGCATGCAGTCGATGATGGCGTCGCGTTCGGCGTCGAGCTGCGCTTCGATCGGCGTGGTTTGGGCGCGGTGGATCAGCGCCTTGGTTGCCGCGAGCCCCGCCGGCGCGTTCTGCGCCAGGCGATACGCCAGTTCGCGGGTCGCGGCCTTCAGTTCGACCGCGGGGACGACCTTGGCGACCAGGCCCCAGTCATAGGCTTGCTGCCGCGGAAAAACTGTCCTCGGCGAGAAAGATCTGCAGGGCGCGCCGCGCGCCGACGCTGGCGACCACGCCGGCGGTGCCGCCGCCGTCGGGCGAGACGCCGAGCTTCGAATAGGCCGGGGTGAAGCGGGCGTCTTCCGCCGATATGCAGAGGTCCGCGACGAAGGCGAGCGACAGCCCGGCGCCGGCCGCCGAGCCGTGCACGCTGGCCAGCACGATCTTCGGCATCCGGCGCAGGGTCGTGATGAAGGCGTGATAATGCTGCAGCAGCTCGCCGACCACAGGGGCGATGTTGTCGGCGGCGGCCGCCGCGCCAATGGTTTGCAGGTCGCCGCCGGCGCAGAACGCGCGGCCTTCGCCCTCGATCACCAGCACCCTGATCTCGTCGGAGGCCTCGACCTCGGCGCTGAGCTGTTCCAGCTTCTTCGCGATCGAAAGATCGATCGAGTTGAAGGCGCTTGGCCGGTTGAGCGTGATGGTGGCGATCGGGCCTTCGATCCTGAGCAGCGCCGGATCGTCGGGAAGGGAGGTGGCGGCTTGGGCGGATGTGGACATTTGAAATCCCCGGCGTGGAGCAGGTCTGGCGGTATTTAAATCGCAGAAGGCAAGAGGTGACAATCCCGGTAAAGTCTGCAAAATACGGCCTTGCCTTCCTCCTGGGGAGAGCCGCGCTTGCGCCTGCTTGAACCCATGAGGCCAGATTGTGCCCCCATCGTCCGGGACGCGGCCACGAGCGCCGTTCGTTGAGGACGAGGCGAGCCAGCCAAAATCGGCAGAGAGAGGAGACGACATGGGTCATTCCTGTGCGCTTGCAGCTGGGTTGTCCCGATGACGCAGGGATCGGTGGTCATCGCCGGCGCCGGACACGCGGGTTTCCAGCTCGCGGCATCGCTGCGCCAGCATGGTTTTGGCGACCGCGTCTGCCTGATCAATGACGAGGCGCATCTGCCGTATCAGCGGCCGCCTCTGTCCAAGGCCTATCTGAAAGGCGAGGGCCGTCCGGACAGCCTGATGTTCCGGCCGGATAAATTCTATCGCGACCAGAATATCGAGCTGATCGCCGATCGCGCCGCCTTCATCGATCGCGCCGCGCGCCGGCTGGTGCTCGCCTCCGGCGCGTTTCTCGATTACGGGCACCTAGTGCTGGCCACCGGCGCGCGCAACCGGCTGCTCGACATTCCCAACGCCAATCTGGCTGACGTGCGCTACCTGCGAATCCTGGACGAGAGCGAGGCGCTGCGGCAGCGCATTGCCACGGCCCGGCATGTGCTGGTGATCGGCGCGGGCTTTATTGGCCTGGAATTCGCCGCCACCGCCCGGATCAAGGGGCTGGAGGTCGACGTCGTCGAACTCGGCTCGCGCGTGATGGCGCGCGCGGTGACCGCGGAAATCTCCGACTATTTTCAAGCCCGGCACACCGCGGCGGGCATCCGCATTCATCTGGGCGTGCAGGCCACCAGCATCGAGAGCGACGGCAGCAACGTCACCGGCGTCAGCCTCAGCGACGGCCGCCACGTGCCGGCCGACCTCGTCGTGGTCGGCGTCGGCGTGCTGCCCAATGTCGAACTGGCTCAGGAAGCCGGCCTGCCGGTCGCGGCCGGGATCATCGTCGACGAGCACTTGCTGACGTCCGATCCGAATATCTCGGCGATCGGCGACTGCGCGCTGTTCGCAAGCCCGCGCTTCGGCGGCTCGCTGCGGCTGGAGTCCGTGCAGAACGCCACCGATCACGCGCGCTGCGTCGCGGCGCGGCTCACCGGCGACGCCAAGCCCTATGACGGTCAGCCGTGGTTCTGGAGCGATCAGGGCGACGACAAGCTGCAGATCGCGGGGCTGACCACCGGCTACGACCGGGTCGTGGTGCGCGGCGATCGCGCGCAGCGGTCGTTTTCGGCCTTCTGCTACAGGGCCGGCCGGCTCGTCGGCATCGAATCGATCAACCGCGCCGGAGATCACATGTTCGGACGCCGCCTGCTGGGCATGGACCGGTCGATCGCGCCGGAACAGGCGGCAGATCTCAGTTTCGATCTGAAGGCGGCGCTGGCTTAGGCCGAGCGGCGGTCTCGACCTCCGCCGCTGTCGGCATCGACGGCGCCGCGCCCATCCGCTGCACGCAGATCGACGCCGCCAGGTTGGCGTAGCCAAACGCGTCGCGAACGGGTCTTCCCGCCGCGAGTTGGGCGGCGACCGCGCCGACAAAGCAATCGCCGGCGCCTGTGGTGTCGACCGCGTTAACGGCGCGGCCGGGAATGACGAACGGCTTGCCGTCGATCAGCGCAAGCACGCCGCGCTTCCCCAGGGTCACGCAGATGATCTTGTCCCGGCCGATTTGCAGCGACCGCGCGGCCTCGATGATGCGCGCGTGATCGTCGCTGTCGCGGAGCTCGGTCTTCGCCAGCAGGGCGAGTTCGGTTTCGTTGAGGATCAGGATGTCGACGAGGTCGAGCAGGTCGCGGCCGAATTCTATCGCCGGCGCGGGATTGAGGATCGGTGATCGCGCCGGCCGCACGCGCGCGTTTGAAGAAGGCGGCAATCGCGGGCAAGGGAATCTCGAACTGGCTGACCGCGATGTCGCCCTTTGCCAATCTGGGCGCGGCGACGTCGGCGGCGTCCACCAGCGCGTTCGCGCCGGGAATGACGACAATGGTATTGTCGGCATCGGCGATGGTGATGATGGCCGTGCCGGTGTGAGCCTCGCTCGTTTCGCTGCACGAAGCTCAGCTCGATCCCCTGGGCGGTGAGGAACGCCTTCAGCTCATCGCCGAACGCGTCCCTGCCGAGCCGGCCGACCAGCGCGACCTGTGCGCCGAGCTTTGCGGCTGCGACCGCCTGGTTCGCGCCCTTGCCGCCGGGAAAATACAGCACCGCTCGGCCTGTGACCGTCTCGCCGACGCGGGGGTGCCTTTCGGCGGTTGCCACCACATCCATGTTGATGCTGCCGGCAACGAAAACGCGGCCCATGCTTCATTCCCGAAAGAGCCGGTCAGACCCGGACTGAAAACTCCTGCCTGATGGCCTCGATGTCGGCAAGCGTCGGCAATCCGGCCTCGTTGCCGAGCCGCTGGATCTTGTAGGTCGACGCCGCGCGCGCGAAGTCGAAATGGTCGTGCCAGCTTTTGCCGGGACTGGAGAGGTAGGAATAGACATAGGCGCCGTGGAATACGTCGCCGGCGCCGTTGGTGTCGATCACGCGTTCGCGCGGGATCGGCAGCGCGGGAAGCGAGCGAGTCGTGCCGGTCTCGTCATACCAGAGCAGGCCGCGTTCGCCCATGGTGACGCCGCCGATCCGGCAGCCGCGGCTCTTGAGATATTCCAGCATCTTTTCGGGCGTCAGGTCCATCTGCTCGCACAGCCGTTCGGCGACGATGGCGACGTCGATGAATTCCAGCAGCTCATGGGTGTTGCTGCGCAAGCCGCCGCCGTCGAGCGAGGTCAGGATGCCGGCCTCGCGGCACAGTTTGGCGTAGTGGATCGCGGCATCGGGCTGGTGACCGTCGACATGCAGCGCGCGGCAACCGCCGAGATTGAGCAGCGGGAAGGGGTGGATATGCTCGTCGTCGCGGCAGCGCACGATCGCCCGCTTGCCGTCCTTCGGCATGATGAAGGACAGCGAGGAGGAATTGACCTTGCGCGGATGGATCGAGATTCCATACTTCGCGCTCATGTCCTGAAACATCCGCCCCAGCCAGTCATTGGCGACGGTGGCGATCAGGTCCGGCACGATGCCGAGCTTGGCGCAGCAGAACGCCGCCGTGACGGCATTGCCGCCGAATGACACCGCGTAGGCCTTCGCGACGCCTTTCTCGTCGCCGGTCGGCAGGTGGTCGGTAATGAAGGTAACGTCGATATAGGTCTGTCCGATGAAGAGGGCCTGCATTCGTTTTCCGTCATGGCTGAGGGGTGGTCCCGCCCGGCATCGCACTTTAGCACCGGTTGGGCCGGATCATTCGCTGAAATTATTCGCAGAGCTCGCCTCCTAATCGCTTGAGATAGCCATGGCGCCGGACTACGACCGTCCAGGGGCCTCGTCAGCGCCTGCGGCGATCTAACGGCCGGCGGCTGTTTTGAGTTCCTGACAGGCCCGACGCAGGGGAGGGAACGATGACCGTCTATTCCGGTCCGGTGTTCGATATGGCGGTCAACCAGTTCGCCGTGATCGCCGATCACCTCGCGATCCCGCATGACGAGCGCGACCGCCTGCTGTTGCCGAAACGGGCGCTCACCATCTCCTGTCCGATCCATCGCGACGACGGCTCGATCACGGTGTTCGAGGGCTATCGCGTGCAGCATCACCTCACGCTCGGGCCCACCAAGGGCGGCACCCGGTTTGCGCCCAGCGTCGACATCGGCGAGATCGCCGCGCTGGCGATCTGGATGAGCTGGAAATGCGCGCTGGTCGGCCTGCCCTATGGCGGCGCCAAGGGCGGCGTCCGCGTCGACCTTTCGACGCTTTCCAAGCGCGAGCTGGAGGGGCTGTCGCGGCGTTACATGCAGGAGATGATCCCCTTCGTCGGACCCCATACCGACGTAATGGCGCCTGACATGGGCACCAACGAGCAGGTGATGGCCTGGTTCATGGACACCTATTCGATGTACCAGGGCCGCACCGTGACCGAGATCGTCACCGGCAAGCCGGTGTCCTCCGGCGGCACGCTGGGGCGGCGCGAGGCCACCGGCCGCGGCGTGGCGCATCTCGCCAGACGGGTGATGAAGGAGCTTTCGATCGACCTCGACAACGCCACCGCGGTGGTCCAGGGCTTTGGCAATGTCGGCTCCTATGCCGCGCTGGGATTGCATCAGTTCGGCCTCAAGGTGATCGCGGTCTCCGATCATACCGGCGCGCTGTACGACAAGGCCGGCCTCGATATTCCCGCGCTGATGCGGCACGCCGGCACCCACGGCAGCATCGCCGGCTTTTCCAACGAGCTGGCATTCGATCCCGCGCAAATTCTCACGCTGCCCTGCGACGTGCTGGTGCCGGCGGCGATGGAGCGCGTGATCGACGCGCAGGTTGCGCAAAATCTGAAATGCCGGGTGCTGGCGGAAGGCGCCAACGGACCGACCACGCCGGACGCCGATCTCGTGCTGGAAAAGCGCCAGGACGAGATTTTCCTGATCCCGGACATCCTCTGCAACTCCGGCGGCGTGGTAGTGAGCTATTTCGAATGGGTGCAGGATCTGCAGCAGCTGTTCTGGGAAGAAGAGGAAGTGATGCGGCGCGAATACCAGATCCTCGATCGCGCCTTCGATCACATGGTGACGCGGGCGAGGGTGGACAAAATCCCGCACCGCACCGCCGCGATGGCGATCGGCGTGGAAAAGGTCCGCGCCGGCAAGAACACGCGGGGCCTGTTCCCGTGATCACCGGCCTCGACCACATCGTCGTGCTGCTCGAGGACCTCGCGGCCGGCGCCAAAGCCTACGAAGTGCTGCTCGGGCGCGCCCCGTCCTGGCGAAGCGAGACGGACGGCGCCGAAACCGTGCTGTTCACCCTCGACAACATGTCGCTCGAGCTGATGGCGCCGGCAGGCCATTCGCCGACCGCCGACCGCATCCGCAACGTAATCAGGATCTGGGGCGAGGGGCTCGCCAGCATCTGCTTCCGGGTCGGTGACATCGAGAAGACGGTTCGCAGGCTCGATCGGGTGGCGCTGAAGCCGGAGCCGGCCGCCGAAGTCGAAAGCCGCGATTTGGGATCGGGCAAGACCTTGCACTGGAAGCGCACGCGCGCGGCGACCGAGCTGACGCGGGGCGTGCGGATGTTCTTCCTCGAACTGGCGGAGGAGCGTCCGCGCTCGGCGGCGATATCGGCGGCGCCGGTTCTCGGGCTCGATCACGTCGTGATCTCGACCGAGGACCCCGAGCGCGCCGCCGCACTCTACGGCGCGCGGCTGGGCCTCGATATGGCGCTCGACCGCACGCACCAGGACTGGGGACAGCTGATGTTCTTCCGCTGCGGCGATCTCATCGTCGAGGTGGTGAAGCGGCCGGTCGCCGGCGCCGACCAGACCCACGACAAATTATGGGGCCTGAGCTGGCGCGTCGCCGACATCGACGCGGCGCGCGCGCGGCTCTTGGCTGATGGCATCGACGTCTCCGAGGTGCGCGCCGGCCGCCGGCCGGGCACGCGGGTGATGAGCCTGCGCGACGGCGCCTGCGGTATCCACACGCTATTGCTGGAGCGGACGGCGCGGGCCTAATCCTTGGTTTGCGAGCGTCTCAGCCCTTGCTTGTGTGGCCCCAGCTCTCGTCCCAGTCCGCGCCGGTGGAATTCGACGACGCGGCCGTCGGCCTCGAAGAACTTGTTGGGGACCTGGAAGATCGCGAGCATCAGCCCGCCCTCGGGACACCATGCGACGTGGCGGCTGCCCTCTTCGCGCCAGATGAATTCGCCGGCCTTGCATTCGATGCCCTTCGCCGGGCCTTCCTTGTCGACGAGGTGGCCTTCGAGCACATAGGTCTGCTCGATGTTGACGTGCTCGTGGTCGGGCAGCACCGCGCCCGGCGCAAAGCGCATCAGCAAGGTCACCAGGCCGGTCTTGCGATCGAACAACAGCGTCTTGGCCTCGCAGCCGGGGAAGCGGGTCTTCTGCCACTCCATGTCCTGGGGGCGAACGAGGTGGGAATGCGTGTCTGCTGTCTGCGGGCCCTTCGGCGTCACGGCGTCCATGGCGATGCTCCGTTCCAAATGCACCTCATGGTAGCAGCTTTGCCGGCGCCCGCCAGCCGATCGCGGCGTGAACTGGAAAAAGCGCCCGGCGCCGTCGCCCGGGTCCGACGGCTCACGGATGATGCGACGCAGCGAACGACGCGTTTGCGGCGGGTCGGACCCGAAGCGCACCGGCGCGCGGTCAAACCGAAATGTGGAAGCCTCCGTCCACCGCGATGTGCTGACCGGTGATATAGGAGGCGGCGTCCGAGAGCAGGAAGCAAACCGGCTTGGCCGCCTCTTCCGGCTGGGCCCAGCGGCCCATCGGAATCCGCGCCAGGATGCCGTCGCGAAACTTGTCGCCCCGGATCGTTTCCGTCATCGGAGTTTCGACCACGCCGAAACACACGGAATTCGCGCGCACGCCGAACTTCGACCATTCCTTGGCGGTGGACATGGTCATTCCGAGGAGGCCGCTCTTCGCCGCGGCGTAGTTGATCTGGCCAATGGAGCCGGCCCGTCCGGCATCCGAGGAGATATTGACGATCGATCCCGGGCTTGGCCGATCGGCCTTGCCCTGCGCCACCATGATCCGGCCCACGGCCTGGGTCCACAGAAACGCGCCGGTGAGGTGCACCGCGATGACCTCGTTCCACTGCTGCAGGGTCATTTTCTCGATCATCGCCACCCTGGTAATGCCGGCATTGTTGACCAGACCGTGGATGTGTCCAAGTCGCGCGGCGACGTCGCGCACCGTGGCTTGCGTGAATTCCGGATCGGCGACGCTGCCGACATAGGGCAGCAACCGGCCATTCATCGCCGAGGCGAAGGCGCCGAGCTGGTCGCCGTTCAGATCGACGCCTGCGACCCGCGCGCCGAGCTCGATCGCCAGCGTCGCGATCGCACGGCCGATCCCCTGCGCGGCGCCGGTGACGACGACCGCCTTACCCTCCAACGACATCACGTCTTGCATCTCTTTTCCCCCGAAGCTCTTTCCCGTTCCCGATTTGCGCGGCGGCGAACAGGCCGGTCATTGCCATCCACACCGTCACACGTCGAGATCGCCTGCCAGCAGTCGCTGGGCGATCATTCGATTGAGGATTTCATTGGTGCCGTCGGCGATATTCACAATCCGCAGATCCTGCCACGCATGAACGAGGCCGAGTTCATTGGTCAGACCCATGCCGCCATGTGTCTGTATGGCGCGGTCGACCGCGCGAAATCCGGCCTGCACCGAATAGGCCTTTGCCATCGAAAGCTCCTTCAGGGCCTTGTCGCCGCGATCGAGCAGCGTCGCCGCGTTCAGCCCCATCAGATGCGCCGCATGCAGTTCGGTCGCTGCCTCCGCTAGCGGAAATGAAATGCCCTGATACTCGGCGATCTTTGCTCCGAAAGCCTCGCGCTGCTTCGCATAGGCGATCGCCATTTCGAGAGCCCATCGTCCCTGTCCGACGGCGCGGGCGGAATTGTAGACCCGGCCGAGCGATACGCCGTACAGCGCTATCTTGAATCCCTGGTCGATCTCGCCAACCAGCTGCCACGGCTGGACCTCGACGTCTTCCAGCACAAGGGCGCCCTCGTGCCCGCCGGCGTGACCGAACAGGCGAACGACACTTTCGACCGTAAAGCCCCGCGCATCGGTGGGAACAAGAAACGCGCTGATGCCGCCGGCCTTGCGGGCGGCCTTCTCGGCGTCGGTGATGGCGAAAACGATGCACCATTCCGCGGTGGGAGCATTCGTCGTCCAGAGCTTGCGGCCGGAGATTTTCCAGCCGGCATCGGTCTTGATCGCGCGCGTCTTGATCATGCTGGCGTCCGAGCCGGCGCCCGGCTCGGAAAGCCCGAAGCACATCGATGTCTCGCCGGTCATCATTCCCTCAAGACACCGCCGGCGGGCTTCCTCGGTGACCTGCGTCAAAAGCCGGCTCGGTCCAAAAGCCCAGTGAGCGATGACCCAGGGAATGATGACGCCCTGTCCGCCGAGCCGGCGGTAGATCGCCTCCCATGCAACATAATAGGCCAGATGACCGAGGCCGCCGCCGCCGATTTCGGTCGGCGCGCACATCGCGTAAAATCCCGCCTCTGCCGACAGCATCCTGATGTCTCGAATCAGTTGGCGTGCATCCGGCGAATAGCGCCCGTTTTCGTCGTAGAGTCGCCGCTGATCTTCCAGCAGCGCGTGGTTTCGTTCGATCCGCGGCGCAACCTGCGCTTCGACGAAGCGCAGCACGCCGTCGCGCACGTCCAGAACGTCCTGAGGAAGATCAAACGCAATACCGCCCACCGGAAAACACCCAATCCGTTTCAGCCGCGAATTCGCATCAGCAAAGCGCAACGCCGCGCAGTCGGCAAGAGCCGTGACAGGCGCTGATCTCGTGCCGGAAGCGCGTTGGCTTTTCGGCGGGTTTTGCGCGATGTGCAGCTAAACGTCTATTTGCAAATTGGACGCCAGGCCGAGCCCCAAAGGCTAATGCTGACGTGGAAACGCAACGTGGGGATTGGGTCGTTGACGGCCCTAAGGCGAGGACTCGCGCCGAATCCGTTTAGCCGCTCAAAAGCCGGAAGCAGACGCTTCCACGTGATGTCCGCGCCCCACAAAGCAGACATCAACTGTTGCGACTGCGACGTCCGTTTCGCGCCACGAGGCGACATCGCACAATGCCGGGATTGAAACCGGTGAAGGTCCGGATCGCCGGCGTGCGAAGCCTATTTCTGTTGTGTCGCTGCCTGGATGGCCTTCCAGTCGAATTTTTTGGCCAGCATCAGCGCATCTTCGTCGCCGATTCCGTTGAACGAAACGCTGAACAATCCGCTCGTGCCAAGAGCCACCAGGATCGCGCCGGACTTGTCTTTGGTGTTGAAGGTTCTGGTCACCTGCAGGCCGTCAATCGTCGACGTGTTCATGCGCCCGTCGCTGGTTTCGATATTCATCCCGGCTCGGGTTGCCGCCAATGCCCCCTGAGCGGCCGCTCCGAGCATTACCTGGGCCTGCAGGTGCGTCGGGCCGCGCTGGTATTCGCGCGTCGCGGTGACCATGCTGGTGCCGCTCATTTCCATCGAAAAACCTTCCGGCTTCTTGCCTTGCCAGCCTTCCAGGTCAACCAGGAACGGAAGAAAGCGCTGATACGCCTGCTCTGCCTGCGCAACCGAGGACCGGAGCAGCCAGGCTGCCGGCAGTGCGGCCAAAGCGACACGGATCGCGCTACGACGATTAATCATCCAACCCCCCACTCATTCAATCGTTCACGTATCATAGCAATGTCTGCCGGCGCGGCAAATGTCCTCGACTGGCGGCTTTGCCCGCGTCCGACAGCCGGCCGGGGTGTGGGCTCAAAAGACGCGCCCGGCTCGTCCGTTTCGCGGCCGATGGCATGGCCTTGCCGATCACGGCAGACGGGTCAATCGGGCAAGGTCTCGCCCGAGCCGCCGAGCTCGGCGGGCAGATCCCGGAATTTCGGCAACCCGTCCCTCACCGAAACCATCTTGCTCCCGTAATTCGCATGCAGCGTCGGCTGATGCGTGAAGCCCTGCAACAGATTGGCATAGACATCGATAAGCCGCATGCGCGGATGGTCGGTCATGATATGTCCGCCGCAAACCTTGCAGAACTTGCGGTAGGAATCTTCGGTCTTGTGGAAGGTTCCGATATCGGCTTCGCCCCTGGTAATACGCACGCTGTCCGACTTCCACAGGCTGAAGGCGTTGATCGGCGCGGCCGACCAGGCCTGGCAGTCGCGGCAATGGCAGTATCCCGCAAAGGTTGGCTTGCCCGTAATCTCCAGTTCGACCGCGCCGCAAAAACAGCTCGCCTTGTAGGTCGCGGCATTTGTTTTCGTCGCTTCGCCGGGCGCCAGCAGATCGTTGTATTCAGGATATTTCGTCATGAACGATCGGATGAAATCGCATTCGACGGAGAGTTTTCGTCCCTGCGCCCGCACGGCATCGAGGGTCGCGCGACCAAGCTTCGAGCCTACGCCTCGTCCGCCCAGTTCCGGCGGCACCTCGGTATGCACGAGCGTTATCGCTCCAGGCGATTTCCGGTAGGTGATGAAGGCAGTGATGCCGTCGACATCGAGCTCGAATCGATTACCATCCTCGCTGTCGCAAAAATTGTCGGTCATGCGCACCCCCGTTTTGGCGCCGGCGCGTTGAGACTGTATCCCCGATTCCGGCGACGATGTTGCCTTAGCATATTTCGGGCGGGATTTTCGAACGCGCCGATGTGAATTCGCACGAGCGGTCCGCCTCCTAGCCCGCCACGCACGGCACGCTCAGAAACCCGCGAAAGCGCGCGCGGCCGCCGCGCACCGGCGCGCCGTGCAGCGCGTAGCCGGGAAACCGCGCCAGGAATCGCGAAATCGCGATTGCGCCTTCGAGCCGCGCCAGCGCCATCCCGGCGCATTGATGCGCGCCGGTGCCGAAGGCCAGATGCCGGTTCGGCGTGCGGGCGATGTCGAAGGTTTCCGGGTCAGGGAATTGCCTGTCATCGCGGTTGGCGGCGCCGATGCACAGCGTCACCGACGTGCCTGCGGCAAGCGTGACGCCGCCGAGCTCGACTGGCTCCGTCGTCATCCGGTTGCCGAGCTGGTTCGAGCTTTCGAACCGCAGGATTTCCTCGACCGCGGTCCTGATCAGGTCGGGATGTTCGATCAGCCGCTGCTTCTGCGCCGGATTTCCCGACAACGCCACCAGCCCGTTGCCGATCAGATTGGTGGTGGTCTCGTGTCCGGCGTTGAGCAGGAAGATGCAGTTGTGCAGCAATTCCTTTTCCGTCAGCCGCTCGCCATTGTCCTCGCCCTGGATAAGCCGCGTCAGCACGTCGCGATCGGGGTTGCCCGGCCTGGCCCGACGCCGCGCCACCAGGGTTTCGAGATAGACAAGAAAATCCTTCACCGCCTTGTTGCCGCGGGCAAAGGCTTCCGCCGAGATCACCGGCTCGAGCGCGCCCAAAATCGCCAGCGACCAGTCGCGCAAGGGCCCACGCTCCTCCCGGGGCACGTCGAGCAGGTTGCCGATCACCTCGATCGGGATCGCGGCGGCGAAATCGTCGATCAGATCGACGTGGCCTTTTGCCGCGATGGTCTCGATCAGCCGGTCCACCAGCGCGACCAGATCGGGCTCCATTTCCGCAATCGCGCGCGGCGACAGCGCGCCCATGATCAGCCGCCGCACCCTGCTATGCGCCGGCGGGTCGTTGAAGACGAGGCTGGTGGTGTGGTGCTCGTAGAGCAGCGAGGAGCCGTATTTCGGCAAGAACTCCTTCTTCTTGTCGGAGGAAAACACCTTGGTGTTCTTGTAGGCGCTGACCAGATCGTCATAGCGCGTCAGGAACCACGAACCGTTGGGCAGGCGTTTTACCGGCTCATGCTCCCGCAATGCACGATAGGTCGGGTAGGGGTCGGCATAGAATTCCGGCGTCAGTTTCTCGAGGTCGAAACCTTCCGCCAGCTCTCGCGCTTTCGCATTCATGCTTGCCATTCTCTTTGCGGAAGACCGATAGCCGTTTTCGTTCGCTCGTAAAACCCGGCACCGCGCTCCCTATCATGAGGGCCAGGCCTGAGGAGCGGCCGCTTGGCCCTGTGTCGATGGCTGCGGTGACCGAGCCGGGAAATGTCTTGGCCTTCACGCGAGCGTGTGCACCGCAGCAAATTTGTTGACATTTGCCAAGGTGAGTGCTTACTCACGACCATGAGCACTTTGCGAATGACTGGCGACTTGCGGCGGCAGCTGATCCTCAGCGCCGCCAAGCGTTGCTTTGCCCGCCACGGTTTTGCGGGCACCACGACCAAAAGCGTCGCGGCGGCTGCCGCAATTTCGGAAGGTCTGCTGTTCAAGCACTTCCCGACGAAATCGGCGCTGTATGCGGAAATCCTCGCCGAAGAATGCGAGGCCGATCCCGCGCTGCACCGCCTGCTTGAGCTTGAGCCGTCGACCGAAACGCTGGTGGTGCTGATCCGCGAAATGGTCCGCCATTTCCAGGGCGTCGCGGAGGCGCCCGATCAGCAGGAAGCCCAGCGTCTCCGGCTGATGCTCACCAGCCACCTCGACGACGGAGAATTCGCGCGGCTGATTTACGAGAAGATCGGGGGATTGATCGGACCTGTTTTCACCGCTTCGCTGGAGCGGGCGGTCGGGGCGGGGGACGCAACGCGGATCGGGCGCGAGCCGCTGAACCTGTTCTGGTTTGCGCATCACGCGGTGCTGATGGCGACGCTGTCGCGGCTGCCGTCGGTGCCGTGTCTTTCCTACGGCAATGCCGCCGGTCTCGAACGGCAGCTTTGCGAATTCATCCTGCGCGGAATTGGACTGAACGAAACCGCGATTGTCTCCCATCTGGATCGCGAACTGTCTGATGATCCGGGGCAGAAGGTAACCGCAGAAGGTGCATGACATGAACATCGTGACCGAAGCCCATATCTCCGGCAAGGCGGTTGCCGACAAGCCGCGCGCGCGTCCGGTCCGGACGGTGCGCTGGTTCATCATCGTCGGGTCGTTGCTGGCGGCATTGGTCGGCGGCTTCGTCTGGTTCAACTATTTCCGCGGCGAAAAGATCAAGGAGTTCTTCGCCGGCAACAAGCCGCCGCCGGCCACCGTTGCCGTTGCCGAGGCCAAATCCGAGGTGGTTCCGAACCTGTTGACCGCGGTCGGCGATCTCGCCGCCGTGCATCAGGTGAATGTCACCTCCGACGTCTCGGGGCGCATCACCGACATCATGTTTACCGCCGGCTCCAGCGTGAAGGCCGGAAGTCCGCTGGTGCAATTGTTCGACGGCCCCGAGCAGGGCGATCTGGCAAGCTTCAAGGCGCAGGCCACGGTGGCGCAGCTGTCGCTGGATCGCGCCAAGCAGCTTGCGGCGCGGCAGTTCGGCCCGCAGGCCACCGTCGATCAGGCGCAGGCGGCGTATGACCAGGCCAACGCCGGCATCGCCAAGACCGAGGCGATCATTTCGCAGAAGCTGGTGCGCGCGCCGTTCGACGGCGAACTCGGCGTTCGCCACGTCGAGGTCGGCCAGTTCCTGACCGCCGGCACGCAGATCGTGACGTTGACCGATCTGTCGCAGCTGTACGCCAACTTCACGGTGACGGAAAAGGACTCAGGGCAGCTCAAGGTCGGACAGACCGTGCGCGTCGCGGTCGACGCCTATCCCGGCCGTACCTTCGAGGGCAAGATCAACGCGATCGAACCTCAGATCGCCACCGAAACGCGGAACATCCGCGTGCAGGCGACGCTCGACAATCCCGGTCACATCCTGAAGCCCGGCATGTTCGCGACCACGACGGTGGTGCTCCCCGACAAGCCGCCGGTCGTCACCGTTCCCGAGACCGCCGTCGACTATACACTTTACGGCGACTCCGTGTTCCTGATCACCGAAAAGAAAGAGGATGACGGCAAGACCAGCCTGACCGCCGTACGCACCTTCGTGCGCGCCGGCAACCGGGTCGACGGCCGCGCCGAAATCGTCAGCGGCCTGAAGGCCGGCGATCGCGTGGTCGCGGTCGGCCAGCTCAAGCTGCAGTCGGGAGCGGCCGTGACCATCTCGACCGAGACGCCGCCGCCGATCCCGGCGAATCCGCCGCGTTACTAAGCATGATCCGGAAAAGTGGGAACCGGTTTTCCGAAAAGATCATGCTCAAACAAAAAAGTCAGATCATGATCCGATTCAATCCGGTCGGATCATGATCTTGACAATTCGGAGTTTCGCGATGGTCTGGACCGATATTTTCATCAAGCGGCCCGTGTTGTCGGTGGTCGTCAGCCTGCTGATCCTGCTGATCGGCTTTCGGGCCGCGACCAGCCTGCCGATCCGGCAGTATCCGAAACTGTCGAATACGGTGGTCAACGTCACCACCGTCTATCCCGGCGCGTCGGCCAGTCTGATTCAGGGTTTCATCACCACGCCGATCGAGCAGGCCGTCGCCTCCGCCGAAGGCGTCGACTACATGACGTCGTCGTCGGTGCAGGGCACCAGCACCATCCAGGTCTACATCAAGCTGAATTTCGATCCGAACCAGGCGCTGACCGAGGTGCTGGCCAAGGTGAATTCGGTCAAATACCTCATTCCGAAGGAATCCAACGATCCGGTCGTGACCAAGACGACCGGTCAGACCACGGCGGTGATGTATCTCGGCTTCTCCAGCGACGTGCTGACGGGGTCGGCGATCTCGGACTACCTGACGCGGGTGGTCCAGCCGGTGCTTTCGACCGTCGACGGCGTCGCCTCCGCCGACATTCTCGGCGGCCAGACCTTCGCGATGCGGCTGTGGCTCGATCCGGTCCGCATGGCCGGGCGCAATATTTCGCCCAGCGATGTCTCGGCCGCGATCGCCGCCAACAATTACCAGGCCGCCGCCGGCCAGGCCAAGGGCTATTTCATCGTCTCCAACGTCTCGACCAACACCGACCTCAAGAACCTCGATCAGTTCAAGCGCATGATCGTCAAATCCAAGGACGGCGGTTTCGTGCGGATGGAGGACATCGCGACCGTCGAGCTCGCGGCGCAGAGCACCGACGCCAGCGTCGCCTTCAACGGCGAGCATGCAATCTTCATCGGCGTGCAGGCGACGCCGCAAGGCAACCCGCTGACGCTGGTGAAAGGCGTCCGCGCGCTGTTTCCGGAGCTTGAACGCAATCTGCCGCCGTCGATGAAAATGAAGGTGGCCTACGATTCGACCAGGTTCATCCAATCGTCGATCGACGAGGTCGAGAAGACCCTCGGCGAAGCGGTCATCATCGTGGTCGTGGTGATCTTCCTGTTCCTCGCCTCGTTCCGCTCGGTGATGATCCCGGTGGTGACGATTCCGTTGTCGTTGATCGGCGTCTGCACCCTGATGCTGATGGCGGGATTCAGCTTCAACCTGCTGACGCTGCTGGCGATGGTGCTGGCGATCGGCCTCGTCGTCGACGACGCCATCGTGGTGGTGGAAAACATCCACCGCCATCTGGAGGAGGGCAAGCCGCCGGTGCAGGCTGCCATGCAGGGCGCGCGCGAGATCGTCGGCCCGGTCGTTTCCATGACCATCACGCTGGCGGCGGTGTACGCGCCGATCGGCTTCCTCGGCGGCCTCACCGGCTCGCTGTTTCGCGAATTCGCCTTCACGCTGGCCGGCTCGGTGATCGTCTCCGGCGTGATCGCGCTGACGCTGTCGCCGATGATGTGCTCGATTTTCCTCAGGAGCGCCGAGGAGGGGCGGTTTGCGAAGATCGTCAACAGGGTGTTCGGCGCGCTGACGCGCTGGTACGGCCGCAAGCTCGACCGTTCGCTCGACTATCGTCCGATCACGGCGTTGTTCGCGCTGACCATCCTCGGACTCGTCGGGTTTCTTTACATGCATACGGCGAAGGAACTGGCGCCCGAGGAAGACCAGGGCATCGTGTTCGCCGTAACCAAGGCGCCGAAATACGCCAACATCGATTATCTGGACTATTACGGCGAGAAGCTCGACAAGGTGTTCGCCGGCTTTCCGGAGACCGACCTGCGCTTCGTGCTGAACGGCATCAACGGCCCGCAGAACGGCATCGCCGGCATGCTGCTGAAGCCGTGGGACGAGCGCAAGCGCTCGTCGATCGCGCTCAAGCCTTTGGTGCAGGCGCAACTCAGCAAGATCGAGGGCGTCAACGCCTTCGCCTTCAACCTGCCGCCCTTGCCGGGCGGTCCCGGCGGATTGCCGGTGCAGATGGTGATCAGCTCGACCAACGGATATCAGCTGGTCTACGAGCAAATGCTGAAACTGAAGGAAGCCGCGCGCAACAGCCACTTGTTCATCGTCTCCGACAGCGATCTCGACTTCAACCAGCCGGTGGTGCGGGTCAAGATCGACCGCTCCAAGGCGAGCGATCTCGGCATCACCATGCAGAACATCGGCGCCACGCTGGCGACGCTGCTCGGCGGCAACTACGTGAACCGTTTCAACCTGGAGGGACGCTCCTATCAGGTGATTCCGCAGGTGCCGCGGCAAAGGCGGCTGTCGCCCGAGGCGCTCAGCGGATTTTACGTGCCGACCAACACCGGCCAGCAGGTGCCGCTCTCGACCGTGGTCTCGATCGAGACGGGCACCGATCCGAACGCGCTGACCCACTTCAATCAGCTGAACTCCGCGACCTTCCAGGCGGTGCCGATGCCCGGCGTGACCGTTGGCCAGGCGGTCGACTTCCTCGAGGGCCTCGCCAGGCAACTGCCGGCAGGCTACAGCCACGACTTTCTCGCGGATTCCCGGCAATATGTGCAGGAAGGCAACCAGCTCGCGATCACCTTCGGCTTTGCGCTGATCATCATCTTCCTGGTGCTGGCGGCGCAGTTCGAGAGCCTGCGCGATCCCCTGGTGATCATGATCAGCGTTCCCATGGCGATCGTCGGCGCCCTGATTCCGCTGTTCTTCGGCGTCGCCACGATGAACATCTACACCCAGGTCGGATTGCTCACGCTGGTCGGCCTCATCACCAAGCACGGCATTCTGATGGTCGAGTTCGCCAACGAGCTGCAGCTCAATGAAGGCCTCGACCGCCGCTCCGCGATCGAGATGGCGGCCCGCATCCGGCTTCGCCCGATCCTGATGACGACCGCGGCGATGGTCACCGGCCTCTTGCCGCTGCTGACCGCCACGGGGGCGGGCGCGGCGAGCCGGTTCTCGATCGGGCTTGTCGTCGTCGCCGGCATGTCGATCGGAACCCTGTTCACGCTGTTCGTGCTGCCCGCGGTCTATGTGGCGATCGCCACCGATCACCGGGCGGCAGCCGAATCGCAGCGCAGCAAGGAGATCGCGGAATTCGATCTCGGTCCGAAGGCGCTGAAGCCGACGTAAGCGGGGGCCTGATCCAATCGGCGGCAGCGGAGCGGTTGCCGCCGTTTCCTTCCCTCGGCTCCGTGATATCCTGCCGGCAGGCCGCCGCGCTGCGGACGGCCAGGGGCTGGGTCATTCGATGAAGCGCCGGGATTTCATTACCCTTATCGGCGGCGCGGCGGTTGCGGCGTCGGCTCCGGCGTCCGCGCAACATCCTGCGAAAATTCGTCGTATCGGCATCCTGGAGACGGTGTCTCCTCCATTGAATACAAATAATCTCGAGGCGTTGCGGCGAGGGCTGCGCGAACGGGGTTACATCGAAAACCAGAATTTTGTTCTGGAGTACCGGTCGGCCGACGGCGATGGAGGACGTTTTCCTGCCCTGGCAGACGAATTGGTGCGGCTGGGCGTCGATTTGATCGTCACCCGGGGGACGCCCGCCGCTCGCGCCGCAAAGGACGCGACGGAAACCATCCCGATCGTGATGGCCGCCATCGGGGAGCCGCTCAATACCGGCGTCGTTGGGAGCCTGGCGCGGCCGGGCGGGAACGTGACCGGGCTGAGTGCATTCGTCACCGAACTGGCAGGCAAGCGCGTCGAGCTTGTCAGGGAACTGCGGCCCGCAGGCTCGAGCGTAGCCTTGCTTCACAACATGGGGAATCCCGTCGTCCCTCAGCAATGGGAAGAGACCAAGAAGGCGGCGCAGGCATTTGGCATGGAGGCCATTCTTCTCGACGTGAGAATCGGGACGACATCTTGGCCGCATTCGACAAGGCGAGTGCGCGCCACGTCGACACGCTGCTGGTCGGAATTGACGCCCTGATCCAGGAACACCGGCAATTGATCACGGACCTGGCCGCAAAACACCGCCTGGCGGCAATCTATCCAGCCAGGGAGTTCGTCGACGCCGGTGGATTGATGGCCTACGGGGTGAGCTATCCGGACCTCTATTTCCGCGCGGCGGCCTTGATCGACAAGATTTTCCGTGGCGCGAAGGCCGGCGATCTGCCCGTCGAGCAGCCGACGAAACTCGAACTCATCATAAACCTCAAGGCCGCGAAGGCCCTGGGCCTGGACGTCCCGCCGACGCTGCTGGCGCGCGCCGACGAGGTGATCGAATGATCCTCCCGCACTGCGGCAAGAGACAAGCCCGCGGCTTCTTGCTAACTTGGATGCGATGAGCATCTCCCTCCACCCCGACACGCCGCAAGGCCGAACCCAGGGCCGAACGCTGGCGGCTCCGCCTGCGGCGGACGCGGCGCCGTCGGCGACTCCGACCGGGACCAGGATCCGCAGCCGGCTGTTCACCAAATATGTCGCGCTGTTCGTCGCGGTGGTCGGCGTCGCGCTGCTGTCCAACGGGATTTTCGAGGTTTTCTTCTATTATCGCGAGCACAAGGCCGCGCTGATCCGGATCCAGCACGAGCAGGCGGAAGCGGCGGCGGCGAAGATCAGCCAGTTCATCAAGGAAATCGAAAGCCAGCTCGGCTGGACCACCCAGTTGCCGTGGTCGGCGGGCTCGATCGAGCAGCGCCGGTTCGATGCCTTGCGGCTGTTGCGGCAGGTGCCGGCCATCACCGAACTGGCGCAGGTCGATTCGACCGGCAAGGAGCGGTTGCGGGTGTCGCGTCTGGCCATGGACGTCGTCGACAGCGGGCTCGACCTCTCCAAGGACCCGAAATTCACCGAAGCCGTCGCCCACAAGGTCTATTACGGGCCGGTCTATTTCCGCCGGGAGTCCGAGCCCTATATGACGCTGTCGCTGGCCGGCACCCGCAAGGACGCCGGCGTCAGCATCGCCGAGGTCAACCTCAAGCTGATCTGGGACGTGGTCTCGCAGATCAAGGTCGGCGAGCACGGGCACGCCTATGTCGTCGGCGCGCAGGGGCGGCTGATCGCGCATCCCGACATCAGCCTGGTGCTGCGCAACACCGATATGTCGAAGCTCGTGCAGGTGCAGGCGGCGCAGGCCGGAGCCACCGGCGATCGACCTCGAATCGCTGCAGGGCACGCGGAACATCCAGGGGCAGGAGGTGCTGACGGCGTCCGCGCCGATTCAGCCGCTCGGCTGGACCATGTTCGTCGAATTGCCGGTGGAGGAGGCCTACGCCTCGCTGTACCTCGCCTTGCAGCGGCTTGCCATCGTGCTGGCGGCGGCGTCGATCTTCGCGGTGCTGGCCGGAATATTCCTGGCCCGGCGCATGGTCGGCCCGATCCAGGCGTTGCGCGCGGGCGCCGAGCGGATCGGCGGCGGCGATTTCGCCCAGCGCATTTCGATTCACACCGGCGACGAGCTCGAGGGCCTCGCCAACCAGTTCAACGACATGGGCGCTCGCTTGCAGGAATCCTATGCCGACCTTGAGCACAAGGTCGAACAGCGCACCGCCGAGCTGAGCGAGACATTGCAGCAGCAGACCGCGACCTCGGAGGTGCTGCAGGTCATCAGTTCGTCGCCGGGCGAACTGGAACCGGTGTTCCAGACCATGCTGGTCAGCGCGATGCGGCTTTGCGAAGCCAGTCATGGCGTCGTTTGGTTGCGCGAAGGCGACGGCTTCCGCAGCGCCGCCCTGCACGGTGCCTGGCCCGAAGCCTTCGTCGAGCAATGGCGAAGCGGCACGCGCGTGCACCCCAGTCCGGACGCTCCAATTTCGCGCGCAGCGCAAACCGGCCAGGCGGTGCAGGTGGCCGACCTGAGCGAGAGTCCGGCCTATCGCGATGGGGATCCATTGCCGGTGGCGGCGGTGGACGTAGCCGGCATCCGCACCGTGCTTTCGGTGCCGATGTTCAAGGATGATGAGTGCATCGGGGCGATCGCGCTCTCTCGCCGGGAGGTGCGGCTTTTCAGCGACAAGCAGGTCGATCTCGTCGCGAACTTCGCCAAACAGGCGGTTATTGCCATTGAAAACGCGCGGCTGCTGAGGGAAATCCGCGCCCGCACCGACGATCTGAGCGAATCGCTGGAGCAGCAGACGGCGACGTCGGAAGTTCTCGAGGTCATCAGCGCCTCGGCGGGCGAGTTGGAACCGGTTTTCCAGAAACTGCTCGAAAATGCGACCCGCATCTGCGGAGCCAAGTTCGGCATGATGTGGATGATCGAAGGCGAGGTGGCGCGCTGCATGGCCCTCCATAATGCACCCCAGGGATTTGCCGAGCTGCGCCAGCGCGAACCGCTGATCCAGCCGAGCCCGCTCAACGTGATGGGCCGCATGATAAGAACCAAGCAGGTCGTTCAAATCGAGGATGCCAAGGCGGAGCGCGCCTATATCGAGGGCGATCCCATCCGGCGCGCGAACGTCGACCTGGCGGGAGCCCGCACGCTCGTCGCGGTGCCGATGCTGAGGGATAACGAGCTGATCGGCGCCATCACGATTTTCCGCCAGGAGGTCAAGCCGTTTACCGAAAAGCAAGTCGATCTTGTCGCGAACTTCGCCAAGCAGGCGGTTATCGCCATTGAAAATGCGCGGTTGCTCCGGGAACTGCGCCAACGCACCAACGATCTATCTCTGTCTCTCGAGGAACTCCGCACCGCGCAGGACCGCCTGGTGCAGACGGAAAAACTCGCCTCGCTCGGCCAGCTCACCGCCGGCATCGCCCACGAAATCAAGAACCCGCTCAATTTCGTCAACAATTTCTCGGCGCTGTCGGCCGAACTGATCGACGAACTGAACGAGGTGCTCGAATCCGGCCGCGCTCGACGACAAGACCCGCGAGGAGATCGACGAACTCACCCACATGCTGAAGGGCAATCTCGAAAAGGTGGTGCAGCACGGCAAGCGCGCCGATTCGATCGTCAAGAACATGCTGCTGCATTCGCGCGAGGGGGCGGGCGAACACCGGCCCGCCGACATCAACGCGATCGTCGAGGAAAGCCTCAATCTCGCCTACCACGGCGCGCGCGCGGAGAAGTCCGGCTTCAACATCACGCTGAAGCGCGACCTCGATCCCGCGGCCGGCATGATCGACCTCTATCCGCAGGAAATCACCCGGGTGTTCCTCAACCTGATTTCGAACGGCTTCTATGCCGCCACCAAGCGCAAGGAAGCCGGCGAGGAGGGCTTCGAGCCGACGCTGAGCGCGACCACCAAAAACCTCGGCAACAAGGTCGAAATCCGGATCCGCGACAACGGCACCGGCATCCCGCGCGAAGTCAAGGAGAAGATGTTCAATCCGTTTTTCACCACCAAGCCCGCCGGCGAGGGCACCGGACTTGGCCTGTCGATGAGCCACGACATCGTGGTGAAACAACATGGCGGCAAGATCGACGTCGACACCGAACCGGGTTCATTTACGGAATTCATTATTACGCTGCCGCGAACGGCGGCGGCACAGATGCAGGCTGGAGGCACCAATTGAGCGTTTACATACTCGTCGTCGATGACGAGCCCGACGTTGAGGCCCTGTTCCGTCAGCAGTTCCGGCGCGATCTCGCTCCGGACGCTTCACTGATGGAGTTCGCGCCGTCGGCGCCCGCGGCGCTGGCGCGCGCCGCCAACGTCGACGATCCGTCGCTGATCCTGATTCTGTCCGACATCAACATGCCCGGCATGAGCGGGCTCGAAATGCTGCCGAAGGTGCGCGCCGAGCGGCCGGACGTTCCCGTGATCATGATCACCGCCTATGGCGACGCGGAAACGCGGAAGAAGGCGATCGAGCGCGGCGCGGTCGGTCTTCTGACAAAGCCGATCGATTTCGCGCTGCTGCGCCATGAGATCGATACGAGGCTCGGACAAGCCGCATGACCGCAACCATCCTGGTCGTCGACGACGAGCCCGATCTGGAGGCTCTCGTACTGCAGAAATTCCGCCGGCAGATTCGCGAGGGCGCGGTGACGTTCATGTTCGCCCATGACGGCATCGAGGCGCTGCAGACGATCGAGCAACAGCCGCATGTCGACATGGTGGTGTCCGACATCAACATGCCGCGGATGGACGGTCTGTCGCTGCTGCAGAAGCTGCAGGAGGCCGAGGACAAGAAGTCGACCGTCATCGTTTCCGCCTATGGCGACATGAGCAACATCCGCACCGCGATGAACCGCGGCGCGTTCGATTTTCTCACCAAGCCGATCGATTTCGGCGATCTCGAAATGACCATCGACAAGACCATCCGTCACGTCGAGATGATGCGCGAGGCGCGCCGCCGCCAGCTCGAGGCCGAGCGCGCGCACGCCTCGCTGTCGCGGTATTTTTCGCCGCAGATCGCCTCCCGCCTCGCCTCCGACGGCGAAAACAACGGCATGGAGGTGCACTGGCGCGAGGTCGCGACCATCTTCACCGACATCACCAGCTTCACCTCGCTGGTGGAAACCGCCCCGCCGGAGGTGCTGGGCGCGCTGCTCAACGAATATGTCGGCGGCATGACCGACGTCGTGTTCGCCCATGAAGGCACGGTGGCGAAAATCATCGGCGACGCCATCCAGGTGCTGTTCAACGCGCCCGGGGATCAGCCGGACTACGCAACGCGCGCGGTCGCCTGCGCGCACGATCTCGATCTTTGGGCCCAGGCGTTCCGCGAGCGCTGGAAGGAGAAGGGCGTGAATTTCGGCGCGACCCGGATCGGCGTTCACGCCGGCCCGGCGCTGGTCGGCAATTTCGGCGGCAGCCGTTTCTTCGACTACACCGCCTATGGCGACACCATCAACACCGCATCAAGGCTGGAGGCCGCCAACAAGTTTTTGGGCACCCGCATCTGCGTCAGCGCCGCGGTCGCCGGGGGGACCGCGAATTTCCGGGGACGGCCGGTCGGCGATCTCGTGCTGCGCGGGCGCAGCGAGCCGCTGCGCGCCTACGAGCCGCTGCCGCAGGCCGCGTTCGAGGGGCCGGCCACCAAACAATATGCCGATGCGTTTGCCAAACTCGAAGCCGGAGACGCCGGGGCGATGCCGGCCTTCGCCGCGCTGGTCGGGCTCGCATGCCGACGACGCGCTGGCCGGCTTCCACCTCAAGCGGCTGCTCAACGGCGCCAAGGGCGTCCGCATGCAGCTGGAATAGGGATATTTCAGGAAATGCCAGACATGACGCGCGATTTTCTACCCGGCAATTACCGGTTCATCCCGGCGGTGTTTCAGTATTCGGGCGGCGCCGCCGCCAGTCCCGGTTATGAAGTCGAGCGCGTGCGTTTTGACCGCATGCCGCCTTTGGCCGAAGGCTTTGCGCAGATCGCAAAATATATTCAAGGAGCGGGACGGCCGCTGACCTCGTTCTGCGCCTGCGAACTGCGCTCGCCGGCCGCGTTCACCGATGAGGGGTTTCGCAATTTCAACCGGCACTACGTCAAGACGCTCGCGGAGTGGCAATTGTACGACGGCAGTACAAACCCCGTGGCGCGCAGCAATGTCTGCCCCGAGATCGGCCCGCCGGCCGAGCCGTCGTTTTATGCGTTCTCCTTCACGCGGCCGAGCCAGAACACGATGCCGAGCTTTGTCATCGCGGGCAGCGGTGAAGCGCGCGAAGGCGGGGCCAGCTATTCCGAGCGTACCGTGCGCTATCGCGACCTCAGCCCTGATGGCCTGAGGGAGAAAGTCGAATTCGTCGTCGGCGCCATGGAACACCGTATGGGTCAGTTCGGCTTCGGCTGGAAAGATGCGACGGCGGCGCAGGCCTATACCGTGCATGACTTTCATCCGGTCATGGCCGACGAACTGGTTCGCCGCGGCGCCGCCCGTTCCGGCCTGACCTGGCATTTCGCGCGGCCCCCGGTGATCGATCTCGAATATGAGATGGATTGCCGCCGCGTGATGCGGGAGACGGTGATTTGAAGTCAGGCCAGGTTGAATGCGTCATTGCGAGGAGCGGAGCGACGAAGCAATCCATCTTCCGCTTCGCCGAGCCCTGCGATGGATTGCTTCGCGGAGCCTGTCATCGGGCGCGCATTCGCGCGACCCGTTGGCTCGCAATGACGGTCGTATTAAGACCGCCGTTACCGTTCCCTTGGATCGAGCGCGTCGCGCAGGCCGTCGCCGACCAGGTTGAACGACAGCACCACCAGGAAGATCGCCAGCCCCGGCCACAGCGCCATCCACGGCGCGTTGGTGAGGAAGCGCTGCGCGGCGTTCAGCATGCTGCCCCAGGACGGCGCCGGCGGCTGCTGGCCGAGCCCCAGGAACGACAACGCCGCCTCGGCGATGATCGCGGCGGCGATCGACAGCGTCGCCTGCACCAGTAGCGCCGGCATGATGTTCGGCAGGATATGGAACAGCGCGATGCGCCAGCGCGGATTGCCCATGGCGCGCGCGGCCTCGACATAGTCCTCGACCTTGACGCTCATCACCTGGCCGCGCGTCAGCCGCACGAAGATCGGCGTCGTCGAGATGCCGATCGCGATCATGGCGTTGCCGAGGCTCGGGCCGAGGAACGCCGCCAGCGCGATGGCGAGGATCAGGAACGGGCAGGCCAGCATGGCGTCGGTGATCCGGCTGATCAGCGCGTCGATGAAGCCGCCGCGATAGCCCGACAGCAGCCCGAGCGGCACGCCGATCCCCAAGCGCGATGCCGACCGAGATCGCGCCGGCCATCAGCGAGGCGCGCGCGCCATAGATCACGCGGCCGAGAATGTCGCGGCCGAGGTCGTCGGTGCCGAACCAGTGCAGCGCCGACGGCGGCTTTGCGCACCAGCGTCCAGCTGGTCGCAATCGGATCGTAGGGCGAGAGCAGCGGCGCGAACAGCGCGAGCACGATGAAGATCGCGATCACCACCAGCCCGGCCACCGCGCCCTTGCGCCGGAACAGCCGGCGCAACGCGCGCCGCGCCGGGCTCTCCAGCTCGTCGGAAGCGGCAACGGGGATTGCGCCGAGGGCGGCGTCGGTCATGCGCGTCACCCCCTCAGCCGCGGATTGACGAGGATATAGGCGATATCGGCGATCAGGTTCAGCGTGATGTAGATGGTCGCCGTCACCAGCACGACGCCCTGCACCACCGCGTAGTCGCGGTTGAACACGGCGTCGACGATCAGCTTGCCGAAGCCCGGAATCGAGAAGATCTGCTCGGTCAGCACCGCGCCCGACAGCAGCGTGCCGAGTTCGAGCGCGCCGAGCGTGATCACCGGCGTCAGCGCGTTGCGCATGGCGTGCTTGAGGATGACCGAGCGTTCGGAAAGGCCCTTGGCGCGGGCGGTGCGGACGTAGTCGCTTTCCAGCACCTGCAGCATGGCGCTGCGGGTGTGCCGCATCAGGATCGCCGCGATCGCGTTGCCGAGCACGAAAGCCGGCATGATGGTGGCGGCGAGGCTGGCGCGCCAGTTTTCGGTGAGCGGCACGTAGCCGGACGCCGGCAGCCAGCCGAGTTCGATCGAGAACAGGAAGATCAGCATGATCCCGAGCCAGAAATTCGGCGTCGAGATGCCCCACAGCGCGAACAGGTTGGCGCCATAGTCCCACGCCGTGCCCTTCTTCACCGCCGAGACGATGCCGGCGGGAATGCCGATCAGGAACGCGATCAGAATCGCCATCGCCGCCAGCTGCATCGTCACCGGCAGCTTCTGCACGATCAGGTCGCGCACCGGCACCTTGATGCGCAGCGACTCGCCGAGGTCGCCGGACAGCACGCCCTTGACCCAGTAGACGTACTGGACCGGGATCGGCTGATCGAGCCGGTATTGCGCGCGGATCTGCGCGATGACGTCGGGATCGCGCTCCTCGCCGGCCATCACCAGCGCCGGATCGCCGGGCAACAGATGCTGCAGCGAAAAGATCAGGACCGACACGAAGAACAGCGTCGGGATCAGCTGCAGGATGCGCTTGCCGAGGAAGTTCAGCATGGCGCGGTCGCCATTTGACGCGCGGGAATTTTGGCCGCGATTGAAAACGGCCTCGACGCAGACGTTCCCTCCCCCCTTGCGGGGGAGGGACAGGGAGGGGGGTAACCCAACGGGATTCTGTGCTCGTGGCACCCCCCACCCCAACCCTCCCCCGCAAGGGGGGAGGGAGCAGAAAGAAGGAGGGGAGGAGCAGAAAGCGGGCGCGCTGCGCCGCATCGGCACGCATGAATTTGGCCGCTGTCCTCACTTCAACTTCAGCCCGATCACGCGCACCAGCCCGTCCGGCATCTGCTTGTAGCCCTCGAGCCTGCGTGGTGTGCGCGATCAGGATCTTGCGGTGATAGATGTAGAGAAGCGGCTCGTCGTCGAGCGCGAGTTTGGTGAGCTTTTCGTAGATCGCCTTGCGTTGCGCCTGATCGGTGACCAGGCGGGCGTCGTCGAGCGCCTTGTCGGCCTCCGGGTTGGACCAGGCGCTGTAGTTCTGCGGCGCATCGGTCTTCAGGAAGATGTAGGAATTGCCGTCCGGATCGATGCGTCCGCTCCACGCCAGCATGAAGGCCTGGTATTCGCCGGCCTCGGCCTGCTTCAGCGAGGTCGCGAATTCGGTGACCCGGATCTTCATGTCGAAGCCGGCTTCCGCCGCCATCGACTGGATCACCTGCGCGACGGCTTCGGTCTCGGCGCCCTTCGGCACCATGAAATCGACGCTGACCGGCGGGGTGACGCCGGCTTCCTTCAACAGCGCCTTGGCCTTGGCGACGTCGCGCGCGCGCACCGGGAAGGCCTTCTGGTAATAGGGATGATCCGGATTGACCCACTGGTTGCCGGGCTTGAACTCGCCGTTGAACACCACCTGGTTGATCGCCTCGCGGTCGATCGAGAGGTCGAGCGCCTGGCGCACCTTGGCGGACTGGCTGAGCGGGCCCTTGGCCTTGTCCTTGCCGATGTTCAGCGTGACGCCCTGATAGCCGAGCTCGATCGCGGTCGACAGCTTGAGTTTCGGGTCGGCCTGCACCGCCTTGATGTCGGTCGCCAGCAGCCGCTCGATCAGGTCGAGGCCGCCGGATTTCAGGTTGGCGAGCCGCACCGTGGCGTCGACGATGCGGCAGAAACACGATGCGGTCGATGTGGACATTGTCCTTGTCCCAGTAGTCGGCGAATTTCTCGAACACGATGCGGTCCTGCTGCACGCGCTCGACGAATTTGTAGGGCCCGGCGCAGACCGGGTGCAGCCCGAACTTGTCGCCTTCTTCCTTGGCCGCCTTCGGCGAGACCATCATGCCGGCGCGATCGGTGAGCTGCGCGATCAGCGGCGAGAACGGCGCCTTCAGCACGAGCTTGATGGTGAGGGGATCGACGACGTCGACATGATCGAGCGCGGCCAGCTCCGGCTTGCGGAACGAGCCCGGCATGGTCAGATGGCGCTCGAGCGAGAATTTCGCGGCCTCGGCGTTGAACGGCTCGCCGTCGTGGAATTTCACGCCGGGCCGCAGCTTGATCGTGACCTCCTTGCCGTCGGCGGAGGTCTCGTGCGACAGCGCGAGCTGCGGCACGATGTTGAGCTTTTCGTCGATGTCGAACAGCTTGTCGCAGAAGGCGGCGAACACGATGCGGCCGACATAGGTGCGCGCCATGCGTCGGATCGAGGATGTCCGGATCTTCGGCGAGCCCGATCCGCAGCGTGGTCTGGGCCTGGACATCCGCAGGAAGCGACAGCAACAACGCCGCCGCGATAGCCGCCAAACGCAGGATTTTCATCGCACTGGTCTCCCCTGTTTCACACTTCACCCGGCTGCCGGCGGCATCGCGCCGACTATATCAACCCCGGCGGAGCCGGCTACTTCCGTATGATCGCTGAAAGCCGCCACCAACCGTTCCAGCGCCGGCGAAAAGCCGCCGTCGGTGGGCACGACGGCGTCCGGCGGCGGCAGTTCCGCCGTGCGGTGACAGGCGGTGGCATGTCCGGCCTGGTCGGCGAGCAATTGCGGCGGCTCGACGCGGCAGCGCTCGATCGCATAGGGGCAGCGGGTATGAAAGCGGCAGCCCGGCGGCGGATTGAGCGCGCTCGGCATCTCGCCCTGCAGCAGCATGCGGCTGCGCTTTGCCCGCGGTTTGGGCACCGGGATCGCCGACAACAGCGCGCGGCTATAGGGGTGGCGGGGCGAGGCGAACAGCGCCTGCCGTCTCCGCGGTCTCGACGATGCCGCCGAGATTCATCACCGCGACGCGGTCGGCGATGTGCTTTACCACCGCGAGGTCGTGCGAGACGAAGATGTAGGCGAGCCCAAGCCGGTCCTGCAGGTCGCGCAGCAGGTTGAGGATCTGCGAGCGGATCGAGACGTCGAGCGCCGATACCGGCTCGTCGCAGATGATGAGCTTCGGCTCGACCGCGAGCGCGCGCGCGATGGCGATGCGCTGGCGCTGGCCGCCGGAGAATTCGTGGGGGTAGCGGCGCGCGAAGCGCGGCTCCAGCCCGACCAGGCGCAGTAGTTCCTCGACCCGCTCGCGACGGCGCGCGGGCGGCACGAGATCGTGCAGCGCCAGCGGTTCGGTCAGGATCTGGCTGACCGTCATGCGCGGATTGAGCGAGGCATAGGGGTCCTGGAAGATGATCTGGGCGTCGCGGCGGAAGGCGCGCAATTCGTTGGCGTCGAGCGCCAGCAGGTCGCGGCCCTCGAAGCGGATGCGGCCGGCGTCCGGCTCGATCAGCCGCAGCACCAGCCGGCTGACGGTGGATTTGCCGCAGCCGGATTCGCCGACCAGCGCCAGCGTCTTGCCGGCCTCGACGCTGAAGCTCACGCCATCGACCGCCTTGATGAACGCGGTCGGCCGGCCGAACACCGAGCGGTCGGCGACGAAATGCTTTACGAGATTTTCGACTTCGAGCAGCGCGGTCATCTTCTCCCCTCCGCACACGAAGCGAAGCGAAGTGGCGGGGTCGAGACGAGCGAAGCTCGCTCTTTGGGGTCGGGGGTGGGGGGACTTTCTTTGCGGCAACCACCCCCCACCCCGGCCCTTTCAGGGCCGATCCTCCCCACCGCTCGCAAGCGCTCGCGGGGGGAGGGAAGAGAGCCGCCATCCTGCAGGACCGGCCATCACGACACCAGCCTCTCCAGCGGCGCCTTGATGCAGCGCGACCAGTGCGCGGGGCTCACCGCCGCAAACGGCGGCGGCGCGGCGACGCAGGGCTCGTTGACGAACGGACAGCGCGCGGCGAAGCGGCAGCCGGACGGCGGCTTCGTCATGTTGGGGACCATGCCCTCGATGGTGGCCAGATGCGAGGCGCGGCGGTCGAGCCGCGGGATCGAGCCGAGCAGGCCGACGGTGTAGGGATGCTGCGGCGAGGCGAACAATTCGTCGACGGCTGCGCGCTCGACGATCTCGCCGGCATACATCACCGCGACCTCGTCGCAGACCTCGGCGACCACGCCGAGATCGTGGGTGATCAGGATGATCGCAGCCCCGCTCGCCGCCTTCAGCTCGCGCATCAGATCGAGGATCTGCGCCTGCAGGGTGACGTCGAGCGCGGTGGTCGGCTCGTCCGCGATCAGAAGCCGCGGATCGCAGGCCAGCGCCATCGCGATCATGACGCGCTGGCGCATGCCGCCCGACAGCTTGTGCGGATATTCGTCGATCCGCCGCTCCGGCGAGGGGATATGGACGCGGCGCAGCAGCTCGATCGCGCGCTCGCGCGCGGCGCGCCGCGATCCGCCGCGATGGCGCAGGATGGTCTCGATGATCTGCTCGCCGATGGTGAAGCTCGGATTGAGCGAGGTCATCGGCTCCTGAAAGATCATCGCGAGCCGGTTGCCGCGCAGGTCGCGCAGGGTTTCGTCGGGCACGTCGAGCAGATCGAAACCGTCGAAGCGGATCGAGCCGGTGACTTCGGCCGAATGTTTCGACAACAGGCCCATGATGGCGAGCGAGGTGACGCTCTTGCCGCAGCCGGATTCGCCGACCAGCCCGAGCGTCGCGCCATTGGCCACGGCGAGGTCGACGCTGTCGACCGCGTGGGTCGTGCGGCCGTCGTCGCCGTGGAAGATGACCCGCAAATCCCTGATTTCGATCAGCGGGGCGTCGGTCATTTCTGGCCCGCGGTGGCGGCTGCGATTGCGGCGTCGATGATCGCGCGGTCGGTGATGCCGGCCGGATTTTGGCGGCTCGGCAGGAATTGTCGGAAATGCACCCAGCGCTCGCGGCTGACCTGTTCGAGCCGTTCGAGTTCGGCCAGCGGATCGGCATGGTCGTCGACGCGCAGATCGAGCTCGGACCATTCCTCCTCGCCGTAGATCAGCAGCGCCGCCGACTGCTTGCCGCGCTTGTCGCCGCCGGCGGCCTCGCCCGCGTGCATCGCCGCGATCAGGCGTCGCGCGAACGGCAGGCTCTCATTCGCGGCATAGGCCGCCGCGGTATCGTCGAGCACGCGCGCGCCCGCCAGCATGTTGCCGGCAATCGAAAAACCGTCGCCCTCGATATGTCCGCACCAGTCGACGCAGTCGCGCCCGGTATGGGCAGCGATGCGGCCGACGGCGTCCATGACGTGAAGCTGCCGGCTCTCGCGGCCGGCGTCCGCCGCAAGCAGGGTCTCGACGATGTCGCCAGGCTGGCGGCCCTCGCGCAGCAGTTTTAAGCCGTCGATGCCGTAATAGGGATTGACCAGCGCCTGCGTCGCGATCGCGCCGACGCGAGCGGCGATATGCGGCACGCGGGCGCCGACCGCGAAGAATTTTGTCGCGACCGCGATGCCGAACTGGCCGGTGGCCTTGTCGCGGGCGATGATCGACCAGGTCATGTCAGTTCTTTCAAGTCATCTCGCCCCATTTGTTTGAGCATGATCTGCTTCGGAAAACCGGTTCCCACTTTTCCGGATCATGCTCTACCGTCCGGCCGCGTAGCCCTGCATGCCCCGCGGATTGGCGGCGGCGCGGCGGCGGCGGCCGACTTTCGAGGCGGCGGTGAGGCGGCCTTCCGACCAGTCGGGACCGGTCTCGACGATATGGCCGCGGCTCTTCAGGTTGTCGACGGTCGCCTTCGGCACGCGGTTCTCGACCACGAGCACGCCGGGACGCGCGGTGCGCGGCCAGAACGAGATCGGGAAATGCTCGGAATGCCAGGCCGGCGCGTCGATCGCTTCCTGCAGGTTCAGTTTCGCGTGAACGTGGCGCAGGAAGAATTGCGTGGTCCACTGATCCTGCTGGTCGCCGCCGGGCGAGCCCCAGGCCAGATACGGCTCGCCGTCGCGCAGCGCCATGGTCGGGCAGAGCGTGGTGCGCGGGCGCTTGCCCGGCGCCAATGCGGCGGGGTGGTTTTCCTCCAGCCAGAACATCTGCGCGCGGCTGCCGAGGCAGAAGCCGAGTTCGGGAATGACCGGCGACGACTGCAGCCAGCCGCCCGACGGCGTCGCCGAGATCATGTTGCCGGCCTGGTCGATGATGTCGAAATGCACGGTGTCGCCGCGCACCTCGCCGAAGCGCCCGACCGTCGGCTCGCCGGCGCCCATCGCGCCGACCGCCTCGCGGTTGCCCTCCGCCCGGCGCAGTTTGACGACCGAACCGAAACCTTCGACCGAGCCGGGGACGAAATCGAGCGAGGCTCTGTCCGAGATCAGCTTGCGGCGCTCGTCATTGTAGGCGTCGGACAATAGCGTCGCGATCGGGATTTCGTTGAAATTCGGATCGCCGTAGAACTTCTCGCGGTCGGCGAAGGCGAGCTTGGCGCATTCGATCTGCAGATGGATGAATTCCGGCCCCGCCGGATCGAGCCCGTCGAGTTCAAATCCCTTCAGCAGCGCCAGCTGCTGCAGCATGACCGGGCCCTGGCTCCAGACGCCGGCCTTGCAGACGGTGTAGCGGCCGTAGTCGTAGGTCAGCGGCGCTTCGACGGTCGGCTGCCAGCGCGCCATGTCGTCGGCGCGGAGCACGCCGCGATGCGGCGAGCCGCTGACGTCCATGACGTCCTGGGTGCGGCAGAACTGGTCGATCGCTTCGGCGACAAAGCCATGCGACCAGGCTTTGCGCGCGCGCTCGATCTGCGCGACGCGGTCGGAACCGGCGCTCTCCGCTTCCTTGAGGATGCGGGCATAGGTTTCCGACAGCGTCCTGTTGGTGAAGAGCGTGCCGGGTTTTGGCACCTCATTGTTGGGCAGATAGACCGCGGCCGAGGTGGTCCAGTGCTTCCGGAACAATTGCTCGACGGTCTTGATGGTCGCCGAGGCGCGTTCCACCAGCGGATAGCCGTCGCGGGCATAGGCGATGGCGGGCTCCAGCACGTCGCGCAGCCGCAAGCTGCCGTAGTCGCGCAACAGCAGCATCCAGGATTCGAAGGTGCCGGGCACGCAGGCCGCCAGCAGGCCGGTGCCGGGCACCATCTCCAGGCCCTCGCTGCGGTAATGCGCGATGGTGGCGCCGGCCGGCGCAGGGCCTTGGCCGCAGATCACCTCGGTGCGGCCGCGTTTGACGTCGTGGACGATGATCGGCACGTCGCCGCCGGGACCGTTCAGATGCGGCTCGACGACCTGCAGCGTGAACGCGGTGGCGACGCCGGCGTCGAACGCATTGCCGCCCTTCTCCAGGGTGGCCATCCCGACCGCGGTGGCGATCCAGTGGGTGGAGGTCACGACGCCAAAAGTGCCTTCGATTTCCGGGCGGGTCGTGAAGGGATCGGGGTTGATGTTGCTCATGGGAATCCAGGGTTGCGCGGATGCCGCGGACGGGGCGCACTTGACCACAGCCGGGGCGGGCTGCCAACCGGCGCCGCGCGCGGCCTTGCTCCCATCCCCGTGATCATGCCGGGGCTGCGGCGTCGGCGGGATTGTTGACGGCGTGGCAGGCGACGCCGCCGATCAGCGCGGGGGCCTGCTTGCGGCAGAGATCTAATACCAGCGGGCAGCGCGGGTTGAAGGCGCAGCCGGGCGGCGGATCGATCGGGTTGGGGATTTCGCCCTTGACCGGAATCCGCTGGCGGCCGGACATCGCCAGATCCGGCACCGCGCCGAGCAGCATCTTGGTGTAGGGCATTCGCGGATTAGAGAAGAGTTCGCGCGCTTGCGCGATCTCGACGATGCGGCCGAGATACATCACGCCGATGCGGTTCGCCATGTGCCGGACCACGGCGAGGTTGTGGCTGATGAAGAGATAGGTGAGGCCGAACTTGTCCTGCAGGTCGCGCATCAGGTTGAGGATCTGCGCCTGCACCGAGACATCGAGCGCCGAGGTCGGCTCGTCGCAGACGATGAACTCGGCTTCGGAAGCGAGCGCGCGCGCGATCGCGATCCGCTGCCGCTGTCCGCCGGAAAATTCGTGCGGATATTTCCAGCCGTCGTCGGCGTGCAGGCCGACCAGAGTCAAGAGCTCGCCGACCCGCGCCTGGATGTCGCGCTCGCCCTGGATCAGATCGAAGGCGCGGATCGGTTCGGCCACGATGGCGTCGACCCGCAGCCGCGGGTTGAGGCTCGCATAGGGATCCTGGAAGATCATCTGGATGCGGCGGCGCAACAGCCTTCGCGCCTGCAATTGCCTGGCTGATGTCATCGAGACGCCGTCGATGACCACTTCGCCGGAGGTCGGCGGCAACAGCCCGACGACCATGCGGGCAACGGTGGTCTTGCCCGAACCGGATTCTCCGACCAGGGCAAACGTCTCGCCCTTGGCGATATCGAAGGTCACGCCGTCGACCGCTTTCAGGAATTCGAGATGGCCGCCTTCGAGCACGCGGTTGAGCCACGGCTTCGAGACGTCGAAGACGCGGCGCAGATTTTTGACCTCGATGAAGGGCGCGGACGTCATGCCGCGGTCTCCTTCGTGGCCGCGTCGAACAGGTGGCAGGCGACGGCTTGCTGGCCTTGCCGGATCGGCTCCGGCCGTTCGATCCGGCAGCGGTCGAAGGCGAAGCCGCAGCGCGGGTTGAAGGCGCAGCCCGGCGGGATTGCGGAAAGCCGCGGCATCGAGCCGGGGATCTGGACCAGGCGCGCGGCGTCGCCGGCCAGCGTCGGGATCGCGCCCATCAGGCCCTTGGCGTAGGGGTGCAGCGGGTTCTGCACGACCTCCCGTACCGGGCCGATTTCGGCGATCCGGCCGGAATACATCACCGCGACGCGGTCGCAGGTTTCGGCGATCACGCCCATGTCGTGGGTCACCAGCATGACGGCGGTGCCGTGGTCGCGCCCGAGGCGTTTGATCAATGAGATGATCTGCGCCTGTACCGAGACGTCGAGCGCCGTGGTCGGCTCGTCGGCGATGATCAGTTCCGGCTCGGCGCAAATCGCCAGCGCGATCACGACGCGCTGGCGCATGCCGCCGGAGAATTCGTGCGGATAGGCGTCGATGCGTTTTTCGGCTCCGGGAATGCCGACCTCGGCCAACAGGTCGATGGCGCGCCTGCGCGCGGCCTGCTCCGACAGACTGGTGTGGGTCCGGATGGTCTCGATGAGCTGGTCGCCGATCCGGTACAGCGGATTGAGGCTGGTGAGCGGGTCCTGAAAAATCATTCCGATGCGTTTTCCCCGGATCCGGCGCATCTCTTCCGGCGGCAGATCGTCGATCCGCATGCCCGAGAGATAGATCGAGCCGCCGGCGATGCGGCCGGGCGGGTCGATCAGGCCAATCACCGCAAGACCCGTGACGGATTTTCCGGCGCCGGATTCGCCGACCACGCCGAGCACTTCGCCCTTGGCGATGTCGAAGGAAACGCCGTCGATGGCGCGAAGCGTGCTGCGGCGGGTGACGAACTCCACCTGAAGATTACGCACGGAGAGAACGGGTTCGGTCATACGGTCAGCCGCAGGTGTTGGCGGCGCCTTTCATCGGAGTTTCGGGTTGAGCGCGTCGCGCAGCCAGTCGCCGAGCAGATTGATGGACAGGATCAGCGCCGCGAGCGCAAAGCCGGGGAAGGCGACGATCCACCACTCGCCGGAAAACAGATAATTGTTGCCGATCCGGATCAATGTGCCGAGCGAGGGCATGGTGTCGGGCATGCCGGCGCCCAGAAACGACAGCGTCGCCTCGGTGATGATCGCGAGCGCGAGGTTGATGGTGGCGATCACCAGGATCGGGCCCATGACGTTGGGCAGCACGTGACGGAGCATGATCACCGGCGCCGGAAGCCCGATCAATCGCGCCGCCGCCACGTAATCCTTGTCCTTCTCCACCATGACACAGCCGCGCACGGTGCGCGCATACTGCACCCAGAAACTCAGGCCGATCGCGAACACCAGCACCGCCAGCGTGCTCATGGCGTCGAGGCGATTGCCGAACACGGACTTGACGACGCCGTTGATGAGCAGCGCGATCAGGATGGCGGGGAAGGTCAGCTGCACGTCGGCGATGCGCATGATCAGGCCGTCGACGGCGCCGCCGATATAGCCCGCGATCAGGCCGAGCACGATGCCGAGCGTGCCGGAGAGCAGAACGCCGAGGACGCCGACCGTGAGCGAGATGCGCAGGCCGTAGAGAATGGCGGAAAACACGTCGCGGCCCTGCTCGTCGGTCCCGAGCAGGAACGGGCTCTGGCCGTCGGCGGTCCATAGCGGCGCGATCCGCGAGTTCATCAGTTGGAGCTGCGCGGGATCGAACGGATTCTGCACCGAAATGACCGAAGCGAAAATCGCCAGCAGGAAAAACAGGGCGGTCACGGCGGCCGCTACCATGGTGATCCGGGAGCGGCGGAACGAATAGAACAGATCGCTCTCGAGGCCCCGCCTGAACCAGTCTCCCGCCGCCGCGAAACGCGCGGGCGGCGCGCTCGGATCGGCTTTGTGCGGGACGACGGCGTCGGACATGCGGGATCCCGTTCAGGCCGGACGGCTGACGGTCGAGCGCAGGCGCGGATCGACAACCGTGTAGAGAATATCGACCACCAGGTTGATCGTGACGAAGATCAGCGAGACCATCAGCAGATAGGCCGCCATGATCGGAATATCGACGTTTTGCACGGCTTGCACGAACAACAACCCCATTCCCGGCCACTGAAATACGGATTCGGTAATGATGGCAAATGCAATTACCGAGCCAAACTGCAGGCCCGCAACGGTGATGACCGGAACCAGCGTGTTCTTGAGCGCGTGACCGAAATGGATGGCGCGGGTGGTCAATCCGCGCGCCCGCGCAAAGCGGATGTAGTCGGTGCGCAGCACCTCCAGCATCTCGGCCCGCACCAGCCGCATGATCAACGTCATCTGGAACAGGCCGAGCGTGATCGAGGGCATGATCAGCGCCTTGAGGCCGGACACCGTCAGCAGCCCGGTGGTCCACCAGCCGAGGTGCACGACTTCGCCGCGGCCGAACGACGGCAGCCAGCCCAGCGTCACCGCGAACAGATAGATCAGCAGGATGCCGATCAGGAAGGTCGGCAGCGAGATTCCGATCAGCGATACCGCCTGGAGGATCTTGGCAAGGAACGTGTCGCGCCGCAGCGCCGAATAGACCCCCATCAGGATGCCGAACACCATCGCCAGTATCGTGGCGCAGGTCGCAAGCTCCAGCGTCGCCGGCATCCGCTCCTTCAACAGGCTCGCGACCGGCTGGCGGAACTGGTAGGAGACCCCGAACTTGAATTGCGCGGCGTTGGCGAAATAGCGCGCGAACTGCACCGGCACGGGATCGTCGAGGCCGAGCGATTTGCGGATCTCGGCGCGCTCGGCGGCCGAGGTGTCGATGGCGACCATCTGGTTGACCGGATCGCCGGCGAAGCGGAACATCGAGAACGAGATGATCCCGACCGCGATCATGACGCCGATGGCCTGGATCGCCCGGCGAAGAGTGAAAGCGAGCATGTGATCCTTTCACTTCCTTCTCAGGATGTGGCGCGCGTCATCGCGAACCCCGAAATGAAAAGTCCCGGAAGCGCGAAGCCACCGGGACCATGTGCATTGAAGCTGCCTACTCCTGTTTGGTCGCCCAGTAGAACAGGACCTCATTGTCCGCACGCTGGGTCAGTTTCACCTTCTTCGACACGCCCCAGGCCAGCGCCTGCTGATGCAGCGGGATATAGCCGTAATCCTTGATGCCGATTTCGAAGGCTTGCTTGATCAGCTGATCGCGCTTGGCCGTGTCGGGCTCGAGCAGGACCTTGTCGGTGAGCTGCATCCAGCTGCTTGTTGCAGTAGCCGCCGAGATTGGCTTCGCCGCGCGTCGGGTCCTTGGCGTCGTCGCGGCAGCCCATGATGTCGTGCAGCACGTTGTGCGAATCCGACGAGGCCGGCGTCCAGCCCAGCAGGTAGAACGAGGTCTGGTAACCGCCGGGCTTCAGCACCTTGGCGAAATACTGCTGCTTCGGCTGCGCCAGCAGGTTGATCTTGACCCCGATGCGGGCCAGCATGCCGACCACCGCCTGGCAGATCGCGGCGTCGTTGACGTAGCGGTCGTTGGGGCAATCCATGGTGACTTCGAACCCGTCGGGATAGCCGGCTTCGGCGAGCAGCTTCTTGGCGCCGTCGGGATCGAATTTCGGCCGCGTGAAATCCTTCGACAGCGGGAACAGCTGCGGCGCGATCATCAGCGCCGACGGCGTCGACAGGCCGCGCATCACGCGGGTCTTGATCAGCTCGACGTCGACCGCCTTGTAGAAGGCCTCGCGGACGCGGATATCCTTGAAGGGATTCTTGCCCTTGACGTTCGAGTACAGCAGTTCGTCGCGGGTTTGGTCCATGCCGAGGAAGATGGTGCGCAATTCCGGTCCGGTCATGACCTCGGCAGTTGCCGCTCGCATTCACCCGCGCGATGTCCTGGATCGGAACCGGCTCGATGACGTCGACTTCGCCCGACAGCAGGGCGGCGACGCGCGTCGCGTCCGAGCCGATCGGCGTGAAGATGATTTCCTTGAGATTATGCTCGGGCTTGCGCCACCAGTTCGGGTTGACCTTGAACACGGTCTTCACGCCGGGCTGATGGCTCTCGATGATGAAGGGGCCGGTGCCGTTTTCGTTGAGCGAGGCGTAGCTCGGCGTGGTTGCCGAGGCCGGCGTCGGCGCCACCGCGTTGTGCTCCTCGCACCACTTCTTGTCCATGATGTACCAGCCGTCCCATTGCGAGATGAGAATGGGATTGGGCGAGGTCAGCATCACGTCGACCGTGTGGTCGTCGACCTTGACGAACTTGGCATCGGCCGGAACGTTGCTGGTGAAATTGGAGCCCTTGGCGCGCACGCGGTCGGCGGAAAAGATCACGTCGTCGGCGGTGAAGGGGTCGCCGTTGTGGAATTTGACGTTCTTGCGCAGATGGAAGCGCCAGTGGGTCGGGTCCAGGGTTTCCCAGCTTTCCGCCAGCGCCGGAACGATCTTCAGATCCTTGTCGCGGGTGACCAGGCCTTCATAGACATGCGCGTGATGCGCGATGGTGGTGGTTTCCTTGAGCGTATAGGGGTCGAGCGACTTGAGGTCGCCCTGGTTGGCGTAGCGCAGGGTCTGGCTTGAAGCCGGTGACATCGCGAAAGCGACGATTGAGACGACGGTCGCTGCAAGCAAGGTTTGACGTACCGACATTTGTTCAGGTTCTCCGCTTACGGTTCATTTCCGCAATATCGACGGCTGCGGCCGAACCATGTTGCCAGAGTGTTTGGCCGCCGCGCAAGCGCGATTTCCCCAAAGCCAGGCCTTAAAGCCAAGCCTCCAAGCCAAGCCGGTTTGCGCCGCGCCGCCGCAATAACTAGCTTTAGGTCCAAGCAGCGGGAGCAATCGCGTAACATACAACTTTCGGAGTGCCGGATGGCGGAACTCAAGGCCGACGTTCTCGTATTGGGTGCAGGCATGGTCGGCGTCGGCGCCGCCTTGCATCTGCAACAGCGGGGACGGGACGTCATCCTGGTCGACCGGCACGAACTCGCCGGCGAAGAGACGAGCTTCGGAAACGCGGGACTGATCGAATGCGCCTCGGTTTTCCCCTATATGTTTCCCCGGGATTTCGGGCAGATCCTGCAATACGCGCTCAACGGCACGCCGCAGGTGCGCTACCAGCTCTCCGACCTGCCCACTTTCCTGCCATGGCTGTTGCGCTATTTCCTCGCGTCCTCGAAGGAGAGGGCGCTGCACAGCGCGATGGCGGAGTTGCCCCTGATCCGGCGCAGCCTGGTCGAGCATGAGGCGCTGATCGCGGAGGCCGGAGTGCCGGAGCTGTTGCGGCGGACCGGCTGGCTCAAGCTGTTTCGTTCCGATGCGACGCTTGCAAGCGCTGCGGCCGAGCTGGAGCGGGCGAGGCAGTATGGCGTCGCGGGCGAGGTTCTCGATCGCCGGGCGATCGCGGCGCGCGAGCCCAATCTGACCGGAGACTTTTCTGGCGCGGTCTATTTTCCGGCGCCGGGATTCGTTCCCGACCCCGGCGGGCTGGCAAAAGCCTATGCGGCGCTGTTCAAGCGCAAGGGCGGACGCTTTCTGGTCGGCGATGCGCAACGCTGCGAACAGGACGCCGGCGGATGGCGGATTGCCGGCGCCCGGACGGCGCGGTCGTCGCGCGCGAAGCCGTGGTGGCGTTGGGGCCGTGGTCCGATCTGGTGTTTCGTCCGCTCGGCTATTCCATCCCGCTCGGCGTCAAGCGCGGCTACCATCTGCATCTGGCGCCGCGCGGCAATGCCGTGCTCCATCATCCCGTTCTCGATACCGATCTCGGCTATCTGCTGGCGCCGATGAACCGCGGCATACGTCTCACCACCGGCGTGGAGTTCGCCCGCCGCGACGCGCCGCCGACGCCGATCCAGATCCAGCAGGCGCTGCCGCGGGCGCATCAGTTGTTTCCGTTGGGGGAAGCGGTCGACGCAAAACCCTGGATGGGCGCACGGCCGTGTCTGCCCGATATGCTGCCGGTGATCGGGAGGGCGACCCGCCATGCCGGGCTGTGGTTCGATTTCGGGCACCAGCACCACGGCCTGACGCTGGGTCCCGCGACCGGCCGCCTGCTGGCGGAAATGATGACCGGCGAGACGCCGTTCGCCGATCCCACCCCCTTTGCGGCCGAGCGTTTCGGTTGACCATATCCGCCGAATGCAGGGTCGGGACACCGCCGCGCGCCGTCAGGTCGCTTGCGTCGTACAGCCTGTCGCGGCGATACTGTAACCAGAGCGTTTTCAAGCGAAGTGGAAACCGGTTCGCGCGAAGAAAACGCGTCAAACAAAAGAGATAGAGCCTTTCGGTTCTGATATAATCACAACGAGAAAGGCTCTAGCCGTCAGGATGCAGTCAGGAGCGGACATGAAGATAAACGTTGAAATAGATTGCACGCCCCTCGAAGCCCGGCAGTTCTTCGGACTTCCGGATGTGCAGCCGATGCAGACGGCGGTGATGGAAAACCTCCAGAAGCAGATGATGAGCAATATCGAAAAGGTTTCTCCGGAAGCGCTGATGCAGAGCTGGTTCACGTTCGATCCGAAGATCGCCGAGCGGTTCCAGGACATGTTCGTGACCATGGCGGGCCTCGGCGGCGCGCGTGCCAGCGACAAGAAATCCGGCGACAAGAAATAGCAATGTCGGCCGACCGCAGCGAACCGCCGCCTACGGGCCGGCTGCGTCCGCCGGGTCTCGGCCTTTTGTTCGCGGAAGCGCGAAGTATCTTCGAGCTCAACGCCAGCCTGCTGCTGTCGCCGCTGTTGATGCGCGCGCCGCGCGGCGACGGCCATCCGGTGCTGGCGTTGCCGGGCTTCCTCGCCAGCGACCTGTCGATGGCGCCGATGCGGCGCTATCTCGCAGAACTCGGATACGACAGCCACGCCTGGCGGATGGGCCGCAACATCGGCGGCGTTGCGCGCCTGCGGGCCGCGCTGCGCGACCGGCTCGCCGAAATTCACGGCGCGACCGGCCGCAAGGTCACAATCGTCGGCTGGAGCCTCGGCGGCGTCTATGCGCGCGACCTGGCGCTGCAGGCGCCCGACATGGTGCGCTATGTCGTGACGCTGGGAAGCCCGTTTGCGAACGACGTGAGAGCGACCAACGCCACGCGGCTCTACGAGGCGCTGTCGGGCGAAGCGGTCGAGGACAATTCCGAGCTTCGCAAGACAATCGCCGGCGATCTGCCGGTTCCGACCACGTCGATCTATTCGCGCACCGATGGCATCGTGAACTGGCGAACCTGCCTCTTGCGTCCCTCCGAAACGGCCGAAAACATCGAGGTGCACCTTGCCAGTCATGTCGGGCTGGGCGTGAACCCGGCCGCGTTGTGGGCGGTGGCGGATCGATTGGCCCAAAGCGAGGGCGAATTCAGGCAATTTGACCGGTCCGGGCCGTTTGCCATTGCATATGCGCCTCCGGAAAATGCACAATCCTGACCAGTGTCCTGAACCAGAGGACCTTCTGAACGCCAGAAGCGCCACCAAGGCGCCGCGTGATTTTTAGCGGGAGGGAACTATGAGTGACGCCAAAAAGCTGTCCTCGATGGACGCGTCGTTTCTCTACCTGGAAACGCCGGAAATGCCGATGCATGTCGGAAGCATGGCGATCTTCCGCCTGCCCGACGATTACAAGGGCGACTTCTTCGAGGACTTCAAGGCGATGATCGCCTCGCGGCTGCATGTCGCGCCGATCCTCAAAGCGCGCCTGGAAAAGGCGCCGCTCGACATCGATCATCCCTCCTGGGTCGAGGACGACCAGTTCGACATCGACCGCCATATCTTCCGCGGCAGCCTGCCGGCGCCGCACGACCGCGCCACGCTGGAACGCATCGTCGGCTGGATGCACGCCAAGCTTCTCAATCGCGCCCGTCCGCTGTGGGAGTTCTATGTCTTCGAAGGCATGAAGGACAACGAGATCGGGCTCTATTCCAAGATGCATCACGCCTGCATCGACGGCGGCGCAGGCGCGGCGCTGACCAACATGATCTACGACGTGACGCCGGTGCCGCGGAAGGTCGAGCCGCCGACGGCGAAGGCCAAGGTCGGGCAGGAGCCGCGCGACATCGCCGCCAATCTCCTGGATTCCTATCAGCAGCTCTGGAGCCAGCCGTTCGATGCCTCGGCGGCCGCCAAGGGCATCGACCTGCCGCGCTCGGGAAAGAGCGATCTCGGTTCGATCCTGTTCGACAACGCCATGTTCCAGATCGAAAACGCGGTGAAGTTCGTCGGCAGCGTTCCGACCATGCTGAAAAGCGTCTCCGACGTGGTCGGCAAGATTTCCGATCCGAAATCGCGCGACAGCATCGCCAGCATGGTGTCGCCGTCGACGATCCTGAACAAGTCGATCTCGTCGGAGCGCAGTTTTGCCGGCGTGTCGATCCCGCTCTCGCGGGCGAAGGCGCTGGCCAAGCAGGCCGGCGGCAAGCTCAACGACGTGGTGCTGGCGGTCTCCAGCGGCGTGGTCCGGCGCTATCTTGGGGAGCGCGGCGCGCTGCCGGCGAAGTCGATGACGGCGGCGGTGCCGATCTCGCTGCGCGAGGAGGGCAACACCGACGCCAACAACCAGGTGTTCGGCATGATCTGCTCGATCGCCACCAATGTCGAGGATCCCAAGACGCGGCTGGAGACGATCATCGCGCAATCCAGCAAGTCCAAGGAGATGTCGCATCCGCTGCGCGCCCTGATGCCGCAGGTGTCCAACATCTCGATGCTGGGCGCGCCGATCCTGGTCCAGATCCTGGCGCTGTTGTACAGCCGCTCCAGCCTGTCGGACGTGCTGCCGCCGGCGGCGAATATCACGGTGTCCAACGTGCCGGGACCGCGGCAGACGCTGTATGCGGCGGGCGCGGAACTGTTGCACATCTTCCCGGTGTCGATCTCGACCCACGGGCTTGCGCTCAACATCACCGTGCAGAGCTACCGCGACCAGCTGGATTTCGGCTTCATCGCCGGCGCCAACATCATTCCCCATGTCCAGGTGCTCTGCGACATGCTGCCGGGGGAATTCGCCGCCCTCGAAGCCGCGTTCGCGCCGCCGGCCGATCTCAAGAGCGCGGCGAACTGATCCACAAAATGAAAGCGAGTCGACCATGATCGAAATGCCGTCGCTGCAGTTCGCCCAGACCAACGGAATTCGCATGGGCTATTACGAGGCCGGCCCGAAAACCGACAAGCCGCCGGTCATTCTCTGCCATGGCTGGCCGGAGATCGCGTTTTCCTGGCGCCACCAGATCAAGGCGCTGAGCGAGGCCGGCATCCGGGTGATCGCGCCGGATCAGCGCGGCTATGGCGCGACCGACCGGCCCGAAGCCGTCGAGGCTTACGACATCGAGCATTTGACCGGCGATCTCGTCGGCCTGCTCGACCATCTCGGAATCGACAAGGCGATCTTCGTCGGCCACGACTGGGGCGGCTTTGTCGTCTGGCAGATGCCGCTGCGGCATATCGATCGCGTCGCCGGCGTGGTCGGGATCAATACCCCGCACACCGACCGCGCGCCGGCCGACCCGATCGAACTGCTGCGCAAGCGCTTCGGCGAGCACATGTATATCGTGCAGTTCCAGAACCCCGCGCGCGAGGCCGACAAGATCTTCAACAGCCGGGTCGAACAGACCTTTGATGCCTTCATGCGGAAGCCGGTGCCGCGCAGCGAGACGCGCCGGCGGAGCCGCCGATCGCGGGCGTCGGCGCCTCGCCCAGGCTCAATCTGGCGTTTCCGCAGATGATCGCCAATTACGACGCCAAGCACGATCCGCGGACGCCGATCCTGTCGCCGGAGGAAAAGCAGGTGTTCGTCGATACCTTCACCAAAACCGGCTTCACCGGCGGCATCAACTGGTACCGCAACATGTCGCGCAACTGGCAGCGCTCGGCCGGGATCGACCACACGGTGCGGGTGCCGTCGCTGATGATCATGGCCGAGAACGATCACGTGCTGCCGCCGTCCTCGGCCGACGGCATGGAGAAGATCGTGCCCGATCTGGAGAAATATCTGGTTCGCGACAGCGGCCATTGGACGCAGCAGGAAAAGCCGGACGAGGTCAGCGCCAAGCTGATCGAATGGCGTAGAAAGCGGTTCGGGTAAGACGCACACCGGGGTCGTCATTGCGAGGAGCGAAGCGACGAAGCAATCCAGTCTTTCTTTGCGCGGCCCATGGATTGCTTCGCTTCGCTCGCAATGACGGACTGATACGAAGGGCAGGAGACAATCAAGCGATGGCGTCGACCAACCGACTGAGCCCGATCCCGCATCCGCCCACAAAGCCGGTGGTCGGCAACATGCTGTCGCTGGATTCGACCGCGCCGGTGCAGAATCTGGCCCGGCTGGCCAGGGAATTGGGACCGATCTTCTGGCTCGACATGATGGGGGCGCCGCTGGTCATCGTCTCCGGCCACGACCTCGTCGACGAGCTCTCGCGACGAGAAGCGGTTCGACAAGGCGGTGCGCGGACCGTTGCGCCGGGTGCGCGCGATCGGCGGCGACGGCCTGTTCACCGCCGACACGACCGAGCCGAACTGGAGCAAGGCGCACAATATCCTGCTGCAGCCGTTCGGCAACCGCGCCATGCAGTCCTATCACCCGAGCATGGTCGATATCGCCGAGCAGCTGGTGAAAAAGTGGGAGCGGCTGAACGCCGACGAGGAGATCGACGTCGTCCACGACATGACCGCGCTGACGCTCGACACCATCGGGCTGTGCGGATTCGACTACCGTTTCAATTCCTTCTACCGGCGCGACTATCATCCGTTCGTGGCGTCGCTGGTGCGCTCGCTCGAAACCATCATGATGATCCGCGGCCTGCCGTTGGAAAATCTGTGGATGCAGAAGCGCCGGCGCGACCTCGCCGCCGACGTCGCCTTCATGAACAAGATGGTCGACGAGATCGTCGCCGAGCGCCGCAGGAACACGGATGCGGCCTCCGACCAGAAGGACATGCTCGCCGCCATGATGACCGGCGTCGACCGCGCCACCGGCGAGCAGCTCGACGACGTCAACATCCGCTACCAGATCAACACCTTCCTGATCGCGGGCCATGAGACCACCAGCGGGCTGTTGTCGTGCACGCTCTATGCGCTGCTAAAACATCCCGAGGTGCTCAAGAAGGCCTATGAGGAAGTCGACCGCGTGCTCGGGCCCGATATCAATGCCAGGCCGACCTATCAGCAGGTCACCCAGCTCACCTACATCACGCAGGTCCTGAAGGAAGCGCTGCGGCTTTGGCCGCCCGCGCCGGCCTACGGCATCGCGCCGCTGCAGGACGAGACCATCGGCGGCAAATACAGGCTCAAGAAAAACACTTTTGTCACGGTGCTGGTGCTGGCGCTGCATCGGGACCCAAGCGTGTGGGGGCCCAATCCCGACGCGTTCGATCCGGAAAACTTTTCGCGCGAGGCGGAGGCGGCGCGCCCGGTCAACGCCTGGAAGCCGTTCGGCAACGGCCAGCGCGCCTGCATCGGCCGCGGTTTTGCCATGCATGAGGCCGCGCTCGCGATCGGCATGATCCTGCAGCGCTTCAGGCTGATCGACGTCAACCGTTACCAGATGCACCTGAAGGAAACGCTGACGATCAAGCCGGACGGCTTCAAGATCAAGGTGCGTCCGCGCACCGACCAGGAACGCGGCGCCTATACCGGGCCGCAGCGGCGACGACGGCGGCTGCATCGAGCGCTGCGCCGGCGCCGCGCGCGCGAACGCGCCCGGGACACAATACGCCGCTGCTGGTGCTCTACGGATCGAACCTCGGCACCGCCGAGGAACTCGCCACCCGCGTCGCCGATCTCGCCGAGGTCAACGGTTTTGCCACCCGGCTTGCGCCCCTCGATGACTATGTCGGCAAGCTGCCGAAGGAGGGCGGCGTGCTGATCTTCTGCGCCTCCTACAACGGCGCGCCGCCCGACAACGCCACGCAATTTACAAAATGGCTGCGCGGCGATCTGCCGAAGGACGCCTTCGCAGGCGTGCGCTACGCGGTGTTCGGCTGCGGCAACAGCGACTGGGCCGCGACCTATCAGTCGGTTCCGCGGCTGATCGACGAGCAACTGGCGGTTCATGGCGGGCGCAGCGTGTATGCGCGCGGCGAGGGCGATGCGCGGGGCGATCTCGACGGCGAGTTCGAGAGCTGGTTCGCCAAGCTCGCGCCGCTGGCGACCAAGGAATTCGGCCTCGAAACGGATTTCAGCCGCAGCGCCGAGGACGAGCCGCTCTACAGGATCGAGCCGATGGCGCCGTCGGCGGTCAACGCCGTCGTGGCGCTCGGCGGCGTGTCGCCGATGAAGGTGCTGGTCAACAGCGAATTGCAGAACAAGAGCGGCGCCAATGCTTCCGAACGATCGACCCGGCACATCGAGGTGCAACTGCCGCCCGACATCAGCTACCGGGTCGGCGATCATCTCAGCGTGGTGCCGCGCAACGATCCGGCGCTGGTGGATGCGGTGGCGCGCCGCTTCGGCTTTCTGCCGGCCGATCAGATCCGGCTGCAGGTCGCCGAAGGCCGCCGCGCGCAATTGCCGGTCGGCGAGCCGGTGTCGGTCGGGCGGCTGTTGACCGACTTCGTCGAACTGCAGCAGGTCGCGACCCGCAAGCAGATCCAGATCATGTCGGAACATACGCGCTGTCCGGTGACCAGGCCGAAACTCGCGGCCTATGTCGGCGACGACGCCGCCTCGACCGAACGCTACCGCGCGGACATTCTCGGCAAACGCAAATCGGTGTTCGACCTGCTGGAGGAATATCCGGCCTGCGAATTGCCGTTCCACGCCTATCTCGAAATGCTGTCGCTGCTGGCGCCGCGCTATTACTCGATCTCCTCGTCGCCGTCGGTCGATCCGTCGCGCTGCAGCGTCACCGTCGGCGTGGTCGAGGGTCCCGCGAGTTCGGGACGCGGCATCTACAAGGGCGTCTGCTCGAATTATCTCGCCGGCCGCCGCGCCGGTGAGACGGTCCATGCCACGGTGCGCGAAACCAAGGCCGGCTTCCGGCTGCCCGACGACGCTGCCGTGCCGATCATCATGATCGGGCCCGGCACCGGGCTGGCGCCGTTCCGCGGCTTCCTGCAGGAGCGCGCCGCGCGCAAAGCCAAGGGCGCGAGCCTCGGTCCGGCGATGCTGTTCTTCGGCTGCCGGCATCCCGATCAGGATTATCTCTATGCCGACGAGTTGAAGGCGTTCGAGGCCGGCGGCATCACCGAACTGCACACCGCGTTCTCGCGCGCGGACGGCCCAAAGACCTATGTGCAGCATCTGGTGGCGGCGCAGAAGGATCGCGTCTGGAGCCTGATCGAGCAGGGCGCGATCATCTATGTCTGCGGCGACGGCGGCAGGATGGAGCCGGACGTCAAGGCCGCGCTGGTTGCGATCTATCGCGAACGCTCAGGCAGCGACGCCGACGCCGCGCAGCGCTGGATCGACGATCTCGGCGCGAAGAACCGCTACGTGCTCGACGTCTGGGCGGGCGGGTGATCAGCGACCCGCGAATGCAGACCCGTGATCGCTGAGCTGAAGCGCAATCTCGTGGTCTCGGCTGCGCAAGCGTGGCCAGACTTGTCCTGGATCGCGCTCGCTACGCTCGCATGGCCGGGACGACGATGGCGCGCTACCGCCTCGGCAGCCTTTCAAAGGTCGGTATGCCCTCGGGGATCTGATGGAAGGCCTGCTTGTCGATGGTGAAGATCGCCATCTGCGGGGTGCCGAACAGCGCGGGATCGTCGAGCGTGCCGACTTTCAGGATCGCCGCGGGCAGGCCCGGCCGCCGCGTCACCAGGTGCGTGCCGCAGTCGGGGCAGAATTCCCGCGTCACCGCGTTTTCAAGATCGCTGCGCGTGAACTGCTTGGGCGTTCCCTTGGTGTAGCGAAAGCCGTCGACCGGCATCAGCATGAACATGTTGGGAGAGCCGCCGGTGATGTATTGGCATTCCCTGCAGTGGCATTGCGCCTTCATCATCGGCTCGCCCTCGGCGACATAGCGCACATTGCCGCAATAACATCCGCCTTCCAGTTTCATGGCATTCTCCCTGTGTCGTTTCTCTAAAAGGTCTAATGCATCGCCTTGGCCGACGCCGCGTGGGCATGCTTGTCGATGGCGTCGATGATCTGCGGCCACATCGGGATCGGCAGCGCGTGACCCATGCCTTCGATCATCAGGAGTTTGGCGCCTGATATCGAGGCCGCGGTGTCCTTGCCGCCCGCGGGATGCACCAGCGGATCGACGGTACCGTGGATCACCAGCGTCGGCGCCTTGACCGAGCGTAGCCGTTCCTTGCGGCTGCCGGAGGCCAGGATGGCGCGAAGTTGCCGCCCGACGCCGGCCGGATTGAGGCCGCGGTCGAAGATGCGTTCGGCACGCGCGAGGTCGCGCGCTTCGTCCTCCGGGAAACTGCCGACGCGCAGCACCTTCCAGGTCTGCTGGAAACGCGCGTAATATTCCTCCCGCGTGGTCGGCGGCGCCGCCATCAGCACGGCGGTGGCCTCGCGGGTCGGCGGCGGCACCTTGGGGTTTCCGGTCGTCGACATGATCGAGGTGAGCGAGCGCACCCGCTGCGGATGCGCAATCGCGATTTCCTGGGCGATCATGCCGCCCATCGACATGCCCACCAGATGCGCGGACTTGACGCCGAGCACGTCCAGGAGGCCGATCGAATCCTCCGCCATGTCGCGCAGCTTGTAGGGCGCCTCGACCGGGATATTCAGGAAGCGCAGCTTGAGCAGTTCGACCGCGGTCAGGCGCTTGCCGCCGGAGAGGTGGCTCGACTTGCCGATGTCGCGATTGTCGAAGCGGATGACGCGAAAGCCGCGCGCCGCCAGCTGCCGGCAGAAATCGTCGTCCCACAGGATCATCTGGCCGCCGAGCCCCATGATCAGCAGCATCGGCTCCGCATCGGCGTCGCCGAAGATCTCGTAACAAAGGTCGATGCCGTTGGCGCGGGCGATCTGCGGCGGCTGATGGGCGACGGACAGGTTCACCTTGGCTGTTCCCCGGAATGGTATTGCGATGACTGGTCTATGACACGGTTTTCCGCGTTGCAGAAGGCTCCCCGGGCCGGGAAATCGGCTGGCGATGTTGACCGCCCCGTTGCAACAGTGTGGTATTATTCAAACAGGCGGGGCTCTGATCCCCTCGCGATCTTGCCGGAGGACGCCAATGGCAGACAAGAGCAACGATCCGGTCGCGATCTGGCAGAACATGATCGGCGAGATGGAGAAGGGCTTCAACGCCTTCGCCAACAAGGCAATGGAGTCGCCGGAATTCAGCAGGGTCGTCAATCAGGTCGGCGGGGTCTCGGCGGGCGCGCAAAAGCAGCTCGGCGACATCATGGAGAAATATCTCCTCACCATGAACCTGCCGAGCCGGGCGCAGATGGTCAGCATGGCCGAGCGGCTGCAGTCGATCGAGGGTCAGCTGAACGAGATCAAGGCGCTGCTGCATCAGGTCCATCATAATTCCGGCGCGCCGCAAGGCGGCTACCCGGCAGCGCCGAAGCCGCCACGGACAAAACGTCCGCCGTCCGCGGGCGGAGAGCAAAAATGAACGCGCCTGCGGGCCTCGATCTGGCTGATATCCCGGAGCGGATCCAGACCGAGGTGCAGCGTGCGATCCAGCGCAGCATCAAGGGCGTCGAATACATCGCCTCTTCGGGGCCGTCGCTCGGTTCGACGCCGAAGGACATCTTGAACGTCCGCGGCACGATGAATCTCTATCACTACCGGCCGGTCGCGGATGAAATCTACCGCGTGCCGATCCTGATCGTGATGGCGACCACCAACCGCGGCTACATCCTCGACATGGTGCCGGGCCAGAGTTTTATCGAGTTTCTCCTCAAGCGCGGCTACGACGTCTACATGCTGGACTGGACCGCGCCGAAGCCGGAAGAGAAACGCCTGCGCATGGAGGATTACGTCCTCGACTTCATTCCGGACTGTGTCCGCCGCGTGCAGCAGGATTCCGGCGAAACCGACGTCACCGTGATCGGCTATTGCTTCGGCGGCGTGCTGTCGCTGCTCTACGGCTCGATCTTCGCCGGCGGGCCGATGAAGAACCTGATCTGCTTCACGACGCCGGTCGATTTCCGCGAGATGAAGCTGTTCCAGAATTTTTCCGACAAACGCTATTTCGACGTCGACCGTCTGGTCGACAGCGTCGGCAACGTTCCGCCCGAGATGATCCTGTCGTCGTTCGAGATGCTGCGGCCGGCGTCGCGCGCCGCCAGCCAGGTGCAGTTGTGGGAAAACATCTGGAACGACGAATACGTCAAGTCGTACCGCATGTTCGATCGCTGGGCGACCGACACGCTGCCGCTGGCCGGCGAGTATTTCCGCGCCATTACCAAAGACCTGATGTGGGACAACAAGCTCTACAACGACACCATGTCGGTCGGCGGGCGGAAGGCGGATACTTTCCAGGATCAAGGTGCCGATCCTGCACGCGGTCGCCGAGCACGATCACATCGTGCCCTATGACGCGGCGAAGCCCTTGATTCAGAAGATCGGCTCGGCCGACAAGGAAGAGGTGATCCTGAAGGGCGGCCACGTCAGCCTCGTCGCCGGCGCCAACGCCATCAAGCGGCTGTGGCCGAAACTCAATTCATGGCTATGCGAGAGATCGATATGAGCTCAAGCGACATACGCACCTATCCGCTCCACGTCCGTACCGAGGCGGGCGACATCGAGCTCCGGATGATGGGACCGGCCGACGAGGCGGCGGTGCTCGAATTCGCGCGAGGAGCTTCCCGAGCATGATCTGTTGTTCCTGCCGCGCAATATCAGCGAGCCGAAGGTGCTGGCCGCCTGGATCAAGGAGATCGAGCGCGGCTCGATCGTCAGCCTGCTCGCGGTGAAATCGGGCAGGGTGGTGGGTTGCGGAACGATCGTGCGCGATCCCCTGTCGTGGTCGCCGCATGTCGGCGAAATCCGCAACGTGGTCTCGCCGGACGTGCGCGGCCAGGGGGTCGGCCGGGCGCTGTCGCAGGAAACCTTTGCGCTCGCCCTGAGTGTCGGACTGGAAAAGCTGCTGGTTCAGATGACGGTCGACCAGACCGGCGCCATCGCGATTTTCGAAGGGCTCGGCTTCAAGGCCGAAGCGCTGCTGCACGACCACGTCCGCGATCTCGCGGGCAAAAAGCACGATATCGTCGTGCTCGCGCACAATGTGGCGCAGTTCCGGGCCCAGATGGAAGCCTACGGCCTGCCGGACGCGGTGCAGCCCCAAGCGCTGATTGCCGAGCCCGGCTGCCGAATTCACCATGATCACGAATTCGTGATATCGCATCGCAACATGAATGTTGCGGCGCACCATTAACTATGCCATATAAAGGTCGCCCCGGGCCAATCCGGACGGGGTGAGCCCATAGCTCAAACCTGAGGATGGAGAAACCCCAATGACCACAGAAACCAATTCCGTGCTGAACACCGTCAAGGAAGCCTTCGCGCCCGTCACCGATGCGCTCAAGAACCTCCAGAACCTGGAAGTTCCCGAGGCTGCGCGTGAGTTCGTGAAGAAGCAGGCCGAGACCGCCAAGGAGCGTGCGGCCGACCTTTACGCCGGTTCGGAGAAGGCGACCGACGCGATCGAGACCGCCGTTGCCGGTTCGGTCAGCGAAGCCGCCAAGATCACCCGCAACATCCAGCAGGCGCTGTATCAGGACGCCGAGGCGTTCTTCGCCGGCATCGACAAGCTGGCTTCCGCCAAGTCGCTCAACGAGGCGGTGCAGATCCAGTCCGACATGCTGCGTGCGCGCGGCGAGGTGCTGGTGTCGCGGGCGAAGGCCTCCACCGAATATCTCGGCAAGCTCGTCGCCGACGGTGCGAAGACCGCCCAGGACAACTTCGCCAAGGTCTACAACAAGACCGCCTGATCGCTTTGGTTCAGTTGCGTAGGCGTTAGTTCGAAGGCCCGCTTCACGCGGGCCTTCTTTTTGGCGCGTAACTCCGACTAGGTGCGTTGCTTCGGTCTCCACCGTCATTCCGGACGACGCGAAGCGGCGATCTCGGCAATCTCGAGATTCGCGGATTCGTGCTTCGCACGCCCCGGCAATGACGGCGATGGGCGACGTCGCGCTATGATTGAACTCAATCTAATCTCGCGAAAGCCGCCATGACCGTCCCCGCCACCTTCTCGTTCGACGCGCCCGGCGATGCCGCGCGCGCGGCCGAGCTGCGGCGGGTCAAGGCGCTGGCGACGCTGGTGCTGATGGGCACGCTGGCGCTGTTCGTGACGGCGAAGCTGCTGCTGCACACTGCATCCGGTCTTCGGCTTCGTCGCGGCGTTCGCGGAAGCCGCCACCATCGGCGGGCTCGCCGACTGGTACGCCGTGGTGGCGCTGTTCAAGAGGCCGCTGGGACTGCCGATCCCGCACACCGCGATCATCCAGAGCAATCAGCAGCGCATCGCCGACAAGCTCGGCGAATTCATCGAGGTGCATTTTCTCGAAGCAGCTCCCGTGGAAGCCAAGCTGCGCCAGGTCGACTTCGGCTCCTTCATCGCCGACTGGCTGCGCGACCGCAAGCGCAGCGCCGATCTCGCCCGCTTCACGCTGCGGCTTCTGCCCGAGGCGGTGACCGCGACGGAGACCTCCGGCCTGATGAATTTCATCGCCCGCCGCATCACCACTCAGTTGCAATCGATCGATCTCGCGCCGCTCGCCGCCGGCACGCTGCGCGCCTTCGTGGAACGAGGGCCGGCATCAGGGGCTGCTCGACGATCTCCTGCGCGGCGTGCATGAAACGATGACGAAAGCGGAAACCATGGCGATGATTCGCGAGAAGATCCGCGCCGAGCTGCCGACGCTGTTAAAACTCTATCGTGCCGACAAATTCCTGGTGAACAAGATCGTCGCATCCGCGACCGCGTTCTTCGAGGAAGTCCGCAGCGATCCGAAGCCATCCGTTCCGCGGCGAGTTCGATCGGCATGGTGCTGTCGTTCGTGGACCGGCTCGGCACCGACCGGGCCTATGCCGATCGCATCGACGGATTGAAACGCGATCTGCTGGCGCGTCCCGAACTCGCCGAGCTTGCGCGCACTATCTGGTCGAATACGCGCTCCTTCATCGAACGCAGCGCCTCTGGCGAGAGCCAGGTGCTGCAGCAGCATCTGGCGGGAATGTTCGTGAAAGCCGGCGAGGCGCTCGCCGCCGATCCCGAACTGCGCGCCGAGATCAACCAGGGTCTGGTCGTGATGCTCCGAAGCTTTATCGCCGATCAGAAGAGCGGCGTCTCGAGCTTCATCTCCGATCAGGTCAAGGCCTGGGACATGGGGCAACTGATTTCGCTGATCGAAATCAACATCGGCCGGGACCTGCAATACATCCGCTTCAACGGCTCGTTGATCGGCGGCCTGGCGGGCCTTTCGCTTTACACCGCCGAATTCCTGCTGCGGCTGTTGTGACTTTTAGATCACTTGCAGGTCACTTGGCTCGTTTCCCGTGTTCATACCTATTGTCCCGTCGCGGGGCAGCCGCTTGAATGATGGAATCAGTGCGATAGCTCCCATCATTGTTGCACTGCGGAACGATTGTGCAGGAGTCGCGTTTCATTTGGCCGCGTTTTCATTTGATCGATTGGGCCGTCCCGGTCCAGATGAGGAAACAGAATGTCCGCCACTGCCCAGACGCTGCAGCCGCCGTCCAGAACCCTGATGTTCCTGGAGGGCAGGGCCTTCCACGAGCTTGGCGCCTTTCTCGGCGCCTTGCCGCTGCTCAGCCTGGCGCCGAAGGGCGACGGTCATCCGGTGCTGGTATTGCCCGGGCTCGTCGCGTCGACACCTCGACGCGCCCGCTGCGCAGCTTCCTGAGGAACCGCGGCTACGCGGTCAGCGGCTGGCGGCAGGGCCGCAATCTCGGCCTGCGCGACGGCGTGCAGCACGCGATGGTCGATCTCGTGCATGAGCTCAGCGACACCCATGGGCGCACGATCAGCCTGGTCGGCTGGAGCCTCGGCGGCCTCTACGCGCGCCAGCTCGCCAAGATGATGCCGGATCGCGTGCGCTCGGTGATCACGCTCGGCAGTCCGTTTGCCGGCAGTCCGAAGGCGACCAACGCCTGGCGCGTCTACGAGTTTGCCAGCGGCCGCCGCGCCGACGAAGAGGATCTGCGCTTCGGCGGATCGCTTGCGGAAACGCCGCCGGTGCCGACCACCGCGATCTTCAGCCGCACCGACGGCATCTGCGCCTGGCAGGGCTGCATGGAAAAACCGTCCGCCCGGTCAGAGAATATCGAGGTCGAAAGCAGCCATTGCGGCATGGGCCACCATCCCGCCGTGGTCTATGCGGTGGCCGATCGGCTGGCGCAGCCCGAAGGCCAATGGGCGCCGTTCGACCGCAGCGGCTGGCGCAGCCTCGTCTATCCCGATCCCGCCAGGTGATCCGATCCGCACCGGTAAGCGGCGCTGGCCGGTGGCTTCATCCTTCGAGACGCGCGCAAGTGCGCGCTCCTCAGGATGAGGTCTAGGACCCTCATGGTGAGGAGGCGCACTTGCGCCGTCTCGAACCATGAGGCCCGGTAAGCCAGCGTTGTCGTAACTCCCGAAAACGCGCTATGCGTGGCGCATGGCGCATCCGCTTGCCCGCATCATCGACCAGCTCAAGCGCGAACCCTCGCGCACCGGCTCGATCGTCATCACCGTGTTCGGCGACGCGATCGTGCCGCGCGGCGGCTCGGTCTGGCTCGGGACGCTGCTGGAATTCTTCAAGACGCTCGACATCGACAGCGGCGTGGTGCGCACGGCGGTGTCGCGGCTCGCCGCCGACGGCTGGCTCGAACGCAACAAGGTCGGCCGCAACAGTTTCTACCGGCTCGACAAGAAGGGGCGGCAGACCTTCGATGCCGCGACCAGACATATCTACGATCCGCCGCCGTCGGACTGGACCGGACGCTTCGAGCTGCTGCTGATCGGCAATGGCGAGGACCGCGACGCCTCGCGCGAGGCGCTGAAGAATGCCGGTTTTGGCAGTCCGCTGCCGGGCGTGTGGGTCGCGCCGTCGGGCGTTCCGATCCCGGAAGAAGCGGCAAGCGCGATCCGGCTGGAAGTGTCCGCCGAGGACGACAGCGGCCGGCGCCTGCTCAGCGAGAGCTGGCCGCTCGATCGCACCGCCGACGCCTATCTGAAATTCATGAAGACCTTCGAGCCCTTGCGCGGCTGGATCGGCCGGCGCGAGCGGCTGTCGGAAGCGGACGCGTTCACGGCGCGGATCTTGTTGATCCATTATTACCGGCGCGTGGTGCTGCGCGATCCGCTGCTGCCGACGGCCTTGCTGCCTAAGGATTGGCCGGGCAGGGCGGCCCGAAAGCTCTGCGGCGAGATCTATCGCGGGCTGCTGCCGGCGTCGGAACAATGGCTGGATCGCAACGGGTTGAACGAAAACGGCCCGTTGCCGGCGGCCGGCGCCGGGCTGACCCGCCGCTTCGGGGATTGATATGTTACAGAAATATATTGCATGTTGATATTTGTGTTATATATCTGACCCCAAGAATCCCGGGAGGTCGGCGCATGTACACGCAGGCGCTCAATACGTCGGAAGCCGACGAGCGCAATATCGAGGACGCCGCGCGCGCGGCGCAGTTCCAGGCGCGGATCGACGCCGAGGAGCGCATCGAGCCCAACGACTGGATGCCGGCTGCCTATCGCAAGACGCTGACGCGGCAGATTTCGCAGCACGCGCATTCCGAGATCGTCGGCATGCTGCCGGAAGGCAACTGGATCACGCGCGCGCCGTCGCTGCGCCGCAAGGCGGCGTTGCTGGCAAAAGTACAGGACGAGTGCGGCCACGGGCTTTATCTCTACGCCGCGGCGGAGACGCTCGGCGCCTCGCGCGAAGAGCTGGTCGACCAGATGCTGGCCGGCAAGGCAAAATATTCCTCGATCTTCAACTACCCGACGCTGACCTGGGCCGACATCGGCGTGATCGGCTGGCTGGTCGACGGCGCCGCGATCATGAACCAGATTCCGCTGTGCCGCTGTTCCTACGGTCCCTATGCGCGCGCGATGATCCGCGTCTGCAAGGAGGAATCCTTTCACCAGCGCCAGGGCTACGAGATCATGGTGACGCTGTCGCGCGGCTCCGAGGAGCAGAAGGCGATGGCGCAGGACGCGCTGAACCGCTGGTGGTGGCCGGTGCTGATGATGTTCGGGCCGCCCGACCAGGCGAGCCAGCACAGCGACACCTCGACCAGATGGAAGATCAAGCGCTTCTCCAATGACGAGCTGCGCCAGAAATTCGTCGATGCGACGGTGCCGCAGGCGCAGTATCTGGGGCTCTCGATTCCCGATCCCGGCATGAAGCAGAACGAGACGACCGGGCACTGGGAATACAGCGCCATCGACTGGGACGAATTCAAGCAGGTGCTGGCCGGCAACGGCCCCTGCAACCGCGACCGCATGGCGGCGCGGCGCAAGGCGCATGACGAAGGCGCCTGGGTGCGCGAGGCGGCCGCGGCCTACGCCGAGAAGCGCAAGCAAAGGTCCGCGGCGCAAGCTGCTTAGGAAATCAGGGAGGTCACGATGACCACGCCGAATACCCCGCTGTGGGAGGTCTTTATTCGCAGCCGCAACGGGCTCGCGCACAAGCATGTCGGCTCGCTGCATGCCGCCGACGCGACGCTGGCGCTGCAGGCCGCGCGCGACATCTACACCCGCCGCGGCGAGGGCCTGTCGATCTGGGTGGTGCCGTCGAGCGCGATCACCGCGTCCGACCCTGCCGACAAGGGCATGATGTTCGAGCCGGCGGAATCCAAGATCTACCGGCACCCGACCTTCTACGACGTGCCCGAAGAAGTCGGGCATATGTGATTCTCGACCCTCATGGTGAGGAGGCGCGTCAGCGCCGTCTCGAACCATGAGGCCCGTGGCCCATCCTTCGAGACGCGCTTCGCGCTCCTCAGGATGAGGCGAGAGCAAGTGGTAGAAACATGGCCGTCGCCTCCATCCAGGTCTCGGAAACGCCGCTGGTGCTGTACACGCTGCGCCGCGCCGACGACGCGCTGATTCTCGGGCACCGGCTGTCGGAATGGTGCGGCCATGCGCCGATCCTGGAAGAGGACATGGCGCTCTCCAACATCGGCCTCGACCTGCTCGGCCAGGCGCGCGAACTCTACAGCTACGCGGCAAAGGTCGAAGGCAAGGGCAACGACGAGGACAAGTTCGCCTACCTGCGCGACGTCAGGCAGTACCGCAATCTCCTGCTGCTGGAACAGCCGAACGGCGATTTCGCCCGCACCATGGTGCGGCAGCTGTTCTATTCGGCATTCGCCGACCTCTACTGGCGCGCGATGATGAAGTCGAGCGACGCGACGCTGGCGGCGATCGCGGCGAAATCCGAAAAGGAAAGCGCCTATCATCTGCGGCATTCGTCGGAATGGATCATCCGGCTCGGCGACGGCACCGCGGAAAGCCACGCCCGCGCGCAAAGTGCGATCGACGATCTCTGGGCCTTTACCGGCGAGATGTTCTGGTACGACGACAGCGAGCGCGCCCTGATCGACGCCGGCATCGCCGTCGATCCCGCGAGCCTGCGTCCGCAGTGGCTCAAGACCGTATCCGCTATCGCGAGCGAAGCGACATTGACGCTGCCGAAAAACGACTGGATGCAGCAGGGCGGCCGCAGCGGCCGCCACAGCGAGCATCTCGGCCATCTGCTCAGCGAACTGCAATCGATGCAGCGGACGTTTCCGGGTGCCACATGGTGATCGCGATGTTTGACGACGCCGAGTTGCGGCAACGCGCCTGGGACGCCGCGGCAAGCGTGGTCGATCCCGAGATTCCGGTGCTCACCATCGCCGATCTCGGCGTGCTGCGCGACGTCGCGGTCGAGGACGGCCGCGTCGAGGTCGAGATCACGCCGACCTATTCCGGCTGCCCCGCGATGAACATGATCACCCTCGAGATCGAGCTGGCGCTGGAACGCGAGGGTTTTCGCGATTCGAAAGTGCGCACCGTGCTGTCGCCGGCCTGGACCACCGACTGGATGAGCGAAGACGGCCGCCGCAAGCTCCGGGAATACGGCATCGCGCCGCCGCAAGCGGCAGGCTCCCGCCGCGCGCTGTTCGGCGTGGAGCAGGTGGCCTGCCCGCAATGCGGCTCCAACGATACCGAAGTGATCTCCGAATTCGGCTCGACCTCCTGCAAGGCGCTGTGGCGCTGCAAGAGCTGCCGCGAACCGTTCGATTATTTCAAATGCCACTGAACCCTCGGCCGTCATTGCGAGCGAAGCGAAGCAATCCATCTCGCCAGCAAAAAGAAAGAATGGATTGCTTCGTCGCTTCGCTCCTCGCAATGACGAGTTGAGAGTCTGGAAGTTTTGATGTCCCACGCACCACGGTTCCACCGCCTGGCCGTGAACGATCTGCGCCGCGAATCCGCCGACGCGGTCTCGCTGACTTTTGCAATTCCGAAGGAACTCGCCGAGGATTACAGTTTTACGCCAGGGCAATATCTGACCCTGCGCACGACCATGGACGGCGAGGAAGTGCGCCGCTCCTATTCGATCTGCTCCGGCCCCGATGACGGCGAGTTGCGCATCGCCGTGAAGAAGGTCGACGGCGGCGCGTTCTCGAGCTGGGCCGCCGACGAGCTGAAAAAGGGCGACGAGCTCGACGTCATGACGCCGACCGGGCGTTTCGGCATAGCACCGGCGCCCGGTGAGGCGCGGATCCATGTCGGCTTCGCCGCCGGCTCCGGCATCACGCCGATCCTGTCGATCGTGAAGGGCGTGCTGGCGCGCGAGCCGAACAGCCGCTTCTTCCTGTTCTACGGCAACCGCTCGACATCAGGCATGCTGTTTCGCGAGGCGCTGGAAGAACTCAAGGACCGCTTCATCGACCGGCTCTCGGTCTTCCATGTGATCTCGGGCGAGGAGCAGGACATTCCGATCCTGCACGGCCGGCTCGATGGCGAGAAGGTGAGGGTGCTGTTGCGCTCGCTGGTGCCGGCGGCAAGCGTCGATCATGTCTTCATCTGCGGCCCGACCGGCATGAGCGAGGACATCGAGGCGACCTGCCGGGATATCGGCATCGCCGCCGACCGCATTCATGTCGAGCGTTTCGTCTCCGGGCTCGGCGGCAAGCCGCGCCCGAAAACGGCCGTGCCGCGAGCGCGCCGCCGAAGGCGTTTGCCGCGCTGATCATCGACGGCAAGCGCCGCGAGGTGCCGGTCGCCGAAGGCGAGGCCATTCTCGATGCCGCGCTGCGCGCCGGCGTCGACCTGCCGTTCGCCTGCAAGGGCGGCATGTGCTCGACCTGCCGCGCCAGGCTGGTCGAGGGCAGCGCCGAGATGGAAGTGAACTATTCGCTGGAGCCGTGGGAGCTCGAGAAGGGATTTATCCTGACCTGCCAGGCGCGGCCGACGACGGACAGGGTCGTGGTCGATTACGACCACGTGTAGACTTCATTATTCAGATGATCTCGTCGCAGCGGGCGCGTCTTGGATAGGGCGATCTACGTGCCGAAGAGCCGTTGTAGGGCTGCGTAGTCGCCCCGTATCAAGGCCTCTTTCTTCGCCCGAACTCCACTTTTTGAGCTTGCGTTCGTTTTCTACGGCGTCGGTGATGCGGTCGAACCACTGCGAGAATACGAGCGTAACGGGCAGGCGAGTCGCGGTATAACCGCCAAAAGCACCGGCATTGTGCTGGGCAATTCTTGCTTCTAGCGCGGCACGCGTTGTTCCGATGTAGAAGCTTCCGTCAGAGCATCGGAGAATATAGAGAAAGGCTCCTTCAGCCGTTTCAATCTCCTCATCTTGCGGTCCAGAACCTCATCCTGAGGAGCGGCGTCTTCGCTGCGTCTCGAAGGACGAGGCCACCGCCGGGGCCTCATGGTTCGAGACGGCGCAAGGGCGCCTCCTCACCATGAGGGGCGGGAGCTATTCCTTCGGCCGCTTGTCGAAGACGCGCTTGGCCTTGCCGAGCGAGCGCTCCAGCGTGTCGGGCGCAACCGCCTTGATGCGGGCGTGGATGCCGGTGGTGTTCTTGATGTGATGGGTGACGAGCTCGGTGTGTTCGACGAGCCCGCTGCCGTCCCAGCTCTCGGGGCGCGCTTCCGCCAGCACCGTCATCACGTCCATCCGTCCCTCGCGCGTCAGTTCAATCACGAAGTGACCGCCGCACCAGTCGGTGGCGAGCAGCACTTCCTCGATCTGGGTCGGGAACACGTTGACGCCGCGCAGGATGATCATGTCGTCGGAACGCCCGGTGACCTTCTCCATGCGCCGCATGCCCGGCCGCGCCGTGCCCGGCAATAGCCGGGTCAGGTCGCGGGTGCGATAGCGGATCACCGGAAAGGCTTCCTTGGTCAGCGAGGTGAAGACGAGCTCGCCCTTTTCGCCGTCGGGCAGCACCGCGCCGGTCTCGGGGTCGATCACCTCGGGATAGAAATGATCCTCCCAGATGTGCAGGCCGTCCTTGCTCTCGATGCATTCCTGCGCGACGCCGGGGCCCATCACCTCGGACAGGCCGTAGATGTCGGTGGCGTCCATGTCGAAGGATTGTTCGATCTCGGCGCGCATCGCGTTGGTCCAGGGCTCGGCGCCGAAGATGCCGATCTTCAATGACGATTTGCGCGGGTCCAGCCCCTGGCGCTTGAATTCGTCCAGTATCGCCAGCATGTAGCTCGGCGTCACCGTGATGATGTCGGGCCTGAAATCGTTGATCAGCTGCACCTGCCGCTCGGTCATGCCGCCGGAGATCGGCACCACGGTGCAGCCGAGCTTTTCGGCGCCGTAATGCACGCCCAGGCCGCCGGTGAACAGGCCGTAGCCATAGGCGTTGTGGATGATCATGCCGGTGCGGCCGCCGGCGGCGCGGATCGAGCGCGCCATCAGGTCCGACCAGGTCTCGATGTCGGCCTTGGTATAGCCGACCACGATCGGCTTGCCGGTGGTGCCGGAAGAGGCGTGGATGCGGACCAGCTTTTCGCGGGCGACAGCGAACATGTTGAACGGGTAGTTGTCGCGCAGGTCGGTCTTGATCGTGAACGGAAAATTCTTCAGGTCCGACAATTGCCGGAAATCCGCAGGCTTCACGCCGGCCTTGTCGAAGGCTTGTCTGTAATGCGCGACGTTGTCGTAGACGTGCGCCAGCGTCGCAGGCGAGACGCCTGGTTTGCAGCGCCATGATCTCGTCGCGCGAGGCGCGCTCGGCGTCGTCCATCTCGGCGCTATAGCCGCTTTTCTTCGATTGCAGGTTGGTCGAAGCCATCGGGCGTTTCCCTTAAATCACATTGTCTATTTCGACTTGGCGCCGGCTGCCGCCGACGGCACCCAGGCGCCGCCGATGGTGCGGGAATGGCCGCGCAACTCGGCGATCGCCGTTCCATCGACGGTGACGCGCACGTCGTAAATCCCGGACCGTCCTGTCCGCGAGATTTCCCGGGCGGTCGCGACCAGCCGGTCGCCGAGCTTGCCCGGCCGGATGAAGGAGATGTTGCACTGCGCCGCGACCGCGCGCTCGTTATGGGAGTTGCAGGCAAAGGCGAAGGTCGAATCCGCCAGCGTGAAGATGAAGCCGCCATGGGCGATGCCGTGGCCGTTCACCATGTTCGGCAGAATCGTCATCGCGAGGGTGGCTTCGCCGGGCCTGATCTGCAGGATCTCCATGCCGAGACCCTTGCTGGCGTCGTCTTCCTTCCACATCGCGTCGGCGCAGGCGCGCGCGAGATCGTCGGGCGACAGCGTGGCCTTGACGTTCACCGCGGCGCTCCCGCTGAAATCAGTGACTGCTTTTTGATCAGGATCGGATGCAAAACGCTTCTCCCGTGGTCGCCGGGCTCGTTGGAACAAGCCTCTTTTGCCGTACATTCGCCCGGCCAGTCATGCTGCGAAGCCGCCATCGTGTCAACGATCCCGGGAACAAATCCATTCGTATTTCGGTTGAGAGCGAAGGTTTTATTCCCTTTGCGCGCCGGCCCACGACAGCTTCGTTCTTTGTTCTTGACGGGCGTGGACGGGCCTCCATGTGAGACGTTATAGCAGCACGGAAATTGCATTCTATTTTGGCCGTGGCGGACGGTGCAGCCGCGCGAAACCCGAGGAAAAACCAGTGCAGGACGGTGGCAACATTGTCGTGGTGAGCGGACTGCTGATCGGTCTCGCCTATGGCGCGATCGGCCTGTTGAGCGGCTTTTGCCTGCTCAGCGGCCTGCGCGGCTGGTGGGCCGACGGCGACAGCCGCCTGATCCGGACCTATGCGCTGGCGCTCGGCATTGCGATCGCGGCCACGCAACTTCTCGCCGCCGGCAACGTCGTCGACATCGGCAAATCGATCTATCTGCAGCCGTCGTTTTCGGCGCCGCTGATGTTCGCGGGCGGACTGTTGTTCGGCTACGGCATGGTGCTGTCGAACGGCTGCGGCTCGCGCGCGCTGGTGCTGCTCGGCCGCGGCAATCTGCGTTCGTTCGTCGTCGTCATCGTGCTCGGCATATCAGCGCAGATGACCCTGAAAGGCCTGATCGCGCCGGGGCGGATCGCCGTGCTGCAGGCGACCCAGGCCGCGCCGAAGTCCGTTTCGCTGCCGGCGCTGCTCTCGACTCTCGGCCTCAGCGAGACCTTCGCGCGAATGATCGGGGCTTCGGTGATATCAGGCGCGCTGATCATCTTTGCCTTCGCGCACGCGCCGTTCCAGCGCGCCTGGGGACAGATCGCCGCCGGCATCGCGGTCGGCCTTTTGGTCGCCGGCGGCTGGTTTGCGACCGGCTATCTCGGCGCCGACGATTTCAATCCCGACGGCGGTCACCTCGCTGACCTTCATCGCGCCGATCGCCGACACCGTGCAATACGCCATGCTGTCGACCGGGCTGACGCTGAATTTCGGCATCGCCATGGTGGCCGGCGTGTTCGGCGGAAGCCTGGTGACGGCGCTGGTCACGCGCCGCTTCCATTGGGAAGGTTTTACCTCGCCGCGCCACATGCTGCGCTCGATCGGCGGCGCGGCGCTGATGGGAGCGGGCGGCGCGATGGCCTATGGCTGCTCGATCGGGCAGGGCCTGACGGGCCTGTCGACGCTGGCGCTGGCGTCGTTCGTCGCGGTCGGCGGAATCCTGCTCGGCACGGCCGCTGGCCTGCGCGGCGTGCTCCGGGTTCAGCCGCTGGTGCCGGTGCAGGATAGTCAGGCCCGCTGACGCGAGGTCGCCAGCCGCATCACGTCGAGATAGCCGGGACGCACTTCCATCCGCTTGATCAGGCCCTTCTCGACCAACAGCCGATGCGCCTCGGGCAGCCGGTAGCACGGCAGATACATGAACAGATGATGCTCGGCGTGGTAGTTCACCCAATAGGGCGCGATCAACAGCCGCTCGACCGGATTGGCGAGCGTGGTGCGGGCGTGACTGAACGGGTCTTCGCCGGTCGAGGTGCAGGCGTGTTCGGCGATGTTGCGGATGCGCGTCACCAGCGGCAGCCAGGTCGCCATCGCCAGCACCCAGACCGCCCAGAACCAGATGCCCGCGCCCGCCAGCCAGAACAGGGCGAACATCAGCGCATTCACGCGCGAGAAAGCGCGCCATCTTGTCGGCGCCGCTGGAGACGAAGCTCTCATGCGACAACCGATCCTCGTCGCTTCGGCGCCTGAACAGCGACAGGAACAGCGGCAGCCGCTGCTTGACAAAGGTCTGGCCGGTGAGATCGCGGATCGCCTTGCGGGTGTAGCTTTCCTTGGTGATCGGAAACGGCGCCGACAGCGAGAGATCGGGATCCTCGGGCTGCTGGGTGAATTTGTGATGCTGCAGATGATACGAGCGGTAGCTGGCAAGATCGGCGCCGACCGGCACCGCGCACAGCCATTGCCCGACCCATTCGTTGATCGCCTTGTTGCTGTGCAGTCCGCCATGGGCGGCTTCGTGCATCAGGATCGCGAGCCCGAGCTGGCGCGCGCCGACCACCATCACCGCGATCAGCCAGGTCAGCGGATTGGGCCACAGCGCGACCAGCGCGATGGCCGCGGCGATGGTGCCCCAGGCATGAACCACCAGCCACATGCCGCGCAGCGAGCTGCGCGAGGTCAGCCGGCTCCATTCCGCTGATGTAAAAACGGTTTTGGGATCGACGCGCGCCACGACCGGCATAGGCGGCTCCTTTAGGGCGCGGATGATACGCCCACGCGCTTGTTCGTCAATCCGCCGGCCGCGTCACGATGTGGATCTCCGAGGTCAGCGTGCGGTGCACCGGGCACTTGTCGGCGATTTCCATCAGTTTCTTGCGCTGCTCGGCGTCGAGCGTCGCCCTCCATCGCGATGACCCGGTCGATCTGGTCGAGCATGCCCGTCCCTGGTTTCGCAGTCGGCGCAATCCTGCGCGTAGATCTTGCTGTGCTTCAGCGTCACCGTCACGCGCTCCAGCGGCAGCGATTTGCGGTCGGCATAGAGGCGCATGGTCATCGAGGTGCAGGCGCCGAGGCCCGGCCAGCACGAAGTCATAGGGTCCGGGCCCGGTGTCCTCGCCGCCGGCGGCGACCGGCTCGTCGGCCAGCAATCTGATGCGGCCCGATCGAAACGGTTTGCTGGAATTTGCCGTCGCGGGTTTCGCGAACCACGACCGTGCGCGGCGCCTCGCCGAGATCGGCGGCCTGCTTCCGGCTACGGCGGGATCGAGGTAGCGCTCCGCCCAGGCGGCGATGACGTCGGCGACATAGGCGGCGTCGCGCTTGCTCGCTCAGCAGATGATCCGCGCCGGCCAGCGAGACAAAACTCTTGGGATGTTTGGCGGCGACGAAGATATGCGTGGCGTTGTCGATGCCGACGGTGTCGTCGGTCGGCGAATGCATGATCAGCAGCGCCTTGTGCAGTTTTGTCACATGCGCCATCAGGCCGTGCTCGGCGATGTCGTCGAGGAATTCGCTGCGTGATGTGGAACGGCCGGCCGGCGAGCGAGACTTCCACCTTGCCGTGCTTTGCGGATGTCCTCGATGCGATCCTTGAACAGGCCGGTGACATGGGCGGGATCGGAGGGCGCGGCGATGGTGACGACGGCTTTGGCCTCCGGAATTTGCCCGGCGGCGGCCAGAATGGCGGCGCCGCCGAGGCTGTGGCCGATCAGGATCGCCGGCGCCTTTCGGGTTTCGCGCAGATGCTCGGCGGCGCGCACGAGATCGGCGACGTTCGAGGAGAAGGTCGAGTTGGCGAAATCGCCTTCGCTGGAGCCGAGGCCGGTAAAGTCGAACCGCAGCACCGCGATGCCCTTGGCCGCCAGCGCCACCGCGATGCGCTTGGCCGCCAGCACGTCCTTGCCGCAGGTGAAGCAATGCGCGAACAGCGCGTAGGCGAGCGGCTCACGTTCGGGCAAATCCAGCGATGCCGCGAGCTGGTGGCCGCCTTCACCCGTGAATTGGAAACGTTCGGTCGGCATGGTCGGTCTCCAGAGGTGGTCTTCACCTCTCCCTTAGGGAGAGGTCGGCGCGAAGCGCCGGGTGAGGGGTCACGCTCTCTCGATAGACCGTAACCCCTCACCCGGATTTCTCGCAACGCTCGAAATCCGACCCCCGGGTCAAGCCCGAGGGCAGGCTCTCTCCCGATGGGAGAGGTGACGGCGAAGTCTGGCGGTCGCGTCAATCGCCGGAATAGCGCTCTTCTTTCCACGGGTCGCCGCGGTTGTGATAGCCGCGGACCTCCCAGTAGCCCGGCGCATCCTGTTCGAGGAATTCGATGCTCTGCAGCCACTTCGCGCTTTTCCAGAAATAGAGATGCGGCACGCACGAGCCGCACCGGGCCGCCATGCTCCTGCTGCCAGCGGCGCGCCGGACCAGCTATGCGCGAGCAGGGCGTCCTCGGCGGCGAAATCTTCCAGCGCGAGATTGGTGGTGTAGCCGTCATGGGAATGCAGCACGACGAAGCGCGCTTCGTCGCGCGGCTGGCAGGCATCGAGGAGATCGCGGGTCGCCAGCCCCTCCCACTGGTTGTCGTAGCGCGACCAGGTGGTGACGCAATGGATGTCGGAGGTGAATTTCGTCTGCGGCTGCGCCGTGAACTCTGCAAAATCCCAGAAGATCGGATGCTCGACCGCGCCGTAGACGTCGAGCCGCCAGCGCTCGCGTCGAGATATTGCGGCGTCAGCCCGAGGTCGAGGACGGGCCAGTCCCTGGTCAGATGCTGTCCCGGCGGCAGGCGCTGCTCCTCGGGCCGCGCGGTCTTTTCCGGTGAGGAAGCGGCCCTCGCGCGCCCAGCGCTGCTTGCTGCGCGTCAGTTTCGAGGCCGGAGGCTGCTCGTTCTCGTCGGCCATGTCGCATGCCATCGCGTTGACGCCGGCATCGCCGGCATCGCGAATGATAGCATGAACGCCTGGCGGCAGGCGAAGACTTCAGCCCGCCTTTCCGAACAGCACGGGAAGCTGGCGCGGTCCGCGCACCGTGCCTTCCGACCATGTGACCTGGCCGGCCGGGTCCAGCCGGAACTCCGGAATCCGCTTCAGCCATTCCTCGATCGCCACCGTCATTTCCATGCGCGCGAGGTTGGAGCCGACGCAGCGGTGAATGCCGAGGCCGAAGGCGGCGTGGCGGTTTTCCTTGCGGTCGAGCACGACCTTGTCGGCGTCCGGGAACATCGCGGGGTCGCGGTTGGCGGCGGGGAACGACAGCAGCACCATGTTGCCGGGCTTGACCGGGCAGCCGCTGATCGGTCGTCTCCTTCATCACCTCGCGCGCCATCGTGACCGGCGAATAGGCGCGCAGCAATTCCTCGATCGCGGTCGGCATCAACGCGGGCTCGGCGACCAGACGCGCGCGATCCGCCGGCGTCTTCGCCAGATGCCACAGCGAGGCGCCGATCGCGCTCCAGGTGGTGTCGATGCCGGCGATCAGCAACAGCCGCAGCGAGCCCAGCACATGGGAATCGTCCAGCGGCTGGCCGTTCTTGTCCCTGGCGTTCATCAGCGTCGAGATCAGGTCGTCGGTCGGGCGCTTCTTGCGCTCCTCGATGTGGCCGGCGAAATAGGCGGTCATCTCCTGGACCGCCTGCACCAGCATGCTTTCGTCCTTGATGCTGAGCTCGAGGATCATATGGATCCACTTGATGAAGAGGTCGCTGTCCTTTTCCGGAATGCCGAGCATGTGGGCGATGGCGCGGACCGGAATGTACTTGGTGTAGCGCGCCGCGGCGTCGCATTTGCCGTCGGCGATGAATTCGTCGATCAGCTCGTTGCAGATCGCGCGAACCCGCGGCTCCAGCTTCTTCATCGCGTCGGGCGTGAACGGCGGCAGCAGCAACTGCTTGGCCGGCTTGTGCTCGGGCGGGTCGGAGGTGATCGGCGGCGCCGCGTTCCTCTGGACCTCCGGCCGCTCGTCGCGCACGATGACGCGGCGCGAGGAGAAATGTTCGGTGTCGTGGGCGATCTCGCTGCACCGCCTCATAGGTGGTCGGCAGATAGCAGCCGAGGAAGCGGTCGGTGTGCACGACCGGCGATGCCGCGCGCAATTCGTCCCAGATCGGGAACGGGTTTTCGGTCCAGCGCGGATCGGTATGGTCGAAATCGTGGACCCAATCGGTCACCGGAGGGTGATCGGTCCTCGCCGGGGTGGAATCGGGAATAGCGCGGGCGGGATCGGACATCAGGGCAAATTCCTCTGGTTCGTTCGCTCAGAATCAAACGGTGCGCGGAGTAAATGACTTCGACGTCAGACTCAGTCCTCGGTCACTTCGATCGCAATTTCCGGACAATTGGCCTGGGCGAGCCAGGCCTTGTCCTCCAGTCCCGCAGGAACGGTGCCGTCGCCGATTTCGTGGGCGTTGCCGAATTCGTCGAGATTGAACAGTTCGGGCGCCAGCGCCTTGCAGCGGGCGTGGCCCTGACACTTGTCCTGGTCGACGTGGATCTTCAGCTTTCCCGACATTACGAGCGTTCCCCTTGGTAACGCGCTTTACCGCGCGTATGACGTTTCTGGTTTTTGCCTAGATGGCGCAGGCGTCTTGGCGGCGCCCTTAAGTTATAGCATATTACATTAGTGCCGAGGTTCTGCTGTCAAGCGGAAAGTGATAGATCGTTGCAGATGCCGCCCCAACCCGCCCGCAAGTCGCTCAACACCTACCATCATGGTGATCTCAGGGATGCCCTGGTTCAGGCCGCGCTGCAGGAAGCGGAGCAGGGCGGTCCGGAAGCCATCAGCATCAAGGCGCTGGCCAAGAAACTTGGCGTCTCGCAACCGGCGCCCTACCGGCATTTCGCCGACCGCGAGGCGCTGCTCGCCGCGGTGACGGCCGAGGCCTTCCGGCAATTCAGCGCGGGCTTGCGGGAGTCGATCAACAAGCCGTCGAAACGCTCAAAACTGTCGCGCCTCGCGCAGGCCACTCTGGATTTCGGTCTTCGCCGCAACGGCATCTACCGCCTGATGTTCGCGTCGCGCATCATGGCCTGTGCGTCGAAAGGCAGCGAGCTTCATAGCGCGGCAATGGAAACCTTCGGCCTGGTGCTGGAAGCGCTGGAAGCGCCGGCCGTCGGATTGCTGCGCGAGCGGCACGCGTTGCAAATCTGGGCCTCGCTGCACGGGGTGGTCATGCTGGCGGAGCAGGGGCTGCTGACCGGACAGGTTGCCAGCATGACGCGAGAGGAACTGGTCGAGGATATCGTGGAGCAAACCAAACTGGCGCTGTCGGTCGCGATCAAGGCGGCGGGTGGCCGCGCCTGAGCGGCGCACTTGGCCGCTGAATTGGCGCCCTCCTCGTCCTGAGAGTCTGACTCAAAAAGCAGTCAACGGAATGGGAGTCTTCCGCGCGAGGTTCGTCATGCCCGGCCAAAGCAGTCTGCCTTGCGCAGACTGCGTAAACTTGTCTGCGATGCCAGGCATCCACGTCTTGGCCGCACTTACGTAGGAAAGACGTGGATGGCCGGGACGAGCCCGGCCATGACGAAAAGCAAATCCTTTTAGGGTGTTGATCTTACTTCGGCGGCCTCGGATCGATCGGCGTCGTGCCGCGCACGCCGAGAATATCCTCCAGCACCTTGGCGCCGGCCAGAAGCTGCGCCTCGCCGCGCGGTGCGGCCACCATCTGGAGTCCGACCGGCAGGCCGGATGCGGTGAATCCGCAGGGCAGCGACAGCGCCGGGCAGCAGACCAGCGTGATCGCATAGACGATGCCGAGCCATTCGACATAATTGTCGAATTTTTGACCAGCGCATTCGGCGACATAGCGGTGCTCGACCGGAAACGGCGGCACGATGGTCGCCGGCGCCAGCAGCAGATCGTAGGTCTCGAAGAACTCCAGCGTGCGCGCGGTCATCGCGACGCGCTGCGCTTCGGCGCGCTCGAGCTGCTCGACCGTCAGCTTGAGGCCTTCCTCGATGTTCCAGATCACCTCGGGCTTGAGCTGGTTGCGCTTTGAGCGCAGCAGCGCCGCCTTGCTGATCGCGAAGTCGAACGCGCGCAGCACATGGAAGCATTCATGGGCCTCGCGCAGGTCCGGATGGGCTTCCTCGACGATCGCGCCGGCCTCGGCGAAGCGCAAAGCCGCCTTGCGCGTGATGGCGGCGACCTCGGGATCGACAGGCGTGATGCCGAGATCGGGCGAAAAAGCGACGCGCTTCGGCTTCTTGCCGGAGCGCGCGGCCGACAGGAACGAGACCGGCAGTGTGGGCAGCGACAGCGGATCGGCCGGATGTTCGCCGCTCATGGCGTCGAGCAGGAGCGCGAGGTCCTCGACATTGCGCGCCATCGGGCCCTGCACGCCGAGATTGCGGTCGATCTTGGCGGCAGGCGTATGCGCGACGCGGCCGATGCTCGGCCGCAAACCCACGATGCCGCAGAAGCTCGCGGGGTTGCGCAAGGAGCCGCCCATGTCGGAGCCATGCGCGAGCCACGCCATGCCGGTGGCGAGCGCGACCGCGGCGCCGCCCGAGGAGCCGGCGGCGGAGCGTGACGTGTCCCAGGGATTGCGGGTCGCGCCGAAAACCTCATTAAAAGTGTTGGCGCCGGCGCCGAATTCCGGCGTGTTGGATTTGGCGTAGATCACCCCGCCATTGTTTTCGAGATGCTCGACCAGGATGTCGGAACGGTCGGGGATATGATCCCGGTAGATCGGCGAGCCCTGCGTGGTCAGCACGCCCGCGACATTGGTGAGGTCCTTGATCGGCACCGGCATGCCGGCGAGCAGACCGCGCTCGCCTGTGGGTTTTTTCATCAGCGCTTTGGCGTGGGTTCGGGCGCGGTCGAAGCAGCGCGTCGGCAGCGCGTTCACCTTGCCGTCGACTTCGGCGATGCGGCGCTCCAGCACGTCGAGCAGATCGAGCGGGGTGACTTCGCCTGAATTGAGTTTTGCCACGATGGCGCATGCGGTGGCCCGCACCAGTTCCTGATCAGATGCCACTTTTTCTCTCCCCAAACGTTTCCGCTTTCCGATAGCGGATTGCCTGTTCCTGTAGAACATTTTCCGGCAAAGTGGAAACGCGCCAAAAACGCGCAGCAATTGGAGATTGGGGAATGACCACGCCATCAGACGCGCCGGACTGGCGCAAGATGAGCCAGCAAGAGCGCGACCTCGGCCTCAACAACGGCGCAGCGGTAGCCGGAAGTGCGGACATCGTCGCCGGCTGGGAGCGGCGCTCCGCCGAAATGCGCGCGCGGTACCCCGATCATCTCGACCTCCGATATGGCCCGCGCGAGCGCAACCGGATCGACTTTCTCAAAGTTCGCGACAAGGGCCCGACGCTGCTGTTCATCCACGGCGGCTATTGGCAGCATCGCGCCAAGGAAGTCTTTACGCTGTTTGCGGAGGGGCCGATGGCGCACGGCATCAATGTCGCGCTGATCGGCTACACGCTGGCGCCGGAGGCGACGCTGGACGAGATCGTCGCCGAAATCCACGCCGGCATCGACTTTCTCGCTCGGCCAATTGCCCGCGCTCGGCGGCGACGCTGAGCGGCATCGTGGTGTCCGGATGGTCCGCCGGCGGGCATCTGACGGCGATGGCGCTGTCGCATCCCGACGTCAAAGCGGGCATGGCGATATCAGGCATCTACGATCTCGAGCCGATCCGCGCCAGCTATCTCAACGTCAAGCTCGGGCTCGATGAGGCGATGTCGCGCCGCAACTCGCCGATGATGCAGGCCGGCGGCCCGCTCAAACCGCTGTCGCTGGTCGCAGGCAGCGCCGAACTGCCGCTGCTGCGCCGGCAGACCGCGGATTTTGCAGGTCACCGCGCCAGATACGGACTGCCGGTGACCTACGAAGAGATCCCCGGCGCCGACCATTTTACCATCATGAACGAGATGGTCTCGCCGACGGGGCGGATCACGACATTGATCCGGCAGTTGTTCGAGCGGACGGCGTCCTGAGTTAGCCCGTCATTCCGGGGCGATGCCCAACGGGTCCGCGCGAAGCGCGGCCCGATGACAGGCTTCGCATCGAACCCGGAATCTCGAGATTCCGGGCCTGGTCGCTTCGGACCATCCCGGAATGACAAGAATGGATTGCTTCGCTTCGCTCGCAATGACGAAGGTAGGACCGACTACCCCCAGCCCGACGTGTGTCCGCCATCGACCGTAAAAATCACGCCCGAGGTATAGCCGGAGCGGTCGGAGGCGAGGAACGCCATCAGGTCACCGATCTCGCGGGCGTGTGCCGGGCGGCCGAGCGGCATGCCTTTCTGGAATTCCTTGTAGCGGTTTTCGTCGCCGAACTGGTGTTTGGCGCGCGTCTTCAGCAGCGTGACGTGGCGGTCGGTGCCGACCGGACCGGGATTGATGCCGACCACGCGGATATTGTCGGCGAGGCTCTTGCCGCCGAGCGCGCGGGTGAACGCCATCAGCGCGGCGTTGCCGGCGCTGCCGCAGATGTAATTGGCGTCGAATTTTTCCCCGGCGGCGCCGATGTCGTTGACGATGACGCCATGGCCGCGCGCCTTCATCTGCGCGTAGATCGCGCGGGTGAGGTTGATATAGCCGAACACCTTCAGCTCCCAGGCGTGGCGCCAGGTCGCCTCGTCGATCTTGTCGATCGAGCCGCCCGGAATGTCGCCGGCGTTGTTGACGAGGATGTCGATGTCGGCGGCGTCCTTCACCAGCCGGGCGATGTCCTCGGGCTTGCGCAGGTCGACGACGTGGGCCGACGCGTCGATCTGGTGGGCGGAGCGCAGGCGGTCGGCGAGCGCCTTCAACTGATCGCCGCTGCGGGCGGCCAGCCGCAGGTGGCAGCCTTCTTCGGCGAAGGCTTCGGCAGCGGCAGCGCCGATGCCCTTCGATGCGCCGGTGATCAGGACGCGCTTGCCGCGCAAATGCAGATCCATGGGATTTCTCTTTTGATGGGGGAAGTCGGATCGGGTATCGGGTGGGACCGGATAGTTAGGCCTCCGCGAATGAGGCGGTCAACATTGCACTGCAGCGTTGCGCAGCAGTGACCAAGCTTTGGTCCATTGCAATCCGATCCAGATAAACGGCGTCCCGGCGCGGCCAGGTGCACAAGGAATTTCTCGATGAGCAACCAAAAAAAGCAATATCGGATCGCGGTCATTCCCGGCGACGGCATCGGCAAGGAAGTGGCGCCGGAAGGGCTTCGTGTGCTGGAGAAGGCCGCGAAAAAGCACGGCGTCAGCGTGCATTTCGACCATTTCGATTTCGCCTCCTGGGACTATTACGAAAAGCACGGCGAGATGATGCCGGAGGACTGGAAGGACAGGATCGGCAAGCACGACGCGATCTATTTCGGCGCGGTCGGCTGGCCCGCGAAAATCCCCGATCACATTTCGTTGTGGGGATCGCTCATAAAATTCCGCCGGGAGTTCGACCAGTACGTCAACCTTCGCCCGGTGCGGCTGATGCCGGGGGTGCCGTCGCCGCTCGCCAACCGCAAGCCCGGCGACATCGATTTCTGGGTGGTGCGTGAGAACACCGAGGGCGAATATTCGTCGGTCGGCGGACGGATGTTCCCGGATACCGATCGCGAATTCGTCACGCAGCAGACGGTGATGACCCGGATCGGCGTCGATCGCATCCTGAAATTCGCCTTCGACCTGGCGCAGTCGCGGCCGAAGAAGCACCTGACCTCGGCGACCAAGTCCAACGGCATTTCCATCACCATGCCGTATTGGGACGAGCGCGTGGAGGCGATGGCGAAGAAATATCCCAAGGTGAAGTGGGACAAGTACCACATCGACATTCTCACCGCGAATTTCGTGCTGCATCCGGACTGGTTCGACGTCGTGGTCGGCTCCAACCTGTTCGGCGACATCCTCTCCGATCTCGGTCCGGCCTGCACCGGCACCATCGGCATCGCGCCGTCGGGCAACATCAACCCTCCCGGACTTTTCCCCTCGGTGTTCGAGCCGGTGCACGGCTCGGCGCCCGATATCGCCGGCCAGGGCATCGCCAACCCGATCGGCATGATCTGGTCCGGCGCGATGATGCTGGAACATCTCGGCGAGAAGCCGGCCGCGGCCTCGATCGTCGCCGCGATCGAGCGCACGCTCGGCGAACGCACGCTGCGCACGCGCGATCTCGGCGGCAATGCCGATACCACCGCCTGCGGCAAGGCGGTAGCTGACATGGTGGAGTAGGGGGCTCCTTTCCTTCTCCCCTTGTGGGAGAAGGTGGCCGTGGCGGTCTCCGGCCGCCGTTCGCTAATAGGACGCCGATGCTTTGCATCGGCTATGCGAAGTCCGCGCCGGATGAGGGGTCCCTATCCGCGGAGACGAACCCCTCACCCGGCTTCATCTCGCTCCGCTCGATTTCGCCACCCTCTCCCACAAGGGGAGAGGGTGCACTGTGCCGTGCTGCATTACCCCTTCGCAATCCTCCGGCAATGCTCCCACGCCGCGTGAATCAGATTCACGCTCGCCTCCGGCGTGCGGAAGGCCGAATGCGCCGACAGCGTCACGTTGGGCAGTTTCGTCAGCGGATGATCCGCCGGCAGCGGCTCGATGTTGAAGACGTCGAGCCCGGCGTGCCTGATGTGGTCCGACTTCAGGGCCTCGATCATGGCGGCTTCGTCGACCAGCGCGCCGCGCGCGGTGTTGACGAGGATGACGCCCGTCCGCATCGCCGCGATGCGCTTTGCGGAGAGAAAGCCGCGGGTTTCGTCGTTCAGCAAGAGATGCAGCGAGACCACGTCGCTTTCGGCCAGCAGTTTGTCCAGCGCCACGAATTCGACGCCGGCAAAACTTTTCGGCGTCCGGTTCCAGGCGATGACGCGCATGCCGCTGCCGGACGCGATGCGCGCCACTTCCGCGGCGATGCCGCCAAAACCGATCAGGCCGAGCGTCTTGCCGGTCAGCTGCATGCCGTCCTCGCGCAGCCAGTTGCCGGCACGCATCTCGCGGTCCATATAGGCGATGTTGCGCGCCGCCGCCCACATCAGCGCGATGGTGGATTCGGCGACCGCGGTGTCGCCATAGCCCCGGATCAGGTGAACGGCGATGCCGAGCTCGGCGAGTTCTTCCGGGTTCATGTAGCTGCGCGCGCCGGTGCCGAGAAACACCACGTGCTTCAGCCCGGTGCATTTGCGCGCAATCTCGGTCGGCAACGCGGTGTGATCGACGATCGCGATTTCCGCGCCGTCGAGCACTTTTGGCAATTGCTCCGGCGTGACGTCGGGGTCGCGATGAATCCGCGCCTCGGGATCGCCGGGTTTTGCCAGCCGTTCGAAGATGACCGCCAACGCTTCGTTGGCATCGACAAAAACTCCGCGCACAAAATTCTCCGTTGTTAAGAGGCGACGCCGGCGAGCGCCAGCACGGTATGCATCAGCGCGTTGGCGCCGGCGGTGCAATCGGCCTGGGTGGCGTCCTCGAGTTCGTTGTGGCTGACGCCGTCCTTGCAGGGAACGAAGATCATCGCCGCCGGCACGACGTTGGCGAGGTTGCAGGCGTCGTGCCCGGCGCCGGAGGTGATGCGGCGGTGGCTGTAGCCGAGCGCTTTGGTCGCGTTCTCGACCGCGTCGACCAGTTTCGGGTTGAAGATCGGTCGGCGGCTTGCGCCAGATCGCGTCGAACGCGATCTCGACCTTGCGCCGTGAAGCGATCTCGGCGATCGCGCCGCGCAAATCCCTGTCGATTGCCTCGAGCGTTTCCGAAGCGGGACTGCGGATATCGACGGTGAAGGCGATCTCGCCGGGGATGACGTTGCGGGAGGGCGCCGCGATCACGGCTTCGCCGACGGTGCCGACCGCGTTCGGGCCATGCGCCTTGGCGATGCGCTCGACCGCCAGCACGACTTCGGACAATGCGGCCAGGGCATCGCGGCGCAGCGGCATCGGCGTGGTGCCGGCGTGGCTCTCGAAGCCGGTGATCTTGCCGTCATACCAGGTGATGCCCTGGCCGCGATCGACCACGCCGATGGTCTTGTTCTCGGCTTCCAGCAGCGGGCCCTGCTCGATATGCAGTTCGACGAAGGCGCCCAGCTTGCGCAAGCCAACGGGCTCCTCGCCGCGGTAGCCGATGCTGTCGAGCGCCTCGCCGACGGTGACTCCGGCGGCGTCGCGCCGCCCCAGGATATCGTCGGTGGTGTAGTCGCCGGCATAGGCGGCGGACGCCATCGTCGCCGGCGCAAAGCGCGAGCCTTCCTCGTTGGTCCAGTTGACGATGCAGATCGGGGTTTCCGTCTCGATCCCGGCGTCGTTGAGGGTGCGCACCACTTCCAGCGCCGCCAGCGTGCCGAGCACGCCGTCGAATTTTCCTCCCGTCGGCTGGGTGTCGAGATGCGAGCCGAGGCCGACCGGCGGCTTCGACATGTCGCGCCCCCTGCGCAGGCCGAACATCGAGCCCAGCGCATCGACATGCACCTCTAAACCCGCGGCCTCGCACGCCCGGCGGAACCAGTCGCGCACCTGCTTGTCCTCTGGCCCGAGCGTCAGCCGCCGCACGCCGCCCTTGGGGGTAGCGCCGAATTTCGCGGTTTCGTGAATCGTGTCCCAGAGGCGGGCGGAATCGATTTGCAGATTGGAAGCGATCTTTGTCATTTGTCCTGCCGGAAAAGCCAGGGTACATAACACGAGGATGCATAAATTCCGGCTGCATGGTAGAACCACCGGGCATACAATGTCGAGGCACGGAGCGCTTTTCGATGATCGTTGGTCTGGCGAAGAAAGAACAAGGCGACCACCGCGAGCCGGAGATGCTGCCGAGCCTCGAGGCGCGGCTGGCGTGCCGCGACGGCATGGCCGCGACCACCGCCGGCGTCGCCAACGGTTTTGTCCAGGGCAATCTCGCGATCCTGCCGGAAAAGCTCGCGGCGTCGTTTCACCGGTTCTGCCAGCTCAACCCGAAACCGTGTCCGGTCATCGGCATGTCCGATGTCGGCGACCCCCGCATTCCCTCGCTCGGGATCGACCTCGACATCCGCACCGACCTGCCGCGCTACCGGGTCTGGCGCGACGGCGAGGTGGTGGAGGAGCCGACCGACATCATGGCGCATTGGCGCGACGATCTGGTTGCTTTCGTGCTTGGTTGCTCGTTTTCGTTCGAGGAAGCGCTGATGGCGGACGACCTGCCGATCCGCCACATCGAGCGCAAGGTTCGGGTGCCGATGTACCGCACCAATATCGCCTGCCACCCGTCGGGGCCGTTCGCCGGACCCATGGTGGTGTCGATGCGGCCGTTCAAGCCGGCGGACGCGATCCGCGCGGTGCAGATCACCTCGCGCTTTCCCGCGGTGCATGGCGCGCCGGTCCATCTCGGCCATCCGCATTCGATCGGGATCAAGGATATCGCAAAACCCGACTACGGCGATCCGGTGCCGGTGCAGGACGACGAGATTCCCGGTGTTCTGGGCCTGCGGCGTCACCCCGCAGGCGGTGATCGCAGCCGCAAAGCTGCCGTTCGCCATCACGCATGCGCCGGGATTGATGCTGGTGACGGATTTGCGCAACAAGCAACTCGCGGTGCTCTGAGCTCAAGCGAAAACTCTAACCTCGTCATGCCCGGCCTTGTGCCGGGCATCCACGTCTTTTCTGCCGTTGATGAGAGACAAGACGTGGATGGCCGGGACAAGCCCGGCCATGACGTGGAGAGGCTAGTCGTGCCTGTGCTCCGGCAGCGTCAGCCCGAACGTCTTTGAGAGATCCGCGATCTGCGCCGGCGTCAGGTAACGCGGGTTGAGCCCGCGCAGCAGCAGATAGAGTTTTGCGGTTTCTTCCAGTTCCTCGATCGCGAACACCGCGGCTTCCAGCGACTCGCCCGATACCACCGGGCCGTGATTGGCGAGCAGCACGGACGAATATTTGCCGGCCAGCCCCTTGATCGCGTCGGCCACCGCCGGATCGCCGGGCCGATAATACGGCACCAGCGCGGTCAGGCCGCATTTCATCAGGTAATAGGCCGTCATCGGCGGCAGCGCGGCGCGCGGATCGATCTCCGGCAGCATCGACAGCGCCACCGAATGGGTGGAATGCAGATGCACCACCGCGCGCGCGGTGCTGCGGGTCTGGTACAGCGCGGTATGCAGCGGCACTTCCTTGGTCGGGGCATCGCCGGAGGCGAGCCGGCCACCGGCGTCGAGCCGCGACAGCCGCGCCGGGTCCAGAGAACCGAGCGAGGCATTGGTCGGCGTCACCAGCCAGCCGCCGTCCTCGCACCTGACGCTGATATTGCCCGAGGAGCCCGGCGTCAGCCCGCGCTCGAACAGCGAGCGGCCGAGGCGGCAGATTTCCTCGCGGATCTCGGTTTCGGTCATGGCAGCATCCTCTTTGCCGCCTTGTCTCATGCTTTGGCAGCGCGGCCAAGCCGTGATACCCAGAGGCAAAGCCGCATCCGAATGCCGGCTATGAGGAACCGCCCCAAGGAATTGCCGCATGCCTGAAGCCGTCATCCGAAAACCGCGTATCGCCGTCATCGGGCTGGGCTCGATGGGCATGGGCATGGCGACCTCGCTCAAGCGGGCGGGTTTTGACGTCACCGGCTGCGACGTCTCGGCGGAGGCGGTGGCGCGCTTCGTCGCCGACGGCGGCGGCGGCGCCACGACGCCGGCGGAGGCCGCCAAGCACGCCGACATTGTCGTCAGCGTCGTCGTCAACGCCGCCCAGACCGAAACCATTCTGTTCGGCACGAACGGCGTCGCCGAAACGCTGGCGAAGGATGCCGTATTCGTCTCCTCCGCAACCATGGACCCGGATGTCGCGCGCCGGCTCGCGAAGCAGCTGGAAGCGACCGGACGGCATTATCTGGATGCGCCGATCTCCGGCGGCGCGCAGCGCGCGGCGCAGGGCGAGCTGACCATTCTTGCTTCCGGCAGTCCCGCGGCGTTCGCCAAGGCCAGGCCGGCGCTGGATGCCATGGCGGCAAAGCTCTACGAACTCGGCGATGCCGCCGGCGCAGGGCGCCGCGTTCAAGATGATCAACCAGTTGCTCGCCGGCGTGCATATCGCCGCCGCCTCGGAAGCGATCGCGTTTGCCGCCAAGCAGGGTCTCGATATCCGGAAAGTGTATGAGGTGATCACGGCGTCGGCCGGCAATTCCTGGATGTTCGAGAACCGCATGCCGCACGTGCTCGACGGCGATTACACCCCGCGCAGCGCGGTGGAAATCTTCGTCAAGGACCTCGGCATCATCCAGGACATGGCGCGTACCGCGAAATTCCCGGTGCCGGTGGCGGCCGCCGCGCTGCAGATGTTTCTGATGACGGCGGCCTCCGGCATGGGCCGCGACGACGACGCCTCGGTGGCGCGGATGTATGCCCGCGTCACCGGCACGCATCTGCCGGGCGAGCCGAAGTAGAAACGAACAAACAAGAGGACAGTCGATGCCCCGTTTCGCCGCCAATCTCTCGATGATGTTCAACGAGGTGCCGTTCCTCGACCGCTTCGACGCCGCCGCAAAGGCGGGCTTTACCGCCGTGGAATTTTTGTTTCCCTACGATCATCCGCCGGAGGCCGTCGGCGAGCGGTTGCGTCGCAACGGCCTGACGCAGGCGCTGTTCAACCTGCCGCCCGGCAATTGGGAGGCCGGCGAAAAGGGATTTGCCGCGCTGCCGGATCGTTTCGCCGATCTGCAACAGAGCCTGCGCACCGCGCTGCCTTATGCGCAGGCGACCGGCGTCAAGCGCGTGCATCTGATGGCGGGCATCGCCAACCGCAGCGATCCCAGGGCGGTGGAGGCGTTCTACAAATCGGTGGCATGGGCGGCGGAATTTTTCGCGCCCCACGGCCTCGACGTGGTGATCGAGCCGATCAATCCGCGCAACGTGCCCGGCTACTTCCTCAACGATTTTTCCTTCGCGCGCGACCTGATCGTCGAGCTGAAGATCCCGAACCTGAAACTTCAGTTCGACATCTATCACTGCCAGATCATCCATGGCGACGTCACCATGCGGCTGCGCGAGATGATGCCGATCATCGGCCACATCCAGATCGCCAGCATCCCCTCGCGCAACGAGCCGGACGGCGAGGAATTGAATTATCCGTTCCTGTTCGCCGAACTCGACCGGCTCGGCTATAGCGGCTTTGTCGGCTGCGAATATAACCCGCGCGGCAAGACCACCGACGGCCTCGGCTGGTTCAAGCCCTACGCCGGAGCAAAACCGTGACGCTGGCGCTGGGCTGCATCGCCGACGACTACACCGGCGCGTCCGATCTCGCCAACACGCTGACCCGCTGCGGCCTGCGCACGGTGCAGACCATCGGCGTGCCCTCCGACGATCTGGCGCTGCCCGAGGTCGACGCGGTGGTGGTGTCGCTGAAGAGCCGGTCGATCGAAGCCGGCCTTGCGGTGTCGCGCTCGCGCGACGCGGAAAAATGGCTGCGCGGGCGAGGCGCCGATCATGTGCTGTTCAAGATCTGCTCGACCTTCGATTCCACCGACGCCGGCAATATCGGTCCTGTCATGGATGCGCTGCGCGCCGATTCCGGCGAGACCATCGTGCTGGTGACGCCGGCGTTTCCGGAGACCGGCCGCACGGTCTATCTGGGCAATCTGTTCGTGGGCTCGGTGCCGCTGAACGAAAGCCCCTTAAAGGATCATCCGCTCAATCCGATGCACGATTCCAATCTGGTGCGGGTGCTGGCGCGCCAGAGCAAGACCAAAATCGGGCTCGTCGATCTCGCCGACATCGCGCGCGGTCCGGATGCCGTCCGCGCGCGTCTCGCCGATCTCTCCGAAAAAGGTTTTGGCGCGGCGATTGCGGACGCCGTGTTCGAGCGCGATCTGGAGACCATCGGCAAGGTCGCGCTGGATCATCGCGTCTCGGTCGGCGCCTCCGGTCTCGGGCTCGGGCTCGCCCGCGCGCTGGTCGGCTCCGGCAAAGTCAAATCGAATGCGGCGAACGCGACCGCCGACGCCCCGGTCGGCGGGCCGGCGGCGTGCCTCGCCGGCAGTTGTTCGCAGGCGACGCTGCAGCAGATCGCAAGCGCGGAAGCTGTGATGCCGGTGCTGCATCTCGATCCCGACCATGTCGTCGCGGGCAAGGACGAAGCCCAGCGCGCGCTGGCCTGGGCCAGGGAGCGGCTCAAGGACGGTCCGATCCTGATCGCCTCCAGTTCGACGCCGGACCAGGTCGCGGCCCTGCAGGCACGTCACGGCCGCGATGCCGCGGGCCATGCCATCGAGCAGGCGATGGCCGACATCGCCGAAGGCCTGGTCCGGTCGGGCGTGCGGCGGCTGGTGGTCGCCGGCGGCGAAACCTCCGGCGCGGTGGTGGATCGCCTGAGAATTCCCGGCTTTCTGGTGGGCGCGGAAATCGCCGCCGGCGTGCCGGTGCTGCGCGCCGTCGGCGCGAAGGACGGCGCGATGCTGCTGGCGCTGAAGTCCGGCAATTTCGGCGGTCCGGAATTTTTCTCCGATGCGCTCAAGCTGATGCGCTGAGCAGCGGCTGCACCGCGTTCATCAGCGCGCCGCCTGACGCGAGCGCGGTTCCGCCTCCAGACCGGGTCCTGGGACCGCCGCGGAGGGGTATCAGGGAAGTGAAGGCGCCGGCGCGCCGGAGGTTGGCTATTTTCCCGCATTTCGGGTAAATCAGCGCCAACGAATAAGCTCCTGGAGGGCCGGTTCCGCGCCCTTCCGCCTGACCGGGGAATGCCCGCTTTATGATCGCACTGGTCCGCATCGCGCTGAGCCGGCCGTACACTTTCGTCGTGCTCGCGCTGCTTCTGCTGATTATCGGACCGCTCGCCGCGCTGCGCACGCCGACCGACATTTTCCCGGATATCCGCATCCCCGTGATCGGCGTGGTCTGGCAGTATACCGGCCTGCCGCCGGACCAGATGGCCGGACGCATCACCACGCCGTTTCAGCGGGCGCTGACGACGACGGTCAACGATATCGAACACATCGTCGCCAACTCCTATAACGGCTTCGGCATCGTCAAGATCTTCTTCCAGCCGAACGTCGATATCCGCACCGCCAACGCCCAGGTCACCGCGATTTCGCAAACGATGGTCAAGGCGATGCCGCCCGGCGCCACGCCGCCTTTGATCCTGAACTACAACGCGTCAACCGTGCCGATCATCCAGGTCGCATTGTCCGGCGAGGGCCTCACCGAGCAAAATCTCGCCGACATCGGCATCAACCAGCTGCGCACGCCGCTGGTCACGGTGCCCGGCGCCGCGATCCCCTATCCGTTCGGCGGCAAGCTGCGCCAGGTGCAGATCGATCTCAATCCGTCGGCGCTGCAGGCGCGCGGGCTGTCGGGGCAGGACGTCGCCAACGCGCTCGCCGCGCAAAACCTGATCACGCCGGTCGGCACCCAGAAGATCGGCGCTTTCGAATACAACATCCAGCTCAACAACTCGCCGCTGCAGGATGGAAGAACTCGGCGACCTGCCGATCAAGACCGTGAACGGCGCGATGGTCTATGTCCGCGACGTCGCGAGCGTGCGCGACGGCAATCCGCCGCAGACCAATATCGTTCACGTCGACGGCAACCGTTCGGTGCTGATGATGGTGCTGAAGGCAGGCGCGATCTCGACGCTCGATATCATCGCCGGCATCAAGCAGAAGGTCATCGACGTCAAGGACCCGCTGCCCGAGGCGCTCAAGATCGGGTTCATCGGCGACCAGTCGATTTTCGTCCGCGGCGCCATCACCGGCGTCGCCTATGAAGGCATCATCGCGGCGTTATTGACCAGCGTGATGATCCTGCTGTTTCTCGGAAGCTGGCGCTCGACGGTCATCATTGCCGTCTCGATACCGCTCTCGGTGCTCGGCGCCATCGTGATGCTGTCGGCGATCGGCGAGACCCTCAACATCATGACGCTCGGCGGTCTTGCGCTGGCGGTCGGCATCCTCGTCGACGACGCCACCGTCACGATCGAGAACATCAACTGGCATCTGGAGCACGGCAAGGGCGTCGAAACATCGATCATGGACGGCGCCAACCAGATCGTGACGCCGGCCTTCGTGTCGCTGCTCTGCATCTGCATCGTGTTCGTGCCGATGTTCTTCCTGACCGGCGTGGCGCGCTTTCTGTTCGTGCCGATGGCCGAAGCCGTGATGTTCGCGATGATCTGGTCGTTCATCCTGTCGCGCACGCTGGTGCCGACGATGGCGAAATATCTGCTGCAGCCGCACGCCCATCATGCCGAAGGCAAGAAGCCGCCGTCGCGCAACCCGCTTGTGCGGTTTCAGCGCGGCTTCGAGGCGCGGTTCGAGCGGGTCCGCCGCTTCTATCGCGACCTGCTGTTGCTGGCGATGCAGCGGCGGCCGGTTTTCGTGATCGGGTTTTTGGGCCTGATCGCGGCTTCTTTCCTGCTGGTGCCGTTTCTCGGGCGGAATTTCTTTCCCTCGGTCGATTCCGGCTCGATCCTGATGCATGTCCGCACCCAGGTCGGCACCCGCGTCGAGGAAAGCGCCAATCAATTCGCCGATGTGCAGAAGGCGATCCGCAAGATCATCCCGCCGTCCGAAATCGATACGCTCGCCGACAACATCGGCATGCCGATCAGCGGCATCAACCTGACCTACAACAACACCGGCGTGATCGGTTCGCAGGATGGCGATATCCAGATCAAGCTGAAGGAGGGCCATCGGCCGACCGACGAATATGTCCAGGCGCTCAGGGAACAGCTTCCGCGCGCGTTTCCCGGCATGACGTTCGCGTTCCTGCCGGCCGATATCGTCAGCCAGATCCTGAATTTCGGCGCGCCGGCGCCGATCGACCTTCAGATCCGCGGCGCGAATGCGAATGCGAATTTCGCCTACGCCAATAAATTGCTGAGCCGGATTCGCCGGATACCGGGCGTTGCCGACGCGCGCATCCAGCAGTCGCCCAACAATCCGAGCTTCAATATCGATGTCGACCGCACGCGCGCGCAATATGTCGGCTTGACCGAGCGCGACGTCACCAACAGCCTCGTCGTCAATCTGGCGGGCAGCGCGCAGGTCGCGCCGACCTACTACCTCAATCCGGACAATGGCGTGTCCTATTCGATCGTGATGCAGACGCCGCAATACAAGATCGATTCGCTGAGCGCGCTGGAGACCTTGCCGATCACCGCGGGCACTACGGCGACGCCGCCGATCCTCGGCGGCATCGCCGACATCAGGCGATCGACCTCGAGCGCGGTGGTCTCGCAATACGACATCCAGCCGATGGTGCAGATCTATGCGACGCCGCAGGGACGCGATCTCGGCGCGGTCGCCGCCGACGTCAAGGCGGTCATCGCGGACACCGCGAAGGAGGTGCCGAAGGGCTCTTCCGTGGTTCTGCTCGGCCAGGTGCAGACCATGAACAGCGCGTTTTCCGGGCTGCTGTTCGGATTGCTGGCCGCGATCGTGCTGATCTACTTCCTGATCGTGGTGAACTTCCAGTCCTGGTCCGACCCGTTCGTGATCATCACCGCGCTGCCGGCGGCGCTGGCCGGGATCGTCTGGATGCTGTTCACGACCCAGACCACGCTTGTCGGTTCCCGCGCTGACCGGCGCGATCATGTGCATGGGCGTCGCCACCGCCAACAGCGTGCTGGTGATCTCTTTCGCGCGCGAACGCTATGAAGTACTCGGCGACCCGGTCGCAGCCGCCATCGAAGCCGGCTTCGTGCGCTTCCGCCCGGTGCTGATGACCGCGCTGGCGATGATCATCGGCATGGCTGCCGATGGCGCTGGCGCTCGGCGAGGGCGGCGAGCAGAACGCGCCGCTCGGACGCGCCGTGGTCGGAGGGCTGATCTTCGCCACGGTGGCTACCCTGATGTTTGTTCCCGTGGTTTTTAGTATGGTACACAGGAAGCAAGGCGCCAAAGCCGCCGCCCACCGGAGACGTCGCATGCCCACTGAACATAACTCGCCGGTCTCTCGCCGGAAGTTGGGCATCTTCGGGATCGCGGCGGGGATCGCCGCGGTGCTGGTGGTGGTGAGCGGCATCCGGGCGCGCGAGGATTCCAGCGCACGCTTGCGCGAATGGACCGACAACCAGGCGATTCCCGACGGTCGCGGTGGTGCTGCCCGACGCCAGGGCGCTTAGCGCCACCATCGATCTGCCGGGGCGGCTGGAGGCCTATTATCGCGCGCCGATCTTTGCCCGCGTCAGCGGCTACCTGAAGAGCTGGAGCGCCGACATCGGCGCCAAGGTCAAGGCAGGCCAGGTGATCGCCGAAATCGAGGCGCCGGACCTCGACCAGCAGTTGTTGCAGGCGCGCGCCGATCTCGCCAGCCAGGAGGCCAGCGCGAAACTGTCCGAGGCAACGCTGACCCGCCGCAAATCGCTGATCGCCTCGAATTTCGTGTCGATGCAGGAAATCGACGAGCGCTCCGCCGACCTCTCCAACAAGAAGGCCGCGGTCAAATCCGGCCAGGCCAATGTCGAACGGCTGGAGGCGCTGGCCGGCTACAAGAAGATCACCGCGCCGTTCGACGGCGTGGTCACCGCCCGCGATACCGACGTCGGCGCCCTGATCAATGCGGGCGGCGGAAGCGGCCCCGCGATGTTCGTGATCTCCGACATCAGCGAAGCTGCGGGTCTACGTCAACGTTCCCCAGAGCTACGTGCCCGCGATCAGGATCGGCGCCAAGGCCGTGATTTCGATGCCGGAATATCCGAACCGGACCTTCGACGCGACGGTCGAGGCCTCGTCGCAATCCGTCGACGTCGCTTCCGGCACCACGCGGATGCAGCTTGGGCTCGACAACGCCGGCGGCGAGTTGATGCCGGGCGGCTATGCCAATGTGCGCCTGAGCCTGCAGCGCGACACCGTGCCGCTGCATATTCCGGCCAGCGCCCTGATCTTCAACGGCAGCGGGCTGCGGGTGGCGACCGTCGGCGCCGACGACAAGGTGCTGTTCAAGACCGTGACCATCGCCCGCGATCTCGGCAAGGATATCGAGCTGGGCTCGGGCATCTCCCCGGACGACCGCGTCATCGTCGCGCCGCCCGACGGCCTCGCCGACGGCGACCAGGTCCGCGTCGCCGGCGCCAAGGGCAAGCCCGCGACGGTTTCGGAGAAGCAGGACGGCAAGGGGTAGGGGCAGCTGCTGCCACATCCACCGGCGTCATCCTGAGGCGCGCGCTCTTGCGCGCCTCGAAGGATAGGACGCGTCAGTCATCCTTCGAGGCTCGCCAAGAGGCTCGCACCTCAGGATGACGAAAACGAGCGTTGAAAGAGTTATCCCACCCGCCACTCCAGCACGCCGTCCTCCGCGCTGACGATATCGCCTGATGAACCCACCGGCGTGCGGTCCATGTTCAGAAGATGCGCCAGCGTCGCGCCGTCGCTTGCGGGCACCCGCGCCAGCGCGCGCGCATTGTCCGATGTCCGCAGCATCACCACGCCGTGCTCGACTTCGCCGTTGCGGCCATAGATCACGGTAAAACTCTCGACCGTGCCCTTGCCCTGGCTTCGGTGACGAACTCCGGCACCGCGCCGCGATGGCGGTCGGCTTCCGCCTGCACGCTGGTGTCCTGCGCCAGCGCTCCTTGCGGCGCCTGCCGCGACAGCACCAGCGCCATGGTGCTTGGTGACAAACCCGCCCTGGCCGTAGAGCAGGCCGAGCTTGGCGCCGCTGCGCAGCTTGCGCACCATCGCGCAGGCCGCATGCGTCATGTAGGTGTTGAGCGGCGCGCCGAAGAACGTCAGCCCGCCGGTCACCGTCGGCTGCACGTCGGGGCCCAAGCCCAGCGTCCGCCGCGCCATTTTCGGCACGCAGGGAAAGCAGCTGTAGAGCTCGATGGCGTCGAACGCCTTGCCGTCGCCGCCGACGAGATCCAGGATCGCCTTGAGCACGGCGTTCTGCGGGTGGCTCTGGAAGAACTGGTCGCGGATCAGGTAGTCGCGCGGCTCTTCCGCCGAGGCGCCGCCCCAGACGTGAACCAGGCGATCCTCCGCTATGCCGGCGGCGCGCGCCTTGGCGAGGCTGGTCATCAGCACCGCCGCGCCCATATTGACGGTCGGATTGGCCACCATCAGTTTTGTGTAGGGCCAGGCGATCAGCCGGTTGTCCGCGGTCGGCGTCGTGATCTCTTCGGCCGTGAAGCGCCGCTTCAGCCAGGCGTTGGGATTTTGCGAGGCGACCTCGGAATAGCGCGACCATAATTCGCCGGATTCCGCCATCGCCTCGCGCGGGGTCTGGCCCCAATGCGCCGAGGTCGCGGCTTCGTAAAACGGATAGACCGTCACCGGCCTGAACACGCCGAGCTTCACCGCCATCGGTTTCTGGAACGCGGCGCCGCGTTTCGGCTCCGGCACGTCATGCGCGAACGGCGTCCACGGCAGTTCGACGCCGGCGCGCTCGGCCTTGGTCGCGGTCGATTGCGCCTCGGCGCCGCAGACCGCGGCGACGCTGCATTCGCCGCGCGCGATGCGCTGCGCCGCCTCGTGCAGATAGCGGATCGGGCTCTCGCCGCCGACCGGGCCGTAATAGGCGTGCTTCGGCTTGATGCCGAGGCGGTCGGCGAGCTGGATTTCCGGATCGCGGTAGCGCCAGCTCAGGAAATTGACGATGTCGAGCGAGCCGATCTCGCCCAGCAGTTTGCCGCCGCTGTCCGCTTCGGCGCGCTTGAGCGCTTGTTCCAGCAGGGTGAGGGGCTCGAGGCCTTCGGCAATTTCTTTCGGGCGATCGACGATTTCGCCGACGCCGACAATGACGGGGATGCGGTCGTCGGAGAGGGGAGAGGCGGGTTGCCATTTTTTTGTTTTCACTTTCCAACATATTCAGTCCTCATCCTGAGCAGCTGCCGCTTGGCGCGTATGCGAAGCATCGAGCCACGGAATCCTGCATGATTCGAGCCGGCGCTAGCGCGCCTCCTCGGAATGACGCGTCGATTTACTCCGCCACCAGCGCGTTCATGTGCTCGACCGCCTCGATAAAATCTTCCTTGAATTCCTGCACCACGGCGCCGGCGGATTTGACGCTGTCGATCAGGCCGACCCCTTGTCCGACGAAATAGGTGACGAGGTCGCGCGCCTGCGCGTTGCCGGCTGCCGCGGCGCGATCGATCGAATTGAAGGCGTCGCGGCTGACGATGCTCTGCAGCGGCATCGGCAGCGCGCCGGGGCTGTCGGGACCGCGGTCCCACGCATCGGTCCAGACCGAACGCAACTGACGCGCGGGCTTGCCGGTGCGGCCTTTGGAGCGGACGGCGTCGCGCGAGGAGGCCGCGATCATCTTTTCGCGGAAGATTTCGGTGGTCTCGGATTCAACGGTCGCCAGCCACACCGAACCGGTCCAGACGCCGGCGGCGCCCATCGCCATGCACGCCGCCATCTGACGCCCGGTCATGATGCCGCCCGCGGCCAGCACCGGCACGTCGCGGATCGGCTTGATCGCCTTGATCACCTCGGGCACCAGCACCATGGTCGAGACCTCGCCGCAATGGCCGCCGGCCTCGGTGCCCTGCACCACCAGGATATCGACGCCGGCCGCGACCTGACGCAGCGCATGCTCCTTGGCGCCGACCAGGGCCGCCACCGGCACGCCGTGCTTCTTGCCCATGTCGATCATCGCCTTCGGCGGCACGCCCAGCGCGTTCGCGATCAGCCGGATCGGGTGCCGGAACGACACATCGAGCACTTCCAGCGCGCATTGCGCATCGAACGGCTGCGGCTGATTGTCGGGGACCTCGGTCGTCGTCAGTTCGATGCCGTATTTCTTCAGCAGGTTGCGGGTGAAGTCGCGATGTTGAGGCGAAATCCGCGCTTCCAGGCTTTTCCAGGTGACGTCCTTCTCGCCGGCGGTCGAAATGTTCTCGGGGATCAGCACGTCGAGCCCATAGGGCTTGCCGTCGACGTGATCGTCGATCCATTTCAGTTCCTGCTCGATGGTTTCAGGCGTGTGCGACGGTCGCCCCTAGCACGCCGAAACCGCCGGCGCGGCTGACCGCGGCCACCACGTCGCGGCAATGGCTGAAGGCGAGCAGGGGAAATTCGATTCCCAGCATGTCGCAGATCGGCGATTTCATGGTTGTGTTCACTCCCGCTGGCAGCTCTTGGCGCTGCTCGTTGTTGGTTTGAACGGCAAATGCTCCGATGACGCTAGCCCATCATGGGCACCGAAGCCAAGCGGGTTTCCCTTGGTCAATCTTGCGCGGAGACGCCGGGAAACGTAGGCCGCAGGTGATGCATATGGTGCATTCCGCACGGCAAAATATGCACCCCTAAGGCGCGGATTTGTCTCTTGCGCTTTCGCCCCGCCGGTAGAATGCTGGTTGCCAACACCAGAAAAATTCTCAAGGGAGCTCGAATGTCCGCCTTGCAATCCATTTCCGGCAAGAGCCACGCCGCGGGTACCGAGGCTTACGATGTCGTCGTGGTCGGCGCGGGTTTTGCGGGAATGTACATGCTGCACCGGCTGCGCGGGCAGGGGTTGTCGGTCCGGGTCTATGAGCAGGGCGGCGATGTCGGCGGCACCTGGTACTGGAACCGTTACCCCGGCGCGCGCTGCGACGTCGAGAGCATGCAGTATTCCTATTCGTTCTCGGAAGAGTTGCAGCAGGAATGGGATTGGAGCGAGCGCTACGCCCCGCAGCCCGAGATCCTGAAATACGCCAACCACGTCGCCGACCGTTTTAAGCTCCGCAGCGATATCCAGCTCGATACCCGGGTCGATCGGGCGGTCTTCGACGAAAGCGCCAACACGTGGCAGGTCGCCACCTCCGACGGCAAGACCGTGGTGACAAAATACGTCGTGCTCGCCACCGGCTGCCTGTCGAATGCGCGGATGCCCGATATCAAGGGGCTCACGGATTTCAAGGGCAAGGTCTATCACACCGGCCACTGGCCGCATGAACCGATCGATTTCACCGGCTTGCGCGTCGGGGTGATCGGCACGGGCTCGTCGGCGATCCAGTCGGTGCCCATCATCGCCGAACAGGCGAGCCATCTCACGGTGTTTCAGCGCACCCCGAATTTTTCCATTCCCGCCCGCAACGCCGCGCTGACCAAAGAGGAGCGCGAGGCGTTTCGCCGGAATTACCCGGAAATCCGGCGCTTTGCCCGCGAGGAGGCGCGCAACGGCATTTATACCGAGATGCCCGATCGCGGCGCGCTCGACGACGGCGACAATGAAAGGCGCGCGAAATACGAAGCGCGCTGGAACCGCGGCGGCCTCACCTTCATGGCGGTGTACAACAATCTGGCGCTCGACAAGGCCGCCAACGACACCGCCGCCGATTTCGTCCGCGAAAAGATCGCGGAGATCGTCAAGGATCCGCAAACCGCGAAACTGCTGCAGCCCAACAATCATCCGATCGGGTCGAAACGCATCTGCATCGATACCGATTATTTTGCCACTTTCAATCGGCCGAATGTGACGCTGGTCGATATCCGGTCCAATCCGATCGAGGAGATATTGCCGCACGCGGTGCGCACCGGCGGGAAAGATTATGAAGTCGACGCGCTGGTGCTGGCGACCGGCTTCGACGCCATGACGGGGTCAGTTGCAAAAATCGACATTCGCGGCCGCAACGGGCAGACGCTCAACCAGAAATGGGCCGAAGGGCCCAAAACCTATCTCGGCCTGATGAGCGAAGGCTTCCCGAATCTGTTCATCATCACCGGCCCCGGCAGCCCGTCGGTGCTCTCCAACATGATCGTCTCGATCGAGCAGCATGTCGACTGGATCACCGACTGCATCGCCTGGATGCGCGAGCGCGGCCTCGACACCATGGAGGCCAGCAAGGACGCCGAGGATAAGTGGGTGGCGCATGTCAACGAGGTCGCGCACACCACGCTCTATCCGCAGGCCAATTCCTGGTACATGGGCGCCAACATCCCGGGCAAGCCGCAGATCTTCATGCCCTATATCGGCGGCGTCGGGGTCTATCGCCAGATCTGCAACGACGTCGCGGCCAAGGGCTATGAAGGCTTTGCGATGACCGGGGCGGAGCGGCGGCAGAAGCTGGCGGCGTCATAGGTCATTGCGAGCGCAGGTGAAGCAATCCATGGGCATTTACGAAAAAGGCGCCGTTCGCATCCATTTCGAGGAAGCCGGCTCCGGTTTCCCGCTGTTGCTGATTGCCGGCGGCGGATTGAACTCGACGATCGCAGGCATCACCGGCAGTTATCCGCCCTTCAACGCGATCGAGGAGTTCAAGGGCGAGTACCGTTGCATCGCGTTCGACCTGCGCAACGCCAATGCGGGCCAGTCCTCAGGTCCGCTCGAGATCGACCGTCCCTGGGATTCCCACACCGATGACCAGCTCGGCCTGATGGACCATCTCGGCATCGACAAGTTCATGGTGCTGGGCTTCTGCATCGGCGGCCCCCTGATCTGGAATCTCCTGAAGCGGGCGCCCGATCGTATCGTCGCGGCGGTGCTGGCGCAGCCCAGCGGGTCGCGTCCGGAGATGCGCGACCTGTTCTACGACAACAATATGAAAGGCTGGGGTCCGGAGCTGGTCAAACGCCGGCCCGACATCACGATGGAGCAGGTCGACAAATTCCTGACCCGCATGTACCGCACCAACCCCGACTTCGTGTTCACGGTGACGCGCGATTTCGTGCGCAATTGCCAGACGCCGGTGCTGATCCTGCCCGACGATGTCCCGGCCCATCCCTATGCGGTGGCCATGGAGACCGCGATGCTGGCGCCGAGGGCCGAAGTGAGCATGTTCCCGTGGAAGGAGCCCAAGGAGCGGATTCCGCTGGCGGTGCGCCAGATACGTTCCTTCCTCCGCGCGCATCGGCCTGCGTCGGCCTAGAACCGAGCCAGCCGGTAGCTTCAGCTATGCGCCGGATGCGCCTTGGGCCGGCGGGAACACCATTCTGTCGTCGGTCCGGCAGTAGCGGTCTGCGAACATGCGGCCGACCGGATGATAGCGGTCCATGTGCACGCGCATGGAATTGCCGTCCCACAGTTCGTCGCGGATGTGGAAATGGATGCCTTCACCCATGATGAGCTGCCGGTCGCCGTTCACGTCGATGGTCTTCCAGGTCTTGCACTCCATCGCCCACGGCGCGTCGGCAAGCCGCGGCACGGCGATCTTTGGTCGAGGGCGCCAAGCTCAGCCCGAGATAGCCGGGCTCGCCGATTTCGGGCGGGAAGTCGCCGCTGGAGTCGTGCATGGCGCGCGCCAGCGGTTCATCGGCGAGGTTGACCACGAATTCTCCTGTACGCTCGATGTTGACCAGCGTGTCCTTGGCGCGGCCGTCGGGCCGCAGGTTGACGGCGAACATGCAGAGCGGCGGATCCTCGCAGAACACGTTGAAGAAGCTGAAGGGGGCCGCGTTGACCACGCCGGTGGGGCCGACCGTCGTCACCCAGGCGATCGGTCGCGGCAGAACGAATCCGGTCAGCACCTTGTAGCGCTCGCGGGGGGTGAGATCGCCAGGGGCGTATTCCATTGTGTATTCCCTGCTGGACCGGGATTTTCCATTTCGTCAACCTCGCCCCGCAAGCAAGGCGAGGGAGAAGGTTGGCTACGGCATGCTCAGCTCGTGGCGGCCGACGACCATCCAGTGCACTTCGTCGGGACCGTCGGCGAAGCGGAGATGGCGCACGTCCGTGTACATTTCGGCGAGCGGGGTCCATTGCGAGATGCCGGTCGCCCCGTGCATCTGGATCGCCTGGTCGATGATCTTGCAGGCGCGCTCGGGCACCATGGCCTTGACCATGCTGACCCAGATGCGCGCCTCCTTGTTGCCGAGCACGTCCATCGCCTTGGCGGCTTTCAGCACCATCAACCGCATCGCCTCGATCTCACAGCGCGCCTGCGCGATGATCTGGAGATTGCCGCCGAGATGGGCGATCTTCTTGCCGAAGGCTTCGCGCGTCAGGCCGCGTGAAACCATCAGGTCGAGCGCCTTTTCCGCCTTGCCGATCGTCCGCATGCAGTGATGGATGCGGCCGGGCCCGAGGCGGACTTGCGAGATTTCGAAGCCGCGGCCTTCGCCGAGCAGCATGTTGTCCTTGGGTACCCGGACATTGTTGAAGCGCAGATGCATATGTCCGCGCGGGGCATGGTCGTGCCCGAACACGTGCATCGGGCCGATGATCTCGACGCCCGGGGTGTCCTTGGGGACCAGGATCTGCGACTGCTGCTTGCTGGGCGGCGCGTCGGGATTGGTTTTCACCATCACGATCATGATCTTGCAGCGGGGATCGCCGAGGCCGGAGATGTAATATTTCTCGCCGTTGATGACCCATTCGTCGCCGACAAGTTTGGCCGTCGTCGAAATATTCTTGGCATCCGACGAGGCGACGTTCGGTTCGGTCATGGCGTAGGCGGATCGGATTTCACCTGATAGCAATGGCTTCAGCCATTTCGCCTTCTGCGCGGGCGTGCCGACGCGCTCCAGCACTTCCATGTTGCCGGTATCGGGCGCCGAGCAGTTCATGGTTTCGGAGGCCAACGGGCTTTTGCCGAGCTCGGCGGCGATATAGGCGTAGTCCAGATTCTTCAGGCCTTCGCCAGTCTCGGCATCCGGCAGGAAGAAGTTCCACAGGCCGACTTCCTTGGCTTTCGCCTTGGCTTTCTCCAGCACCTCGATCTGGCCCGGGGTAAAACTCCAGCGATCGGTCTTGTTCTCGCCGAGCCGGTAAAATTCCGCCGACATCGGATCGACCGTATCGCGAATGAATTGCCGCACGTGGTCGTACAGCGGCCGGACCTGCTCCGACATTCGGAGGTCGTTGAGTTCATCTTCCGGACTCAGGGTATAGGACGTCATGCGGGGCACGTAGGCGTGTTTCATGTCATTCTCCCATTCGCGCAGATCGTTTGTTCCCGTTGTCGTTCGGGCGGCGCTGTCTGCTCGTTGTCGGCAATCTAGACGGCGGTGCGGCCTTTGTACAAGCGGGCGAGGGGGCCGGAGCTTTCCGAGGGCCCTGGGGCTGTCCGGGGATTCCCGCAAGAGGTCGCCAACCGCCTCCTTCTGTGGCAAACAGCTTACGGTGGCTTCTGAACGATGCGTCGGGAGAAAGGACGTCCATGAGCGCCGCCCAGTGCTGCTATGAATATTGGCTCGGCCCAAAGGAGCTGAAATATGGAAGCTCCGGCGTCGAACGCTCCGTCAGACCGGGCGCCACGATCCGCCGCGCGCGCGCGGTGCTTGATACCATCGGCGTGACCATGGTTGCCGACGTGACCGACCTCGACCGGGTCGGCATTCCGAATTTCATGACCGTGCGGCCGCATGATCTCGGGCCCGGGATCTCCGATTATAACGGCAAGGGAACGACGCGCGCCGATGCCTATGCCGGCGCGATGATGGAGGCGGTCGAGCGTCATGCCGGCGAAAGGTATGACGGCCCGGTCATCGACGCTTCCCACTATAATTTGCGGCGGCGGCACGCCTGCGTCGATCCGATGGAAATTCATGTTCCGATGGTCCGCGACTACAGCGAGCATCTGCTCCTGGAATGGGTCCTGGGGTTCGATCTGGTAACACGTCGCCCGACCTATGCGCCGCTGAACTGCGTGGTGTCTCCCTACAATCCATTTTCGGGGACGCCGCTGTTCTTCACGAGCACGAACGGTCTCGCATCGGGCAATACCAGGGTCGACGCCCTGTGCCACGCGCTGTGCGAGGTGATCGAACGCGATGCCTCGGCGCTGGCGACGGCAAGCTCACATGTCAGACCCGCAGTTGCGGCGATCCTGTCGGATATGGGATTCGGCGGATGGGCGTCCCCGGAGCGCGGTGACCCGCCGCTGATCTCGCTTCGCGGGCTTCCCCGGCGGGCGGCAATGTTGGTCCGCAAGCTGCAGCGAGCCGGGCTCGCGGTTCAACTTCGAAATCTGACGTCCGCGACCGGTATCCCCACGATCGGCTGTACCTTGGCCGAACCGCAAGGGCTGCCCGTTGTCGTGAATGCTCACAGCGGATGCGGAACTCACCCGGATGCGCGCATCGCCCTTACCCGCGCCTTGACCGAGGCCGCGCAAACCCGCCTGACCTGCATCCAGGGCGGCAGGGAAGATCTGCCGGACTTCGCGCGAACCGCGGGGGCGCCGGCGGCGGCGACGTGGCACGATGGCGGCCATACCATCGGCTTCGACGATATCGCGTCTTATGAGCATCGATCCATCAACGATGATGTCGAGTTCATCATTGAGCGGATGCGCCAAGCCGGTTTTGGTCAAGTCGTTGTGTTTGACGTCACCAGGGTTGAAGTGGGTATCCCCGTCGTGCGGGTCATCGTGCCGCGAACGGAAGCCTGGACGCTCTATTTCCTGCACAGCGGTCGGGCGAGTTTGGGACAGCGGGTGTTGCAACAGATCCAGGGTGAGCGAAAGTAAATCCTTTGATACAATTCTTCGCGGTGAGCCGCGAGCTCAGATGAAGACGATTGTGTTCGCCGGGCCATCAATTGCCGAGGCGGAGGTGCACGGGCTTGCAGCCGCCACCCATGCCCCTCCGATCAAGCGCGGTGACCTGGCCGCCGTCGACGATTACGATGTCATCGTCATTATCGACGGGGAATTCGGGCTGAACAGGTCCGTGTCGCCCAAGGAAATTCTGGCGGTGCTTGATAGGGGCAAGACCGTTATTGGCGCCTCGAGCATGGGAGCGCTGCGCGCATCGGAACTGGATCGCTGCGGCATGATCGGTGTCGGGTGGGTCTACGATCGCTTCCGGCGCAGCGCCGTCCGGCGTGACGCGGATGTCGCGCTCGTCTACTCCCCGTTCGACTTCAAGCCGATGACGGTGCCGATGGTCGATGTCGAATATTGGATGGAAAAGGCGTCCGCGGCGGGACTGATCCGTAGCAGGGAAAGAGCCCTGCTGCTGAAGGCTGCCCGGAAGATCTTCTTTGCCGACCGAACCCCGGATCGGCTGACGGCCTCGCTGCGCCGCGCTATCGGCGGCGACATGCTCGAGCTCTCCTGGCATTTTCCGGCGGAACAATACCAAGCGTGAAGTCAGTGGATGCGGCGGAGGCGGTCCGGCTGAGTGCTTCGCTTTCGGAACGCCGCCAGCCGGGTTGATCGTCAAACTATTTGAACCGCACGCCGAGGCAGGAAAGCAAATTGGATCCCGACGCCAGACACATACCGAGCCGGCAACTGACGGAATTGCTCAGCAGAGCCCTGCTGGACGAGGAATTGTGCGTCAGGCTTTTCACGGATCCGAGGCGATCGCGCGGGAGTTCGATCTTGCTCCCGCGGAGACCCAGGCCATCAAGCTGCTCGATCGCCGGAAGTTCGAGCAGAGGGTTGCCCAGCTGCGATGGGGCTGAGCACGGCCCCCGCGGTCCCGACTAATCAATCAAGGTTTGGTAACGATGAACGGACAGATCATCGTCCATCGAAGGAGTGTGGGTACCTTTTCCTTCCCGTCCTTTCCATACTCCCAAACCAGCGTGATATCGTGCTGGTCGGGATTGGGAGCATCGAACGGCTTCTGCTGAACATCGATCAACATGGGGATCGGCGGTTCCGAATTGAAGCACTTGCGAACCGCGGCGTCCAGGAGCGCGCACCTTGTCAGGGGGATGACGCCAGGCTCGTCCCTGGACAGCGGAATGTTATTGGGTTGATCGGACAGCTGCATACGTGCCCGACCCATCTCCCTCATCCAGAACTTGCCTTTTCCGCCCGGCCATACATCCAGCGGCGACAATATCGGTTGATACTGGCCATACTGCATCGTCTGTATGTCGATCTGATCCGAGGCTTTGAGCTTTGCCACGCTCTTCTTCATGTTCTCCAAAGGATAGTAATGACTGTTCATATGATCTTTGAACTGCTGATTGTTGTAAACCGATCCACCAAAAATCTGTATGTTTGACATGACCAAGTCTCCCGCTCGAAAAATCACGATGGCGAACTCTGTCAGCGGCAAATCCGGCCGGATTAAGCGGACAGCAAAATCGCCACTCGAAAAAATTCCGCTCCAGACCGGCGCTGGAACAACGCTCAGGGAAGGCGGCCGCCTTTCGTCTCGAAAGAATATCGGCAATCGGGTTCAGGCCTCCGGCGATCCGGTCGGTGCGCCGGGTTCCACCGGTAAGCGTAGCACCCAGGGCTGCGCTGCGTCCAGAGACAACCTAAACGACAGCTTGTCGGGTCCGTCGCACTGCGTCAAGATTGACAGGTGCTCTTGCGCCAAGCTGCCCAAGGGGTGTTTTGTTCGACCGGCTTCAGCCGATGAGAGCCCAGAAATGCAGTGTTTCGCGTGCCAATCGACGATGGACGCGGGCGACAATTGGTGCGCCAAATGTGGCGCGGCCGCGACAACCAAGAGTGGATCCCGACAGCGAGCGAAAGTTCGTGACGATCCTTCGCGCGGACGTGGTCCATTCGACGGACCTCATCGCCGAACTCGAACCCGAGGAGGCGCTGTCGCGTCTTGAGCCTGCGCTGGCGGCGATGCGGGCCGCCGTGCGTCAGTTCGGAGGCATCGTCAGCAAGGAAATGGGCGACGGGCTGACGGCGGTCTTTGGGGCTCCTGTGGCGGATGACAATCATGCGCCACTTGCCTGCCACGCGGCTATCGCGCTGGTTCGCCGCGTAGCGAGCCTGGGCGACCCGGGGCTGCAGGTCCGGGTGGGCCTCCACTCGGGATTCGTGGTCGCTTATGTGGTCTCCAGTGAATTTTCCAAGGTCTACGAGATCGGTGGCGCCGCGCAGCACCTGGCGGCCCGATTGGAGGCGGCGGCGGAGCCCGGTCAAATCTACGCATCCGAGGCCTGCCAAAAACTGTCCGAGGGACACGTTCGGTTTGAGTATCTGGGCCGCAAACTGCTCAAGGGTTTCGCCGAACACATGCCGGTGTATCGCGTAACCGGCGCGAGCGACCTCTCAAGCTGGCAGGTGCGCAAGACGCGCAGCGTTTCACGGTTCGTCGGCCGCTCCCGGGAGATGGCGCTGTTGGAGCAAGCCGCCGATGATACCCGCGCCGGGGGCCGAACGGTCTGCCTGACCGGCGATCCCGGCATCGGGAAATCGCGGCTGGTACACGAATTTGTCCAGGAGCTCGAGATTGAAGGCTGGCAGCTGGTCGAAACGGAATGCAGCCCGAATTTGCAGGGCTCGCCATTCGCCGCGCTCAAGGGTTTGCTGCTTTCAATGCTTGACACAGCGACGGCGGAACATCGGCCGGGCCATGCGGCGGACCCCAGGGCGGGCTTGTCGCCGATCCTGCGGTCAGCCGTCGACGCGGTGCTGGATCTGCCGATTTCGGATGGGCAATGGGACAAATTGGAGCCGCAGTCACGCGGCCGCGCCATCAGCGATGCAAGCTGCGCGATCGCGGAAAACCTGGCCCGGCAGCAACGGACGGTGCTTCTCATTGAAGATCTGCATTGGGTCGATCGCGCAAGCGACGCCGTCATGGCTGCCCTTGCATCGCTCAAGACCCCCAATCTGCTCATACTGGTCACCAGCAGGCCAAATGGGATTCCGGAGTGGGTCAATCGATCCAATGCCGAAATCCTTGCGTTGCGGCCGCTCGATGAGGGTGCCGGCAGGGCCATGTTGGATGCCATTCTGGGACCATCCTCCACGACGGCCGATCTGAAGAGCCGGATCATCCGCCACACGGCCAACGTCCCGCTCTTTGTCGAGGAGGTGTGCCGCCGGCTCAAGGAAACCGGGATCCTTCAGGGGCAGTGGGGCGATCTCTCGCTATGGCAGCCTGTCGACGAACTGGGAGTTCCCACCAGCATTCAAGGGGTGATCGCGGCGCGCCTGGACCGCCTGCCGAGGGAGGAACGCACCCTCATGCAAATGGCGGCCGCGCTCGGCTCGCGCTCGACGTTGGTCACCCTGCGCAAGGTGGCCGCGCTGTCTGAAGACGTGCTCCAGCACTCATTGAGCGTGCTCGACCGGGCCGAACTGCTTGTCAAAGCCGACGGCGTTTCGGAGGATTCATTCGAATTTCCGCATGAAATGGTTCGTCAGGTCACCTATGATTCGATGGTCGAGCGGACGCGCGAAAGGGTGCATGAACGCATCCTTGCTGCGCTGGAAAGCGACGAAAGCTGGCGCGACCAGCCCGACAAGCTCTGTTACCACGCAACGCGCGCAAAGGACTGGGCCAAAGCGTTCGCCTACGGCAGAAGCGTGGCACGAAAGTCCGTCGCGCGGTCGGCGTTTGCCGATGCGACCTCCTACTTCGAGATCGCCATGGATGCGCTCGACAGAACTCCGATTTCTCTTGAGCGTGAGACCGAAGCCATCGACCTGCGGATCGAGGCGCGCATGGCGTTCATGGGGTCCGGTAGAATCGCCGAATGGCTGGATCTCGGAAAGGAAGCCGAACGGCGCGCCAACACGATTGATGACCTCGGGCGCAAGGTCGCCGCTGTGTCGGTCATAGCAGCGGCGCAAAATTTCTATGGCACGCCGCTCGAGGCAATCGCCACAGGTGAGCAGGCCGTTCGTCTGGCGGAGGAGTGGGGCAATCCCGGTTGGCTCAATTTTGCCGAATATGGTCTCGGACAGGCCTATTTCATCGCCGGCCGTTATCGTGAAGCGGAACAGATGCTTGGGCGAGCCTGCGCGCAATTGATGGGACCCGAGGCCAGCGCTCCGATCGGCACAACCACGCAATACCTGTTGTTGGTGTGCTGCATGATGAAGAGCGTTACCCACACGACGCTGGGGGAGATTGATGCAGCTGACCGGTTTCAGCGGCGGGCACAGGAGATCGCCGACGAAAGCAACCGGCCATTCGATCGCGTCGCGGCCGCCTATAGCGGTGGCAGCCTGATGCTCGGTCGAGGCGATCCGGCAGCAGCGGCCGTCATTCTCGATGAGGCTTTCGCGCTGGCGCAAGAGCATGGGGTACGGCTGTTCGTCCCGGTCATCGGATGCCAGCGTGGAATGGCGTACCTGGAGCTGGAGCGTGTCGAGGCGGCGCGAAGGATTTTCACTGTGCACGGGAGGCGGCCAAGGCTGTTGGCTATCGATCATTGGTGCTGCGCGCCTCCATCTATCTCGCGCTCGCCCTCAGTCGGGTCGCGGATGTGGACGCTGCCCTGAATATCCTGCGAGACGCGCTCAATACGGCCCGGCAGGAGGGGTTTGGTGGGCTCGAAGCCGAGGCATTGTTCTGTGAGGCCATGATCACGCCAGCCACCAATGAGGCCGATAGGGCTGCCATTGTTGGCTGCTTGCAGGCCAGTATCGCCATTGCAACCCGGAGCGGCGCCAGGCCGCTGCTCCTCAAGGCAGAGGCGCTCCTAAGCCGGGTGATGGCCGGCGCGGAGCACGGCGATTCCCATCTTCAGGATGGAGATCGCCGCAGTTGAGCCGAATCCGTCATGGATCCGAAGAGGCGCGACTTGCCTGCGACCGGCATCAAAACGCCGTATAGCCGCCGTCGATCACAAAACAGTCGGCGGTGTGATAGGACGACGCCTTGCTCATGAGATAGACGGCGATGCCGCCGAAATCGGAGGGCTCGCCGAACCGCCGCACCGGTATCCGCGGCATCACATTGGCGACGAACTTGTCGTTGGCCATGATGCCGGCGGTCATGTCGCTCTTGATCCAGCCGGGCAGGATGGCGTTCGCCGTGACGCCGTATCGCGCCAGTTCGACCGCGAGCGCGCGGCACAGCGCGTTGATGGCGGCTTTGGTCGCGGCATAGTGCTCGTTGCGCGCGGTGCCGAACAAGGATGCAAGGCTCGAGGTCGCGACCAGGCGGCCGAAGGGGTCGCCGGCCTCGGCGCGTTCGGTCATGTGGCGGGCGGCGGCCTGAAACACGTGGAAGACGCCGTCGAGATTGGTGGCGAACATCTTGCGCCATTCTTCCTCGGTGCGGTCGATGAAGGCGCGCCGGCCGCCGCCGCCGATGCCGGCGTTGGCAAAACAGCCGTCGACCCGGCCGAACCGCTCCAGTGTCGCCGCCATCGCCGATTTGACCGAAGCGGCATCGCTGACGTCGCAGATGCGGGTATCGACCTTGCCGGGGCAGCCGGCCATGGTCGCGGCGGCGCTCTTGTTCTTCTCCGCGTTGCGGCCCCAGATCGAGACGTTGCACCCCTCAGCCGCCAGCGCCTGCGCGATGCCAAGCCCGATGCCGCCATTGCCGCCGGTGATGACGGCCACGCGGCCGGTGAGGTCGAAAATACTCATGAGCGTTTCCAGTTTGGTTTGGCGCGTTTCTCGCGTTGCGTCCGTTGGCGGGCAGATGTTCCGGCACAACCATGGACAAGGCGGCTCAGAAAATCAAATATGGGTCCGAGATCGGAACCCCTTTGTACCGCGGGACGAAATAACGCGGGACCACAACCCAAGAGGAAACAGATGCAGTTCAAGCACGTCACGCTCGATATCGACGGCCCGGTGGCCATCCTGAAGCTCGACCACCAGGAGGTGATGAATGCGGTGTCGATCGACATGCTGGGCGGTCTCGCCGAGGCGCTCGATGCCATCGAGGAGAAAAAGGCCGAGGTCCGTTGTCTGGTCATTACCGGCGCCGGGCGCGCGTTCTGCACCGGCGCCAACCTGCAGGGCCGCAACACCCAGAAGCCGGGCAGGAGCAACGCAGGCGCGGCGCTGGAAACCGCATTCCATCCGTTCCTGCGGCGGCTGCGCAATCTGCATTGCCCGATCGTGACGGCGGTCAATGGCCCGGCCGCCGGCGCCGGAATGAGTTTTGCGTTGATGGGCGACATGATCCTGTGCGCGCGCTCGGCCTATTTCCTGCAAGCTTTCCGCCGCATCGGCCTGGTGCCGGATTGTGGATCGACCTGGCTGTTGCCGCGGCTGATCGGAAAAGCACGCTCGGTCGAGCTGTCGCTGATGGGTGAGCGGCTTCCGGCGGAAAAGGCGCTGGAATGGGGGCTGGTCAACCGGGTCTATGACGACGCCGCGCTGATGGAAGAGACCATGAAGCTCGCCCATGAACTCGCGAACGGCCCGACCGTCGCATTGTCGCTGATCCGTAAATTGTACTGGGAAAGCCCCGAGAATTCCTTCGAGGATCAGCTCAATCTTGAATGCCAGTCGCAGCGGATCGCGGGCGGGGCGGAGGATTTCAGGGAAGGCGTCACCGCGTTCCTGGAAAAGCGCCCGGCGAAGTTCAAGGGCAGATGATCGAGGCGGAACTCGGACGCTGCGTCGCCGCCTGGTATCCGGGCGCGACCGGCGTCACTGGCGCCGCAAAACTCTCCGGCGGCGCCAGCCAGGAGACCTGGACGTTCGATATCGTGCACGCGAGCGGCAACATTGGCGCGATCCTGCGCCGCGCGCCGCCCGGCTACGGTGCGGCGCCGGGGCGGGCGGCAGGGCTCGATGCCGAGGCGACGCTGATGCAGCTCGCGCATGATGCCGGCCTGCCGTCGCCGCAAGTGCTGCATGTGTTGACGCCCGAAGACGGCCTCGGCACCGGCTTCATCATGCAGCGGATCGAGGGCGAGACCATCGCGCGCAAGATCTTGCGCGATGAGCAATTTGCGCAGGCCCGTCCGATGCTGGCGCGTCAGCTCGGCCGGATATTGGCCGGCATTCACGGGTTGGATGCGGCGAAATTGCCGAAGCTTCGGCAAATGACGTCCACCCGGGAGATTGCCGACCTCGAGCGTGAATACCGCAGTTTCGACTGGCCGCGGCCGGTGTTCGAGCTGGCGCTGCGCTGGCTGCGCGACCACGATCCCGGTCCGTCCGGCGAGGTGACGCTGGTCCATGGCGATTTCCGCCACGGCAATCTCATCATCGGCCCCGATGGTGTGCGCGCGGTGCTGGACTGGGAGCTCGCGCATACAGGCGATCCCATGGAGGATCTCGGCTGGGTCTGCGTCAATTCCTGGCGCTTTGGCGAAATTGATAAACCCGTCGGCGGTTTTGGAACGCGCGAGGAGCTGTTTGCCGGTTACGAGGCGGCGGGCCGCCGCGCCGATCCCGACCGCGTCAAGTTCTGGGAAGTGATGGGCACGCTGCGCTGGGGCGTGATGTGCTGCGGCATGATGCAGCGCTTCCGCATCGGGCCCGACCATTCGATGGAACGCGCCATGATCGGACGGCGCTCGTCGGAAACCGAAATCGATCTGTTGCGGCTGTTGGCCCCGAGAGGGAAATAACGGGGGAAATGATGCAGGACGAACCGACGCCTACCGAGCTGATAAAAGCGGTCGCGGATTTTCTGCGCAACGAGATTGCCCCTGTCATCCAGGGGCATAACGCGTTCAAGCTTCGTGTCGGCATCAACGCGCTCGATCTGGTGGCGCGGCAGCTGACGCTGGAGAGCCGCGGCGACAGCGCCGAAACCGCGCGGTTGACGCAGCTTCTGGGCATGCAGGGCTCGCTGCTGGAGCTCAACCGCGCGCTCTGCAAGGGAATCGCGAAGGGCGAGGTCGATCTGCAAACGCCCGGTCTCGCCGAGCATCTGTGGCAGACCACGCTTGACAAGCTCGCGGTCGATCAGCCGAACTACGCGTCGTACAAGCGGGAGATGGGGGGCAAAGGCGGTTAGTGTCGATCTATCTATCTATCTATCTATCTATCTATCTATCTTCGTCATTCCGGGATGGTGCGCTAGCACCAGACCCGGAATTTCGAGATTCCGGGTTCATCGCTGCGCGATGCCCCGGAATGACGAAACGTCACTTCCCCACCCATTTCGGCGGGCGCTTTTCCGAAAACGCCTTCGGCCCCTCGATGTAATCCTGCGATGCCGCCATCGCCTTCACCGCGGGGTAGTCGCGCTGCTCTGATATCGCCTGTTCCAGCGAGACCGCGAGACCCTTCTGGATGGTCTGCTTGGAGGCGCGGATCGACATCGGCGAGTTCTTGCAGATCGTCTCGGCCCAGCGCTCGGCCGCCGCCAAGGCTTCGCCCTGCGGTACCACCTCATTCACAAAACCGAGTTCGAGGCCTTCCTTGGCCGAGACGTGGCGGGCGGTCAGGATCATGCCCATGGCGCGCTTCAGCCCGATCTGCCGCGGCAGACGGTGCAGGCCGCCGGCGAGCGCCGCCAGCCCCACGCGCGGCTCCGGCAGCGCGAAGGTCGCATTCTCGGAGGCGATGATGAGGTCGCAGGCCAGCGCGATTTCAAAACCGCCGCCCATGGCGACCCCGTTGACCGCGGCGATGATCGGCTTGTCGCAGTCGAAGCGCGAGGTCAGCCCGGCGAACCCGCCTTTGTCCCAGCCGCGTTTGCCGCCCGCTGCCTGCCATTTCAGGTCGTTGCCGGCGCAGAACGCCTTGTCGCCGGCGCCGGTGACGATCGCGACCCATTGCTCGGGATCGGCGGAGAAATCGTCGAACACCTTGTTCAACTCGAAATGCGCATCCGTATGCAGCGCGTTGTACACTTCCGGGCGCGACAGCGTCACGATCGTGAGCGGGCCCTTGCGCGTCACTACCGAGAATTTCAGGTCCATGTTTGCTCCCGTGGATTTTTTCTGTGGCGTGGAATGCGTGGCTTGAATATTAGCTTGCCCGTGGCGTCCGGCGCCACCCAATTACGCAAGGGGCCCGCGCGTCACAAGCTCAATTCCATTGCTTGACTTGCTCCTGGCTTGTTACCTTAATCGATCGCTGCAGGAGCGCTGTGTAGCGTCTCAACGCAAAAGACAATAAACGACATTTCCGGGAGAGACTGCCTTGGATTTCAATCTGCCGGCCGATCTGGTCGCCTATCTTGCCGAACTCGACCAATTCATCGCGCGCGAAATCAAGCCGATCGAGGAGGCCGATGACAACATCCGCTTCTTCGATCATCGCCGCGAATGGGCGCGCACCGATTTCGACAATGGCGGGCTGCCGCGGCATGAATGGGAGGTGCTGCTCCGGCGGGTGAAGGACCTCGCCGACAAGGCCGGTCACCTCCGCTTCGCGATCCCCAAACGCTACGGCGGCAGGGACGGCTCCAATCTCTGGATGGCCGTGATCCGCGAGCATTTCGCATCAAAAGGGCTTGGCCTGCACAACGACCTGCAGAACGAACATTCCATCGTCGGCAACCTGCCGCTGGTCACCATGCTCGACCGCTATGGCCGCGACGACCAGAAGGCGATGATCGAGGGATCGATATCAGGAAAATACCGCATCACCTTTGGCCTCACCGAGCCCGAACACGGCTCGGACGCGACCCACATGGAGACCCGCGCCGTCGAGGCGACCCGCGATGGCGTCAAGGGCTGGGTGATCAACGGCGAGAAGATGTGGACCACCGGCATGCATGTCGCCACCCATTGCGCGCTGTTCGCGCGTACGTCAGGAAATGACGGCGACGCCCGCGGCATCACCTGTTTCCTGGTGCCGGCCAAGACGAAGGGCGTGAAGGTCGAGGAATATATGTGGACCTTCAATATGCCGACCGATCATCCGCGGGTCAGCTTTACCGACGTCTTTGTCCCTGAGGATGCGCTGTTCGGCGAGATCGGCCGCGGGCTGTCGCTGGCGCAGTGTTTCGTGCACGAGAACCGGATCCGGCAGGCGGCGAGTTCGCTGGGGGCTGCGGTCTATTGCATCAATGAAAGCGTGAAGTATGCGCGCGAGCGAAAACCGTTCGGCAAGGCCTTGGCCGAGAACCAGGCGATCCAGTGGCCGCTGGTGGAACTGGCGACGCAGGCCGAGATGCTGCGGCTGTTGATCCGCAAGACGGCGTGGGAAATGGACCAGCTGACGCAGGCGCAGGTCGAGCATACGCTGTCTGACAAGGTCTCGATGTGCAATTACTGGGCAAACCGGCTTTGTTGTGAAGCCGCCGACCGCGCCATGCAGGTGCATGGCGGCATGGGCTATTCGCGCCACAAGCCGTTCGAACACATCTACCGCCATCACCGCCGCTACCGCATCACCGAGGGCAGCGAGGAAATCCAGAAGCGGAAAGTGGCCGGCTTCCTGTTCGGCTATATGGGGGCGGGGAAGCATTGAGGCTTCGATAATGGTGTCGATCCCGCGAACGCTGGGACCCATGACCCCAAGCGCGCATGGATGCGACGCGAACGAAGGCAACTGCCACCTTCCGTAACATCTGACGGCGTGTGGATCCCCGCGTTCGGGGGGACGACACTGATGACATCAATTCACCTGCCGGTCCTTGCCCTCCCATAGGGATCGCGCAGATGGCGGCGTAGAACCTCGCCGGAGGCGTTGCGCCGGCGGCGCTCGAGCCGCTTGTTCACTTCGCATAGCTTCTGATTGCCGCACGTTTCACAGCCTGCGGGCGTATAGCCAAAATAGGCTGCCGAGGCATCCCGGCACGCCTGCCGAAGGGTTCGCAACGGCGTCCATAAATATCCGCTGCTGGCAACCATGATTGCACTCCATGAGCGCTGGAATCACTTATCCGAAGCAACAGAAAACAACGAATGGGAATTTATATCTTGTAGAAAGATGGTCCTCATTCAATCCGTAGAACTACCAAGCGGGCCGGTAGGCCGGTAAGGGGGTCGACAGGCGCAAGATCTTCGACCGCCCATCACTCCCCTTTGCCGGCGGGCGACGCTGCGCGGTGCTGCGGCCCAGCCGGACCCCGCCGCCGCAAGCGGCGGGAGGGATCGGCCGCGCCTCAATTCACCTTTCGGTCCTTGCCTTCCCAATAGGGGTCGCGCAGGTGGCGACGTAAAATCTTGCCGGAGGGGTTGCGCGGCAGCGCCTCGATGAACTCCACCGATTTCGGCGTCTTGAAGCCCGCGATGCGTTCGCGGGTGAAGTTGATGATGTCGGACGCCGTCGCCTCCTTGCCTTGCTTCATCACCACGATTGCCTTGACCGCTTCGCCCCACTTCTCGTCGGGCACGCCGATCACGGCGACCTCGGCGACATCAGGGTGATCGCAGATCGCGCTTTCGACCTCGGCGGGGTAGATGTTCTCGCCGCCGGAGATGATCATGTCCTTGATGCGGTCGTGGATATAGAGATAGCCGTCCTTGTCCATGTAGCCGGCGTCTCCGGTGCGCAGCCAGCCGTCGCGGCCGAGCGTTTTCGCGGTGGCTTCCGGCAAATTCCAGTAGCCGGCCATGTTGGAACCGGAGCGGGTCGCGATCTCGCCGACTTCGCCCGGCGGCAACCGGTTGCCGTTGACGTCGAGGATTGCGAGTTCAATGCCCGGCAGCGCCTTGCCGGCCGAGCGCATCCGGTCCAGCCCCTCGACATGATCTTCCGGCGGCAGCGCCACGATGGTGCCGGTGGTCTCGGTCATGCCGTACATCTGCACGAAGCCGCAGCCGAACACCTCGATGCATTCCTTCAGAAGCGCCGCGGGAATCGGCGACGCGCCATAGAGCATGTATTTCAGCCGCGAAAAATCCACCTGGCGCGCGCGCGGTTGCCTGCACCACGAACTGCATCGCGGCGGGCACCATGAACAGCTTTGTGATTCCGGATTGCTCGAAGAAATCCAGCACCTTGGTCGGATCGAATTCCCTGGCGATCACGCCCTTGGCGCCGTGATAGAGGCCCATCACGCCCCAGCCGGAGCCGCCGATATGGAAGATCGGCATCGCCACCAGCGAGACGTCGTCCTCGGTCCATTTGTTCCAGTCGGGCTTTTGGTCCTTGCCGGTCTCCACCAGATTGAGGAAATTGGCATGCGACAGCATCGCGCCTTTCGGCTTGCCGGTCGTGCCGGAGGTGTAAAGCTGGATCGCGATGTCCTGCCGGCTGATCGGGACGTTCGGGTCGTCGCCGCTCTGCGCGTCGCGCCACGCCGTATAGTTCAGCCAGCCCGGCGCGCCGCCTTCGGTGGCGATGAAGGTGCGCACGCTCGGCAATTGCGGCCTGATCTTGTCGATCAGGGCGATGAATTCCGGTCCGACGAACAGCACCGGGGCCTTGCAGTCCTCGACGATGAAGGCGATCTCGGGCCCGGCCAGCCGCCAGTTCACCGGCGCCATCACCACATTGGCCTTCATCGCGCCCATCAGCAGCTCGAAATAGATGTCGCTGTTCTTGCCGAGATAGGCGATGCGCTCGCCAGGGCGGACGCCCAGCGCCTTCAGCGCGTTGGCGACCCGGTTGGTCAGGATGTCGAATTCGGCGAAACTGGTCTGGCGGCCCTCGAATTCATAGGCGATCGCATCGCCGCGGGTCTTCGCCCGCGCGCGCACCATATCGGCGAGGTTGGCCGGTTCTTGCATGTCGGACATGTTTCTCCCGGAAGTTTGTTCTTGGTTGTGGCAATCTGGCGTCGTCGCGCGGCAAAGACAATACGGTGGGTGGCGAAGTGCGGTTTCATCCGGTGTCGTGCAGGCGTTCGGCAGGCAAATCCTCATGGTGAGGAGCGCGCTCTGGCGCGCGTTGATAGAACTGCATGGGAGAGATGATAGGGAGGGATAAGTGCAAATGTCGAGGGATTTGCTTGAATAGCTGGTATTTATGCGAGGGAAGTAAATTGCGATTAGTTGGATAGGGATGAACTGAAAGGTTTGGAAAGAATGTAAATGAAACACGGATAAAGGATGTGGATGTGGAATGAAATTGAAATTGATTGTGTAAAGTGTGGATTAATGCGTTGGTAGAAGAGCAGTTATGTAAGGCACGCACGACCGCCTCGGTGGCGATATTGCTGCCGGCGCCGGCCGGTTCTCGATGACGAATGGCTGGCCGAGCCGCTCGGACAACCACTGACCTATCAGACGCGAAGAATGTCGTTCAGGCCGCCGGCGGCAAAGCGACGATGATGCGCACCGGCGTGACGGATAGGTTTGTGCCCATGCGAAGCGCGATAGGCAGGGAGCGCGGCAGCACTCGCTGCAAGGTGCAGGAGTTGGCGACGGGAAAGTTCCATAACATCTTGCTCATCAGGTCGAACTGCAAGACGTGCGAATTGGTTGCCGGCTATTTCGCCAGCCTCGGCTTGAGACGATAGTTGATGCCACCATAAGCGCATAAGCCTATTATCTGATGACATCATCTCAAATCAGAAATGGGTGCATCTTATGCAGTTGAGCGATCGCATCGGAAGCCGGATGAAGCTGAAAGACCTGCACGTGCTCATGACCGTGGTGCAGGCCGGCAGCATGGGGAAGGCGGCGCAAACGCCTCAATACCACTCAGCCGAACATTTAGTAATGCGAACTGAGATACACTGGTGCGCATGCTGAGCAAGAAGAATTAGAGAATACGGCGATTGCTGATTGCGGTGGATATTGATGATTGCGCAAGGTGAAGAAATGGTTTTGCGAAAGAATGCGATCGAAGTACCGATTTCTAGCGCGAGCTTCGTTTCCGCTGATCGTCGATGATACTGGGCTATAGCGAATTGTATTTCATCTCGTGACGATATATGAGACATACAAAGGGAACTGAGTGAGGTAACGTCAATTTTTAATGTAAGGAGCTTCTGTTCCTTGCAACGAACGACTAATTTGAATTTTTTTTGATGATTTATGTGTGTTTAAATAATGTCCGCGGCAAAGGCGTCCTCAGGATGAGGTACCGAGATATCGTCTCATATAATTTTTTTTTTAAGATGTGAGAATAATTATAAATAATAAAAAATTTTTATAAAAAATAATTAATAATAAAATATAAATAATATTATAAATAAATATAATAAATATATATAAATTCACTATTTGTTTGGGGCGACTTCCCGGGGGATTCACCCCCTTGCCGCGCGGTCCTTTTCGTTCTGCGCCTTGATCAATTCGCGCGCCGCCGTCCAGTCGGCGTCGGACCAGTCGCGCAGCTGATAGAAGTTGCCGCCCATCGCCAGCGCCTGGGCGCCGTCCATCGCGATGGTCTCGCCGTTGATCCAGTCGCAGCCGCCGGAAATCAGGAACACCGCGAGATTCTGCAGCTCTTCCATCTTGCCGACGCGGCCCATCGGATTCATCGCCTTGGTGCGCGCGCCGGCCTCGTCGCCGGGTTTGATCCGTTTGCTCATGCCCTCGGTCGGGATTTCGCCGGGCGCGATGGTGTTGAGCCGGATGCCGTATCTTCCCCACTCGACCGCCAGCGACATGGTCATGGCATGGATCGCGGACTTGCTCATCGCCGAGGGCACCACATAGGGGCTGCCGTTGCGGACCCAGGTCACGGTGATCGACACCACATTGCCGGGTTGCTTCACGGCGATCCAGCGCCGGCCCACCGCGTGCGTCACATAAAACGTGCCGTGCATGACGATGTTGGCGACCGCGTCGAAGCCGCGCGGCGTCAGCTCCTCGGTGCGCGAGATGAAATTGCCGGCGGCGTTGTTGATGAGGTCGGTGAGCGGGCCCTCCCGGAAAATCGTCTCGATCATCTCGTCGACCGCGAGCGGGTTCCGGATATCGACGCCGTGGCTGGTGACCCTGCCGCCATAGAGGTCCATCAGCTCGGTCGCGGTTTCGTCGCAGACGCCCTTGCGCCGGCCGCAGATATGGACCTCGGCGCCGAGCTCCAGGAAGCGCGCCGCCATCGACTTGCCGAGCCCGGTGCCGCCCCCGGTGACAAGGATGCGCCGGCCGACGAGAAGCTTTTCGTTGAACATGGGAGGTTTCCGCCTGAAGGGATTGTCTGTTAATTGGTTGATTGACTAAATCCGGACAACGCCGTTCTGTAAAGCGGCAACAACAAAGAAGAGCAGGGAGAACCATCCATGGACGATCGCGTCTCGGTCACGATTTCGGACGGCGTCGCCGATGTCCGCCTGGTGCGGGCGGACAAGATGAACGCGCTCGATGCCGCGATGTTCGAGGCGCTGGTCGCCACTTCCGGCCGGCTCGCCCGCGAAAAGGGCCTCCGCGCGGTAGTATTGTCCGGGGAGGGCCGGGCGTTTTGCGCCGGTCTCGACATGGGCCGTTTCGCCGCGATGAAGGAAAAGGGCGGCAACGGGATCGCGGGCGGCGAAAAGCGCGACCTGGCGGCGCGCACCCATGGGCTGGCCAATTTCCCGCAAGCGGCGGTGTGGGGATGGCGGCAGCTCCCGGTGCCGGTGATTGCCGCGATCCAGGGCGTGGCGTTCGGCGGCGGCTTCCAGCTCGCGCTCGGCGCCGACATGCGCTTTCTCACTCCCGATGCGCGGATGTCGATCATGGAGATCAAATGGGGGCTGGTGCCGGATATGGCGGGGACGCCGATCCTGGCGAGCCTCGTGCGCGACGATATCCTGCGCGAACTGACCTATACCGGGCGGATCTTCTCGGCGCAGGAGGCGCTGAGTTACGGGCTGGCGACGCGGATCTGCGACGACCCGCGCGCGGCCGCCTTCGAGGTCGCGCGCGAAATCGCGGGAAAGAGCCCCGACGCGATCCGCGCCGCCAAGCGCATGCTGAACAATCTTTCCGTCGATCCCGGCCCGGCGCTGCTCGCCGAATCCGTCGAGCAGATGAAGCTGATGGGCGCGCCCAATCAGCTCGAGGCGGTGCGCGCCAATATCGAAAAGCGCGCGCCGCGCTTCGCGGATGTCGGATAAGCACGTTGCACCGTCATTCCGGGGCGCGCCGAAGACGCGAACCTCAGATGTGTCACTGCACATCGGGGATTCGAGATTGCCGGGTTCGATGCTTCGCATCGCCGGAATGACGGCTTAAATCCTGAAACCCGGCGAGAGATCGGAGAAGAGACAATGACAGCGCAATCCCTTTTCCTCGGCATCATCAGCGGCCAGCGTCGGCGGGATCACGCCGAAGTCGCCGATCGCGCCGCCCGCATGGCCGGCGGTTTGCGAGACGCTCGGCGTCAAGCAGGGCGACAGCGTCTGCATCCTGATGCGCAACGACATCGCCTTCATCGAGGCGGCCTATGCCGCGATGCAGCTCGGCGCCTATGCGGTGCCGGTCAACTGGCACTTCAAGCCGGAGGAAATCAATTACATCCTCGAGGATTCCGGAACGCATGTCCTGATCGGCCATGCCGACATGCTGCATCAGCTGCGCGACGCCATTCCCAAGGGCGTCACCGTGCTCAGCGTGCCGACGCCGCCGGAAATTCTCACCAATTACAAGATCGATCCCGATCATCTCGCCACGCCCGATTTCGCCGTCGACCTCGAATCCTGGCTTAAGCAGCAGCGGCCCTATGACGGCCCGGCGCTGCCGCAGCCGGCGAACATGATCTACACCTCGGGCACCACGGGTCATCCCAAGGGGGTGCGGCGCAACGCGCCGACGCCGGAACAAAGCGCTTCCGCCGAGCGGATGCGCGCGATGATCTACGGCCTGAAGCCGGGCGCGCGGGCGCTGTTGCCGGGACCGCTGTATCATTCCGCGCCGAATTCCTTCGGCCTGCGCGCCGGCCGTCTCGGCGGCGCGCTGGTATTGATGCCGCGGTTCGACCCGGAGGAATTCTTGCGGCTGGTCGAGGCCGAGAGGATCGACACCATCTTCATGGTGCCGACCATGTTCATCCGGCTGATGAAATTGCCGGAAGCCGTGCGCAGGAAATACGACATGTCCTCGCTGCGCCATGTCATCCACGCCGCCGCACCCTGTCCCGCCGACGTCAAGCGCGCGATGATCGAATGGTGGGGGCCGGTGATCTACGAGTTCTACGGCTCGACCGAATCGGGCGCGGTCACCTTCGCCAATTCCGAGGATGCGCTGAAGAAGCCCGGCACGGTCGGCAGGATTGCGCCGGGCGCGGAGCTGCGCTTCATCGGCGAGGACGGCAGGGTTTTGCCGCAGGGCGAGATCGGCGAGATCTATTCGCGCATCGCGACCAATCCGGATTTCACCTATCACAACAAGCCGGAGAAGCGCGCCGAGATCGACCGCGACGGTTTTATCACTTCCGGCGATGTCGGTTACATCGACGAGGACGGCTACGTCTTCATCTGCGACCGCAAGCGCGACATGGTGATCTCCGGCGGCGTCAACATCTATCCCGCCGAGATCGAGGCCGCGCTGCACGCGGTGCCCGGCGTGCACGACTGCGCGGTGTTCGGCATTCCCGACGACGAATTCGGCGAGGCGCTGATGGCGGTGGTGGAACCGCAAGCCGGGGTGACGCTGGATGTCGCCGACATCCGCGCGCGGCTGAAGACCTCGCTCGCCGACTACAAGGTGCCGAAGCACGTCGAAATCCACAAAAATCTGCCGCGCGAGGATTCCGGCAAGATCTTCAAGCGCCGCCTGCGCGATCCCTATTGGGAGCGGGCAGGGCGACGGATTTAAACTCGTCGATGCGGCCAAGCGCAGCGCTCTGCTACCTCTCCCATCGATGTCGGATATATCCGACTTCGACAGTTTAGATGCCAACTCGGGTAAACCCGAGTTGGGTGGGAGAGGGAGCGCACCGTCGTTGCCGCAACTACAGTGCTACTCGCCTCCTTCTTTATCTTGCGCTGCGGCAAAAAAATTGCAACTCCGGGCTGCCGGGCAGTTTCTGGAGCAGTCGCGCCATGTCACCCCAGATCATGCCTTCCGACACCGACCTCCAGTCCAATCGCGCCGAGGAAGCGCAGGCGCTGGAAGAGGATGCCCGGCTGCGGAACGACATCCGGCTGCTCGGGCGCATCCTCGGCGACACCGTGCGCGACCAGGAAGGCGCCGACGTGTTCGACCTGGTCGAGCGCATCCGGCAGACCTCGATCCGGTTCCACCGCGATGACGACAAGCCGGCGCGGCGCGAGCTCGAAATCATCCTCGACAGCATGTCGACCAGCCAGACCGTGCGCATCGTGCGCGCCTTCAGCTATTTCTCGCATCTCGCCAACATCGCCGAGGACCAGAACAACATCCGGCAGATGCGGGCGCGCTCCACCGCCGCGGAGCGCCGCGCCCGGGCACGCTGGCGCTGACGCTGTCGCATGCGCGCGCGGCCGGCTTCAGCCGCGGCCGATCTGCGCAGGTTCTTCGCAAGCGCGCTGGTCAGCCCGGTGCTGACCGCGCATCCGACCGAAGTCCGCCGCAAGAGCACGATCGACCGCGAGATGGAGATCGCGGCGCTTCTGGACCGGCGCGAACGGGTCCAGCTCACGCCGGAAGAGCTGGCGGCGAGCGACGAGCAGCTGCGCCGCGAGGTGCTGACGCTGTGGCAGACCAACCTGCTGCGCCGTACCAAGCTCACCGTGCTCGACGAGGTCGCCAACGGCCTTTCGTTCTACGACTACACCTTCCTGCACGAGGTGCCGCGGCTGCATTGCGCGCTGGAGGACCGGCTCAACGAGGCCGACGGCGGCACGCAGGGAGAGCTGGCGTCTTTCCTGAGGATGGGAAGCTGGATCGGCGGCGACCGCGACGGCAACCCGTTCGTGACCGCGGAAGTGATGCGCGGCACGCTGCGCCTGCAGTCGAGCCGCGTGCTGCGCTTCTATCTCGAGGAACTGCACGTGCTCGGCTCCGAACTGTCGCTCGCGGCGCATCTGGCCGATATCTCGAAGGATTTGCGCGCGCTCGCCGAGCGCTCGCCCGACACCTCGCCGCATCGGAAGCGGCGAGCCGTACCGGCTGGCGGTGTCCGGCATCTATGCCAGGCTCACCGCCACCGCCGCGCGGCTGGACGTGGAAACCACCCGGCCGGCCGGTCGGCGAAGCGGCGGCCTACGCCAGCGCCGCGGAATTCAAGGCCGATCTCGATATTCTCTACCGCTCGCTGGTATCGAATAATTCGGGGGTGATCGCGCGCGGGCGGCTTGCGGCTGTTGCGCCGGGCCGTGGATTGTTTCGGCTTTCATCTGGCCAGCCTCGACATCCGGCAGAATTCCGCGGTGCATGAGCGCACGGTCGCGGAACTGATCGACGCGGCGACGCCCGGCATGTCCTATCTGGCGTTGAACGAGGAGGCGCGGATCGCGCTGCTTTCGAGCGAACTGCGCAATGCGCGGCCGCTGACGTCATCCTTCGTGAAATACAGCGAGGAGACGGTGGGCGAACTCGCGGTCTTCCATGCCGCCGCCGAGGCGCACGCCAAATTCGGCGTCGACGCGATCCCCCAATGCATCATCTCGATGTGCAAGGGAGTGTCCGACATGCTGGAGGTCGCGCTGCTCCTGAAGGAAGTCGGCCTCGTCGACCCCTCGGGCCGCAGCGCGATCAACATCGTGCCGCTGTTCGAGACCATCGAGGATTTGCAGGCCTCGAGCGGCATCATGGACCGGATGCTGTCGCTGCACGAATACCGCAAGCTGGTGGACAGCCGCGGCGCGGTGCAGGAGGTGATGCTCGGCTATTCCGACAGCAACAAGGACGGCGGCTTCGTCACCTCGGGCTGGGAACTCTACAAGGCCGAGATCGGCCTGGTCGAGGTGTTCGAGCGCCATCATGTGCGGTTGCGGCTGTTTCACGGCCGCGGCGGCTCGGTCGGCCGCGGCGGCGGGCCGAGCTATGACGCCATCATCGCGCAGCCCGGCGGCGCGGTGAACGGCCAGATCCGGATCACCGAGCAGGGCGAGATCATCTCCAGCAAATATTCCAACGCCGAAGTCGGCCGCAGCAATCTGGAAATCCTTGCCGCGGCGACGCTGGAGGCGAGCCTGCTGCAGCCCAAGCAAAGCGCGCCGCGCGCGGAATATCTGCGAGGCGATGGAGCAGTTGTCGGCGCTGGCCTTTAAGGCCTATCGCGGGCTGGTCTATGAAACCGAGGGCTTTGCCGATTATTTCTGGTCCTCCACCGTCATCACCGAGATCGCCACGCTGAACATCGGCAGCCGGCCGGCCTCGCGCAAGAAAACCCGCGAGATCGAGGACCTCCGCGCGATCCCCTGGGTGTTCAGCTGGGCGCAGTGCCGGCTGATGCTGCCGGGCTGGTACGGATTTGGCAGCGCGGTGGAGGCCTGGATCGCGGAGCATCCCGACAAGGGGATGCCGTTCCTGAAGGAGCTCTATCGCGAGTGGCCGTTCTTCCGCACGCTGTTGTCGAACATGGACATGGTGCTGGCGAAGAGCTCGATCGCGATCGCCTCGCGCTATGCCGAACTGGTGCCGGATGTGGCTTTGCGCGAAAGCATTTTCGGGCGCATCCGGCAGGAATGGCAGACCTCGATCGACAGGTTGCTCGAAATCATGGGACAGGAGCGCCTGCTGCAGGGCAACCCGCTCCTGGAACGCTCGATCCGCAACCGCTTTCCCTATCTCGATCCGCTCAACCACGTGCAGGTGGAATTGTTGAAGGAGCATCGCGCGCAAAATCCGGACGAGCAGGTGCTGCGCGGCATCCAGCTCACCATCAACGGCATTTCCGCGGGCTTGCGGAATAGCGGGTGAGGCGTCACCGTCGATCTCCGCGATAGGACGGCGCGATCAGCCGCCGAATGACCATCGCGGTCTGCACGAGCCCGATGCAACGTACATCGGGTCGCTCGCAGATTTCCGGGTTTCGCGGCGCCGGTCATCGGCGGCGCTCCCGGACCGTTGGCTCCACCCGGGCTACCAATCCTCAGATCGCGTCCCAGTTGAAAATGTCCGCGGAGCGGTCGAGCTTGTAGAACGACGACTTCAGCGCCGGCATGCCGTGCTCGGCGATGGTCTGCGGGGTCCAGCCTTCGCCGCGATGCACCGAGCGCAGCGGGCGCGACTGGCTCATCAGGAAGATCTCGTTCATCCGCACCGCGAAGATCTGCCCGGTGACGTCCTTGGCGGCGTCGCTGAGCAGATAGGCGCAAACCGGCGCGATCTTTTCCGGCCCCATCTGCTGGATTTTCGCCACGCGCGCCTTCTCGGCCTCGGTCTCGGTCGGAATGGTGCCGATCAGCCGGCTCCAGGCAAACGGCGAGACGCAGTTCGAGCGCACGTTGAAGCGGTTCATGTCGAGCGCGATCGATTTCGACAGGCCGACGATGCCGAGCTTTGCCGCGGCGTAGTTGGCCTGGCCGAAATTGCCGACCAGGCCGGATGTCGAGGTGAAGTGGACGAATGAACCGCTTTCCTGCTCGCGGAACAATCTTGCCGCCGCGTGCGAGACGTAGAACGAGCCCATCAGGTGAACCTTGATGACGGACTCGAAGGCGTCGATGCTCATGCGGTGGAAGATCGCGTCGCGCAGGATGCCGGCATTGTTGACCACGCCGTCGAGCTTGCCAAAACTGTCGACCGCCATCTTGACGATCTTGCTGGCGGGGATGGCTTCGGCGACGGTTTCGAAATTCGCCACCGCCGTGCCGCCGCGCTTCCTGATTTCGTCGACCACCTCCTCGGCGGGCGAGGCGCTCGATCCCGAGCCGTCGGCGGCGACGCCGGGATCGTTGACCACGACCTTGGCGCCTTCCGCCGCGCAGAGCAGCGCGATCTCGCGGCCGATGCCGCGCCCGGCGCCGGTGACGATGATGGATTTGCCTTCGAGTGATGTGCCTTGTGCCATTGGGTTCTCCCGGTGTTTTTCGTCATTCCGGGGCACGCGCAGCGCGAGCCCGGAATCTCGAGATTCCGGGTCTGGTCCTTTCGGACCATCCCGGAATGACGATTATTTCTCGTTGGTAAAGATGATCGTGCCTGACGCCGCGAACATGCCGCCGACGCCGTGGCAGACCGAGATCTTCGCACCCGGGACCTGCGCCGGCGCGATGCCGCGCATCTGCCGCACGCTCTCCTGCAGCGCGTACATGCCGTACATGCCCGAATGCATGTAGCTCAGGCCGCCGCCATTGGTGTTGAGCGGCAGCTTGCCGCCGGGGCGGGTGTTGCCGTCGGCGATGAACTTGCCGGTCTCCTCGTGCGGCATGAAGCCGAGATCGTCGAGGCCGTACAGCGGCAGATGCGCGAACGCGTCGTAGATCATCAGGTGATCGACGTCCTTGTGCGTGATGCCGGCTTCCCTGAAGGCGAGCGGCCCCGCCACCTTGAAGGCGCGCGAACTGTCGAAGGTCTGCATCTGGCTGACCATCGGCGTCTCCACGCTTTCGCCGGTGCCGAGGATGTAGACCGGCTTCTTCGGAAAGTCCCTGGCGCGGTCGGCCGAGGTCAGGATCAGCGCGCCGCCGCCGTCGGTGACGAGGCAGCACTGCAGGATGCGGAACGGATAGGCGATCATCCGCGAGTTCAGCACGTCGGCGACCGTGATCGGCTCCTTCATGGTGGCGCGCGGATTTTTCGCGGCCCATTCGCGCTGCACCACCGCGACCATGGCGATCTGCTCATGGGTGATGCCGTGGGTCTTCATGTAGCGCAGCACCGGGATCGGGAACATGCTCGGCGGCCCGAACACGCCGAACGGCGATTCGAACTGGCCGTTCAGGCTGTCCGGCGGCGTCGAGCGCGGCAGCTTGCCGATCATCGACTTGCCGCTTTCGGCGTGCGTGATCAGCACGGTCTTGCACAGACCGGCCTCGATCGCCGCCGCCGCGTGGCGGACATGCAGCATGAACGAGCAGCCGCCGACCGAGGTGCCGTCGACCCAGGTCGGCGTGATGCCGAGGTAATGCGCGATCTGCTGCGGCGTCTCGACCGCGGTGGCGATGCCGTCGATGTCGGACAGTTTCAGCCCGGCGTCGGCGATGGCGTTCAGCGCCGCATCCGCGTGCAGCTGGATTTGCGACATGTTGGGGATGACGCCGAGTTCGGTGGTTTCGGCAGCGCCGACGACGGCAACCTGGTTTCTGCGCATGATGCTCAGCCCTTCGCCGGACGGAACAGGGGAAGGGTGATCTTGTCGTCGAGCTTCTCGAACGCGACTTCCAGCTTCATGTCGAGTTCGAGCGCCTCCGGCGTCTGCGGGCAATCGACGATGTTGCTCATCATGCGCGGACCTTCGTCCAGCTCCACCACCGCGATCGCGTAAGGCGGCGTAAAACCGGGCGCGGCGGGCCGATGGTTGATGACATAGCTGTAGAGCTTTGCCTTGCCGCTGGCCTTGAACACGCTGACCTTGCGGGAGGCGCAGGCCGGGCAGAACGGGCGCGGCGGGAAATAGACGTTGGCGCAGGCGTCGCAGCGCTGCAGGCGCAGTTCGCCGGCCTGGGTGCCGTCCCAGAAATGCTGGGTCTCCGGCGTCGGTTTTGGTTTCGCGCGCGCTGGCTCGGCCATGTCGGTCATTTCCTCCCTGGGATCGGGCCGCGTGGCCCGCTTGTTGCGATCTTGATGCGACATTTGACCATCCGCCGTCAACGGTCCAGCGATCCTGCCGCATGGCGCGTATTCCGGCACGCGCACAATCGTTTTCCCGGAGCGCTTGTATGCCTTCGATCTCCCGCGCTAGGGTATTCTTCATTGCGCGAAGCGCCAGCGATGGAGAGGCGGACAACTCCTCACCAGCAAGCTTTGGCGCTCCCGCGGGAGGAGAGGGTGTGCGAACCATCAGGATAGGATCCGGCGCGGGCTATTCGGGCGATCGCATCGAGCCCGCGGTCGAGCTCGCCGAAAAGGGCGACATCCAGTACCTGGTGTTCGAGTGTCTCGGCGAGCGCACCGTCGCGCTGGCGCAGCAGGCGCGCATGAAGAATCCCGAGGGCGGCTACGACCCGCTGCTGGAGGAGCGGATGCGCGCGGTGCTGCCGGCCTGCGCCGCCAGGGGCATCAGGATCGTCACCAATATGGGCGCGGCCAATCCGGTCGCAGCAGCCCGCAAGACCGCCGAGATCGCCAAGTCGCTCGGACTTATCGTCGCTGAAGATCGCCGCCGTCATCGGCGACGACGTGCTCGATGCCTGCAAGGAGCGGCGATCTCCCGATCATGGAGTTCGACGGCACGATCAAACAGCTCGGCAACCGGCTGTTGTCGGCCAATGCCTATCTCGGCGCCGGGCCGATGGCGGAGGCGCTCTCCGCCGGCGCCGATATCGTGATCACCGGCCGCGCCTCCGATCCCGCGCTGTTTCTGGCGCCGATGATCGATGCCTTCGGCTGGGCGATGGACGACTGGAACCTGCTGGGGCAGGGCACCGTCGCCGGGCATCTGCTCGAATGCGCCGGGCAGATCACCGGCGGCTATTTCGCCGACCCCGGCTACAAGGATGTCCCCGGTCTGGCGCGGCTCGGCTTTCCCATCGGCGAAGTCGGCGAGGACGGCAGCCTCGTCATCACCAAGGTCGCAGGCTCCGGCGGCGCGGTGACGGCGCAGACCTGCAAGGAGCAACTGCTCTACGAGGTGCACGATCCCGACGCAGTACATCCAGCCGGACGTGGTGGCGGATTTCTCGCAGGTGAAGGTCGAGGAGATCGGACGCGACCGCGTACGCGTCAGCGGCGGGCGCGGCACCAGGCGCACCGGCACGCTGAAGGTCTCGGTCGGCTATGTCGACAGTTTTATCGGCGAGGGGCAGATTTCCTATGCCGGTCCCGGCGCGCTGGCGCGCGGAAGGCTGGCGCTGGAAATCGTTCGCGAGCGGCTGAAACTCACCGGCGTTGCCGCCAGCGAGTTGCGGTTCGAACTGATCGGCGTCGATTCGCTGCACGGGGCCGAGGTCTCCGCGCACGCCAACGAACCCTATGAGGTGCGCGTGCGCGTCGCCGGCCGCACCGAAAACCTGCGCGAGGCGGTCAGGATCGGCAACGAGGTCGAGACGCTCTACACCAACGGCCCGGCGGCCGGCGGCGGTGCGTTCAAGTCGGCGCGCGATGTCGTCGCGGTCGCGTCGGTGTTGCTGCCGCGCGAACTGGCAAAACCGTCCATCCAGTTTGTGGGGGCGTGAGTGACAAAACTGCGCGAGATCGCCCATTCCCGCACCGGCGACAAGGGCAACACCTCCAACATCTCGGTGATCGCCTATGACGAGAAGCATTATCCGCTGCTGCTGGCGCAGGTCACCAGCGCGCGGGTGAAGGCGCATTTTGCCGGTGTTGTCGAGGGCGAGGTGGTCCGCTATGAGCTGCCCAACATCGCCGCGCTCAATTTCGTGATGACCGGCGCGCTCGGCGGCGGCGTGACGCGGTCGCTCGCGCTCGATGCCCACGGCAAATCCCTGAGTTCCGCGCTGCTCGATCTCGAGATCGAAGCTGTTCCAGACAACAATTAGATCAGATCGACGAGGCAACAACGACCATGCCGAACATTCCGACACTTGCCGCACTGGCCGACGATCTCGAAAACGGCCGCACCAGCGCCCGCAAGCTCGTCGACGACTGCCTGGAGAGGATTGCTGACACAACGGGCGAGGGCGCGCGCGCCTTCATTCATGTCGATGCGGAAGCCGCGATCGAGGCGGCGGAGGCGATGGACCGGCTGCGCGAGATCAAGGCGGCGCCGTCGCCCTTTGCCGGCATTCCCGTCTCGATCAAGGATCTGTTCGACATCAGGGGGCAGGTGACCCGCGCCGGGTCGCGCGCGCTGGAGGATTCAGCCGCCGGCGGAAGCCGATGCGCCAGTGGTGGCGCGGCTGCGTCGCGCCGGCTTTGTGGTGATCGGCCGCACCAACATGACCGAATTCGCCTATTCCGGGATCGGCATCAATCCGCATTACGGCACGCCGAAGAGCACGTGGCAGCGCAATGTCGGCCATGTGCCCGGCGGATCGTCGTCGGGGGCGGCGGTGTCCGTCGCCGACCGGCATGGCGCATGGCGCGCTCGGCACCGACACCGGCGGATCGTGCCGGATTCCGGCCGCCTATAACGGCATCGTCGGCTTCAAGCCGACGCAGCGGCGCGTGCCGCTCGACGGCGGCGTGCCGCTGTCGTTCACGCTCGACAGTTTCGGGCCCCTGGCGCGCACCGCTCAGTGCTGCGCGGTGCTCGATGCCGTGCTGGCCAACGAGCCAATCGTTCCCCTGCAGCCGCGTCCGATCAAGGGAATGCGGCTGGCGGTGCCGACCACGGTCGCGCTCGACGAACTCGACGATGCGGTGGCGCAGACCTTCGAACGCGCGCTGGAAACATTGTCGCGCCAGGGCGCGCTGATCGAGCGGATCGCGGTGCCGGAATTCCTCGATGTCGGGGTGATGAACACCAAGGGCGGTTTTGCCGCCGCCGAAAGCTATGCCTGGCATCGCTATCTGATCGTCAGCCAGGGCGAGGTCTACGATCCCCGCGTCCACATGCGCATCCTGCGCGGCGAGGCCATCAGCGCCGCGGATTATATCGATCTGCTTGGACGCGCGGCGGTCGCTGATCGCGCGCACCGCGGCGCGGCTCGCGCCCTACGACGCGCTGGTGATGCCGACCACCGCCAATACGCCGCCGCGGATCGCCGATCTCGCCGACGACAAGGCTTTCACCAAGGCGAACCTGCAGTCGCTGCGCAACTGCACCCTGATCAACATGATCGACGGCTGCGCGATTTCGCTGCCCTGCCATCGCGAAGGCGAGGTGCCGGTCGGGCTGATGCTCGCGGCATCGGGCGGCGCGGACCGCCGCATCTTCGAACTCGCGGCCGGAATGGAGGCCGCCATCCGTGGTTGACATCACTTTCACGCTGGAAGCCAAAGGCAGCCGGTCACCACTGACGCTGCCGATCCGGCAGGCCGTGATCGCCGGCTGGACCGGCCGCGATCCGGTGGCGCGCGACAAGCACATCGCCGAACTCGAAGCGATCGGCATTGCGCGGCCGGCGTCGACGCCGATCTATTACCGCGTCGCCGCGCGGCGGCTGACCACCGCCGACAGCATCGAAGTCAGCGGCGGCGATTCCAGCGGCGAGGTCGAGTTCGTGCTGATCGGCTGGCAGGGCCGCATCTTCGTCGGCCTCGGCTCCGATCACACCGACCGCAAGGTGGAAAGCTACAGCGTCACCGTGTCCAAGCAGATGTGCGACAAGGTCATGGCGCCCGTGCTGTGGGAACTCGAGGACGTCATCGGTCACTGGGACCGGATGATCCTGCGTTCGCATGCCTGGATCGACGGCGCACGCGTGCTGTACCAGGAAGGCACGCTCGATCACATGCTGCCGGTCGCCGAACTGATCCAGCGCGGCTTCGGCGACAGCGGGATTGCCGGATGGCTGCGCCATGTTCGGCGGCACTTTTGCGGCCAAGGGCGGCATCCGCCCCGCCAGCCGATTCGAATTCGAACTCGAGGACCCCGTGCTCAAGCGCAGCATTCGCCACGCCTATGACGTGATCGTGCTGCCGGTGCTGGGCTAGGGTTCCCCGTTTTGCCTCCCGGGAATCGGGTGGTGAACGCACCTTGAATTTGCGAAACGAGTCTCGTCGTTCCGGGATGCGCCTCTTGGCGCAGGCCCGGAATCCGATACTCCCCGATCGTGGTGATCTGCGCCTTCTGGAGATTCCAACATGGTCAGTACCGAGCGCGCAAATATTCAGCCCGCACCGCCTTCCGACATCGCCGCGCGCGTCGATGCCATCGACTGGGCGGAAACAAGCCGCGAGCTCGACGCGCAAGGCTGCGCCGTGCTGAAGGGATTGCTCTTCCCGGAGGAATGCCGCGCGCTGGCCGCACTTTATCCGGACGACCGCCATTTCCGCAGCCGGGTGGTGATGGGCCGCCACGGATTCGGGCGCGGCGAGTACAAATATTTTGCCTATCCGCTGCCCGATTTGATCGCGGAGTTGCGGCCGGCGCTCTATGCGCAGCTCCGCGACGTCGCCAATCGCTGGAACGAGGCCATGGGCATCGATATCCGTTATCCCGAGAGCCACGCCGCGTTCCTGAAGCGCTGCCATGACGCCGGCCAGACCCGGCCGACGCCGCTGCTGCTGCAATATGGAGCCGGCGACTACAACTGCCTGCATCAGGATCTCTATGGCGAACACGTGTTCCCGCTGCAGGTTGCGTTCCTGCTGTCGGAACCGGGCCGCGATTTCACCGGCGGCGAATTCGTGCTGACCGAGCAGCGGCCGCGGATGCAGTCGCGCCCCGAGGTGGTGCCGCTCGGCGCAGGGCGACGCGGTGGCTTTTGCTGTGCATCACAGGCCGGTGCAGGGGACGCGCGGAGCCTATCGCGTTAATCTGCGTCATGGCGTGAGCCGGATCCGCTCCGGCCACCGCCATACCCTTGGCGTGATCTTTCACGATGCGAAGTGAGCAAGAACCCTTTTGACGGCGGATCTGTTCGAAAGCGTTGCCGATGTCCGTCCGTCGCAGGAGGCGATGGCGGAGGGCGCCGTGCTGCTGCGCGGGCTGGCAAGACCGTTCGAAGCCGGGCTGATCGCCGCCTTGCGCGATATCGCGGAGCAGGCGCCGTTTCGCCACATGATGACGCCGGGCGGTCATCAGATGTCGGTGGCGATGACCAATTGCGGCAGCTTTGGCTGGGTCACCGATCGCACCGGTTATCGTTACGATGCCAACGATCCCGAAACGGGAAAGCCGTGGCCGGCGATGCCGGCATCGTTTCGCGAGCTTGCCGCGCAGGCTGCGACACGCGCGGGCTTCGGCGCCTTCGCGCCGGATGCCTGCCTGATCAATCGCTACCTGCCGGGCGCGCGGATGTCGCTGCATCAGGACAAAGACGAGCACGATTTCGGCGCGCCGATCGTCTCGGTTTCGTTAGGTTTGCCCGCGATCTTCCTGTTCGGCGGATTGAAGCGCAGCGACAAACCGCGCCGGTTCCGGCTCGAGCATGGCGACGTCGTGGTGTGGGGCGGGCCGGCGCGGCTCGCCTTTCACGGCGTCGCGCCGCTCGCCGACGGCGAACACGCCTTGATCGGCCGGCAGCGCATCAATCTGACGTTTCGCAAGGCGCGCTGAAGCTGCGTTCCGCGCTCTGGCGACAACGGCCGCTCGCCGATCACATGGCCATTTCCGGCTCAGCCGGCCGTTCTCTCTTGGTCTCCGGAATTTCCGTCATCGTCGCTTCGGTGAGCAGCAGCACGCTGGCGACCGAGACCGCGTTTTCCAGGGCGGTGCGAACCACCTTTGCAGGATCGACAATGCCGGCCTCGACCAGATCGACATATTCCTTGCGCGCGGCATCGAAGCCGAAATTGCCCTGGCCGCCCAGCATCCGTGCAACGACGACGCCGCCGTCGACGGCGGAATTCTCCGCGATCTGACGCGCCGGCGCTTCGAGCGCCCGTTTCAGGATCTGAACGCCGGTCCTCTCGTCGCCCTGGCAGGCTGCTTCTTCCCGGGTGACGGCTTCGACGCATTTCAAAAGCGCCAGACCGCCGCCGGGCACAATTCCCTCGGCGATCGCCGCCTTGGTGGAGCTGATGGCGTCGTCGAGCGCTTCCTTCTTCGCCTTCATCTCGGCTTCGGTCGGGGCGCCGACGCGGATCACCGCCACGCCGCCGGACAGTTTGGCCAGCCGTTCCTCGAGCTTTTCGCGGTCATAATCGCTGGTCGTCTTTTCGATCTCGCGCCGGATTTGCGCAATCCGGCCGTCGATCCGGGTACGGTCGCCGCCGCTGCCGATCAGCGTGGTGTTTTCCTTGTCCGCAACCACCCGCGCGGCGCGCCCGAGCTGTTGCAGCGTCACGCTCTCAAGCTTCAATCCCAGTTCTTCGGATATCACCTGCGCCCCGGTCAATATCGCGATGTCTTCCAGCATCGCCTTGCGCCGGTCGCCGAAGCCGGGCGCCTTGACCGCGCAGCCCTTGAGAACCCCGCGAAGCTGGTTGACGATCAGGGTCGCAAGCGCCTCGCCTTCGATATCCTCGGCCACGATCAGCAATGGACGGCCCGACTTGGCGACCTGCTCGAGCACCGGAATCAGATCGCGCAGCGCCCCGATCTTGTGATCGCACAGCAGCACGAATGGATCTTCCAGCACGGCCTCCATGCGCTCCGCGTCGGTGACGAAGTAGGGGGATATGAAGCCGCGGTCGAATTTCAGGCCTTCGACGACGTCCAGCGTGGTTTCCGTGGTCTTGGATTCTTCGACCGAGATCACGCCGTCGCCGCCGACCTTCTCGATGGCGTCGGCGACCAGGTCGCCGATTACTGGATCATTGTGGGCCGATAAGGTGGCGACCTGCGCCTTCTCGGCTTTCGTCTTTACCGGCCGGGACATCGCGCGCAGCGCCTCGATCGCGGCGCGCGCCGCCCGGTCCAGGCCACGCTTGAGATCGATAGCGCTGGCGCCCGCCACCACGTTGCGCACGCCATCGGCGAGGATCGCGTGGGCGAGGATGGTCGAGGTGCTGGTGCCGTCGCCGACAACGTCCCCGGTTCTCTCCGCGGCTTGGCGAAGCACCTGGGCGCCGAGATTCTCCTCGGCGTCCTTGAGGTCGAATTCCTTGGCAATGGTGACGCCGTCATTGCAGACGATCGGTGCGCCCCAGCTCTTTTGAATCAGGACCGATTTCGACTTCGGGCCCAGCGTGACGCGCACCGCATCGGCCAGAAGCGTTGCGCCGCGCAGGATTTTTTCGCGGGCGGCGGAATGAAACAGGATTTGCTTGTGAGCCATTCGCCGCTTCTCCGTGGGTCAAATCGTCATCATGCGCGCAACCGCGCGGCCTCGCCGATCAAAACCTTGATGCGGCGAGGCCGGCAGCGCGGCTTGCTTCCCGCTTACCCTTACTTCACGCTTACTTCACGCTTACCGGAATCGTCTTCTCCTTCTTCTGCGCTTCCGGAGACTTCGGCATGGTGACGGTCAGAACGCCGCTCTTGTAGCTCGCTTCGATCTTCTCGGCGTCGACGCTGCCGGGAACCTGCAGCGTGCGGCGGAAAGAGCCGTAGCGCCGCTCGGAGACGTAGCGGTCCTTGGTCTTCTCTTCCTTCTCCTCATGCTTTTCGCCCTTGATGGTCAGCATGCCGTTGGCAAGCTGAACCTCGATGTTCTTGGCATCGAGGCCCGGCAGCTCGGCCGTGACTTCGAACGCCTTGTCCTTCTCGACGATGTCGATGGCCGGGGTGACGTTGAAGCCCAGGTCACGGAAGCCAAAGTCACGGCGCCAGAACGACTCGATGTCGGGGAACGGACGGAAGAATGGAGCCTGCAGAAATCCGGTCTGGAAATCGTGAAACAACCGGTCGACCTGATTGCGCAGAACTTCGAAGGGTTGCCAGTCAGCGGCTTTGGCAGGCGGCTTCGCCGGCGTGGCTTCGGTCTTGATGGGTAATTTTGTTGCAGCTTCTGCCATGACAAATCTCCCTCGATGGTGGGTTGAGAAGTGAGAAGGCTATGCCAGCCACATCGGGATTCATTGATCTTCCTCAAACATCGGCTGTCACAGACAGGTCCTGGCGCGGGGGGAGCCTGCGCCGGGCGATACGCGTTCGGCCGTGCCGGTTGCGCGATTGCCAGCCTGAACAACGGCTTAGCGCAAGCTAAGTCGCTTCCAAAAATAAACAAACCGGCGATGCGCTCGTTGAGCGATATCAACTCGCCGCCAAATGCTTCGATTTGCGCGGAAAATCGTCTATTCGCGCACCGTGCTTCGCAGATGCAGCGTGACGTTTTGATGACGCGCAGCGTTGATCTGCATCAACGACCAGTTGCCCATTCCGGAGCAGCCTTTTTCGATCGGCGGCGCTTTAAATGCGACGCCACAGATCGGGAGAAAACGCCATGGCTGATCGCAACGACGCGCATTCGCGTGATGCGCAAGGAAAATCTCCGTCCGCTACCCGACGCAACTTCCTTCAGGGACTCGCAGGCGCGGGCGCCGCGATTTCGCTCAGCAGCAGGATCGCCAACGCCCAGCAGGGCGAGATCGGCTATTGGGCCAAGGACCTCAGCGACGCCCAACTGACCAACATGTTCGGCACGATCCTGCGGATTCGCTGGTACGAGCGGACGTTGGTCGACAAGATGCTGACCGATTCCAACTACCGCGGTTACAATCACTTCTATGTCGGTCAGGAAGCGGTCGCGACCGGCGTCTGCGCCGCCTTGAAAAACACCGGCGGCGTGATGGAAGCCGACCTCGTCTACAGCACGCATCGGCCTTCCGGCCACGCCATCGCCAAGGGCGCCGACATCAAGAAGATGGCGGCGGAGTATGACTTCAGGGCGACCGGCCTGAACAAGGGCTACGGCGGCGAGATGCACATCTCCGACAAGTCGATCGGCTTCATGGGCGCCGACGGCATGATCGGTCCGGGACCGGTGATCGCGACCGGCTCGGCCTTTGCGATCCGCGCCCGCGGCAGCAAGCAGGTGGTCGTCAATTTCGGCGGCGACGGCACTTACGCCACGCCGCACTTCCACAGCGCGTTGAATAACGCGGCGTTGCTCAAGCTGCCGTTCATCTACGTGATCGAGAACAATCTCTATCACCAATACGCGCATTATTCCTGGTCGTGCCCGATGAAGGATATCGCGGAAGCCGCGGCGCCTTATGGCATTCCCGGCGTCGTCGTCGACGGACAGGACGTGATGCAGGTCTACAACGTCGCCAAAACCGCGGTTGACCGGGCGCGGGCGGGCCAGGGCCCGACGCTGATCGAGGCCAAGACCTACCGCTATTACAATCACTGGGGAGCGCCCGGCGCCAAGCCCGGCGAACTCGGTGCCTTTGGCTACGATCCGCTGGCAATTTCCTCGTTCCGGCCGGAACGGGAGGTGCGCGACTGGATGAACTCGCGATCCCGTCGATATCTGCCGCAACACCCTGATCGGCTGGAAAGTGATCGATGCCGCCAAGGCGGCGGCGATGGAGGCTGCCATCAAGCAGGAAGTTCTCGATGCGGTCGCATGGGCCGACAAGCAGCCCTTCTGCAAGCCGGAGGACGGCCTGAAGAACGTCTTTGTCGAGGGAAGCGTTCTCCCCCGCCAGTTCGGTTAGGCGACAACCTGTC
>CAWGSB010000012.1:0-69794 GCA_963825105.1 uncultured Alphaproteobacteria bacterium
AGCAACCGGGTTCCGGCACTTTCGGGAAAGCGGCGCGGGACACGTGACGGCAGGGTAATTGAGGCCAGCGTATGGGGCGTTATATCGACGAAATCCTGCAGCCCGGCGAGAAAGTGCTGTATTCGACCAACGCGCACTGGATCTTCTATTTGCCGGCGATCGCGGCCTGGATCCTCGCGCTGGTCCTGCTCATTCTGTCGCGGGAGGCCATCGCCGAAGGCGTCATCCTGCTGGGCCTGTCGGCGCTGGTGGCGCTTGCCGCGCTGTACTGGACCGCGAAGGCCTGGTTCCACCGCTGGACCACCGAGACCGATGTCACCAACCTGCGCGTCGTCCACAAGACCGGCTTCATCAAGCGGCGCACTTTCGAGATGTCGCTTGACAAGGTCGAGAGCGTCGATGTCGACCAGAGCATTCTCGGCCGCATCCTCAACTACGGCGACGTCACCATTCTCGGCGTCGGAGAGGGCAAGGAAACCATCTCGACCATTGCCTCGCCGCTGGCGTTTCGCAATTACATCACCGCGCGATAGGAGCGGCGCGTCATCCATGTCCATGCAACAAAATTCGCCTGCAAATCCTTCCGGCGGCCCGGCGACCACGGTCGATCCCGCCGAAATCGCGAAATTCTCGAAACTGTCGGACGAATGGTGGGATCCCCACGGCAAGATGGCGCCGTTGCACAAGATCAACCCGCTGCGCCTGACCTATATCCGCGACGCTGCCTGCCGCAAGTTCGAGCGCAACGTCAAAAGCCTGAATTGCCTGTCCGGCCTGCGCATCCTCGATATCGGCTGCGGCGCGGGGCTGTTGTGCGAGCCGTTCACCCGGCTCGGCGCACAGGTGATCGGCGTCGATCCGTCCGCCACCAACATCGCCGCCGCCCGGCTGCACGCCGACAAGGGGCACCTGTCGATCGATTACCGCTGCACCACCGTGGAGCAGATGGACGTGCGCGAGCGCTTCGACATCGTGCTGGCGATGGAAGTGGTCGAGCATGTCAGCGATGTCGGCATGTTCATCAACCGCTGCGCGGCGATGCTGAAGCCAGGCGGGATGATGGTGATCTCGACCCTGAACCGCAACTGGAAGAGTTTTGCGCTCGCCATCGTCGGCGCGGAATATGTGCTGCGCTGGCTGCCGCGCGGCACCCATCAATGGGACAAGTTCGTCACCCCCGACGAACTCGCCCATCACCTGGAGACCAACAGGCTCGCCATCACCGAGCAGAGCGGCGTGGTCTACTCGCCGTTCGCCGACCGCTGGAGCCTGTCCTCCGACATGGACGTGAACTACATGGTGGTGGCGGAGTGGGCGCCGTAAAATGCCGTCGTCGTCCCTGCGAAAGCAGGGACCCATAACCACCGGCCCGCGTGACTAAGCACGAATAGCTCAACATCCATTTTGTGTTTCGCGCATGTATCATGTCTACATTCTCGCTAGCCGGCGTCACGGAACCCTGTACATCGGCGTAACGAACTCCCTGCGGAAGAGGCTGGAGGAGCATCGAAAGGGCGAGGGCTCCTCATTCGTCAAGGCTTATGGGGTGTTTCGCCTCGTTTACGTCGAATCCTATGATCGCGCGGACGAAGCGATCACGCGGGAGAAGCAGCTAAAACGATGGAAGCGGGATTGGAAGATAGAGTTGATAGAGCGCGAGAACCCGGAGTGGCGTGATCTCAGTGATTTGCTGGTCTAGCGGCGGTGCCCAAAAACTAAATCCTGTGGTTATGGGTCCCTGCTTTCGCAGGGACGACGATGTGGTGGATGTCGCATGCAATCCTGCCGGTTGACCGCGCTCTTCCGCCCCGGCACGGTGACCGCGATTCCCGCCCGCTAACCGATTCCCCCGCCCATGTTCTCCGTCGCCACGCTCTGGATTCCCTTCACCATCACGGCTGCGCTCGGGCAGGTCGCGCGCAATGCCATGCAGCGGCAATTGACGGGGCCGCTCGGCACCTGGGGCGCCACCAATATCCGCTTCCTGTTCGGCTTTCCGTTCTCGCTCGTGTTCTTCGCGGTGGTGCTGGCCGCGACCGGCGACCATGTGCCGTGGCCGACCGCGGTGTTCTGGCCGTGGCTTCTGCTCGGCGCGCTCAGCCAGATCGTCGCCACCGGACTGATGCTGCTCGCGATGAACGACCGTTCGTTCGTGGTGACGACGGCGTATCTGAAGACCGAGGCGATCCAGACCGCGATCTTCGGTTTTGTCTTTCTCGGCGATCACCTGACGGTGCTGAAGGTGGTTGCGATCCTGATTGCGACCGCCGGCGTGGTCATTGCCGCGCTGCGTCCCGGCGCTGAGAAAGGTTTTACGGATTTGAAACCGACGCTGCTCGGCCTCGCTGCCGCCGCGGGGTTTGCGCTGTCGGCGGTCGGCTTTCGCGGTGCGGTTATCGTGGTGCCCGGCGTATCGTTCGTCACCGCGGCATCCTACACGCTGGTGTTCGGGCTGTTCGTGCAGACGCTGGTGCTGACGATCTACCTTTTGGCGCGCGCGCCCGGCGTGCTCCAGAAAATCCTCGGGCTGTGGAAGCCCTCTGTTTTCGCGGGCTTCATGGGCGCTTTCGCCTCGCAGTTCTGGTTCCTGGCGTTCGCGCTCACGGCCGCCGCCAATGTGCGCACGCTGGCGCTGGTGGAAGTGCTGTTCGCGCAAGCCGTGGCGTATTACTCGTTCAAGCAGCCGCTGTCGGGTCGCGAACTCGGCGGCATCGCGCTGATCGTGATCGGCGTGGCGTTGCTGGTGGCGGTTTAGCGCACCGTCATTCCGGGGCGCGCGGAGCGCGAACCCGGAATCCAGTTATCGACAGATTCCGGGTTCACGCGAAGACGCGTGCCCCGGAATGACGCTTCGCGTCAGTTCCGGTCGTCCGGCAGCGCCGGCAGCGGCGTCACTTCGACGCCTTCATCGATCAAGGCGCGCGCCTCGTCCGGCGAGGCCTCGCCGTAGATCGGGCGATGTTCGATATCGCCGTAATGCATTTTCCGCGCTTCGTTGGGAAAGCGCTCGCCGACATTGTCGGCGTTCTTCACGATATGGTCGCGCAATTCCTTGAGCTTGGCGCGCAGCTCGCGTTCCTGCGCCATCAACAGCGGCGTCGACGCCGGCGCCGCGGCTTCCGCGGGCGCGGCAGGCACCGGTTCCGCGCTCTCCCGCGCTTTCTTGCTGACGATCTGCGGGGCCATGATGGCCCGCTCGACCTTGGCCGACCCGCAAACGGGACAGGTCACCAGCTTGCGCTTTTCCTGGGCTTCATAGGCGGATGAGCTTTGAAACCAGCTTTCGAACGCATGGCCTCGCTCGCAGCGCAGGTTGTAATGGATCATGCCGATCCCCGCACCAGATGCAGATGTTCGGGGCCGGCCTTGGGGTCGGCGACGCTGAACCGGCGGCCGTGCTGCAGCGACGGCACGCTTTTCCGCGCGGCCTCGACCTTGGCCGGATCGATCCTGGCCATGAAAACACCGGGCTCGGTGCCGCCCTCGGCGAGCACCTCGCCCCAGGGCGCGACGATCAGCGAGTGGCCATAGGTCTCGCGCTTGTTCTCGTGCATGCCGCCTTGGGCTGCGGCGAACACGAAGCAGCCGTTCTCGATGGCGCGGGCGCGCAATAGCGTGTGCCAATGCGCTTCGCCGGTCTTTTTGGTGAAGGCGGAGGGCACGGTGAGGAACGACGCGCCGGCTTCGGCGAGCGCGCGGTACAGCGCCGGGAAGCGCAAATCGTAGCAGATCGTCAGCCCGATACGGCCCCAGGGCAGGTCGGAAATCACCGCGGTTTCGCCCGGCTGATAATTGGCGGACTCGCGATAGCTCTCGCCGCCGGGCAGATCGATGTCGAACATGTGGATCTTGTCATAGCTCGCGATCACGAGGCCATCCGGTCCGATCAGGAACGAGCGGTTGACGGCACGCTCCGGCGAGGCGCGCAGCGCCAGCGAGCCGACATGGAGATGGATTTTCAATTCGGCGGCGAGCGCGCGGTAGGCCTTCAGCGAAAGATCGTCCGCCTCTGTGGCGAGATGTTCGAACAGCGCCTTGCGGTTGGCTTGCATCATGTTGCACACCTCGGGGGTGAGCACATAGTCGGCACCCTCTGCCGCAGCCTGCCGAACGAGCCTGGTTCCCTGCTCGAGGCTCGGCTCGGGCAACAGGGAGGTGCGCATCTGCACCATGGCGGCCGTGAAGGTGAGGTCAGCGCTCATGTTTTGGCCTTTTCGCCCGCCAGCATCGAATCGAGCTTGCCCTCGCGGTCCAGCGCATAGAGCTCGTCGCAGCCGCCGACATGGGTTTGGCCTATGAAAATCTGCGGAAAGGTCGAGCCGGCGCCGGCGCGGTCCCACATTTCCTGGCGAAGCTTAGGCTCGACAGCGACATCATATTCGGTGAACGCGGCTTTTTTGCGCGTCAGCAGCGATTTGGCAGCGCTGCAATAGCCGCAGCCCGGACGGGTGTAGATTTCGATCGCTGCGGTCATGTATCGCCCGGTTTTAGGGAAGAATACCCAATTATATGGGAGCTCTATGGGTGTCCACAACCCGGGCGAACACCAGGACGTCGACGGAGGCCGCCTTGGCGCGCAGAAGCGCCCGCGCGCAGGCGTCGACGGTGGCGCCTGATGTCAGGACATCGTCGATCAGGACCACGCGGCGGCCCTGAATCTCGGACTGCCTGTGGCTTGCGACCTTGAACGCCCCCTGTACGTTGCTGGCGCGCTGCGACCTTGAAAGGCCGATCTGCTGCTGGGTCGGCCGCACGCGGCGCAGCGCTTCCGACACCACTTTCACGCCGCTCTGCCGCTCGATGACGCGCGCCAGCGCGCCGGACTGGTTGTAGCGGCGGCTCCAGCCGCGTCGCCAGTGCAGCGGCACCGGCACCAGCGCGTCGGCCTCCTCGATCAGCTCGCGCCCGGCCCGCGCCATCCAGCGGCCCATCGCCGGCGCCAGATCGGTGCGGTCCTGGTATTTCAGCGCATGCACCAGCGTGCGCGCGACGTCGTCATAGCGCACCGCGGCGCGGGCGCGCGCATAGGCGGGCGGATTGGCGATGGCTTCCATCGACAGCAATTCGGGGCCGGGATCGTAGACGAAGGGAATGCCGAGGCGCGGGCAAAACGGCGGCGCGATGAACGACAGTTTCGCCCAGCACTCGGCGCAGACGCCTTCGCCGTCGACCGGTTCGCGGCACGCGACGCACAGCGTCGGCAGCGCGATGTCGAGCGCGAGCCGCGCGGCATGCCGCCACGCGCCGCGGCAAACGCTCAGCGCGCCGCGCAGGTGTCCGGTGATGGAGCGGGATGGAGACGGTTGAGTGTCCATGCGGGAGAGGCTAGCGCCGGCTCTATCGACTCTCAAGCGACAAACCAAAGGCGTGCCCGGGAGTCCTGCATCAAGTGACTCCGCCCAACGATGGTTCACGCGGAGGTTAGGAGTATCGGTACTTGTCGGGTAGATATATGGCCGATCTTGGCAGTTCCGCCGGCAATCGATGCAGTGCTCCGGTCACGGTATTCGGCACGCTGTACACTAGCTGCACGCTCGATATCGACTCGGTTGAGCTTGCCACTGTTGTCAGGACGTGGCCAACGGCGGTCACAGGCGGGTTCTTCGCGCCGAGCGGCGCGAATAACAAGCCGCAACAAACAAGGCAGGTGGTAAGGCCTCGGGCTCCACATTTGCACATGGGGACGAATTTCCAGTTGATTTGATGAATTATACCACAACCTAAAACGAGCCCTGCTTGCGGCGCGGCGCGCTGCTGATCCGGGGTCCATCTTTGCTAACGGCGAGTGGGTCCCGGCGGGCGGGGAGACCGGCGTGTCAGCCTCACCCCCGCGCGACGCGCTGGCGAGAGCCCGGCCGGTAGGCGAGCCTGGCGTGGCCCGCGCAATAGGGCAGGCCTTCGACCGGCGTGTTGCCGCAGAAGCAGAAATCCTTTTCGCCCGGGGTGCTGATCGGCCAGCGGCATCTCGCTTCGCTCAGTTCGAGCAACGAGCAGCAGTGTTCGCTGGGATCGGCTCGTCGGCGGCCAGCGGCGGCTCGCGGTACAGCGCTTGCAGCATCTGATATTGGAGCCTCGGCACCGATCCACCGCGGCCGGCCCTTCGCGGCCTCCTTGCGCCGGTGCGCTGCGCATCGCCGCTCGTTCTCGCGCGTCAGACTGAGGCGGGAGAGCTTGCCGATGACGGCGTTGCGGCTCACCCCGATGTCGGCGGCGATTTCGCGGCAGGACAGCCCGGCTGTAAAGCGGCTTTTCAGGAGTTCGACGCGTTCTACGGTCCAGGTGGGTTCTTTAGCGGGCATGTGGATGGTCCCCAGAGCATTTTCCAGTTCGGTGGCTTCATCCTTCGAGACGGCGCTTCGCGCCTCCTCAGGATGAGGTCTTAGACCCTCATGGTGAGGAGCGCCGAAGGCGCGTCTCGAACCATGTGGCCATCGGATGCGCAGCCGCTGTCGTCGAACCGGCGCGTCCCGAAAGCTTTCCTCAGGGCGCCTTGCCATTGTCGCGGATCGAAAGCAGCCCGTCCTTGATGGCGAGCCGAATGCCTTCCTCGATCAGGGTCCTTGCGACGCCGGGTACGCTGGTGCCGTGGGTGCCCTGTCTCACCAGCTTCTCGAGATAGGCGATGGTCGAGAGCGCCAACGTGATCGGAACGCGGTCGGTTTCGGCTTTTTCGGTGGCCATGCGAAAAGGCTAGCGCTTAACGGGTGTACTGAAAAGTATCTTTTTAGACTTTATTCAGATTCTCAAGGCATCGGATTGTCAGCCATGGGCAGACCGGCGTACCAACCGGCATGGCCCCGAACCCGAATACCGCGCCAAATCTGTTCGACCGCGCCTTGCTGCGCGCCCGGCAGAACCGCGCGTTGCGTGGCGGGCCGGCCACGTTCCTGCTCGATCGCGTAGCCGGGGATGTGGCGGAGCGGTTGCAGGCGGTGCTGCGGCAATTCAAGAGCGCGGCCGATATCGGCACCCCCGGCGATCAGCTCCGCGACGCGCTGCGCGGCCGCGTCGATGAACTCGCGCGGATCGATCTGCCGGAGAACGAATCCGAGCCGCTGCCGTTGCAGCCGGAACAGCTCGATCTCGCCGTTTCCGCGCTAGCCTTTCAGTTCGTCAACGATCTGCCGGGCGTGCTGGCGCAGATCCGCCGCGCGCTGAAACCGGACGGGCTGCTGCTGGCGGCGATGCTCGGCGGCGATACGCTGACCGAGCTCAGGCAATCTTTTGCCGCGGCCGAAGCAGAACTCGAAAGCGGGGTGTCGCCCCGCGTCGCGCCATCAGCCGATCTGCGCGATGTCGGCAGCCTGTTGCAGCGCGCGGGCTTCGCGCTGCCGGTCACCGACCTCGACCGCATCGTGGTGCGCTATGACAGCGCGTTGGCGCTGATGGCCGATCTCAGGCGCATGGGCGCGACCAATGTCCTGGTCGAGCGGCGGCGGACGCCGACCCGCCGCGCCACCATGCTGCGGATGGCGCAGATCTACGGCGAACGCTTTGCCGATCCGGACGGCCGCATCCGCGCCACCTTCGACGTGATCTGGCTGTCCGGCTGGGCGCCGCATGAGAGCCAGCAGAAGCCGCTGAAGCCGGGATCGGCGAAAGCGAGTTTGGAAGCGGCGGTGAAGGGGCCGAAGCGGTGATCTGTCGATTTCGGAATTTCCGAAATTTTTCTTGACGGCCGGGTAGAAACAGGAATAGAGCGAATCATCCTGTCCCTTAGGAGGGGCGTTGCGCAACGTCACGAACGCGGGGCGGGATGCGGTGGACGCAAGTGGCGCTTTAGACGAGGGCGCTTTCTTGCGGACGGAGAAGTCGTGTGGTCCTGACACCCCGACGCTGGTGTCAAGCTCTTGAGAAGCAAGCTTCTCAGGGGTGACGGTGGCAAGAAAGCCCGGTCACCGGGGAGAGCTTGAAGGAAACCGTTAAAACCATTGCGCGGGGAATGCCGGGTGATTCCGGTGTGACCTGACTAACGCGTGTGCGTTCTACCACTATCATTGCACACGCGGCTATCGGGCGCATCGGGCGCCCGGCATTCCCTGCGCCCTCTGATTGGGGAGGGCGGGAATTTCAAAGCAAAACTCGGGCGAAATGCGCCGCGAGATCGCGGACTCACATCATGACGTCATTGCGAGGAGCGAAGCGACGAAGCAATCCAGCCTTCTTTATTGCGGCACCAATGGATTGCTTCGCGGAGCCTGTCATCGGGCGGCGCTTTGCGCCGACCCGTTGGCTCGCAATGACGGTCGTAAACTCCCTGCTTGATTGTTTGGAAAATAAATCTTCACGTGTCGTCCCCGCGAACGCAGGTCTGGCTGAGGCGTGAGGCGGCCCAGGACCTAACTTCGTCGTTCGTCGTCATGCCCGGCCTTGTGCCGGGCATCCACGTCTTTCCCGGCCGAAGCCAAGACGTGGATGGCCGGGACGAGCCCGGCCATGACGAATCGAAGTCGAAGCTCGCGCGCCCCTCACATCAACAAATCGATCAGATGCGGGATCAGCGGAATGTCCGCCGGCGGCATCGGGTAGTCGCGCAGCTTGTTGGCGCGGACCCAGGCGAGTTTCTGGCCCTCGCGCGCGATCACCTCGCCCTCCCAGCGCCGGCAGATGTAGAGCGGCATCAGGAGATGAAAGTTGTCGTAGGCGTGGCTCGCGAAGGTGAGCGGCGCGAGGCAGGCTTCGCGCACGGTGATGCCGATTTCCTCGTGCAGCTCGCGGATCAGCGTCGCTTCCGGCCGTTCGCCGGGCTCGATCTTGCCGCCGGGAAATTCCCACAGGCCCGCGAGCGCCTTGCCTTCCGGCCGCTGCGCGATCAGTACGCGCTTGTCGGCGTCGACCAGCGCGCAGGCGACCACCAGGGTGACATTGACCAGGGTGACATTGATATGCGTCATGCGCCGGATGCTTTGGGAGACAAGGTCTCAGGCCGAGACCTCGAGCCATTGAAGAAGGCTTTCATTAACCGTATTCCAGCGACATTTCTACGGTCGCGATAAGCGATATTTAATGCGCCGCCCGTAGGTTTTACCGGATCCAAACCGGCACAGGCATCACCACCATGCGCAATAAGCTTCGCTTGATTGGTAATTTCCGCAGCGATCAGCGCGGCAATATCGCGGTGATCTTTGCGATCGCATGTGTTCCGCTGATATCGGCGGTCGGTTGTGCCGTTGACTACTCGATGGCGACCAGAATGAGGGCAAAGCTGCAATCCGCGGCGGACGGCGCGGCCGTTGCCTCGATCTCCCAGAGGTCCCCCGGTTATGTCGCGGCCGCGGCAATGTCGACCAGTGGTTCGGTCACTGCCGGCGTCACCGATGCCAATAACATCTTTGACGGCAACATGAGCCAGGTCACCGGTTACACGAATTTGTCGCGTACCAGCACGGTGACAAAGACCGGGATAAGCCTGACTTCCAACATCCAGTTCAGCGCCGACGTTCCCGTGACCTTCATGAAGGTCGTCGGATATCAATCCCTCACGGTAAGCGGCAGCTCAAGCGCGCGCTCCTCGCTGCCGCCGTATCTCGATTTTTATCTCACGCTGGACGTTTCGGGCTCGATGGGCCTGCCGTCGACGACGGCCGAAGCCGTGCGGATGCAGTCAATCAACCCGGATAACTACAGGCAGTATCCGACCGGCTGTACCTTGGCCTGCCATTTTTCGCCGCAAAACAGCGCGTGCACTGATAGCGGGACCCAGGGATACCCAACGAACAACTACTGTCTGGGCTATGCGATCTCGCGCGTGAGCCAGAGCGGATACGCCGGTCTTCTCACGACAACTACGGCAAATTCGACTTATCCTGCGGGCAAGAGGCTGTCATCTACCATGGTGTCCGGCCTGCCCAACTCGCTGTATACAGCTCTGCCGCCTGTTTCAAACTGCCCGACCGCGGGCACCAACGCCTGCATCCAACTGCGCCTCGACGCGGTCGGCTACGCCGTGAACCAATTGTTCATTACCGCGAACGCGACCGAGAAGGTCACCAATCAATTCCGGATCGGGCTCTACCCCTTCATCCGGTATCTCAATGCGAATTATTTTCCGCTGACCTCAGCTATCAATGGCAATCCTGCGACGTCCGGCACCATCAACTACGCCGCCGCAAACCTCGCCTCGCTGCTTGATACCAATATGGATGCAAATCTTGGCTCGGGCGGCACGCATATCGACAATGCGCTCCACAGCCTGAACACCGTGATCACCAGCGTCGGCGACGGCAGCTCATCGAACAACACGGTGCCTTATGTCTTCCTCGTCACCGACGGCGCACAAGACAACCAGGTCAAAGGCGTTCCCAACGGCGGCTGGTCCGGCAGCAACCACGCCACCGTGCTAAATGACCCCATCAACACCTACCCCACCGCCTGCGCGGACCTCAAGGCCCGCGGCATCATCGTTTCCGTGCTTTATATTCCCTACCAGACGATCAACCCGGTGAACACATCCTTCGCTGGTAACGAAGACACCTATGCCAACAACAACATCGCGAATATTCCGGCCAGTCTTTCGGGCTGCGCCTCGCCCGGCTTCTTCTACACGGCCAACACGCCCGCCGACATCACCGCTGCCTTGAACGCCATGTTCAACCACGCGCTGATCACGGCGCATATTACGAATTAGCGGCCGGGCCAAAGGCCTGGAGCCTGATCGGTTCTGATTGAATCAGAACCGAGGCTCTACTCGTTTGTTTTGACGCGTTTTCTTTACGCGAACCGGTATCCACTTCGCTCGAAAACGCTCTATCTTTTTGTTTGAGCATGATCTTTTCGGAAAACCGGTGTCCACTTTTCCGGATCATGCTCTAGCCGGTCGTGGCGCTCACGACCGGTAATCGCCGTTGATCGCGACGTATTCCTTGGTGAGGTCGCAGGTCAGCACGCGGTCGCGGCCCTTGCCGAGGCCCAGCGCTATTTTGATCTGGATCTTCGGGTTCTGCATCGCCTTTGACACTTCCGCCTCGTCATAGGACGGATCGCGCGCGCCGTGTCTCGCGACGCGGATGCCGTTGAACGAGATCGAGAGCTTGTCGCGGTTGGCGGGCTCGCCGGCCTTGCCGACCGCCATCACCACGCGGCCCCAATTGGCGTCCTCGCCGGCGATCGCGGTCTTCACCAGCGGCGAATTCGCCACCGACATCGCGATTCTGCGCGCCGAGGCTTTCGACACCGCGCCCTCGACGATGATCTCGACCAGCTTGCGCGCGCCTTCGCCGTCCCGCGCCACCTGTTCCGCCAAATCGGCGAGCACGGCGCGGAATGCTTTTGCAAATGCCTTCAGGCGGGGGTCGCTGGCGCGGCTGATTTTCGGCGCGCCATTGGCCGCGGCGGCGCCGGTGGCGAAGGCCAGCAGCGTGTCCGACGTCGAGGTGTCGCCGTCGATGGTGACGGCATTGAACGTATCTTCGACGCCGCCCTTCAAGAGCGATTGCAAGGCGCCAGCCGCGATCGGCGCGTCGGTGAACACGAAGGCCAGCATGGTCGCCATGTCGGGCATGATCATGCCGGCGCCCTTGGCCATGCCGTTGATCACAACCTTCGCCTTGCCGAGCTTCGCGGTCGCGGTGGCGACCTTCGGAAAGGTGTCGGTGGTCATGATGGCTTTTGCCGCGGCCATCCATTCGCCGGGAGTTGCGCTGTCCGCAAGCGCGCCCATCACACCGTCGAATTTGGTGGCATCAAGCGGCTCGCCGATCACGCCGGTGGAGGCGAGGAACACCTCACTGGGGCGGCAGCCGAGCGCCTTGGCGGCAATGTCCGCCGTCAGCGCGGTGGCCTGCCGCCCGGTCTTGCCGGTGAAGGCATTGGCGTTGCCGGAATTCACCACCAGCGCGCGGGCAAACCCTCCCTTGGAAGATCTGCCGCCGCCGAGCTTGGCGCGGCACCATTCCACCGGCGCCGACGGACACTTCGATTGGGTGAAGACGCCGGCCACCGCGGTCCCCTTGTCCATCACGGCCAGCAGCACGTCGGTGCGGTCCTTGTAGCGGATACCCGCCGCCGCGGTAGCGAGCTTGACGCCCGCAATCGCGGGCATGTCGGGGACGTGGGTCGGGGCGAGCGGGGAGACAGCGAGGACATGGGCAAATTCCGAAAACGACAGGCTGAAATAGATCGTGATGGCCGGATTTATTCCGGCCATCCACGTCTCTTCTCGCTGAAGGAGATTTCAAGACGTAGATGGCCGGGACCCGTCTACGCCAGAGGCTTCGACGGGCTTTGAGTGCCGGTCCGCCGAAGCTTTAGCGAAGGCGGGCAAGCCCGGCCATGACGTCTGTAAATACTATCGGCTTCGCGGAAGTGACAGCGAATTTTTACTTCTTCGCCGGCGCCATCTTGGCGTCGGCCGGCTTGGCCGCGTCCGGCTTGGCCTCGGCCTGGTCCATACGCTCGACCTTGGCGCTTTCGCGCAGCTTGGCCACGTATTCGGCCTGCGCCTTGCGCGTCACATAGGTCTCGATCTGGCCCTTGACCTGCGCGAAATCCGGCGCCTTGCGGTTGCGCTTTTCCTCGACCTTGATGACGTGCCAGCCGAACTGCGATTTCACCGGATCGGAGATCTTGCCCGGCTCCAGCGCGAAGGCGACGGCGGAGAATTCCGGCACCATCTGCTCCTTGGTGAAGAAGCCGAGATCGCCGCCGTCGGATGCGCCGGGATCCTTGGATTTCTTCTTGGCGAGATCGGCGAAATCGGCGCCCTTCTTGAGCTCATCCTCGACCGCCTTGGCCTCGTCCTCGGTCTCGACCAGGATATGGCGGGCGTGGACTTCCTGTTCGCCCGAGATCTGCTTGGCGGCCTCCTCATAGACCTTCTTCATGGCCTCGTCGGTGGTCGCCGCCTTGCCCTCGCTCGCCAGCAGGCTGTCCATCAGAAGCCGGTTGCGGGTGAACGCCAGCCGCTTCTTGAAGTCCTCGTTGTTTTCGACCTTCTTGTCCTCGGCGGCCTTGGCAACGATCTTCATGTCGATCAGGAACGACAGCACGTTGTCCTTCTTGGTCGCGGGATCCATCTGCGCCAGGCTGGGGCCGAGTTCCTCCTCGGCGAGCGTCACGTCGCTCTGGCGGATCTCCGCGCCGTTAACCTTTGCGAGCACCGGGTTGGCGTCTTCCGCCCTTGCCGGGAGACCGGCGAAGAGAACAAACGCGAGACAGCCCGTCACGGCGGCAGAGGCGAGGCCAAGGCGCAGGCCGGTTTTCGTTTCCGGGAACGAAGTGGTCATGGAAAATCCTTATCGGGCTGTTTGGGGCGGCGGGGACACTCGCCCAATCATGGGGCCTTGGCAACGCGAAAAGTCTGTCAAAATGATGAATTCCTTGACAGCTTCGCGCCGTTGACAAGCATCTAACCCAGCCATATCTCTGCAAAACTTGGGTCAATGGCGATGGCGCGTAATTGACTGCGTTTTTGGCCATTGAACCTTGGATTGCTGAATTCCCACTCATTTGGCGAATGCCCCGGGACCGGGCCGGCGCTGCAATGCGTCACGATGAGTTGATAGGCAACCGGGTGGAACACTCACGGCAGCTTTGCCGAACCGCGAACACAGGAATTTGGCATGATCGGCGCGCTCGCCCGCAAGTTTTTCGGCTCCGCAAATGACCGGCGGATCAAGGGATACCAGTCCCGCGTCGACGCCATCAACGCCCTCGAGCCCGAGATATCGGCGCTTTCGGACGAAGCGCTGAAGGCCCGCACCGCCGAATTCCGCAAAGCACTCGCCGACGGCAAGGCGCTCGACGACATTCTGGTTCCGGCCTTCGCCACCGTGCGCGAGGCGGCCAAGCGCACGCTCGGCCAGCGGCATTTCGACGTCCAGCTGATCGGCGGCATGGTGCTGCACGAAGGCGACATCGCCGAGATGAAGACCGGCGAAGGCAAGACGCTGGTGGCGACGCTCGCGGTCTACCTCAACGCGCTGGCCGGCAAGGGCGTCCACGTCGTCACCGTCAACGATTACCTCGCCCGGCGCGACTCCGAATGGATGGGCCAGATCTACAACTTCCTCGGCCTTTCCGTCGGCGTCATCGTCCACGGGCTGGACGACGCCGAGCGCAAGGAAGCCTATTCGTGCGACATCACCTACGGCACCAACAACGAATACGGCTTCGACTATCTGCGCGACAACATGAAGTACCGGCTGGAGGACATGGTCCAGCGCGGCCACTTCTACGCCATCGTCGACGAAGTCGACTCGATCCTGATCGACGAGGCGCGCACGCCCCTGATCATTTCCGGTCCGCTCGACGACCGCTCGGATTTCTACAACACCATCGACACCTTCTTCCCCAGGCTCGACAAGTCCGATTACGACGTCGACGAGAAGCAGCGCACGGTGACCTTGACCGAAGTCGGCATGGAAAAGCTCGAGACGCTGCTGCGCGACGCCGGCCAGCTCAAGGGCGATTCGCTCTACGACGTCGAGAACGTCTCGGTCGTGCACCACGTCAATCAGGCGCTGCGCGCGCATACGCTGTTCACGCGCGACAAGGACTACATCGTCCGCGACGACGAGGTCATCATCATCGACGAATTCACCGGCCGCATGATGCCGGGCCGACGCTATTCCGAAGGCCTGCACCAGGCGCTGGAAGCCAAAGAGCATCAGCCGGTGCAGCCGGAAAACCAGACGCTGGCCTCGATCACGTTCCAGAACTATTTCCGGATGTACGAAAAGCTCTCCGGCATGACCGGCACGGCGGCGACCGAAGCCGACGAACTGTTCGACATCTACAAGCTCGAGGTCGTCGAAATCCCGACCAACGTGCCGGTGGCCCGCCTCGACGAGGACGACGAGGTCTATCGCACCCAGAACGAGAAATACGCCGCGATCCTGGCGGAAATCGAACGCGCCAATGCCCGTCAGCAGCCGGTGCTGGTCGGCACCGCCTCGATCGAAAAATCCGAAGTGCTGGCCGAATACCTCAAGACGCACGGCTACAAGCAGATCGATTTCGGCAACGAAAACGCGATGGAGAAGCTGTACGCCGCGGCCCGTGCCGGCAAGCCGGCCAAGCTGTTCGCGGTGTTGAACGCGCGCTTCCACGAGCAGGAAGCCTACATCGTCGCGGAAGCCGGCGTGCCCGGCGCGATCACGATCGCGACCAACATGGCCGGCCGCGGCACCGACATCAAGCTCGGCGGCTCGCTCGAGATGCGGATCCAGCACGAGACCGCCGGGATCACCGACGAGGCCGAGAGGGCCGCGAAGATCGAGCGCATCAAGGCCGACGTCGAACGTTTCCGCGATATCGTGCTGAAGGCGGAAGAGGTCGTCGAGGTCGAGCCCGCCAAGGGTTCGAAGCCGGCCAAGACCGTGTCCAAGCCGGGCGGGCTCTACATCATCGGGTCCGAACGCCACGAATTGCGGCGCATCGACAACCAGCTGCGCGGACGGTCCGGCCGCCAGGGCGACCCCGGGCGCTCCAAGTTCTTCCTGTCGCTGGAAGACGATCTGATGCGGATCTTCGGGTCCGACCGGCTCGACACCATGCTGACGCGGCTCGGGCTGAAAGAGGGCGAGGCCATCATCCATCCCTGGATCAACAAGGCGCTGGAGAAGGCGCAGCAGAAGGTCGAGGCCCGCAACTTCGACATCCGCAAGAACCTGTTGAAGTTCGACAACGTCCAGAACGACCAGCGCAAGGTGATCTTCGACCAGCGCATCGATCTGATGAAGGACGAAAGCGTCGCCGAGACGGTGGCCGACATGCGCCGCGCCTTCGTCGAGGACGTCGTCACCAAGCACGTGCCCGAACACGCCTATGCCGAGCAGTGGGACGTCGCCGGACTCAAGGAAGAACTGAAGCGCGTGCTCGACGTCGATCTGCCGGTCGACGAATGGGCCAAGGAAGAGGGCATCGCCGACGAGGAACTGCTGTCGCGCATCGAGAGCCGCGTCGACGAGCACATGGCGGCCAAGGTGGCGCAGTGGGGCCCCGACGTGATGCGCTACGTCGAGAAGACCATCCTGTTGCAGACGCTGGATCACCTCTGGCGCGAGCACCTGGTCATGCTCGATCATCTGCGCCAGGTGATCGGCCTGCGCGGCTACGGCCAGCGCGATCCGCTGCAGGAGTACAAGTCGGAAGCCTTCAGCCTGTTCGAGGCGATGATCGCGCATCTGCGCGAGGCGGTGACGGCGCAATTGATGCGCGTCGAAATCGTGCCGCCGGAAGAGCAGCAGCCGGCATTGCCGCCGATGGAAGCGCACAAGTTCGATCCGAACACCGGCGAGGACGAATTGGCGTTCGCCAGCGCGTCGCTGGTGCCCGCCGCCACCGCCGACCGCGATCCCAAAAATCCGGCGAGCTGGGGCAAGGTCGGCCGCAACGAGGATTGTCCCTGCGGCTCAGGCCGGAAGTACAAGCACTGCCACGGCAAGTATGCGTGAGCGGGCGTTTGACTAACCGCTGAGGTCATCCTCCGCGAAAGCCCCTGTTTCGTCATGCCCGCGCTTGGCGCGGGCATCCACGTCCTGCTTTTTGGGCGCCAGAAACGTGGCTGGCCGGGACAAGCCCGGCCATGACGGAACAGTCGCTGAAGCGATTTTCACCTTACTTCACCGCCGAGAAGCGGCTCTCGAACGAATTGGCCTGCACGATCGGCTGCGAGCCGGCGACCAGGCCGTCCTTCGCGGGCGGCGCGGCGGCGGCCGGCGTGTCGGAGACGGTCGGTTTCAGCGGCGGATGGGCGGCGGCCTGCTTGGTCTCAGGCTTTGAGGCCTTCGGGATCGCGCCTTCCGGGCGCGGCGGCGGTTCGTTGCGCTTGGCCTCGATGACCTTCGGTTTCGCGGGAACCGGCATCGGCTGTGCGGTCGCCGTTGTGTCGGCGGCGGCCCCGAGGCCCACCTTGCGGGCGAGGCTGCTGAAGAAGCCGTCGGATTGCGCATTCGGCGCCGCGGAGGCCATGCGCGTCGCGGGCGCCGCTGCGGGCGCCGGCGCCATCGAGGCCACCAGCGGCTCTTCCGGGGAAGTAACCGGGCCGCGCGGCGGATTGACGGTCGAGGGAATGGTGCCGGGGGCGCGGGAGAGGGCCAGCAGCGACAGGCCCTGACCGTCGCCGCCTTCCGACAGGCCGGTAGAGGCATTGGGCAGCTTGGCGGCGAACACCTTGTTCATGCCGCCGTCGATGCCGGTGTGCAGGCGGGCGACCGGCGTGCCCTTGGCCACCAGGTGGGCGAATTCGACCTGGTCCTGCTGCTGCTTCTCGCGCACCGCGTCGGCGACTTCATCCGGGATGACATAGGCCGGGCATTTGGCCGAGGCCTCGAACACCGGATCGCGCTTGGCGTCGGGCGCCTTCACGGCGTCGAACACGTATTTCTTCTCGCAGAAATCGACCTTCGGCTCCTGCCGCGTCACCTCGAAATGATCGTAGCCTTCCTTGATCATTTTCCAGAACGGCATGTTCGGATTGTTGCGGTGCTTGGCCATGTTCAGCGGCGTCATCCGGAACGGATAGGCCTGCAGCTGGAACGACTTCTGGCCGCCGAAGAAGGATTCCCGGCCCAGCGAATAAATTTCGGCGATCTGCTCGTCGGTCATCGCGTAGCAGCCGCGCGAGGAGCAGTCGCCATGCACCATCAGCTCCGAGCCGGTGTGTCCCAGCGCCTTGTCATAGGCGTTGGGGTAGCCGGTGTTGAACGAGAGGTAATAGGCCGACTGCGGGTTCATCTGCGCCGGCGAGATGTTGTAGAAGCCTTCCGGGGCCTGGCGGTCGCCTTCGCGGACCTTGGGGCCGAGGTCGCCCGACCAGCGGCAGATCGGATAGGTCTTCAACAGCGCGAAGCGGCCGGAGCGGTCCTGTTTCCAGACCTCGAGCTCGGCCTCCTGCTTGAACAGCCGGACCAGGATCGGCGATTGCAGATCCATGTCCTTCTCGGTCATCGCGGCGATCAGCTTGGGCGGGACGGGCTGGTTGGCCTTGGCGTTAGAGGCAAGCGAGATTTCGTCGCTGTTGCAGCCGGCCAGCAGCCCACCGGTCGCGAGCGCGACGGATGTGATGAGCGCGCGAAGCAGCGAGCGATCGATCAATGCAAAGCTCCACACCCAACGGGCAATTTTCGCACCCCAATCATAGCGTCATGCCCTGAAGCCATTGATTAAAATACTACCCTTTGGCCCCCCTGGTCGCAAGCCAACCCAAGGCTCACAGCAGGTTGCACCTCAGCCATGGTCAACAGAGGTTAAATATCGGTGTCTGGGCCTAATTTGGGCCGAAACGGCGGATTCTTGAAAAAGTCGGGGATTAAGGGGTCCGGACTGCCTTATTTGGCGGCAGTTTTCCGCGAAAAGCGGCCTCAGCCCAGCTTCCGGCCGATATCGAGGAATTTCTGCCGCCGCTGCTTGCGGATCCCGTCGGGGTCGAGGTTGCGCAGCTCGCCGAAAGCCTGCTCGATGGCCTCGCCGGTGACGGCGATCATGGCCTGGGGATCGCGATGGGCGCCGCCGGAAGGCTCCCTCAGAATGGAATCGATCACGCCGAAACGCAGCATATCCTGCGCCGTGATCTTCATGCTGGTGGCGGCTTCCTGGGCCTTGGTGCCGTCGCGCCACAGGATCGAGGACGCCGCTTCCGGCGAGATCACGCTGTAGATGGCGTGCTCGAACATCAGCACGCGGTTGGCGGTGGTGATCGCGATGGCGCCGCCCGACATGCCTTCGCCGGTGATGATCGCGACATTGGGCACCCCCAGCGACAGGCAGGCGTCGGTGGAGCGCGCGATCGCTTCCGCCTGTCCGCGCTCCTCGGCGCCGATGCCGGGATAGGCGCCGGCGGAATCGACGATCGACAGCACGGGAATGCCGAAACGATCGGCCATTTCCATCAGCCGGACCGCCTTGCGGTACCCTTCCGGGCGCGCCATGCCGAAATTGTGCTTGATGCGGGATTCGGTGGTGGCGCCCTTTTCCTGGCCGATCACGCAGATGCTCTCGCCGCGGAAGCGGCCGAACCCGCCCATCAGCGCTTCGTCCTCGCCGAACTTGCGGTCGCCCGCGAGCGGCGTGAATTCAGTGATCAGCGCGCTGACAAAATCGGTGAAATGCGGCCGCTGCGGATGGCGCGCCACCAGCGTCTTCTGCCATGGCGTCAGATTGGCGTAGAGATCGGCGAGCGCCTGCGCCGCCTTGTCCTCGATCCGCGCGACCTCATCGCCGATGTCGCTGCCGGTCGCGGCCAGCGCGCGCAGTTCATCGACCTTGGATTCGAGTTCGGCGACGGGCTTTTCGAAATCGAGGTAAGAGCGCATGTGATCCGGCATCAAATCAATATAAGGGTCAACGCGCCTGAGAGCGAAGCGGTTCTCCTTCGCGTAAATAAGGCGTGTATCTTCAATTAGTTGGCGCGAAATCCGGGGCGGGGGCCGACCCGTTTGCCGATTGCGCGCCGAAGGGTCCGCGGGTGTGAGAGGGCTCTTTCGGGTGAGAAGGCGCCGAAGTCAAGGCGGCAGAGGGGGCGCTATTTCTCCGCCAATGGATGCAGGTCGCGCACCAGGCTTTTCAGGCGCTCCTCGACCACATGGGTGTAGATCTGCGTGGTGGAGATATCGGTGTGGCCGAGCAACGTCTGCACGATGCGCAAATCGGCGCCGTTATGCAGCAGATGGCTGGCGAAGGCGTGACGCAGCACATGCGGGCTGACCAGCCGCGGCGCCAGCCCGGCGGAAGCCGCGAGTTCCTTGAGGTCGCGCGCGAAGTGCTGCCGGGTCAAATGTCCGCTCTCGCCGAACGAGGGAAACAGCCATTTCGAGCTCGCCGCGTTTCTCTTCTCCGGCTTCAGCGCTTCCATCGCCGCGAGGTAATCGGCCATCGCCTGCCGCGAAGCCTCGTTCAGCGGCACCAGCCGTTCCTTATTGCCCTTGCCGCGCACCACGATCATGCGGGCGTCGCGCCGCGCCGCCGCGCGCGGCAGCGCCACCAGTTCCGATACCCGCAGGCCGGTGGCGTAGAGCACTTCCAGCAGGCAATATAGCCGTATCGCGCGAAGCCGCTGCGGCGCAGTCGCTTCCGGCGCTTCGCCCAGCGCCTTGGCGCGCGCCAGCAGCCGGTCGACGTCGGATATCGACAGTACTTTCGGCAGGCCGCGGCCGCGCTTCGGCCCGGACAGGATCGCCGCCGGATCGTCGCTGCGAATCCGCTCGTTGAGCAGGAAGCGAAACAGATGCCGCAGCGCCGACAGCCGCCGCGCCACGCTCGACGACTTGAAGCCGCGCGCGTCGAGGTCGGCGAGGTAGTCCCGCAGCGCCTGGGTATCGACGCCGGCAAAGCCTTTGCCGCTGCCAACCAGAAATCCCGAAAAATCGGTGAGGTCGCGGCGATAGGCGTCGAGCGTGTTGGGGCCCGCGCCCTGTTCCGCCGCGAGCATGTCGAGGAACAGACTTGTCAGTTTGGCGTCTGAGGTCTTGGAACGCATCCGCCGACCCTAGCACCTATTTCTTGAGGAACTTGTCGTTCGGGATGGTGAAGGTCATTTCCCGCGGTTTCGGGTTGACGAAATTCGCCAGCGCGAAAATCGCGCCATAGACGATTCCGACGATGACAGCGACGACCGTCAGAAAGCGGAACAGGCTGGGCATGAGCGAGCCTCAGGCGGCGAATTAACCATTGAATGGGGCCCGACTACCAACATGTTCGCCCCTCCGTTGCAAGAGACACCAGTGCGGGGGATTTGACATTCGCCCAGTGTCTCCGCGACGTCTCGTAGCGAATGTCAAATCCCAAAACCGCACTGGAATCATATTCTTCTAGTGTCCTTCGGTTCTAACATTCGCAGCAGAGATCGCTGCAACGGGATGCGAATGTTAGAACCGGGACACTAGCAACGGTATCGGCGGGGGTAGTATAGGTGGCGCGGAGCGCCGCAATTCCTTACGGCGATTGAGCCAATTCGATGCCCGAGACCGCCCAACCTGCCGACACCGCCGCATCCCCCGAGGCCGAGATCACGGCGGCGCTGGGAGCGCGCTCGATCGTGCTGGTGGGCATGATGGGCGCCGGCAAATCCACCATCGGACGGCGGCTGTCGGCGCGGCTGCGGCTGCCGTTTCTCGACGCCGATACCGAGATCGAGGCGGCGGCCGGCATGTCGATACCGGATATCTTCGAGACCCATGGCGAGCCGCATTTCAGGGACGGCGAGGCGCGGGTGATCGCGCGGCTGCTCGACAGCGGTCCCGCCGTGCTTGCCACCGGCGGCGGCGCCTTCATGCGCGAGGAGACCCGCAACCGTATCGGCGACAAGGCGGTCTCGATCTGGCTCAAGGCGGATGCCGACATCATCATGAAGCGGGTGAAGCGCCGCGCCGACCGTCCGCTGCTGCAGACCGCCGATCCCGCCGCCACCGTCGGGCGCCTGATCGAGGAGCGCGAGCCGGTCTATCAACGCGCGGATATCACGATCTGGTCGCGCGACGTGCCGCACGAAAAGATCGTCGATGAATGCATCGACGCCCTGCATCGCCTGCTGTGCGGCGACGGCGCGAAAAACGAAGCATCGAACACCTTGAGCGCCACCCCATGACCGCGCCGCTGAAACATTCCGATTCCGTTACCGTCGATGTCGCGCTCGGCGATCGCGCCTATGACATCGTGATCGGCCGCGACGTGCTGCAGTCGCTGGGCGCCCGCATCGCCGCCTTGCGGCCGGGCGCGCGTACCGCCATCGTCACCGACCGCAATGTCGCAAAGCACTGGCTCGACAAGACCGAGGCCTCGCTGGCGGAGGCCGGCATCGCCACCTCGCGCATCATTGTCGAGGAGGGCGAGGGCTCGAAAACCTATGCCGGCCTCGAGCAGGTCAGCGAGGCGCTGATCGCGGCGAAGATCGAGCGCAACGATCTGGTGGTCGCGCTCGGCGGCGGCGTGGTCGGCGATCTCGCGGGCTTTGCCGCTGCGATCCTGCGCCGCGGCGTCGATTTCGTGCAGGTGCCGACCTCGCTGCTGGCGCAGGTCGATTCCTCGGTCGGCGGCAAGACCGGGATCAATTCGCCGCAGGGAAAGAACCTGCTCGGCGCGTTTCACCAGCCGGTGCTGGTGATCGCGGACACCGCGGTGCTCGACACGCTTTCGCCGCGCCAGTTCCGCGCCGGCTACGCCGAGGTCGCCAAATACGGCGTGCTCGGCGACGAAGCGTTCTTCGCCTGGCTGGAGGCCAACCACGCCGATATCTTCTCAGGCGGCGCCGCCCGCGAACACGCCATCGCCACCTCCTGCCGCGCCAAGGCCGCGATCGTGGCGCGCGACGAGCGCGAAACCGGCGAGCGCGCGCTGCTCAATCTCGGCCATACCTTCGGCCATGCGCTGGAGGCCGCCACCGGCTTTTCCGACCGGCTGTTCCATGGCGAAGGCGTCGCCGTCGGCATGGTGCTGGCGGCGGAATTTTCCGCACAGCTCGGGATGATCGCCGAATCCGACGCGGCGCGCATCAGACGCCACCTTGCCGAAGTGGGCCTGCCGACCCATTTGCAGGACATCGCGGGATTTGCCCAGGAAGGGCTGGCCGACGCCGACGCGCTGATGGCGCTGATGGCGCAGGACAAGAAGGTCAAGCGCGGCCGGCTCACCTTCATCCTGCTGCAGGCGGTCGGCCGCGCCGTGATCGCTCCCGACATCGAACCGCCGCTGGTTCGCGATTTTCTGAAGGCGAAGCTGGCGCGTAAACCTAGAGCATGATCCGGGACGGAAACGGCTTCCGAGATCATGCTGCAACCATAGATGAAGTGAACTTCACGCCATGGACTGGCTTGCATTCTCCATCGTCATCGTCTGTCTCTTGGTCTCCGCCTTCTTCTCGGCGAGCGAGACCGCGCTGACCGGCGCCTCGCGCGCCAGCATGCTGCGGCTGTCGAAGCAGGGCATTCGCGAAGCCGGCGTCGTCTCCAGCCTGTTCGGGATGCGCGAGCGGATGATCGGCGCGCTGTTGCTCGGCAACAACATCGCCAATATCGGCGCCTCGGCGCTGGCGACCGGCATCTTCACCGCATGGTTCGGCGAAGTCGGCGTGCTCTACGCCACCGGCGTGATGACGGTGCTGGTCGTGATCTTCGCCGAAGTGCTGCCGAAGACCATCGCCATCAATGCGCCGGACCGGGTGTCGCTCCTGGTCGCCCGACCGATGAAGCTGATGGTGTACGTGCTGGGCCCGCTGCTCACCGTGATCGAGGCGATCGTCCGGGTGTTGATGAGGATGCTCGGCATCAAGATCGGCGCCAACCAGCCGCTCCTGTCGCCGACCGAGCGGTTGCGCGGCGCGGTCGATCTGCTCCATCACGAAGGCAAGGTCGAGAAGCAGGACCGCGACATGTTCGGCGGGTTGCTGGATCTGCGCGAGCTTCAGGTCTCCGACGTGATGGTTCATCGCACCGAAATGGTGATGATCAACGCCGACCTGCCGCCGGAGGAACTGGTGCGCGAGGTGCTGGCCACCGAATACACGCGAATTCCGCTGTGGCGCGACAAGCCGGAAAACATCGTCGGCGTGCTGCACGCCAAGGATCTGTTGCGCGCGATCCGCGCCGCCGACGGCGATACCTCGAAGATCGATGTCTCCACCATCGCGCTGCCGCCGTGGTTCGTGCCGGAGATGCGCCCGGTTTCCGAACAGCTCAAGGCGTTCCGCCGTCGCAAGACCCATTTCGCGCTGGTGGTCGACGAATACGGCGAAGTCGAAGGCATGGTGACGCTGGAGGACATTCTGGAGGAGATCGTCGGCGATATTTCCGACGAGCACGACGTGGTGGTGGCCGGCGTGCGCGCCCAGCCCGACGGCTCGGTGGTGGTCGACGGATCGGTGCCGATCCGCGATCTCAACCGCGCGATGGACTGGAATCTTCCCGACGAAGAGGCGACCACGATCGCGGGCCTCGTGATCCACGAGGCGCGCTCGATCCCGGAGCGCGGCCAGAGTTTTACCTTTCACGGTTTCCGTTTCCGTGTCCTGCGCCGCGAGCGCAACCGCATCACCGCGCTGCGGATCGTGCCGCTGCCGCGCGAGGCCGAGGTCGAGGAGATAATGCCGAAACGGGCGGGGAAGTCGTTTTAGAGCGTCCGGGGTCGTCATCGTCCGCGAAAGCGTTCGCGGGGCATGACGGCCAGGGTCAGCCGGCTTCCCCGGGCGCCTGCGCCTTGATCGCCAGCGCGTGCACGGAGCCCGCGAGTTCCCCTGCCAGCGTCGCATTAATCATGCGGTGGCGCTCGATCCGGCTCTTCCCTTTGAAGGCCGGCGACACAATATAGACCCTGAAATGCGTCTCGCCGCCCGGCCTGTGGCCGGCATGGCCCTCATGCAGATGTGATTCGTCCGTGACGTCGAGGCTTTCCGGCGCGAAAGCTTCGCGCAACTTGTTCGTGATAGTGTCCTTGGTGCTCATGGCGGCGGCAATACGTCCGTGACCGCTTTTCGTCAATGGCGCATCGAGAGAGAAGTATTCGCAATGTCAAGACTTGAAGCTTTTCGCATTGCGTTGTCATAGTCAGCCATGCCGATTGATTCATCCAAATTCTTCGATTCCATCCGCATCAAGCCCAACAAGCTGAGCGCGAAGCAGCAGGCGCAGGCGCGCGAGGCCTCCGCCATGTGCGAATGGCCGGACTGCAAGAACAAGGGGCCGCATCGCGCGCCCAAGGGCCGGGCCAACGACAAGGAGTACTGGCACTTCTGTCTCAATCACGTCCGCGAGTACAACCAGTCCTATAATTTTTTCCAGGGCATGAATCCGGATGCGGTCGCGCGCTACCAGAAGGATGCGCTGACCGGCCACCGCCCGACCTGGAAGATGGGCGCCAACACCAGCGCCAAGAAGGGCAAGGGCAGCCCCGAGGCCGACCTGGAAGGCGCCTCCGATCCGTTCAGCATGTTCAGCGAACTCAACGGCCGCGGCCGCTGGCGGCCCGGTCCCGGGGCCGGCGCCGAGACCAAGGTCGAAACCCGAAAGATCTTCAACGCCGAGCGCAAGGCGCTGCAGGTGATGGGGCTCGGCACGGATGCGACGCTGGAGACCGTCAAGGCGAAATACAAGGCGCTGGTGAAGCAGCACCATCCCGACGCCAATGGCGGCGACCGCTCCACCGAGGATCGCCTGATCGAGATCATCAAGGCGTATAATTATCTGAAGACGGTGGTGCGCGCGGGCTGACCACGTGAGCGCGCGATCGCGCTCTCATGAAGTCGCGAAACCTGTCTCTCACTCCGGCATCGGACCGATATAGGCCGAACTTGGCCGTATCAGCCGGCCGCCCCGCTGCTGCTCGCGGGCGTGCGCCGTCCAGCCGGCGGCGCGGGCGACCGCGAAGATCGGCGTGAAGGCCTGCCGCGGGATCATGAGCGCGTCGAGCAGGATCGCGGTGAAGAACTCCACATTGGTGTCGAGCGGACGGTCCGGTTTTTCCCGCCGCAACGCCTCGCGGATATAGGCCTCGACTTCGCCCGCGAACGGAAGGTCGGTGCCGTTGCCGGCGAGCCGCTCGATCGCGCCCTTCAGCACATCGGCGCGCGGATCGCGGACGCGATAGATACGGTGGCCGAATCCCATCAGCCGTTCGCCGCGTGCCAGCGCGCTGTCGACCCACGGCTTGATGCGCTCGCGGGTGCCGATGGCGTCGAGCATTTCCAGCACCGGCTCCGGCGCGCCGCCGTGCAGCGGTCCCGTCAGCGCGCAATATCCCGCCGTCACCGACGCGAACAGGTCGGCCTGCGTCGAGGCCACGACGCGCGTGGCGAACGTCGAGGCATTCATGCCGTGATCGCACACCGTCACGAGATAGGCGTCGAGCGCCGCGACCTCGCGCGCGTCGGGCTTGCGGTTGAGTATCATCGACAGCGTATCGGCGGCATGGCTGGCGGTCGGATCGGGCGCGACGGGATCGCCGCCCCTCGCGCGCTGCACCAGCGCGCCGGCGATCACCGGAAACGCACCGACGATCGTGGCTTCATGCGCCAGCCCGTTTTCCGCGCGCAATCCGGCGATGGCGGCCCGGAAACCGTCGACGATCGACAGGCCGCGCGTGATTCCCAGCAGGTCCGGAAGCCGGGCAAAGGCACGTTCACGGGCCGCACCCAGGGCGGCGCGCACGGTGGCTTCGCCGATCGGCTGGCCGGTTCCGCCGCTCCACAGCCGTGCGGTCACGCCTTCAAAGCCGGTCTTGCGCACGAGGTCGCCGACGCGTTCACCGGCGATGATCAGTTCGCCGCGCTCGCCATCGACATGGCTGAGCACGGTTTCGGCGGCGGGAATGCCGTCCAGCCCGATCGGGGTTTTGGCAAGTTGCATGTTCATGGCCGGTCTCCTGTGAGGCTTCAAAGGTCGACCCTCTCGACAGATTGATCAATCTTGATTATATAAATCAATATGAAAAAATCCGCCGCGCTTTACCTGTCCGCCCGCGAGGCTTCGGCGGAGCTCGCGATCTCGCCGGCCACGCTCTACGCCTATGTCAGCCGTGGATTGATCCGCTCGGAGCCTTCGTCGGATTCGCGAAGCCATCGCTACCGGGCGGAGGACATCCGCGACCTCAAGGAACGCCGCGCGCCGTCGCCGGAGCCGCGCGGCCTGCGCAGTTTCGACGCCGATTTGCCGGTGATCGATTCGGCGATTGCGACCATCACCGAGGACGGCCCGATCTATCGCGGCGTCAACTGCATCGAGCTTGCCGAGACCGATACGCTCGAACATGCCGCGACGCTGCTGTGGGACGTGACCGGCGTCGATCCGTTTTCGGACGACAATTGTCCGCTGGTGTCGGCCGAAATGCGCACCGTCGCCGATGCGGCGCGCGATGCCGCGCCGATCGATCGCACCATCGCCGTGCTGGCGCTGGCCGCGAGCGCCGATCCACGGGCCTTTACCCGCGCCGCCGACGGGCGCGCGATGGTTGGCGGCCGCATCCTGCGTCTGGTGGTTGCGACCATGTTGAACGGCACATCATCGGCGGAACCGCTGCATCTCCAGATCGCCGGAGCATGGGCGCCGGCCAACAAGCACGCCGCCGATCTGATCCGCCGCGCGCTGGTGCTGCTGGCCGATCATGAACTGAACGCCTCGACCTTCACCGTGCGGTGTGCGGCTTCGACCGGATTGAATCTCTATGATGCGATGATTGCCGGCCTGGTGGCGCTCAAGGGCCCAAAACACGGCGGCGCGGGCGTCCTGGCGGCGCAGTTCGTGCGGACGCTGGTCGATCGCGATGTGGCTCCCGTCATCCGGGAGCGCGTTGCGCTCGGCGAGCGCTTCGCCGGCTTCGGTCACGGCGTCTACAAGCTCGGCGATCCGCGCGCCGATCATTGCTCGACGCTCTGGCGCGCGCCGGTGCGGCGGCAAAACTCACCAGGGAAATTCCGGAACGGATCGCGGAGGCGACCGGCGAATTCGTCAACATCGACTATGCGCTCGCGGTGCTGGTGCATACGCTCGGCCTGCCGGCCGGCAACGAACTGGTGCTGTTCGCGATGGCGCGCACCGTCGGATGGATTGCGCATGCCAGCGAGCAATTGCAGCATGGCCGATTGATCCGCCCCCGCGCCCGCTATATCGGTCCGGCGCCGGGACGCAGCCCGGCTTTCAGCAAGTCCTGAGGATTTGCAGGGCCGAATCTTACCGGAAATCCCTTCGAATCCGCTCCGCGGTCGGCTCGAGCCCACCATGCCGGCGGCGGATCGTCCAGGTCGCTAGCGCGACGATCAGCGCGCCGCCGATCACCGTCAGCATCCAGTAATGCTTGCCGATGCCGGTATGATGCGAAATCCCGGCATATTCGTGCAGCGCGGATATCGCCAGCACGCCCGGCAGCACATGCGCAGGCGCCCAGAGCAGGATCGCCGGGATATTGACGGCGTAAAAGCGCAACGGCGGCATGCCCAGCGCGCCTGCCGTCATCGGCACGAAGGCGCGGATCGGCGGCACGAAGCGCGCAAAGAACACCGCCAGCGTGCCCCAGCGATGAAAGAACGCCTCGCTCTGCGCGACCAGACGCGGGTAATTCGACATCGGCCAGGCGCTGAGGATTTCGCGCTGGGCGCGATGTCCGATCCAGAACGCCGATCCATCGCCGAGCAAGGCGCCGGCGATCGCGGCCGCCAGCACCCATTCAAGCCGCAGCTCGCCGCCGGGAACCAGCGCGCTCAGCGCCAGGATGATGGTCGAGCCCGGAATGACCGCACCCGCGACCGGTACGGCCTCCAGCAGGGCGGCAAGGAACAGCGTGAGATAGGCAAGCCACGCATTTGCCGAGACGAACGCAATCAATGGATCGATGAATGAAGCCACAAAATTCCTGTTTTGGCGCTGTCCCGGCCGGCCGCAGACCTAACATAACTCAGGAACAGGGCGAAAAGTGCCATCAAAGCCCCCCTGCGGCGGCCGGCAGGTCAGGTTGAGCAGACAAAAGTACGGCGTGATTCGCAGGGCAGCCTTCCAAAAACCGGGGCCAATACCTATCTTGATGATAACGCAACGGAACTTTGATTGCGCCGCGGGCTTCTGCCAGCCGTTGCTCTCTGATAGGTTCCGCGCAGCACCCATCCGCAGCCACACCGCAAATCTGGTTTCGGGAGCGCCCGGGACCTCGGAGGATTGATGACGACCGCCGCCATGACCAAAGTGCAGGATTCTGCCGCACCAGTGATCGCCGGTTTGCCCGACATGAAGGTGTCGGTGCGGCAGGTGTTCGGTATCGACAGCGACCTCGAGGTGCCCGCCTATTCCGAAGTCGATCCGCATGTGCCGGACATCGATGCGGATTACCGCTTCGATCGCGCCACCACGCTCGCCATTCTCGCCGGCTTTGCCAAGAACCGCCGCGTCATGGTCACGGGCTATCACGGCACCGGCAAGTCGACCCATATCGAGCAGGTCGCGGCGCGACTGAACTGGCCGTGCGTGCGCGTCAATCTCGACAGCCACATCAGCCGTATCGATCTGGTCGGCAAGGATTCCATCGTCGTCAGGGACGGCAAGCAGGTCACCGAATTCCGCGACGGCATTCTGCCCTGGGCCCTGCAGCACAATATTGCGCTGGTGTTCGACGAATACGACGCCGGCCGTCCCGATGTGATGTTCGTGATCCAGCGCGTGCTGGAGGTCTCCGGCCGCCTGACGCTGCTCGACCAGAACAAGGTGATCAAGCCGCATCCGGCGTTCCGGCTGTTCTCGACCGCCAACACGGTCGGGCTCGGCGATACCTCCGGCCTCTATCACGGCACCCAGCAGATCAACCAGGGCCAGATGGACCGCTGGTCGATCGTCACGACGCTGAACTATCTCGCCCATGACGAGGAAGTCGAGATCGTGCTGGCCAAAGCCCATCACTACCGCACCCGGAAGGCCGCGACATCGTCAACAAGATGGTGCGGCTCGCGGATCTCACCCGCAACGCTTTCGCCAATGGCGATCTGTCGACGGTGATGAGCCCGCGCACGGTGATCACCTGGGCGGAAAACGCCGAGATTTTCTCCGACATCGGCTTTGCGTTCCGCGTCACCTTCCTCAACAAGTGCGACGAGCTGGAACGGCCGCTGGTGGCTGAATTCTATCAGCGCTGCTTCAATGTGGAGCTGGCGGAATCCTCGGTGAACGTGGCGATGAGCTGATCCTTTCTGGCCTCGCCCCGCAAGCGGGGCGAGGAGAGGGCACGATGACGACGTCCAACACCAAATTCCGCACCGGATCGAAGGAAGCGCCGACCGAGCCGTTCAAGCGCGCGGTGACGGCCTGCCTGCGCGCGATCGCGAAAAAGCCGGAGCTTGAAGTGACGTTCGCCGCCGAGCGGCCGGGCCTGGCGCCCGGCAAGGCGCGGCTGCCGGAGCCGGCGCGCAAGATGACCAGGCGCGATGCCGCCATCGTGCGCGGCCATGCCGATTCCATCGCGCTCAAACTCGCCTGCCACGATCCGAAAGTGCACCGCAAGCTGATGCCGGGAAATCCGCAGGCGCGCGGCGTGTTCGAAGCCGTCGAGCAGGCGCGGGTCGAGGCGCTCGGCTCGCGGCGGATGGCGGGGGTTGCCAAAAATCTCAGCGCGATGCTCGACGATCATTTCCATCGCGGCAAGTTCGACGAGATCACCGACCGCGCCGACGCGCCGTTGTCCGACGCGCTGGCGATGCTGGTGCGCGAGCGCCTGACCGGACTGGCGCCGCCGGTCGCCGCGCGCAAGATGGTCGACCTGTGGCGGCCGGTGCTGGAAGACAAGATCGGCGCGCGGCTCGACCGGCTCGATCGCCTCGCCGAGGATCAGGCGAAATTCGGCGATGCGGTGCATGACCTGTTGTCCGCGCTCGAACTCGGTGACGACCGCAACGCCGAGGCGGACGAGGACGAGAACCAGGACGACAACCGCGACGGCGAGAACGACCAGTCCGGCGCGGAAGGCTCGCCCGATTCCGACGCGGCGCAGGAGATGAGCGCCGACCAGGCGCAGGCCTCCACCGACGAAATGTCGGAAAGCGCCATGGAAAGCGCGCAGGCTTCCACCAGCGATACCTTCGATGACGGCGAACTCGGCGATGACGAAACGCCGGGCGAAGCGACGCGGCCGAATACGCGCGGCGCCAACGAGCCGCGTGGGCCGGAATATCATGCGTTTGCGCCGAAATTCGACGAGGTGATCGCGGCCGAAGATCTGTGCGACCACGACGAACTGGAGCGGCTGCGCAGCTATCTCGACAAGCAGCTCGCGCATCTGCAAGGCATCGTCGCGCGGCTTGCCAACCGCCTGCAGCGCCGGCTGATGGCGCAGCAGAACCGCGCCTGGGAATTCGATCTCGAGGAAGGCATTCTCGATCCCGCGCGGCTGTCGCGCGTGGTGACCGATCCCTATCATCCGCTGTCGTTCATGCACGAGAAGGAAGCGACCTTCCGCGATACCGTGGTGACGCTGCTTCTGGACAATTCCGGCTCGATGCGCGGACGCCCCATCACGGTCGCCGCCACCTGCGCCGATATCCTGGCGCGGACGCTGGAGCGCTGCGGCGTCAAGGTGGAGATTCTCGGCTTCACCACCCGCGCCTGGAAGGGCGGGCAGTCGCGCGAGGCGTGGCTTGCCGCCGGCAAGCCGGCCAATCCCGGCCGCCTCAACGATCTCCGGCACATCATCTACAAATCCGCCGACGCGCCGTGGCGGCGTGCGCGCAAGAATTTGGGCTTGATGATGCGCGAGGGCCTGCTGAAGGAAAACATCGACGGCGAAGCGCTGGACTGGGCGCACAAGCGGCTGCTCGGCCGCCAGGAGCAGCGCAAGATCCTGATGATGATTTCCGACGGCGCGCCGGTCGACGATTCCACGCTGTCGGTCAATCCCGGCAATTACCTGGAGCGCCATCTGCGCCACATCATCGAGGAGATCGAGACCCGCTCGCCGGTCGAACTGATCGCGATCGGCATCGGTCACGACGTCACGCGTTACTATCGCCGCGCGGTGACCATCGTGGACGCCGAGGAACTCGGCGGCGCCATCACCGAAAAGCTCGCCGAGCTGTTCAGCGAGACCCATGGCGCTGCGCCCAGCCAAGACAGGCCAGCAGCGCAGATTGCATTCCTGAGAGTATGCGCGCACCCGTCAGCCGCCGCCGCTTCCTGAAGTCCGCGGCGGCGGGGCTTTCGCTGGCTGCGATGCCCGCGATCGCCCGGGCGCAGCTCGCGACGCAGCCGCCGCCGAGGCCGCTTCCCGCTGACGAACACTCGGTCGCCGCCCCGGTCTCGATCGAGGTCAACGCAAGGCCGCTGCCGTCGTTCGACACCCGCGACCATCAGCATGTGCGCTTCGGCAAGCTCGAATATCGCAGCGGGCTGATCCTGACCTCGCCGTTTCGCGGCTTCGGCGGGCTGTCGGGATTGCGGCTTGACGCCAAAGGCGAGCGCTTCATTTCCATCAGCGACAAGGGAAGCTGGTTCACCGGCCGCATCGTCTATCGGGGCCGCGAGATGGTCGGGCTCGACGACGTCGAGGCCGCGCCGATGCTCGGGGCTGACGGCCGGCCGATCACCGCGCGCGGCTGGTTCGATTCGGAATCGATCGCGCTTGACGGCGCCTATGTCTACATCGGGCTCGAACGCGTCAACCAGCTGCTGCGTTTCGATTTCAGCAAGGGCTTTGCGAGATCGCGGGCCGAGGTGGTGCCGCTGCCGCCGGCGGCGCGCAGGCTGCCATACAACAAGGGGCTGGAAGCGCTGGTCATGGTGCCCAAGGGCTTGCCGCTGGCGGGCACGCTGATCGCGCTGTCCGAGCGCGGCCTCGATGCGCAGGGCAATCTGCTCGCATTCCTGATCGGCGGGCCGACGCCCGGGCAGTTCAGCGTTCGCCGCAGCAACAATTTCGATGTCAGCGACGCGGTGCTGCTGCCCTCGGGCGACCTCCTGGTGCTGGAGCGGAAGTTCTCGCTGGTCGAAGGCGTCGGCATCCGGATCCGGCGCATCGCGCTTGCCTCGGTGGCGCCGGGCGCGGTGGTCGACGGGCCCTCGATCTTCGAGGCCGATCTCGGCCAGGAGATCGACAACATGGAAGGCATCGACGCCCACGTCACGCCGGAGGGCGACACCGTGCTGACCATGGTCTCCGACGACAATTTTTCCATGATCCAGCGCACCCTGCTGCTGCAATTCACGCTGGTGGAGTGAATTCGCCTTGGTCGTGAACCGCCCGCCGCGCCGCGCCGACCAACCCGCATGAACCGCCGCCGCACCCTCTCGGCCATGCTCGCCGCGCTGCTCGCGCTTGTCATCGCGCCGGCGCGGGCGACCGACACCCACGACTACGCCAAGGGCGAATACGCCATCATCCGCGACGGGCTCGCCCCCGACGGGCGGAAGTCGCTGGCTTCCCATGGCGACGGCGAGGGCGGCAGCGAGAACTTCCATGTCTGGCTGATGGCGGAGCCCGCGCACCGCAAACTCGCAGCCCTCGAGGATATCGGCTCCGATAACAATCTCGATACCGGTCCCGGCGCCTATTACGCGTTCTGGTCGAAGGATTCGCGCCGGGTCGCCGTCAGCTTCCGCTCGAACCGCCACGTGGCGGAGCTCAATCTTTATCATGTAGAAGGCCGCCGCGCGCATTTGATCTCGGGTCCCACCCTGTTCAGGGATGTAACGAGCCGCGAGGTCGGCGAAAACGACGACATGCGACGGCGCGTTCCCCGGTTCGAGTGGAAGGGGGCCCGGCGCTTTCTGCTCAGGGAGTACCGCCTGTTCGTGACGTCGGAGCGCGGCTTTGCGCGCATGCTCGGCGCCTACGGCAGGACGACCGACAAGCCTGACGAGGGGAAGTTTTTCGTCGAATTCTCCGCCGAGGCCGACTGCGTGCTGATGCCCGGCAATCGCTATCGCATCGTCGATCTCAGGGTTGGAAAGTTCGGCGACGCCGGGAGTTGGTAATCGCCGCGCTCTCGCGGAGCTGAGCCAAGCGGTTTCGACAATGGAGCTCTGCTCCCTCTCCCTATGGGAGAGGGTCGGGGTGAGGGGGTACGGTCTATCGTTAGACCTCAACCCCTCACCCGAATTTCTCACGAAATTCGACCTCTCCCAAAGGGAGAGGTAAGGGTAGGGCTCGCAGCCGATTTTCCCTCCCATCCGGAAATCCCCATGAGCGCCCTGTTTTCTCCGATCAGCCTGCGCGGCCTTGCGCTTGAAAACCGCATCATGGTGGCGCCGATGTGCCAGTATTCGGCCGAAAACGGCGAGGCCAATGACTGGCATTTCACCCACATCAACACGCTGGCGCTGTCGGGCGCGGCGATGTTCTGCATCGAGGCCACCGCGGTGGAGGCGATCGGCCGCATCACGCCGGGCTGCCTCGGCCTGTGGAACGACGCCACCGAGGCGGCGCTGAAGCCGGTCATCGCGTCGGTGCGCCGGCATTCGAAAACGGCGATCGCGATGCAGCTCGCCCATGCCGGCCGCAAGGCCTCCAGCCACCGGCCGTGGGAGGGCGGCCAGCAGATTCCGGTTTCCGAAGGCGGCTGGCAGGCGGAGGGGCCGTCCGACGTGCCGCACAAGGAAGGCGAGGCGCCGCCAAAAGCGTTCGATGCGGCGGGCCTTGCGCGCGTGCGCGACGCCTTTGTCGCCGCCGCCAGGCGCGCCGAGCGGCTCGGCCTCGACGCGCTCGAGCTGCACTGCGCCCACGGCTATCTGCTGCATCAGTTCCTGTCGCCGATATCCAACAAGCGCACCGACGCGTATGGCGGCTCCTTGCAAAACCGGATGCGCTATCCGCTGGAAGTGTTCGACGCGATCCGCGCGGTGTTTCCGGAACGCAAACCCGTCGGCATCAAGGTGTCCGCCACCGACTGGGTCGAGGGCGGCTGGGACCTCGCGCAAACCATCGAATTCGCGCAGCGAGCTGAAAAAGCGCGGCGTCGACTGGATCGACGCCTCCTCCGGCGGCGTGTCGCCGTTGCAAAAAATTCCGCTCGGCCCCGGCTATCAGGTGCCGCTCGCGCAGGGCATCAAACAGGCGACCTCCGTCACCACCATGGCGGTCGGCCTGATCACGCAAGCCAGCCAGGCCGAGGAGATCGTGGCCTCGGGCAAGGCCGACATGGTCGCGCTGGCCCGCGGCATGCTCTACGACCCGCGCTGGGGCTGGCATGCCGCGGCCGAACTCGGCGGCCATGTCGAGGCGCCGCCGCAATACTGGCGCGCCCCGCCGCACGAGCAGAAGGAGCTGTTCGGCGTCACGACGTTCGGGACGAGGTGAGGGACCATACTGCGTCATTCCGGGGCGATGCGAAGCATCGACCCGGAATCTCGAGATTCCGGGTTCGATGCTTCGCGTCGCCCCGGAATGACGGCTTCGCTTGCGTAGCGACTTGCGGCACCATCACGCCTTCTTCGCCATCTGCGCCACCGCCTGCATCGCCGCGATGTAGCCGTAAGGCCCCAGTCCGCAGATCACGCCCGTCGCGACGGAAGAAATCTTCGAATGCCGGTGATACTCGTCGCGGGCATGGATGTTGGAAATGTGGATTTCCAGCACCGGGCCCTCGAACGCCTTGATCGCGTCGAGGATCGCGATCGAGGTGAAGGAATAGCCGGCCGGATTGATGATGATGGCGTCGGCGGTCTGCCGTGCCGACTGGATCCAGTCGACCAGCTCGCCCTCGTGGTTCGACTGGTGAAAGGAAAGCTCGAGCCCGAGCTGTTTGGCGTGCCGCTCGCAGTTCTCCCGGATCTGCGACAATGTCGTGGTGCCGTAGATATGCGGCTCCCGCACCCCCAAGAGATTCAGGTTGGGGCCGTTCAGGATCATCAGTCGTTTCATTCTGGTTTCCTCCAGGTGAGCCGTCGAACTGCCGGCGGCTTTGCGGTCTTGTCGGCTCGGATTGAAAACTTGTTCGGCGCGCGGTCGATCGCTAAAACACTTCAGATAACCGCTTCTTGGGAGTTAAGGAAGTCGCGTGGCCAACCGTGAGCGCAATGGCGCACGATACGTCCTATGAATGCGACGCGCTGATCGTCGGCTCCGGCGCCGCCGGCATGTCGGCGGCCGTCACCGCGGGTCATCGCGGCCTCAAGGTCCTGATCGTCGAGAAGGAGCCGCAGTTCGGCGGGACCACCGCGCGCTCCGGCGGCTGGCTCTGGATTCCCGGGACCTCGCTGGCGCGCGAATGGGGCATCAATGAAAGCCCGGAGGAGGCGCGAACCTATCTCCGGCACGAGGCCGGCAACAGTTTCGACGCGGCGCGGGTCGACGCCTTTCTGAGCGCGGGGCCCGAGGCCGTCGATTTCTTCACCTCGCAGACGTCGCTGCGCTTCGACATGCCGCTGGTGTTTCCGGACTATCACGCGGAGGCGCCCGGCGGAACGCAGGGCGGCCGCTCGATGGTGACGCGGCCCTTCGACGGCCGCGAGCTCGGCCCGCAGATCAAAAATCTCGGCGCGCCGCTGCCGGAATTGACCGTGTTCGGCATGATGCTGGGGTCGGGCAAGGAGATCATCCACTTCATGCGCGCGACCAAATCGCTGACCTCGGCGATCTATGTCGCCAGACGGCTGTCCCGGCACCTGATGGACGTGATCCGCCATGGCCGCGGCATGACGCTGACCAACGGCAATGCGCTGGCCGGGCGGCTGGCGAAATCCGCCTTCGACCTGAACATCCCGCTGTGGCTGTCGTCTCCCGTGCGCGAGCTGATCGTCGAGGACGGCGCGGTGCGCGGCGCCATGGTCGAGCGCGAAGGCCGCCTCGTTCGGGTCAATGCAAAACGCGGCGTCGTGCTGGCCTGCGGCGGCTTCCCGCACGACGTCGCGCGGCGCAAGGCGATGTTCCCGCATGCCCCCACAGGCACGGAGCATTATTCGCCCGGTCCCGCCGGCAATACCGGCGACGGTCTGCGCATGGCGGAGGCGGCCGGCGGACGCATCGAGGACACGCTGCCGAATGCCGCCGCCTGGGTGCCGGTATCGCTCACCAAACGGAAGGACGGCACAAGCGGCGTGATGCCGCATTTCATCGATCGCGCCAAACCCGGCGTCATCGCCGTGATGCGCGACGGCGCGCGCTTTGCGAACGAGGGCAATTCCTATCACGACTTCGTCCAGGCGATGATGAAGGCGGCAAAGCCCGGCGAGGAGATCGCCGCCTTCCTGATTTGCGACCACAAAAGCCTGCGCAAATACGGCCTCGGCTGCGTGCCGCCGTTTCCGATGCCGCTTCGCCGCCACCTCGCGACCGGCTATCTCCTGCGCGGCGATACGCTCGCGGCGCTCGCCGCCCGGGCCGGCATCGACGCGGCCGGACTGGAGGCGACGGTGGCGCGGTTCAATGCCGCGGCGGCGAGCGGACAGGATCCCGCCTTCGGCAAGGGCTCGCGCGCCTACAACCGCTTCCAGGGCGACGCGCTGCATGGACCGAACCCCTGCATCGCCCCGATCGAGCAGGGACCCTTCTACGCGATCAGGATGGTGATCGGCGATCTCGGCACCTATGCCGGGATCAGGACCGACGCCAACGCCCGCGCGCTCGACGCCGACGGCAAGCCGATCGAAGGGCTCTATGCCGCCGGCAACGACATGGCGAGCATCATGGGCGGCAACTATCCCGGCGCCGGCATCACGCTCGGCCCCGCGCTGACTTTCGGTTACATCGCCGGCCGGCACATCGCGGGCGGCGGAGCGTAATTTCCCGGCGGGGACGACGCCTGGAGGACGCGTTCGCACGCAGTGAATTGTTACGGATTCGAAATTTCAAACAGCCTGCCATTGCGACGGCAACCGTGCTCCCCTCCGCCCCGCGAAGCGGCGGGGAGGGGTCGCGGGGTGCGGGGGGTGACCTCGAGCAAACTCGCTGCCAGAGGAGCAAGCCGATAGACCCCCCACCGTCCCAACCCCTCCCCGCCACGCGCAAGGGCGCGTGGAGGGAGGGCAGTTGACCGCGCACGACTTCGCGATCTCGCCGCGCGTTTCGCGCGAGGTTTGCCAGTAAATTCCCGCCCTCTCCGAATCAGAGGGCGCAGGGAATGCCGGGCGCCCGATGCGCCCGATAGCCGCGTGTGCAATGATAGTGTGAGAAGCGCACACGCGTTAGTCAGGTCACACCGGAATCACCCGGCATTCCCCGCGCAATGGTTTTAACGGCTTCCTTCGAGCTCTCCCCGGTGACCGGGCTTTCTTGCCACCGTCATCCCTGAGAAGCTTGCTTCTCAAGAACTTGACGCCAGCGTCGGGGCGTCAGGACCACACGACTTCTCCGTCCGCTTCAACGCCGTTCGTTATCGGCGCATCCGCGTCCACCGCATCCCGTGCCCGCGTTCGTGACGATCGCGCGTCGCCCCTCTGTGGGACGGGACGGCAATGCTATAGCGCTGATTTGGGTTTCGGAAAAACAGAAATATTTTTTCAGGAACGACTGGACACGCCACAATCGCAAAGCGACTGATTTGCCCGTCGGGCCGCGGTTGGCAAATGCGCGATAGTTTCGCCGCCTGCATGATGCGCCGGCGCGCCTGGCAAATGCGGTGGCTGCATCCTTCGAGACGCGCGCAAATGCGCGCTCCTCAGGATGAGGTCTGCCGGTGAATTGCATGCCCGGCCAGAGCAGTCTGCCATCGCAGACTGCGTAAACTTGTCCGCGATGCCGGGCATCCACGTCTTCGCAGCCTCAAGAAAGAAAGACGTGGATGGCCGGGCATAGGCGAGCGGAAGCGACGCCGTCCTTCGGACGGCTGTGCCCGGCCATGACGAGCTCCGAAGAACGCCGCATCACTCTCTGAGGACAGGACCGTAGCCCGGATGGAGCGAACGGGTCGGCGCGAAGCGCGGCCCGATGACAGGCTCCGCATCGAACCTCAGATGTGCAATTGCACATCTGAGGTTCGCGTCTTCGACGCGCCCCGGAATGACATGTGTTCCCGATTCGCTATCTGCCGCCTTGTGCTTCCCGAGGGCATGTTGTCAGATAGGTGAGAAAAAACCCGCCTCGATCAATCGAGAAAGCCATGCTGGACAGACTGGGCCCTTCCGCCGGGGAAATCGCGCAAGCGTGGATGGGCGCCTTTGGCGCGGCGTTGCAGGGCGGATCGGAGAGCGCGCTATCCGAACTCTTCCTGGAAGACAGCCACTGGCGAAATCTGTTCGGCGTCTCCTGGCAATTTGCGACCGTCAGCGGCAGGCAGCGGCTGGTCGGCGGAATTGCTGGCGCGCGCGGCGGAGGTTGGCGCGACCGATTTCCGGATCGACACGGCGGCGCTCGTGCCGCGCAGGGCCGTGGTCGCCGGGCAGGATGTCATCGAGGCCATCTTTTCCTTCGCCACGGTCAATGGCCCGGGCATCGGCGCGCTGCGGCTGCTCGCCTCGCCGGACGGGCTCGCAAAAGCCTGGACCATTTCGACCTCGCTCGATTTCGATGCGGTCTGCGAAGCGCGCGCAGGCCAGGCGGCGGCCGAATCCCAGGCGCGCGATTTCGCCGCGCCCGACTGGCTGGAGCAGCGGCAGGCCTCGGCTGCCTACGCCGACCGCGAACCGGACGTGCTGATCGTCGGCGGCGGACATGCCGGCATTTCCGCGGCCGTCGAGCTGAAGCGGCTCGGCCTCGACGCGCTGGTGATCGACAGGGAAGAGCGCGTCGGCGACAACTGGCGTCACCGCTACCGCGGCCTCAAGCTGCACAACAAGACGCCGGTCAATCATCTGCGCTATCTGCCGTTCCCGCCGACCTTTCCGGACTACATCCCGAAGGACAAGATCGCGAACTGGCTGGAAAGCTATGTCGACATCATGGAGGTCGACTTCTGGACGCGCACGACGTTCGACGGCGCCGTCTATGACGAGGCGACGCAGCGCTGGACGACAAAGCTGCGGCGCGACGTTACGGGAGGGGTCGGCGACCGCACGCTCAAGCCGAAGCATATCCTGCTCGCCACCAGCGTCAGCGGCACGCCTAATATCCCCCGCATCGACGGCATCGAAAATTTCAAGGGAGAGGTGCTGCACTCCAGCCAGTTCGCGGCCGGGAAGCAATGGGCCGGCAAATCCGTGGTCGTGTTCGGCACCGGCACCAGCGCCCACGACATCTGCCAGGAACTGCACGCCTTTGGCGCCGACGTCACCATGGTGCAGCGCAGCCCGACCATGGTCGTCAACGTCGAGCCCGCCCAGCTCTATGACCGGGCCTATCTCGGCGAGGGACCGCCGATCGCCATTCGCGACATCCTGAATTCCGGCGTGCCGCTGCCGGTCATGAAAGTCGCGCACCGGCTGATGACCGACGAGGTCGAAAAAGCTCGACGCGCCGCTGCTTGAGCGGCTGGAGCGCGCGGGTTTCAGGCTCGAATTCGGCGAGGACGGCACCGGCTGGCCATTAAAGTTCCGCACCCGCGGCGGCGGCTATTATTTCAACGTCGGCTGCTCCGAGCTGATCGCGGACGGCAAGATCCGCCTGATTCAGGCAGCCGACATCGAGGGCATCGCAGCCGACGGGCTGCGGCTGAAGGGCGGCGCGGCGCTGAGGGCGGACCTGCTGGTGCTGGCGACGGGCTACAAGGGCCCGGATCACCTGCTGCAAGCGTTGTTCGGCGCCGAGGTGGCCGCGCGTGTGGGACGCGTCTGGGGATTTGACGAGGAGACCAACGAGCTTCGCAACATGTGGCGGCGCACCGCCCAGCCCGGCCTGTGGTTCGCCGGCGGCGCCTTTTCGCAGGCCCGCATCTACAGCCGCTACATCGCGCTGCAGATCGCCGCGATCGAGGCGGGGAAGCTGGGGAAGCGGATGGAGTGATTTTCGTCCGCCTACGTACCGGCATTGCGCCGGCCAGCCCCTACCGGGTTGAACGCGGTCCATTTACGAACCGCGCTTAAGTATTTGAGCGAAGTAAGGTTTAATGTGGGCGGAGACCTCTTCGTAGTCACTCTTATTTAGCAGATGGTACTTGTTTTCTGTCTTAATGGTGAAGCCATCGTACTTCACGCCGTGCAATCCAACTGTTCCAAGAATAATCTGCATATCGGCGGGAGCGCTGTTAAGGCACGTTTCAATCATTCGAGCAGCGTTTGCTGCATCTTGGTCTTGTTGGACCGGCGTATCGATGATGAGCGGGCACAATGACGAATTGGAAGAACTCCGCATCGTATGAATGAAAGCTAGATAGTACGCGAGCAGCGCCCGTGGCAGATCGCTGCCTGTTTCGCTAATCGTACAGTCGATCCTCTTGTACGTCTTCTCAGAAAGATTAGGGACCTTCAAATCGGAAATGAAGCCTTTCATGTAAGTGAAGTATCGATCCTTAATCGGCTTCTGATATTTGCGATTGTCAAAGGATTTCATTGTTTGGGCAGCTTCGTCGGATTTGGCATCTTGCTCGCCGATCTTTGTATCAATGTCGCGATTCTCGTCGCCCTCGATCAAGTCGCGTAACTTTAGATCGCCTCGCTGCTCATCCAACAAGCTATTTATCCGCGCAATCTCTTCGGCAAAAGAACCGAACTTAGCGCGTTCCACTGCGATTTGTTGATTGATAATCTCGATTTCATGCTGCACCTCGATTAAAAGGCTTCGACAATTTCGTCGGAAACGAGACCGAATTTGTTTGAGAAGTCGTTTGTGTGTACCCACTTCGCTCGAAAACGCTCTAACGCGCGCTCGCGCGGCCAACGCTTCTGTTGGGGAGCGATAAGGTATGGGCGGCGTTGATGTATCAGTTGGGTCATTCGAGACCTTACCCGTGCAACAGCGAGGGCCGCTTTACCCCGGAGAGCCGACATCGTCAGCTCGGCTTGTTGCGTAAGCGTCCGGGTCTATGAACGCGTCTGGTCGTTACCTTCCGCGATCCGGCGAATACCGGCCTCCGTCAGCCCGAGGACGCCAAGCCGTCTCAAGGCATAGCCCAGGGAAACGAGGCGCTCCCAATGTCCTTGGGGGATATCGCGTTGCGCGTCGCCCTTGCCGACTTCAAGCAGCGAAGCGAATTCTTCGGGACTCAACGACGCCGGGGGGCCATCGACCATCGAACCATCCGTCATGCGATGTGGACGACTTTGCGCACCTTGACCGGCGGAGGATTGATCTCCGCGATCCTGCGAAGGCAATCGGCTTCGGAATCATGCGGCCCCGAAACGAACGTTCCGCTCACTTTGGTGCTGTACCAGCCCGATACGACGCCGAGCCGAAGCAACTCTTCCGTCTGGACGTGGCGCGGCGAGAGATTTTGCATCGAGAGGTCTTGCATGGTGTGTGCTTTCGGGTGGGCGCTCGATCGTGCATCGAACGCGAGAAAAAATTTCCGGTTGCTCGGCGAGCAACCGTTCGCTCAACCCTCGTTGGAGAGCCGGTCAAAGTCCGCAAGCACGGCCTTGACCAGATCGCGATGATGGGTGTCTGACGGAGCCAGCCCCGCGGCGTATAAATTCAGGACGTAGCGCGCCCTGGCGGCGGCTTCCGGCCAGGAGGCTGCCTGAGCCGACAGAAGCTGGCTTTCGAGGAGCCCCTGCCGATCGCGCAGTTCCCTGGCGTTGTTCTCGACCTCCGCCAGAATGCGCCGGATGTCGGTCGCCTTCTGCGCGGCCATGCCGCGATGCTTGTCGAGATCGAGCGGCTTGTCAGTCACGGGACGCGCTCGCAAACAGCTCTGCGCCGGCGCTGGTGTTGTGCATGGATTCACCGTGCGCCCTTTTGGCCCGATTAGCTATCGCTTTCTCGCGAAACCGGCGTTGCGGAGCGGATAAGCGTCGCCTTGCCGCCTATCGGTGCGCTTTCGCGGCGATCTCCCACGAATAGCCTCGCTATTTGGCAAGGGGCTCCCTATATCTCTGACATCACCGCGCGCCCCCGGCTGTTATCGGTGACTGAGAGCGTTGCGCTCCCGCCTCAACCCAAGAAGGCGGTCATATGTCCGACACCCGCACATTCAATCTGCGCGGGTTTCTCGTACCCCCGGTGCTGATGCCGATCCTTTTTGCGCTGGTGATCGCCGGCGCCGCCATTATTCACTGGTAGTTCAATCCGGCCGGCGCGAGGCAACGGGAATCCGGAGCGCTCGACGGAAAGCAGGAGCTGGAATGGCAAATACAGCCGTCATCAGGAACGCCTACGGAGTTCCCGCCATTTTCGTCGGTTCAAAAACCGGCCGGGACGATGCTCCCTTTGTTTTTATCAGGGTCGGGGATGAAGAGCGCCGGATGCGGTGGGCCGAATGGGATGCGCTTCCCGCCTGGACCGGCGCGCGTCCTTCCTGGGCAGCCAGGCACTGATCCAAACTCATAACGTCATCATCAACCCAGGAGACAGGCATGGCCAAAGGAGAGCAAAGAGGCAATCGGGAGTCCAAGAAACCCAAGAAAGAGAAGATCAAGACGATTGCCGCGGCGCCAAGCCAAAAGACCGCGGGATGGCAGCCGACCTTCGGTTCCGGCAAAAAGAAATAGTGACGCGATAGCTGTCGTCAGCACCTGACGAGCCATTGAACGGACGCCTCCGAGCAGATCCGCAACGGCGGCTCGGCAGAGTGCTGCGCGACCGCTATTGGAGCTAATTGGCCATCGCTTCGTGGACGCGGCCTGTTTCGATTGCGGACAGGCGGCGGGCAATGTCGCCCGCAAAGGAAACCAGATGAAAACGACTCTCACCCTATTGGCGCTCTGCGCATTCGCGCAAGGCGCTCTCGCCGCGGGACCGGACTGCCGGGCCATCGAAAGCACCAGCGGACAACTCGCCTGTTACGATGCGGCGTCTCCTCCGACAATGGAAAAGCCCAAGGCTACCGAAAAGACTGTCGAAACCGAGGTATCGCGGGCCGCCTACAAGGACCCGTTCATCGCGGAAGATGCCCGAACCACCGCCAAGCTGAAGAATATCTGTCGCGGTTGCTGAAACAGGCCGAAGGCGCCATTCCTCCGCCAGCGATAGAGCCGGAATTAACCGCTCGCCTCGACGGGATCACCCGCTTGCTCGGCGGGGCCGGCCGATATTTCAGCAGGCCCGCATCTTCAGCCGCTGCATCGCCTTGCCGATCGCCGCGATCGAGGAAGCTGTCGAAGCAGGCGGATTGATTTTGGCGGGCGTCCGGCGTAGCTGAAAGGAGACGAGGACATTCCTGATGGTCATTCATAAGAAAATTCTCGAATGGCAGGCGGCTCACCCGAACATCACATGGATCGGCTGGGGCATCGTCTGGGCTATCGTTCTGGTGCTGCTGTTCTGGCCTTCGAGAAGCTTGAGGTGACCGGCTGAGCGGGCGTCCCGCTCTGTCTGCAGGGAGGCCGGCCCCGGATTGCGCGGAGCCTGTCATCGGGCGGCGCTTCGCGCCGACCCGTTGGCTTCATCCGGGCGACGGAGCAGCCATTACGCCCTCGGACGTTGGCGGGGCGGCCGGATCCTCGGCGGCATGGCTATCGTCATTGGGCGCCGCTGCGATTTGATTAGCGTTTTAGCAAATCCCCTTACCGGCCCTTAAACCGCGGCAAGCAGAACTCCCGGCGTTCAGTCAGGGGCATTTCATGATCGACGAAAAAGTGAAAATCAAATGCACGAAATGCTCGCAGGTATTTCGGGAACGGGCGCAAAAAATCCGCAACGGATTCCAGACGAATTGCCAGCACTGCAACCGGTTGATTACGTTCGATCTCAGTTCGGAAGACAGAAATATCCGCCGGGCTCTCATGAGCGCCAAGGAAGTGCGAATGGCGCTTGAAGCCCGGCCCAGAACCGGAAGCGCGGTGCAAGACCCGGTCGGCGATCGCAGCCAGTTCTAGAGCGGGACGGCTTTTCCTCAAATCGTCATCCCGCTCTATCTTTTTGTTTGAGCATGATCTTTTCGGAAAACCGGCGTCCACTTTTCCGGATCATGCTCTGGGCGGCAGGGTTTCCTTCGATGAGAGCTTTCACGGAGCCGCAAAAGAAAAACAGCCGGGTCTTTCGACCCGGCCATCCGAAACCCTGAAACCGCTAGAGCGGGATGACTTTTCTTCGAATCGTCATCCCGCTCTATCTTTTTGTTTGAGCATGATCTTTTCGGAAAACCGGTGTCCACTTTTCCGGATCATGCTCCAATCGAGCCTGACGCGAGTCTCAGCTCGCCTTCTGCTCCGGCGCGCTCGCCGCCTTCTTCTTCTCGATCTGGCGCTTCAGCTCCAGCGCGCGGGGCGACAGCTCGGTTGCCTTGGCCTTCAGCAGGAACGCATCGAGGCCGCCGCGGTGGTCGACGCTCTTGATCGCGTTGGTCGAAACGCGCAGGCGCACGTTGCGGCCGAGCGCGTCGGAAATGAAGGTGACGTTGCACAGGTTCGGCAGGAACCGGCGCTTGGTCTTGATGTTGGAGTGGCTCACCTTGTGACCCACCTGCGGGCCCTTGGCCGTCAGTTCGCAGCGCCGCGACATCTTCGAAAATCCTCTGCCATCCCCGGGCTTTCCGCCCACTTCAAGGGCCGAACCGGGGTTCAAAATCACGTCCATCTAGGGAACCGCGGACGTATAGGGGGAGGCAGCGCTGGCGTCAAGGTTTTGCCACCTCCAAAGCCCCGAAAACCCGGCTTTTGGCCCGTTCGGAGGCCTTTTCGCCATCATATAAACGGCGTATTCGCCGCCGACATGATCCACAGCGTTCCGGCGGCGCATGCGTAAATTGCCGAAAAGCGCGCCGATCTCAATTTACGCGTATTCTGTTCGCAAAACCGGTGCCCACCCCCGATCAGGTCGAGGGCATGCTTTTGCGGGATACGCATTGTTTGCCGGGTATTTTTGCCTAAATGACATCAAAGAAGCGCGTAACAAGCAGGACCGTCCTCAAGGTGACCACGTTCAGCATGATTTCGCTCCGGCTCGCCCGAAAGGCGGCGCGGGTGCTGGGCAGCCTGTGCGCGGGCGCCCTGATGTGGCTGGCCGTGCCGCATGCGGCTTGCGCGCAGGGCAGGCTGGACGCCCAGTATGAGGCGACGCTGGCCGGTATTCCCGTCGGCAAGGGCGCCTGGACCATCGAGATCTCCGACGACCAGTTTTCCGCCTCCGCCTCCGGCGGCACCTCGGGCCTGTTGAAGGCGATCGCCGGCGGCTCCGGCACCGGCGCCGCCCAGGGCCGCGTCGTCAACGGCGCGCTGGTCTCGACCAATTACAACGCCTCCACCACGACGTCGAAAAAGACCGAAGCCATCCACATCGTGATGGCGAACGGCAACGTCAGGGAATACGGCATCGAGCCGGAACCGCCGGTCGATGCGGACCGCATTCCCGTCACCGACGCGCATCGCCGCGGCGTCTACGATCCGATGACGGGATCGATGCTGCGGGTGCCGGGCACATCAGATCCGCTGACGCCAGAGGCCTGCCACGTCGGGGCCGGGATTTTCGACGGCCGCATGCGCTACGATCTCAAGCTCGACTTCAAGCGCATGGAAACCGTGAAGGCCGAGAAGGGCTATCACGGCCCGGTCGTGGTCTGCGCGATCTATTTCACGCCGGTCGCGGGCTACATCCCCGATCGCCCTGTCATCAAATACCTCGCCGCCCAGCGCAACATCGAGATCGCCTTCGCGCCGGTCGCGGGAACCCGCATCCTGGTGCCGTTCTGGATGAAGATCCCGACCCCGCTCGGCCCCGCAATGCTGGAGGCCACCTCGTTCATCACCCAGGCCTCGCCGCCGCGGGTGGCGAAGACGAATTGAGGCGACCGAACCATCTCTATGGTCATGGCCGGGTGCTCCATTTTCGCCGTCATGCCCGGGCTTGTCCCGGGCATCCACGTCTTCGGCTCGGCAACGAAGAAAAGACGTGGATGGCCGGGACGAGCCCGGCCATGACGAATAACTGAGAGCGCCGGAATCCTGTTGAACTCTTGCTCGCTTCTGATTCAACTCGCGATGCGCGAAAAATTTAAGGATTTCGCCGCCGAACCGCCGCTTGTCGGGTCGCGCCAAACTTGATCTAGTGCCGCGACAAGCTGTCCACGCGAGATGTTGCGGTGAACGTATCAGGAGAGCACAGGAGTCACCGATTCGGGCGCGAATTCGTTCCGGACTCGTTCCAGAACTTAAGCCGCGACCCCAAAGCCGTCGCATTGTGAAACAGTTCCCAGGTAACCAGCGACGCAGAAACCCAATAAAAATGGCCTTTTCTTCTTCAGCCCCCACGTTCGCCAACGAACGGGCTCCCGGCGCCGGCGTCACCGCGGTGCTCGGGCCGACCAACACCGGCAAGACCCATCTGGCGATCGAGCGGATGCTCGCGCATTCCTCCGGCGTGATCGGCCTGCCGCTGCGTCTTCTGGCGCGCGAGGTCTACAACAAGATCGCCGACGCGCGTCGGCGCGGATTCGGTCGCGCTGATCACCGGCGAGGAAAAGATCAAGCCGCCGAAGGCGCGGTTCTGGGTCTCCACCGTGGAGGCGATGCCGCGGGATCTCGACGTGTCGTTTCTCGCGGTCGATGAAATCCAGATCGCCGCCGATCTCGAACGCGGCCATGTCTTCACCGACCGCATTCTCAACCGGCGCGGCCGCGACGAGACGCTGCTGCTGGGCGCCGCCACCATGCGCCCGATCATCGAGCGGCTGTTGCCCGGCGCCTCCATCGTCACCCGGCCGCGGCTGTCGCAGCTTGAATTCGCCGGCGACCGCAAGATCACGCGGCAGCCGCGGCGCACCGCGATCGTGGCGTTTTCGGCCGACGAAGTTTACGCGATCGCCGAACTGATCCGCAGGCAGCATGGCGGCGCCGCCGTGGTGCTGGGCTCGCTCTCGCCGCGCACGCGAAACGCGCAGGTGGCGATGTTCCAGAACGGCGACGTCGATTATCTCGTCGCCACCGACGCGGTCGGCATGGGGCTCAATCTCGACGTCGATCACGTCGCCTTCGCCTCCGACCGCAAATATGACGGCTATCAGTTCCGCCGCCTCAATCCGTCCGAATTCGCGCAGATCGCCGGCCGCGCCGGGCGCGCCACCCGCGACGGCACCTTCGGCACCACGGGCCGCTGCGCGCCGTTCGAGCCGGAACTGGTGAACGCGCTGCAGAACCACAGCTTCGACAGCGTCAAAATGCTGCAATGGCGCAATTCGAAGCTGGATTTTTCCTCGCTCGGCGCCTTGCAGGTGTCGCTGGCGCTGCCGCCCTCGCACGAGGCGCTGACCCGCGCGCCGATCGCCGAGGACCTGCGCGTGCTCGATCACGCCGCGCGCGACGCCGATGTGCGGGATATGGCGCATGGCGCGGCCGCCGTGGAACGGCTGTGGGACGCCTGCCAGATTCCGGATTATCGCAAGATCGCGCCCGCCGCGCATGCCGAGCTGGTGACGACGCTTTTCGACTTTCTGATGAAGAAGGGCCGGATTCCGGACGCCTGGTTCGCCGCCCAGGTCGATCAGGCCGACCGCATCGACGGCGATATCGACACTTTATCGGGCCGGATCGCGCAGATCCGCACCTGGACCTTCGTGGCCAACCGGCCGGATTGGCTGGCCGATCCCGAACATTGGCAGGGGATTACGCGCGAAGTTGAAAATAAATTGTCCGATGCGCTGCATGAACGGCTCACGGAGCGTTTCGTTGATCGCCGTACCAGTGTATTGATGCGCCGCCTGCGGGAGAACAGCATTTTGAATACCGAAATCGGCAAGACCGGCGAAGTGATCGTAGAAGGCCATGTGATCGGCCGGCTCGACGGATTCACCTTTGCGCCCGACGCGGCGGAGGCCGGCTCCGACGCCAAGGCCCTGCAGGCGACCGCGCAGAAGGCGCTGGCCGGCGAGATCGACGCGCGCGCCGAGAAGCTCGCGGCCGCCCCCGACGACCAGTTCGTGCTGACGTCGGACGGCACCATCCGCTGGACCGGCGATGCGGTGGCAAAACTGGTCGCGGCCGACGACGCGCTGCATCCGCGCATCCGCATCATTTCCGACGAGCGCCTGAACGGCGCGCCGCGCGAAGCCGTCCAGACGCGGCTCGATCTGTGGCTGAAGACGCATATCGAAAAGCTGCTGGGACCGCTGTTCGACCTCGACAAGGCCGAGGACATCACGGGGATCGCGCGCGGCATCGCGTTCCAGCTGATCGAGGCGCTCGGCGTGCTGGAGCGGCAAAAGATCGCGGCCGAGATGAAGGATCTCGATCAGCCGTCGCGGGCCTCGTTGCGCAAATACGGCGTGCGCTTCGGCGCCTATCACATCTATGTGCCCGCGCTGCTGAAGCCGGCGGCGCGCGCGCTGGCCTCGCTGTTGTGGGCGCAGAAACAGGACAATGTCGACATGTCGGCGCTGTCGGGCGCGCAGCATCTGGCCGGCAGCGGCCGCACCTCGTTCCCGGTCGACAAGCTGCTCGATCGCGACGCCTATCGCGTGCTGGGCTACCGGCAATGCGGCGAACGCGCGGTGCGGGTCGATATTCTGGAGCGGCTCGCCGATCTGATTCGCCCGGCGCTGGCGTGGCGCGAAACCTCGGCCGGCGAAAAGCCCGCCGGCGCGTTCGACGGCCGCGGTTTTGTCGTGACGCAGGCGATGACGTCGCTGACCGGCTCGGCCGGCGAGGATTTTGCCTCGATCCTGCGCGCGCTCGGCTATCGCATGGAGCGCCGCGCGCCGCTGCCGCCGAAGCCGGCGGTGGTCGAAACACCCGCCGCGGAGGCGACGCCGGCGGAAGCTGCGCCGGAAACCGCACGCCGCCAGCGAGGAGCGCGCGTCCGCGACGCCGCTGCCCGACGTCGCATTCGGAACCGCAGGCGGCCGAGAGCGAAACCGTGGCGGCCGAAGCGAAGCCGGAGCCGGAAACTCCCGTTGAAACGGTTCGAAGCCGCAGCGGTTGAACCCGCAGCCGCCGAAGCGCCGCAAGAGCCGGAAACTCCGGTTGAGCCGGTCGAAGCCGCGACAGTGGAAGCGCCGCCGGAGCAGCCGGCCGCCGAAACTGCAGCGGTCGAAGCGCCGCAGGAGCAGGCCGCTACGGAGGCAACGCCGGAGACCGCTGTTGTCAGCGAGGCCGCACCGGCCGATGCGGCGCGACTGCATGCTGCGCCCGCTGCGGTCGCAGCGCCGGAACTGGTCGAGGTCTGGCGGCCCGGCGGCCGGTCGGAAGAGCGCCGGCCGCGTCATGATCGCAACCGTCATCGCCATCACGACCGCGCTGCGCCTTCCGCGGAAGGCGCTGGCGCCCGCCGCCGCAGGCGAGACCGGCGAGGCGGCAAAAGCCGAGCGGCACGGCCGCGGACGGCGCGAGCGCCACCACGAGTTCCGCAAACCCCGCCCCGATGCGCCGGCCGAAGGCGCTGCGGCGGCAACCGCCGAAGGCGCGCCGGCGCGCGAGCCGCGCGAGGACAAGGGCCGCCCCTCCCGCGAGCGCTTTGAGGGCAAGGGCGAGGGAGCGAGGACGGGAACAAGGGCAAGTTCCGCGGCGACCGCGACAAGGGCGGGCGCGACGGGCGTGACAAGGGCGGCGGCCGCGACAAAGGCGGGCGCGATCGCGATCGAGGCGGCCGCGAGAGCGGGCCGTCGCACCGGCAGTACGCCACCAGCGCGCGCCCCCGCGAACGCGATCGTCCGGTCGATCCCAATTCGCCATTCGCAAAGCTGGCGGCGCTGAAAGAACAGCTCACCGCCAACCGCAAGGACTAAAGCGTTTTCAAGCGAAGTGGGTACCGGTTCGCGTCAAGAAAACGCGTCAAGAAAGACTACCGATCATCTCGCAGTGGTGTCGCTTGGAGCGCCAGCGTCTCGATAAATGGTTGTGGCACGCGCGGGTGGTGAAGGCCCGCACCAGCGCCGCCGCGCTGGTCGAGGCCGGCCATGTCCGCATCAACGGCGTGCGCGAGAAGGCGCCGGGACACGCCGTGAAGGCCGGCGACGTGCTGACCATCGGGCTCGATCGCAGCGTGCGCGTCCTCAAGGTGATCGGATTTGCGGAACGGCGGGGCGATGCGTCGCGGCGCGCGTGCTGTACGACGATTTGCAGGACCGCCAGGAGTAACTATCTGCAATGAAGCAACAGGGTCGCGCAAAAAACGCTGCCGCGGATGCAGCGTGCTTCACTTGCGGCTGCGGAGTTCCTGCGCTACGCAAACCACTCAAAATTGACCGTTTCGGAGCCTTGGATGACTTACGTCGTCACTGAAGCCTGCATCAAATGCAAATATACCGACTGCGTCGAGGTCTGCCCCGTGGACTGCTTCTACGAGGGCGAGAACATGCTGGTCATCCATCCGGACGAATGCATCGACTGCGGCGTGTGCGAGCCTGAATGCCCGGCCGACGCCATCAAGCCGGACACCGAGCCCGGCCTGGAGAAGTGGCTGGAGGTGAATACCGAATATGCCAAGAGCTGGCCGAATATCACCCAGAAGAAAGAATCCCCGCCGACGCCAAGGATTTCGAGGGCATGGAAGGCAAATTCGAGAAATATTTTTCTCCCAAGCCCGGGACCGGCGACTGATTGAGACTGCTCGGCTTCGACTTAACCCTAATCGCCGGTCATATCGCCAAAAACGACCGCCCAAACGCCCCGTATCAGGGCGTAAATCATTGATTTTTGCGGAAAATGTGCTATATTGGCTACATTATAAGCCGAACCCGTCAGCCGCGCTTATGGCCCCTATGGGTTTCCCGTGAAAAACATCGAACAGGGGCGTGGCAGTTCCGCGCGCAGGCTGTGTCACAGAAAACGCGTAAAAAGAGTGCTTCCAAGGTCTCCAAGAAAGCCGCTGCGGCCAGCCGCAGTGCAACCAAGAGCCGTGCCCGGGCGTCTCTAAGGGATACCCGGACCGCCACCAAGGCCTCGGCTGCAAAATCCTCAAAAAACAAAAGAAGCGCAATGCCAAACAAGACTGCAAAAACTGCCGCGAAAGCGACGGGTTCGAAGGCCACTGCTTCGAAGGTCGCTGCCTCCCAAGACTGCCCCGAAAACCGTCGCCAAGGCCCCCGTCAAGGCCTCCCGCTCCGCCAAGGCGCCCGTCCACAAGCCTGCCGCTGCGGCCAAGCCGGTTGCGCATAAGCCTGCCGCCGCCAAGCCCGCGGCCGCCGCGCCGCGCGTCGAGGAGCCGAAGAAGGTTCTGACCCAGCGTCAGGGCTTCAAGACCAACGAATTCGTGGTGTATCCCGCGCACGGCGTTGGCCAGATCCTGGCCATCGAAGAGCAGGAGATCGCCGGCGCCAGGCTTGAGCTGTTCGTGATCAATTTCATGAAGGACAAGATGACGCTGCGGGTGCCGACCGCCAAGGTCGCCAATGTCGGCATGCGCAAGCTGTCGGAGCCGGCGCTGGTCAAGCGGGCGCTGGAAACCCTGAAAGGGCCGCGCGCGCGTCAAGCGCACGATGTGGTCGCGCCGGGCCCAGGAATACGAAGCCAAGATCAATTCCGGAGACATCGTCGCGATCGCCGAAGTGGTGCGCGATCTCTATCGCTCGGAATCGCAGCCCGAACAGTCCTACAGCGAACGTCAGCTCTATGAAGCCGCGCTCGACCGTCTGTCGCGGGAAATCGCCGTCGTGCAGCATGTGACGGAAACCGAAGCGGTGAAGGAAATCGAAGGCCAGCTCGCCAAGAGCCCGCGCCGCGGCGCCAAGGCCGAAGCCGAAGTCGAGGCCGACGGTGAAGCCGATGCGGACGCCGACGGCGACGATGCCGCGGTCGCGGACGAAGCGGCGTAAGCTGCTTTCGCAAGTTTCAAACAATCAAAAGCCCGGTCGAGAGACCGGGCTTTTTTGTTGCTGTCATCCCTTGTTCGTCATTCCGGGGCGCCCGCGCATTTGCGCGGGCGAACCCGGAATCCAGAAGTCGTCGGATCGAGCATTCCGGATTCGACGCGGAGCCTGTCATCGCGGCCGCGCGTTGCGCGCGACGCGTTCGGCGTCGCCGCCGGAGATGACGCGTCCGCGCGTCAATCCACCACGATCTTGACGCGGTCGCGCACCTTGACCTGGGCGTGGGCGTCGAGCCCGTTCAGGATGCGAAAGCGCTCCGCCGGGCGGTCGACGCCGGCCATGCGGTGCGACAGCGATTCCACGGTATCGCCGGGCTGCACGGTGATGACCTTGATGCGCAGCGGCCGCGCGGCCTGGATTTCCTCGAGCGTCAGGCGGCGGAAGGAATTGACGGTTTCGCGCGCGTTGCGCTCGCTCTCGGTGGTCTTCTGCCTGGCGGCGAAAATGAAGCGGTAGACGTCGCTGCCGAAGCGCAGCGCATAGACCTTGAACTGCCATTGATCGCCATGCGCGCTGGCGGATGCCGCCGGGAAGCCGTTGATGGTCACATCCTCGGTCGAGGACTTGTCGACCTCCTCCATCCAGCCGGAATTGAGATAGTCGCCGAGCGACTGCTCCGCCGGCACGCGCACGACGTCGAAGCGCATCGCCTGCGTGCCGCCCTCGCGCACGCCGATCACGGCCTGCGCGGTATTGTCCAGCGTGAAGTTGTCCGGCGCGGCGAAGGTGAAGCCGAGCTTGGGATGCAGGAAGCGCCGGCCGCGAACGAATCCCTCGCTCGGATCCTCGCCATAGACGATGTTGTCGATCGCCGCGAGATAGGTTTCGCGGTCGCGTTCGCCGCCCTCCGGCGAGGTGTACTGCCGCGCGCTGTTCTGCGCGTTCTGCACGCGCTCCGGCGTCGCCGGGTGCGACGACAGAAAGTCCTGCGCGCGCGGATCGAGCGAGGTCTTGCCCGCCTTCAGCTCGGCGTTGCGCTCCATCGAGGTCAGGAAACGCGCCGCGCCATAGGGGTCGAAATGGGCGCGCGCCGAAATGCCGACGCCGATGCCGTCGGCCTCGAACTCCTGGGCGCGCGAGAAGCTCGCCATCGTCAGTTTGGTCTTGGCCAGCGCCAGCGCGGTGAGATCGGGATCGTTGCCCATGTCGGTGACGACGCGGGTGACGATCGCGGCCTGGCGCGCCTGGTCCTCGCGGATCGAGGCGTGTTTTGCCAGCACATGCGCCATCTCGTGGCTCAGCACCGACGACAATTCCGAGGTGTCGCTGGCGAGCGCGATCAGGCCGCGCGTCACGTAGAGCTGGCCGGTCGGCAGCGCGAACGCGTTCACCGCGCCCGAATTCAGGATGGTCACCTTGTAGGCCTGATCGGGACGATCCGACGCCGCCACCAGCCGGTCGACCGTCTTGCTGATCAGGGCCTCCAGCTTCGGATCGTCATAGGCGCCGCCATAGGAGGAGAGAATGCGCTCATGCTCGCGCTCGGCGGCCGGCGTCTGCGCGACGGTGCGATTGGGCTTGATGGGGCTGGCCGCTGGCGAGGCGGTCTGGAACCGGTTCATGTCGCCGCAGCCGGCAAGCACAAGCGTCGCGCACAGCAGGACCGGCGCAGCCCAAAGGCGGCGGCTCATCCTTCCCTCGCGCCGTCCCGCACACTCCGCCACATACAGCTACTCTTGTTTGTCCGGCGGGCTAGTTCCCGCCAAGCACTTCAATCTGCCCCACATGGAGCACTTCGATTCGCGGCCCGCCACGCGCCTCGACCCAGCCGCGGACACGAATCCGCTCGATTTTCGAGGGACTTAAGCGCGACTCCGGCGGCCTCGAACGCCGGCAGCATGCGCCTTGAAATAGTCACAGCAAAGTCCCGTGTCCAGTTCCGCCCGAAGTTCAGGTACGTCGTTGCCCCGGCCTGCCGGACCGACAAAACCCTGCCTTCGACCACCGTAAAGCGCCCTATCCCGGTCAAAATATCGCCCGGACTTTCCGCGTTTTTTATGGCCGCCGGGATCGGCCCAGGTTCCCTTTTTCGCCCCGCGGCCCGCGGCTTCCGCCGATGTCAGCACCGCCGCGCAGTCCTTGTCGGTCACGGCGCCCGATACCAGCGCCTCGCCCTGCGCCAGCAGCTGCGCCTGCACCGGGGTTTCGGACGAGCCGAGAAACACGAAGGCGGGCTGGCGGCCGTAACGGTCGGGTGTGTCGTCCTCGCCGCGCAATGTCACCTCGCGCCCGGCCACGATCGCCGACAGCGCAGCGATATCTTGCGATTTTTCGCTCCCGACCGGCTCGATGCCGGCGAGGCGAATTTCGCGCCCGTCGTCGAGGCGAAAGGTGCGCGCATCGATCACGGCGGCGACGCGGCCCTCGCCCTGCGGTTCGAACGCGCATCCCGCCGCGTCCGCCGGACCGACCGGCATCAGGCTGCATGCCAACCATGCCGCGACAAATCGGGCGCAACGCTCCGCCGTTCTGGACAATCGGTTTCATGACGCGGCTCTATGTCTGACCCAATTCCTGCATTTTTGGCGACGAAGGGGAAGTCGATGGAAGTCAACGGCATCGCGCATATTTTTCTGACCGCGTCGAATTTCGAGCGCTCCCGCGAGTTCTATCGCAAGCTGCTGCCGTTTCTTGGGCTGAAGCCCGTCATCGACACCGACACGACTTATTACTGCGTCGGCGGACGCACCGCGGTCGGGATCAGCGCGCCGTCATCGGAGCATGAAGGCGCCGCGTTCGAGCAGAAGCGCGTCGGCCTGCACCATCTCTGTTTCCGCGCCCGCGAGCGCGCCGACGTCGACGAGCTGCACGGCTTTCTGTGTTCGCTCGGCGTCAAGGATCATCCGCGCGCCGCGCGAGGATCAATGGGCGCCCGGCTATTATTCGCTGCTGTTCGAGGATCCCGACGGCATCAGGCTGGAGCTCAACCACGTGCCGGGAAAGGGACTGTTGGCGTGAGCGGCTCTCGTGGTTCGAGACGCGCGGCGTTGCCGCGCACCTCACCATGAGGGTCAAGACCTCATCCCGAGGAGCGGCGTAAGCCGCGTCTCGAAGGATGAAGCCGCCGGTCTGGGAGATGCTCTGACGATCATTCCGCTTTGCGGAAAATGCTTTGATTGCAAGGCGATCGCATGACTGCCGCCTCCGGCGCGCGGCTTGCCGCTGCACTGCGCATACGGCATGATCGCGGCAACCGAAATAAAGGCCGCAAATACAATGCGGCATGTCGACAGGGAGGCTTTCATGAAACGGGTTCTTTCCGGCGTTTTCGCCTCGGTGCTGGCGCTTGCCGCCACGCGCCGCATTCGCGCAGAGCAAGCCTCCGCTGAAACTCGGCGGCATCCTCGACATGTCCGGCCTCTATGCCGACATCACCGGGCCCGGCAGCGAGACCGCCGCGAAGATGGCGGTGGAGGATTTCGGCGGCGAGGTGCTCGGCCGCAAGATCGAGATCGTCGCGGCCGATCATCTCAACAAGGCCGATCTTGCCGCCAGCATCGCCCGCGACATGCTCGACAATCAGGGCGTCGAGATGCTCTTCGACGTCGCGGCGTCCGCCACCGCGCTGGCCGCCGGCGAGATCGCGAAAGCGCGCAACAAGATCGTGATCTTCAACGGCCCGGGCTCGATCCGCCTCTACCAACGAGGCCTGCGGTCCCTATACCGTGCATTATGCCTATGACACCTTCGCGCAGGCCAACGTCACCGGGCTCGCTGCCGTCAAGCAGGGCCTCGACAGCTGGTTCTTCCTGACCGCCGACTACGCCTTCGGACAGGATCTGGAAAAGGACACCACCAATGTCGTGCTGAAGTCCGGCGGCAAGGTGCTGGGCAGCGTCCGGCATCCGCTCAACACGTCGGATTTCTCGTCGTTCCTGCTGCAGGCGCAGAGCTCGAAGGCCAAGGTGATCGGGCTCGCCAATGCCGGCGGCGACACCATCAACGCGATCAAGCAGGCCGCCGAATTCGGACTGATGAAGGGCGGCCAGAAGCTGTCGCCGCTGCTGGTGTTCGTGACCGATATCGACAGCGTCGGGCTTGAGACCGCGCAGGGGCTGTTGCTCGCCGAAGCCTTCTACTGGGACCTCAATGACGAGACCCGCGCGTTTTCCAAGCGCTTCATGGAGCGCGTCAAGCGGCGTGCCGACCTCGGCGCAGGCCGGCGTCTATTCGTCGGTCACGCATTACCTGAAAGCCGTGAAGGCCGCGGGCACCACCGACGCGGCCGCCGTCATGAAGATCATGAAGGACACCCCGATCAACGACTTCTTCGCCAAGAACGGCAGGATTCGCGAAGACGGCCGCATGGTGCACGACATGTACCTGTTCGAGGTCAAGAAGCCCTCGGAATCGAAGGGCCGCTGGGACGACTACAAGCTGCTCGCGACCATCCCCGGCAACGAGGCGTTCCAGCCGCTGGAATTGTCGCGCTGCCCGCTGGTGAAGAAATAAGGCGCGACAGCCTCGTCATTGCGAGGAGCGCAAGCGACGAAGCAATCCATCATTCCTCGATGTGCAATTGCACATGGATTGCTTCGCTGCGCTCGCAATGACGGTCCGGAATGACGAACGACGAATGAACAACGAAAGGCAACACCTCATGACAACGACATGGTCCTGCAAAAGCTCGATCACGGCCTGCTCACCATCACCATGAACCGTCCGGACCGGCGCAACGCGCTCAATCCGGACATGACGCGGGGACTGGTCGAGGCGGCGCGGCGCGCGGCGGAGGATCACGAGGTCCGCGCCGTGCTGCTCAAGGGCGCGGGCGGCACGTTCTGCGTCGGCGGCGACGTGAAATCGATGGCGGAGGGGCGGGCGCCGCTGCCGTTCGAAGCCAAGATGGCCAATCTGCGCCGCGGCATGGAAGTCTCGCGCATCCTGCACGAGATGCCGAAGCCCGTGGTGGCGCAGGTCGACGGCGCGGCCGCCGGCGCCGGGCTTTCGATCGCGCTGGCCTGCGATCTCCGCGTCGCCTCGCGCGTCCTGCAAGATCACCACGGCCTTCGCCAAGGTCGGGCTGTCGGGCGATTACGGCGGCACCTATTTCCTGACCCATCTGCTCGGCAGCGCCAAGGCGCGCGAGCTCTATCTGATGTCGCCGGTGCTGACGGCGCAGGAAGCGCTCGCGCTCGGCATGGTGACGAAGGTCGTGCCCGACGCCGAGGTCGAAGCGGCGGCGCATGAGCTTGCGATGTCGCTGGCGCAGGGCCCGTCGGTGACGCTGGGCTACATCAAGCGCAACATCAACAACGCCGAGCATTTGTCGCTGGAAGCCTGCTTCGACGCCGAGGCGATCCATCACTCGCGCTCCGGCGAGACCGCCGACCACAAGGAAGCCGCGAAGGCCTTCGTCGAAAAGCGCAAACCCGTGTTTCAGGGTCATTGAAATGACCGAGGCATTGAGATGGCGAGCTATATCAGGCTGCGGCAGATCTGCCTGGTGGCGCCGCATCTCGAACCGGTGGTCGGCGATATCGCCGCGCATCATGGGGCTGAACGTCTGCTACCGCGACGGCAACGTCGCCAAATACGGCCTGGAGAACGCGCTGCTGCCGGTCGACACCATCCTGCTGGAAGTGGTGGCGCCGTTCCAGCCCGGCACCGCGGCGGGGCGCTTTCTCGACAAGACCGGCGGCCGCGGCGGCTACATGGCGATCTTCTGCTGCGACGATCCCGATGCGCGCGGCGCGCATGCCAACAAGATGGGCGTGCGTATCGCCAATGTGATCGACTCATGCGCCCTATCACGGCGTGCAACTGCATCCGCGCGATTGCCGCGCGGCGTTCATCGAATTCAACCACACCGACGGCAGCGACGATATTCTGGGGCCCTATCCGCCGGCCGGACCGGACTGGCAGAAATCGATCGCCAAGGACGTGACGCAGGCCTTGACCGGCGTGGAGATGCAAAGCCCGGAGCCGCAGGCGCTGGCCGAGCACTGGGGCAAGATCATCGGGATTCCCGTCACCAAAAATGCAAGCGGCGAGCCCGAACTGAAGCTGCCCAATGCAGCTTCCGTTTCGTCAAAGGCGCGAGCGACCTCATGAGCGGGCTGACGTTCAAGGTCGGCGATGTCGCCAACGTGCGCGATGCCGCCAAGGCGAAAGGCCACGCGGTGTCGGGCGATTCATTCGATCTTGGCGGCGTGACGTTCCATCTCGCGGCGTGAGACACCGGATCGTCACTCCTCTCCATCGGTCATTGCGAGGAGCGAAGCGACGAAGCAATCCATCATCTGCGTGTTCAGGCGACATGGATTGCTTCGCTGCGCTCGCAATGACGATCTCAATACGTGCTAGCGTAACAACAATAAGGACCCTCCCGAATGCCGCATCCGCTCGACACGTTCTTCGCGCCCGACAGCATCGCGCTGATCGGCGCGTCGCGCGACCTGGAGAAAATCCCGGGCCGGCTGTTGTCGATGCTGCGCAAGAACGAGTTTCCGGGCAAGATCTATCCGATCAATCCGAATTACGGCGATATCGACGGGCTGAAATGTTATCCGTCGATCGCGGATGTCGGGCAGCCGATCGATCTCGCCATCGTCATCATTCCGGCGCGCGCGGTGCTCGGCGCGCTCGAGCAATGCGCCGCCGCCGGCGTCAAGAACGCGGTCATCATCTCCTCGGGATTCGCGGAGGAGGGCGGCGACAGCGCCGCGATGCAGGACGCCATCGTTGCGCTGGCCAAAAGAACCGGCATGCGGATTTCCGGTCCCAATGCGGAAGGGTTTTACAGCCAGGTCCAGCGCGTCGCCGCCACCTTCAGCCCGACCGTCGACGTCAAGCCGAATGAGCCGCCGTTGATCGCGAGCAAGCGGCGGATCGGCATCGTCGCGCAAAGCGGCGGCATCGGCTTTGCGATCTATCACCGCGCCAAGGCGCTCGGCGTCGCGCTCAGCTACGTCGTCAGCGCCGGCAACGAATCCGACCTCGGCGCCGGCGAATTTTTCGACTACATGGTGCAGGATGCCTCGACCGACGTGATCCTGCTGTTCATCGAGGGCATTCGCGACGTCGACAAGTTCCTCGCCGCCGCCCGCCGCGCCGCGGAAACCGGCAAGCCCGTCATCGTGACAAAAGTCGGCCGCTCCGGCGCCGGCGAGCGCGCCGCCGCCTCGCATACCGCCAGCATGGCCGGCTGGTCGGCGGCCTATGACGCGGTGTTCGCCAAATACGGTTTTATCGTCTCCAACGATCTCGACGAGGCCGTCACCATTGCGGCGGTGCTGACCACCAACCCGATGCCGAAGGGCGACCGCGTCGCCGTGCTCACGGTGTCGGGCGGCGCCGGCATCTGGGGCGCGGACACCGTCTCGCTGCAGGGCCTGCAGGTGCCGGAATTGTCGGCGTCGATCCAGGCCGAAATCGGCAAAGCTGCTGCCGTCCTATGGCTCGGCGCGCAACCCGATCGACGTCACCGCGCAGGGCGTGCATTCCGGCGGCTTGCAGAAGAGCATCGATCTGCTCGACGTCTCGGACGAAGTCGACGCCATCCTGGTGGTGCTGTCGCTGTCGAGCGAGACGCGGATGCCGTTCAAGCAGGCGGAACTGAAGCCGGTGCTCTCGGCGCAGCACAAGCCGATCGTGTTCTACTCCTATACGCTGCCGTCGCAGTTCGCGCGCAAGGAGCTTGCGGCGTCGGGCGCGGTCGTGCTGTCGGGGCTGACCCATGTCGGCGTCGCCATGCGGCAGATGGTTGAGCGCGCCAAATTCAGGCTGGCGCCGCCGGTCGACGCGGCAGCGGTCAGCGCTGCGCGATCTCTCCGCGCATCTGAAATCCGCAACGCTTTCCGAAGCCGACAGCAAGGCGCTGCTGCGCGAGGCCGGCATTGCGTTGCCCGACGAGGTGCTGGTGACGGAAAAGAGCGCGCTGGACGCCGCGATCGCCCGCACGGGCTTTCCGCTGGTGATGAAGATCCAGTCGCCCGACATCCCGCACAAGAGCGAAGTCGGCGGCGTCCGCGTCAATATCACGACCAAGGGCGAGGTGTTTTTGGCCTACGAGAAGCTGATGGAAAACGCGCGGCGGCACCGGCCGGATGCGGCGATCCAGGGCGTGCTGGTCGGCCCGATGGCGAAAAAGGGCGTCGAGATCATCATCGGCACGATGTGCGATGCAACCTTCGGTCCGATGATCATGGTCGGCTTTGGCGGCATCACCACGGAATTGTTCCGCGACGTGATCTACCGCCCCGCGCCGGTGAGCGCAGATGAGGCCACCGCGATGCTGGCCGAACTCAAGGCCGCGCCGCTGCTCAGCGGATTCCGGGGCGCGGCGAAGGCGGATATTGCGGCGCTGTCGCAATTGATCTCGCAGATTTCGGTGCTGGCCGCGGCCTGTCGCGACCACATTGCGGAAATCGAACTCAATCCGGTGCTGGTGCACGCCGAGGGGCAGGGCGTCACCATCGTCGACGCGCTGGTGGTGCCGGAAGTCGTAGCTCGTAGTCCGGATGCGAGCGAAGCGCAATCCGGGACTCGATGCACGTTGCGTCACAGCCCCGGATTCTGCTGGCGACTGATCCGGGCTACGCCGTGCTCGTCATTCCGGCGGCGCGCGTCAGCGCGAACCGGAATCTCGCGCCAACCTCTGGATTCCGGGTCCATCGCTCCACGATGTCCCGGAATGACGGCGTGAGTTCACCGCCCTTTGAAGTTCGCGACGCGGCGCTCGGCGGTGGCCTTGACGCCTTCCTTGAAATCCTCGGTGGCGCGCAGCTTGTTTTGTTCGACGAGCTCGTGATTGGTGGCGGCCAGCACGCGGTCGGCGAGGCCGGCGCGCATGGTGGCGCGGGTCGAGAGCAGGCCGAGCGGGGAGCATTCGGCGATTTCCTGCGCCAGCTTCATGGCCTCGCCGCGCACCTGATCCTGCGGCACGCAGACATTGGCGAGCCCCATCCTGGTGGCCTCTTCGCCGGTCACCCGGCGGCTGGTGTAGAAAATCAGTTCCGCGTTGTTTTTTCCCACCAGTTCCGGCAACGTCGTCGTCAGTCCGAAACCCGGATGAAAGCCGAGTTTTGTAAAGTTGGCGGAGAAGCGCGCCTCGGGGCAGGTGACGCGGAAATCCGCCGACACCGCAAGCCCCAGCCCGCCGCCGATGGCCGCGCCGTGGACGGCCGCGACGATCGGCTTCTTGTTGCGGAAGATGCGCACGGCCTGGACGTAGAGATGGTTGATCGGCAGGTTCGAAGCCGGATCGGTCTTGGCCCGCGCTTCCTGCTTCCTGCCGCGCCGGGTCGCCGAAATTGGCGCCGGCGCAGAACGCCTTGCCCTGGGCTGCGAGCACCGAGGCGCGGATTTCGATATCGCGATCGAATTCCTCCAGCGCGTCCGCGATCTGGTTGATCAGGGAGACGTCGAAGAAGTTCAGCGGGGGCTTGCGGATTTCGATCAGGCCGACATGGCCGTGCTTCTCGACGCCGATATCAGTGTAGTTGCTCATGTTCTGATCTCCGATGAATGAAAGTCTTGCCGCGGCGGAAGTGCGCTCCCTCTCCCATCCAACCCGGGTTTACCCGAGTTGGGTAATTTAATTGGTCGAGGTCGGATATATCCGACCTCGATGGGAGAGGGTTGGGGTGAGGGGGTACGGTCTATCGAGGGAGCGTAACCCCTCACCCGATATTCTCACTTCGTTCGAATATCGACCTCTCCCAAAGGGAGAGGTGGAAAGAGAGTGCCTCGTGCATCAGCGCAGACCGAGCCCGCGCGCGATGATGCCGCGCAGCACCTCGGTGGTGCCGCCCTGAATCGTCAGTTTCGGCGCGGTCTTGATGGCGAACGACAGCTGGTTTTCCAGCGTCTCGCGGTTGCCGGCGTCGGCCTCGACGAAGGCGGCGAGATCGCGCACCCGGTGCGGCAGTTGCTGCTCCCAGACCGTGCCGATGTCCTTGACGATGGAGGCTTCCACCACCGGCTCCTTGCCGGCCTGCAGCATGCCCGCGACCGACACCGACATCCGGCGCATGGTGTGGAGCTGCGCCACCAGCCGTCCGATGCCTTCGGCGCTGCGGGTGTCCGGGTTCGTTCCCGACCGCGCGAACCAGTTCCGTCAGCACGTAATAGGTTTCCAGGAAGCGTTCCGGCCCCGAGCGCTCATAGGCGAGTTCTGATGTCGCCTGCTTCCAGGCGCCGTCGATCTCGCCCAGCACGTGATCGTCGGGCATGAAGGCGTCGGTGAACACCACCTCGTTGAACTCGAACTGCCCGGTGATCTGGCCGATCGGATTCACCTTGATCCCCGGCGTCTTCATGTCGACCAGGAATTGCGTGAGGCCGTGGCGGCGGTTCTCCTTGGTCGGCGGCGAGGTGCGGAAGATCGCGATCATGTAATCGGCGATATGCGCCGACGAGGTCCAGATCTTGGTGCCGTTGATCAGCCAGCCGCCGTCGGTCTTGGTGGCCTTGGTCTTTGCCGCGAACAGGTCCGAGCCGGAATTCGGCTCGCTCATGCCGATGGCAAAACAGACCTCGCCGCGGCAGATGCGCGGCAGGATGTCCATCTTGATGCGCTCGGGGGCGTATTTCAGGAGCACCGGGCCGCTCTGGCGGTCGGCCACGAAGAAGCGCCGCGTCGGCGCGTTGGCGACGCGCATTTCCTCGGTCACCACGTAGCGCTCGAGGAAGGAGCGCTCGTGGCCGCCATATTTCTTCGGCCAGGTCATGCCGATCCAGCCGCGCTCGCCCACCCTTCGGGAAAACTCCCGCGCATCGGCGTCCTCGCGATTGGGCTTGAACGGGTTGAAGGTGCCGGCGGCGATCTCGTCGGCGAGAAAGGCGCGCACTTCCTTGCGCAACGCTTCGCATTTGGGGGGCAGGCGGATCGGATCGAAACGGAGGGCTGCGGTCATTGTTAATCTCAGTCCCGGATGCTGAAATGTCTTTGAAAGTGAGAGTCCGAATCGCTCGCGACAGCGGAAGTGTGCTCCCTCTCCCCCAACTCGGGTTTACCCGAGTTGGGTATCTCAAATTTATCGAAGTCGGATAGATCCGACTTCGATCGGGAGAGGGTTGGGGTGAGGGGATACGGTCTATCGATGGGCCGAAACCCCTCACCCGGATCGCATCTATCGATGCGATCCGACCTCTCCCTTTGGGAGAGGTGAACAGAGCATCGCACGTTGGGATTTCATGCTCATCGGATGTTTGCTCAGCGCGAGGCGACCAGCGGCCACAATTCGTCGGCGCCGCGCGCGGCGACGAGCTTGCCCAGTTCCACCGCCCAGTAGCTCTCGGAGCCGAAATCGTCGCGCCATGCCAGCGCGCGCAAGGTGTAGCGATGCAGGATGTGCTCGATGGTAAAGCCGATCGCGCCGTGCACCTGATGGGCGATCGCCGCGCCCTTTTCGGCGGCTTCCGAACAGCGGATCTTTGCGGAGACCGCTTCGAGAAACAGCTCGTCGTCGGACGCCTTGCCGCCCGCCATGGCATCCGCGGCCGAGGTCGCCGCCGCCAGCGCCGCCGCCGACTCGCCGGCGAGTCTTGCCAGATTGTGCTGCACCGCCTGGAATTTCGAAATTTTCTTTTCGAACGCGACGCGCTCGTTGGAATAGCGCACGCTGACTTCGAGCATCGATTCCAGGCTGCCGGCGATCTGCAGGCTGCGCGCCACGCCGCCCATCAGCATCAGTTGCGTCTGGTCAAAACCTTTCGGCGCCGGCTTGATGGCGATCGGGGCGACATTGGCGAACGTCACGGTGTCGCTGCCGTCGCTCGCCAGATTAAGCCCGGCCTCGATCTGGCATTTTGTCGTGTCCACCAGCGCGATCGAGACGCCGCCCGCGCCGTGCGCCAGCACCGCGATATGCTTGGCGTCCTTGGCGAAGGGAACGCCGCGCGCGCGCCCGGACAGGGTGCCGTCGGCGCCAACCGTGATGCGGTCTTTCGGGCTCGCGGGGGCGACCGTCATCGCGCCTTCGGGGGAGGAAATCTTCGCCTGCGCCAACAGCCATCCGGCCAGCATGGTCTCGGCCAGCGGCACCGCGATCGCAAAACGCCCGGCCGCGCTCAGTACGCTGAAACCTTCGGCCAGGCTGGCGCCGGAGCCGCCGCAATCCTCGGGCACCCATGCCAGCGGCAGGCCGGCTTCGGTCAGCGCCTGCCACAGCGGCGCTTTCCAGGCGCCTTTCTTGTCGCGGTTGATGGTTTGGGCGTCGGCGAGATCCGCGAAGATCTTTTCCGCGGTCTCGGCGACAATGTTCTCACTCTCCGCCACAGCGTTCCTCGTTTTTCATTTTGCCCGCATCTCGCTGGCGCGGTTTTCGCCCAGGCGCCGGCTGCGGCCTTTTCTTGCACCGCATGATGAGGAAAAGCCACTGCCATGACAAGCGCTGATGTCCGCAAGGCTCCCTGCAGGGGCGACATGAAGCGCCGGCCCGCCGGAATTTCTAATTCCGCGCAACGGAGTTTCGCCGATTTGCAGGTATTTCCGCGCGCGATATGGTAGATCGCCGTGAGCGGCCTGGCCAAGAATCGAATGAGGAAATGCGGATGTCTGGGGATGGTTTGTGCGCGATCGTAACGGGCTCGGCGTCCGGCCTGGGGGCGGCAACCGCGGCCATTCTGGCCAAGGGCGGCGCGCGCATCGTCGTCAACTATTCCTCCAGCAAGACCGAAGCCGAACAGACCGCCGATCTCTGCCGCAGCGCGGGCGGCGAAGTGGTCGTGGTCCAGGGCGATGTCTCGCGCGACGAGGATTGCAGGAAGATCGTCGCGGCCGCCGCCCCGTGGGGGCGGCTCGACGCGCTCATCAACAATGCCGGCACCACCAAGCACATGGCGCATGGCAATCTCGACGGCTTGTCGGCGGAGGATTTTCAAAGGCTGTACGGCGTCAACACCATCGGCCCGTTCCAGATGGTGCGGGCGGCGCGAAGCCTGCTGGAAGCCGGCGCGAAGGCGTCGGGGCGCGCGTCCGCCGTGGTCAACGTGTCGTCGGTGGCGGGCATCAGCGGCATCGGTTCCTCGATCGCGTATGCCGCGAGCAAGGGCGCGCTCAACACCATTACGCTATCGCTGGCGCGGGTCTTGGCGCCGCTGATCCGCGTCAATACCGTCTGTCCCGGCTATATCGACACGCCCTGGTTCACCAAGGGCCGCGGCGAGGAGGGCGCCAAACAGGTGCGCGACAACGTGATCGCGAGGGTGCCGCTCAAGGTCGCATCAAGCGCGAACGATATCGCGGCGCTGGTGTGTTTCCTCGCCACGCCCGCAATCGAGCAACATGACCGGCGAGATCGTGCGGATGGACGCCGGGCTGCACCTGATCACGTGAGGGGCTCCGTCATTCCGGGGCGATGCCAACGGGTCCGCGCGAAGCGCGGTCCGATGACAGGCTCCGCATCGAACCTCAGATGCGCAATTGCGCATCGGTGGATTCTCGCGCATTCCGGGCACGCGTCTTCGACGCGCCGCGGAATGACGGCTCCGCCGTCACTTCCTGCCGAAATCCGAAATCACGCCGCGGGCCACCAACCTGTTCCAGATGAACAGCACCACCAGCGCGCCGATCGTCGCGGTGATGAAGCCGGCGCCCTGAGTCCGGTACGCGTAATGGCCGATGGCCTGGCCGATGAAGGTCGCCAGAAACGCGCCGGCGATGCCGAGCACGGTGGTCAGGATGAATCCGCTGGGATTGTTCGGGCCCGGCGAAAGCAGCCGGGCGATAATTCCGGCGACGAAGCCGACGATGATGATCCAGAGAATGCCGCTCATGACTGTCGTCCTTTTCTTGAAAAAGCAGAGTTGCAAAACGTTGCTGCCGGCCGAAATCAAAGCCGGCCCGCCAGTTCGCCTTCGGTCGGCAGCCGTCCCTCCGGCGTCAAATGGTCGATGACAGCGGGCAAATGCTGGCTGAGGCCTGACAGCAGCTCGTCGCGCGACAGGCCGCTGTGCGCCATCAGGCTGTTGATCTGGTCGGCGCCCAGGGCCTTGGCGAGATCGTCGGGCGAAATCGGCTTGTTCGGGCCCTGGCTCACCCACGACTTGGCGGTCTCGCCCTGGCCGCTCTGCTCGAGTTGCTTGAGCAGGTCGCCGAGCCCGCCGCTGATCACGCTGCCCGCCGCGCCGCCCGCGAGCAGGCCGCCCAATCCGCCCTTGAGGATGTCGCCAAGGCCGCCGCCGATTCCGCCGCCAGGCGGGCCGGCATTCGCAGGGGCTGGTGATGGCGCCGGGGCCGGGCTTGCGCCGGGCTGGCTGCCGGTAAGATGCTTGACCGCCTTGTAGGCGAGCAGTGCGAGGATCGCCATGGTCAGCGGCGACATTCCGCCCTTGCCTTGCGCGCTCGGATTGCTCGGGCCGCGCGGGCCGTGCTGCATTCCGTTGAGTACATCGAGTAAACCCATGGTTCTCTCCTCCCGAATGCCAGCCCGCACTACAAAACATAACGGCGCGCCATGACCGTTACAAGGCGAGCTGACCGCCGGGAAAGCGGTGCAATCCCGGTCACGCGCTCTTGCCTTGAAAAGGCAACGATAAGGAGCGAATCTGGTTGATGCGGCGATGCGTCCATCCGCCGTATCAGCGCCGGGAGGAATGACATGAAACGATTTTACGCAAGCCTTGCCATGGCTGCTTGTGTGGCTCTCGGGTGCTGGGCTGCGACGGCGCCTGCGAGCGCCGCGCCGCCGACCGTGACGCCGTCGCCGGGCTATGACGCGAGGCTGCAGGAGCAGCGCGCCGCGCAGTCCTATTACGCGCCGGTCTATGAACCGGCCGTGCGCATTCACCGGCCGGCACACCGGCACCACGTCAAGCGGATCCATTGAAGCGCCGGTGATGCCGACACGATTTCCGATCAGGCCGGTTGTTCTCGCGCTCGCATTCAGCCTGTGTCTCACGGCCGCGGCCGCGGCGGACGACTATGCCGGCGCGATCAGCGCCTATCGCCGTGCGCACGGGCTATCGGCGGTGCGGCCGGACAGCCGCCTCAGCGCGGTGGCGCTGAAGCAGGCGCAGGCGATGGCGTCGACCGGCTCGGTCAGTCACTCCGCCGGCGGCAATTTTGCGATGCGGGTGGCGCCGTTGCGCAAATCCAGGATCTTCAAAAATATGGCTGCGGAAAATATCGGCGCCGGTTTCCTCAGCTTTGCCGAGATGCTGAAGCAGTGGGAGGATTCGCGCGGCCACCGCGAGAATCTCCTGATGGCCGGCGCTCGCCGCGTCGGCGTCGCCTCGGTGAACAATCCGAAATCGCCATACCGGAAATTCTGGGCGATGGTGATTACGGATTGATCCAACACCGTCATTCCGGGGCTGCGCGTATAGCGTGAACCCGGAATCTCGCGCTCATCATCTCGAGATTCCGGGTTCGCGCTTCGCCTCGCCCCGGAATGACAGTGTAGACAGATCAGCCGCGCTTCGCCTTGCCCGACGGCGAGCTGAACAGTTTCTTCAGATCCTTGAGGCTTTCCGAAAGCCGCGGCCAGTCGCAGGAGAACGTATGCCGCGCGCAATTGGTGGCCTTCGGACGCGGCCTGATCTCGCTCGCGGCCGCCGGCTGCTTGTTCGGCGCCACCACCGGCAGCGGCACCTTTTCGTTTCGCAGCGAGGCCTGCTGCAGCAATTGCTGCTTCTCCTGCCTGGCCTTGAACTCCGCCGCGATGCGGCTTTGCCGCTCCTGGTCGAGAAAGCGGGTATATTGCTCGTCGATTTTCCTCTGCTCTTCCGGCGTCGGGTTCGGGCCCTTGATATCGAAGCTCCGGTTCTGCATGAAATCGTAATAGGTGTAGCCGCCGCCGGGCTTGCGCCGGCCGGCGAACTTCGCGTTGCATTCGGAAAGTTGCGACGTCTTCTCTTCCCTGGTCGCCGCCTTCTCGGCCTTGTCGGCGCATTCCTCGAAATCGGCCGGCGCGCGCGACCACCACTGCGCCTGCGCGCGCAATGGCGTCAGCACCATGCTGCCGGCGAACGCGGCAACCAGCAAAGCGGACGAGCGTGACGCGATCACGGACGATTTTCCCAAGGATGTAATTTGAATCAGGTTCTTTAGGGCGATTCATTGTCGCCATTTTGTGGCGGCTTGTCACCCCTGAACCCCGGCTTTCTTCCCGCAGGGGTTGCGGGTTCATTTCCGGCGTGTGACCGGCGGGACACATTGCCGCCCGCGTCGTGGCTCTCTTTTGACAACAAATCGGCGAGCTGACGGGCATTGGCCGGCCTTCGCGCGGGAAGCCGCACGCCGGCGAACTCTCTTTCGGAGAATTCGGCCGCGCGCATCGCGACCTCACCGCGAGATTCTCGTTACCGAGGAAGTCTGGCGGCGCGTCCAGCCGGAGCTGGCGGGCAGCGAGGCGAGGGCGTGCCAGCTGAAGGGCTTCGAGGCTCGGATCGAGCTCTACGCGGCGTGACGCGCTTTGCCGATGGCCGATTCCGCCGGGCTGGCGACTGCGCGCCCGCTCTGGTATTCAATTGCCAGGCGCCCGCGTTCACCGTCTGGCGCTTGCCGCGAGGGGATAGCGAACCCATCGGATTCCAGAAAGCAGACGGAAATGCTTCTCGTCTTTCTTCGTCATGGCAGCGTGGCGGCGCTCCTCGCGGGCGTTGGGGCTGAAACGCTGGCCTGGCTGTTCGGCGCCGTCGCGCTGCAACCCGTCATGATCCTGCTTGGCGCGCTGCTGTTTTATCTCAGCGAATACGGCATGCACCGTTTCGCCTTTCACGCAGCCCCGCTGTCATGGCCCCTGGCGCGCCGGCTGCAGCACCGGCTGCATTACGACCACCATGTCGAGCCGAGCCGGCTGGATCTGTTGTTCCTGCCGATCTGGTTTCTGGCGCCGAATCTCGCCTTCGCCGCCGGGCTGTTTGCGCTGGCGTTCGGGACCGGGGCCGCGTTCTCCGCGCTGCTCGGGATGATGCTTGCGATCCTGCACTATGAATGGGTGCATTACGTCGCCCATATTCCCTACCAGCCGCGAACGCGGCTCGGCCACTGGATCAAGCAATACCACCTGCGCCATCACTTCATCAGCGAGAAGCACTGGTTCGGCGTCAGCAATCCCGCGCTTGACGGCGTGTTCGGCACGTTCAGCGGACCCGCCGCCGGCGAAAAAAGCGCCACGACGCGCTATCTCCATTCCTGACGGTGCAGGTGTCCTTCGCTTCTCCGATGGAATCCGGATCGGTTGAGGCGGTCCGTGGCCGGATCGCGCGAACATCCCGATTGATGGGAAAGGTGACACCGAGGGGGAACGATGAGTCAGAGAAAAGAATTTCACAATCTGGACAATCCGCATGACGGTCTGTTTCGCGATCTCGCGCCGGGGCTCACGACGCGCATTTTCGCCGGCGAGCACGCCATGCTGTCCGTGGTGACGCTGGCGCCGCACGCGGAAGGGAAGATGCATCATCATCCCGAGGAGCAATGGGGCGTGCTGCTCGAGGGCTCGGCCGTCCGGATGCAGGGCGGCGAGGAGATTGCGGTGAGCAAGGGTGATTTCTGGCGCACGCCGGGAAACGTGCCGCACACCATGCGCGCCGGGCCGGAGGGGGCGCGCGTGCTCGACATCTTCAGTCCGCCGCGGCCGGAGTACAGGAAGCCCGGATCGGGCTTCGGCAATTCATAAATCTGCAACCGGCGCGGGCGCGGTTCGGGAGGCTGGCGATCAGCCCCGCGCTCTGCTATTTAACGTCAAGGCACCCGCACACCAGGGCGGGGTCTTTCGGTCCCGTAGCTCAGCCGGATAGAGCGACGGTTTCCTAA
>CAWGSB010000013.1:0-45733 GCA_963825105.1 uncultured Alphaproteobacteria bacterium
GGCCGGCGCGGATCTCGTCGTCGGATTGAACGCCCTCGGTGAACATGTCGACGGTCCGCCATTTCGCCAGCGGCTCGGCATCCATGATCCGGCGGGTGATCTTGAACGCCTTGACCATGACCTCGAGATCGTCGGGGGAATCGTAGAATTTCGGATCGATGCGCGGCGGCGTCGCCGGATCGGCGCTGTTCAGCGTCACGCTGCCGCGGCTCTTCGGACGCAGCAGGCAGACGTGACAGCCGAAACCATGGCCGAGATGCCGGTTGCGGCCGTGATTGTCGGCCATGGCAATGCTGAAGTGGAGCTGGATGTCGGGCACCGGCAGGTTTGGATCGGTCTTGAGAAAGCCGCCGCACTCCGCGACATTCGACGTGATCATGCCGACGCCGTCACGCCGGTAACGTCCGATTTCGTTCCAGAGGTGGCGCAGGCCTGCAAACGACAGGCCGAAATTGTCCAGGCTCTTCGAACGGTAGCTGAAGGCGAAGTCGATATGGTCCTGCAGGTTTTGGCCGACGCCGGGCGAATGGTGCACGACGCCGATGCCGAGGCTTTTCAGATCCGCCGCGTTGCCGACGCCTGACAGCATCAGGAGTTGCGGCGACTGGAACGCGCCGCTGGAGAGGATCACCTCTCCTCTTGCCCGCACCAACTCGTTCTTGCCGTCGCGGCTGAATTCGATGCCGATCGCGCGCTTGCCGTCGAAAAGAATCTTGCGGGCCTGCGCCCCCGTGATGACTTTCAGGTTCGGGCGCGACAGGTTCGGCTCGATATAGGCGCGGGCCGCGCTCCAGCGTTCGCCGTTCTTCTGGGTGACCTGATAGACGCCAAGCCCCATCTGGTGCGCGCCATTGAAGTCGGCGTTCATGGGAAGCTGCAACTGGCGTCCGGCTTCCAGGAAATATTCATGAAACGGATTGCCGGTCCGGAGGTTGGCGACGTTCAGCGGACCGCCGGTGCCGTGAAAGTCGTCTTTGACGACCTCATTGTTTTCGGCCTTCTTGAAGTAAGGCAGCACATCATTGTAGGACCAGCCGGTGTTGCCCAGCGCCGCCCAGCCGTCATAGTCGGAACGATGGCCGCGGATGTAGACCATGGCGTTGATCGCGCTCGAGCCGCCCAGCGCCTTGCCGCGCGGCTGATAGCCCTTCCGGCCGTTGAGACCCGGCTGCGGGACGGTTTCGAACGCCCAGTTGTTGGTCTTGGAGGGCACCTGGATCGCGATGCCGATGGGGGCCTTGACCACCCAATTATTGCCCGCGCCGCCGGCTTCCAGCAGGCAAACGCTGACTTTCGAATCCTCGCTGAGACGGCTCGCCACCGCACAACCGGCGGATCCGCCGCCGGCAACGATATAGTCGAACTCTTCCACCTGCGTTCTCTCCCCGTTTTGATTTTGCTGATTGCCCTAGGCCTTATTATGAGTTCGACATCAAGCGGTGAGGTTCGTCAACAACCTTGATGGTCCCTCCGGCATTGCGAGGAGCCAACGGGTCGCGCGAATGCGCGCCCGATGACAGGCTCCGCGACGAAGCAATCCAGTCTTTGCCGCGCTATGGATTGCTTCGCTTCGCTCGCAATGACGGTCCACACACATCAAATTCGTTCGCAAGGCGCTGCCCCTTTCTTCCCCTCCCCCCTTGCGGGGGAGGGTTGGGGGAGGGGGGTGGCCGCATCGGCACTGCCCGTGTGGACCCCCACCCCCAACCCCTAAGAGCGAGCTCCGCTCGTCTCGACCCCGCAAGGGGGAGGGGAGCAATTCCATCAGCTCCGGCCGTTCAGCGCAGCGCGGCCGCGATGTTGCCGCCGTCGACGGTGGTGACGCCGGCGGTGGTCTTGAGCGCCAGCGCCTGGGCCAGGAAGGCCTGCGCCACGTCCTCGGCCGCGACTTCCCGGCCGAGCAGGTTGCCCCGCATATAGGCCGTCTTCGCTGAGGCCGCGCGCCTTGGAGCGTGACGCGATCATCTCTTCGGTCAACAGACCGGAGCGGATCCGGTCGGCATTGACGGCGTTGGCGCGGATGCCCTCGCTGCCGTAATCGACCGCGTATTGCCGCACCAGAAACAGGGTCGCCGCCTTCGGCAGACCGTAAGGACCGAAGTCGGGTCCGGGATTGACGGCCTGTTTGGACACGTTGAACAGCAGGCAGCCGCCGGTGCCCTGCGCCCGCATGATTTTGACGGCGGCCTGCGCGACGCGCTGGTGGCCGTAGAAGTTCAGTTCAAAACTTTCCCGCAGCACCGCCTCGTCGACCTCGCCGATCCGGCCCTGCCAGGCGGCGCCGGCATTCGACACGGCGATGTCGACCCCGCCGAAAGCGGCGGCGACTTGCCCGAACGCATCCTTGACCGATGCCGCGTCGGTGACATCGCATCGAATTCCCTGCGCCGCGCCGCCGATCGCCTTGGCCTTGGCCTGCGCGGCGGCGCCGTCGACATCGAGCAGCGCCACTTCGGCGCCGGCCGCGGCGAACGCCTTTGCGGTCGCAAATCCGATTGCGCCGGCGGCGCCGGTGATGACGGCGACCTGTCCCGCCAGCGGCAGCTCTTTGGCATTGCCCAGCTTCGCCTGCTCGAGCGACCAATATTCGACGTCGAACAAATCGGCCTCCGGCAGCGGCTCAAAGCGGCCGATGGCTTCCGCATCGGTGATGGTGGCGATCGCAGCTTCGGCGAGATCGGCGGCGATCCTCGCGTCCTTCTTGCTGCGCCCGAGTCCGAACAGGCCGACCCCGGGCACCAGCACCACGCGCGGGACGGAATCGAGCATGGTCTTGATGCCGCCGACGCGCGCATTGTTGCGGACAAAATAGTCTTGGTAGGATTCGCCGTAGGCCGCGACGGCGTCGCGGACCGCGTTCCTTGAAATCGGCGAGGTCGCCATCCTCCGGGCGCGGCAACGACCAGCGGCTTGTTCTTGATGCGGATGTTGTGGTCCGGCGTCACCACGCCGGCCTGACCGTAACGCGCGACTTCCGCGCCGTTGACAAAATTCATCACCGCGTCTGACCCGCGAAAGTCCAGGACAAAACGCTTCCAGGCGCCGTCGGTCTTGCCGTCCGGCAGGCCGCAGGCGCCGCGGACGATCGGCGCGACGTCGGCGACCCGCGCCGGACGGGCCGGCAGTCTTGCGCTCACAAATGGCAGTTTTGCGATTTTTCGCCAGCCGCTGCTCCGCAAGCGTCACCAGCGCGATCATGCGCTCGTAAGCCTGCCGCGCGTCCGTGCCGAAGCTGAAAATGCCGTGCTTGACGAGGATGAGGCCTTCGACAGTCGGATCGGCGTCGAACACCTGCGCCGCGGCTTTCGCGAGACCAAAGCCCGGCATGATGTAGGGCACATAACCCACGCGCGCGCCATAGACCTCGCGGCACAGCGCCTCGCCGTCGGGCTGGTCGGTGAGCGCCAGCACCGCGGTGGAATGGGTGTGATCGACAAATTTGTGCGGGATGAACGCATGCAGCAGCGCCTCGACCGACGGATTGGGCGCCGCCGGGTCGATCAGATTGGCGCGCTGCAGCCGCACCATTTCCTCGTCGGAGAGTTTTTCGCGCGCGCGAAGTTTCAGTAGCGGCGCGAGCCGCACCGCCGGCAGGCCGGCGGGCTCGATCGTGCCCATGTCCCAGCCGGAGCCCTTGACGCAGAGCACGTCGACCTCTTCGCCGTTGAGATCGGCGAGCCGCGTCTTCACCGACGTGTTGCCGCCGCCATGCAGCACCAGGCGCGGATCCTGACCCAAAAGACGCGTGGTATAGACCCTGAGCGCGACATCGCGGCCGAGTTCCGCGTAGCGGGCCACTGCCGCTTCCGCGTCGCGATCGATCCAGGCGCTCTGCATCGGCTTTCTTCCCTCTGTTATTCGGCCGCGTTCGCGATCCGCTCGGGAAATGCGGCACGCGAGCGCTGCACGATTGGCGCCCAGCACGCCGCGCTCGGTGATCAATCCCGTCACCAGCCGCGCCGGCGTGACATCAAAACCATAATTCGCGACCGGCGAGCCGTCGGGCACGATCCGCACCGTCTCGATCCGTCCGTCGGCGGTCCGCCCGGTCATGTCGGTCACCTCTTCGGCGCCGCGCTGCTCGATCGGAATTTCCCTGATTCCGTCCTCACGCTGAAATCGATGGTCGGCGAGGGCAGCGCCACATAGAACGGCACGCCATTGTCGTGCGCGGCGAGCGCCTTGAGATAGGTGCCGATCTTGTTGCAGACGTCGCCATTGGCGGTCACCCGATCGGCGCCGACGATGACGAGATCGACCATCCCGTGCTGCATCAGATGACCGCCGGTGTTGTCGGGGATCACGGTATGCGGCACGCCGTGATGGCCGAGCTCCCAGGCGGTGAGCGAGGCGCCCTGGTTGCGCGGGCGGGTTTCATCGACCCAGACATGGACGGCATGGCCGCGGTCATGCGCCAGATAGATCGGCGCCGTCGCGGTGCCCCAATCGACCGTCGCCAGCCAGCCGGCATTGCAATGGGTCAGCACATTGACGCGCTCGCCGCGCTTCTTGGTCGCCGCGATCGCCTTGATCAGCTTGACGCCGTGTTCGCCGATGCCCCGGTTGATGGCGATGTCTTCTTCGGAAATCTCGGCGGCGCGGGAATAGGCGGCAGCCGCTCGGTCCGATGGCGGCAACGGCCGCAGCAGCGCGCGCATCTCCTCCAGCGCCCATTTCAGGTTGATCGCGGTCGGCCGCGTCGCAATCAACCGCTCATAGGCACGATCGAGCGAAGCGTCGGAACCGTCGGTCCGCATCGCCAGCGCCATCCCGAAGGCCGCGGTGGCGCCGATCAGCGGCGCGCCGCGCACCAGCATCGAGGCGATCGCATCCGCCGCGGCATCGCAGGTCGCAAGCCGCGCCACGACCAAATGATGCGGCAGCCGCCGCTGGTCGATCGCGCTGACGGTATAGCCGTCAGGCTCGAGCCAGATACTGCGGATATGCCTGCCTTCGACCTTCATGACGCAACCATCGACAATATAAACCTCACGTCCGCAGCACCCGTCCCGCCACCGCATCGAGCTTTTTCAGAAGTTCCGGATCGCGCGCTTCCGGGGCGGTAATGACAGCGGTGTCGAGCGCACGGTCCGAGCCGATCGGACAGGGCTCGTGCTCCCTCGGGAAATCCTTTGCAAGACGCGCCACCAGAGCTTTCGCCTTGTCGGCATTCGACGTCAGCACCCGGATAATGTCCTGGACCGTCACGGCATCATGGTCGGGATGCCAGCAATCGAAATCGGTCACCATGGCGACGGTCGCGTAGCAGATCTCGGCCTCGCGGGCGAGCTTGGCTTCCGGCATATTGGTCATGCCGATCACCGAATAGCCGAGGTTTTTGTAGGTCATGCTTTCGGCGTAGCTGGAGAATTGCGGGCCCTCCATGCAGAGATAGGTGCCGCCGCGCGCGATCGCGATTCCCTCGGCCTCGGCGGCGGCGGCAAGATGGATGCGCAGCCGCGGCGACACCGGGTGCGCCATCGAGACGTGGGCAACGCAGCCCTTGCCGAAGAACGAGCTTTCGCGCTTGTGGGTGCGGTCGATGAACTGGTCGACCAGCACGAAGGTGCCGGGCGGCAATTCCTCCCTGAAGGAGCCGCAGGCCGACAGCGAGATCAGGTCGGTGACACCCGCGCGCTTCAGCACGTCGATATTGGCGCGGTAATTGATGTCGGACGGCGACAGCCGGTGACCTTTGTCGTGACGCGGCAGAAACACGACCGGCAGGCCGGCGATGGCGCCGTGCCGGACCGGCGCGGAAGCCTCACCCCACGGGCTCGGAATCGCCTCCTCGCGCACGTTTTCCAGTCCGGGCAGGTCGTAGATGCCGGATCCGCCGATAATACCCAGGACCGCCTTCGTCATGCCCTCTCCGCTTTCCCGTTCGTAACGCCAACCAGCATGCCAACGAAGCACGACAATGCATTTCGGAGCCATCCTAGTGGTCGCGCATGTAGGGAACAAGAACGCTGACCACCTCGTCCCGGCCGAGCCGACGGGCCGGCGCCAACGGGTCGCGCGAATGCGCCCGACGACAGGTTCCGCGCGAGCCGGAATCACATTGATATGGTCTGTCGTGAGGAAGGTAACTTCGCGCCGACCCGTCGAATTTCCCTCTACAGCTCGACCATGTCGAAATCGCTCTTGGGCGTCCCGCATTCCGGACAGACCCAGTCGTCGGGAATGTCGGCCCAGCGGGTGCCCGGCGGCAGCCCTTCGTCGGGATCGCCTTTTTCTTCATCATAAATGTAGCCGCAGGTCCGGCACTGCCAGGATTTGTAGGGCTCGGCGCTCATCGGGACTTTCCGTCTTGCATGGAAAGACTCTTGTCTGGTTTGGGCGGATTCCGGCTTGGCGCGAAGTTAGCTATTTGCCGGACATCTAGCAATCAACTGCAGCGCCGACGCCGGCATGTCCGGAAGTTTTCATGGGGCAAAGCCCAACGGTTCCGCGCAAAGCGCGGCCCGATGACAGGCTCCGACATAATCCGCCGTTCACCGGGCGACAAAACGGCCTGCGCCTCTTGCGCGGAACGGCGAACCAATTGAACCGGATCAACGTGATTTGCCCTGTCCAGTCCTTCTTCCAAAAATAATTCCATGCGCGGCCCTCGGCCTGCAATCACAGCGCGTCGAACGAGTTCGCGGCTCTCGCGCCCTCAGGCCGCCGCTTCAGGCTGCAGCTGATGGACGATCATCAGCTCCAGCGTTTTGACCGACTGGAAATTCTCGGGCGTGATTTCGGCCTGTGGAATCGTGAAATCGAATTCGGCTTCGACGGACAGCATCAGGTTGACCATGTCCATCGACGTCAGCCCGACATCGACCAACCGCGTGTCCGGATGAACTTCCGATGCAATCGAGTTCTGTTCGAGGATCGCCTTGACGAGCGCCAGGACGCGGTTCTGAACATTGGCGTTAAAGGCCTGCATCTTCCGCTTCCACCTGTCGCGCCAGCCTGCCATCGCCCGAAGCGGCGATGCCGAAGCCGGCTGTTACGATGCGCATTTATAATTCCGCGGGCTTTTGAAAAACAGTGAATCTCGTTTAACGCAAGCCTTCATTCTGTTCTTAACGCTAACGGCGATCGCTAAAAAACGAGACATCGAAAACACCGCTGATTAACTCTCATCAGTGAAACGAAAAGCGTTTACCCTGAATTTCATCGACGCATTTGAATTAAATCCTTAGCCTCGAGGCTATCGGAAGCTGTTCAAGCGATCGATGTAGCATTGCGCGATGCTCGCGCAGGCGTTTCGCACCGACAAAACCTCGAGGCATATCGGCCATGAACGTGCAGGAAACCAGGCTCCGCAGCGCTGCCGCGGGCAACACCAGCGAACAATTCGTTCTCGATCGCAGTTCCTTCCTGCAGCGGACGGCGACGGTCGCCGCCGCGGCCGCGGCGGAGGCCGAGGACGTCGATCGTGACGCGCGCTTCCCGCAAGCCGCCATCGACGCGGCGCGTCAGCAGAGGCTTCTGGGCGTCCAGATTCCGCACCAGTTCGGCGGAGACGGCGCGTCGATCTCGGACATTACCGACATGTGCTACGCGCTCGGCCGCGCCTGCGCCTCCACGGCGATGATCTTTGCCATGCATCAGACCAAGGTCGCCTGCCTGGTCCGGCACGGAGCCGGCAGCAGCTACCACGAAACGCTGATGCGCCGCGTGGCGGCCGAACAGTTGCTGCTGGCATCGTCGACCACGGAAGGGCAGAACGGCGGAAACATCCGCTTCAGTACGGCCGCCGTCGAGCACGCCGGCACCGAGATCTCGCTGGTTCGCAACGCGACCGTGATTTCCTATGGCGCCCAGGCCGACGGCATCGTCACCATCGCCCGCCGCGCCAACGATGCCGCCGGCTCCGACCAGGTGCTGCTGGCCATCACCAAGGATGATTACACGCTGGAGCCCAGTCTCGCATGGGAAACGCTCGGCATGCGCGGAACCTGCAGCGCCGGTTTCGAACTGAAGTTCAAAGGCACGGCCGACCAGATCTTCCCCGAGGCGTATGACAAGATTCACGCGCAGACGATGACGCCGGTCGCCCATCTCTGCTGGTCTTCGGCCTGGGCCGGAATTGCGGCCGCTGCCGTCGAGCGCGCGCAAGCGTTCATCCGCAAGGCCGCGCGCGGGGCGGGCGGCCAGATGCCGCCCGGCGCCGCGCACTTCACCGCGGCCAGGATGTCGCTGACAAAACTGCGCGCCATGATCACGTCGAACCTCGACACCTATGCGGCCCACGAGCATGACGAGCGCGCGCTGTCGTCGCTCGACTTCCAGTCGTCGATCAACCTGCTCAAGGTCGAGGCTTCCGAGCTTGCGGTGGCGACCGTCATGAGCGCGATGCGCGCCTGCGGCCTGTCCGGATATCGCAACGACGGCGATTTCAGCGTCGGCCGGCATCTGCGCGACGTGCTGTCGGCGCCGATCATGATCAACAACGACCGCATCCTCGCCAACATCGCAACCGCGAGCCTGATGAGCGGCGTGCCCGCCTCCTTGCGCGATTGAGCCGGAAGCAGCTTTCGACAGAAACAGTGGAAGCCCGAACATGAATGTAGCCATCCGAACCGCATCGCCGGAGATCACGTCGCAACCGGCCGATCCGCTGGATCACCTCGCCGACGTCGCTGTTCCACAGGATGGGCACCGACGGCGTCTACGCGCGAACCGCGCTTTACGAGGACATGGTCGAGCGGCTCGCCGCCCTGATCACGCGGCATCGCGAACCCGACACCGAGGTGATGCGCTTTCCGCCGGTCATGAACCGCGGACAGCTGGAGAAATCCGGCTATCTGAAGAGCTTCCCCAATCTGCTCGGCTGCGTCTGCGGCCTGCACGGCACGGAACGCGAAATCCACTCCGCGGTCAGCCGCTTCGATGCCGGCGGCGACTGGACAACGTCGCTCTCGCCCGCCGATCTCGTGCTCTCGCCGGCGGCCTGCTATCCCGTCTATCCGATCGCCGCGGCCCGCGGCCCGTTGCCCTCGGGCGGCTTGCGCTTCGACGTCGCGGCCGACTGCTTCCGCCGCGAACCGTCGCGCCATCTCGACCGGCTGCAGTCGTTCCGGATGCGCGAATATGTCTGCATCGGCAGCCCGGACGACGTGTCCGATTTCCGCGAGCGCTGGATGGTGCGCGCCCAGGCTATCGCGCGCGATCTCGGCCTGACCTTCAAGGTCGACTATGCCAGCGATCCGTTCTTCGGCCGGGTCGGCCAGATGAAGGCGGTCAGCCAGAAGCAGCAGTCGCTGAAATTCGAGCTGCTGATCCCGCTGCGTTCCGAGGAGCAGCCGACGGCCTGCATGAGCTTCAATTATCACCGCGACCATTTCGGCACCACCTGGGACATCAGGGATGCGAAGGGCGAGCCGGCGCATACCGGCTGCGTGGCGTTCGGAATGGATCGTCTCGCGGTCGCCATGTTCCACACCCACGGCACGGACGTCGCCAAATGGCCGGCCGCGGTGCGGGAGACGCTCGGCCTCAGATAACAGACCCGATCGGTAGACGGCGGTGCTCACCCCAAAACTTCGATGCCGCGAAATTTCCGCCGCCGATCTCGATGCGGTCGCGGACCTTTTGACGCGCGGATTTCGTGGGCCGGTCGCGCGAATACTGGATGCAGGGATTGCGCCGTCAGGCGGCACGCGAGGTCCCGAACGGCTATCCCCGCTTCGGCTATATGCTCGACAATGACGGCATGCCGGTCGGCGTTCTTCTGCTGCTCTACACTTCCAGGATCGACGGCGGAGAGGTCGCGATCCAGTGCAACCTGTCGAGCTGGTATGTCGATCCGGCGTTCCGCAATTACGCGCCGCTGCTGACCAAGATCGCGCAGCGCCACAAGGAAGTCACCTACCTCAATATCAGCCCGGCGACCTGGACATGGCCGATCATCGAGGCGCAGGGATTCTCATCCTATTGCAGCGGATTGTTCTTCTCGATCCCGGCGCTGTCGCGCGTCAATCAGGCATGACCGTCGAGACCATCGCGCCGGATGCCAGGACCATCGAAGGCCTGTCCGATACCGAGATCGAACTGCTGACGCGGCACGCGCGATATGGCTGCCTCAGCCTGGTATGCCGCACGTCCGCCGGCACCCCCTTCCCATTCATCCTGTTGCCGATGCGCATCCGCCGCGGCTGGATCGCGCCGCCGGCGATGCAACTGATCTATTGCCGCGACATCGCCGAATTTGTCGAATGCGCCGGCGCGATCGGCCGGGCGCTGATCCGGCACGGCAAGATTTCAGTCCTTCTCGACGCCAACGGACCGGTCGCCGGCCTCACCGGCATCTTTTCCAGGGCGCGCGGCCGCAAATATTTCAAAGGTCCGCATCGGCCGCGCCTCGCCGACCTCACCGACACCGAACTGGTGCTGTACGGGCCCTGAGCTTTTCCGCAACGTCCGTCAACCCAAGCGCTCGCAACAACTTCGGGAGAAACCGATGCACAAGCACACCCCGCACCGAACCGCCGCCACGGCGCTGGTCGAGCAGCTCGTGGTCAACGGCGTCAAGCATGTGTTCTGCGTTCCCGGCGAGAGCTTTCTCCCCGTGCTGGATGCGCTTCGCGACAGCGGCATCACGGTCACCGTCTGCCGTCACGAAGGCGGCGCCGCGATGATGGCGGAAGCCGTCGGCAAGGTCACGGGACGGCCGGGTGTCTGCTTTGTCACGCGCGGCCCCGGCGCGACCAACGCGTCCGCGGGCATCCATATTGCGCAGCAGGATTCCACGCCGATGATCATGTTCGTCGGCCAGGTGGAAAGGACGGTAAGGGAACGCGAAGCCTTTCAGGAGCTGGATTACCGCGCGGTGTTCGGCAGCATGACCAAGTGGACCGTCGAGGTCGACGATCCCAGCCGCATCACCGAATTCGTCTCGCGCGCATTTTACACCGCAAGCAGCGGCCGGCCCGGACCGGTGGTCGTCGCACTGCCGAAGGACGTGTTGAGCGAGCACGTAAGCGTCGCCATCGCGCCGCCGTTCGAGCCGGTCGAGACCTCGCCGGGTGAGGAGGAAATGACCCGGCTTGGCGAACTGCTGGCCGAATCGAAAAATCCGTTGTTCGTGCTCGGCGGCAGCCGCTGGTCCGAGGCCGCACGCCGCCAGATTCATGAATTCGCAGACCAGACCGGATTGCCGATCGCAACCAGTTATCGCCGCTCGACGCTGTTCGATCCCCTGCATCCGCTCTATGCCGGCGACCTCGGCCTCGGCCCCAATCCGAAACTGGTGGCGCGCGCCAAGGCGGCCGACCTGATCGTGCTGGTAGGCGGGCGGCTCGGCGAGATCCCGTCGCAGGGCTACTCGCTGCTTTCGAGTCCCTCGCCTCAAACAAAGCTCGTCCACATCCATCCCGGCGCCGAGGAAATCGGCCGGGTCTACCGGCCGCATCTCGCCATCCACGCCTCGCCGAACCGCTTTGTCGCGGCGCTGAAACGCCTGGCGGTCACGGCGAACCCGGCGTGGCGCGAGAACGCCAGCGCGGCGCACGCCGATTTTCTCGCCTGGACCGGGACGGCCACGCCGCAGCCCGGCGACGTCAATCTCGGCGAGATCATGGTCTGGCTGCGCGACAATTTGCCGACCGACACGATCCTGTGCAACGGCGCGGGCAATTATGCCTCGTGGATCCACCGCTTCTACCGGTTCCGCGAATACATGACCCACGTTGCGCCGACTTCCGCGTCGATGGGCTACGGCATGCCCGCGGCGATCGCCATGCAGCGGCTGCATCCCGAACGGCTGGTGCTGTCGGTCAATGGCGACGGCGACTTCCTGATGAGCGGCCAGGAATTCGCGATCGCGGTCCAGTATCGCCTGCCGATCATCGTCGTGATCTGCGACAACGGCATGTACGGCACCATCCGCATGCATCAGGAGCGGGAATTCCCCGGCCGGGTCAGCGCCACCGAGTTGCACAATCCGGATTTCGACGCCTATGCGCGCGCCTTCGGCGGTTTTGGCGCGGTGGTGAAGAAGACCTCGGATTTTCCGGCGGCGTTCAAGGCGGCGCGGGAATCGGGGCTGCCCTCGATCATTCATCTCAAGATCGATTCGGACGCGATCCTGCCGGCGGCCACCCTGTCGGGTATCCGCAAGCGCGCGCTGCAGCTGGCGTAAGCGGTTACGCTTGCCGATCAGGCATGGGCAAAATCCCAGTACAGCTTGCGCGCCCGGCTGTAGAACGGCCCCGGCTGCAGCGAGCGGTCATCGATGCGGATGATCGGCGCGACTTTTGCAAAGTTGCCGCTGGAGAAGATTTCGTCCGCGCTCAGAAAATCCTGATAACGCAGGATCGCCTCGACCACGGTGGCGCCGTCGCCGCGCAACAGATCGATCACCCGCTGCCGCGTGATGCCGTTGAGGAACGTGCCGTTCGGCGCCGGCGTATAGACCACGCCGTCCTTGGCCATGAACACGTTCGAATTGCCGAACTCCGCGACATTGCCGAGCATGTCGAGCATCAGGGCGTTGTTGAAGCCGCGCGACTGCGCTTCCAGCAGCGCGCGCGAATTGTTCGGGTAGAGGCAGGCCGCCTTGCAATCGACCGGCGCGGTTTCCATGGTCGGCCGACGGAACGGCGACAGCGTGATGGCGCTGCCGGTAGGGGCCGGCATCGGCGCCACATAGATGCACAGGCACCAGTTCGTCGTTTCCGGGTCGAACAGCACGCCGCCGCCGCTGCCGGTCTGGGGCCAGTACATCGGCCGGATATACAGCTCGGCTTTGGCGTCGAAGCGGGCAATACCCTCGCGGGCAAGTCCCAGCCAGGTCCCGGTATCGACGACCGGCTTGAGCTTGAAATTGATCGCGGACTGATTGACCCGGGCGCAGTGCCGGTCGAGATCGGGCGCGACGCCCTCGAACGCGCGCGCGCCGTCGAACACGGTCGAACCGAGCCACGCCGCATGCGTGCGAGGACCCATGATCGGCACATTGCCGTCATGCCAGGCGCCTTCGAAAAAAGTCCAGGTCTGCGAAAAACTGACTGGTTTTATGGTCTGGGCCATGATCGCCATCCGCGCCGCGCAAAAGGCGGCAACCGCACAATGGCGCTACTATTGTCGGAATTCCCTAAGGATTTCCTTGCGGACTCCCGCGACGATAGCGATCGATTCACGATTGATAGACCACAATGCCACGCTACAATCCCGATATATCGGAGCCGATATGCCCCTCGATCCCCTGGCCAAGCGTCTGCTCGTCATGATGGCGGCGGCCTCGCCGAGCGATCGGTTGCGGCCTGCCGCGGACGAGCGTCGCCAGGCGCTGACAAAACTCATGCAGTTCGCTCGCGCCGACGTGGCGGCGGCACCCGGGATCGACGGCGTATTGCCGGGGCCGGCAGGCGATCTTCCTTACCGTCTTTATTCACCCGCCAATGACCCGAGCGAAACCTTGCCGGGTTTTGTCTTCTTCCATGGCGGCGGCATGGTCGCCGGCAGCATCGACACCCATGACCGCATCTCGGCGGCGCTGGCGCAAACCACCGGCTGCCGCCTTGTTTCCGTGGACTACCGCCTTGCCCCCGAGCACAAATTTCCGGCCGCTATCGAGGATGCGATCGCGGCGACCAGATGGGTCTCCGGGCAGGCCGCCTCGCTTGGGATCGATGCGGAAAAGCTCGTGGTTGGCGGCGATTCCGCCGGCGCGACGCTCGCTGCCGTGGTTTGCCAGGACGCCCAGCGAAACGCGGGACCAAGCGATATCGGCGCAATGCCTGATATGTCCGGTTCTCGATTTCGAGGAAACGTCGCGGTCGCGTGAAGCGTTCGCCGAAAATCATCTGCTCGACAGGGTCACGCTGGAAGCCGACCTTGCCGACTATCTGCACGCGGAGGCGGACCTTTCCGACCCCAGAATTTCACCGCTTCGCGCCACCAGATTTGCCGGACTTCCCGCGGCCATTATCCATACCGCCGAATTCGATCCCGATGCGGGACGAAGGCAATGCCTATGCGGGAAAACTCGTGGCGGCGGGCGTGGCGGTCGATCACGTCTGTCACGACGGCATGATCCATAACTTCCACGCCATGGGCGCGATCCTTCCGCAAGGACGGCTGGTCCTCCACCAGATCGGCGAACAGGTCCGGCGCGCGCTCGCCAATTGATTCAAATTTTAATCAATTCATGAAGGTCCGTTAGGGTTATTTCGTCAATGTTTGCGCGAATTATTGAAGGCTTGACCATCCGCCTCTAACAAAGGCGTTGCGAATAAAACGCATGTAGAAGTGCGAGACGCAACGTAGAGGTGGACAATGCGCAACGAAACGATTGCAATTCACGCCGGCTACGACCCCGATCCAACAACCAAGTCTGTCGCCGTTCCGATCTACCAGACCGTGGCCTACGCCTTCGACAGCGCCGATCACGGCGCCGCATTGTTCAACCTCGAGGCGGAAGGCTATCGCTACAGCCGGATTGCGAACCCGACCACGGCGGTTCTTGAAAAGCGCATCACCGAACTCGAAGGCGGCGTCGGCGCGCTGGCGGTCGCCACCGGACAGGCGGCGCTGCATTTCGCCCTCGTCAACCTCGCCGACACCGGCGGCAACATCGTCTCCGTGCCGCAGCTCTACGGCACGACGCACACCTTGCTCGCCCACGTGTTGCCGCGCCAGGGCATCACCACCCGTTTCGCCGACAGCGACAAGGCGGACGACATCGAGAAGCTGATCGACGAAAACACCAAGGCGATTTTTTCCGAAACCATCGGCAATCCCGCCGGCAATGTCTGCGACATCGAGGCGCTGGCAAAGGTCGCGCATCGCCATGGCGTGCCGCTGGTGGTCGACAATACGGTCGCCACGCCGATCCTGCTGAAGCCGTTCGACTACGGCGCCGATATCGCCGTTCATTCGCTGACGAAATTTCTCGGCGGCCACGGCACCACGCTTGGCGGCGCGATCGTCGACAGCGGGCGTTTCCCGTGGACCGAGCACGCCAGCCGCTTTCCCGCCTTCAACGAGCCCGACGAATCCTACCACGGCCTCGTCTACACCAGGCAATTCGGCGCCAGCGCCTATATCCAGCGCGCGCGCAGCGTCTATCAGCGCACCATGGGCTCGGTGCTTTCGCCGTTCAATGCGTTCCTGCTGCTGCAGGGGATCGAAACCGTGGCGCTGCGCGTCGAACGGCATGTCGAGAACGCGCGCAAGGTCGCGGACTTCCTGCGCAACGACCCGCGCGTCGCCTGGGTCAATTATGCCGGCTTCCCCGACAGTCCCTATTACGCGCTGGTCCAGAAATATCTTGAGCGGCAACGCGTCATCGCTGTTCACCTTCGGCATCAAGGGCGGCCTGGAGGCCGGCAAGACCTTCTACGACTCGCTGAAGCTGATCACGCGGCTGGTCAATATCGGCGACGCGAAATCGCTCGCCTGCCATCCGGCTTCGACCACCCACCGCCAGATGTCTGCCGAACAGCAGCGGATGGCCGGCGTTCTGCCGGAAACCATCCGGCTTTCGATCGGCATCGAACATTCCGCACGACATCATCGAGGACATCGACCAGGCGCTCGCGCAGGCCTGCGCCGGCATCAGCGGCTCGAGGCCGCGGAATAGATCGGCGGGCCTGGCATGACCGTCCTGTTCGACAAACGGCGGCTGATCGTCAGTCCCGGCCTCGCGCCGGCGCAGCTGCGGGAAGACGGATAAATTCGGTCGTCCGCAACATGCCGACGTGGACCTCACGATCGGGCTCATCAACAATATGCCGGATGCGGCGCTGCAGGCGACGGAACGCCAGTTCATGCGCTTCTGCAGAGCTGGCCGCCGGCGACATCCGCATCGATTTCCACTGCTTCTCGCTGCCGTCGGTAAATCGATCGCAGACGGCGAAGTGGCGGGTCGACCGGCAATACACCGACATCGCCGATCTCGGCCGCCTGCAGATCGACGGGCTGATCGTCACCGGCGCCGAGCCGAACGCCGCAACGCTTCCCGAGGAGCCGTTCTGGCAGGACCTCACCGACATCATCGACTGGGCGGAAACCAACACGCGCTCGACGATCTGGTCGTGTCTTGCCGCCCATGCCGCGGTGCTGCATCTCGACGGCATCGAGCGGCAACGGCTCGATACAAAATGTTCGGGAGTCTACGACTGCGCCAAGGTGACCGACAACTGGCTGACCGAGGATGTCCCGTCGCCGCTCAAGATCTCGCACTCGCGCCTCAACGAGCTGCGCGCGGGCGATCTGACGGCCCGGGGCTATCAGCTGCTGACGCAATCGCGCGACGCCGGCGTCGATATCTTCGCCAAGGAGCTGCGCAGCCAGTTTATCTTCTTTCAGGGCCATCCCGAATATGACGCGCTGTCGCTGGAGCGCGAATATCTGCGCGACATCTCCCGCTTTCTCGCCGGCGAGCGCGATACCTATCCGGCCGTCCCTGCCGGCTATTTCGACGCCGAGACCGAAGAGCGGCTTGCAAGCTTTCAGCGAGCGGGCGAGCGCCGAACGCAGGCCCTCGCTGAGCACCGAGCTGCCGGACCGCAGCCTTCGGCAGGACATCGCGGCCGGAGCCGGCTGCGACGGCGATCTTCAGGAACTGGCTCGGATATCTTTCCGCCGGTGCAAGAGCAGCGTCGCCGAACGCCGACCGCGGAACATAGTGATGGCACCGTCAATCGTGCGCCCGGACTGGTCTGCATTGAAAGCGCGCGTCAGCAACCGGCTGGCCCGGCATCTTCGCCCGTCGCCATTGCAACTGTCAGGCACCGGCCCGATGGTCAGTTTCACATTCGACGATGTTCCCAAAAGCGCGGCCACCGTCGGCGCTCCCATGCTCGAGGAGTACGATGCACGCGGAACTTTCTATATCGCCGGCGGCCTGGTGGACCAGTGGTCCGGCCATTGGGACGGAGTCAGCGCCGATGAGATCATCGGCCTTCACCGCAGCGGCCATGAGATCGCCTGCCATACATTTTCGCATTCGCGGGCCATCGATCTCAATGCAGCGGCGATGACCGCGGAGATGGAGAAGAATCGCCGTTACTTTCTGGCGCTCGACCCTTCGATCCGCATGGAGAATTTCGCGTATCCTTATGGCCAGGGATCGCTGTCGCGCAAGCGCCAGCTCGGCAAGGCCTTCCGTTCATCCCGCGGCATTTATCCCGGCGTCAACAGCGGCACCGTGGATCTGCAATTCCTGCGCGCGACACCCTTGATCGAACGGGATATCGACCGTGACGGAGTAGATCGCGCGTTCGACGAAGCCGTCGCCAAGAACGGCTGGCTGATTTTCTACAGCCACGACGTGGAGGCAACGCCCAGCCCCTATGGTTGTTCGCCATCGTTCTTGCGCCATGCCCTGGAGGCGGCATCGCGCCGGAAGATTCCGATCGTGACCGTTGCAGAGGCCTTGCGGCGGGCCGGCGCATAACCTGACTTTCGATTTTTCCGACGACTTTCAACCGCGATCAATCCGTTCGTAGATCTCTCGATTGATCTAGGGCGTCAGCGCTTTCCAGTATGAATCCTGCAAATGATCGCGGATTTCGGGCGGCAGAAACCGGAACAGCGGACCGAACGTGCCTGGTCCGACCGGCGACAGAACATTTCCCGACAGGATATTGCTGACGCCACGCAGGAACGCGTTGGAAAGCTCTGCCGAGAATTTTGGTTCGTCCAAGCCTACCGGCGAAAGCGGCTGCACGGCATTGAATTTCGCGCCGGCCGTGCATTGCAGCACTCGGCCGACATGGCGAAATCCGATTTCCGACATCGGCACGCGCGCGACGAGATCGATGCCGTGGACCAACCGGAAGGTGATCGCGCCCAAATCCGCGTCGTAGCTTGCCTCAAATCGTGCGCCGCCGACGCGCGGCATGCCGAAGGTGTAAATCGCGCGCGGCGGCATTCCGCCCGCAAGGACCATCTGGGCCGCGAGCGCGGCCAGCGCCGCGCCGAGGCTATGGCCGGTGACGAAGAGCGGTTTGCCTGACTGCCGGCAAAGCCCGACGGCCTGCTGGACTTCCGGCGCGGCTGCCGCCACAGCCAGCCGGAAGCCTTCGTGGATGTCGGAGCCAGCCTGTGGCAAGGGATTGAAATCGGTGGCGAGGTTTTGCCAGATGCCGGGATCCGTGCCGGCGAAGGCCAATATCACCGCATCGGCCCGCTCCCCGATAATTCCGCAGGTTTCGAAACTTCCTGCGAGAGCGGTCTTCTGCTTGATGAAGGGAAAAACCGACGCAAAACCATACATTCGGGAGACCGTGTCGATCGTCGGCGCCCGGTGCGTCTCGTAGGCGAGCTGGGAGAACCACATCAACGCCCGCGCATTGGCGAGTTCGAAACCGGCGGCCGATGCGTTGAAGCCATCGAAGGCAGCCGCGTCATATTCTTCGGGAGCGATTTCGACGAATGTACTCATGCGAGGCTCGCGCGAGGCTGTTACAAAAATCGAAAATTCACGAATTCAATGACTACACCAATAATGCGAAGTTGGCATTCCGCGCAACGAAAAGGTGTCAAATGGCCTGGGAAGGGATATGAGGGACGGCCCGAATTTGAATAGACTGGATCGCCGGCGGTCGTTGCGGCCATCGAGGGCGCCGGCCTTGAAGGCTGGTCCCCGTAAACCCCTGTTCGGACAACCTATTCCCCATGCCTGGTCCCGCCACCGCCGCAGCCCGTCAAGCCAGGACCGGCATTGCCCGACGCGCTTTTCCTGCTCAGTTCCGTGTTCGGCCTGCCCGGCTTTCGGGGCGCGCAGGAACAGATCGTCCGGCATGTCACCGACGGCGGCAATTGCCTGGTGCTGATGCCGACCGGCGGCGGCAAGTCGCTGTGCTATCAATTGCCGTCGCTGTTGCGTCGGGGCTGCGGCATCGTGGTCTCGCCGCTGATCGCGCTGATGCGCGACCAGGTCGCAGGCCTGCTCGAGTCCGGCGTCAAGGCGGCGGTGCTGAATTCCACGCTGTCTTTTGAAGAAGCTGCCGCGGTCGAGGCACGGCTCGTCGCCGGCGAGCTCGATCTGCTCTATGTCGCGCCGGAGCGGCTGTTGACGCCGCGCTGCCTCGCATTGCTCGGCCGCGCGAAAATCGCCCTGTTTGCGATCGACGAGGCGCATTGCGTGTCGCAATGGGGGCACGACTTCCGCCCGGAATATATCGGCCTGTCCGTGATAGCGGAGCGTTTTCCCGACGTGCCGCGCATCGCGCTGACCGCCACCGCCGACGAGCTCACCCGAAAGGAGATCGTCGACCGGCTCGGGCTCGCCGGCGCGCCGCACTTTGTCGCAAGCTTCGACCGCCCGAACATCCGATATGAAATCGTCGACAAGCAGAACGCGCCGGCGCAACTCAAGGCCTTCATCGCCGAGCGCCACTCCGGCGACGCCGGCATCGTCTATTGCCTGTCGCGCGCCAAGGTCGAAGACATCGCAGCCGCGCTGACCAAGGCCGGCATCGAGGCGCTGCCCTACCATGCCGGGCTGGATGCCACCACGCGCGCCCGCCACCAGGATCGCTTCATCAACGAGGACGGGGTCGTGATCGTCGCCACGATCGCGTTCGGCATGGGCATCGACAAGCCCGATGTGCGCTTCGTGGCGCATCTCGATTTGCCGAAAAGCATCGAGGCCTATTATCAGGAGACCGGACGCGCGGGGCGCGACGGCAAGCCGTCCAGCGCCTGGATGGCCTATGGCCTGTCGGATATCGTGCAGCAGCGGCGCATGATCGAGGAGTCCGCAGGCTCCGAAGCGTTCAAGCGTGTGTCGATCGGCAAGCTGGAGGCGCTGGTCGGTCTCGCCGAAACCGCGGCCTGCCGCCGCACCCGCCTGCTCGGCTATTTCGGCGAGACGTCTTCGGCCACCAAATGCGGCAATTGCGACAACTGCCTGTCGCCGCCGCGCCTTCGCGACGGCAAGGTCATCGCGCAAAAGCTGTTGTCCTGCGCCTATCGCACCGGGCAGCGGTTCGGCGCGATGCACCTGATCGACGTGCTGGTCGGCCGTGATGACCGAACGCGTCAAGCAGTTCGGGCATGACAGACTGTCCGTGTTCGGCATCGGCCGCGAACTCAATGAAAAGCAGTGGCGCGCCGCCCTGCGCCAGCTGGTGGCGCTGGGCCATCTGCAGCCGGACAGCGAGGCCTTTGGCGCGTTGAAGCTGACGGAGACGGCGCGGGGCGTGCTGAAGGGCGAGACCGAGGTGATGCTGCGCGAGGAAACCCCCGGCTCCCGCGTCCGCGCCAGCCGGACCAAATCACGGCGCGGCGATCTTGCGCCGGCATCCGCAGGCGCCGGCAAGACCGGCGATCCGACCTTGCTCGGCGCGCTCCGGGCGTGGCGTTCCCAGGTGGCGCGCAAGCGCGGCGTGCCGGCCTATGTCGTGCTGCACGACGCCACCATCGACGGCATCGCGACCTCGCGCCCGGCCACGCTGACACAGCTCCGCGACATCCCCGGCATCGGCGACAAGAAACTCGAACATTACGGCGATGAGCTGATCGCGCTGGTGAAGGCCAGTCGCGCGGAGGCGTGAGCGAAGGCGGCGACCGAGAATTGAGCGGGTCTCATGCCAAGGATGCTACACGACAAATGGACGATCGCGACCGGCCCAGAACGGGCAAACAGGACAGGCCTCTCCTTCCGGATAGTCGATCCCTTCCTCATGCGGGCACCCCAACATTTCCTTGGTCATCGCCACCGAGTGCACCTCATGGTCTCGAAGAAACAGGGCAATTTCCTCGAATATTGCCGCATCATTCCGCACATCGCCGCTTTCGGCGAACCATCTCCGCAACGCGACAGGCTCGGTATTCGGCGCAACGATGACGGCGACAGCCACCTTGCTGGCACGCTGATCGTCCGGCCCGTAGAAGGCGATGGTTCCGACCGGATAACCGCGAAAACCCAGTTTGCTCTTTTTGTCCAGCCACTTCCGTGGCTGCCAGCCCAGCTTCATCGAGACCTCTCGCATCTGTACCCGCCAAGCCGATCCTGCCGCTGCCGGATAATGCATCAGTCGTCACTCGTCATGCATCGTCTGCCATCAACAGCTTCATGAAATTCCGCTTCGCCTTGTGACGACTCCTCAGATCCTCGAGATAGGCGGCGTGTTGCGTGGTCTCGCCAAGACCTCTCCCGAAGGAGTCGCATGCGTCCGACAATGCGGCAGGCGCATTCATAATTGCTTTGGCCGCCAAGACCGACCATTCGTTCGACACGATCGGCATAGGCCTTCAACGCTTCGGCGGGATGGCTATGTTCACTTGCTTCGGCAAGCTGATCGAGAAGTTCTTCGCTGCAGCCATGCCCGTTGACAACCGTCCAAGCGTCCGTCAGCAGTCCTTCCGCCATCGCCAATCGAACGAGAAGCTCGGTCGGTGACGACCATCGCATACCCGACCGCCCCGCTGGTTTTCCGAGCTGGGCCCGCAGCCAGGCGAGGGCCCGGTCGCGGACGGCATCCGCCGACATCCGGTCGGTGCCCGCCGCGGCTTTGAGCCGCTCGTAAAGCTCGATGCTCGGACGTCGCTCGAACGCGCGCCAAAGCAGCTTGTCGGCATCCTCCTCGCGCCCGATCCGCCTGTAAAGATCGGACGCAAAGGAGATCAGGCGCTCATCGGGGTTGTCCTCGAATTGCCACAGCCCCTCCTCGGCCCATTTCAGCGCCTCCGTGCTCTCGGCCATGTTCGAGGCACAGCTGTGCAATGCCGAGATAGTCATACGCGGTCGACAGGTCCTTGGCTCGGATGGCGATGACGCCATCGACATCCCCGTCCCGTTCGGCAAAACGTTCAAGAATGGCGCCGAGCGCATATCGCGCACCGAACTGATCGTCCTGCACCTGCCGCCCGGTCGCTCGCAGCGGCCTTATCTTCTGCCATGCTTCGCTCGCAAGTCGGCGATACTCAGCGAGCCCGGCGTCTCCCAGGATATCCGCGTATGCCTCGCTCGCCCCATGAAAAAACTCCCATTCCGAATTCTACCTCGCGCGCGAACAAGGCCCGCGCAAGCGCGACGGGATCAGGCTTTGCCTGGCGGCAAGCCGCGAGATGGATTTCGCAGGCCTTGGCGTAGACGGCTCCGCGCCTCCGCCGTCGGAGTCGTCTATATTGTTCGAGCGCTTCATCCATCCGCGCGAAAAAATGATCGAGCAGCCGCAAGACCAATGCCGCCCGGCCATTTTCAACCAGACCCGCGATCCGGTCGAGCACGCTCTCGATGCCCTGCACCCAGCTTGGCATCTTGCGATATTCGACATAGCCGTGGGTGCGGGTGGCGTCGGTGATAGCCTTCTTGAATTGCGCAAGCAGCGTCTTGTCGTCGGCAGCGGCCGCAACAGCAGAAAGCTCCAGTTCCTTCAGCAACGAGGGATCGCGCTCGGCAAGGCCGACGATCATCTCGACCAAGCCCCTCGACACCCTTGGCGCGGAGATGCTCACGGATTTTGGCGAAGCGACTGGAAGCTTTTTCCAGCGCCCCTGGGACCCGAGGCTATTTGCGGCGAGTGCGGTTGCCACCAGATGCTTGCAAAAACCCCAATCGGAAAAGGCTCGACAGGAGCACTCCCCGGAGAATTTCTTCCCCGTCCCGACCAGTTTGCAGCGGTAGACCTCCGATCCGATGACTCGAGCCAGAACCTTTCTTCCGTCAAGCGTCACGATATCGACTCGTTCGTCTTCATGATAGCCGAGCACCGCGCGCGAAGACTTTCTCGCCGGCAACGTCATGCAATGCGGCGACGTCGAACCTGGGCAAGCTGGCGACCTGTCTCGATCTCCTTCGCCGGGTACTTCAGGCTTTTTCGTCATCGGCGTTTGAAATTCGACAAAGGGCCGTCAGAGATCCGCGATCCGCCGGCTCAGGAACCAGGCCGCCGGGCTCTTCGGATTATATGGGAAAAAGCGCAGGAGCAGAACGTTGTCCAGCTAGCGCCCTCCTGAATTCTAGGCCGACCACCGCGTACCCTTCCGGCATTATTGTGCCGATGGCGGGAATCACGGAAGGTGATTCTTCACCCCCAGGGACCACCATTCCGTGCCAGCGGCAGCCGCCTACCTTGAAAGCCTCAATCCGGAGCAGCGGCGGGCCGTCGAGCATGGCGCCGCCGGACGCGGGCCCGTTCGCGCCGCTGCTGGTGATTGCCGGCGCGGGTTCCGGCAAGACCAACACGCTGGCGCATCGCGTCGCCCATCTGATCGTCAACGGCGCCGATCCCCGGCGCATCCTGCTGATGACGTTTTCGCGCCGCGCCGCGTCCGAGATGACAAAACGCGTCGAACGGATCGCCCGCAAGGTGATCGGCGACAAATCCGGCGTCATGACGGACGCGCTGGCCTGGGCCGGCACCTTCCATGGCATCGGCGCGCGGCTGCTGCGCGAATATGCCGACCAGATCGGTCTCGATCCCGCCTTCACGATCCACGACCGCGAAGATTCCGCCGACCTGATGAACCTGATCCGGCACGAAAAGGGATTTTCGAAGACGAAAGAGCGTTTCCCGACCAAGGGCACCTGTCTTGCGATCTACTCGCGCTGCGTCAACGCCGAGACCCCGATCGAGCAGGTGCTCGGCGCTGTCGTTTCCCTGGTGCGCCGGCTGGGCGGCGGAACTGAAGGAATTGTTCGCGGCCTATGTCGAAGCCAAGCAGCGCCAGAACGTGCTCGATTATGACGATCTCCTGCTGTACTGGGCGCAGACCATGAGCGATCCGGCGCTCGCCGCCGACATCGGCGGCCGTTTCGACCATGTGCTGGTCGACGAATATCAGGACACCAACCGCCTGCAGTCCTCGATCCTGCTGGCGCTGAAGCCCGGCGGCAACGGCCTCACCGTGGTCGGCGACGACGCGCAATCGATCTATTCGTTCCGCGCCGCGACCGTGCGCAACATCCTCGACTTCCCCGCAAGTTCTCGCCGCCGGCCGACATCATCACGCTCGACCGCAACTATCGCTCGACGCAGACCGATCCTCGCCGCCGCCAACGGCGTCATCGATCTCGCCAAGGAGCGCTTCACCAAGAACCTGTGGACCGACCGGACCTCCGGCGCCAAGCCCCGGCTCGTCAACGTTCGCGACGAGGCCGATCAGGCCCGCTGCATCGTCGAGCGCGTGCTGGAGAACCGCGAATCCGGCACGCTTCTGAAAGCAGCAGGCCGTGCTGTTCCGCACCTCCAGCCACAGCGGGCCGCTGGAAGTCGAACTGACCCGGCGCAACATCCCCTTCGTCAAGTTCGGCGGCCTGAAATTCCTCGATGCCGCTCATGTCAAGGACATGCTGGCGCTGTTGCGCTTCGTCGAAAATCCGCGCGACCGCGTGGCCGGTTTCCGGCTGATGCATCTGATCCCGGGCGTCGGTCCCGCCTCGGCGCAGCGGGTGCTCGATCACATGGCCGACAGCCGCCGATCCAATCGCAGCGCTTGCCCACGCGCCGGCGCCGCCGCGCGCCGGCGAAGACTGGCGAGGCGTTTATCGGCACTGTCGACGGATATCAGCCATTCGAACTGGCCGGCCGACCTCGAACGGGCGCGGCTGTGGTACGAGCCGCATCTCGACCGGATCCACGAGGACGCCGAGACCCGCCGCGCCGACCTGATCCAGCTCGAACAGATTGCCGGCGGCTATCCGTCGCGCGAGCGCTTCCTCACCGAGCTGACGCTCGATCCGCCCGACGCCACCAGCGACCAGGCCGGCGTGCCGCTGCTCGACGAGGACTATCTGATCCTGTCGACGATCCATTCCGCCAAGGGCCAGGAATGGAAATCGGTGTTCGTGCTCAACGTGGTCGACGGCTGCATGCCGTCGGACCTCGGCACCGGGACATCGGCCGAAATCGAGGAAGAGCGCCGCCTGCTCTATGTCGCGATGACCCGCGCCAAAGACGATCTGCATCTCGTGGTGCCGCAGCGCTTCTTCACCCACGGTCAGCACGCGAAGGGCGACCGCCACGTCTATGCCGCGCGGACACGGTTCATTCCGGCTTCCCTGCTTGGCCTGTTCGAGACAACGACCTGGCCGCTCGCGGCAGCCGGTGAGGCCGCGCGCGCGGCGAGCCAGGGGCCGCGCATTGACGTCGGCGCCCGCATGCGCAGGATGTGGCGCTGAGGCGGAGAATAGAAATCATGGCCAATTCCGGTTTCCGCAGACTGCTGGCGCCGATGCGTCTGGTTGTCGTGATGCTGGCGTTCTTCCCGGCGAATTCGAGCCAGGCGGCGAATGCGACGGTCAGGGATGGCGGCACCATTCAGCTTGCCGGCGTTACCTGGCGGCTTGATGGAATCGACGCGCCGGCATTCGATCAGATGTGCGTCGACGATCACGCCGATCCCTGGACCTGTGGCGTGGAGGCCCGCGACCAGCTGACAAGACTGATCGGCGCACGCGGCATCCATTGCGAGGACCTGGGACCGGACAAGACCTCCACCAAGCGGCACATCGGCATTTGCACCGCTGACGGCGAAACGACCAGCTTGAACCAGCTGTTGGTGCGTCAGGGTTTTGCGTTGAATTCCGAGCCCGCTGCCAAGGGCCGATTCAAGGACGATGAAACCGCCGCCAGGGACGATCGCAGGGGTCTGTGGCGGGGATGCTTCGTGGCGCCGCAGGAATTCCGGCATGGCGAAAAGGGCGGCACGCTCTTGGGCGGGGCCTGCCGAAGCGACAAGGACCGCGAGATCAGGGAAATCCTGTTCCCGGAAGAACCCGCGATGCCGCCCGGCTGCAACATCAAGGCAAAATTCGCGGTCCGCGCGCGCGTGACCGGCAATCTCGGCATCTATCACCTGCAGGGCTGCCGGAGCTATGCGCCCCTGACGAAACCGGACCGCTGGTTCTGCTCCGAAGAGGATGCGCAAGCCTCAGGCTTTCGCAGGGCGTATAACTGCCGGGCGGGTACCCGAAAGTAGTCCCGTCAGAAAAATGACTAGAGCATGATCCGGAAGGTGGATACCGGTTTTCGCGAAAAGATCATGCTCAAACAAAAAGATAGAGCTGGGATGGCGATTTGAAGAAGATTCGACCCGGCTCTAGGTCTGGGTCGAATTGACGGGAGCGAGGATGCTGCGCGCCACCTCGCCGACCGGCAGATGGTCCGTCGGCTGGTCGCCGACCAAAGCGAGGTCCATGGTATAGGCCCCCAGCTCGCACATCACCTGCGAAGCGATATCTCCGAGCGGGATGAATTCCCTGGCCAGATATTCGAACTGCGCGCGCGCCTGACGCAGCGTGTCTTTCGGCACCACGGCGTCGGCCTCTCCAATCGCAAACTTCTGATTGCCGTGCTGCGCCGGATGCGAATTGGCGTCCGCCGCGGGCCCCGGTTTTCCGGAAAACAACAGCTTCGGCGCCGTTGCGGGGCTCGATCGCTTGATTTCTGAGCTGATTGATCCGGTCGAATGCGGCGCGAAGCTCGGCGCGCCGGGCTTCGAGGGAAGCGACCTTCTCCTTGAGCGCGTCAAGCTCGCGCTCCGAGGCCATGCGGAAGGTGGCAAGCTCATCGCCGCGCGCCTTCAGCTCTGCCTGCAGTTCGCCCCGTTCGCGGTCGAAGGCCCGGCGAAGCTCGGACAACTCCCCTTCACGCGCCGCCAGTTTCGACGCGCCATCGTCGCGTTCGCGCTCCAGATCACGGCGAAGCTGGTCGCATTCTTCGCCACGCGCCTGCAGCGCCGCCTGAAGTGCTTCACGCTTCTGGTCGAACACCGCGCGAAGCCCAGCCAGGGCTTCTTCGTGCGCCGCCGATTTGGCTGCGCGTTCCTCGCGTTCCCGGCCCAAGGCATCGCGCAGCGCGGATAATTCGGTTTCTCTCGCCTGCAGCGTCACCCCAAGCGCATCCCGTTCGGCCAGGACCGACGAGGTAATATCCAGGTGCCCTTCAATGTCATTTTTGAGCGCGTCGCACTCGGCTTCCAGCGCGTCGGCGTGATGGGTCAGGGTCTCATACTTATATCGCCAGAGGTTTTCTTCGTCCGACGCCGCGACCACGCGGGCGGTCAGGGTTTCCAGGAGATCGGCGGCCCGCTGCAAATAGGCCACGTTGTACCCGTTGGCCATCAGGCCGGCGAACCGGCGCAGAAAGCTCACGGTTTCCGCGACATCGGGCGTCTCGGGCGCCATGGAAGTGTCGGTCATGAAGCTTGCTTTCCTAAACGCCACTGCCAAACGCGTAGAGGTCAAACGCGTTGCGGTCCCTCAAGGCGCAGTTCAGGCCAAAGCGGACTATCAGGTCGCGGGGCTTGATTGATCGGTTTGGCTTGCAGGCGGTTTTCCAGATCGGCGGCGGCAAAAATAGGGCGTCATACAAACCTTCAACAACCCATCGTCTCCGGGCTGGCCGATCTGGCGGAGGGAGAGGAACTGGGTTCGAACCTTCTCCGGGGCCTAAGAACTCGAAACAGCGCCATAGTTGGGGAGGCCGGGAAGTTGGCTCGCCTTCGAGCGGATTAATGCTTGGCTCAGGTAAAATAATGCCTCCAACCGTCCGAAACCGAAACTCCATTCACCATTCTGAGCTGGCTGGTAGGGAGCAGAATCGGAGACCACCGCGCTGCAAAATGCTGTATAATATTCGGTGAGCTGACGATCCGGCCGACGGGCGAACACCATGACTGCCAGATCCATGAGCCGAATGGTCGTGCCACTCATGGCATTTGTTGCGGCCTGCAGTGTCGCCCTGGTTTTGATCATCCAATCTGCCCGCCGCGAGCCGCCGGTTGACACCGAGATCGTAGCCGCCGCGCCGGAGGTCTCAAAGCAGGCATTGCGCGCGCAAAATCAAGAACCGGCTGCGCTTGCGGTCGCGCAAGCGGAAGCAAACGCCGTGGCAGCCGCGCTGGCCGGTTCGCCCGCCACGCCGGATAGCGGCGACGGAGTACCAGCGTTCGACATTGCCCGTATCGAACCGACGGGCGAAGCGGTTATCGCGGGCCGAGCGGCACCGGGCGCAATCGTGGAACTGCTGCGCAACGGCCAACTGCATGATAAGGCGGTCGCGGATCAATCCGGACAATTCGCCATGATCCCGCCCCGGCTTCCTCCAGGCGCCTATGACCTCACGTTGCGCTCCAAGCAGCCGGACGGCAAGCTGGCCACGTCCAAACAGAGCGTGGCGGTCGCGCTTGAGCCTAGTGCGAAAGAGGCACCGGTCGTGGCGCTGATGAGGCCGAACAAACCCACCGTCGTGCTGTCGCAGCCGGCCACGCCAAAGCCGCTGGCCGGGGCAGTGGTTGTGGAGACGGTCGAGACCGAGCCGGGCGGCAAACTCCATGTAAGCGGCCACGCGCACCCTGGCGGCGCAGTGAGGGTTTATCTCAACGATAGCTTCGTTGGTTCGGTGATCGCCGGCGCAGATGGACGTTTTGCGATCACGATCAATGAAGGGGTCGCGCCCGGCAGCTACCGCGTTAGGCTGGACGAGGTTGGGTCGAATTCCGGTACGGTGCACGCACGCGCCGAGGTGCCGTTCACAGTTCCCGACACTCTGGTCACCGCGTCTGTGCCGACGCATGCAACAACAGCGTCCAAACGGCCGGAAACTGCCGCCGCACAGCAGCCGCAGCTTGCGGCCGCCGCGTTCACCGTTCCGCCAGTCGGTGGCTCGCCGTCAGCCGTGGTTGTGCCGAGGATCGCAACCACCACGGTCTCCCGCGGCGACAGCCTGTGGCGCATCAGCCGCCTCACCTACGGCGCGGGCACGCGTTATGCCGTCATTTACAAGGCGAACCGGGAACAGATCCGCAATCCCAACCTAATTTATCCCGGCCAGATCTTTGTCGTTCCGACGCGGTAAAGCGCGACCAGTCACGGGAGCAAGACATGATGGCCCAACGCAACACACAGGGGGTCATGTCATGCTGGGTAATCAATCGTCTATCTCCTCTCTCTTGACGGAGGATCAGGCGGCAGAACTGCTGGTTGCAAGTTACGTCCATTAGCAAACCCTTTGGGCATGGCCGACCACCCATCGGCCGGGGCCTGGGTCGCGAAAAATTAAGCTCTTTTTAAATTCTTAAGGCGAGAATTCTGAGCACAGAGTTTTTTCGAATGGTTCAGGTCGAGAGTTTCCGCCTCGTAAAACGTAGTTTCAGAGTGCTGGCGATTTTGTCCGTAACCATTCTGGGCGCTGCAAGCATGTGCGCGGCCGGGCTGTCGATGTGCCTTTCTTCCCTAACTGTGCTCTCTAGCGCTCTCAAGGTTAGCAACCACCACTATGCGGAATCCCGTCTCCAAAGCGCGCAACTGCTGCTGTGGGGCGACCTCTGGAATGATACGACCGCCGGTCTCGCGAGCGTCCCCGATGTGCCACAGCAGGGCATTCAATTCATTAGTTTTGAATCCCGTTTCCTAAGCGCGCAACTGCTGCTGCGGCGTGACCTCCGGAATGATACGACCGCCGGTCTTGCGAGCGTCGCCAATGTGCCACAGCAGGGCATTCAATTCATCAGGTTTGACCTAGCGACCTTGCCTCCGATGGCATTTACGCAGTTCTGCTTGAAATACGCCAGTGACTGCAAACCGCAGCGGCTGTTATTCGGAGGCGACCGGGTCGAGTTGAACAAAATGCGCTGGGCAGAGCTTGAGAACATCAATCGCACTGTTAATTCATCGATCCATCCCGTGCGAAATGAAGACGGCCTCGCTGGTGAAAAATGGTTGCTGGGCCCAATTCGCGGCGATTGCAACGATTACGCCGTAACAAAGCGTCACCAACTGATCGCCAGAGGTTGGCCCACTCGCACCGTTTTGTTGAGCGAGGTTGTGACCGTCTCGGGCGAGCATCACCTTGTTACTATTGTCCGTACTAACGGCGGCGATTTGGTGCTCGACAATCTAACCGACCGAATCCTGCCTTGGTCCCGCACGCCCTATCGATGGGTTCGTATCCAGATGCCCAAAAACCCAAATTACTGGGCATCGATTTCCGAACGAAATGCTTAGGGTGGTCGCCACTGAAGCGCGCCCGCAAGGAAGGCAGCAAGTCAGAACGCTGGGACGGGGCCAAGGCCAAGGGCTTCCGGGAGGGCGATAACCCCGCACGCTGGCGCGGCCATTTGGATCATCTGTTGCCGCGACCGTCGAAGCTGGCGCGGGGCCATCATGCCGCAATGCCAAATGAGGATGTGGCCGCCTTCATTGCCAAGCTTCGGAATCGCGAAGCCAATTCGACGCTGGCGCTGGAACTGTGCATCCTGACTGCCGCCCGTTCTGGTGAAATCCTGGGAATGCGGTGGCCCGAAATCGACTTCGACAAGAAAATCTGGACCGTGCCCGCCAATCGCATGAAGGCGGGCCGCGAGCATCGGGTACCGCTATCGCCACGCGCCGAATGACATTCCCCGCTTTTTTGGGTTCGCAATAGCTCCGAACCAACCGATGCAGAGCTGCATTTTTGCCTAAAGCTTTGACAACCCACATCACTTTGAACCGGAAATCGTCCTAGGTCCGCCGCATTTGGACCTACGCGCGGCCAGCAAGCCGAGCGGCCATCGGCCCGTCACGAAATCTGATGCCAATGGGGACTGATTTGGGGATCGCTCCTGATAGCGCGGCACGCGCGTCAATCCATCAAATTTTGACGAACGAAAAATACATCGGCAATAACATTTTCAATCGCGTTTCCTACAAATTGAAGCAGCGCCGTATCGTCAATCACCCCGACACCTGGGTTTGGGCAGATGGCGTTTTCCCCTCCATTGTAGATCGAGCTCTTTTCGAGCGCGCGAGGGCAATTATCGACCAGCGCGGCAATCACTATTCCGATGAAGAATTACTCTCACTGCTCCAAGTGGTCCTTCACGAAGAGGGCTCGTTGTCCGGTCTTATTATCGATGAGCGCGATGGCATGCCTTCGTCTAGCTTGTACCGGCATCGGTTCGGCAGCCTAATGATGTTGCCACTCAAGGGACGCAAGCGGACAACTATAGTTCGAGAAAGCGATCCTAAATTTCGAGCAGATCAAGAACCTTGCGGCACGGTGGGACGAACGGCTCGTAAGAGCCGTGGAATTATAGAGCTTGCAGACGCATCGGCGCGGTAAGGACAACATCAGTGTCCTATTCACCATACCGCAGGCTTATCCCTTATAGCGGGCAATTACTCCGAGATTTTCCAGCGCTAAAGCGGCGTGATTACTGCGCGTCTCGATGCGTTCAAATTTTGGTCTCAAATTTGCCAACCGACTCAATTCACTCTGAGGCGGATCGGCGGATCGGGTGACTGGGGGCAAGTTCGGCTATTTGAATTGGAGTACTAGCCATGAACCATCCGCCGCGAAACACGCAAGGCTGCCCAAGTGAACCTTCACTTTGGGCTGACGAACCTACCGACGACGCTCTTTCGCTACTTGGCGATGCCCTTCGAGAGGATGAACCGGCGCTTCGGGGTCTCGAACACACCGACGACGTTCACTCGCTGCTTGAGGAGAATGCCCGGCTTCGAGGGCTTTTGGTTCATCTATCGGACCTCATCCGTAGAAATGTCGTTCACGCAAGGTAAAGCCGTATCATGGCAGAACCGCTCCGATTTGCGGTTCCACGCGGACCGCGAAATGACCAGTTTTGGGGCGAGTAGCGCCGTGACCTCGAGGGCGCACGCATCATTTTCTACGGTGACCCCGTATGGCAGGGGGAGAATCGACGCGAACCATGAGCAAATTCACGAATTTTGCGGGTTCCTTGCGCATGAGTGGAGAGGGAACCGTCATCATTCTTATGCCGTTCCTTCTAGAGGAAAATCGTCGGCATGGTCCCGAACGATTGAGGGTAAATGGTCGGCAGTTGGTCTGGCTGATGCGGTATCGAAATATGCTTGGAGCGGAAAAAGCTTTTCTGAGAATAAGGGCGAGTTAGATCGATTGGCTGCCGATCTACAGTCCGCTATTCAACGGGATTCCAATAATGATGTTTGCGCGATCCTGCGGGCGATAATGCATTGGGGCTGTGTAGATAACAAGCATCGACAGAAGGGGACGTTTGAGTGGATCGAACGAAACGCGGATGAGATTTCTGCCAAGCTTTCGAACGCAGTCGATTTGATTAAAGACGAACAGGCGTCGCTAGATTCGTTTGACGGTGTAAACCTGATAATGAACTCGACGATGACGAAGATCGTGAGCCTCGCCGACCCCGAACAGAAGCTTGTGATCTACGACGGTCGAGTCGCTGGTGCGCTCGGCTTCTTCGTTGCCAGATTTACGGAAGAACGAGAAATTCACCAAAACGATGTTGCCGATCAATTGCTTTTCGCCGTGGACCGAGAGGCCAAACGGTCCCCCGAGACGAACCGCATTCATTTTCCGGCATTGTTCGGCAAAGCCAGAGATCGCTGCCATGCCTCGATGGTGCGATGGGCATCGCGAATAATCTGGCAAGTCGCGAGAGAGTGCCAAGCAAGTCCTAGAGAAATCGAAGCCGCCTTGTTTATGTGGGGATATAGAGTTGCGGAAGAACCAGAAGATTTGCCGGTGTGGATAGGCGGCTGAGGCCAAAATCAATATGCGTCGCGATGAAATCGCTCGGGGAGGCTAAGTTAGTCTATGCCTAACTGATGAGGCCCATAAGCCGCTCCCGGAACGTCGTCCGTGTGTTAGCCGCTATGCTGGTGCCCGAACGTTGCAGCAGCGGTCACTGCGGCAAATTTTGCAGGTGGAGTCGAAGGTTTTCTCTACCTGGACGACGGAGTCGGTAACCTGGGCCTCCTCGATCAGATCGCCGCGCTCGAATGGGTGCACGTCAGATCGAAGCCGCCGAACTCCTCATCAATGCCAACAATTTCTCGGTCAGTTACGCATCGGCCATATTGGCCGGAACACCACAAGCCCAGTCGGTCACCCCGCAGACGCCAAAGCGATTAAAGGGTATGACGGCCGAAGCCATCGCGCGAATGGAGCGCGAACTTTCACGATTGCAGGAGGCTATATCTTCGATCCAGGATTCGTACGGCCAGGATCACCTCCACCTCACGGTCGTGAAGGGATATCTCCGGAAGCTGATCACCAACGACCGCGTGGCGCGTTACCTTGAGCAGTATCAGCCAGAGTTATTTATCGAGTTTCAGAAGATCGCCGAAATGACGTCGACGCTGCCAAGCGAGGCGGCATAAGGCTCAAGGGGACCCGGACCCAAAAGCGCGGGGACCGCAGGAGAAGCCGCACGCTGGGGCGGATCAATTGCGGCGATGGGGATGGCGGCGAACCCGTCCGGAGCCCATCAGGCCGGTCGAGTTTTCGCCGGCTGAATATATCGAAGTGGCGTGTCAGCGTGAACGTCGACGCACGCTGACACGCACCGGCAACAGCGCAGCCGTTACCCAAGAGCCGGTGAGACAGCCGGCGGCCCTTCATCGTTAACTACAAATCCAGACGTTAAGGAATGGGTATCGATTAAATCTTGTGAGTAACGCCCTATTAAGGTTGATTGAGACCGCGGGCCGCGGTCGCGAAGATGGGAAATCACGGCAGCCCGAGACACTCGAAGTGGGGTGCGAGACGTGATCAGAACAATCTGGTTTGCAAGCTTTGGCCTTGCCCTCGTCGGTGGTTTATTCGCGACGAAGGTCATGTCCGCACCGATTGCGGAACGTCCTACAGTAGCCGGCGGCCCAGCCGCCCCGGAAATAGCTGCGCTTCGCGACGCCTTGATTAAACCTGACCAGACCGCAGTGAGCCGCCGCGGCACTTAGGTAGGATTCAGAAGCAAGATGCAGTGGTATGTGTACCTGATTACGATCTCGGCCACGGCAGTCCTCGGTTGGTTTGTGTTTGAATTACTAGGCCGACCGATCCGAGCGTTCTTTGAGCTTCGGCGCAAGATTCTCGAACAGATGCTCGTTCTTGGAAACATCTCGTTGCCAAAGCCGCGGGAAATGGCGGTTAGCTCTCTGGAGATCCGCGAGTATGACCAGGCTGTGAGAAACGTGCGAGAAGCGCAGCGCATCTTCCGCAATCTCGGTTTTCGACTGCTGGCATTCGGCGAAAACGAGCCCGCCACGCGTAACGCGTTAGGTCTACTGGGTTTGAATCTTGTCGCAGCGGGCAGCGAGCTGATTAAGCTCTCGGAGGCCTATCCACGGCCTGACACCGATCGCGCCGGCCTTCAAAATCAAATAAAAAGAGCTCTTGGCGTGACTGACGCCGCTCCCGCGGCTTCCCGCCAACGCCCACAACGTGAAAACGAGATCAAATATTGGACCAAATCCATTTACGCTCGCGACATTGGCTTATCGTCGAATAGTCGACGCCGCATGGAAGGCCGGGCCTGCAGCGCCAAGGTCCTTTCGTGAACGTGAACGACGTCCGACTGCGCCGCGCAAAAATCCGCGCGCTTGTTCGCGTATGAGGCGTTATGGAATTTCGATGTGCGCTTTGGCACCGACAGCAGATATCCTTTTCGACACAACGCAGCGTCACCGCTTTCCTTCGATCGCAATCTCGACGAGATAGGGGCCCGCGACGGCGCTCGCCAGGGCCGGCGTGATGGCGTCAGCCTTCTCGACCCTTACGCTTTCGACGCCCATACCGGCCGCCAGATGCACGAAATCAGGCTCCGGTCCCGTCAGATCCATGTGCTGATAGGGATGCTGCGTCCCGGGTTCGAAGTTCTGGCGCCAGACGTCCACATTGTGCTTGAGGATGCGATACTGCCGGTTTGACAGGATGACGAACACGATCGGAAGTTTGTGGTGAGCAGAAGTCCATAGCGCCTGGATGCTGTACATCGCCGATCCGTCACCGGAGACGGCGACGACCGGGCGATTCGGCATCGCGATCTTGACCCCGATCGCGCCAGCGAATCCCTGGCCGATGCCGCCGCCTCGCCCGCCGAAATAGTCGCCGAAGCCCCGATAGTCGAACGACCGCGCGAGGTCGAGGCTCGCCGTAATGCTTTCGTCCACGATCACGGTATCGTCAGGCAGGCCACGTCTGAGCTCGGCCATCACTCGCGGCATCGAGCTCGGCTCGCGGCCCCAGCTCTTCTCCAGTCGCGCTCGATACGCCTCTTTTTCCCGTGCACGCAGCTCGGCCAGGGCCTGGTTGCGGCGTTGCGCGGCAAGCCTGAATTCCTGGGTCGCCCGCGAACGCACCGCATTCGTCAGCGAGACAAGGCTGGTCGCCATACCACCGACGAGGCCTGCGTCGAGATGATGATTGAACGCCAGGCGCTCGGGCAATTCCTCGATCTGCACGACGACCGCGCCAGGGGGAATATGGCCCCCCGCCGCATACCAAATGTCCTCGAAGAATGGCCCGCCCAGCAGCATAACGAGATCAGCGTCCTGAAGCGCCTTGCGAACCTGCGCCGCATCACCCGGCGCGACTGGCGGTAATTCGGGTGGCTCGTCGGAAAGGACGCGTGGTGCCGCAGCCCTTCGAACCACACCGATGCGCCGATCGCCTCCGCTGTGCGATCACATCGGCGCCGTCGGCGCGAGCGAAGCATTGATTCGAATAGGTTTTGAGAACGCCGTTGATGCGTCCGCACACCGGCGCATATTGCTCGGTGCAGACGGTCGGGCGGCGCGCGCCATCCTCTTTCGGCGCAAGCTGTGCCGTCACAGCCCCGCTGACCGGATATGAAGCGCGGGCCGGAATCGTCGAGAGCGGAGATGCCGGGGCGATAAGTGCGACCAGCATGGCGGTGCTTGCGATGATCATGGCGAACACTCCAGAAGTGAAGATTGCTTGGTTGCTAGCGAGATTTGCTGGTTGCTATGGTGAGAAAGACGGGCGCGGCGATGGTCGGGGGCGATCCGATCGCTGCGCCCGTTCGTCAGTTACCGTCACGGGGCCGGACCTCACCGGACAGCCTTATTTCTTCTGTGGGCGGCGCAGCGGGTGGCGACGTGACGGTCGTGGTGGAGACCGGCGCGGAGGGCGGGGTCGGCGGCGGAGGCGGCAGCGTCAGTCCGTACTGGTTGACGAATTTCTCGACCCTCTCCTTCGGGCCCCCCGGCCCGTTGTGCTGCGCGGCGGTCTGCGCCAGCGCGAGGGAGATGTTGAGCCCGAGCATTACGGTGGCGAGAACGAGAAAGAGAGTGGTTGATTTCACAGGCATGATGTCCCTCGAATTGGTTGGTTGCGACATGAAGTCCGGCCGTTTCAGCCCGACAATGACTTTGACGGACGCGGTCGAATTTTTGCGCAATATTTTTTTCGAGGGTCCCTTGAAACGGAGGACTACTTCATCCCGGTGGGCGCAGCTGGCCGCGTCGCCGGCGCAGCGGCTGGAGCGGACAGGTCGCAGCGGGGGACCGAATCGACTTCCGAACATCGGCCCAGACCGGTCGGCCTGGACCGACCCTTGACCCGGCTCGCGGCCTGCCTGCGCTGCGCCGACCTTGCCTGCGGCATCGGCTGGCCGGCGCGCGCACTCGCAGCCTGCCGCGCCGCTTCGGCTTGCTGGCGGGCGTCAATCGCTTCGTTTTCGTCGTCGGGACGGTCGGCGAACTGATGGTCGGGTCGTGGGGCTGCAGTTGGTCCGGCGGAAGCGTTCGCCTTGGGCGCTCCGGCTGGCGCGCCGGTTTCCGCGTTCGCGGCTTCGCTGGCCTGACTGCGCGGCTCGCACGGCTTGCGTCGTCGCCAGCGCCGGTCTCGGCGGTGCGGGAGCATCGGCAACGGACCGCTGCTCGCTCGTGGTTTTCTCGCCATCGGCACTGCCGAACCGCGGCAGATGAATCAGTCTCCAACCGATAGACCGACCAGGACGCCACGCCCGCAACCAGCAGCACCGTGCACGCCGCCGCCATTCGCCAGCGCCGCGCCGACCAGGAGCCGCCAGCGATCACCGACCAGAGTAGCCGACATTCCGACGCCTTGCCTCGGCGCCAAACCCGTCGCGGCCGGCACGGTCGGCCGCTAGCATTTCCTCGACCAGATGGGCGGGAGCCGTCTGCGGTGATTGCTCGATTGCGTCGACGAAGGCGAGCGCCGCCTCCGCATCCAGGCGGGCCGCGGCCGAGCGGAGCGTCGCTTCCTCGAGGCTGCCGCCGCTCAACTGCTGGAAGCCGGCGATCCGCCGCTCTGCCTCCTCGGCTGAAAAACCCCACATGCCCAGGCCCCCTAGACCGCCAGCATTGCTGACCGCCGCGGCGAGTGCAGGTGTACTGAGCCAGCCCATCGGCGCCTGAAGGATCGGCCACTTGAGATTGAGCCTGTCAGTGAACGCGTTTTGGGGCCACATTGAACCATTTCCCGTGAAGATTGCTTTAGATCAGCATCTAGTGCCATCGCTGGCAGCGGCACATGCCATTCCTAGTCGATGTAGGCCTGGCACTCGATCTCGACCTTCATTCTCGAATCGACCAATCCCTTCACCTCGACCAGAGTGGAGGCCGGCAGATTTTCGCCGAAATACGCTATGCGGCGCGGGTTGATTTTCGGTCGTTCCGTGATGTCGGTCATGAAGACCTGCACCTTGACGACATGCTCGGGCCCGGCACCAGCTGCCCTCAAGCACTTATCCATCACGGCGATGGCGATGTCGAATTGAGCAACCACGTCGGACGGAATGCTGCCGTCCTGCGCCTGGCCAACGACGCCAGCGACCCAGACGTGGGGGCCTGCACGGGTGACGTGGCAATAGTGGCTGACTGGCCGCGGGATGTCGGGAACGATGATGCGCTGGATTTTTGGCATGCTTAGCTCGCGTTAGTTGAGATCGACGCCTAGAGGCTAGCTGCAGTTGGCCCTGTCGGCCAGTACGTCTTTGTCTCCCCGTGGTTTCGCGGTTTCGTAAGCGTATGCGATCAAAGGGACGTCCGAGAAGGCCATGTCTAAAGGCGAGGGATCCAACCTGGACGGCTCAACAGGTATTCGACCATTCGCGGAGGAATGCTTAAAGCTCTGGCTATCTCGCGTTCATCCTTCGGCAGTCCCGCAAGGATCGATGCTTCACTCTTACTTCGGACTTTGAAAAGCCACTCTGGATCAACCACCACCGCGCGTCCTACCGCAACCAGATCAGCTCCCATCTTGATCGCCCCCTCAGCATCCATGCACGTCTTAATCCCACCGCTTGCCATGACCGCACTGCGGCCCGCTATAACGCGGGCAAATTCCGTGATTGGACTCTCTGCCGGGGTATAACTCTTCTCGACCGGACCATTATAAACACGGGTCTCTCCTGCAGGTCGGCTCTTCCGATAATCATCGAGCGAAACGGAAATGTAGTCGAGATCCAACCTGGCAAGTTCATTACAAAGCAGTTTGGCGTCCTCAAGCGTATAACCGTCCGGCTCGGACTCGAATGGCGTAACGCGAAACCCCGCGATCAGCTTTGGACCGAGTGCGTCGCGAACGGCCTGCGCGACAGCGAGAGGAAAGTTCATACGCTTTGAAAGCGTGCCTCCCCAGTGATCAACGCGATGATTGGCCCGAGGTGAAAAGAACTGATGAACCGCGTAGTGGTTGGCTCCGTGAATCTCAACGCCGTCGAAACCAGCTTTTCGAGCGAGGGAAGCAGCCTCTCGAAAGCTTGCAATCAGGTTTTCAACTTCATTGGCTGTCATCGCCCTTGGCGTCTTTGCTCCGGGACGCAACGATGCAACCGCAGAAGGCGCACGCAGACATTGTTCACCTATCAACTCGGGCTTTGCGATGCGGCCACCGTCATATATTTGGAGGATCGCAAGACCTCCGGCAGCACGCATTGCTTCAGCGAGCCGATGGAGACTAGACAAGTGTCCATCATGTGCCGCACCTATTCCCTGCCAAGAGCGCCCGTCTTGTTCGACGTAAGCGGCGGAAGAAATGGTGGCTCCGAATCCGCTGGCAGCACGTCGTCGGACAAATTCGAGTTCGTGTTCGGTAGCCGTCCCATCTTCATGGGAAGAATCGGTTGTTAGCGGAGCCATCGCAAACCGATTTGCCATCTCTCGTCCGCTGTTGAACCTAAAAGGAGACCAAACAACCATCGATCAAACCTCCGATATCCTCAAGCGTTCGAAGCTGCCTGGTCAAGCCCATCGTCTTAGTGGAAGATGCGTCCGGAGTCGATGACGATGGTCTGGCCGGTCATGGTCTCGGTGCGGCACATGGTGACCACCATGTCGGCGCAGTCGTCCTTGTCGGCGGCCTTCTTCAGCAGCGAGCCCGACGCGGAGCGCTCGATCTGCTCGGGCCGGAGATTGGCTGTCGCGCGCGTGCCCTCCAGCAGGCCCGGTGCCACGCAGTTGACGAGCGTCTCGGGCGCCAGCGCCACCGCCATGCAACGCGTCAGGTGAATGAGCCCCGCCTTCGACACGGCATAGGCGATGGAAGAGCCGGTTGGGCTGAGCCCTGCCACCGAAGCGATGTTGACGATGCGGCCTCGCCCCTGGGCCTTCATGACAGGGGCCACCGCCTTGGTCAGGCGCATCGGCCCCGTCAGGTTGACGGCCATGATCTTGTCCCACACCTCCAGCGTCAGATTGTCGAGATCGGCGAAGGGGATCGACTTGTTGTAGGCGGCGTCGTTGACGAGAATATCGAGGCGGCCGAAGCGCCTGGGTTACGTCGCCGACCAGCCGATCCACGGCCGCGCCGTCGGTGATGTCGCAGGCGAAAGCCGCAGCGTTGATCTGATAGCGCGACGTCAGTTCGCGGGCGACGCCTTCCGCCTGGTCGCGGCTGTGGGCGTACATGACGGCGACATGCGCGCCCTCCTGCGCCAGCGCGTGGCAGATGCGCTGCCCGAGCCCGCCGTTGCCGCCCGTCACCAGTGCAACCGCGCCCTTCAGGTCCATCGCTTCTCTCCTTTAACGCAAATGCGCTGTCGCATCGCTACCTTGCCGCGCCATCCGTTAGACCCGGCTACGTCGTCTGTTACTCAACAACTAACAGACGCACCACCGTCGCATTTCTTGTCGCACCTCTAGCCGTCCGCTGTTTGTTCTGATTTGGTCTTTTCCAGTTATCTCGCTCTGGGGTGGCGGCTGACAATAATAGCCATCACTACATTCCTGAGCTACTGCGAGTCCGCCGCCTATGCCTCTCGACCACGATGAAACGTCTCCTTGTCAGCTTATTCGATGACTAGTTTTGTCCAAGAAGCCGATATCGAAGGCAAGCTTCATCACGTCAGCAAAGGGTCCAGGCTGTGTAAAAACGTTTTTCCTTCTCCAAAAACTGCACGCAACCCGGCGTGATCGACGTTGATGCGACCGTCTGAGTCTATTTTTGCTGTATCGAGTCTGGAGTCAATCCGGGCAGCCTCGGGGCTACGCTGGGCGGGCTGAACGGTCACATGGCGCGCACAACATGACACGCTCCTCAAGCCCGGATCGCCGCGAGGAGTGGTTTGATACCGAGGAGGTTCATCACGCGCGTGAGGTTGTAGGCGAGCACGTGCAACGCCATCTCGGTCGCCACCTTGGGCAGCGTCTTCATCAGAAAGTGCGTCGCCCCCATCCGCATCTTCAGCGTGGCGAACGGATGCTCGACGGTTTCGCGGCGCACACGCATGGCTTGCGGGTTCTGATCGAGCCGCGTCTGCGCGGCCTCGACGACGTGTTCGTGTTCCCAGCGTTTGATGCGGCGCTCGTTGGCCGTTGTGCACTGATCCTTGAGCGGGCATGTGCGGCACGCCTTCGTCAAGTAAATCCGCATTTTCTGGCCATCTTCATCAGCGGTGAAGTGGTGCGCCAGCTTCTCGCCGGCCGGGCAGCGATAGACATCGTCCTTGGCCAAATAAACAAAATCAGGTTTCCCAAAGCGGCCTGCCGACTTGGCGCCCGAGGTTTGCGGCTTGGGCAGCGTGACCGCGACCCCGGCCTGTTCGCATGCCAGGATTTCCTCACCTTTAAAGTAGCCCCGATCCGCAACGACGTCCAAGTTATCGCTGCGCAGCGCGGCTTTCGCCGCCTGCGCCATCGTCGCCAGTTGCGATCTATCGGTGCCGACGTTGGTGACCTCGTGCGCGACAATCAGATGGTTCGTGGTGTCGACCGCACTTTGCACGTTGTAGGCGACCATGCCTGAGCCGCGCCCGCTCGTTGCCATCGAGCGGCAATCGGGATCGGTCAGCGATATCTGCTTGTCGGGCGAGGCGAGTAATGCCTTTTCAATCGCGGCCAGCCGTTTCACTTCTTCTTCGAGCTTCGCCAGCTTTTCCTTAAGCCGCGTCTTGGTCAGCAGCACCGTTTCCGACGGCTCTTCTCCTGCGGCAGTCTGGCGGTCGGCGGTGTCGAGTTGGCTCATGTAGCGCGCCACGCTCTCTTCAATCTGCTTCTGGCGCCGCTGAATCTTGCCCTGCGTGAAGTTGTTGTCGCGACTGTTCACGGCCTTGAACTTGCTGCCGTCGATGGCAACGCTGGCCTTCGCCAGCAGGCCCATCTTGCGGCACAACTCGACGAATCGCGCGCAAACCTTCTTGATCGCGGAACCATTGTCCTTGCGGAAGTCGGCGATGGTTTTGTGATCCGGCGCGAGCCGTCCGGTCAGCCACATCACCTCGAGATTGCGGCCAGCCTCACGCTCCAGCCGCCGGCTCGATTGGACCCGGTTGAGATAGCCGTAGATGTAGAGCTTGAGCATCGGCGAAGGATGGTATGCCGGCCGGCCGGTCGCTGCCGGATCGACGCCATCGAACCCGAGGTCGCGGAGTTCCAACGCATCCACGAACACATCGACCGCGCGAACAGGATTGCTCTCGTCGACCCAATCATCAAGGCATTCCGGCAACAGCGTCGTCTGCTGGCGATCCGCCCCTTCAACGAAACCCCTCATCACCCCACCCCGCAATTCAGCAAGGAAATCATAGCATCGATGGGGTTTTCACACAGGCTGGGTCAAAAGCTGCCCTGACAGCCCCGAAGCCCAACTTCCGCTTTACCCCCGAAAGCAGACTCTACCCGGACATCGCGGCATGTCCGAAAGGCGGCCCTTGTAGCTCCCTAGCATTACTCACGGCCATACCGCACCGTCGCGCTGGTGCGTTATGCGAGCGAGAGCCGGATGATGGCGAGCGACGCGCCGGAGGAGTAATCACCGTCATTCCGGGGCGCGAGTGAAAGGAGCGAACCCGGAATCTCGAGATTCTCCGATGTGCAATTGCACATCGTAGTTCGATGCTACGCATCGCCCCGGAATGACGAGTTGGTTAGAGATCCACCACCACGTAATCGCTCTCGACGGAAACCGCGATGGTCTCCGCCACGTAAGGCCCCTTCACTACACTGGCGCCTGGCTCGACGTGAGCCGGATAGGCCCTGGCGCGGAAGCGCTTGGGGTCGCAATAGGACTGGCCGGTGCGGATATCGAACTCCCAGCCGTGCCAGGGGCAGCGGATGATCTCGCCGAGTTTTGTGTATTCGATCTCGCCGGGATCGGAGGACTGCGCGAGCCCGATCAGCGGCCCCTCGCACAGCGCCGCGCCCTGATGCGGGCAGCGATTCAACAGGCCGAAGAACTCGCCGTTGACATTGAACACCGCGATCGGGCGCTCGTCGATGGTGACAAATTTGCGGGTGCCCGGCGGCAGCTCCTCGACGGGTGCAATGACGTGGCGGGTCATGAGGGCATGATCAGAGGGTTGAGGACTTCACCTCTCCCTTGGGAGAGGTCGAATTGCCAACGGGTCGGCGCAAAGCGCCGCCCGATGATAAACTCCGCAATTCGGGTGAGGGGTTCAGGTCTATCGAGAGAGCGTAACCCCTCACCCGGATCGCTAGCGCGATCCGACCTCTCCCTACGGGAGAGGTGAACCTAGCCCGCGGAAAAACCGGTTCAATCAAAACCATCCTCCTCTAGGAAATCCCGTACAGCTTCAGCGCATTGTTCAGATAAAACGCCTCGCGGTTGGCGTCGCTGACGCCGGGCGGCAGCACGCGCGATGGTTCGTCATAGTCCCAGTGCGGATAGTCGGTGGCGAACAGGAGCTTGTCCCAGCCGATCCAGTCGATCACCTGGAACAGATGGTCGCGCTTTTCCGGATCTTCCATCGGCTGCGTGGTCCACCAGATGTGTTCGCTTATATATTCCGACGGCGGGCGTTTGACATGCGGCACCTCGCTCTTCAGCCGCTGCCAGTTCTTGTCCAGCCGCCACGACAGCGACGGCGCCCAGCCGAAGCCGGCCTCGACCATGATCATCTTGAGTTTCGGGTGCCGCTCGAACACGCCTTCCAGCACGAGACTCGCCAGCGCGGTCTGCTGGCACTGCGAATGGCCGACCATCTCCTCGATGTAATAGCTCGGCCAGCCCGACGCCGTGATCGGATTGCCGCCGAAGCCGAAGGCATGCACGCCGACCGGAAGCCCGACCTCTTCGGCGGCCTCGTAGATCGGCCAGTAGCGGCGCTGCCCCAGCGGCTCGACGTTGCGGCTCAAGAGCAGCACCTGAACAAAATTCTTGTCGCCGGCGCGCTTGCGGATTTCGGCCGCCGCAGCCGGGCCGTCCTCGTTGGCGACCACGACGGAAGCCTTCAGGCGCAAGTCCTTGCTGGTCCATTTTTCGATCTGCCAGTCGTTGATCGCCGCGCAGATCGCGGCGGCAAGATCGTGGTTGCGGATGCCCTGCCCGGTGGCGAGCGGATTGAGCACGCCAAGCACGACATTGTTGGGGTCGAGATGCTGCTTTTGCATGAACGACAGCGACGAGCCCTGCGGACCGCCTTCCGGCGGATAGGCGTCGCGGCGCGACGCGTTCGGCTGCGCCTTCGGATAGGGCGGGCCTTCCATCATGCCCTGATAGGGATGCTTGTCGTAGGTTTCGAGATGCTCGTGCCAGCGCTTTGCCAGATACGGGTACAATTCGGTCTTGGTCGCGCGCGCGGGGTGGATGTCGCAATCGGCGATCGCGGTCTTCGCATGACTGGATGAACCGGGCTCCGGTTCGGCGCGGAACTGCATGTTCATGGCGTCGTCTCCTTCAGCGCCGATTGCCTCAGGCGGGTGTAGGTCGCGTACGGGTTATCGATCATGATCTTGCGCACCAGATCGGATGAAATGCCCTCGGGCAGCGCCGCGTTACCCTCGAATTGCCAGTGCGGATAGTCCGTCGAGAATAGGAGCAATTCATCCGACTGCATATGGTCAAACAGCCGATTTAATATCTGCGGATCCGGCGGCGCATCGATCGGCTGCAGCGAAAACCGGATATTGCTGCGCACAATTTCCATCGGCGCGCGATCCACCCACGGCGTTTCCATGCGGATGCCGCGCCAGAACTTGTGCAGCCGCCACAGAAAAGGCGGCAGCCAGGTGAAGCCGCTTTCCAGCATCACCATTTTCAAGCCCGGATGCCGCGCGAACACGCCTTCGACGATCAGGCTGGTCAGTTGCGTCTGGAAGGCCTGCGCCTGGGCGACGTAGTCCTCGATGTGATAGGAGCCCCAGCCGACCGACGTCGGCGGGTTATGATAATTGCTGCCGGCGTGGATGCCGATCGGCAGACCCAGCCGTTCGGCGGCGGCGTAGATCGGCCAGTAGGCGCGCTTCCCTAAGGGCATGTCGCCCATCACCAGCATCAGGACCTGAACGAAGCGCTTGTCCTTTGCGCAGCGCTCGATCTCCGCGACCGACTTTTCGATGCTCTGTACCGGAATGACGATCGAACCGCGCAATCGCGCGTCCTTGTCGAGCCATTCCTTCACCAGCCAGTCGTTCAGCGCCCGGCAGAACGCGTCCGCCATATCCTCCGAAAACACCATCTGCACGCCGTACAGCGGATTGCAGATGCCGAAAGCGACGCCGAACGGATCGAGCGCCTGCGCCTGCATGTCCGCAAGGCTTGAGCCCGGCTTGCCCTTCGCGGGACGCCAGTCCGGCCGCGCGGAGATCGGCGAATTCAGGGGATAGGACTGCGACACCAGATCGGTCATGCCGCGCGTGGTGACCTGATCGCGCCAGTAGTCGTTGAGATAGGGCAGCAGGCTGGTCAGATGAGGCACGGCCGGATGCAGATCGCAATCCACGCCGCCCTTGATCGGTGACGTCATGACCTCAGGTTTCCTCCTGGTCCGCGGCGCCGATTGAATGCGGCGCCTGATCGTCGAGCCCACAGCATATGGCGCGCCGGCTGCGCCGTCCATCGGCGGGGCTGCCATCCCTAAGTCGGCACCCATGCAATCCTGTGCTAGGACATCGCCGCCCGACGACGCCAGCAACAGGAAAGGCGCCCGATGAAAGAGCTCGTTACGATCGCCGAAAGGATCGCCGCCAGGCTGATCGAAAAGCGCCAGACCATCGCGGTCGCGAAATCCTCGACCGGCGGCCTGATCTCGGCCGCGCTGCTCGCGGTGCCCGGCGCGTCCGCCTATTTCCTCGGCTCCGCGGTGGTCTATACCCGCGACGCGCGGCGGATCCTGATGGACATTCCCGAGGAGGCGATGAAAGGCATTCGCTCGGCCTCCGAGCCCTATGCAAAGCTGCTGGCGAGCCAGATCCGTCAGCGCCTTTCCACCGATTGGGGCCTGTCGGAGACCGGCGCCACCGGACCTGCCGGCAACCGCTACGGCGACGCCGCCGGCCATAGCTGCATGGCGGTCGCCGGCCCGCAGTCGCAGGTGATCACGCTGGAGACCGGCAGCGCCGACCGGCTCGCCAACATGCACGTGTTCGCGAGTACGGCGCTGAATTTACTGCTGCAGAATCTGTCGCGGTGAGCGCTCGTGGACCAGAGGCCCAAGCGCTATCTGCACCGCGGCATCGGCGGTCTGCTCCCTCTCCCGTAGGGAGAGGGTTGGGGTGAGGGGTTACGGTCTATCGTTAGGCTGTAACCCCTCACCCGGCGCTACGCGCCGACCTCTCCCCATGGGAGAGGTGAAACCGAGCCTGCGGCACCGCCAAACTCATGAAGCA
>CAWGSB010000014.1:0-48648 GCA_963825105.1 uncultured Alphaproteobacteria bacterium
ATTGTCACAGTCAAGTTACCGAAGTCGCTTCGCTCAGCTCCGGCCACCAGTGGGGTCGGCTTGTCGAGGCGCTCGCCAGCAGGCACCGGGTCATTCAAGATGTTTAACATTGCCGCTCTGCCGGCGCTCTCGGTCGATGCCGGATTATCGAAGTATCTGGCCGAAATCCGCACCCGACACTCAAGGCGTCACTGTCGCGCGCTGGTGGCGCCTACGAAATCGCCACGTTCAAGAAATTGGAGGCTCGGTCGAATTGGACAATGGAGTGGACAACTGACGATCGGCTGGCCAAAGTTGCCTTTGAACGGGTGGTCCAGTCAGTGCAAACGCAAATAGAGTTGGAATAAGCGGTTTCGCCTACGTTGGGCAGCGTCGGGGGCGGCTGTTTGCGTACGAACGGCCGCTTTGCGCCAACAGCGGCCAGTCGAAATTCGCTAGGGCGCTGCGTAGCGACTATAAAACGCAAATCGATCTGATCGCTGACTTGGCAGAGCAAGGCGCTTTGCCGCAAAATGTCGTCGAGCTGCGTCGTCATCCGATCTGGATTCCATGCCGCGCGACGACTTCGTCGACACGTTGCGACGTCATCTGGCTCCAGCCCTTCAAATGGAAATCCGTCACAGCCGCGCGCCACCGCTCGAAAAGCTTCGGATCCGACGAAGCCAAGCCAACCGGCGGGCCGTCGCTCGCCGCTAACAACGCCAATGTCGGCGCCGGCGCTGGTAGTCGTGAGCGGATTCGCTGCACCGTCATCATATTGGGACGGACGCGCTCTACTGCGCCCTCCATGATTGCATCGTAGAGGTCGGCGCCCTGCCCTCGGCGTCGCGCTGGGCGCTGACATGCGCCAGTGCATGGTTCAGGTAGATCAGCATCACGACGCCGGTCTCGGCGGCGACGCCGGCGAGCGCGATGAAGCCGACCGCGATGGCGACTGACAGGTTGAAGCCGAGCCACCGCATCAGCCACAGTCCGCCGACCAGCGCGAACGGCAGCGACAACATGACGATCATCGTCGATCCCGGTCCATTTACGGCAAGTTGCAAGAATGTGGCAACTCTCAAGGCTGGACGGGGTGGTTGAAATACGTCCTACCTTTCGGGCGCGAACTGTTTCGATGAATTGTCCCTCGAACGAGGGTGTTGAAAGGCCGTCAACCGAAGGTTGGCGACGTTTCGCTCTATTGCCTGCGTCCGCCGCTAGAGCCATACGGCATCACGGCTGGCGGTCTGTTGGCCGGGCAAAGTCCGCTGCAATTCGGGCAGGATGTCGCTTCGACCCCTGAAAAGAAAGACTGCCGACTGGACCCGGCTCGCGGCGAAAGCTAGGCCGGCGCTCCTCATCTCGCGAATTTATCGGCATATTCCGATTTCGGGACTTGCACGTTGCGCCAACCCGAGCGAGCTTTTACAGCATGGCATCCAAAGGATTCGAAAGCAGATTTCCGGCTCGCGCCTCGCCGGCCGTCAAGGCACTGGCCTCGAACGTACGCTCATTGCGGAAAGATCGCGATTGGAGCCAAGCGAAACTGGCAGACGAGGTCGGTGTCGAACAGAACGCGATCTCGCTCATCGAAAACGGTCGCGCTAATCCTACAATTGTCGTCCTCGAAGCAGATTGCGCACGCGCTCGGCGTACCGCTACCGGCACTGCTCGACCCATCTCGGGCTCTCCAGAACATGAGCTTTCTTTTAGGAGCTGCCGGAACACCCAGAAAACGGAGTCCCCTCACCAACCCATCGTAGAATGGTAGCACGCATGCAGCCCGAGCTTGGCGGAGATATATATTGATATATAAGGGTCAGTCTCATCCGATTGGGGGCACCAGTTCTGCAGAAAAGCTCGATCAAGGCGCTGCAGAAAAACTTCAAAAGGCCTCTAAAAATAAGCGTTCCTGGACTGTTGTCCTTAGTCCGCTGAGAAACGCCTGATTCTGAAGGACTTCTGCGCTGTGCAGATATGATGGCGGAGAGGGAGGGATTCGAACCCCCGATAGGCTTGCACCTATGCCGCATTTCGAGTGCGGTGCGATCGACCACTCTGCCACCTCTCCAGGCGCCATAACGGGCGATTCCTATCCCCCGCGGTCGGGCGAGTTCTAGGCGAGGATGGCGGGGGAGACAAGGCACCGGAGCCGGGAAATCCCGCGGTCCGCAAACCAATAGCCGGCAGGGGTGGGACCGCCAGACGCGGTAAAAACCGGCGGTCCCGTGTCGCGTCATTGAAATTGTGGCCGGGAAGTGCGGCTTCGCCGGCCACCCGAGCGACGATTTGATGGTAGCGATACGATCGAAATCGGCAACGCGATCTCAGTTTTAACCTAACCGGTCAAGGTTACCGGGCCGGCGCGGCTCAGTCCTTGCTGTTCTTGTCTTTCTTGTCGTTCTTCTCTCTATCCTTGTCCTTCCTGCGGTTGGTGAAGCGCGCGTTGCCGAGCCCGGTGCCGATGGTGAGCACGCCCCAGCGCTCCACATCCTGCATGAACGGCACCTCGGAGAGCCCCTGCACGACGCCGTCATTGTGCATCAGGACCGCGGTGTCGTGCCCGCCGATCTCCGGGATTGCCTCGACCAGGCTCGCCGGCAAATTGAATTTACTGCTCTCCCAATTGCCCGGCAGGTTCTGCGCGCCCTTCTCGATCGAACCGTCGTCGTTGATCACGCCGGGACAGGCGATCCCGATGAACGGCGCGAGCTTCAAGCCCTCTGCGTCGGCGTCGGCGATCAGCTGCTTCAGCATCTTCACCAGCCGTTTCACCGCGCCCTCGCGCGTCGGCTCGTCGTCGGCATGGCGCCAGAGCTCGGATTTCCAGACCGAGGCCTTGGACAGATCGGGCGCCTTTTTCCAGCGGGTTTCGACCACGCCGCAGCGGATATTGGTGCCGCCGATATCGACCGCGAGGATGCTGTCATGGGCCTCGAAAATCCACGACGGCGCCAGATGCAGAGCGCCGATCAGGCCGGCATCGTCGGGGTGGTTGCGGATCGGCACCAGATCGACCTTGAAATCCCCGGCCTTGAGAATGATGTCGGTCCGCGCGATGGCGAGCTCGCCGACCCGGCTTTCGCGAAAGCCGCCGCCAACCACGATGCGCTCGGTATCGGCCCAGGCCTTGGTCCTGAGAAAGCGCTGCGTGACATAGGCGAGTTCCTGGACGAATTCCTCGATCGCACCATGCACCAGAGCGGCCGCGCCGACGTCGTCGCCCACCAGCACCTCGTCGAGCGCGCTCTTGGCGATGGCCTCGGCGGGCTTCTTCCCCAAGGGATCGTCGCCGTTCTTCTTCAGCGGCTTGCGCAGGTCGTCCAGGATCTTGCGGAACGCGCCCTTGCTGGCGCGGTCGCCGAGAAAGCCGTCCTCGTCCTTCAGCTCGATATTGAAGCTGTCCACCTCCACCGACGGCAGGCGGGTCGCGCCGTGGCGGGCGATGCCCGTGGTCGTGATGACGTCTTCAGCCATTTTGCCCTTGCCCGGTGGAGTCTTGAAGACAACGGCGGGGGAACCCATTGGTTTCACGGGGTTGGGGCGGCCTCGTCCAAAATGGGCTAATCCGGGCCGAAAAAGCGCTAAATCCCTCAGCTTTGGCCGCCTTTCGGGCCGGTTTTCCTTGACTTAAAGAGCGCCCCGGCTATAAGTCCCGCACCCGGCGCGGGAAATTCCTCGCGCCGCTTGTTTTTGCGCGGATTGAAGGGATCGCTCCCCGAGCGCGCGAAAATTGAACCCATAACGACTGAAGAAAAAGCCGGCCCGGACCTGTTCCGAGGCCGGGATCGAACACGAAGGAATAAAACGATGTTCGCAGTCATCAAAACCGGCGGCCGGCAATACCGCGTCGTTCCGGATGATGTGCTCGAGATAGGCAAGATCGCCGGCGATGTCGGGACGATCGTTCAGCTTGGCGAAGTTCTGCTGGTCGGCGGTGAAACGCCGGTGCTTGGCACGCCCACGGTGGCGGGCGCAACTGTTGCGGCCGAGGTGCTGCAGCACAAGCGCGGGCCGAAGGTCATCGCGTTCAAGAAGCGCCGCCGCAAGAATTCGCGCCGCAAGCGCGGCTATCGCGACGAGATCACGGTGCTGCGCATCACCGAGATCCTGACCGATAACAAGCAGCCGACGATCGGACCGCGGCCGAAAAAGGAAAAGCCGGTTGCGGCCGCGCCCGCCGAGGGCGAGGACGAAGCGCCGAAGGCTGCGAAGAAAAAGGCGACGCCCAAGAAGGCGGTAGCCAAGAAGGCCGCGGCCAAACCGCGCGCCAAGCCCGATACCAAGAAGGCCCCGGCCAAGAAGACCGCCGCCAAGGGCAAAAGTGATAAAAAGTGAAGTGCGACAAAAAGTGAAATGATTCCGTCAAGGAATTGATCTAAGAGATACGGCGAAGTTTGGAGACGGGCTATGGCTCACAAAAAAGCAGGCGGTTCATCGCGGAACGGGCGTGATTCAGCGGGCAAGCGGCTCGGGATCAAGGCCTATGGCGGCGAGCACGTGATTCCCGGCAACATCATTGCGCGTCAGCGCGGCACCACCTGGCATCCCGGCCTTAATGTCGGCATGGGCACCGACCATACTCTGTTCGCCAAGGTCGAAGGCCATGTCGAGTTTCGTGCGAAAGCCAACGGCCGCACTTTCGTGTCGGTAGTTCCGATGACGGAAGCCGCGGCCGAGTAAACGGTGGACAACATGAGTCCGCCGGGTCCTGTTGAACCGGCGGAGCTCAAAGGGCTCCTGAGGGGAGGCGGGAAACCGGCCTCCCCTTTTTATTGCGCGTGTTCAAAGTTGCGTTTTGAGTTCGCATTCAGGAGCCCGACATGCTGCAGGATATCCCGACCCCGACCCCGACATTACGCGAGGCCAGTCCCTGCGTCCTCGAGACCGAACGGCTGCGGCTGCGCAGACCGACGCTCGCGGACGTAAAAGCAATCGCGCGTCTCGCCAACGACCGCCGCATTGCGGAGAATACCCGCCGCCTGCCGCATCCTTATTCCCGGGACCACGCGATCGAGTTCGTGCGCGCAACCGCGAACGACAATCGCGGCACCGTGTTCCTGATCGAAAGCAGTTTCTCGCCGATCGGCATGGTCGGCGTCGACTGGAGCGAGCCGGATGCGCCGGAACTCGGCTACTGGCTCGGCGTGGAGCATTGGGGCCAGGGTTTTGGCACGGAAGCCGCGCGCGCGGTGATCGATTTCACCTTCGAGGAGTTCGATGCCCAGCACCTGCTCTCAGGCGCGCGGGTCGCCAACCCGGCATCGCGCAACATTCTGGAGAAATGCGGGTTCCAGTGGAGCGGCGTCGAGCTGCACCGCTTCGAGGCGCTGGGCTCCTCGACCCCGGTCGATTGCTTCCGGCTGTCGCGCAGCGTCTGGTCGTCGCTGAAGAACTGGGGCAGTTCGACGAGGCGCGAACGGTAGCAACTCCACGCCACCGCGTATTCCCGCGAACACGACAGCAGCCGTCCCCGCAAAAAGCGGGGACTTGTTGCACAGGCGTCCTCGGATTCGAATTTTCAAACAACCTGTCATCGCGAACAACGCCTCCCCCCTCCTCCCGCGAAGCGGCGGGGAGGGGTCGGGGGTGGGGGGTGCCTCGGCAAACTCACTGCCAGAGGAGCAAACCGATAGACCCCCCACCCCCGACCCCTCCCCGCCACGCGCAAGGCGCGTGGAGGGAGGGGAGATTACCGTGCACGACTTCGCGATCCCGCTGCGTGTTTCGCGCGAGGTTTGGCCTGCTCGTTCCACCCTCTCCAATCAGAGGGCGCAGGGAATGCCGGGCGCCCGATGCGCCCGCAAGCCGCGTGTGCAGAGGTAGTGGTAGTAAGCACACGCGTTGTCAGGTCACACCGGAAAACGCCCGGCATTCCCCGCGCAATGGTTTTACGGCTTATTTCGCGCTCTCCCTGGCGATCGGGCTTTTTTGTCACCATCGCCCCCGAGAAGCTTGCTTCTCAAGAACTTGACGCCAGCGTCGAGGCGTCAGGACCACACGACTTCGCCGTCCGCAGGCCGCGCGCTCGTCAACAGCGCGCCTCGCGTCCACCGCATCCCGTGCCAACGTCCGTGACGTGCGCAACGCCCCTCTCAATGGGACGGGACGGCGGCGGTATAAAGTGATTTGGGTCTTCGGAAAATCAGAATATTTTTGCAAAAGGGGCTAGACAGGCAAATCACTGATTTGCCCGTCCGGGTAACGGACATGACGCGAACATGCCAAAATCGACGCGAATGCCCCCGAGCGGACATCACTGAAGACTGCTGCCCTACGTGGTGGCCGAAGACCTCCCAGCCTAAAGCCCTCTGATCGATGTTGCGGCTGCAAGCCAATCATATGGGCGTCATCGCGGTCTTCAGGCATAAAAACTCCTTTCGCGGACCGCAGTGCGGGTCGGCGGTCACTCGCGGGGCGTTTTGCCTCGCTATTGGCCCGCGTGCAGAAATTGCCTCTGAGCGCAGGAAACGCGTTCCAGACTATTTCGCGTCGCGAGCGAGAAAATATCGATGGATTCCGCCCTTCGAGGCAAAATCCAGGCGTCCACACGCATGAATCAACTTTCGTGCGATGACACCACGGTTGAGTTCTTTGTTTGGCCTGTCATCGTGTCTCCGGGCAGAGTGGTGCATTATCTATTTGACGGAGAGCCAAAAATGAATCTTTTTGTCCCGAAGGATCACCTGAGCACGATGGACGGCCTAAAGGTTTATATCACCGATGAGGACATCGACGACGCTGTGGGCGACATTCGTTTCGAGAAGGGTATTGGCAGGCATATTGAATTGTACGGCAGATATAAGGGAACAGTCCAAACTCACGAGGAATGTGTAGCCTTCGTGAAGGGTATCGAGACCGTACTTAATTATATTCTCGATTAGCGACATAAGTTACCACTACGCGCGCGACCTTCAGCGCGGGCGAAGCAAACGAGCAAACAGATAAATCAGCGAGTCGCCAATAACAAAGGCGATGAATGCGACAGCGACGATTGCAATAACAAGCAGTGAGCGCCCGATGGTCGAAGGCGGCGCGGTGTTCAGCGCGCTCTTGAAGGCTTATCTTTCCAACCCCGAAAATCCGACAGTGCAGGCGAGCGCCCAAATGATAATGCGCCAATATGGTGCGTTCGTGTATCCGTAGTAGAGAGGCCCGGTCGCAGAGAGGATCACCGGGACGGCCATGCTGAGCAAGATTACCCGTAGCGTGTTTTGGCGGTCGGTGAGCCACCGCCTGTCAGATTTTTTGGTCGCGTCCTTCCAAATCTGGTCGCCCCGTCGCCTCATCAAGCGAAGCATCTTTGTATGTGACAGAGGAAAGAACCACCAGAGCGCGCGTCGCCAGAGCGGCACGGAGCCGACGATAATCGTTTCTAGATCGCCGGGCTTTCGGGATCGTAATACCATGCACCTTCGGTTTTGGCGCGGCATCTTAGTTCTTCCTGCATTTCCTCGTATTCTTCTCTGTTCATCTGCGACATTTAATGCTCGGTTGGCTCAACGTCGCTAACTGGAAACCCAATATTGCGCCAAAAAGCAATCAAGCAAGCATTGCAAACTAGATCGTTCAGTGGGATTTGGTCTAAGCTCAAACGAAATGCTGGTCGCTCGCTGGGCCATATGCCCGAGCAGAGCGCACACTGATCTTCGCTCACAAAATCCGGCATCTAAAAATCACTCTTCTAAATCGAGTAATAGGGCTCTTTCCGGTCCGGCTTGCCTGCCGCCCACACTTCCGCCCGCAGCTCGCCAAGGTGTCCCGCACTTCTTAGGCGTTCGCCACACGCTTGTTCCGCAGCTTGTATAGCAGATGCGGCGACCACCGTTTGCGGTTCTCGACCGTCCCAAATTCCCATATTATACTGCCGCAACTTGAATTCAGTCATTTCGGCATCCTCCTAGTGGTCGCAACGACATAGGACGTCTTGAGTGTTTTTCGACCGCAAGCACCGTCTGACCAAATTGTGCGAACGCGTGACATTGCGGATGCTCGAAAATGCGGCGATGGACGATGCTTCTGTCTTACGGGCCGAATTCGACAAAGGAACGAAGCGAATAGGCGCCAGCAACAACGACAAAGGATGGTCGGCTTGGATGCGCGATGATGTTGAGCATCCTAGGAGAACCACCATCGTTTACTTGATTGTTTACCTAGCGGCGGCAGACTTTTGGAAAGCCGCAACACGATAGCGGACAATCCCGACTGGGGCGTATCGACCAACCCATTCAAAAGAACGAATTCCGATGTCATCGTGGCCGAAGCGCTGATGTTCTTTTGGTACAATTTTTTTCTTTTCGCCCGGCACGCCGTAAAGAAAAATGAGTTAACTCAAGCTGACAATCAGGCTGTTGCCGATGCTGGCACCACCATCGGCCACGTGATCCAAGAGACTACTCAATGGACCATTGCGGAGATCTTGGCGGCGCGGATAGACGAATACGAACACCGCGGTATATCCCAAAATCCCATTGAGGTTTTCTCCGGAGTGCTATTGCGTTCCATCGGCAAGCAAGCAATCAGCGATCCCGACCTTAATCCTCTGAGCTTCGCTGATACGCCCATTACAACGCTGACGATGATTCCGCGAAGCTCCCGGCATATATCGAGGTCTATAAAAACATCGTCGAGCATTATCCGATGGACTAGGCCACCGGATTCGCGGAGTGCGAGTCCGAGGTTGGCACTTTTCGGAAGTGCCACACCGCCCGACTTGAGTCCGGAACGCGCACCAAGGCGGACGTCCGTCAGCCACTTTGAGTTTATGGGTTCACGCCCCAATTACGCCGGCGGACTGGCCATCGCCTCATCCCGCCCGAGCGTCCGCTCGCGCAGGAAAATATAAAGCCCCGCGCCGATGATGATGGCCGCGCCGATGATCGTCGCCAGCGACGGCACGTCGCCGAAACACGAAATAGCCGAACATCACCGCCCAGACGATCAGCGAATATTGATAGGGCACCACGACGCTCGCCGGCGCGAGCTTCAGCGAGCGGTTGACGCACAGCAGCGCGCTGACCGAAATGCACCCCGCGGCGGCGAACAGACCGAGGCTATCGACGCTGGGCGTGACCCAGCCAAATGGCGACATCAGCGCGCCGAGGGCGAAGGTGCCCATGAATTGCGACGAAGCCAGCACGATATCGGGCGTCGCCCGCAGCGAGCGGGTGATCAGCATCAAGACCGCAAACGACAGGCTGCCGCCGAGCGCGATCATCGCCGGCCAGCTTACGGTTTGCGACGACGGACGCAGCGCGATCAGCACGCCACAGAACCCGATCAGGATCGCGCTCCAGCGCCGCCAGCCGACGTGCTCGCGCAGCACGACCGCCGACAGCGCGGTGACGAAAATCGGACACGCCAGATAATAGGTGACGACGTCGGCGAGCGGCAAATAGACGGTCGCCAGAAAAAACGCCGCGACTTCGATCGTGGAGAGCGTCACCCGGAGCAATTGCAGCCACGGCCGCTCAAGGCGGATGAAATCAGCGCGATGCCGCCAGATCATCGGCAACAGCACGATCAGCGCCGCGCAGGCGCGCAGCCACAGCAATTGTCCGACCGAATAGGTCGCGACGATGAACTTGCCCAGCGCATCGCCGCACGAGAACATGAATATCGACAGCAGCATCAATCCGATGCCGGCAAGCCGCGCGGAACGCTGGTCGGCGGCGGTCGAGATTTTCGCGAAGATGCCCATTTCTGATTGCCGCGGTGCGTCTTGCTCTTCGTCATGGCCGGACTTGTTCCGGCCATCCACGTCTTCCATGCCGCGCATGTTTTAAAGACGTGGATGCCCGGGACAAGCCCGGGCATGACGAATTGAACCGATTGTCGCAGCGCTTCGTCTGCGATACGGATCAACCGGACTCACACAGGAAACCAGCCATGACCGAGTTCGATCCCGCAAGCCACCGCATGGTGAGCGAACAACGCTGGTTCGAGGATTTTGTGCTCGGCGAGCGTTTTGTCATTCCCAGCCGCACCATGACCTCGGCGGTGTTCGCCGCCTTTCAGACCGCGAGCGGCGACACCCATCCGGTGCATTACGATCTCGAATATTGCCACGCCCGCGGCATGCCGAACCTGCTCGCCCATGGTTTCCAGACGCTGATCCACACCGCGCCCGGAAGCGGGCTGTTTCCCTACATGGTGGAGGAATCGCTGGTCGGCTTCCTCGAACAGTCGAGCCGGTTTCTCAAGCCGGTCTATGCCGACGACACGATCTATCCCGCGCTCGAGGTGACGGAGCTCGTGCCCGGCCGCACCACCGGCGTGGTTACGTTGCGCTCCACCGTTTTCAACCAGCGCCGCGAACTGGTGCTGGAAGGGGTGCAGAAGTTTCTGATCCGCCGGCGGCCGGTCCGACCGTAGCCGGCACGGGGGCCAGGCTGCAGCCTCATTCGATCACCTTGTCGGCGCGGGCAATCATCGTTGCTGGAACGTCCCGGCCGAGGGCCTTGGCGGTCTTGAGATTTATTGCCAATTCGAACTTGGTCGGCTGTTGGACAGGCAAATCAGCGGGCTTTGCCCCTTTAAGGATCTTGTCCACGTATCCGGCTGCATTGCGGAATATCGCGGGCCAGCTTGGACCATAGGACATTAGCGCGCCAGCCTCGACGAACACATCGGCTGGCACCATGGTGGGAACTTGGTTGGCCAAGGCAATCTCGGCGATTTGTCTGCGTTCGTTGAAATACATCGCATTCTGGGTAACGACGACGGCGCTGAAATGACCGGCAGATATCTTCTCAAACGTGCCTTTCAGTTCCGGGGGCGTGCGGGCTTCGAATGCCTCGAAGGAAACATTTAGGCGATCTGCGGTGGGCTGGAGTTCTGAAATCAACCTATTGGCATCATTCGAATCGGAAGGGTTTACGAGTAGAGCGACGCGCGACAGGTCTGGAATTGCCTCCTTCAGCAGTTGCACCCGCTTGGCCGCCAAATCGAAGGCCATCGCGGACAACCCGGTTATATTGCCTCCCGGTCTGGCGAGGCTGGATACTAACCTCAATCCCACCGGATCAGGATTGGCAACCAGGACAATAGGAACCGTTGAAGTTGCACGCTGAGCAGCAAAGGCTGCGGGGATTGACCCAGCGATCAGGGCATCCACCTTCAGACGTACCAGTTCGAGGGCGTAGGCGTCAAAGCGCTCCAATTGCTCGGCAGGGAAGCGTTCCTCAAAAACAATGGTCTTTCCCTCGACGTAGCCAAGATCGGTGAAACCTTCCTTGAGGGGACGGCTGAACGCAACCTCTTCCTCGGCGCTTCCCGCGTGCCACAATACGCCAACAACCGGAATTCTCTTCTGCTGGCCTCGCGCCGCAAACGGCAAAGTTGCCGCACCGCCGAGGATGGTCATGAACTGGCGCCGCCTCATGGAAATCTCCGGGTCCTCGCAGGTTCTTGGCTGGAGGAGACTTCTGGCCTATCGGCGGGATTGTCATCTGAGCCCCGCCAAAGCCCTAAATTATTGAACTTTCGCGATATTTACCAAGTTCAGAGGTTGCCGCACCGACGCCTCTGCCCTACCTATAGGCCATGAAATTTCTCGACGAGGCAAAAGTCTATATCCGCTCCGGCGACGGCGGCAACGGCTGCGTGGCGTTCCGCCGCGAGAAGTATATCGAGTTCGGCGGACCCTCCGGCGGCAATGGCGGCCGGGGCGGCGACGTCGTCATCGAGGCGGTCGACGGGCTGAACACGCTGATCGACTATCGCTATCAGCAGCACTTCAAGGCCCAGAAGGGCACCAATGGCATGGGCAAGGACCGCCATGGCGCCAACGGCAAGCCGATCGTGCTCAAGGTGCCGGTGGGAACGCAGGTGTTCGACGAGGATCGCGAAACGCTGATCCACGACTTCACCACGCTCGGCGAAAAATTCGTCATCGCCGAAGGCGGCAATGGCGGATTCGGCAACGCCCATTTCAAGACTTCCACCAACCGCGCGCCGCGCAACGCCAATCCCGGCCAGCCGGGCGAGGAGCGCTGGATCTGGCTGCGGCTGAAACTGATCGCGGACGCCGGCCTGGTCGGCCTGCCCAATGCCGGCAAATCGACGTTCCTGTCCAAGGTCAGCGCCGCGAAACCGAAGATCGCCGACTATCCCTTCACCACGCTGCATCCGCAGTTCGGGGTGGTGAATGCCGACGGCCGCGAATTCGTGCTGGCGGATATTCCCGGCCTGATCGAGGGCGCGCATGAAGGCGCAGGCCTGGGCGATCGCTTTCTCGGCCATGTCGAGCGCTGCCGCGTGCTGCTGCATCTGGTGGACGCGACCTGCGAGCACGCGGGCAAGGCCTACAAGACGGTGCGGAACGAACTCGAGGCCTATGAGGGAAATCTCGCCGACAAGATCGAGATCGTGGCGCTGAACAAGATCGACGCCGTGACGCCGGACGAGTTGAAGAAGCAGAAGGACCGGCTGAAACGTGCGGCGAAGAAGACGCCGCTGTTGATCTCGGGCGTCACCGGCGAGGGCGTGAAAGAGGCGCTGCGAGCGCTGGTCGAGGTGATCGGCGAAGCCCCGGTGTCGGGCAAGGCCAAGGGCGCGGCGCAGGCCGAGCCGTGGTCGCCGCAGACGACGCAATAGCCTCAAAGCCTGACTTGCGCGGGTTTCATCCGGCTGCGAAACTCCGCTTTCCCCGGAAGTCTCAAGGAGGAATTCATGATCGGTTACGTCACCGTGGGCACCAACGACCTGAAAAAGGCCGGCGAGTTCTACGACAAGATTTGCGGCGAGCTCGGCATGGGCCGCTTCATGGCCAACGACCGCATCATCGCCTGGGGCGGTCCGGGCGGCGGCGCGGGCTTCGGCGTGGCGCTTCCCTTTGACGGCAAGCCGATGACGGTCGGCAACGGCGTGATGGCGGCGTTCGGGGCCAAGGACAAGGCCCAGGTCGATCGCGTCTACAAGCTCGCTTTGTCGCTCGGCGGCTCCTGCGAAGGCCCTCCCGGACAGCGCAGCGAAAAATTCTACGCCGCCTATTTCCGGGATCCCGAGGGCAACAAGCTCAACGCGTTTGTCATGGGCTGACGCATCGCAAATTTCTTCTGCCCGCGCCACTTCCAAATCATGGAGGTGGCGCGTATCCCTTCTCGACATGCCAGTTAAGACTACGTCCATGGCCCGCCGCCCGAACCTGAAAAACTTCCGCCGCATCGTCGTCAAGGTCGGCTCCTCGCTGCTGATCGATTCCGACGCCGGCGAAGTGCGGGCGGCGTGGCTCGCCGCACTTGCCGCCGATCTGGCAAAGCTGCACGGCGAGGGGCGCGAACTCTTGATCGTGTCCTCGGGTTCGATTGCGCTCGGGCGCAGCCGTTTGAAATTGCCCCGCGGCGCCCTGAAACTGGAGGAAAGCCAGGCCGCGGCGGCGGTGGGACAGATCGAGCTGGCGCGGACCTGGTCGGAGGTGCTGGGCCATCACGGCATCGGCGCCGGGCAGATTCTGGTGACCCTGCAGGACACCGAGGAACGCCGCCGCTATCTCAACGCGCGCTCGACCATCGCCAAGCTGCTGGAATGGCGCGCGGTGCCTGTGATCAACGAAAACGACACGGTTGCCACCAACGAAATCCGCTACGGCGACAACGACCGCCTCGCCGCCCGCGTCGCCACCATGGCGAGCGCAGACCTCCTGATCCTGCTGTCCGATATCGACGGCCTCTACGATGCGCCGCCCGGCGCCAATCCAAACGCAAAACTGATCCCGATCGTCGAGACCGTCACTTCCGAAATCGAGGCGATGGCGGGGGCTGCGGAATCCGAACTGTCGCGCGGCGGCATGCGCACCAAGATCGAGGCGGCGAAGATCGCGACCACCGCCGGCACGCACATGCTGATCGCGTCCGGCAAGATCGAGCATCCGCTGCAGGCGATCGCCGACGGCGGGCGCTGCACCTGGTTTCTGACTCCCGCCAACCCCGTCACCGCGCGAAAACGCTGGATCGCGGGCTCGCTGGAGCCGAAGGGCACGCTGACCATCGACGCCGGCGCGGTGAGCGCGCTGCGCGCGGGAAAAAGCCTGCTGCCGGCCGGCGTGATCCGGGTCGACGGGCATTTCGCGCGCGGCGACGCCGTGGTGGTGCGCGGTCCCGACACCCATGAGATCGGCCGCGGCCTCGTCGCCTATGACGCCGAGGACGCCGAGAAAATCAGGGGCCTCTCGTCGCCGGATGTCATGGCCATCCTCGGCCTCAGCGGCCGCGCGGAAATGATCCACCGCGACGATCTCGTGGTCGGGCCGAGCGGCGCATTTTCCCAGAGCTAGGCCATTGGCCGAGCGGCCTGGAACCGCCCGCTGGCCCCAAAAACCTGTCCCGCCTCCCCCAGCCATGCCCCCGCCGCACTTCGCAAAACGCCGATTTCCGTGCTAGGACATCACCTTAACTGACACTGGAACCGACATGACCGCGCCGCTGAAAGCCGTCGATGGAAGCGCCGATTTGCCGGAGCTGATGACCGAGCTCGCTGGCCGCGCACGCGCCGCCGCGCGGGTGCTGGCGCTTGCTTCCCCCGACCAGAAGAATGAGGCGCTGCAAGCGATGGAGCGCGCCATCCGCGCCAATGCGGCCACGATCCTCGCGGCCAACGCCGAAGATGTCGCGGAAGCTCGCGCCGGCGGCGCAAGCTCAGCCTTCATCGACCGGCTGACGCTGACGCAGGCGCGCATCGATGCGATGGCCGACGGCATCGCGACCGTGCGCGAGATCCCCGATCCCGTCGGGGTCGTGACCGAGAGCTGGCAGCGGCCGAACGGCATGGTGATCGAACGGGTGCGCGTGCCGCTCGGCGTCGTCGCCGTGATTTTCGAAAGCCGTCCCAACGTCACGGCCGACGCCGGCGTGCTGTGCCTGAAATCGGGCAACGCGGTGATCCTGCGCGGCGGCTCGGACAGTTTTCGGTCCTGCCGCGCGATCCACGACTGTCTGGTGCGGGGATTGCGCGAAGCCGATCTGCCCGAGGCTGCGATCACGCTGGTGCCGACCCGCGACCGGGCGGCGGTGGGCCTGCTGCTGACCGGATTGAACGGCGCCGTCGACGTCATCGTGCCGCGCGGCGGCAAGAGCCTGGTCGCCCGCGTCGAGGCGGAAGCGCGGGTGCCGGTGTTCGCGCATCTGGAAGGCGTCAATCACGTCTATGTCGATTCCGCCGCCAATCTCGAAATGGCGAAGTCGATCGTGCTGAACGCCAAGATGCGCCGCCCCGGCGTCTGCGGCGCGGCCGAAACCCTGCTGGTCGATCGCGCCGGCGCAGCGACCGCGCTGAAGCCGCTGGTTACGATGCTGATCGACGCCGGCTGCGAGGTGCGCGGCGACGATGCCGTGCAGCGCACCGACCCCAGGGTGAAGCCGGCGACCGATGAAGACTGGGATACCGAATATGAGGACGCGATCATCGCCGCCAAGGTGGTCGACGGCGTCGACGAGGCGATCGCGCATATCCACAATCACGGTTCGCATCACACCGACGCAATCGTGACCGAGGACGAAGCCACCGCCCGCAGATTTCTCGACGAGGTCGATTCGGCGATCGTGCTGCATAACGCATCGACCCAGTTCGCCGATGGCGGCGAATTCGGCTTCGGCGCCGAAATCGGCATCGCCACCGGGAAATTTCACGCGCGCGGCCCAGTCGGCGCCGAGCAACTGACCAGCTTCAAATACCGCGTCCACGGCACCGGGCAGACGCGGCCGTGAACGCCAAGGCATTTTCAAACGAAAAAGCATTGCGCCCGCGGTGGCTCAGTTGAAGTCAGCTTCGGTCGCGTCCCAGTCTGTCGCCCAGGCCCTCCCGCTCCATGCCGACGGCATGCGCATCGGCCTGCTCGGCGGCTCGTTCAATCCGCCGCATGCCGCGCATCGCGCCATCAGCCTGTATGCGATCAAGCGCTTGAGGCTCGACCGCGTGTGGTGGCTGGTGACCCCGGGCAATCCGCTCAAGGAGCATGGCGCCTTGCGCGATCTCGAGGAGCGCGCCGCGGCCGCGCGCAAGATGGCCGGCGATCCGCGCATCGACGTCAGCTGTCTCGAATCCGTCATCGGAACCCGATACACTGTCGACACCATAACGTATCTGCGCCGCCGGGTTTCCGGGCTGCGCCTGGTCTGGATCATGGGCGCCGACAATCTCGCGCAATTTCACCGCTGGCAGAACTGGCGGCGCATCGCATCCGAGGTGCCGATCGCGGTGATCGACCGTCCGCCGCAAAGTTTCCGCGCGCTCGCCGCGCCCGCAGCGCAAGCGCTGGCGCGCTATCGCCTGCCTGAAAATCAGGCGGGCAGGCTCGCGGACCTGCGCGCGCCGGCCTGGGTGTTTCTCACGGGCATGAAACTGAACCTGTCCTCGACCGGCCTGCGGAACCCGAACGGCACCTGGAAGACAAAGTGACGGGGTAGCGATACTGGAATATTGAAACCGTTAACCCCACATGCGTAGTATAACCCGTGGGCGCCCAAGAAATTCGGCGCTCGCGATACAGTGAAAGGAATGGTCCCTGGCCACATCTGTATTGTCCAAGTCTGTTTTACCCAAAACGCGTAAAACATCGACACACGCTGCGGCCTTGAAGGCGCAACCCGACGCCGACAAGACGCTGAATATGATCCTCTCCCGCCTCGCCGATATGAAGGCGGAAGAAACGGTCACCATCGACCTTCGCGGTAAATCTGCATTTTCCGACTACATGATCGTCACCTCGGGCCGGGCCAACCGGCACGTCGGCGCGATCGCGGAAAATGTCGCGAAAAGCCTGAAGGAAACCGGAATCAAGAACCTCCACATCGAGGGCTTGCCCAATTGCGACTGGGTGTTGATCGATTCCGGCGACGTGATCGTGCACGTGTTCAGACCCGAGGTGCGCGAATTCTACAATCTCGAGAGATTGTGGACGCAGGGCCCGACGGCGGCGAAGGCGATCTGAGATAACGGCCGATGTGAATCGGTTTGAGCGCATGGTAGTTTGCCGCGCGCTTGAGCGCGCGAGTTATTGATTTGACGCATTTTCTGCGGCAAACCGGTTTCCACTTTGCCGGAAAATGCTCTGATGCGCCTCGTCGTCATTTCAATCGGCCGGCTGAAGCAGGGCCCGGAGCGGGAGCTGGCCGAGCGCTATCGCGAACAATTCGACGACATCGGCCGCAAACTCGGCCTTCGCGGCCTCGAGATCCATGAAATTCCCGAAAGCCGCGCCCGCGACGCCCCGACCCGGATGGCCGAGGAAGCCGCGGCGATTTCGGCCGCAATCCCGCAAAAATCAGTGCTGGTGGCGCTGGACGAGCGCGGCGACAACATCGACAGCGCCACGTTTGCCCGGCATCTTGGCCGCTGGCGGGACGAACAGGTCGCCAACACTATTTTCGCTATCGGCGGCGCGGACGGACTTTCGCCCGATTTGCGGCGCAAGGCAAAGTTGAGAATGGCGTTCGGCTCCGCGACCTGGCCGCATCAAATGGTTCGCGTCATGCTTCTGGAACAGATCTACCGGGCCGCGACCATCCTGGCCGGTCACCCCTATCACCGCGCGTAGCGCACGCCTTGAGAGAGCGCCGACCAACTTCGATGCAGCCAACGCGGAACATTCGTTCGTACCCTGACACCATCGGCCGCGGCCGGCCCGCTTCCGTCCGTATTCCGCTTTCCATCGCGCTGTTGTCCGCAAGCTTTGCCGGCATGAGCCCGTTGCCCGCTTCAGCGCAGCTCGCCGCCTCAACTCCGCAAACGACGGCCGCTTCGCCCGACGCCATCAAGCAGCGCGAACAGGAACTCGAAGCCACCCGGGCCCAGCAAAAAAGCGCCGCGGAAGCGCAAGCGAAGCTCAAGGCCGAAATCGCGGCGATCGGTCAGGATCGCAGCAAGCTCAATGCACAGCTGATCGACATCGCGGCGCAAGTGCGCGGCGTTGAGACCAGCATCGTCGATGCCGAAGCGCGGCTGTGCCCGCTCGATTCACGCGAGCAGCAAATTCGCGTTTCGCTCAATTCGCGCCGTTCCGAGATTGTCGAGGTGCTGGCGGCCCTGCAACGCGCCGGACGGCGCACGCCGCCGGCCTTGCTGGTAAGGCCGGAAGACGCGCTGCAATCGCTTCGCACGGCCATGCTGCTCGGCTCCGTGGTGCCCGAATTGCGGGCACGTGCGGAAAAATTGACCGGCGACCTCACCGAGCTGGTGACGCTTCGCAAGACCATCGCCACCGAGCGGGACCGGCTGGCGGCGGATCGCGACAAGCTCAGGGATGACCAGACCCGGCTCGCCGCCCTGGTCGACGAACGGCAGCGCCAGCAGAGTTCGATCGAAAAGGACATGGAGGCGGAAGGCGCGCGCGCCGTCGCGCTGTCCAGGCAGGTCGACAGCCTGCAAGGCCTGATCGCCAAGATGGAGCAGGATCTGAAGAGCGCCGCGAAGGCGGCCGCCACGGCCAGCCTGCAGGGGGCGCCCGCCACCCTCAACGGCAAGCCGAATCTGGGGGCGCTGAAGGACCCGGCCCGGTTGAGCCCGGCCATCGCCTTCGCCTCCGCCAAGGGTTTATTCGCGTTGCCGGTTAATGGCGTCAAGATTCGCGATTTTGGCGGTTCCGATGGCGCCGGAGGCGTAGAAAAAGGCATTTCTTTGGCAACCCGGCCCGGCGCCCAGGTCACAACACCGTGTGATGGCTGGGTTGTTTACGCAGGCCCCTTCCGCAGCTACGGACAACTCTTGATCCTCAATGCCGGGGGCGGGTATCATGTGTTGATCGCCGGGATGGAGCGCATTTCGGTTAACATCGGCCAGTTTGTACTTACGGGGGAGCCGGTCGCGACCATGGGGACGACATCCCAGGTTGCATCAATCCTCGCAACCAATGCGAGCCAGCCCGTGCTCTATGTCGAGTTCCGTAAGGACGGCACTCCAATCGATCCAGGCCCATGGTGGGCCGCAAATGAAGGCGAAAAGGTTCGCGGATGATGCGCAAGACTTCTGTAATTCTCCTCAGCGCCGCCACCGGCGCGGCACTGACGCTCTTCGTGACCCAGCCACGCTCGATGCTGATGGGATCGAGCGCGCGCGCCGCGACCTCGGACACCTATCGCCAGCTCAATCTGTTCGGCGACGTGTTCGAGCGGGTCCGCAGCGACTACGTCGAGAAACCCGACGACAGCAAGCTGGTCGAATCCGCCATCAGCGGCATGCTGTCCGGCCTCGATCCGCATTCGAGCTACATGGACGCCAAGAGCTTCCGCGACATGCAGGTGCAGACCCGCGGCGAGTTCGGCGGGCTCGGCATCGAGGTCACGATGGAAGACGGCCTGATCAAGGTGGTCTCGCCGATCGACGACACGCCGGCGTCCAAGGCCGGCATCATGGCCAACGACATCATCACCAATCTCGACGACGAAGCCGTGCAGGGCCTCACCCTCAACCAGGCCGTCGAGAAGATGCGCGGCCCGGTCAACACCAAGATCAAGCTGAAGATCATCCGCAAGGGTCAGGACAACCCGATCGACGTCACGCTGGTGCGCGACAACATCCGCGTCCGCTCGGTGCGCGCGCATGTCGAAGCCGACGATATCGGCTATATCCGCATCACCACCTTCAACGAGCAGACCACCGAGGGCCTGAAGCGGGAAATCGGCAACCTGCAAAACCAGATCGGCGACAAGCTGAAAGGCTTCGTCATCGACCTGCGCAACAATCCCGGCGGCCTGCTGGAAGAAGCGGTCACGGTTTCCGACACCTTCCTCGAGCGCGGCGAGATCGTCTCCACCCGCGGCCGCAACGCCGAGGAAACCCAGCGCCGCTCCGCCCATCCCGGCGATCTGACCAAGGGCAAGCCGGTGATCGTTCTGATCAACGGCGGCTCGGCATCGGCTTCCGAAATCGTCGCCGGCGCGCTGCAGGACCACAAGCGCGCGACGCTGGTCGGCACCCGCTCGTTCGGCAAGGGCTCGGTGCAGACCATCATTCCGCTCGGCTCCGGCAACGGCGCGCTGCGTCTCACCACCGCGCGCTACTTCACGCCGTCGGGCAAATCGATCCAGGCCAAGGGCATCGTTCCCGATATCGAGGTGCTGCAGGACGTGCCCGACGAGTTGAAGTCGCGGACCGACACCAAGGGCGAAGCCTCGCTGCGCGGCCATCTGAAGTCCGAGGGCGACGAGAAGACCGGTTCGCAATCCTACGTGCCGCCGGACGCCAAGGACGACAAGGCCCTGAAGATGGCGGACGATCTCCTGCACGGCATCAAGGTCAATGCAACGGCGCCGACCACCGCCGACAAGACCTCGACCGACAAGCCCGCCAACAAGGCGGCGAACTGATCCGGGCGGCGGCTTACCGGCTTTTGCGGAAAGGGCGGCCTTCGGGCCGCCCTTTTTGCTTGCTGGTCCGGAAGGCCCGCGGGAGCCCGGAACCGGCTTTTGCGAGGCCCGGCGGCGGCCGGATCTGCCGCCGCCTCGCCCCGCCGTGGTATCGTCGGCCGGTTGATTCGGGGAGGTCCATGGCAGAGACGGCCGACGATCTGAGCACACCGCTCGGACAGGAGACGGCGCCCCGCAAGCGCCGATACCGGCTGCCGTTTACCGGAACCCAGGCGCTCGCCGTGCTGCTGGGCCTGTTTCTGGTTACCTTCGTGGGCTTCGCCCTCTTCAACGACAATCCGCTGGGCGGCGAGCCGATCGCCCGCATCGCGATCCGTCAGCCGAAGCCGGCGGAAGAAAAGACCGCCATGGCGCCCTCGGCCGCTTCCGAGCACGGCGCCAAATCCGCGGCCAAACAGGCCGCGCCAGGCGAACACAAGACCGTCACCATCATCGACGGCTCCAGCGGCGCGCGCCACGACGTCGTGATCGCCGGCGATGGCGCGGACAAGACCGAGGCTGGGGCTGCGCCCGGCATGATGGCCGGTATCGATCCGCGCCTGCTGGAAAAATCGCGCTACGGCATGATCCCGGTGGTGGCGGACGGGTTGAAGCCCTTCACGGTCTACGCCGCCGAGGCCGACCGCGCCAAGGCGGCAAAAATGCCGGTTGTTTCCATCGTGGTCGGCGGCCTCGGCGTCGGCGCGGCCAAGACGACCGACGCCATCATGAAACTGCCGCCCGCGGTGACGCTGGCGTTTACGCCCTACGGCTCCGATCCCGGCAAACTGGCCGAACGGGCGCGCGCGCAGCGCCACGAGATCCTGCTGCAGGTCCCGATGGAGCCGTTCGATTATCCCGACAACGATCCGGGACCGCAAACCCTGCTCACGACGCTTGCGCCCGAGCAGAATCTCGACCGGCTGTACTGGCACCTCAGCCGGTTCCAGGGCTATGCCGGGATCGCCAATTTCATGGGCGCGCGCTTCGTCGTCGCCGACGCGGTCATGCAGCCGATCGTCCGCGAGGCGGCCAAGCGCGGGCTCGGCTATCTCGACGACGGCTCGGCGCCGCGCAGCGTCGCCGCGTCGCTGGCGGCGGGCCAGGCGATGCCGTTCGCCAAGGCCGATGTCTCGATCGATGCGGTGCCGACGGCGGTGGAAATCGACCGGGCGCTGGCAAGGCTTGAAAGTCTGGCGAAGGAACGCGGAACCGCGGTCGGCATCGCCTCGGCGCTGCCGATTTCGATCGAGCGGATCGGCGTCTGGATCAAGGCGCTCGAAAGCCATGGCATCATGCTTGTGCCATTGACAACCGCGATGCTGAAATCAAAATCCAGCTAGATATCAACCGCCTGGCGCGGGCGCGGACGCTTTCGGCCCCGCCCCAGACCGCCCATATGACTTCGGAGAGGCTCTGACGGAATGACGCGCTACGAAGACCTGCCCTATCGAACATGCGTCGGCATGATGCTGATCAACGCAGACGGGCTGGTCTTCATCGGTCGCCGCGCCGGCGGCATCGAACATGTCGACGAATCGCATGTCTGGCAGATGCCGCAAGGCGGCGTCGATCCCGGCGAGGATACCTGGGAGGCCGCCAAGCGCGAACTCTATGAGGAAACCAGCGTGCGCTCGGTCGAAAAGCTCGGCGAGGTCGCGGACTGGCTGATCTACGACATTCCCCGCACCGTTGCCGGACGCACCTGGAAGGGCCGCTACCGCGGCCAGCGGCAGAAATGGTACGCGGTTCGCTTCACCGGCGAGGATTCCGAAATCAATGTCGCCAGCCCCGGCGGCGGCCACAAGGCGGAGTTCGTCAGCTGGCGCTGGGAGCCGATGAAGAATCTTCCCAAGCTGATCGTTCCGTTCAAGCGGCCGGTCTATGAGCGCGTGGTGAAGGAATTTTCCAGGCTCGCGGGCGGCTGACTTCCCATAGATGACAAGCCCTATCGCCCCAATGTCGGGATCGCCCTGTTCAACGCTTCCGGTCAGGTCCTGATCGGGCGGCGCTTCCGGGACGACGGACCGGAAATCATTCTTCCGGGCCTCGAGTGGCAGATGCCGCAGGGCGGCATCGACGCGGACGAAAATCCGCGCGATGCGGTGATGCGCGAACTCTGGGAAGAGACCGGCGTCGTGAACGCCGATTATCTCGGCGAAACCGACTGGCTGACTTACGAGTTTCCGCCATTCGCCGGGCCGCCTTCGCATCGGCTGGCGAAATTCCGCGGCCAGCGCCAGAAATGGTTCGCGCTGCGTTTCACCGGCTCCGATGATGAAATCGATCCGCTGACGCCGCGCAACGGCCAGCCGGCGGAATTCGACCAGTGGCGATGGGAGCGGCTCGACCGCGTCGCCGATCTCGTGGTGCCGTTCAGGCGCGAGGTGTATCGGACGGTGGCGCAGCACTTTGCCGCATTCGCGGGATGAGTAAGGCGTTTTCGAGCGAAAGCCTGCCCCGCACCTGATGCGAGGTCGACATCCGGTTCGCGCCAAGCAAACGCGTCAGGCAACCGGGTTGCGGCGTTCGTCACGCCGCTACGGATTGTATATTTACCGGGCTTTTCGCGGCGCCTGGCGCGGCAGCCCGCTTAGTGCATCGCCGTCGTGGTGAGCTGGCTCTGGATGCTCTTGAAATGATCGAGCCGCTCGATCTCGCGGTCGAGTTCCGCGCCTTCCTTCTCGGCGAGCTTGGCTTCCATCTCGGAAATCTGATCGGCGAACTGGGCCCGATCCAGATCCTCGAGCGAGGTGGCGACATCGGCCAGCACGGTGAGGCCCTTCTCGGACATTTCGGCCAGGCCGCCGAGCACGATGATCTTCTCATGCGTGCCGCCCGACATCACCGTCAGGATCCCCGGCCGGATCGCGGCCACGACCGGCGCATGTCCGGCCAGCACGCCGAAATCGCCTTCGACGCCGGGAACGTCGACCTGATCGACTTCGCCGGAGAAGGCGAGCTTTTCGGGCGAGACGAGATCGAAGTGGAAGGTGGCCATGGTTTACCTGCGAATAGCGAGTAGCGAATAGCGAGTGGCGAAGAAAGGAAATAGCTCTATTCGCTACTCCCTATTCGCCATTCGCCCGTCTTAAGCTGCTTCGGCCGCGAGCTTCTTGCCCTTTTCGACCGCCTCTTCGATGGTGCCGACCATGTAGAAGGCCGCCTCCGGGAGATGGTCGTACTTGCCTTCGCACAGCCCGCGGAAGCCCTTGATGGTGTCGGCGAGGTCGACGAACTTGCCGGGCGAGCCGGTGAAGACTTCGGCGACGTGGAACGGCTGCGACAGGAAGCGCTCGATCTTGCGCGCGCGGGCCACCGCGATCTTGTCCTCTTCGGACAGTTCGTCCATGCCGAGAATGGCGATGATGTCCTGCAGCGACTTGTAGCGCTGCAGCACCTGCTGAACCATGCGCGCGGTCTGATAGTGCTCCTCGCCGACGATCAGCGGCGACAGCATGCGCGAGGTGGAGTCGAGCGGATCCACCGCCGGATAAATGCCCTTTTCCGAAATCGCGCGGTTCAGCACCGTGGTGGCGTCCAAATGCGCGAACGAGGTGGCAGGCGCCGGGTCGGTCAAGTCGTCGGCCGGCACGTAGATCGCCTGCACCGAGGTGATCGAACCCTTGTGGGTGGTGGTGATGCGCTCCTGCAGCGCGCCCATGTCGGTCGCGAGCGTCGGCTGATAGCCCACGGCCGAGGGAATACGGCCGAGCAGCGCCGACACTTCCGAACCGGCCTGCGTGAAGCGGAAGATGTTGTCGACGAAGAACAGCACGTCCTGGCCCTGATCGCGGAAATGCTCGGCGACGGTGAGACCGGTGAGGCCGACGCGGGCGCGGGCGCCCGGCGGCTCGTTCATCTGGCCGTACACCAGCGCGCATTTGGAGCCTTCGCCGCCGCCCTTCTTGTTGACGCCGGATTCGATGAACTCGTGATAGAGGTCGTTGCCTTCGCGGGTCCGCTCGCCGACGCCGGCGAACACCGAATAGCCGCCATGCGCTTTGGCGACGTTGTTGATCAGTTCCTGAATCAGCACGGTCTTGCCGACGCCGGCGCCGCCGAACAGGCCGATCTTGCCGCCCTTGGCGTAGGGCGCGAGCAGATCGACGACCTTGATGCCGGTGACGAGAATTTCCGCTTCGGTGGACTGGTCGGTGTAGCTCGGCGCTTCCTGATGGATCGCGCGCATGTCCTCGGCCTTGACCGGACCGTCTTCGTCGACCGGCTCGCCGATCACGTTGATGATGCGGCCGAGCGTGCCGGCGCCGACGGGAACGCGGATCGGGACGCCGGTGTCGCTGACTTCCTGGCCGCGGACCAGACCTTCGGTGGTGTCCATGGCGATGGTGCGCACCGTGGATTCGCCGAGATGCTGGGCGACCTCGAGCACCAGGCGGTTGCCGCCGTTCTTGGTCTCGATCGCGTTCAGAATGGCCGGCAGGTGTCCTTCGAACTGCACGTCGACGACGGCGCCGATGACTTGCGTGATGCGTCCGGTCTGATTGGCGGGTGTAGCCATGAAAACTCTCTCCTTCGAATTCTATCTCAAACGACCGTTGCGGCTGTCACATCGCCTCGGCGCCGGAGATGATCTCAATCAGCTCCTTGGTGATCATCGCCTGACGGGTCCGGTTGTAGATCAGGGTCTGCTTGCGGATCATGTCGCCGGCGTTGCGGGTGGCGTTGTCCATCGCGCTCATCTGCGCGCCGTAGAACGAGGCGTTGTTTTCCAGCAGCGCGCGGAAGATCTGCACCGCGAGATTGCGCGGCAGCAGACGGCTCAGGATCTCGTCTTCTTCCGGCTCGTATTCGTAAGACGTCGCCGGTCCCGCATTGGCGGCGGGGGCTTCCACCACCAGCGGAATGATCTGCTGCGCGGTCGGGACCTGCGCGATCACCGACTTGAAGCGCGAATAGAACAGCGTGCAGACGTCGAACTCGCCGGCCTCGAAGCGCGCGATGATCTTCTTGGCGATGTCCTCGGCGTTGACGAAGCCGAGCTGGCGAACCGAGCGCAGGTCGATGTTTTCGACGATCTGCTTTTCGAAGTTGCGGCGCAGCTGCTCGTAGCCCTTGCGGCCGACGCAGAAGAATTTGACCTCTTTGCCCTGGCTCATCAGCGCCAGCGCGCGCTCGCGGGCAAGGCGCACGATCGAGGAATTGAACGCGCCGCACAGGCCGCGTTCGCCGGTGCAGACCAGCAGCAGATGCACCTGATCGTTGCCGGTGCCGGCCAGCAGCGCCGGCGCGCCGGGCGAGCCAGCGGCGGCGGTCGCGATGTTGGAGATGACCGCGTCCATTTTATCGGCGTAGGGCCGCGCCGCTTCGGCGGCGTTCTGCGCACGGCGCAGCTTCGAGGCCGCGACCATCTGCATGGCCTTGGTGATCTTCTGCGTCGCCTTGGTGGAGGCGATGCGGACCCGCATGTCTTTAAGTGAAGCCATTCTCAGTTCACCCCGGCGATCCGATCTTCGACCCGACCGCAAACCTCTCTTTCGTCATGCCCGGCCTCGTGCCGGGCATCCACGCTCTTGTCTGTCATCCACGCCCGAAGACGCGGATGGCCGGGCGAAGCCCGGCCATGACGGCATCAAGCAAACGTCTTGGCGTAACCCTCGACCACCGCCTTCAGCTTGGCGGCGGTGTCGTCGGAGAGGTCGCGGCTGTCGCGGATGGTGTTGAGGATGTCGACGTTCTTGCCGCGCAACAGCGACAGCAGGCCGTCCTCGAAGGCGCGCACCTTGGCGACCGGAAGCGCGTCGAGATAGCCGTTGACGCCGGCGTAGATCACCACGACCTGCTCTTCCATCTTCAGCGGCGAGAACTGCGGCTGCTTCAGGAGTTCGGTCAGGCGCGAGCCGCGGTTGAGCAGGCGCTGCGTCGAGGCGTCGAGGTCGGAGCCGAACTGCGCGAACGCCGCCATTTCGCGGTACTGCGCGAGCTCGCCCTTGATCTTGCCGGCGACCTTCTTCATCGCCTTGGTCTGCGCCGAGGATCCGACGCGCGACACCGAAAGGCCGACGTTCACCGCGGGACGGATGCCCTGGAAGAACAGGTCGGTCTCCAGGAAGATCTGGCCGTCGGTAATCGAGATCACGTTGGTCGGGATATAGGCCGACACGTCGTTGGCCTGGGTTTCGATGACCGGCAGCGCGGTCAGCGAGCCCGAGCCCTGTTCGTCGTTCAGCTTGGCGGCGCGCTCGAGCAGGCGCGAATGCAGATAGAACACGTCGCCGGGATAGGCTTCGCGGCCCGGCGGGCGGCGCAGCAGCAGCGACATCTGGCGATAGGCGACGGCCTGCTTCGAAAGATCGTCATAGATGATGACGGCGTGCATGCCGTTGTCGCGGAAATATTCGCCCATGGTGCAGCCGGTGAACGGCGCGATGTACTGCATCGGCGCCGGATCGGAGGCGGTGGCGGCGACGATGACCGAGTATTCCAGCGCGCCCTGCTCTTCCAGCACCTTGACGAACTGGGCGACGGTCGAACGCTTCTGGCCGATCGCGACATAGACGCAATACAGCTTGATCTTCTCGTCCGGCTGCGCGTTGAGCGGCTTCTGGTTGAGAATGGTGTCGAGCGCGATCGCGGTCTTGCCGGTCTGGCGGTCGCCGATGATCAGCTCGCGCTGGCCGCGGCCGATCGGGATCAGCGCATCGATCGCCTTCAGGCCGGTCGCCATCGGCTCGTTGACCGATTTGCGCGGAATGATGCCGGGCGCCTTGACGTCGACGCGCTTGCGCTCGGTCGCCTGGATCGGGCCCTTGCCGTCGATCGGATTGCCGAGCGCGTCGACGACGCGGCCGAGCAGGCCCTTGCCGACCGGGGTGTCGACGATGGCGCGGGTGCGCTTGACGGTCTGGCCTTCCTTGATCTCGCGGTCGGCGCCGAAGATCACGATACCGACGTTGTCGGTTTCGAGGTTCAGCGCCATGCCGCGGGTGCCGTTCTCGAACTCGACCATCTCGCCGGCCTGGACGTTGTCCAGCCCGTAGACGCGGGCGATGCCGTCGCCGACGGACAGCACCTGTCCGACTTCGGAAACCTCAGCCTCCTGGCCGAAATTCTTGATCTGGTCCTTGAGGATCGCGGAAATTTCCGCGGCGCGGATGTCCATCAGCCTGCCTCTTTCATCGCGTGCTTGATCGAATTGAGTTTGGTGCGAAGCGAACTATCGATCATGCGGCTGCCGAGCTTCACCACCAGGCCGCCGATAATTGAAGGATCGACTTTCACGTTGAGCGCGACGTCCTTGCCCGTCACCGACTTCAGTGCGGTCTTCAGTGCGTCGAGATTCTTGTCGCTGAGCGTTTCGGCCACGGTGACGTCCGCGGTCGCCTCGCCCTTGAACTTGGCCACCAGCGCGCGGAACGCGCGGATCACGTCGGTCACCGCGAACAGCCGGCGGTTGGCGGTGAGAACTTTCAGGAATTTCGCGGCAATGCCTGAAATACCGGCCTTGTCGAGCACCGCGGCCAGCGCCTTCGACTGCGCCTCCGCCGAAAAAACCGGGCTGCGGACCAGGCGCTTCAAATCGGCGCTGTCGTTGAGCATGGCCTCGAATTGATCGAGATCGGCCCTGACCGCGTCGATGGATTTTTCATCGCGCGCCAGCTCGAACAAGGCCGTTGCATAACGACCGGACACTCCCGAAACGGACGGATTTTCAGCAGCCACTAGCGCGCTCTTTTTTGCTGTCAAACTCGCAAGGGAAAAACCGTCGCCACGATGCGGCGCCTAGCGATCCAAGCCCTTGGAATTCAAGCGGGACTTCGATTTTCGACCGGCACGGGTGGTACCGGGATCGTTAAAATCGCGGCTTTGCTAACATAGCAAGAGCGCAGGTGCAACATGACGGCGGCCGCTGGCGCTGCCTTGTCGCATGTCCTTATCCCGTGTTGGCCGGGCGCCATTTTCCCAGCGCGTCGAACACTGCAGATTTGACCGCCTTGCCCAGCTGACGCTTGGAGGCATCGCGGCGGGGATTTTGTTCCGCCGCCGCACGCATGGCTGCATGAGCCGGCCGCGTGGAACGCCGGCTTCGCCGAAGCCATTCCGTCGTCCGATTACTTGGCCAAATCTCGTCTTCTCTGACGAAGACTTCGCTCGTCAGTACTTCCAAGTAATAAATAGTAAATAAATTATTAATCCGTACTTTTACGGAACTTTTAGTGATTAGATGAATTCGGTCACAAGATATATCAGCACGAAATAAACCGGTATTACTGCCCCTTTTATGCCTCATTAGCCGACCAAACGGCAGCCTCACGAAAACGGGACGGGGGTTCCACTTGTCACATATGTGGCAATACTATCTTGAGGGACTGCTATATGTTGAATACTAAAAAGCCGACGCTGGGAAATGTAACCCGGTCGCGCACGGCGATCGCTCTTTTCGCCGCAACTCTTCTGGTCGGTGGCGTCGTCACTGAAGCCTCGGCCAAATCCCATCACCACGGCCATCGCCATTCCCATCACGCCAGCAGCCCTCACGCCGGTTCCTGGCGCGACGCCAATGCTGCGATTGCTCCATCGTCCGGCTCCGGACACACCTTTTCGGGGATAGCCTCGTTTTACGGCAACGAATCCGGCAGCAAGACCGCCTCGGGCCAGCGCTTCAATGAGAACGCCCTGACCGCGGCCCACCGCACCCTGCCGTTCGGGACCAAGCTCAAGGTGACCCATGGCGGCCGCAGCGTCGTCGTCACCATCAACGACCGTGGCCCGTTCATCCGCGGCCGGGTTCTCGACCTCTCGACCGCCGCTGCGCGTGCGGTCGGCCTGATCAGCGCCGGCGTGGGTCACGTGACCGCCGAGGTCATCTCCTAACGGCGTTCAAAACGCCTCTTCCGTCCATCACGTTCGGTAAGCGTTGCGTGGCGTAACGGCCGCAGAACTTGCTGCACGCCGAAGAAAAGCCTGCCGTCGCAAATGACGACAGGCTTTTTATTCGCACCTTTGAACCGTCATTGCGAGGAGCGAAGCGACGAAGCAATCCAATCGTTCCGTTTTCGGCTCTGGATTGCTTCGCTTCGCTCGCAATGACGATGTGGAAACTTCAGTACTGCACTACAAAAAACTCTGCGGATCGACGTCGACCTCGAGCTTGAGATTGCCTTTTGTCTTCGGCCCGGCCGCCAGCCATTCGCGTAAGTATTCCGACAAATCGACGTTGCGCGCCGATTTCACCAGCAGCCGGAAACGGTAGCGGCCCTTGATCACCGCGAGCGGAGCTTCGGCAGGTCCCAATACCTTGATCCGCTCATCGATCGGCGCGATCGCCGCCAGCTTGCGCGCAAAGCTCTCCGCCGTGGGCCGGTCACCCGCCGAGATGATCAGGCTCGCCAGCCGGCCGAACGGCGGATAGCCCGAACGCTCGCGCGCCTCGATCTCGCTGGCATAAAACGCCTCGCGGTCGCAGGCCACCAGCGCCTTCATCACGGGATGTTCGGGCTGGTGGGTCTGCAAGTACCCGACGCCCCTGCCCTGATCGCGCCCGGCGCGCCCGATCACCTGATTGAGCAGTTGCCAGGTGCGCTCGGCGGCGCGCGGATCGCCATTGCTCAGGCCCAGATCGGCGTCGACCACGCCGACCAGATTGAGCCGCGGGAAATTGTGGCCCTTGGCCACCAGTTGGGTGCCGATGATGATGTCGACGCGGCCTTCCGCGATCTCGTTCAATTCGTTGCGCATGGTTTCGATCGAGGTGATCAGGTCGCTCGACAGCACCATGGTGCGCGCATCGGGGAATAGCGCGGCGGCTTCCTCCTGCAGGCGTTCGACGCCGGGACCGACCGCGACCAGCGATTCCTCGGCCTGACAATGCGGGCAGGCATGCGGGCGCGGCATCGAGAAGCCGCAGTGATGGCAGACCAGACGCTGGCGAAACCGGTGATCGACCAGCCAGGCGTCGCAGATGGTGCAGGCGAAGCGATGCCCGCAGGCCCGGCACAATGTCAGCGGCGCGTAACCCCGGCGGTTGAGGAACAACAGCGCCTGCTCGCGCCGTTCGACCGCGATTTTGATCTCTTCGGCCAGCCGCGGCGAGATGAAGCGGCCGCGCGGCGGCGCTTCGCGGCGCAGATCGATCGCCTCGATATGCGGCATGTGCTGGCCGCCGAACCGCGACGGCAGCACGATGCGCTGGTAGCGACCCTTGCGCGCATTGACTTCGGTCTCGACCGAGGGCGTCGCCGAGGACAGCACGATCGGGATCTTGGCGATATGCGCGCGCACCACCGCCATGTCGCGGGCATGGTAGTGCGCGCCTTCGTCCTGCTTGTAGGCCTGGTCGTGCTCCTCATCGACCACGATCAGCCCGAGATTGGCGTAAGGAAGGAACAGCGCCGAGCGCGCGCCGACCACGACAGGTGCTTCGCCCGCCGCGATCGCCGCCCAGTTGCGCTGCCGCGTGCGCGGGGTCAGTTCGGAATGCCATTCCAGCGGCCGCACGCCGAAACGCTGCGCGAAGCGGTCGAGAAACTGTCCGGTCAGCGCGATCTCCGGCATCAGGATCAGCGACTGCTTGCCGCGGCGGATCACTTCCGCGATGGCCTCGAAATAGACTTCGGTCTTGCCCGAGCCGGTGACGCCGTCGAGCAGCGCGACGTGGAAGCTGCCATTGGCCGCCAGCGCGCGCATGGCATCGACCGCGGTGCGCTGCTGGCGGGAAAAGTCTGTCGTGGCGAAGGACGGATCGGGCGCCGGCGGCGCCAGCGCGCGCGGCATGGCTTCCGTCGTCAGCGTGCCCTCGTCGACCAGGCCGTCGATCACGCCCGCGCTGACGCCGGCTTCCTTCGCGGCCTCGGATTTGCCGTGCAGCAGGCCGTCCGACAGTACCTCGATCAGCCGCCGCCGCGCCGGGGTCAGGCGCTTCGGCGCTTGGCCTACCAGCCGCACGCCCATCCGCACTCGCTCGGGGCCGAGATGTTCGCCCATCCGCAGGCACATCCTTAAGACCATGCCGCGCGCCGACAGCGTGTAGCTGGCGACCCAGTCGACGAGCGCGCGCAACTCCTCCTTCAGCGGCGGCACGTCGAGCTTTTCGCCGACATCCTTCAGCCGATTGTGCAGGCGCGGATCGGGATTTGCGTTTTCCGCCCACACCACCGCGACCACTTCGCGCGGTCCTAGCGGCACGCAGACCACATCGCCCGGCTTCAGTTCCATGCCGCGCGGCACCCGGTAGGAATAGTTCTGATCGAGCGCGACCGGCACCAGCACGTCGACGACCCGTGTCGACGATGCGGATGACGTGCTGGCGCGCGTGGAATGGTCCATTTGCAGAATCAGACTCAGGGGTCGGAAGGAGGGGCCTAACTTAGGACCCCGGGCGGGCCGGGGCCAGTGTCCGGCCGCGTCTGTCCGGCCAATTAGCGAACGGTAAACGAAAGAGGTGCGATATAATCACAAGGAATCATTGCGCGCCTTGGACGGCTTTAAAGACAGCCAAATGGCAAAACCAGCTCCCGCGGTTCAAGCAATCGAACTCGACTGCGCCGATGACGCTGTCGCGCTTCAGATGACGCGCTGGCTGGCGCATCTGCGCAGCGAACGGCGGCTGTCGCCGAAGACGCTGGAAGCCTATGCCCGCGACGTCCGCCAGTGCCTCGCCTTTCTTGCCGGGCACTGGGGCGCGCAGGTGACGCTGTCGCGCTTTGCGAAGCTGGAGGCCAGCGACGTCAGGGCTTTCATGGCGATGCGGCGAGCTGAGGCTATCGGCGGGCGCTCGCTGATGCGGGCGCTGGCGGGCCTGCGCTCGTTCGGGCGCTTCCTCGAACGGGAAGGCAGAGGCAAGGTCGGGGCGCTGTCGGCAATACGTGCGCCCAAGGTCGGCAAAACCCTGCCGAAGCCGGTTCCGGTTGTCGCGGCGAAACGCTTTGCCGATGCCGACGAGCGCGCCGGCGAGACCCGCGATCCCTGGATCTGGGCGCGCGACGCCGCCGTCATGGCGCTGTTGTACGGCTCGGGCCTGCGCATCTCCGAGGCGCTGGGCTTGAAGCGCCGCGACGTGCCCTTGCCCGGCGCCGGCGACGTGCTGGTCGTGACCGGCAAGGGCAACAAGACCCGCATGGTGCCGGTGCTGCAGAACGTGCTCGTGCTGATCCAGGATTACGTGGCGATGTGTCCGCATCCGCTGCCGGCCGAGGGGCCGATCTTCGTGGGCGCGCGCGGCGGCCCGCTCAGTCCGCGAATTATCCAACTCACCATGGAGCGGCTGCGCGGTGCGCTCGGCCTGCCCGACAGCGCGACGCCGCACGCGCTGCGGCATTCTTTCGCGACCCATCTGTTGAGCCGCGGCGGCGATTTGCGCGCGATCCAGGAGCTGCTCGGGCATGCGTCGCTTTCGACCACGCAGATCTATACCGGCATCGACAGCGAGCGGCTGCTGGAAGTCTACAAGACGGCGCATCCGCGCGCCTGAGAACTGCCTTACTTTCAAACCTGACGGTCACTGTCACTTCCGCTTGCCTCTTGCGCGGATGGTGATGTTCGGCAATCGTGGGGTTATCGAGCAGGGAGGGAATCATGAGCGCACACGAAAGCATGGAGCATGCCGAGCACGCCGAACACGCTTCCGGCGAGAACAAGAAGATCGCATTGCTGATTGCCGTGATCGCGCTGTGCCTGGCGCTGTCGGAGACGCTGGGCAAGGGGGCCCAGACCGAATCCATCAGCAAGAACGTCGAGGCATCGAACCTGTGGGCGTTCTTTCAGGCCAAGAGCATTCGCCGCACCGTGGTGCAGACCGCTTCCGACCAGTCCAGGTTAAGCCTCGGCCTGATGGGCGACGCCGCCGCCAAGGCGGCGCTGCAAAAGCAGATCGACGACTGGCAGCAGACGGCTGGGCGCTACCGCTCCGAGCCTTCGACCGGCGAAGGCACCGAGCAACTGGCCGAACGCGCCAAGCATGCCGAGGAAGAGCGCGACCTGGCGACGGCGAAGTATCATCACTTCGAGCTCGCCTCCGCCGCCTTCCAGATCGGCATCGTGCTGGCGTCGGCGACCATCATCACCGGCATCGTCGCGCTGGCCTGGATCTCCGGCCTGCTGACGGTGGCGGGGATCGTGGTCACGGCGCTCGGCCTGTTTTCGCCGCATCTATTGCATCTGCATTAACGCTGCTCTTGCCTCTCCCATCGGAAGAGGGAGCACCCCTCCGTTCGAGATGTCGCGGCAACTCTTGCGGCTGAACAGACCAGCTTTCGCGGAGATCTAGCGCGCTTCGTGCACGCTCTTGCGGAAGCGCTGGATCAGCCGCAGCGTGCGCGACGACCAGCCGTCGCCATTGCCGACGAGCGCTTCCTTGATGCGCCGCTTGATCGGATCGACCAGCGCGTTCGCCTTGGCCCGCATCTCAAGGACGAAGTCATAGAGCGTTTCGAACCAATCCATTTCCAGCAATTTGTCCCGCGTCACGTCGAAGATGAACGCGGCGACGCCAACGCCGAGGAATTTTGCGAAGATGATGGTGAGGATGGCGCTGATCCAGTATTCATGGGCGAGCAGCCAGAGGCCGACCAGTTTCAGCGGAAACAGCGGAATTACCGGCACGATGAAGACGATCAGCGTCATCGCCGGCGACAGCGTGTCGACGCGCTCGGCGAGCCATTGCTTGAAGGCGCGCAGCGGGATCCGCGCGACGAACCACGCCACGACCGGCTCGAGGTGATCCCACAGCCAAGCCTCGATCAAAAAGATGATCGCGAGCAGAACCCAGATCGGCTGTAGAAGGCGGCGCATCATCCCTGGTCGTCCCCGCCCAATTCTGGACGTGGATCACATATGTATCGCGCGCTTGCCGACTGCAAGCGCCGCTTCCTTAATAGCCTCCGAGCAGGTCGGGTGGGCATGGCAGGTGCGCGCCAGATCCTCGGCGGAACCGCCAAACTCCATCAATACGCAGGCTTCGTGGATCATTTCGCCGGCTTCGCGGCCGATAATGTGCACGCCGAGCACCCGATCGGTTTTCGCATCTGCGAGAATCTTCACGAAGCCTTCGGTGGTCTGGTTGACCTTGGCGCGGCCATTGGCGGTGAAGGGGAATTTGCCTGACGTGTATGCCACGCCGGCCTGCTTCAGCTCCTCCTCGGTCTTGCCGACCGCCGACACTTCTGGCGTGGTATACACAACCCCTGGTATAACGTCGTAATTCACGTGCCCGGCCTGTCCGGCGATAATTTCCGCTACCGCAACGCCCTCGTCCTCGGCCTTGTGCGCAAGCATCGGCCCGGCGACCACGTCGCCGATGGCGTAGACGCCCTTCACGCTGGTCGCGAAATGCCGGTCGATCTGTACGCGGCCGCGATTGTCGAGCGCGACACCGGCCTCCTTCAGGCCGAGGCCCTCGGTGTAGGGCACCCGGCCGATCGCACACCAGCACCACGTCGGCTTCCAGCGCCTCGGACTTGCCGCCCGCGGCCGGCTCGACCTGCGCCACCAGCGTCTTGCCCGAAGTGTCGACGCCGGTGACCTTGGCGCCGAGCCTGAACGCAAAGCCCTGCTTCTCGAGGATGCGCTGGAATTGTTTTGCGACCTCGCCGTCCATGCCCGGCAAAATGCGGTCGAGAAATTCCACCACGGTGACTTGCGCGCCGAGACGGTGCCACACCGAGCCGAGCTCGAGCCCGATCACGCCGGCGCCGACGATCAGCAATTTCCCGGGCACCTTTTCGAGCGACAGCGCGCCGGTCGAAGACACGATGCGCTTCTCGTCGATCTCGATGCCCTTCAGCCGCGCGACATCGGAGCCGGTGGCGATGACGATGTTTTTGGTCTCGACCGTCTGGGTCTTGCCGTCATGGCCCGCCACCTCGACCTTGCCGGCACCAAGGACCTTGCCCTTGCCGCTGATGACGTCGACCTTGTTCTTCTTCATCAGGAACTCGACGCCCTTGACGTTGCCGTCGATGCCCTGCTGCTTGAAATTCATCATCGCGGGCAGGTCGAGTTTCGGCGCGGGAACACTGACGCCCATTTTCGCGAAACCATGTCCCGCCTCCTCGAACATCTCGGACGCATGCAACAGCGCCTTCGACGGCATGCACCCGACATTGAGGCAGGTGCCGCCGAGCGTTGCGTTCTTCTCGACCACCGCGACCTTCATGCCGAGCTGCGCGGCGCGCACCGCGCAGACATATCCGCCCGGACCGGTGCCGATGATAACGAGATCGTAGGTGGCCATGATTGGAAATCCCGTAGCTGAGGACTGTGGCTGGTATTAGCGGCCGCCCGATACATCAAGGATGGCGCTGGTCACGTAGGAGGCATCGTCCGACATCAGCCAGACGATGGCGTTGGCGATTTCCTCCGCCGTGCCGACGCGTTTCATCGGCACCGCATGGGCAAGCCGGTGGGCGCGGTCGGGCTCGCCGCCGCTCGCGTGAATTTCGGTGTCGATCAGCCCGGGCCGGATCGCCGCGACGCGAATGCCCTCGCCGGCGACTTCGTAGCCGAGGCCGATGGTGAAGGAATCGATCGCGCCCTTGGAGGCCGCGTAGTCGACATAGGTATTGGGCGAGCCGAGCTTCGCGGCAACCGACGACAGGTTGATGATGACGCCGCCCTTGCCGCCGTGGCGCGTCGACATCCGCTTCACCGCTTCGCGCGCGCACAGCATGCTGCCGGTGACGTTGACGGCCATCATGCGCTGGATGCGCTCGGCGGACATCTCGTCGACCCGCGAGGTCGGCCCGACGATGCCGGCATTGTTGATCAGCGCGCCCAGCGTTCCGAACTTGTCGGCGGCCTTGAACAGCGCGAGGATATCGTGCTCGTTGCCGACATCGCACTTCAGCGCGATCGCCTTGCCGTTCTTGGCTTCGATGGCGGAGACCACGCTCCGCGCCGCGGCTTCATTGCTGGCGTAGCCGACGCAGACCCGAAAACCGCGCGCCGCGGCGGCGATGGCGGTGGCGCGGCCGATGCCGCGGCTACCGCCGGTGATGATTGCAACTTTGTCGGTCAAGATTAGCCCCCCGAGGAAAAATCCGGACGCACGCTAACGGAAAAGCCGCATCGCAGTGAATGCGAGAATCGGAATCGCATCACAGATCCAGCACCAGCCGCGCCGGATCCTCGAGGCTCTCCTTGACGCGCACCAGGAACGTCACCGCTTCCTTGCCGTCGATGACGCGGTGATCGTAGGACAGCGCCAGATACATCATCGGGCGGATCTCGACCTTGCCGCCGATCGCCATCGGGCGATCCTGGATCTTGTGCATGCCGAGAATGCCGGACTGCGGCGCGTTCAGGATCGGCGTCGACATCAGCGAACCGTAGATGCCGCCATTGGTGATGGTGAAGGTGCCGCCCTGCATCTCGTCGATCTTGAGCTGGCCGTCGCGGGCGCGGCGGCCGAAATCGGCGATCGACTTTTCGATCTCGGCGATCGACTTGTGGTCGCAGTCGCGCACCACCGGCACCACCAGGCCCTTGTCGGTGCCGACGGCGACGCCGATGTGATAGTAGTTCTTGTAGATCAGGTCGGTGCCGTCGATCTCGGCGTTGACCGCCGGAATGTCCTTCAGCGCCTGCACGCAGGCCTTGGTAAAGAAGCCCATGAAGCCCAGCTTGCTGCCGTGCTTCTTCTCGAACACGTCCTTGTACTGGGCCCGCATCGCCATGATGTGGCTCATGTCGACCTCGTTGAAGGTCGTCAGCATCGCGGCGGTGTTCTGCACGTCCTTGAGGCGGCGGGCGATGGTCTGGCGCAGCCGCGTCATCTTCACGCGCTCTTCGCGCGCGGCGTCGTCGGCGGGCGAGGGTGCGCGCACCTGTACGGCGGCGGCGGGCTGACTGACCGGCGTCGGCGCCGAGGCCGCCCTCTCGATCGCGGCCAGCATGTCGCCTTTTGTCACCCGGCCATCCTTGCCGGAGCCGGGCACGGTGGCGGCATCGATGCCGCTTTCGGCGGAGATCTTGCGCACCGACGGCGCCAGCGGCGCCTCGGCCGGCGGAGCCTTCGCCGCAGGCGCGGCGGCAGGCGGCGGAGCAGCCGGAGCCGCGGCCTTGGCGGGCGCCGCGGCCGGCTTGGCGGCGGCTCCCGCCGCGCCATCCCTGATTTGTCCGAGCAATGCGCCAACCGCGACGGTCTCGCCGTCCTTGGCGACGATCTCGCCGAGCACGCCCGCGGATGGCGCCGGGACTTCGATGGTGACCTTGTCGGTCTCGAGTTCGACCAAGGGCTCGTCCACCGCGACGGCATCGCCGGCCTTCTTGAACCAGCGGCCGATGGTGGCTTCGGTCACGGACTCGCCGAGCGTGGGAACGCGAATTTCAGTCATGGTTTGTTTCCTCTTGCGTCATGACCGGCTTGTCCCGGGCATCCACGCCTCAAATCATCATCAAGAAAGAAGACGACGCATGCCCCGCTTGCGCGGGGCATGACGAAATACGATTGCTAGCTCAGCGCCTCGTCGAGCAGCGCCTTGAGCTGGGCCAGGTGCTTCGACATCAAACCGGTCGCGGTCGCAGCGGCCGCGGCGCGGCCGGCGTAACGCGGACGCTTGTGCGGCGCGTGGATCTGGTTCAGCACCCATTCGAGGTAGGGCTCGATGAAGTGCCACGCGCCCATGTTGCGCGGCTCTTCCTGGCACCAGACCAGTTCGGCGCTCTTGAAGCGTCCGAGCTCCTGCACCAGCGCCTTCAGCGGCACCGGATAGAGCTGCTCGACGCGCATCAGGTAGACGTCGTCGATGCCGCGCTTTTCGCGCTCCTCGTAGAGATCGTAGTAGACCTTGCCCGAGCACAAGACGACGCGGCGGATCTTGTCGTCCGGCACCAGCTTGATCTTTTCGTCGGGCAGCATCACCGCGTCATCGTAGAGAATGCGATGGAACGTGGTGCCGCCGCCCATCTCGTCGAGCCGCGAGACCGCGCGCTTGTGGCGCAGCAGCGACTTCGGCGTCATCAGGATCAGGGGCTTGCGGATCTCGCGGTGCAACTGACGCCGCAGCACGTGGAAGAAGTTGGCAGGCGTGGTGGCATGGACCACCTGCATGTTGTCTTCCGCGCACATCTGCAGATAGCGTTCCAGCCGCGCGGAGGAATGCTCCGGCCCCTGCCCCTCATAGCCATGCGGCAGCATGCAGACGAGGCCGGACATGCGCAGCCATTTGCGCTCGCCCGAGGAGATGAACTGGTCGAACAGCACCTGGGCGCCGTTGGCGAAGTCGCCGAACTGCGCTTCCCAGATCGTCAGCGCGTTCGGCTCCGCCAGCGAATAACCGTACTCGAAGCCGAGCACGGCTTCTTCCGACAGCAGCGAGTTGATGACTTCGTAATGGCCCTGGTCGCCGCCAAGATGATTGAACGGCGTATAGCGGCTCTCGTCTTCCTGATCGATCAGCACCGAGTGCCGCTGCGAGAAGGTGCCGCGCTCCGAGTCCTGTCCCGACAGCCGGACGTGATGGCCTTCCTGCAGCAGCGAGCAGAACGCCAGCGCCTCGCCGGTCGCCCAGTCGATGCCTGATGCCGCTGTCGATCGCCTTGGCGCGGTTCTCCAGAAACCGCTGGATGGTGCGGTGAACCCGGAAGCCGTCCGGCACCTTGGTGATCTTGCGGCCGATGTCCCGGAGCACCGCGACATCGACGCCGGTGACGCCGCGGCGGGCGTCTTCTTCCTGATCGGCCGATTTGAAGCCGGCCCATTTGCCGTCGAGCCAGTCGGCCTTGTTGGGCTTGTAGCCGGAGCCCGCCTCGAGCTCGGCATCGAGCCGCGCGCGCCAGTCGGCCTTGGCCTTCTCGACCTCACCCTCGGTCATCACGCCTTCGGCGACCAGCCGCTTGGAATAGATCTCCAGCGTGGTCGGATGCGAGGCGATCCTCTTGTACATCACCGGCTGGGTGAACGCCGGCTCGTCGCCTTCATTGTGGCCATGCCGGCGATAGCAGAACATGTCGATGACGACCGGCTTGTGGAATTTCTGCCGGAACTCGATCGCGACCTTGGCCGCGAACACCACGGCTTCCGGATCGTCGCCGTTCACATGGAAGATCGGCGCGTCGATCATCTTCGCCACGTCGGACGGGTATGGCGAGGAGCGCGAGTAGCGCGGATAGGTGGTGAAGCCGATCTGGTTGTTGACGATGAAATGCAGCGAACCGCCGGTGCGGTAGCCTTTCAGGTCGGACAGCCCAAAGCATTCCGCCACCACGCCCTGGCCGGCGAACGCGGCGTCGCCATGCATCAGCAGCGGCAGCACCGAGATGCGCATGTCCGGCGGATCGCCATGCTGGTCCTGCTTGGCGCGCACCTTGCCGAGCACCACGGGATCGACGATCTCCAGATGCGACGGGTTGGCGGTGAGCGACAGGTGGATCCGGTTGTTGTCGAACTCGCGGTCCGACGACGCACCGAGATGATATTTGACGTCGCCGGAGCCTTCGACCGCGTCGGGATTGGCGGAGCCGCCCTTGAATTCATGAAACAGCGCGCGATGCGGCTTGCCCATCACCTGGGTCAGGACGTTGAGGCGGCCGCGATGCGGCATGCCGACCACGATTTCCTTAACCCCGAGATTGCCGCCGCGCTTGATGATCTGTTCGAGCGCCGGAATCAGCGATTCGCCGCCGTCGAGGCCGAAGCGCTTGGTGCCGGTGAATTTCAGATCGCAGAACTTCTCGAAGCCTTCGGCCTCGACCAGCTTCATCAGGATGGCGCGCCGGCCCTCGCGGGTGAAACTGATTTCCTTGTCCGGACCCTCGATGCGCTCCTGAATCCAGGCCTTCTGCGCGGCGTTGGTGATGTGCATGAATTCGACGCCGAGCGTCTGGCAGTAGGTGCGTTCGCAGATCGCGACGATTTCGCGCAACGTTCCGTATTCAAGGCCGAGCACGTGATCGAGGAAGATCTTGCGGTCGAAATCGCCTTCCGCGAAGCCATAGGAGCGCGGATCGAGCTCTTCGCGATTGCGCGGCGGCTCGATGCCGAGCGGGTCGAGCTTGGCGTGGAAATGGCCGCGCATGCGGTAGGCCCTGATCAGCATCAGGGCGCGCACGGAATCGCGCGTCGCCTGATGGACATCGGCCGCCGTCAGTTCGCCGCCTTTGGCCTGCGCCTTGGCCGCGAGCTTGGTGCCGACCGATTTTTCGACCTCGACCCAGTTGCCGTCGAGCGCCGAGGTCAGTTCGTCCCGCGGCGTCAGCGGCCAGTTGTCCCGGCCCCAGGACGGGCCTTCGGCGTTCTTGCGGACGTCGGCCGGGGTGTCCTTCAGGCTCTTGAAGAACTCCTGCCACTCGGCGTCGACGGAAGCGGGGTCTTTCTCGTAGCGGGCGTAGATTTCGTCGATGTAGGTGGCGTTTGTGCCCTGCAAAAAAGAGGAGAGGGCGAAGGCGGCGTTCGCGTCTTGGCGAGACATGAGTGCGTCCTGGTGATTCTGACTTCGCGCATGGAAAACGGCCCAACAGCCGATCCGGGCACCGGATCAGCCTGATAAGGGGCCTTTTACTCTATTTGGGGTGAATGTTCGCCCCGAAAAGAACGAAGGAGTGAATTAGCCCTTCAATTTTTCGACAAGGGTGTGGCCGAGCCGGGCCGGCGACGGCGAGACCGTGATTCCGGCCGCTTCCATCGCCGCGGTCTTGGAGCCGGCGTCGCCCTTGCCGCCGGAAATGATCGCCCCGGCATGGCCCATGCGGCGGCCGGGAGGCGCCGTAACGCCGGCGATGAAGCCGACCATCGGCTTCTTGCGGCCGCGCTTGGCCTCGTCCTTGAGGAACTGGGCGGCGTCTTCTTCGGCCGAACCGCCGATCTCGCCGATCATGACGATCGAGGTGGTCTTGGGGTCGGCCAGGAACATTTCCAGCACGTCGATGAATTCGGTGCCCTTGACCGGATCGCCGCCGATGCCGACCGCGGTAGTCTGGCCGAGACCCTCCTGGGAGGTCTGGAATACCGCCTCATAGGTCAGCGTGCCCGACCGCGACACGATGCCGACATTGCCGGGCTTGAAGATGTTGGCCGGCATGATGCCGATCTTGCATTCACCCGCCGTCATCACGCCCGGACAGTTCGGCCCGATCAGCCGCGATTTCGAGCCCGACAGCGAGCGCTTCACCCTGACCATGTCGAGCACCGGAATGCCCTCGGTGATGCAGACGATCAGCGGGATCTCGGCGTCGATGGCTTCGCAGATCGCATCCGCAGCGCCCGGCGGCGGCACGTAGATCACGGACGCGTCGGCGCCGGTCTTTTCGCGCGCCTCGGCGACGGTGTCGAACACCGGCAGGCCGAGATGCGTCGAGCCGCCTTTGCCGGGCGAAGTGCCCCCGACCATCCTGGTGCCATAGGCGATCGCCGCTTCGGAATGAAACGTGCCGTTCTTGCCGGTAAAACCCTGGCAAATGACTTTTGTGTTCTTGTCGATCAGGATGGACATGGTTGGGATTGCTTTCGCGAGACGGTAGGTCGAGGGGTCAGTGGATCATGGGTGGCGAAGGTTTCCTTGCCGTCGCGCATCTGGCGGGTGTCCTGGATCAGATAAAAGCCGTTGAGATCGATGCGGGCCACGACATGCGAGGTGGCCGGCCCGCCTTCGTTCCAGCGCGAGGGATACACCACCTCTTCACCGCTCCACTCGCCCGCGAGCGCCGCGAGCTTGCGGTGCTCCGGAAGCGGCGTCGGTGCGGCGAGATGGTCCTCGGGCATGGCTCAGCCTCCCTTGACGGCCTTGACGATTTTCTGCGCAGCGTCGTCGAGATTGTCGGCCGGCAGCACGTTGAGGCCGCTTTCCCGGATGATCTTCTTGCCGGCGTCGACATTGGTGCCCTCGAGCCGCACCACCAGCGGCACCTTGAGGCCGACTTCCTTCACCGCGGCGACCACGCCTTCGGCGATGATGTCGCACTTCATGATGCCGCCGAAGATGTTGACCAGGATGCCCTTCACGTTGGGATCGGCGGTGATGATCTTGAAGGCGGCAGAGACCTTGGCCTTGTCGGCGCCGCCGCCGACGTCGAGGAAGTTCGCCGGCTCCATGCCGTAGAGCTTGATGATGTCCATCGTCGCCATCGCAAGGCCGGCGCCGTTGACCATGCAGCCGATGTTGCCGTCGAGGGTGACGTAGTTGAGATCGTATTTCGACGCCTCGATTTCCTTGGGGTCTTCCTCGGTCTCGTCGCGCAGCGCCACCACTTCGGGGTGGCGAAAGAGCGCGTTGTCGTCGAACGACACCTTGGCGTCGAGCACCCGCAACTGGCCCTGCTTGGTGACGACCAGCGGGTTGATCTCCAGCATCGCCATGTCCTTGGCGACAAAGGCGCTGTAGAGCTGCGTCACCAGCCGTTCCGCCTGCTTGGCGAGATCGCCGGACAGTTTCAGCGCCTTGGCGACGGTGCGGCCGTGGTGAGCCATGATGCCGGTCGCCGGGTCGACCGAGAAGGTCACGATCTTCTCCGGCGTGGAGTGCGCGACGTCCTCGATATTGACGCCGCCTTCGGTGGAGACCACGAACGACACTTCGGAGGTTTCGCGGTTGACCAGGATCGACAGATAAAACTCCTTGTCGATGTCGGAGCCTTCCTCGATGTAGAGCCGGTTGACCTGCTTGCCGTGCGGTCCGGTCTGCACCGTGACCAGCGTCGCGCCGAGCATCTGCTTGACGTATTCGTTGACCTCGGCGACCGACTTGGCGATGCGCACGCCGCCCTTGTCGCCGGCGGAGGCTTCCTTGAACTTGCCCTTGCCGCGGCCGCCGGCGTGGATCTGGCTCTTCACCACCCAGACCGGGCCGGGAAGCGTTTTCGCGGCCGCGTCGGAATCGGCAGCCCGCAGCACCGGCACGCCCTTCGAGATCGGCACGCCGAACTCGTGCAGCAGCGCCTTGGCCTGGTATTCATGGATGTTCATCTGGACGTTCCCCGAGCCCTTGTGCGGTGAATTTGGAATTCACTTCCGTTTTGCGGCTGGCATACCATATACCAGAGGAACTGCAAATTCAAAAATTGGAGCGCCGGCAGTCGATTGGCTCGATCTGCCGGCTGATAACAAACGCGATCAGCGGCCGAGCAGATCCGGCGCGATCTTCTTGCAGGCATCGACCAGACCCTGCACCGCGCCGACCGACTTGTCGAACGCTTCGCGGTCCTTGCCGGCGAGCTCGATCTCGACGATGCGCTCGACGCCCTTCGATCCGATCACGACGGGCACGCCGACATACATGTCCTTCACGCTGTATTCGCCGTTGAGATAGGCGGCGCAGGGCAGCACGCGCTTCTTGTCCTTGAGGTAGCTCTCGGCCATCGCGATCGCGGAGGCGGCCGGCGCATAGAACGCCGAGCCGGTCTTCAGCAGATTGACGATCTCGGCGCCGCCGTTGCGGGTGCGGTCGACGATCTCGTCGATCCGCGCCTGCGAGGTCCAGCCCATCTTGACGAGATCGGGCAAGGGAATGCCGGCCACCGTGGAATATCGCACCAGCGGCACCATGGTGTCGCCATGGCCGCCCAGCACGAAGGCGGTGACGTCTTCGACCGAGACGTTGAACTCGTCGGCGAGGAAATAGCGGAAGCGCGAGGAATCCAGCACGCCCGCCATGCCCACCACCTTCTTGTGCGGCATGCCGGAGGCCTTCTGCAGCGCCCACACCATGGCGTCGAGCGGATTGGTGATGCAGATCACGAAGGCGTCGGGGGCATATTTCTTGATGCCGGCGCCGACCTGCTCCATGACCTTGAGATTGATGCTCAGGAGATCGTCGCGGCTCATGCCGGGCTTGCGCGGCACGCCGGCGGTGACGATGCAGACCTTGGCGTTGTCGAGCGCCTCGTAGGAATTGGCGCCGGTGAAATGCGCGTCGAAGCCGTCGACCGGGGAGGATTGCGCGATGTCGAGCGATTTGCCCTGCGGCACGCCCTCGGCGATGTCGAACATCACGACATCGCCCAGCTCTTTCAGGCCGATGAGGTGAGCCAACGTGCCGCCGATCTGACCGGAGCCAATCAAAGCAATCTTGTCGCGCGCCATGGGAAATCTGTCCTTTGAAGGTCAAGCAGGAGGGTGGAAAGAAGCTGGACGGCTGGTTATCCCTTTCGCCCGACCCGTTCAAGTCGGGGCATGCCCAATTGTCGGCCACTTGCGTCATTTCGGGATGCGCCTTTGGCCGCAGACCCGGAATCCCGCTCCGATGCACCGTCGGGATTCCGGGTTCGCGCCAGATGCGCGCCCCGGAATGACGGCAGCTAGGTTTCCACCAGCCCCGTGCTCGACCCGCTGGCGGCGGAATCCTTGTGGCCGTGGGGCAGCGCCAGATAGGATTCCGAACTCATCTCGATCAGCCGCGACGAGGTCCGCTTGAACTCGTTCGCCTCATGGCCCTCGGTCGCCAGATACAGCGACATCGGATCGGCCTCGGCCGAGGCCATCAGCTTCACCGCGTTGTCATAGAGCGTGTCGATCAGCGTGATGAAGCGCTTGGCGGCGTTGCGATCGGGGTAGTCCATCACCGGAATGCGGTCGACCATGATGGTGTGATAGTCGTGCGCGAGCCGCAGGTAGTCGGAAGCGGCGAGCGGCTTTTCGCACAGATCCGCGAAGGAAAATCGCGCGACGCCGTCCGCCGAGCACGGCACGTGCAGGATGCGGCCCTTGATCGAAATGTCGCGCGGCTTGCATCTGGCATTGCCGGTCATCCTCGCCCACGCCTTGTCGAGCGCGGCGTCGGCGGCGCGATCGGCCGGCACCAGCCACATTTTCACGCCGGCGAGCTTCTCCAGCCGGAAATCGGTGCGGGCATCGAGCCGCAGCACGTCCATATGATCGGATATCTGCGCGATGAAGGGCAGGAACAGCGCCCGGTTCAGCCCGCCCTTGTAGAGATCCTCGGGCGCGACGTTGGACGTCGCCACCACCACGGTGCCGAGTTCGAACAGCTTTGCGAACAGCCGTCCCAGGATCATCGCGTCCGCGATGTCGGTGACATGGAATTCGTCGAAGCACAACAGCCAGGCCTCGTCGAAGATCGACGCCGCGGTGAGCGCGATCACGTCGCCGTCGGCGATCTCGCCGCGCGCGATGTTCTGGCGATAGCCGTAGATCCGCTCATGCACCTCGGCCATGAATTCGTGGAAATGGGCGCGGCGCTTGTGCGCGACCGAACTGTGCTGAAAGAACAGATCCATCAGCATGGTCTTGCCGCGGCCGACTTCGCCGTGGACGTAGAGGCCGCGCGGCGGCGGCTCGTCCTTGTCGGCGAACAACCGGCCGAGCAGGCCCTGCTTGCGGACGGGCTTGTAGCTCGAAAGCCGCTGCTCGAGGTCGGCCAATGCCTCGGCGGCCTCCTCCTGCGCGGCGTCGGGCTCGATCGCGCCGGAGGAGACGAGGGCCTGATAATGGGCGCGGAACGAGGCGGAGGGGGGAGACAGCATGGCCCCCTTACGGCCTCAACACGAAGGAAAATGCAAGCCGAGAATTGGTGCAGGGGCTATGCGCTTCCGCTCCCTCGCCTCGGTTCTCAGCGGGGAGGCCGAGAGCGCACCTCACGCGCTCAGCGCGTAGGAATCCTCGACCACATAGGGGCCGCCGCCGGTCGAGGCGCGCGACGAGAACAGCACGAAGCGCGATGCCGTGAACACCCTGGTCGGAAAATAGCCGCGCACCGACAGATAGTCGGCGACATCCTGGTTGGAGGCGTCGCGCAGCCGCGCCAGCGTCACATGCGGGGTGAATTTGCGTCCCTCCGGATCGAGCCCGATGCGCTGCATCAGCCGCTCGAGCTCGGCCTGCAACTCGATCAGCGGCCGGCTCGGCACCACCTGGGCCACCACCGCGCGCGGCTTTTTTCCGCCGAAGCTCGACAGGCCCTGCAGCGCCACCTCGAACGGCTTGCGGTTGACCCGAAACAGCAGCGAGGCGATTTCGTTGGCCGCGATGCCGTCGATATCGCCGATGAAGCGCAGGGTGACGTGATAATTTTCGGGATCGATCCAGCGGGCGCCGGGAAGGCCGCCACGCAAGCTGGAAAGCGTCTGGCCGATCTCGGCCGGAATTTCCAGACCAGTAAACAAACGCGGCATCGCAAACTCCCGATGCTGAGGCATGATCTCGGGAAAGATCATGCCCTGTAACAAGCCCGGTGACGAATCACCGATGGATATTTCTACCGTAGTTATGTGACTCTGCGAAGCATCCGCGCACGATCGAAGGCCCGGGAAAACACGGTGTTAGGGTTGTCGCTGCCCGTTTTTCAACTGCGTTGCCCGGATATCGTGCCGAGAAATGCCTCCACCGTGGGCAGGATATTTTTGACGATGACGTCGACGCCCTCCGCCGTCGGATGCAATGCCGTCCGCCTGATTGAGCCTGGCGTCGGCGGCGACGCCCTCCAGGAAAAACGGATAGAGCGGCACCCCGAACGATTTGGCGAGATCCGGATAGATCGCGTTGAAGCGCGCCGAATAATCGCTGCCGTAATTCGGCGGCGCGACCATGCCGCACAACAGCACCGCGATCTCGCGCGCCTTCAGCCGCGTCAGAATGTCCGACAAGCGCCGATCGGGTGACCGCGGGATCGGTGCCGCGCAGGGCGTCGTTGGCGCCGAGTTCGAGGATGACGGCCTCGGTGCCGTCAGGCACCGACCAGTCGAGCCGGTCGCGGCCGCCGGAACTGGTGTCGCCGGACACCCCGGCATTGATGATATCGACCGCTATCCCCTTGGATTTCAAAGCTTTTTGCAGCCGCTGCCGGGAATGCCGCGGACGCCGAAAGGCCAAGGCCCGCGCTCAGCGAATCACCCAATACGACCATCTTGATCGGCTTTGCCTCAGCTGCGGCCGGCGTTTGGGCAAAGCCGTTCCCGCCGTCATCAAAGCCACGCCCAACACGAGTATGTGCACGAACATCCGCGCCCGCCTCTCGACCCCGCGGCTGCGGAAGTGCCATATGACCGAGCCATGGACAGTCTCATCGAACCCTCATCATTGGCCGGCCTCGAGCCGGACACCATTTCCATCTCGAACGTCAATCTCTCGCTCGGCTCGGGCGCGGCGCGCGTTCATATCCTGAAGGATATCAGCCTGCGCGTGGCGCCGGGTGAAGCGATCGGCCTGATCGGGCCGTCGGGCTCGGGGAAATCCACTCTTCTGATGGTGATGGCGGGACTGGAGCGTCCCGACAGCGGAGAGGTGGTGGTCAACGGCACCCCTTTCAATGCCCTCGACGAGGACGCGCTGGCGCGCTTTCGCGGCCGCCAGGTCGGCATCGTGTTCCAGTCCTTCCATCTGATCCCGACCATGACGGCGCTGGAAAATGTCGCGGTGCCGCTGGAGCTCGCCGGCAATCCCGACGCGGCGCGGCGCGCGGCGCAGGAACTCAACTCGGTCGGTCTCGGCGACCGCGCTGCATCATTATCCCACGCAATTGTCCGGCGGCGAGCAGCAGCGCGTCGCGCTGGCGCGCGCGCTGGCGCCCGATCCCGCCATCCTGGTGGCGGACGAGCCCACCGGCAATCTCGATGAGACCACCGGCAAGCAGATCGTCGATCTCCTGTTCACCAAGCACGCCGAGCGCGGCATGACGCTGGTGCTGGTGACCCACGACACCTCGCTGGCGCAGCGCTGCGATCGCGTGGTGCGGCTGCGCTCGGGCCGGATCGACGGACCGGCGACGGATCGCAAAGCCGCTTCATGAGCGTTGCTTCCGAACCGATTCCGAGACGGCCGCGCGGCGTCGCTGGCGCTGCGCTACGCCTTGCGCGAATTGCGCGGGGGCCTGCGCGGCTTCTACGTTTTCATCGCCTGCATCGCGCTCGGCGTGATGGCGATCGCCGGCGTCGGCTCGGTCGCGGCCAGCCTCGGCGAGGGACTGGCGCGCGAGGGCCGCACGCTGCTCGGCGGCGACGTCGCGTTCTCGCTGATCCAGCGCGAAGCCAAGCCGGACGAAGTCGCGTTTCTGCGCTCGCGCGGAGAAGTATCGGTGGCGGCGACGTTGCGCGCGATGGCGCGCGCAGGCGACGGCCGGCTCGCGCTGGTCGAGCTCAAGGCGGTCGATGGCGCCTACCCGATGCTCGGCGAGTTGACGCTGGAGCCGAAAATGCCGGTGGCCGATCTGCTGGCCGAGCGTGACGGCGCGTTCGGCGCGGCGGCCGATTCGACGCTGCTGGCGCGGCTCGATCTCAAGATCGGCGACCGCGTCACCATCGGCAGCGCGACTTTTCAAATCCGCAGCGTCGTCGATGCCGAGCCGGACAAGCTTGCCGGCGGCGTCGGTCTCGGTCCGCGATTCCTGGTCAGCGAAGCCGGCCTTGCGCGCGACCGGATTGCTGCAGCCCGGCAGCCTGGTGCGCTGGATCTATCGGGTAAAACTGCCGGACAACGCGGCCGATG
>CAWGSB010000015.1:0-13637 GCA_963825105.1 uncultured Alphaproteobacteria bacterium
TAAGCCTGATCCCCGAATTGCTCTTCAAGAGCGGCGCCCGGTGCGCCGCTTTTTTGTTGTGTGAACGAACTGACTGCCGGGTCCGTCATTGCGAGCGGAGCGAAGCAATCCACACTTTCTTCGCGGCTTTGGATTGCTTCGCTCCGCTCGCAATGACGAACATAGCGTGCGCTACCAGCCCTCCAGCACGATCTTGCCGCGCGATTTGCCGGACTCCAGCAGCGCATGCGCCCGCTTCAGGTTGGCGGCGTTGATGGTGCCAAAGCTCTGGTCGATCGTGCTGCGCAGCACGCCCTTGTCGATGAGATCGGCGACGTCGTTCGAGCAGCATGTGCTGCGCGATCATGTCCGCCGTCTGGAACGAGGAGCGCGTGAACATCGATTCCCAGTGAATCGAGATTGCCTTGCCCTTGAAGGCGCTGACGGTGAATTCCGGGGGATCGTCGATCAATCCGAATTTGCCCTGCGGCGCCATCAATTCCGCGATCGGTTTGTAGTGCTGGTCGGTGAAGGTGAGGCTGGCGACCAGGCCGACCGGCGGCACTTTCAGCTTTTCGATCTGCTCCTTCATCGGTTTCGCGTGATCGACAACGGCATGGGCGCCGAGATCGAGGCACCATTTTTGCGAGTCCGGCCGGGTCGCGGTCGCCACCACCGTCAGACCGGTGAGGCGGCGGGCGAGCTGGATCAGGATCGAGCCGACGCCGCCGGCGCCGCCGGTGATCAATAGCGTGCGCGGATCGACGCTCTTGCCGGGCACGGCACCCAGGCGGTCGAACAGCAATTCCCATGATGTGATCGAGGTCAGCGGCAGGGCCGCGGCCTGCGCGAACGACAGCGTCTTCGGCTTGCGGCCGACGATGCGCTCGTCGACCAGGTGGAATTCCGAGTTGGTGCCTTGCCGCAGGATCGAGCCGGCGTAGAAAACCTCGTCGCCCGCCCTGAACAGGGTGACGTCGGGGCCGACCGCGTCGACGATCCCGGCGGCGTCATAGCCCAAAATCTTGGTCTCGCCTTCCGGCGGCGCGGCGCGCTTGCGGACCTTGTAATCGACCGGATTGGCCGAGATCGCCTTCACGGCGACGCGGATGTCGCGGCCCTTCGGTTCCGGTTTGGCGGTCTCGAAATCGATCAGTGCGTCCGCGGCTTCGATAGGAAGGGACTTGTTGTATCCGACGGCCTTCATGTGGCGTTTCCTCCCCGTGTCCGGCGGCTCCTGCCGCGCCGGGACTACTACCTGCTGTGTCAGCCATGGAATTGCAAGTTTCGGGCGGAAGGCCCCTTTTCAATTCTGCGCCGTTACCGGGCCCGAATCGGGTCATAACCGGCCGTGCTGGGGCTTCCGATCACTTCTATTTGGGGGCCGGGATGCCTATATTCGCACCCTCCAATCCTTGGGAATCTTTTCATGATCGTTGTTCGCATTTTCACGGCATTGTTGGTCCTGCTGGCGGCGGCCCCTGCGATGTCCCAGGACCGGCGCGTGCCGACCTCTCCGGCGGAGGTGAGGCTCTCCTACGCGCCGATCGTGCAGCGCGTGCAACCGGCCGTGGTCAACGTCTATGCCGCCAAGGTGGTGCGGGACCGCAATCCGCTGCTCGACGATCCGATCTTTCGCCGCTTCTTCGGCGTGCCCGGCCAGCAGCCGGAGCAGATGCAGCGCTCGCTGGGATCCGGCGTGATGGTGGATCCGTCGGGTCTGGTCGTGACCAACGTCCATGTCATCGAGGGCGCCGATGAGGTCAAGGTGTCGCTCGCCGACAAGCGGGAATTCGAGGCCGAGATCGTTCTCAAGGATCCCCGCAGCGATCTGGCGGTATTGCGGCTCAAAGGCGTGCGCGAGAAATTCCCGACGCTCGATCTTGCCAACTCCGACGAATTGCAGGTCGGCGACGTCGTGCTGGCGATCGGCAATCCCTTCGGCGTCGGACAGACCGTGACCCACGGAATCATCTCGGCGCTGGCACGCACCCAGGTCGGCATCACCGACTACCAGTTCTTCATCCAGACCGATGCCGCGATCAATCCGGGCAATTCGGGCGGCGCGCTGGTCGACATGACCGGCAAGCTCGCCGGGATCAATACCGCGATCTTCTCGCGCTCCGGCGGCTCGCAGGGCATCGGCTTTGCGATCCCCGCCAACATGGTGCGGGTCGTTGTCGCTTCCGCGAAAAGCGGCGGCAAGGCCGTCAAGCGGCCGTGGCTTGGCGCCAAGTTGCAGGCGGTGACGCCGGAGATCGCCGAGACATTGGGGCTTCGCCTTCCGACCGGCGCGCTGGTCGCCAATGTCGTTTCGAACAGTCCGGCGGCACGCGCAGGGCTGAAGCCGTCGGATCTGATCGTCGCGATCGACGGCCATGAGGTCGAGGATCCCAACGCTTTCGATTACCACTTTGCGACCCGTCCGCTCGGCGGCACGGCGCAGATCGATGTGCTGCGCGCCGCAAAGACGGTGAAGCTGACGGTGCCGCTTGAAACCGCGCCCGATACCGGTCGCGACGAAATCGTCCTGACGACGCGCTCGCCGTTCCAGGGCGCCAAGGTCGCGAACATCTCGCCCGCGGTCGCCGACGAATTGCATCTGGATGCGGACACCGCGGGTGTCGTGATTACCGGCCTGGCCGATGGCGGAACCGCGGCCAGCGTCGGCTTCCAGAAAGGCGATATCATCATGGCGGTGAATAATCAGAAAATCGCCAGGACCGCGGATCTCGAGAAGGCGACCCGCGAACAGGTGCGGGTCTGGCGCATCATCCTGGTGCGCGGCGGCCAGCAGATCAACGTTACGCTCGGCGGATGAGCCCGAAGCGACCACACGAAGCTGCCAACCTGTTCGCCGCCGCGGGGATGGATCGGGATGCGCCGCATCCGCTTCCGGACCGATTGCGCCCGCGCACGCTGTCGGAAGTCGTCGGGCAGGACCACATTCTGGGACCCGACGGCGCGCTGACGCGCATGCTGGCGACCCGTACGCTGGGTTCGCTGATCTTCTGGGGACCGCCGGGCACCGGCAAGACCACGGTGGCGCGGCTGCTCGCGGATGCCACCGAACTGCATTTCGAGCAGATTTCCGCGGTGTTTTCCGGCGTCGCCGACCTCAAGAAAGTATTCGACGCGGCCCGCGCGCGGCGCGAGACCGGCAAGGGAACGCTGTTGTTCGTCGACGAGGTGCACAGATTTAACCGCGCGCAGCAGGATTCGTTTCTGCCCGTGATGGAAGACGGCACCGTGGTGCTGGTCGGCGCCACCACCGAAAATCCCTCCTTCGAGCTCAACGCCGCTTTGTTGTCGCGGGCGCGCGTGCTGGTATTTCATTCGCTCGACGCCGCCGCGATCGAAAAATTGTTCGTCCACGCCGAAAAGATCGAGGGCAAGAAGCTGCCGCTCGACGAGGAGGCCCGCGCCGTGCTGGCGCGGATGGCCGACGGCGACGGCCGCGCCGCGCTGACGCTCGCCGAAGAGGTCTGGCGCGCCGCGCGCGAGGGCGAGATTTTCAATGCCGCGCAATTGCAGGACATCCTGCAGCGCCGCGCGCCGATCTACGACAAGTCCGCCGACGGCCACTACAACCTGATCTCGGCGCTGCATAAATCGGTGCGCGGCTCCGATCCGGATGCTGCGCTGTATTATCTCGCGCGCATGATGGACGCCGGCGAAGACCCGCTGTTCCTGGCGCGGCGCGTGGTCCGCATGGCGGTCGAGGACATCGGTCTCGCCGATCCGCAGGCGCTGGTGATCGCCAACGCCGCCAAGGACGCCTACGACTTCCTTGGGTCTCCCGAGGGCGAACTCGCCATCGCGCAGGCCGTGATCTATCTCGCCACCGCGCCGAAATCGAACGCCGCCTACACGGCGTTCGGCGCGGCGATGCGAGCGGCGAAGGAGGGCGGCTCGCTGCTGCCCCCAAAACATATCCTGAATTCGCCGACCAAATTGATGAAGTCGGAAGGCTATGGAAGCGGCTACGAATACGATCACGACGCGCCGGAAGCCTTCTCCGGACAGGACTATTTCCCGGAAGCGCTGGGTCGCCAGACCTTTTACGATCCGCCCGATCGCGGATTCGAGCGCGAAATTCGCAAACGGCTGGATTACTGGGCCAAGCTGCGCCGGGAGCGCGGTTGAACTAACCCAGAGGTTGCATTAGTCTGTGCGCTCCGGCAAAGCGGAGCGCGCCGATGTCCGTAGATCTTGTGATCCGACTGGGACCCATCATCGGCGGCATCATCCTGATGATCATCTGCGCGGTCGCCATTTTGCGAAGCCCCGCGGTTTCCAACGTGTTCGCCGGGCTGCTCGCGTTCGGCGCGTTGTTATTCGTTATCCCCGCGCTTTCGATTTTCAATTTCAAGGGCCTGGGGATCGAGTTTTCCGGCCAGGCGACGACGGATCAGGTCACGCAGCAGGCGGCAAGCATCAACGCCCGGCTCGAGGACATCAAGATGGTGCTGGCCGATCTCGGCAAGCGGGTCGCTCCGGCCGCCGCTCCCGCGTCTCCGCCACCCGCCGAATTCGGGACCAACCGCAGCCATACCGTTATTGTCGTCTACTCCCCGGCGCAGAAGGCGCTGGCCAAGCAGTTGGAAAACGATTTGCTGAAAAAGGGATATCAGGCGACATCCGTATATTCCGACTTTTCCGAGCTCAGCGATGCCCGGAAGGGACCGCCGGGATCGGTGCGATTTTTGTACACGGATGCAACGAAGCCGGTCGCCGAGTCGGTCAAGGATCTGTTGAAGCCCGACATCAAGGGCTTGCCGGCTCAGGATGAAGTGCGTCCGCAAATGTCCGCGGACACGCAGATCCTGCTGTTTTGAGTTGCGATCGTCGTCTGCGGCCATTTGGCGGCCCGTGCTCCCCTGATATCCAGCTGTTTCGCCTGACATGGCCGATCGCCGCGCCGGATTCGGACCGATTTCGCCGTGACGGTCAGCCGCTTTTGCGCTACGCAGGCGGCTTGATTTGGAGCCGCAGCCACCATGAGCCGTCGCGTCAGGAGACCACTCGCGAAGAAGACTCGCGCGCCGGGCGATCGCCCCAAGGGCGCGCGCCCCTATCGGGGCTCGCAGGCCGAGCGGCCGCAGGCGCATCGGCCGGGCGGCAAGCCGCGGTTCGCCGCCTCGGCGCCCCGCGCGGCGAAGCCGCAGCCATTTGTGGCCGAGCCTGCCAAAGCTGCAGCCGAGCCGCCGCTGCCGACGAAAGTTCAGACCGTGGTCGTCACGGCGGACGAGAACAACATGCGGGTCGACCGCTTTCTCGAGGCGCGCTTTCCCGGCCTGTCGTTTTCCCACATCCAGCGCATCGTCCGCAAAGGCGAGCTGCGCGTGAACGGCAAGCGCGCCGACAGCAAGGACCGGCTGGAGGAGGGGCAGAGCGTCCGTATTCCGCCGCTCCGGCTGGACGCGCCCAAGGTCGCCGGCCACCTCTCGGAAGCGGCGGCGAAGACGCTGGCTGCGCTCAAGGACATGATCCTGTACGAGGACGCCGACGTCATGGTGCTGAACAAGCCGGCGGGGCTGGCGGTACAGGGCGGCTCCGGCACCACGCGGCATGTCGATCAGATGCTGGAAGTGATGCGCGATGCCAAGGGCCAAAAGCCGCGGCTGGTGCACCGGCTCGACAAGGAGACCGCCGGCTGCCTGCTGGTGGCGAAAACGCGGTTCGCCGCCACCGCGCTGACCGGATCGTTCCGCCATCGCTCGGCGCGCAAGATCTACTGGGCGCTGGTGGCGGGTGTGCCGAAGCCGAAGCAGGGCCGGATCTCGACCTATCTCGCCAGGGAAGAGGGCGAGGAAGATACCATCATGCGCATCGCCGCGCATGGCGACGAGGGCGCCAGCCACGCCGTGACCTATTATGCCGTGGTGGAGACCTCGGCGCAGAAGCTTGCCTGGGTATCGCTGAAGCCGGTCACCGGGCGAACCCATCAGTTGCGCGCGCACATGGCGCATATCGGTCACCCCATCGTCGGCGACCCCAAATATTTCAGCAAGGAAAACTGGGAACTGCCGGGCGGCCTGCAGAAGCGGCTGCATCTGCTGGCGCGGCGGATCGTGATACCGCATCCGCGCGGCGGATTTATCGACGTCACCGCGCCGCTGCCGCCGCATATGCTGCAGTCGTGGAACCTGCTGGGTCTCGAGGCCGACCGGTTCGACCCGATCGAGAACGCGCCTGAAGAATAATTTGTTTGCGAATTGCCGGGGGGATCACGACATACCCTCCATGAAACACCGATCGATCGTCGTCGGCGTGCTCGCTTCAGCGCTGATCTTTGCGGGCGCAGCTTCCGCGCAGGTCATTCCGCCGGGCTGGTCGCCGTTCAATCCGCCGCTGCCTCCACCGCCGCCGCCGCCGAAGATCGAGCCGCCGGTCATACCGCAGATGGACGCGCCGGCGCGCCAGAACCATGCGCCAGCGCCGCGGCCGTCTTTCAGCGACCGCATCAGCAAGTGCCTCGATGACGCGGCAGCCAGCGGGCTCGGCCCGAACGAACGCGCGGCCTATTCACGGTCCTGCGCCAATCGATGATCGGCGATCTCGGTTTCTGGGCTGGGCGAGAGACATCCGCTGTTCGCCGCATCAGCTTTATTTGCCGCTCGATCTTATCATACTCTGGCGCGCGGGATATCGCTGACCAACCGAAGCCGAAAAGCGCATGCGTGAATTGTTCGAAGAAGCGTCCGGAACCTCGCCGCTCGATCCGGAGGAACTGGTTCGGCGCGCGACGCGCACGCCGCGGCGGAAGCGCTTTTACACGCGCGCCGGCGTCGCCGAAGCGCCGGGGGGATTTGGCATTACGCTGGATGACAAGCCGATCCGCACGCCTTCCGGCCGCCAGGTGGTCGTGCCTCGCAGGGAGATCGCCGACGCCATCGCTGCCGAGTGGGCGGCGCAGCAGGAGTTCATCGATCCCCTGACCATGCCGATGACGCGGTTTGCCAACAGCGTGGTCGACGCCGTGGTCGACCGGGTCGACGCCGTCACGGAAGACATGGCGAAATATTTCCAGTCCGATCTGTTGTTCTATCGCGCCGGCCATCCCGAGGCGCTGGTGGCGCGCGAGGCCGCGCTATTGGGATCCGCTGTTGTTCTGGGCGGCGGAAGAGCTCGGCGCGCACTTCATTCTGGCCGAAGGCATCGTGCATGTCCGCCAGCCCGAAGTCTGCGATCGCGGCGGCGCGCGCGGCGCTGCCGACCGATCCCTGGTCGATCGCGGCGCTGCACGTGGTCACGACCCTGACCGGCTCGGCGCTGCTCGCGCTGGCGCTCAAGCGCGGCGTATTGGACCCGGATCAGGTCTGGGCCGCCGCCCATGTCGACGAGGACTGGAACATCGAGAAATGGGGCGTGGATGAGGAGGTGGCGGCGCGGCGGGCGGCGCGGCTGGTCGATTTCAGGGCCGCCGCCAGCATCCTGAAGGCGCTGAATCCCTAGCGCATGATCCGGAAAGTGTGAGCCGTTTGGCGATAAGATCATGCGCTAATTTGATATTTGGAGCGCGATCTCTGGACAAACGAAGACGTTTGTCCGGCAAAACCGGTTCCCACTTTTGCTGATCGCGCTCCGCGGTTAACGAGAGGTTTACGACGCTTGCGCTAGCGTTCACAGCCCAGCGAGCTCGTAACATGTCGATATCCGTCACTCCGATCCTTCCGGTGATCGCCGCCCAGAGCGCAGCGCCCGATCTCGTGCTGCAGCCCGGCAGCGTGGTCGACGCCCAGGTGCTGCAAATTCTCTCCGACAATCTGGTGCGGATCGCGATCGCGAGCGTTTCGATCGATGTGCTCTCGGAAGTTCCGCTACAGGCCGGCCAGGCCCTGCAGCTTGCGGTATCGCAGACCGAAGGCGGCATCAGGCTCGCGGTGGTCGGGCAGGGCGCGGCGGCTGCCGCCGCATCCGCCGATACCGTCACGCTGGCACCCGATGCGATGGTCGATGCCGCGGCTCCTTCGGCCGCCGCGGCGCCTTCAAGGAATATATTGACGCCGCTCGAGCGCGTCGCCGTATCCGCCGCGGCCGCGAGCGCGGCCACCGAGCAGGACAGTCTGGCGCCGCTGTTTGCCAATCTCGGCGCCGTCGCCGGGTCCAATAGCCTGCCGCCGAAACTGCAGCAGGCGGTCATGCAGGTGCTGGCGCAGCGGACCAGCCTCGATCCAAATCTGACCGGCAGCGATGTCAAGAATGCCTTTCAGAAATCCGGACTTTTTCTCGAGGCTTCGCTGGCGTCGGGATCGGTTTCGCCGGCGTCCGGCATTCCCGATCTCAAGGCCGCGCTGATCGTGCTGCGTCAGACGCTGGTGTCGTCGCTCGGCGGAGGCGGCGTGGCCGAAGCCGCCGGCGCTCAGGCGACCCTGGCGCCGCCGTCCGCCGTGCCGGGGACCCCCAAACTCTCCGCGGCGGATGCCGCGGCCGCTCAACCTGCTGTGGCGCCTCGGCCGGCTGAGGCGGCGCCGACGCTGGCCCCATCGCTGTCTGCGGACATCGAGCGCGCAGGAGATTCTCTTGCCGCAGGCGCACGCGCCGGTCGTCGATGATCGCCTGGAACCGAAGGGTACCGTCCGGATCGTGCTCCCGGAAACGCTGCTCAACGCCGCGCCTCGCACCATGACGGCGGGCGCCGCGCTGAACCTGCTGCAGGAAAGCCTGCAGCCGACGCCGCCGATCACCGGCAATGCCGCGTTGCCGGCGACCGTGCTGCAAAATCGCGCGCGGCGACGACGTCACCTTCCATACCAACACGCCGCCGCCGCCATTTCGCGGGGCGCTGCCCTCGGCGCAGCCGGTGGCCGCGCCGTCGATCGCCGCCAATGCGCCGCTCGCGACGACGTCGCATCATCTGCTCGGCGATACCGACGCCGCGATCGCGCGCCAGACCTTGCTGCAGGTGGCCTCGTTGCCGGATCGGGTCGACACCGCGGGCGCACGGATCGATCCCGGCGTGCCGCGCTGGAATTTCGAAATTCCATTCGTGACGCCGCAGGGAACGGCGATGGCGCAGTTCGAGATTTCGCGCGACGGCGGCGGCAATGAGGTCGAGGCGGCAAAGCGGGTCTGGCGGGCGCGGTTCTCGCTCGACGTCGAGCCCGCCGGTCCGGTTCATGCGCTGGTCTCGCTCAGCGGCGAGCGGACATCGGTGCGGATGTGGGCGGAGCGGCCGGCGACCGCGGCGCAATTGCGCGCCGGCGCCGCGCAATTGAGCCAGGCGCTCAGCAAGGCCGAGCTTCTGCCCGGCGACATCGTGATCCGCGACGGCGCGCCGCCGCAACCGGCGCCGGCGCGCGCCGGGCATTTCCTGGATCGCGCGCTATGAGCGTGGAGACACAGGAACCAGCTCGCGGTCGCGCTGCATTACGACAGGACCGGCGCGCCGCGGGTCGTCGCCAAGGGCAGGGGCACGATCGGCGCCAAGATCGTCGAGGTCGCCAGGGCCCACGACATCCCGATCGAGGAGAACGAGGTGCTGGCCGGCGCGCTCTCCAACGTCGAACTCGGCGATGAGATTCCGGCCGAGCTCTACAAGGCGGTCGCGGAAGTGCTGATGTTCGTGCTGCGGCTGTCGGGGCGAATTCGGCTAAGCCAGACCTTTTCCTGATGTCGATTTCCCGATTGTCATCGTTTCACCACGATGTCATCCGCATCGTCGCCGCCGTCTTCTTGCCCGCATCGGATGCCGCCATGATCCATCGCCGCCATGCGCTCGGTCTTCTTGCCGCCGCGAGCTTCTTGCCGTCGCGCGGCTTTGCCAATGTCGCGCCCCAGCGCAGCGAGATTCGCGAGGCTCTGGCGAAGCATTTTCTCGACGAGGGAACCGTCGGCACCTTCGTCGGCTACAAGGTCGACGATTACCTGGTCATCGCCAGCGACAAGAATCGTTCGGGCGAGGCAAAACTGCCGGCCTCGACCTTCAAGATTCCGAATTCGCTGATCGCGCTGGAGACCGGCGTGGTCGGCGATCCCGACAAGGACGTCTTCAAATGGGACGGCGTCGTCAGAAGCATCGAGGCCTGGAATCGCGACCACACCATGCGCAGCGCGATCGCCGTATCCGCGGTGCCGGTCTATCAGGAGATCGCGCGGCGCATCGGCGCGGAGCGGATGCAGAAATATCTCGATCTCCTCGAATACGGCAACCGCGACATCGGCGGCGGCATCGACCAGTTCTGGCTGACCGGCAAGTTGCGCATCGATCCGGTGCAGCAGGTCGATTTCGTCGACCGGCTGCGGCGCGGCGCGCTGCCGGTGTCGAAGCGCAGCCAGGATCTGGTGCGCGATATATTGCCGGTGACCAAGGTCGGCGACACCATCATCCGCGCCAAGAGCGGGCTGTTGGGCGCCGAGCAGGGCAGGCTCGGCTGGATGGTGGGCTGGGCCGAGAAGGGCAACGCCCAGACGGTGTTTGCGCTTAACATGGATTGTCCGGAGCCGCGCCATATCGCCGATCGCATGACCATCACGCAGCAATGCCTCGGCGATATCGGCGCGCTCTGAATTGCCGATAGCTGTCATTCGCCGACGCGGGCTGGTGCGGCGGCACGCGGCTGGACTAGCTTCTCCGGCGTCCTCAAAAGAAACGCCTGGAGGAACGATGACCGCGCCGACCGCGACCGCCAAGCAGCCGCGCTTTCCGCAACTGACCATGGACCAGCTCGACGAGCAGCAGAAGCCGCTCGGCGAGCAGATCATGAAGGTCTCGAGCGTCGGCCTCGGCGGGCCGTATAACCCGATGATCCGCAGCCCGGTGCTGGGCCAGCGGTTGTACGACCTGTTTTATTATCTGCGCTGGCAGACCTCGGTGCCGACCAGGCTCAACGAGTTTGCGATCCTGATCATCGGACGGCAATGGCGCTCGCAGGTCGAATGGTACGCGCATGCGCCGATCGCGGCCAAGGCGGGCTTGTCGGCCGACATCATCGCCGAGCTGAAGGCCGGCAAGCGGCCGTCCAACATGGCCGAGGACGAGGCGGTGGTCTACGATTTCGTCACCGAGCTCACGACCACGCGGAAGGTGTCCGACGAAACCTATGCGCGGGCGAAGAAGGTGTTCAACGATCAGCAGATCGTCGACCTGACGGCGGTGGCGGGCAACTACGTCATGGTGGCGATGCTGCTGGCGATGGCGGAAGAAACCGTGCCGCCCGGCAAGGAGCCGCCGTTCAAGGCGGGGGAGGAGTGAGCGGGTCGATATAGCCACCACTTCAGTAATTATCGTCATTGCGAGGAGCGAAGCGACGAAGCAATCCATTCTTTCTTTGTGCGGTGAGATGGATTGCTTCGCTTCGCTCGCAATGACGGTTCTACACCTTCCAGCCCGTATCGGTCGCGTCCTTCCCGATCCGGCCGAGATGGGTGAAGGTGAAACCGGCCGCATATTTCAGGCCGTAGCCGAGCGCGCGGTCGAAGCCGATATGGGCCAGCCAGACCAGCGCGATCGAGAGCGCCAGCGGCGCGGCCAGGGCAAAGCCCGCGGCCATCAGCGCCATCGGCGCGATAAAACTGTGCGCGGCGTTGTAGACCATGGCGCCGGCCTTCGGCCCCGCCAGATAGGCCGCAAAGCTCAAATCCGGCGCCAGGAACAGGATGGCAAACAGCCACCACGACCCGCCCTGGGCCGCGTAGAGCACGATCATGGCCGCAAACAGCGTCAGGCCCTCCAGCCGGAGCAGGGTGCGCAATCCGCCCGTCACGCTGCCTGCGGCTTCGGCCGCGGTAGTCCCGTTCATCGTTTTCTCCTTCGGGTATGCCTGAAAACCCTACCCCTTGTAGCGCCGATCCGGCGGCTTTCGGTGGCGGAAAGCCGGTTTCCGCTTGGCAAAATGCCGTGTTAGAACCCGTCCAAATCTTAAGGCAGAACGACGGGCGGGGCGCCAATGAAAGACATCCTGGAAACCCTTGAGGAGCGGCGCGCCGGCGCAAGGCTCGGCGGCGGCGAAAAGCGCATCGAGGCGCAGCACGCCCGGGGCAAACTGACCGCGCGGGAGCGCATCGAGCTTCTGCTCGACAAGGGTTCGTTCGAGGAGTTCGACATGTTCGTCGAGCACCGCTCGACCGAATTCGGCATGGACAAGACAAAGGTGCCGGGCGACGGCGTCGTCACCGGCTGGGGCACCGTCAACGGCCGCAAGACCTTTGTCTTCGCCAAGGATTTTACGGTGTTCGGCGGCTCGCTCTCCGAAACCCACGCGCAAAAGATCGTAAAAATCCAGGACATGGCGATGAAGGCGAGGGCGCCGATCATCGGGCTCTATGACGCCGGCGGCGCGCGCATCCAGGAAGGCGTCGCGGCGCTGGCGGGCTATTCCTACGTGTTCCGCCGCAACGTCATCGCCTCCGGCGTGATCCCGCAGATCTCGGTCATCATGGGGCCCTGCGCCGGCGGCGACGTCTATTCGCCCGCCATGACCGACTTCATCTTCATGGTGAAGAACACCAGCTACATGTTCGTCACCGGCCCGGACGTGGTGAAGACCGTCACCAACGAGGTGGTGACGGCGGAAGAACTCGGCGGCGCCAGCGTGCACGCCACGCGCTCCTCGATCGCCGACGGCGCCTTCGAGAACGACGTCGAGACGCTGCTGCAGATGCGCCGGCTGATCGACTTCCTGCCCTCCAACAACACCGACGGCGTGCCGGAATGGCCGAGCTTCGACGACATCGGGCGGGTCGACATGTCGCTGGACACGCTGATCCCCGACAATCCGAACAAGCCCTACGACATGAAGGAACTGATCCTGAAGGTCGTGGACGAGGGCGACTTCTTCGAACTGTCCGAGATGTTCGCGAAAAACATCGTCACCGGTTTCGGCCGCATCGCCGGCCGCACCGTCGGCTTCGTCGCCAACCAGCCGATGGTGCTGGCGGGCGTGCTCGACAGCGACGCCTCGCGCAAGGCCGCGCGCTTTGTCCGCTTCTGCGACGCCTTCAACATTCCGATCGTCACCTTCGTCGACGTGCCCGGCTTCCTGCCGGGCACCGCCCAGGAATATGGCGGTCTGATCAAGCACGGCGCGAAACTGCTGTTCGCCTATTCGCAATGCACGGTGCCGCTGGTGACCGTGATCACGCGCAAGGCCTATGGCGGCGCGTTCGACGTGATGGCGTCAAAGGAAATCGGCGCCGACATGAACTACGCCTGGCCGACCGCGCAGATCGCGGTGATGGGCGCCAAGGGCGCGGTCGAGATCATCTTCCGCTGCGGATATCGGCGACACCGACAAGATCGCCGCGCGCACCAAGGAATACGAGGACCGCTTCCTGTCGCCCTTCATCGCCGCCGAGCGCGGCTATATCGACGACGTCATCATGCCGCACTCGACCCGGCGGCGCATCGCGCGGGCGCTGGCGATGCTGAAGGACAAGCATGTCGAGATGCCGATGAAGAAGCACGATAATTTGCCGTTGTGAGGAAACCTGAGCGGGCAAATGCGGCCGCGGGGCACCACCACGACCGGCGGCCGCACCACGCGGGGAGCAACGACCACGGCGCCGCCATTGGGGCGGCATCCGCCATAGGGACCACGATGGAAGCCGAGGCCGCAACCGCCGGCGGCATTGGCCGCGCTGAAACTCGCGAACGTGCCGGCGACAAGAGCTGCTGCGATTAGGTATTTCATGTCTTCTCCCTTAATCGGGCCGCG